>JAHZHN010000001.1 GCA_019420275.1 Clostridiales bacterium
AGCAGGTGTTCATTTTGGACATCAGACAAGAAGATGGAACCCTAAAATGGCTCCGTACATCTACACAGAGCGTAATGGTATCCACATTATCGACCTTCAGAAATCTGTAGGTATGGTTGACGATGCGTACAACGCAGTAAAAGAATGTGTAGCAGAAGGCGGAAAGATCCTCTTCGTTGGTACAAAGAAACAGGCACAGGATTCTATCCAGGCAGAAGCAGAACGCTGCGGAATGTTCTACGTAAACCAGAGATGGTTAGGTGGAATGCTGACAAACTTCAAGACCATTGAATCAAGAATCGCAAGATTAAAGAAGATCAAAGAGATGGAAGAAGACGGAACATTTGACGTACTTCCAAAGAAAGAAGTTTTAGAACTTAACAAAGAAAAGAACAAATTACAGAAGAACTTAGGCGGAATCGAAGAGATGGGCGGACTTCCGGACATGATTTTCGTTGTAGATCCTAAGAAAGAAAGCATCTGTGTTCAGGAAGCACATAGTTTAGGAATTCCTCTGGTTGGTATCGCGGATACAAACAGCGATCCTGAAGAATTAGATTACATTATTCCTGGTAATGACGATGCAATCCGTGCGGTAAAACTGATCACTTCCGCAATGGCTGATGCCGTTATCGAAGCAAATCAGGGAATTGATGCTGATGCAGAAGATGAAGCTGCAGAAGATGAAGAATAATTAAAATCTATTTTTAGGAGGAAGAAAGATCATGGCTATTACAGCAGCAATGGTAAAAGAGTTACGTGAAATGACTGGTGCAGGTATGATGGACTGCAAGAAGGCTCTTACAAATACTGACGGAGATATGGATGCGGCAGTAGAATATTTAAGAGAAAATGGTCTTGCAAAAGCAGCTAAGAAAGCTGGACGTATTGCAGCAGAAGGACTGGTAGCAGTAGCGCTTTCTGATGATGCAAAAGAAGCAGCTATCGTGGAAGTTAACTCTGAGACAGACTTCGTAGCAAAGAACGATACATTCCAGGCATACGTTGCAGAAGTTGCAGATCAGGCTCTGACAACACAGGCAGCTGACATTGAGGCATTTTTAGCAGAAGAATCTAAAGCAGAAGCTGGAAAGACTGTAAAGGAAGCATTAGACGGAAAAATCGCTGTTATCGGTGAGAACTTAAATATCCGCAGATTCAGTAAAATGACAGCAGAAGATGGTTTCGTTGCTTCTTACATTCATGCCGGAGGAAAAATCGGTGTATTAGTTCATGTTGCTACTGATGTAGTTAACGATGAAATCAAAGAGATGGGTAAAAATGTTGCAATGCAGGTTGCAGCAATTGCTCCAAAATACACAAGCAGAGATGAAGTTTCCAAAGATTACATTGATCATGAAACAGAAATCTTAAAGATTCAGGCTAAGAACGAAAATCCGGACAAGCCGGACAACATCATCGAAAAGATGATCATCGGACGTCTGAACAAAGAATTAAAAGAGGTATGTCTGTTAGATCAGGCTTATGTAAAAGCTGAAGATGGAAAACAGGCAGTTGGAAAATACGTAGAGCAGGTTGCTAAAGCAAACAATGCAAACGTAACAATCAAAGAATTCGTTCGTTTCGAGACTGGTGAAGGAATCGAAAAGAAAGAAGAAAACTTTGCAGAAGAAGTTGCAAAACAGATGGGAAACTAATCTTATAATTTGAGAAAATAAGCAGGAGTCTTTGGAAATCCCTTTTTTGGGATTCCCAAGGGCTTTTTGTGATTCTGGAATATTGTATGGGAAAGAGGTGAAAAAATGCAGATAAAAAGCGAAGCAAAATATTTTATCATTCCAGGGATTATGCTGTGTCGGCTGTCGTTTTGGAATGGATCAGATCAATTTGAGGTCATTCCCGGTGCAGAGTTAATTTATATTTTAATTTCAGCAGTGATTCTCTGTCTTGGAGTAAAACAAATTAAGGGAGCCAAAATGAGCATGTATGTTTTTCTTTTCTATCAGATATTGGCTTTTTGGTATCCGTCTTTTTATTCTATATTATATCCATATAATAATATGGAAGAGGACCTGGGATGGGCGGTTTATGATATGAAATCTCTGGTTATAATGTTTGTAATTTCTGTTATTATTATCATGGGGATGTTCCTCCTCAATCGTTTTTTTTGGAAAGCCAGATCTTTATGGCTGTGTAATGTGCTGATCGTTTCCTGGCTGATCATGAGAATCATCGTTTTTAAGTTGGGGATGATTCCATATTTTGTGAAAAGTGGAGTGTGGATTGCTGTTTTTTTGCTGCTGTGGTGGCTTACCAGAAAAAATGCTGCAGTATTTTCAATAAAGAATAAAATTTCTTTGGCTGTTTTCATCTTTCTAGTTCCTGGATTGATAGCAGGAATTGTTTTTGTGTCAAAGAACAGCGTAAAACTAAAGACGAAGGAATATCAGGGAAAAGATTTCTCTTATATTGCAAAAGTAGAGGATAGATCAGAGCAAGAAAGAATGATCAATGAACGAGGGGAAGAAGTTTTTTCATGTGGGTACGGATCAATTGGAGAAAGTAAGATATATGAAGACAGCTTTTTAATTCATGTCTATGATAGTACAGGAGAATATCTGTTCAATGAACGAGGAAAGATAATTTCCGATCAATATGATGAATATGTATTGCTGGAACATTCAAATTTTATCTTGGTATCAAAATATCGCTACAATGGCAGAAAATATGGAGCTGTCAATTCTGATGGAGATTTGGTGATTCCATTAAAATATGACAGTGAAGAAGAACTGTGTAAAGCAGAAGGAATCGATGGTACCGAAGTGGAGGAAGACAACACGATCTATGAAGATGATGATTTAAAAATCGTCGGAGAAACAGGAGAGCAGGGTGTAGTCAGAAAAGATGGAACGGAGATCCTGCCTTTAAAATATTACAAAGTCTCTCTAATAGACGCAAAATCAGTTTATATTTGTGCCGAACAGCTCGATATTTACGAAATAAACGGTAGTCAAGAGGCGAGAATCGATCAGGCATTGTTTGATCAGACTGGGAAGGAATTGATCCCATTTGGAAATCATGATATTTCTGTTGGAAGTGAAAACGGATGGATTCAGGTAAATGATTGGGAAACGGGAATTAAGTTTCTGAATCAAGATTTGAAAGAAGTTTTGAATTTGGGAAAACGTTATAAGCAAGTAGAATCCTTTAGAAAAATTAGAAAAGATACATCGAGAAAATAGAGTCTTCAAAATTTGTACCGAAGATAAAGATGATTCATAAATTCAAAAGAGAGGGTAAAAAATATGGACACAAAAAATAAAAAGAAATATTTTATTATTCCAGGAATTGTATTATTTTTGCTGTCTTTTCTGGATGGATTACTGCAGGCTAATATTGATTCTTCAGTGCCATTTCCTTCTATCCTGATCGCAGCAGTTACTCTTTGTCTTGGAATAAAAAAAATTAAGGGAACCAGGCCAATTTTATATACTCTGCTTTGTTATCATATACTGGCTTTGTGGTATCCATCCTTTTATTCTGCACTGTTTCCGTATAATAATATGGAGGAAGACTCTTGCTGGGCTGTCTATAACTTAATATCTCTATTTATGATACTTGTTCTTTCCTTTGCTGTTATATTAGTGTTATATCTTCTCAACCGTTTTTTCTGGAAGGCCAGAACTCTGTGGTTGTGTAATATGATCATCAGTTCCTGGATGATTATGGAAATAGTCGTTTTTGGTCTAAGGATAACAGATAATCTAAAATTTCAAAATTTTGTCAGAGCGGGAGTTTGGATCGCTGCTTTTTTGCTCCTGTGGCGGCTGACTGAAAAAAGTTCAGCATTACCCTCAAAGAAAAGTAAAATCTCGCTGGCTGTTTTTATCTTTTTGGTTCCGGGAATCATAGCAGGAATCCTCCTGTTCTCAAAGAACAGTGTAAAGCCTCAAATAAAGGAATATCAAGGAAAAGATTTTTCATATCTTGCAGTAGCAACAGATGCATCTGGAGACAGCGGAATGATCAATGAACGGGGAGATGAAGTAATTCCATGCACATTCACCTCTATTGAAGAAACTAAAGCCTGTAAAGATGGATTTTTTATTCTGGCTTATGATGATACAGGGAAATATCTGATGAATGATAAAGGAAAGATACTAGCTGATCAGTATGATAGTTATATATTTTTGGAACAGTCAGATTTGGCTTTGGTGTTAAAGTATGATGATCATAACACAAAATATGGAGCTGTCAATACAAAGGGTGAGCTGGTAATTCCTCTAAAATATGGCAGTAAAGAAGAATTGTGTGAAGAAGAAGGAATAGATAACAGTCAAGTGATGGATGAAGAGAACACTGTGAATGAAAAAGGAGATTTAGAAATCGTTGGAGAAACGGGAAATCAAGGGGTAATTAGAAAAGACGGGACGGTAGTTCTTCCCTTGAAGTATATCAATGTTTCTATTACAGATACGAAGCCAATCTATCTTTGTGCTGGTCAGTCAGCGGTTCATAATCAAAATGAGATTACGCTGGACAATGCTTTGTTTGATCAGAATGGTAAAGAACTGATTCCGTTTGGAAATCATAGTATTACAATAAATAGTGAAAATGGTTGGATTCAGGTAAATAATCGGGAAAAGAATATATATTTTCTGAATCAGAATCTGGAAAAAGTTCTGGATCTTGGAGACAAATATAAAAGCGTAGGAATTTTTCTGAAAACAAGAAAATAATTTATATATTTTTTTCTTGTTTTGGGGATATTGAGGGAAAAGAAAATAGAGAACACATAGAATTCATAAACTTGACAGACCACAGGCAAAGGTGTAGTTTTAAATTGGTGTTAACAGAAAAACGGTGATGTATTTCCATAGATGAAGTCATGCCGTTTTTTTGCTGCCATAAAAGAAAGGAGACGAAAATGTTAGCAAGATTTAATCAGTTCATAGAAAGATGGATTTTCCTTGTTACACCAGTCTGTGTGATCCTGGGTGTTATTTTTTCAGATATTGCAATTCATGGAAATGTACTGGTTCCTTATGTATTTGCAGTTATGACGTTTATCGGAGCTTTAAAATCCAGTTTTCAGGATATTATCCATGTATTCCGGCATCCGCTGCCATTGATTCTGTCTATGGTATGTATTCATATCATCATGCCTGCTCTGGCATTTGGAGCGGGCAGTCTGGTTTTTTCAGACAATATCAATCTGATTACTGGAATGGTATTGGAGTTTGCGGTGCCGAGTGCTGTAATTGCTTTGATGTGGGTGACAATTTATAATGGCAGCAGCGCATTATCTTTATCCCTTGTCATTGTGGATACAGTGCTTGCGCCGTTTCTAATTCCACTGACACTTCGGGTGATAGTAGGAAGCAGGGTGCAGATTAATACATCCAGTATGATAGAGGAACTACTCTTTATGATTGCACTTCCTGCAGTCGCAGCTATGTGCCTAAATCAGTTCAGCAACGGAAAGGTCAGGGAAACATGGCCTCCAAAGCTTGCTCCGGTTTCAAAAATTTGTTTGATGCTTATCCAGATTTGTAATTCTTCCAAGGCTGCGCCTTATATCCGGCATATGAATCGGGAACTGCTGGAGATTATTTTTGCAATTTTGATTCTGGCAGCTTTTGGGTATGCTCTTGGCTGGATCGTGGCAGCGCTTTTTAAACAAAACCGAAAAATCACGGCGTCTATGATGTTTGGAGTTGGCATGCGTAATATCAGTGCAGGAGCAGTGATTGCCTCGACTTATTTTCCAGCAGAAGTAGTGTTTCCGGTTATTACCGCTACATTGTTTCAGCAGGTTCTGGCAGCCATTTATGGATCGCTTTTTCATAAGATAAAAAAACAAACGTAAAAGATAAAGATTTAATGAATGTCAGATAAAGTTATAGTTTTTTTCTGCCGTTTCGTTTTGGATTCCGATATATTTTCAGCAAATGTTTGATACTGATCTGCTGGTACCTGGTTTTTTGTTATCATTGTTTTTTTATATTTTGAGACAGCAGCGTAAGAAAACGTTTGAGTACCGGATGATCATAATCATGCCGATAATATGCTCCAAAAGAGATAGCAGGGAGATCCGTAACCGGAATATAGCACAGACCTTCTTCCCGGGCAGAAGGAAGATCAAGATATAAGGTATAGCCAAGCTGCGCTTTTGCAAGAGTCAGGGCACTTTCAATGCTCTCTGTGATAAAACGTTGTTCTGGAGTCAGATTTACAAGCACGCTGCTTTGGATTGTAAAAATGGAATCCGGAATCTGGCGGGGAGAACAGACGATAAAATTCGATTTTAGTTGATTTTTGGTCAGGGTTTTGTACTGTGCTAAAGGATGATCTGGGGAGCAGATACATGCAATAGGAGTTTTGTATAGTTCTTTAAAAGATAAGGTGGAGCTGGGCTGTCCGCCTTTTGTCCCCAGGGTCACATGAATCTGGTTATTTTCTACCATACTTAAAATAGAAGGAAAAGGAACCAGATGAATGGACGGCCGAAACAATGGGAATTCAGCAGAAAGCTGTTTTAAAATAGGAGGCAGAAGATTTAGTTCCATATGATTGTGACAGCCAAGTTCAAATGGAATAAAATGTTCATATCTTCCCAGCCGGTCTTTTGCAGACATAGCTGTTTTTAAGATCAGCTGCGCGTCAGCTAAAAATAAGATTCCTTCCTGAGTCAGAGAGACATTCCGGCTGGTACGATGAAATAATTTAACATTCAATTCTTCTTCCAGAGTCTGAATCTGATGACTGACCGCAGGCTGTGTAATTCTAAGAACTTGAGAAGCTTTTGAAAAATTCAGATGTTCTGCAACAGTAATAAAACATTCTAATTGTACGGTATTCATATTATAACCATCCTTTATACCCGATTTTAATCATAAACAATAAAAAGACTTGATAGATTATAACATGTATGAATGGAGGATTCAACTAACCTGAAAATACGCAAAACAGGGAAATTATCAGTTATTAATAAAAATTTTTTATAGATTATAATTATTTTGTATTTTACATTTGTAAGAATACGCACTAAAATCTTTTATGGATAGATGATTAGGCAGCGAACAGTTTGAGCCTGAACAAATCAATGAAAAAAACTTAAGGGAGGTGCTTATAAGGATGACAGAAGATTTCAGAACAGAAGAGTTGCTTTTCATGATGAAAAAAATCAGTCTGAATCTGGCAGCGCAGATGGAACAAAAGCTGAAAAGTAAAGATATCAGCGGTGTCCAGGCGTATTTCATGGCATACATATTACGACACCATCCAAAAGGTACGTATCTTACAGAATTAAGTCATGAAATGGGGCTATCGAAATCAACGCTGTCTGCATTGATTAAAAAACTAAAAGAAAAAAATTATATTTGTCTCCAGGAAAACCCAAAGGATGGCAGAAGGAAAAAACTAGTCCCAACGGCAAAGCTTGAAGAAAGGGGAAATAAACTTTTGGAAAAAGCAAGCCAGATGGAATGTGAAATCTGCAGTGTTCTTGATCAGCAGGAAAAAATGCAGTTATGGGATCTGGAGCAGAGGCTCCTTGCACAGTTAAATAAAATGGAGCATGCAAAAACAAAAAATGATGGGAGGTTTATGTACCGTGAGGAAAATTTTACAACAGCTGAAACAATATAAGCGGGAGACCTTTCTGTGTATTGGTCTGACCGCACTGGAAGTGGTCATGGAAATTTTAATGCCATTTGTCACTGCAATTATCATCGATAAAGGACTGCAAGCCAGTAACATGTCTGCCGTATATCGTTTTGGAGCCCTTATCATAGTCATGTCATTCTTCAGCCTGACATTCGGAGCTCTGGCAGGAAAGAATGCGGCCGGTGCTGCAGCAGGTTTGTCAGCAAATCTGCGTGAGGCAATTTATTCTAACATTCAGACATTTTCATTTTCTAATATCGATAAGTTCAGTGTGCCTGGTTTGGTAACGCGTATGACAACAGATATTACAAATGTACAGAATGCATTTATGATGACAATTCGTATAGCAGTCCGTTCACCACTGACTTTGATCTTTAGTTTTATTATGTGTATGATTATCAGTCCGCGTTTGAGTGCGATGTTTTTGATTGCTGTTATATTCCTGCTGGTAGTCATTGCCACTATTATGGTTGTGACTCTTAAAATTTTTAGTCAGGTATTCCGAAGATATGATGATCTGAATGCGAGTGTTCAGGAAAATGTGTCTGCAATCCGTGTTGTAAAAGCATTTGTCCGAGAAGATTATGAAAATGTGAAGTTTTCAAAAGCATCTAAAATGCTTTATGATCTTTCCGTAAAAGCAGAAGGACTTTTGGCGTTTAATAATCCGGCCATGATGATTGCAGTTTATTTTTGTATTATTTCTGTTTCATGGCTTGGCGCTCAGTTTATTGTCAGCGGATCTATGACGACCGGAGATCTGACTAGTTTATTCAGTTATATTATGGCACTCTTGATGAGTTTGATGATGCTTTCCATGGTCGTTGTAATGATCAGTATGTCTCTGGCAAGCATTCGCCGTATCAGTGAAGTATTAAGTGAAACTCCAGATTTACACGATCCTGAAAATCCGGTAAAAGAAGTTGCGGATGGACGTATTGACTTTAATCATGTAAATTTCTCTTACAAACATGGAAGCGGAAAAAATGCATTATCTGATATCAATCTGCATATTAAAAGCGGGGAAACGATTGGGGTCATCGGCGGAACTGGTTCTGGAAAGAGCAGTCTTGTGAATTTGATCTGCAGGCTGTACGATGTAGATGATGGTTCTGTTTGCGTCGGCGGCGTTGACGTCCGAAAATATGATACAGAAGTTTTGAGAAATCAAGTGTCTGTAGTTCTTCAGAAAAATACATTGTTTTCCGGCAGCATTCTGGATAATCTTCGATGGGGAAATCCAGATGCAACGGATGAGGAGTGTATTGAAGCATGTAAAGCAGCGTGTGCGGATGAATTTATTGACCGTATGCCGAATGGCTATAACACCAAAATTGAACGTGGCGGAGCTAATGTATCCGGCGGACAGAAACAGCGTCTGTGTATTGCCCGCGCGTTATTAAAGAATCCAAAAGTTTTAATTCTGGATGATTCCACCAGTGCAGTAGATACAGCAACAGATGCCAGCATTCGGGCTGCCTTTGCAAAACAGATTCCGGGAACAACGAAAATTATCATTGCGCAGCGTGTTTCCAGTGTGGAATCTGCTGACAGAATTCTTGTATTAGATGAAGGAAAAGTCAATGCATTTGATACCCATGAGAATCTGTTAAAGAATAATACAATCTATCAGGAAATCTATAATTCACAGCTGGAAGGCAGCGGTGACTTTGATCAGCCGGCATAGATTCAAAGGAAGGAGGAAAACTGATTCATGAAAAAGAAAAAAACGAAGGCTCAGTTTAGTTCAGCTTCTCAGATAATTAAACGAGTCATTAAATATATGCTTCATTATTATAAGATACCATTTTTGTTTGTTGTTATTTTCATTTTAGTTACAGCAATTGCGACTGTTATTGGTGCAACATTCCCACAAACGCTGGTGGATGATTATATTACACCGATGCTTGCTAATGGAACAAAAGATTTCAGCGGCCTGGCTTCGGATCTGACACGATTAGTTTGTATTTTGGTAGTTGGTGTTATCACGGCTTATGGTTATAACAGAATTATGGTTAATGTCAGCCAGGGAACAATGCGTCATTTAAGAGATGATCTGTTCCGCCGCATGGAGGCACTTCCAATCAAGTATTTTGATACTCATGCGCATGGTGATATTATGTCTGTTTATACCAATGATGTAGATACATTAAGACAGTTATTGAGCCAGAGTATTCCACAGATTATTAACTCTGTGATTACGATGACGGCAACAATTATTACCATGATCTTGCTGAATCCTGTTTTGACGATTCTTTCTATTATAACTGCACTGGTTATGCTGACGGTTACCAAGAATTTCTCCAGCATATCTGGAAGATATTATGTTCATCAGCAGATTGATCTTGGAAAAGTCGATGGATTTATTGAGGAAATGATGGATGGACAGAAGGTTGTAAAAGTCTTTTGTCATGAGGAAGCAGCCAAGGCAGATTTTCATAAGGTAAATGAAAGATTAAGAAATAGTACTAACAAAGCAAACAGCTACGCAAACCTGCTGATGCCGGTCAATGCCAATATCGGATGGATTAGTTATGCTCTGATGGCAATTCTTGGAGCAATTCTTGGAATTAATGGATTGGCAGGAGTTACGATTGGAACGGTTGTTACTTTTGTAGGATTAAATAAGAGTTTTACAAACCCAATCACGCAGGTCAGCCAGCAGATTAACTTTGTTGTAAATGCGGCAGCTGGTGCACAGAGAGTCTTTGATTTAATGGATCAGAAACCAGAACTGGATGAAGGTTATGTTGAACTTGTCAATGCAAAAGAAGATGAAAACGGTCAGTTGGAAGAAAGCGATACCAGAACTAATCTCTGGGCATGGAAACATCCACATAAAGCAGACGGAACCATTACTTATAAGAAAGTGGAAGGAAGAGTTGTTTTAGATGATGTAGATTTTGGCTATACGGATGACAAGATTGTCCTGCATAACATCAGCCTCTGGGCAGAACCAGGACAAAAGATTGCCTTTGTTGGAGCGACAGGAGCAGGTAAGACAACGATCACTAACCTGATCAATCGTTTTTATGATATTGCAGATGGAAAAATCCGCTATGATGGGATTAATATTAATAAAATTAAGAAAGCCGATCTTCGTCGGTCTTTGGGAATCGTACTGCAGGATACGCATCTGTTTACTGGTACCGTTATGGATAATATTCGATATGGCAAGCTGGATGCAACGGATGAAGAATGTATCAATGCAGCAAAACTTGCCAATGCAGATGGATTTATCCGTCGTCTGCCAGATGGATATCAGACAATGCTGACTGGAGATGGAACGAATCTGAGTCAGGGACAGCGTCAGCTGCTGGCCATTGCCCGTGCAGCAGTTGCAGATCCTCCAGCTTTGATCCTGGATGAGGCAACATCTTCTATTGATACCCGTACAGAAAAACTGGTACAGGAAGGTATGGATGCCCTGATGAAAGGACGTACTACATTCGTGATTGCCCATCGTTTGTCAACGGTTAAAAACTCTGACTGTATTATGGTTATGGAACAGGGACGTATCATTGAGCGAGGAACTCACGATGAACTGATTGCTGCAAAGGGAAAATATTATCAGTTATATACTGGAAATTTTGCAGATTAAGAATATGGAGAAAAAGAATTCCCGGAAATGCTGGAAACAGCGTTTCCGGGAATTTTATATGTGGATATGAAATTCATTCTGTACTTTTTCCAAAAACTTTTCACCAGCTTTTGAAAATACATGATATTTTTTCCATACAAGATTCAGATGGGCTTCGAGACAAGGTTCAAGGGGTTTAAAGCAAAGTTCACTGTCTCCGGTTGTATTCACTAATTTATCCAGACACAGCGCGTATCCTAATCCTTCTGCAACTAACAAGGACGCATTATAAACTAGATTATAGGTTGCCACGATGTTGAGCTCATCAAAATTATGTCTGCCCCATCCGGAAAATTCATTGCTGATCATAGATTGCTGAGATACGATCAGAGGAATTTGTTTTAGATGATCGATTTTAATATGCTCCAGCTGAGCCAGTTTACTGTCTTTTCTCATGAGCAGCCCCCAGGTGTCCACAGCCGGAAGACGCAGATAGTCATATTTTTCCATATTAGCAGGCTCAATAAAGATACCAAAGTCAAGGAGACCTTTATCCAGACGTTCCGCTACATCGTCTGCATTGCCGCTGAACAGGTGATATTTGATATGAGGATAATTTTCCTGAAGCTTTTTTGCGGCTCTGGCGATTAGACGCATAGCATCAGTTTCGCCTCCGCCAATGTAAATATCTCCACTGATGATTTCATCTGCAGTGAGAAACTCTGTCTGTGTTTTGTCTGCAAGAGTTACAATTTCTTCTGCCCGCTGGCGAAGAAGCATTCCTTCATTTGTCAAAGTAATTTTTCGGTTCTTCTTACCGCGGTTTAGCAGTTTAACTCCCAATTCTTCTTCCAATTCTTTTATCTGTCTTGACAGAGTTGGCTGTGTAATGTGTAAATATTCTGCGGCTGCGGAGATGCTTTCTTCATGAACAACCGCAAGAAAATATTTTAAAACTCGGATTTCCATAAATAAACCTCCAATGTGCAGTTACAATTTCAATATTGCATTAAATATTTGAATTCATCCAGTATTAGTATAGCAAAAAATTTAATGCTTAAAAAGCATATAAACACATTTTATATAAGTATTTGATAATAAAGGAAATGGATATTATATTGTAAGTAGAAAGAGATAACAAACAGGAAGTGAAAATGAAAGGAGAAATATTCAAATGGATCCACAAATGCTGGAGGGAAAAGTCGCAATTGTAACAGGAGCAAGTTACGGAATGGGACAGACCATTGCCGAGCTGTTTGCAGAAGAAGGTGCGTCTGTCGTATTGACAGCTAGAGGACAGGAAAAATTGGATGTGGTTGTTGAAGGAATTCGTGCTAAAGGACAG
This sequence comes from Clostridiales bacterium, assembly GCA_019420275.1. Lineage (GTDB taxonomy): Bacteria > Bacillota > Clostridia > Lachnospirales > Lachnospiraceae > Anaerostipes. The sequence continues at coordinate 12,555 of JAHZHN010000001.1, forward strand.
AAAGCAGTTGGAGTGGCAGCAGATGTATGTTCCACTGAAGATACAAAAAAAGTTTTTGAAACTGCCTTAAAGGAGTTCGGACATCTGGATATTTTGGTAAACAACGCAGGAATTGGTGAGCAGAAGATGATTGATGAAACAGATGACGAATGGATGATGTATGTAATGAATACGAACTTGGGTGGTCCGATGAGGTATATCAGAGAAGCGTTGAAATTTTTTCTCCCACAAAATGACGGAGTCATCATCAATGTTTCTTCTGTAAATGGAAACCGTCCATTCTGCGGAGCGACCTATACATCTACAAAGGGAGCCTTGAACACGCTGACGAAAAATGTGGCAATGCGTCTGGTAGAGACCAATATTCGATGCAATGCAATTGCACCAGGAGCTACGATTACACCGGCACATCTTGCCAATAAAGCAGGTAAACAGCCTGGCGGAGATAAAATGCTGCAGTACAGCGGACACTATGTTTATTTTCCAGGACCAGAATGTGAGGCTATCGATCAGGCATATGCCTGTCTGTATTTGGCAAGCAAAATGGGAAAAGCGGTTCGCGGACAGGTACTTCAGGTGTGCAATGGTGCATTCCTGTAGCAAAAATTGACAAACTGTAAAAATCAGATGAAGGGGTAATGAGTGAAAAAATAATTTTTCTCATTGCAACATTGATATTGCTCACATGCATCAGAAGGTGCCAAGATACAGACGGAAGATTCCAAAATGTCTGCGCACGTGATAAAAAGGGGTACAAAAATCAATATATATTTTGGTGATACTATAATACCAGGAATTTTCGTATGATGTAAAAGAAGTGTATTATGGATGGCCGGCTGGCAGTTATGACGTTCGGATTGAATTAGCTGAAGAATAAAAAATAAAATATGGATATATAGATTAACCTGGATGAACGAAAAAATATGATTTATCAATCGTTGGATCCGGGTTTTCTATTGACGAAAAGAAATGAAAGAGTTAAGATATGCAAGGCAAAATCGAAGAATTGGAGAAAGGGGATATTACGTTGAAAAAAGGTAAATTTGAGATTGACATGTGTAATGGGTCAATTATGGACAAACTAATTTCCTTTGCGCTTCCATTGATGGCTTCAAGTATGCTTCAGCTTATGTTTAATGCGGTAGATATTATTGTGGTAGGAAGATTTAGTGGAAGACAGGCATTGGCGGCGGTAGGATCGACCACTGCTCTGATTAATATTTTTACAAATCTGTTTATCGGAATTTCTCTTGGAGCCAATGTTTTGGCTGCAGGATATTTTGCTTCAGGAAAGAAAAGAGAGATGTCGGAGGCGGTACATACAGCCATTGGATTTGCTCTGATCAGTGGAATCTGCATGGCATTTGTCGGTGGTGCAGCTTCTTATCTTGCACTTCAGCTGATGGGGACACCTTCTGATGTTATTGGGCAATCTACAACATATATGCGGATTTACTTTATGGGGATGCCCTTTTTTATGCTCTATAATTATGGAGCGGCTGTTTTAAGGGCGGTGGGAGATACAAAAAGGCCGCTGTTTTTTTTAATGGCTGCCGGAGCTGCTAATGTGGTGCTGGATCTTCTCCTGGTCATTGTAGTACATTTGGACGTGGCAGGAGTAGCAATTGGAACCGTAGCATCACAGCTGGTCTCCTGTATTTTAGTCCTATGGTGTCTGCATAAAACAGAAGGCAGTTATCAGCTGCGATTTTCTAAGCTGACAGTAAAGTGGAAATATTTGAAGAGAATTTTTCAGGTGGGAGTTCCAGCGGGAATTCAGAGTACGGTCATCAACTTTTCCAATGCGATGCTGCAGTCATCCGTAAATTCGTTTGGATCAACGGCTATGGCGGGATATACAGCCACCAATAATATCCTGGGATTTTTGTATTTTGCAGTCAATGCGGTCACTCAGGCCTGTATGAGTTTTACCAGTCAGAATTACAGCGTTGGAAAACAAAAGCGTATGGACCGGGTTTTTCTGGATTGTATCATTTTGTCCGTTATTATAGGCGGTGTTCTGGGTGTTGGAGCTTATATGTTTGGACCGCAGCTTCTAAGGATTTATACTTCGGATAGTAATGTTATTCAATGCGGAATGGAGATTTTATCAATCACGACTATTTTTTATTGTTTGTGTGGAATCATGGATTTAATTCCTGGGGCTTTGCGAGGAATGGGACATTCTGCGGTGCCGATGATTTTATCGGTAATTGGAACTGTAGGAACCAGAATCATATGGATCTATGGTTTCTTCCCGCATCATAGATCATTATATTTTCTTTTCATTTCTTACCCAGGTTCATGGATTTTTACAATCATTATGCAGGCAATCTGTTTTTACTTTGTTCGAAAAAAATGCCGACTGCAGTCAAGCAGGACTGCATAAAGACTAGTGATATCATCTTAAGGTGTTATCTAAAAGAACATATTGTTTCTTCAATGAAATGAAGGATGATTTTATAGTAAAAAAAGTATCGAAGATTATAATTTGGCCCCTCATACTGTTTACAGTCTGAGGGGCGTTTGGTTTTTATAAATCTTTTCCTGTCAGCAATTTGTATGCCTGAAGATATTTGTCAATAGTTTTTTCAACGATATCTTGAGGAAGTTTCCAATCGTGTTCATTGGCTTTTAACCAGTCACGGGCGAACTGTTTATCGAAAGATGGCTGTCCATGACCTGGCTCATAACTGTCTGCCGGCCAGAAACGGGAACTGTCAGGAGTCAGCATTTCGTCTCCGAGAATAATATTTCCGTCTTCATCTAAACCGAACTCAAATTTTGTATCTGCGATAATGATACCGTGCTCTAATGCATAGTCAGCGCATTTCTTATACAAAGCGATGGTGTAATCACGAAGTTTTTCAGCGTATTCTTTTCCTTTTCCAGGAAATTCTTTTTCAAGTACATCAATGCTCTGTTCAAAAGAAATGTTCTCATCATGATCTCCGATTTCTGCTTTTGTAGACGGAGTATAAATTGGTTCTGGCAATTTGTCGGATTCTTTCAAACCTTCCGGAAGTTTGATGCCGCATACGGTACCGTTTTCCTGATAGCTGTTCCAGCCGCTGCCTGTGATGTATCCCCGGACGATGCATTCGATCGGAAGCATCTTTAATTTACGGCACATCATGCTGTTTCCGTCAAATTTTTCCTGCTGGAAATATTCCGGCATATCTTTTACGTCAACAGAAATCATATGATTTGGTACGATATCTTCTGTCATATCAAACCAGAATTTAGACATTTGAGTCAGAACGGTCCCTTTTTTTGTGACGTCATTTTTTAAAATCACATCAAAACAGCTGATACGATCGGTAGCAACCATGATCAGGCTGTCACCGTTATCATAGATTTCACGTACTTTACCTTCTTTGATCGGTTTTAATTCTTCCATTATTATTACCTCGCTTATCCAGTGTTAAAAAGTTATAAGAAATCATAATTTCTTTTCCTATATTAATATACGGTAAAACGGAGAAAAAATAAAGACCAGATTTTTATTCGGCACAAAACAGTTTGTATATTTATAAAACTGATCTTAAATTCTATGAAACAAAAATTTAAAATTCAGTCTGAGACAGGTTAAAAAAATTCATGAGCCGCAGCTGATAAAATCTGCAGTGTTTCAAATAAAAGAGAATTTCTCCAGAGTGAAATTAATTTTGAAAAGAAAAAGAAAAGTGGTATTATAAAAAGAAAAAGAGACGAGGTGATCGTGCATGACAGCAGTTAGCATCATATCTAAGGGCAGTTATCACATTGGAGGAAAGAAAGTAACCATTGAGGGGAGTGCGCCCATTGAAACCAGATTCTGGCCGGGCGGACCTCCGGTAACCTATGATCCAAATGGTGATTTTCAGGCGGGACAGATGTATGTCCAGTATACGCGATTAGAATCTCCTGTTGTACCGTATCCGGTATGTATGATTCATGGAGGCGGCGCTACCGGTGCATTGTGGGAGAGTACCCAGGACGGAAGACCAGGATGGGAATATCGTTTTTTGCAAAATGGGCTGAATGTTAATGTCTCTGACGGCGTGGAGAGGGGACGTTCTTCTTGGGCACAGTTTCCGGAGATTAATGAGGGACCGCCAATGTTTAACAGTTACGGTGAGCGATGGACAACCTATCGGCTGGGACCGAAACCAGGGGTTCCTTATAAGGGAAGCCGATTCGATTACAGTAAATACGATCAGTTTATGAAGCAGCATGTCCCGAGATGGACTACATCGAATGCCATGGTTCAGGCAGCATATGATCAATATTTTGCCAGCATGAAAGAAGGAATGATTATTTTGGCTCACAGCCAGGGCGGTTTGTTTGCACTGGAAGCGGCTCTTAAGAATGTCCAGAATATAAAAGGGGTCATCATGCTGGAGAGTTCTTCTAATCTGGATGTGAGCAAGGTAGATGTATCTGTTTTTCGTGATATTCCATTTTTGTTCGTTTATGGAGATTTTTTAGGAGAAGAATACTGCATTGATGGTTATAAATGGCCAGGGGCCTTTGCCTGGGAAGGAAGTATGCGGAACCTTCATCATAAACTTCTTGAGATGGGTGGAGACAGCACATGGATGTCACTGCCGGAGCTGGGGATTTATGGAAATACTCACGCATTGATGATGGAAGATAACAGCTATGAAATAGCTGACCTGATTTGTGACTGGATAAAGGAGCATATAAAGGCATAATAAAAGGAGTAATAACACGGAAACAGAAGGGGCAGGATTATAAAAAATTGAAAGAATCCGGATGAACAATGTATAAATTAATGAAAGAAAAAATATAGAAGTCAGAAAAGAGGCAGATATGTGCGGAAGATACTATGAAGATGAAGAAAATATTCGGTTTTTAAGATCATTTGCAGACTGCAAAAAAGAACAGGTATTTCAGAAGAGAGACGTAACTCCAGCACAGAGTGCTGCTGTATTATGCAGAGAGGGCAATCATATAGCTGTTCATAATATGGTTTGGGGATTTCCGGGATTGGGAAGAAAAGCACTGGTCATCAATGCCAGAGCTGAGAGCGCTATGGAAAAGAAAATGTTTCGGGACAACATTTTGCATAGAAGATGTGTAATTGCTGCAAGAGGATTTTATGAATGGTCCCGCTCAAAAGAAAAATATACTTTTGAGCGGATAGATTCCGATGGATTGTTCTTGGCAGGGTGTTTTGGAATGTATGATAGTCAGGAGCGCTTTGTTATTCTGACGACAGAAGCAAATCCTTCAGTGAAACCAATCCATGACAGAATGCCGCTGATTTTAGAAAGAGAAGAGATAAAACAGTGGCTGCTGGATGATCATATCATAGAACATATCTTACATAAAACGCCAATTATGCTGAAACGAGGCACGGAATATGAACAGCTCACTTTCTTTTAAATTACGGTAAACAATTAGGAGTAGAAGGACATCTGTCTTAAGATGTCTTTCCTTATGTGGTTGTATTAGAAAAATTTAGAATTTAAAATAATAGAAGAGCTAAAGATGATCAAATCAGTTTTGTGACAGCTGGTGTATTATGAAAATGGAGGATGCTATATAATGAAAGATGGATTAGATAGATTTTTGTCAGCTCAGGAAAAATCGTATCAGACAGCACTTCAAGAGATTCAGGAAGGACAGAAACGAAGTCACTGGATGTGGTATATTTTCCCTCAGATCGCCGGTCTTGGACGAAGTCAGACTGCTCAGTATTATGCTATAAAAGATATAAACGAAGCAAAAGATTATATGAAGAATAAAACTCTGAGAAAAAATCTTTTGGAAATATCTCAGACTCTGCTGGAGATAAAATCCAGTGATCCTGTTCGTGTCATGGGATGGCCGGATGACATGAAACTGAAATCATCGATGACGTTGTTTTTGATGGCAGCGCCTGAATGTGATGTATTTCAAAAAGTATTGGATAAGTTTTTTCATGGGGAGAAAGATGAAAAAACTCTTCGAATTTTAAAAGATGACTGAAAAAGAAGTCTTGTTATAAAAAAAAGGAATAACCAGTTCATTCTTTTTTATATTAGACAAGTATAACCTACCATGTTACTATGAATTAAATTCAAAAAAATCAGTAATATGGAGGATAGAGACATGACAGACATCAGAGATTCAAAAAATTGGGGATTCGAGACAAAACAGATTCATATTGGACAAGAGCACCCGGATTTGGCAACGGACGCAAGAGCGGTTCCAATCTATGCAACGACTTCTTATGTATTTGAGAACTGTCAGAATGCCGCTGACCGGTTCAGCCTTCAAGCAGAAGGCAATATCTATGGACGTCTGACCAATCCTACAGAAGATATCTTTGAACAAAGAATTGCTGCTCTGGAAGGCGGAACAGCAGCAATCGCGGTGGCTTCTGGAGCAGCCGCAATTGATTATATATTTCAGGCACTTGCTGGAGCAGGAGAACATATTGTTGCATCTAGAACAATCTATGGCGGAACCTATAATCTTTTATCCAATACTCTGCCGCAGACAAGAAAGATTCAAACAACATTTGTTGATCCGGAGACAGAAGGATCTTTTGAAGCGGCAATCCAGAAAAACACGAAAGCAATTTTTGTAGAAACCCTTGGAAATCCTCATTCTAACTTAATTGATTTGGAAAAACTGGCAGATACTGCGCATCGCCATGGAATTCCTCTTGTTGTGGATTCTACCTTTGCAACGCCGTTTCTGATTCGCCCTATTGAGTATGGGGCTGACATTGTGGTTCATTCAGCTACAAAATTTATCGGAGGACATGGAACGGCCTTAGGCGGTGTGATCATTGACAGTGGGAGATTTGATTGGAAGAAATCGGGGAAGTATCCTTGGATTTCTGAACCTAATCCAAGTTATCACGGGGTTTCCTTTGCAGATGCAGCACCGGAGGCAGCATTTGTTTCCTATATCCGAGCGGTCTTATTGAGAGATACTGGAGCATCACTTTCTCCATTCCATGCGTTTTTATTTCTTCAGGGATTGGAAACCCTATCTTTGCGGATGGAGCGGCATGTAAGCAATGCGCTTCAAATTGTAGAATATTTAAGCCATCACCCTCAAGTTGAAGCCGTACATCACCCATCATTGGAAAGTGAACCAGGTCATTCTTTTTATCAAAAATATCTTCCGAATGGAGGCGGTTCCATATTTACTTTTGAAATAAAAGGTGATGAAAAAACGGCGCAGAAATTTATTGATCATCTTCCAATTTTTTCTCTGCTGGCAAACGTAGCAGATGTGAAGTCTCTGGTAATTCATCCGGCAACAACGACACACAGTCAGTGCACGGAAGAAGAGCTGAAGCAGCAGAGAATTAAACCCAATACGATACGCTTGTCCATTGGAATTGAAAAAGCAGAAGACTTGATTGCTGCTCTGGATGCGGCATTTGCGGCGGTTTGATACGTTTACTTTATAATATGAATGATGTAAAAAGGCAGTTTTTCTGCCTTTCTTTTTTATTCCTTATGTTATGATTTCCTTTATTATTGTGCTCAGATTTTATCCAAGTCTTTCCCAAGACTTTTTGAACCCGGGTATTGTGGATGATTTAACAATAGAATAAATTATTTTATGTTACAGTAGATTTTTGACAAGAAAAATTTAAAATACGTTAATTTGGAAGAATCGTAAAAAAATGGGATTGCATTCTCTGCGCTTGTATTTTATATTCTGATAAGATATAGTAGTATAAGATTAAAATGGCAGAGAAATGGACATTTTCAGATGAGTATGGAGAAAAGTCAAATAGGCAGCTATGGGTAAAAGAATCAGTGCATGAAAAAGGATGCTGCTGTTTGCTGTTACTGTATTTGTAATACAGCAGTTTGATTACGGGATAGAAAATCTAATGATTAATATGGTGTTCTTAGGAGCTATGGCTCCCATGACTTGGTATGCCATTTAGAACGGATTGAATCGTATGGATACTTATACAAAAGATATAGAGAAGATCAGAAAAGAGCTGGACAGATATATGAGAGGATATTTTGATAGAAGAATAAGAACTAGATAAGGATGCTGGAGAGGGAAAATAAATGAAAAATTTTTCAAAAAAAGAATGGAAAAATTGGGTTCAAAAATTGAAAAAGGAAAAAACGCTTTGGCTGGTGGTCTTGTATCAAGGGCTTCTTTTAGTGCCTGCATTGATGAAGGGAGTTAGGGGAAGCGGGGAAGAAGCTTCCTATTTTGGGATTCATTATTTGGAGTTTTTCCTTATTCTTGCATTGGGAACGATTGTTTTTTATTTTGTTACTCTATATGTTCTGGAAGGCAATCAAAAAATTGTCCTCTATTCGGCTATTTTGTTGACCTGGGGTGTTTTTATGGAATTGCTGCTCTTATTTCCAGGAGAGCAAGGTTTAAATGGTCGTTTTATTATGAGGAAGATTTTGCTTCTCCTGGCTTCTTATATGTCAGCGGTAGCAGCAGCAATTTTATTTATTAAAATCAGGAAATTCAGAGAGGACGGCTTCAGTTTTCTGCTGGCTTGTTTTTCGGTTCTTTTGTATCTTTTGTTGATTTTATTTGGAGTAGGACCGGGAGGACAGGCCAATCCGGAAGCAAAGACAAACCTTCCCTTTCCTGGAATCGGATCGATTCCGATAACAGAGATTTTAAAAGTTATTTTTCTCATGGTTTTGGTATGCCTTTTGTGCAAACAGGGTAGATCAAAGGCAGAAAAGAGGAAACGGCTGCTGTTGTCGGCAATTTTCACTGTTATTAATATGATTGGTATGTTGGCAATTAATGAAATGGGAAGCCTTTTAATTGTATTATTGGTTTATATTGCTTTTATTGTTGTTTATATGCAGGAAATTAAATATTCTGTGATTGTGATTGCCGCAGGAGTTTTGACTATTTTGCTGGGAGTGCTTGTTGGCACGATGATGACACAAAATATTAATAAGAAGATTTCTGCCAAAGAGTTAATGACATGTTTTTATGATAAAGAAGTGTCCTCGGCCAGTGGATATCACGGAAGCAGCGGAACTATTGAAGATTTCCGACCATACCTGGCAGATTATATGCAGGAAAAAAGTCATGAAAAAGAGAATCGGACAGTAACGCAAAAACAACTGGAAAAAATGGTCGAAAATGCCCAAAATGGAGCGTTGGATAAGAAAGAAGCTCAAGCGGTTGCAGCAATGTTTAAAGAAAAAGAAAAAATCGGCTATAGCGATATGAAAAGTTTTATTACGGATCGTAAGAATCAGTCTATGAAAATTGCAATGTCTTATTTGTTTGCAGATCAGGATGACAAGGAAGAGTTTCTAAACCGTTACTATTTTTCAAAAATATATAACTATTATGCTTATTATGGAGATGCCAACGCTCTGGAAAAATTCTATATTCCAAAATACGGAAAAGTTAAGACCAGATTTTACTGCTGGACCCATCCAAAATGGGATAATGGGGATACTGGCTATCAAAATTATCGGGCCAGAGTTGGGGTTCGTGACGGAGGTTTGTTGGGGAAAGATTCGACTGAAGTCAGTACGGTGCCGAATGCTGATTCTGATATGATTTTCGTGGCGATATCTGAGATGTTTGGAAATATCTGTCCAGTTTTATTGCTGCTTCTTTTCTTTTTGTTGTTCTGGGAAGGAAAGAAGATTGTCTTGTCTACGCGGCATGAGTATAACAGCGGAATGGCTTTTGGAATTTCCTTTATGATCTGGATTCAGGCAATTTTTATGACCGCCAGCAATTATGGGCTATTTCCGATTTTTGGAATGCCAATACCATTTATTTCAAATGGAGGAGCATCCAAATGTGTCACGATGGCGATGATTGGGATTATGGTGGTTATGTCAGCTGTGGAAATGGAGGAAGACGCCGTAGAAGATGAGCGGTCAAAGAATCGTATGTTGATCTTGTTCCGGTATTATATTTCCACTCCGTTTAAAAATCTGCTGTATTTTGTTTTATCAAAAATCTGCGAAAATCTGCCGTTCGGGAAAAAAGCATCAAGAAAGAAAAAGTATGGAAAAAGATATAAGAAATGACCGGAGTGAAAGAATAGGCTTTTGGAATAAATATTTTATGATGGAAATGGAAAGAAAATGAAAAAAAGCATGATACCTGTGAAATATTGGACTATTGCAAGAATCACAGGAATCAATTCTGGATAGAAAGATAGGAGAGGAGCTATGAGTGAAAAGGAAAAGAGAGGACAAAAAAGATTAAGGAGCTGGTTTCTGCTGCTGCTCATAGCAGCATTTTTATCGGCAACAGGCAGTGTAAAGATTTTGGCAGATGAAAGATATCCCTTTGAAGAATATTATGATCCGGAAGAAGATGGCTGGGCCAATGAAGAACGTGTGAATATGGATGGGGAACTCAGTTTTACTATTCCGGATATGAGCATCGAATCCATTGATCTGATTGTATATAGTTCTGGAAATCCAAAACTTCAGGAGATTCGAAACTCAAAAAATCAAAATGTGGGCTTTAAAGAAAAACATACAGATGATACTACATATGCGTATTATACCGTATCAGATGTCTCAGAGGGAAAGTGGAGTCTAAAAGTCTCATCTTCTGATATGGAAAGTACAAAAATTTTTTTGATTTATCATAGTAAGATTATTGCCCGTTATGTTATCGATAAGGAGATTGGGAATCCTGACAGCGGATATTATCAGGCCTTGATACGGCTTTATAATACGAATGGGAAGGTATTGAAATTAAGCAATCGAAAAGTAGAATATTTGATCGATGACCGGTCTTTGATGAGTAAAACAACAAAAAACAGCACATTTCACTGTTATGTGGGAGAAGCCGGTCTGGATGAAGAGGATATGAAGATGATTGGGGATGCTTATTCTCTTCATGTTATCGTAACTTCAGAGGATGGTTCACTTGTCCTGGTCAGAGGAGAACATGCTGAAAATAGTGAATTTGATGATATCAGGAAAGAATATAATCCGTCCTGGTGGGAACGGTTTCGTGCAAAATCAGGAGCTGAACAGCGTACTTTCATTATGATAACTATTATTGTCATTTTGATTGCTGCGGTTGGCGTATTTTTTCTGAAAAAGGGCAGGTTTATAGGGAAGAGAAAATCTTAAACCGGGAAGATGAACAATGGAAGAATCATGACTTATAAATTAGATAGAAAGTATGGTCCCATTCGAATTGGAGAAGCTTTCGCACGGATAGCGATGGCCTTGATTCAGAGCAAGACAGAAAGGGAAGATAAAGAATGAAATATGGATTTAATCAGTATTATTATACTGCTGCGCCAGAATTTTTTGATAAAAGCAGGCACAGCAGATTGGGAATTTTCGGATCTAGTACGCCAGAGGATCCGGCGGAAAATAAAAGAGTGGAACAGATTTCCAAAGACTGGGTACCAATGCTTCTGGGAGAACAAAAAGCCTTTCCGATGGAATATGTGATGTTCTGTGAGGATCGTTATATTGCAGGCGGAACAACATCCTGCAGTTCATTGATTCAAGGTGATCATCACCCAAATATCTGGACTCATGTCCTTGTGCCGGAAAAAAGCGGGGAAGAGAGTTTTCTTGCCTGTCTTGCGGTAACATCATTCGATAAGGAAAAGAAAAGGAAAGACAAGATTTGTCTAAAGCGTTTGACTCTTGAGTATGATGATGGAATAGAATTAAGACATATGTTAAAAAGCTGGGAAGATGAATGCACAGATGCATATTTTCTCAAACAGATTCTTTTGGGATTGTCCGGTGCGAAGAAAGTGCTGATCACAGACCAGGATCTGGCGGAAGACGACTTTGAAAGCTACCAGGTGCTTTCCAGAGAGGTTATGTGTCATATCTATCATATGTTTCCGGGATGCTGGAGGAAAGAGCTGAACTTTATTGCACCGATGGTACCAAAGTATTGTATGCTTTCTTCTAAAAAGCCGAAGGGAGCAAGATTTTACTTTGGACCAGAAGATTCCACAGAGCAGTATGATCAGGTTATTTCCATGCAGCAGGGAAGAGAACTGAATTCCCAATGTTTTTATGATGATATTCTGATCCAGATGAGTGAATTATTTCATGAGCACAGTGAATTATATGAAGAAATCGGAGAAAATTTTCAAAAAAAACATTTTTCTGTCAATGAAAATGATTATGTCTGGCATTTTGTTTTTGAAATGGCAGAAAGAGACATTCCTGTAAATTGGAAAAAGTTTGGCATTGATGAATATCAGGAAGCTTATAATCAAGTATGGATGGATGAGGAGAAGAGAAGGGGTTTTCTGACGATAACGGCTATTTTATTAGAACAAAAAGAGTCGTTTTGTTTGTCTTCTGAATTTTTTAGTGTTTACTGCCGGATGCTTCGGGCATTTTCATGTGAAATGGATTTGTCTGTATGGGAAAAGCTAATCCACCAGACCGTAGAATGGATGATGCAGGCAGAAGAAAACGGAGTAGAACAGCTGGAAGAATATCTGAAGATTTTGTTGGAAACGGGAATACGTGAAGACATTGAATATAAAATTCAAAACGCAGTGATGCAAAAAAGTCCGGGTCTGCAAAAGAAAGCGGAAACAATATTAGAACATACTGTCTCTTCAGAAGAAATGGAATTATGGTGGACTGCATATGCTCCGTTAAGAGAACAATTTATGGATTCAGTTATACAAAAACTGCTGGATCTGTTTACTGGTACAGGGGATGAAGAGGAAAAAAACAAGCTTCTTGTTTTGGATAAAACTATTTCAGGAGGAGAAGCCAGAAAAGAATTAACCAATCGTCTGCGAAAGCTTTTAAACACGGTTTCTTTTGATAATATGCAGAATTGGGAACTATGGAAGGCAGCACGACAGGAACTGGCAATGCTTGCGCCGAAAGAATATCAAAAGAAAGAAAAAGAATGGCAGGATGAATTTTTAAAAGAAATAAATGGAAAGAATTCGGATTTTCTCCAAATACAAGAGCAGGAAATAAGAGACATTGCATCGGATTTGAAACTGGATTGGGAAAAGATTCAGAGAAAGATTGAAAAAGGAGAAATGAACCACAGGAAGAATGAAACTTGTATTGCATCGGATGAAGAATTGCTGGAATTGCTCCTTTCCGTCAATCAGTCTCAGAATCAGGAAGAATATCATTTCGTACTGGATAATATTGCATCAAGGATTTTCGAAAGTGAAAGCCTGAAGGATGAAGTTCAGTTTAATCTATTTTGTTATTATTACATATGTTATCCGGATGCAGACAAAGAAAAGAAAGATAAGTTCTGGCATTTGTGCACATTAAAATGGTTTCCGGAATTAGAAAAGCTCCTGAGGGATCCGGCGGCCCAAATATTAAATGAAGTGCTGGATTATGAAAATATGCCATTTGAAGGCCGGCTGTTTTTCCTTTATCATTGTTCCATGAAAGAACCTTTGGAAGACGCCAGAAAAGCAGTTCGCAGACGGCTGAAAAGTTTTTCGGAACCAGAGAAGGACGCTGCAAAAAATCGTTTTCTGCAGGAAGAAATTGAAGTACGAAGGATTCTCCTTCAGGAATTGAATCAATCTAACCGAAATCAGATGTTAGAAAATATATGGCAAATCATAAAAAGTGCTTTCTGGGCTGCACTGTTACTGCTGATTTATGAAGGAATGATTCAGGTATATCAAATGCATCAAATTGCCGCCGCTGTCACATGGCTGGTGATTATATTTGGATGCTTGACTGCGCTGCTTTTATCCCTGAAAAAGAAAAAACCAGCCATTCATGACAAAATACTGTTGCTTGGCGGAATTTTATGGATTTCCTGCGGAGCTGTTGTCAAAGTATTATGTGGTATTGGCGGATCAGTCATCTATTTTGCAGTTCTCCTGATTGTTTCTTTTGTTGTACTGCTTATATCTGGACACCAGGCAAGATAGGAGGAGTAAGATGTTTATTTTTTTTCAGAGACTGTGGGTTTTGATTTTCGTAGACGGATTTCTTTTATATCTGATCATTCGCCTTCTGCGGGAGAAAGTTCAGAAACGCAGAGAAGACAAAAAAATCGGGCCAGCACCCAAACCTGAAACATACAGAGGAAAAGTTCTTTATTATGATTTTTATGATGAACAGGGCAGTGATCAGTCTGGAAGCATCAAAAAGTATCCGTGTCTTTTAGGCAGGGGAAAGAACTGTGATGTTCGAATTATGGAACAAGCGAAAAAGGGACGATATTATATGTCCCAAGAATTTATTCAGATAACAGAGACAGCATATGGCTTTAGAGTGACTAGATGCAGAAGACATAATGGAAGACAGGAATTGATGTCTGGTGTCAGTGATGGAAAGAGATTTGAAGGCGAAGTTAGTATGACATTTCAGCGGAATATACGGATTAAGATTGCTCCACGCGTCACATTGGAACTGGAAAAGTACCGGTTTCGCACTTCTGGGTTGACAAGATAGAGGGGAGATATGGCAGATGACAATCTTCTGAAACTTGGACGGAGGAAGAGTGGCGGTGAAGAATATAAAAATTAGAAGCAAGTGACAGATAAGTATATTGCAAGATTCAGCATTTTAAGTAAAGGAGAATGAAAATTTGAAAGATTACAGAAGGAAAAGAATTCAAATCATTTCTGTTCTTACACTTATTTTGGCAGGAATTATGATATTGTCCATTTTATGGACGACCATTCGTAATACAAACCACGATGAGACATATGCATATCAGCAAAAAGAAGAACTAGTGTCAAAAGATCGGAAGGTTCTGTGTGGAGATATTATTGATGCAGATGGGACTGTGATTGCTTCTGCCAAGGAAGATGGAAATAAGCAGGTCATTCAGTATGATGATCCATTTGCCTATACTCTTCTTGTAGGAATTACGGAAGGAAAAGACAGTGCGGAAACCTATGGGTTATATGAGATGTATCAGGATGAGCTTTATTCTGCAGAAGTAGGGGAAGAAAAAGGAGCGACTATACAGATGTCAATTGACAGCGATCTTCAAAAATACGCATATCATCTTCTGGAAAAGCAGAATAAAAGAGGATCTGCCATTGTTATGGACGCAAAGACAGGAGAGATCAAGGCATGTGCTTTTACACCGTCTGTTAATGGAAATCATTTAACACAACACTGGAAAGAGGAATTAAACGAAGCAGGAGGCTATATCAAGCCTCTGCTTAATCCTGTCGTTCCGGGAAGTATTTATAAAATTACGACAAGTGTTGGTATTTTGGAAGAAGGTCTGGAAAATGAAGAAATAGAGGATAAAGGGAGCGTTAAAATTGGAACTACCACGTTAAGCAACAGCGGCGGCGCTTCTTATGGAAGGATTTCGTTGGCAAAAGGGTTTCTGCACAGTTCTAATGTTTATTTTGGTACCATGGGGCAGAAATATCTTAAGCAGGAGAATCTTGAAAATTTGGCAGACCGTTTTCTGATTGGAAAAAATCTAAAGCTGGATTTTGGAACGGTATCCTCAAAATTTTATGCCGGGAACCAAAAAACAAATTTTTCTGATATACAGACTGCATGGACAGCTATTGGACAAAATGAGGTTCGGCTGACGATTGTTAATGCGGCAATGTTGGTCCAGACGATTGCTAATGAAGGCATAATGATGAAGCCCTATGCAATACGATCCATCTATCATGGGACAGGCAAAGACAAGATTTATGAAATGAAGACTGAAGCGCAGGAATATAAGAAAGTAACAGATAAAGAAACTGCGGACCAGCTGCGAAGCATCATGAAGGAAACAGGGGAGTATTATACAAAGCAGCTGACTGGAAAAAATACAATTACTTCAGGCGGCAAAGAGATATCTATTGGATTGAAAACAGGAACTGGGGAGCTGAGCAATAAAAAGAAAAATAGTATTTGGATTACTTCCATGGCTCCGGCTGATAATCCGGAATATGTTATTGCCATGAATCTTTACGATTCTGATCAGGCAGGAAAAAGTCTTTTGGGAGATATTATTTCTCTGTATCAGGAGGCAATGAAATAAAGGTGAAGAATGAAAGGGCAGATGATCTTTATAAAGATAATAAGATTTGATAATCTTTGACGATATCAGGTTAAGTAAGGAACAATGACGTTTCACATGCAGAGGCAGTGAGGCGTTTTTTTATTGTGCAGAACCTCACATTCTGCCGGTAGAATATGCAGTTGGTGAAATAACATTGAATCAGATTATAAGAATCATATATAAAATATCAAGGACATGTCTGCGTAAAATTATGCGGCGCAGGCATGATTCTTTATTCCAATAAAGCATTAGACTTTTCTGCTTTTAGAGATTACCATATGATTAGAAACAAAATCAGATCATATGGTCATAGATACCATAGCAGAAATGGGGGAAGATCAAATGAACGAAGAACAGATGAAAAAAGACTTAGGTGGCGGAGCCGTATTCGAAATAGGAGATCCCAACACGGCATTTGCTCAGTATTTTGTTGGACAGAGTTATTTGAAAATGCTGACAACAGAAGGAGTCGGCGTCGGCAATGTGACTTTTGAACCTGGATGCCGCAACAATTGGCATATCCATCACAAAGGAGGCCAGATACTTTTATGCACCGGAGGACGAGGATATTATCAGGAGTGGGGAAAAGAAGCCCAGGAACTTCATGGAGGCGATGTTGTGAATATTCCGCCGGAAGTAAAACATTGGCATGGAGCGGCGAAAGACAGTTGGTTCCAGCATCTTGCAATTGAAGTGCCGGCAGAAGGCAGCTCCAACGAATGGCTGGAAGAAGTCGCTGATGAAGAATATGGTAAGCTGAAATAGAACAGGGGGGACATGATATGCTGCACGAAGACAGTTTAAAGAATACAGATCCTGAATTTATGGAGCGTTGGAAAGCGTTTGCCTATGATGAGGTTGTAAACGAACCAGATCAGCAGCTGGATGATACGACAAGATATCTCGCGATTATGGCGACTTTGACAGGAAGTCAGAGCATTGATGCATTTAAGGATATGCTTCCAGAAGCCATGGAAGGAGGAATGACTCCGGTCATGCTGAAGGAAATGGTATATCAGGCCATAGATTATCTTGGATTTGGAAGGGTATATCCATTTTTGAACGCTGTAAATAATTATCTGAAAGAGCAGGGGGTAGGGCTTCCGCTGGAGGGTCAGGCTACGACAACGATGGAAGATCGCCTGGAAAAAGGTGCTCAGGCTCAGGTGGATATTTTTGGTAACGGAATGGAAGATTTCTGGAAAGGCGGACATATCAACCGCTGGCTTGCAGCCAACTGCTTTGGTGACTATTATACAAGAACTGGCTTGGATTACAAACAAAGAGAGATGATTACATTTTGTTTCCTTGCGGCACAGGGAGGATGCGAACCTCAGCTGATATCTCATGCAGGGGGAAATATGAAAATTGGAAATGATAAAGATTTTTTGATCAAAGTGGTTTCTCAGTGCCTTCCATATATTGGATACCCAAGAAGTTTGAATGCAATTGCCTGTATTGAAAATGCAGCAAAAGCGAGTGAAGAAAAATAAATGGAGAAAAGGCTCTGACATATGATGATGCCAGAGCTTTTTTAATAAAACGAAGTCGTATAGAATTTGATTTTCTCCTGTATTTTTGCTAGACTCTTTGTAAAAGGCTAGAATGATTTTACAGTGACAGGAGGAGATCAGTATGACAATTGAAATTTTGCAAATGATTGAAGGCGCAAAGAAGGCGGAAGGATGTGCTGTGATTATTGATGTTTTTCGGGCATTTTCTCTGGAATGCTATCTAATGGCTAACAAAGTAGCCAGAATCCTGCCAGTAGGCTTAAAAGAAACAGCATATCGGCTCAAAGAGGAACACCCGGATTATCTGCTGGCGGGAGAACGTCATGGAGTGATTCTGCCAGAGTTTGATCTGGGAAATTCTCCGTCTCAGGCTGAAAAGATAGATTTGGAAGGAAAGACGATCGTGCATACGACCAGTGCAGGGACACAGGGAGTTGCTAATGCCCGCAAAGCCGACATTATATTAACAGGAAGTCTGGTGAATGCCAAAGCGATTGCACATTATATCAAGAAAAAAGACTTTTCCCATGTGTCATTGGTGTGTATGGGCCTGGAAGGAAAAGAGTCCGCACCAGAAGATTTGCTTTGTGCGGAGTATATCAAAAGTCTTTTGGAAGAGAATCCTTTTGATATGGAAACCGCATTGAGCAAACTTAGAAAAGAGCCTTCTGTACAAAAATTCTTTCGCCGGGAAACATCAGAAGTATTTCCAGAAGATGATTTCTGGATGTGTACCATGACAGACCGGTTCGACTTCGTTCTTCAGGTAGAAGAACTGGATAAAGATGTGTTTGAAACGCGAAAGATCTAAGATCAATCGTTATTGTCCAAAGCGAAGAGAAAATCCTTATTATGCGAAATCTGCAGGCATAAAAAAATTTCGCCCTCTGCTGAAATAGCAGGTGCGAAATTTTTTTATCCATTGGATCAGATCAGTCATCTACAATTGGTACGGGGGTATCATCCCATGCGTCCAGATTATTGATGTAAATCTTAGTTTCTTTTGATATGACATTAGACAGCAAAAGTACCGCGATCAGGTTAGGAATTGCCATCAGAGCATTCAAAATATCAGCAAGAGCCCATACAACATCCAGAGTAACAACCGGAGCGATTGCTGCAACTATAATGTACAGAACACGGTAGGGAATCAGTCCTTTTTTACCGGAAAAGTATTCCACTGCGCGTTCTCCGTAATATGCCCATCCAAGAACGGTAGAATAAGCAAAGCAGACAATTCCCAGTGTCAGGATGATTGGTCCAAAATAAGGAATCTGGCCGAAAGCAAGGGTTGTTAATATGCCGCCGTCTGTGATTTCGTTGACATTGATGGACGGATTTTTCATAATTGTAGAAACTAATGTCAGTCCTGTCATAAGACAAACAACGACAGTATCCCAAAAAGTTCCGGTAGATGAAACGAGTGCCTGACGGACGGGATTTCGTGTCTGAGCAGCGGCAGCGGCAATCGGAGCGGATCCCATACCAGATTCATTTGAAAACAATCCACGGGCAATTCCATAACGCATTGCCATCATAATACCAGTTCCAGCAAGTCCTCCGGCAGCAGCGCCAGGCTGGAAGGCAAGATGACAGATCGTTTTAATTGCCGGAATGATATAGTCATAATTCAGACAAAGAATGATCACACATCCTAAAACATAGAAAATTGCCATAAAAGGAACCAGCTTTTCACATACACTGGAAATAGATTTGATTCCGCCAAAAATAACAAATGCAGTTAAAATGGCAACAACAACACCAACAATCCATACTGGAATTCCAGTATTTGCTTTTACGACATTAGCGATTGCATTGACCTGCGTAGCACATCCGATTCCAAAAGAAGCGAATCCGGCAAAGATGGCAAATATCATACCAAGGACTTTTCCGAGTTTTTTCCATTTGAGACCGCGGGAAAGAGCATACATTGCACCGCCTTGCATTCTTCCGTCTTTTTTCTTTACTCTATATTTTACTGCAATCAGTGATTCTGAATATTTTGTAGCAATTCCAAAGACACCAGACAGCCAGCACCAGAGTACGGCTCCGGGTCCGCCTAAGGCAATGGCAGTACCTACACCTACAATATTACCAGTTCCGATGGTTGCGGCAAGAGCGGTAGTAAGAGCTCCAAAATTAGAAACTTCTCCTTCCGCATCCGGATCTTTTGTAACGGAAAGCTTGATTCCCTTTGTAATGGATTTCCATTGAATAAATCGGGTTTTTAATGTCATGAAAATATGGGTTCCAAATAATAAAACGATCAGCCACCAGCCCCATATGACATCATCCACTTTGTAGATTGCATCACTTATTGCTTCCAACATAAAATTTATTATCCTCCTTGTATCATAATGTATAGGTCGAAGACCCGAAAAAAGCGCAAAAAGGTATCGCTAAGATGCGATACCTTTTTGTACTCATCTCTTTCATAGTTTACCGTACTACAGTGAAAATTTCAAGGTGAATATAGAAGAAAGAGAAAGATTCAGGATAACATAGATACCCTTTTCTTTTTCCAGAAATATACGATTCCAACGAGGTCAGCCAGGAACCATCCGATGGGAACAGACCACCAGATTCCGGTTACACCCAGAGCTGCAGTGGCAGACAGCCGATATGCCAGCAGCACCCTTGTACCAAGAGAAATGATTGTAAGAATCAAAGACATTCCAGGGTATTCCAGTGCACGGTAAAGACCATACAGCAAAAATAAACAGCCAATACCGCAATAAAAACTTCCTTCAATATGCAGATACCGGATTCCCTCTGATAAAATAGCAGTTTCCTGAGGTTCGATAAAAAGAAGCATCAAAGGTCTTGCAAAAAGCCAGATTAAAATGGAAATTAAGATACAGAAAACCATAACAGAAAAAAGAGCTCCCATAATTCCCTGACGAATTCTGTTTTTTTTATCTGCACCATAATTTTGAGCGATAAAAGTTGAAAAAGCGTTTCCGAAGTCCTGCACTGGCATATATGCAAAAGAATCAATTTTGACCGCAGCGGCAAAGGCTGCCATGATGGTTGTGCCGAAACTGTTAACAAGACCTTGTACCATGAGGATTCCCAGATTCATAACAGATTGTTGGATACAGGTCAGTACGGAAAAATTTGCGATTTCTTTTAGGCTGGAGATTCGAAAGCAGAAAAGGCAGGAGCGGATGGCAGGAAACTTTATCCACATATATAGAAAGATTCCGATTCCAGAGATGTATTGGGAAATAACAGTTGCTTCCGCAGCACCTGCAGTTCCGCGGGACAGCCCCACCACAAAAAAAAGATCCAGACCAATATTTAAAAACGCAGAACATGCCAGAAAAATTAATGGAATTACAGAATTTCCAATAGCACGGAGAAATGAAGAAAAATAATTATATAAAAAAGTAGCAGCGATTCCAAGGAAAATAACAATTAGATATTCTTTTATTAACGGCTGGATTTCTTCTGGCACCTGCAAGAAAAGAATGATTTTGTTTAGAAGCAGGAAAGATGCAGCAGTAAGAAGAATTGTGAGGATGGCAATCAGAAGAAAAGAAGTTCCAACAGAATCTTTAAAACGCTCCCAATTTTTTTGACCGTAATAAATGGAAAATACGGTACTGCTGCCCATGCATAATCCAAGTAAAATAGAGGTAAGGAATGTCATAAGAGTAAAGGAAGATCCCACTGCCGCCAAAGCACGAGCACCAAGAAATCGTCCAACGATCAGAGTGTCTGCGATATTATAACACTGCTGGAGCAGATTTCCAACAATCATAGGAACTGCAAATTTCATCATTGTTTTCATAACAGGGCCTTCTGTGAGATTTTGCTGCATTGTCTTGAATCCTTTCATAATGTAATTTATAAATTACGTTTCGTAATTAATTGTACCAGTATTTGAAAAGAAATGCAATTCTGCAATTGTATTTTATAGGAAAATGCATTAAGATGAGAAAGAGAAGGAAAGGTGGAAGATAATGTTTCTCGATGGATTGGATGCTTTGGACCAAAAAATTCTTAGACTATTAATGAAAAATGCAAGGATGTCATATTCGGAAATAGGAGAAAAGGTAGGAATTTCTAGAGTTGCTGTGAAGATGCGTATTCAGGCTCTGGAGAAGAAGGGAATCATTGAAGAATACACAACGATTATCAATCCCCAAAAGATCAGCGGGGTCGTTTCTTGTTTCTTTGAGCTGGAAGTTTCGCACAAAGCACTGGATGAGGTTGTCGGACGTTTGAAAAAAAATGAAAAGGTCACACAGATTTATCGGGTAACCGGTGAAAATAAACTGCATGTTCATGCGGTAACTGCTTCCAACGAAGAATTGGATCGGCTGATTCAGGAGGAGATGGATCAGCTTCCGGGTATCCTTCATATGAACTGCAGTATCATATTGTCAAGAATTAAAGATATCAAAGGACTTCGGCTGTAAATTGTTTGATATCCGGCGTCAGAAAATAAGATGGAGAACCATCATTGAATAAAATTAGAAAAATCATAGTGGGATACGATTGACTCTTTGAATCAGGTGATTGGTTAGATTGGATTAAAAGATGATCGAGTAGATGCATTGATGGAGCAGTTGTCATTAAATGATGATTTTGGGCTGCGAAGGGTTGTCATTGACCATCAGCTGTGACGAAAAGAACAAACGAAACCGGAACTTTTGGCAAAGATTATTGAAAACAATTTAGATTCGGACGATTTTTTTATTCAGAAAGCAATTGGATGGAGTCTCAGAGATTATTCAAAAACAGATCCGCAGTGGTTTTGCGGCTTTATAGAAGCATACCGCAAATGGCGGCATTGAGTTTAAGAGAGGCATGTAAGTATTTATAAAGGAGGAAGAGAAAAATGGAAATTATGTTGTTTGAATATCCGGGATGTCCATACTGCCGTCAGGCAGAAAGCATTATGGAAAAACTCAAAGAAGAACACCCTGAATATCAGAATGTGGATGTAAAAATCATAGATGAGGCAGAGCATCCTGAGATTGCGGATCAGTATAATTATTATTACACACCATGTTTTTTCAAAGAAAAGAAGAAACTCTATGAAGCAGATCCGTCCTGGAGTGAGGAAGTAGTAAAAGCAAAGCTAAACCGGATGTTTGAGGAATTAATACAGGAAAAATAATTTTCTGATATTTTTCTGACAAATGAAGAAAATCTATTGACAGGAAGGGGATTTGGGTGATATATTCATCTCAGCAGAGCAGATGAAAGGGAGTAGCTGAACACTCAGGAGTGAGTGGGTTTGAGATCGTCACCCGCTGTGTATGCAGCACAGCCGTATCAAATGAGATAGCAAGACTTTTATTGTGGCTTAGGTCATGATAAAGGTCTTTTTATTTTTTTATAGAAAAAACTGATACAAAACATCATAAGATAAAAGAAACGAGGTTAAAATGTATGAATGATGAGATTCAAAAACTGGAGATTACGGAGGCACTAGAGGCAGGAGAAACCGCATTGTCAAGCCTTCGAAAAGCAAGGGAACGTTTGGAAAGCGCGAAAAACTGGAGCCTGGCAGATTTGTTTGGAGGCGGTTTATTTATTGATATAGTGAAACATTCCAGGATAAAAGATACAAAAACATACTTGGAAGAAGCCAGGGATCATCTTGGGATCTTTCGAAGAGAATTAAACGATGTTCGGATGTTTCTGAATCTGGATTTGGAAATCAGTGATTTTTTGAAAATCACCGATATATTTTTTGATAATCCTGTATCTGATTATATGGTTCATTCAAAGATCGGACAGGCAAAAGAACAAATAGAGGAAACAATCTGTCAGATAGAAAAGATTCTGTCAGATCTGAAACAATTAAGAGATGGCAAGTAGAGGAGGGATATGTAATGGGATGTTTTGGAAATTTAATTTGGTTCATATGCGGAGGAATATTAAGCGGTTTATCGTGGTGTGCAGCAGGATGTCTTTGGTGCATTACGATTATCGGAATCCCGGTGGGAGTGCAGTGTTTTAAGATGGCGTCATTGAGCTTTTTCCCATTTGGAAAGGAAGTAAGATATGGAGGCGGTGCAGGATCTTTTCTTATGAATATTGTTTGGCTGATCGCGTCCGGATTTTGGCTGGCGGTAGAACATCTAATCTTTGGGATTGTCTTGTGTATCACCATTATTGGAATTCCATTCGGACTTCAGCATTTTAAACTGGCAAAATTAGCACTGATGCCATTTGGTGCGGAAGTATATTGATTATTTATAAAAATCTGCAGGAGAGTTTCTGTTTCAGTAAATTAAAGACTGGACAGAAGCTCTTTTTTATTAGAGATTTTTTGCTGTTTAGGTCTTTTGCGGTATTGTTTTGGGGTAATACCTGTCTGCTTTTTAAAAGTGCGGATATAATATGATAGATTATCAAAACCGCACTGCATAGCAATGTTTATGATAGGAAGATCTGACTGAAGCAGCAAATCAATAGACTGATTAATGCGGTATTGCTGGATGTATTGGAATACTGTTATTCCCATTTTCTTTTTAAAATATTTGCATAGATAATTTGGCGTAATCATAATTTGCTGAGCAATTTGGTTTAGAGTCAGTGGTTCATTATAATTTTTTTGAATATAAGAAATAATTTTTTTCAGATTCTCCTGTGTTTCTGTATATTTTTCCACTGTGATTTGATCTTTTTGATAAAGTTGATCGATCAGCGCATAAAGAAGAATTTTGATAGAAAGATATTGTTTTGAAGAAGTTTCTACAAGACGTTTTAGAAAATGAGAATAGCAGCGATCTTGATGAATCTTTGGGATAAATCCCGCAGTTCCACTGGTGATAGGATGAATAAAGTTTTCTTCTGCCTTGTCAAAAATACTAAAATCCAGAAAATGAGGATGAAAAATAATTGCGTGGTGAAGTGACGGGGTTTTCCCGGAGATTTGATGCAGTTCATTGGAATTGATAATATAAAAATCCCCTGGCATTAAATGATATTCTTTTTCGGTACAGCGGATATTGATTTCTCCATATTCAAGATAAATTATCTCAATTTCATCGTGCCAATGGAAGGATACGTTGTAGGTTCCCAGATTATCTGTGTGGGAAATGATATGAAATGGAAAATCAAAGCTTCCATGTTCTTTTTGTTCTTTTAAAGCTTGTTTGTTCATATTTTTCTCCATAGGATAATATAGTGATATTTTTTTAAAAGATTGTACAAGAATTTCTGATTTGAGAATATTATAATGCAATCATAGTTAAGAAACAAGGGAGGAAAACAAATGGGAGAAAAATGGTGGCAGTCCAGTGTTGTATATCAGATTTATCCAAGAAGTTTCTATGACAGCAATCAGGATGGAATTGGTGATATCTGCGGCATCATAAAGAAGCTTCATTATCTGAAAAAACTAGGGATTGATGTAATCTGGCTGAATCCGGTCTTTCAATCACCAAATGTAGATAATGGATATGATATCAGTGATTACAAAACAATTCATCCAGAATATGGAACAATGAATGATATGCGCCGGCTGATTCGAAAATGCAGGGAAATGGGTATCAGAATCATTCTAGACTTGGCAGTGAATCATACCAGCGATCAGCATGCCTGGTTTCAGGAGGCAAAAAAATCCATTGATAATCCATATCATGATTATTATATCTGGCGAAAAGAGCCAAATGAATTGATGTCTAATTTTGGAGGATCTGCATGGGAATATGTGCCGGAAGTCGATGAATATTATCTGCATTTCTATTCTAAACAGCAGCCGGATCTCAATTGGGAAAATCCTAAAATGCGTCAGGAAATTTATAAAATAATGAATTTTTGGATTCATCAGGGAATCGGAGGATTTCGGATGGATGTGATTGATCTGATCGGAAAGGTTCCAGATCAGTATATTAAGGAAAATGGCCCTCATCTCCATGAATATCTCCAGGAAATGGCCAGAGAAACCTTTGGAGATAAAGATCTTTTAACCGTCGGAGAAACATGGGGTGCTACAACGGAAAATGCAAAATTGTTTTGTGATCCTGAAAGGAAAGAATTGAGTATGATCTTTCAGTTTGAACAGATTCATCTGGACAAAGTCAAAGGGAAACATCGCTGGGATTTAAAAGATCTTGATTTGATTGAATTGAAGGATGTGCTGTCTAAATGGCAGACCACAATGGAAGCCAAGGGATGGAACAGCTTGTTTTGGAATAATCATGATTTGCCAAGAATTGTGTCACGGTGGGGAAATGATCAGGGAAAATATCGTGAGCTGAGTGCCAAGATGCTGGCAATTCTTCTGCATGGAATGAAAGGGACACCTTATATTTACCAGGGAGAAGAAATTGGTATGACAAATTTTTATTCGAATGAAATATCCAATTATCCGGATATTGAGACACAGCAGGTTTACAAAGATCGATTAAATCAAGGATTCTCAAAAGACGACGTTTTAAGATCAATCCATAAAAAAGCAAGAGATAACGGGAGAACCCCAATGCAATGGTCACAGGAAAAAAATGCTGGTTTTACGAAAGGGATTCCATGGATGAAAGTGAATCCAAACTATAAAGAAATCAATGTGGCAGATTGTCTGGAACATGAAGATTCTGTTTTCTATACTTATCAGACACTGATCCGGTTAAGAAAAAAATCAAAAGTGCTGCGGCATGGAAGTTATCAGCTGATGGATCGGGAAAATCCAAGCGTATTTTCTTATTGTAGGATTCTGGGGAATCAAAACATAATTGTAATTTGTAATTTCTATCAAGAAGAAACAGCATATAAAATTTCATTAGAAGGAGCAAAAGTTCTAATTTCCAATTATCCTGATATGAAATATACATCCGGAATTTTGTATTTAAGAGCATATGAGTCAATGATCTTACAAATGAGAGGAGAAAAGAATGGGAAAAGTAAATTATGAAGAAGCCGCAACACAAATTTTAAATGCAGTGGGAGGAAAAGAAAATATTCGAAATGCTGCTCACTGTGCAACGAGATTGCGCCTTGTCTTGGAAGATGAGAGTAAAGTTAATCGGGATAAACTGGCATTAATTGAAGTCGTCAAAGGGGATTTCAGCAATGCCGGCCAGTTTCAGATTATTATTGGAAGCGGTACTGTCAATGAAGTATATAAAGAATTCATCCGTCTGGCAGATGTGGAATCAGGAACAAAAGAACAAGTAAAGGCAGAAGCAGATAAAAAACTGAATCCGGTTCAGAAAATCGTAAAGATGCTTTCGGATGTGTTTGTGCCAATCCTTCCAGCGCTGGTTGCATCTGGTCTGCTGATGGGATTAAATAATGTCTTGACTGCATCGGATTTATTCTATCGAGGACAATCGGTAATTGATGTTCATACCGGATTAAAAGATTTAGCATCAATGATCAATATGTTTTCCGGAGCAGCGTATACGTTTCTTCCAATTTTGATTGGTTTCTCTGCAGCAAAGATGTTTGGAGGCAATCCATATCTGGGAGCCGTATTGGGAATGATCATGGTTCATCCAGATCTTTTAAATGCGTACAGTTATGGAGATGCAATTTTAAAACATGAAGTACCGGTTTGGAGTATCTTCGGCCTGACAATCGAGAAAGTTGGATATCAGGGAACGGTTCTGCCGATTCTCGCTTCCAGCTTTATACTGTCGAAACTGGAAGTATGGCTCCACAGAAGAATTCCGGAAGCACTGAATAATCTTTTAACTCCAATGATCTCCGTTTTAATTACAGCATTTCTTACATTTATATGTGTAGGGGGCATCATGAGAGGTTTGGGTGATGTAATTACAAATGGAATTCTGTGGCTTCATAACAGCCTGGGAGTAATCGGAGGAATGGTATTTGGGTTCTTTTATGCACCGCTTACCATGACAGGGATGCATCATAGTCTGCTTCCAATTGATATTCAGCTGATTGCGGCCGGGGGAAGTTTTATTTTTGGAATCGCATCAGCGAATAACGCAGCTCAGGGGGCAGCAGCTTTAGCCGCCATGAAAATTACAAAAGATAAGAAAATGAAAAGTATTGCAGCGTCATCTGGAATCTCTGCGTTGTTGGGAATTACAGAACCAGCAATGTTTGGAGTAAACTTGAAAATGAAATTTCCGTTTTATGGTGCTATGTTGGGATCTGCGCTGGGAGGAATCTATATGACGCTGACCAATGTGCTGAGCATTTCTCCTGGATCTGCCGGATTGATTGGATTTGTATGTGTCAGAGGGACAGATATGATTCACTTTTTGACAGGTCTGGTTATTTCCATGGTGAGTGCATTTGCAGCAACGTATCTTTTAGCAGGATATATGAAGAAAAAACAATAGAAAAGAAAAGCAGCGGCTGGTCAGATTTATCTGCCCAAGTCACTGCCTTTTTGCATTTCCGATAAAAATTTCATGGTAAGGTTCTTAGCATCCTGGCCGGAGGCATTGGATGATCCTTTGATATTTGCCGCAAAATAATAAGTATTTCCAGAAAACTTCTGATATCCAATAAACCAGCCGCTTGCGCTGCCGCTGGAGGTTCGAACTGTCCCGGTTTTCCCATACAGAGAACTATGGGAATCATTCTTTAAAAGAAGGCTATTCTTAACGGCACGGACATTATCTTTCTTAAAGTTAAACTGGTTTTGCTCCAGACGAATTAATAGTTTTACTTGTTCAACGGCAGAAATTTTCAAAGACTCATCCAGCCAGTAAGTTCTCAGATTATCTCCAATTCTTTGATTGCCATAACCAATTTTATTTAAGAAAGTCTGGATATCCGTACGGTCCAGTAAAGTATCCATTTCCTGAAAATACCAGTTGACAGAATTTCGAATGGCAGAATCTAGTGTCTGATC
Organism: Clostridiales bacterium; assembly: GCA_019420275.1. GTDB lineage: Bacteria > Bacillota > Clostridia > Lachnospirales > Lachnospiraceae > Anaerostipes. Next base: position 40,812 of record JAHZHN010000001.1, read on the forward strand.
CTGTTCCCACTCCTGAAACGGATAAGATTGACCGTTCCATGACATCTGATTGTCTTTTGGGGTAATTGTTTCAGATTCCAGGGCCAAAAGTGCATCATATATTTTATATGTAGATGCAGGAGAAATTCGCTGATAAGCTTCTTTTTCATGATATATGCTCCAATGATTATTTTTTTGGTCATACAGGACGAAACAGCCATCCATATCTCCAAATTCTTTAGAAAGATCTAAAGAAGATACTTTATTATCAGAAAGAACAGAGGAATCAACATCCCCGTAGGTGCTATGTGCCGGAAGAATAAAGGTAAAAATTATCACAGATATAAGTCCCAGAAGACATATCATATATCCGGATGCCCGCTGAAGGTGGGTGACAGGATGGTATCCGGCAATATTGGAAATTCTTCGCTTCATTTGTTTCATTGGACTTCCAAATTCCGCGGCAAAAGAAAATAGAGAAATTTTTTCAGCAAAGCCAATTAATGTATTTCCGTATGCCAGCCATTGGGTATCCGGAAGAATTTCCAGTACTGCGCAGTCACAGGCAGCTTCACGGTCACAGCGGATTTCTCCCTGAATGATCCAGACAAGAGGATGGAACCAGTATATGACAGCAGTAAACTGAAAAAAAAGATTGATCAGATTATCCTTCCGGCGGTAATGACATAGTTCATGAAGGAGCATGAATCGAATGTCTTTTCCTGAAAAATCATCCATTAGCTGGTTTGGCAGATAGATTCCCGAAGAAAAGATACCGACACAGGCTGGAGACGTTAAGGCGGATGTACGATACAAAGGAATGGCCTGCTGTATGTTCAGCTCTCGTTTACACTGAGAAAAAATTTGCAAAATAGCAGAATCCTGCAGCAAAACAGCAGAGGTGGTCATTTTCTTCAGTTTAGAAAAAGAACGGAGAAACAGCAGCGATGTCACCAGAACTCCGGCAATCCAAAGAAAGAAAACAATCCAGACCCATTTGGCTTCCTGAAACTCTTTTACGGTAACAAAAAAATCACCTGTCTGTCCTGCAGAAAATGGAGTCTTTGGAGAAATAGCCGGGATAAAAGATTGGTTTTTGCTGATTGTTTCTGCGATATTGAATACGGACGCAGGACGAATCAGCTGGAATGGAAAAAAGGGGGACAATAAACACCCAGCAAAGATCAGCCACAAGATATATTGGATTTTAGCAGTCAGTTGTTTCCGAAATAAATATTTGATAAGCAGGAATAATCCGGCAAAAGGAAACAAGAGCAGACTGGATACAAAAAGGCGCAGCCCAAACAATGCCAATTTATTTTCCTCCTTTAGAAAGAATCTCTCGAAGGGTTTTGATATCGGATGAGGTTAACTGATCATTTTCCATGTAGGAAGAAACAAGGGCCGTAATATCTCCATGAAAATATCGATGAAGAAAAGAATGGCTTTTGTGATCCAGATATTCCTTCTCATCAATGATGGGAGAATATATAAAAACACGTCCTTCCTTGTGATATGTCAGCGCGCCTTTTGTCACCAGACGCTTCAGCATAGTCTGAATGGTTTTCGGACTCCAGGATGTTTCACGGGTTAATTCATCTGTGACTTCTGTCGTGCTGACAGGAGCTTTTCGCCAGACAACTTTCATCACTTCAAATTCACCTTCTGAAATCTGAGGTAGTTTTTTCATAAGTTTCCCTCCAAATCTTACAAATGTAGTAAAAACATTATAACAAGCTCAGACAGAGGAGTCAAACAAAAGTATTTTATCTGAAAAGATCATCGCTGTGATAGAAAAACCAGATTTTGCGGTATCATGGAGAGTTTGCTATAATGATAAAAAAGGAGAGCGGGATATGATAAAAATCGTAAATTTAATGGAAGATACATGCGGAAACAAAGATTGTCTTTATGAGCATGGTCTTGCTATGTATGTGGAGACAAGGAATCATAAGCTTCTGGCGGATACAGGAGCGTCTGAAAAGACGGTGAAAAATGCAAAAAGACTGGGAATCGATCTGAAAGAAATCGATACTGTTGTTATCAGTCATGGCCATTATGATCATGGAGGAGGCATTCTGGCTTTTGCTGAGGAAAATCCGGATACACATATTTATATTCGTGAAAATGCGTTTGGAAACTTCTATCATATAAAACGAAACGGAGGGCACTATATTGGATTGGATCCGAATATAAAAAATCTGCCGCAGCTGATCATGGTGTCCGGGGACAGGAAGATAGATGAGGAGCTTTCTTTATTTACAAATGTAACCGGCAGACGTCTTTGGCCGAGGGGAAATCAGGAACTGACCTGTAAAGAAAAAGGCGGCATGAGACAGGATGATTTTTCTCATGAACAATATCTGGTGATCAGTGACATGAGTAGAAGAATCCTGATATCCGGATGTGCCCATAACGGCATTTTAAATATTCTGGATGCGTATAAAGAACGTTTTGGCGGAGTTCCGGATGTAGTGATCAGCGGATTCCATATGATAAAAAAGCAAGGATATGATAAAGAAGATCTGGAGATGATAGATCAGATTGCCATGGAATTAAGGAATCTCCCATGCCGTTTCTTTACTGGACATTGTACCGGAGAAATTCCTTTTGAAAGGATGCGTGCGGTCATGGGAGAACAGATTCAATATATCCGGTGCGGAGAAATTTTGCCGTTTTTATAATCAGGATGTCAGCTTGGATCTGTGAAAGAAAAAAAGTGCAGTTCCCAGATGGAAAAGCAGGAAAAGAATCAAAACAAAAATAGCTGCTGTATAATCCGAAGGCTGACGGATTCCGGATAAAAGACCAGCGCCACGGATCAAATATGACGGCATATAGGATTCAAGGGGATTCAGCATACCAAGGCAGTAGACAATAACGAATTCTAGGGCAGAGACAGACAATACTGCAACGTTGGAGGTAAGTGCAGCGGAAGCGGCAATAAGAACAAAAATCATCCAGACCCCTGTCAGGTAGAGAAAAATGCAGTAAGAAGAAAGATGACAGATAACCGTATTGTTCCAAAAGTATGCATTATATCCATAAGTGATGATGACACAGAGCCAGTATCCTGCGGTCCATACAGACAGTGTTATAACAAGTTTAGAAGTCAGGATTTTCCATCGAGGCATTCCTTTTGCGGCAATGGGAATCAGTGTTTTCTTCTGATACTCGGTCGTTAAAATACTGCTGAAAAGCAAAAGAAAGAGAATAAGCAGGAGAGAATAGTTTTTATCAAATTGTGACCACGATGTCAGTGCGTTAATCCTGATTTGCCCCACGATAAGTCCAGATTCAGAGAAACTCGATGAGAAATGTTTTATCATCCATGGTGTCAATTTCGTAATTGCTGGATTCATAATCCCAAAAAACGAAAAAACTGCCAGGGAAATCCATAGCCGGCCGTTTCGAATCAGATGTATCCATTCCTTTCTTAAAAATGCTGTCCATTGGGTCATAAAAGTTCACCTCCAGGTTTTATGGTTTCAAAGAAAAGATTTTCTATACTTGGTTCAATTCTTTCTATTTTTTCTATCGGAATTCGCTGCAGAACCAATTGTTCCATAATCAGCAACATTTCTATTCTGTTTCTTTTGGGAATTAGAAGTCTGCAGGAACCAGAGATTTGACTGTCAGGTATCTGACGGTGAAATTTATGCAGATCTTTTAAGCGGCAAAAGCAAAGTTCCAGATCAGCTTCTTCCCGTAATTCTTTTATTTCTCCCCGTGTTTTTTGAAACGCGATTTTTCCATGGTGCAGGAGTGCAGTATGATCACAAATACGCTCAACATCAGATAATACATGGGTAGAAAATAATACGGAGGTTTCCTTTTTGACAGCGGACAAAAGATCAAGTATTTCTTTTCGTCCAACCGGATCCAGGGCTGAAGTGGGTTCATCACAAATTAAGAGTCTTGGCCGGTGAAGAAGAGCCTGCGCAATTCCAAGACGCTGTTTCATACCGCGGGAAAACCCTTTAATTCTTTGAGGTCCCGGTTTTAAATGGACGGTTTTTAACAGATCCTGGATACGAAGGTTTAGAGGCTCTTTTGGAATCCTGCTGATCTGACCGCATAAAAACAAGTATTCAAAAGGTGTCATGTCATCGTAAAACTGAGGGACATCCGGAAGATAACCAATGTGACGGGCTGTTTTGCTTCTGCCATATCGGACAGGTTCGCCGCAGACAAAGATTTCTCCATTATCCATTTGCAGGAGCCCGCAGATTAGCTGCATTGTAGTGGTTTTCCCCGCTCCGTTTGCACCGATGAATCCAAATACTGTATGCTCAGGAATGGTGAAAAAAAGATTGTTAAGGACCTTCTTTTTTCCAAAGGACTTCGATACATGAGACAGACACAGCACATCCATCAGGATTCCTCCTTTCCAAAAATAAAGTATAATATGGGGCCAATAAATTCCATTCCTGCGATTACAACGATCAGCCAGAATCCCCGGCTGCCGCAGCGGTAAGAATTATGGGTCAGAATGTGCCGCAGAGTCCAGAAAAGAAAAGACAGCTGTAGGATAATGAGAGGAATCAGGAAAGGAAATAATTCTTTAAGTTCATTCATAAGTACCTCCTATCATTGATATAAGTTTTTTTGCCTTCTGGTATTCAGGATCATCTTGAAAATTTTGAAAAACCGGAAGATTTAGTGAACTGACGGCGCTGGCCAAGATGATTTTTTCGTTTCTTGGCGCCATGCCCCCTAAATCAATTTTTTCAAACCATTCTCCCAGGTGATTAAAATAGGAGTCACCATGAAGCTTGATGTGTTCGCTCTGTAAAAGGTATTTGATGTGCTGTGCGTATTGAAGCAGCATATCCAGAGCACGTTCTTTTTTATTGTGACTGGCATAGAAAATAGCTGCCTGCAGTTCAAACATAACAACAGATCCTGGATGCAGTGTATCCACCTTGAAAGTCTGAATCAACTGGATTGTTCTTTGGATCGTTTCCTCACATAAATCAAATTGACTTTGGCGAATTGTCAGCCAAGATCCTGCATGATCAATCAAAGAAATCAAATGGATATAAGTGCTGATCTGTAAAAAAGAATCTGCCTGATTTGTTCTTCCGGCAGAAAGATAAGCTTTGATCATCAGACTGTCTGCCTGAGACAAAAAACTGCAGGGATCGATTAGGCTTTCCATGATACCGATTGCTTTTTCTGGTGCCTGCTGCACAAGATTGATAGATGCCAGTACACATCTGGCGTCGTTTTGCAGACTGATTTCACAGCAGTTTGTTTGAATACGAATGCACAGCTGCTCAGCGTCAGAAAGAATCTCTTTTTGTCTCTCTGCCTGTTTTGGAATCATAAAATGATTCAGCCAGAGAACTGCAGTTTGAAGAAGGAAACGATAGCAGGAATAATACTTTTTTACTAATTGTTTGCTTTTTTTCATAACGGCCTCAAAGGGTTCTGATGCAAAAGAGTCTGCCAGGTTATGATATATTTTTCTGATTTCTTCTTTGGACAGCTGCGGCTGGTATCCCAGCAGTTCATCGATGGAAACGTCAAAAAAAGACGACAGTTTTGGCAGAATCAAAAGATCCGGCAAACTCTGTTTCGTTTCCCATTTAGAGACAGAAGCTTTGGTGACTCCAAGGAAATCTGCCAGCTGCTTCTGGGTTAAGTTCTTCTCATGCCGCAGACGAATCAAATTTTCTGAAAAATGTAAAAAATCCATAAATGTCTCCTCCTTTTTCTATATAATATCCTTATATTGTATAAGATACAATCGAGACACAAGATATTTTTTTTATTAAAATCAACTGTCAGGAAACTGAAACATCTTAGGAGAGAGTTTTGAGTGGAAACTTTGACATCTTGTGCTAAAATAGAGGAAACAGAAAGGAGACTGAATGAAAATGATAAAATATAATGTACGCAAATTAACAATGGCGGCAATGCTTGTAGCAGTATCGGTTATTTTGTCCGCCTTTTCTATTCCCATTGGGGCCTCTAGATGTTTTCCGATTCAGCATTTGGTTAATGTCATTTCTGCCGTTTTTCTGGGCCCTCTGTATGGTGTGATCATGGCATTTTGTACATCACTGATCCGCAATTTATTAGGGACAGGAAGCCTTCTTGCTTTCCCTGGAAGCATGGCAGGCGCCTTTTTATGCGGAATCGTGTACTCTTTTACAAAGCATCTGATACCAACATATTTTGGTGAGGTAATCGGAACGGGCGTCATTGGCGGAATGCTTTGTTATCCGGTTGCAACTCTTATGATGGGACAAAAAGCGGCTCTTTTTACTTTTGTCCTTCCATTTCTCATGAGTACAGTCTGCGGAACAATCATGGCAGCAGTTATTCTGGGTGTTTTATATCGCTCTAAGGCTGTTTTTATCATTCGGAATGTCCTAAATGGAGAAAGTTCTTCCTGAATTTTAGTTAAAATGTAAGAGAAACAGCTTTTTCTTCTTTGCTAAATTAACTAAAAAATCTGTTTTTTAGAAAAACATTAGAAAAATGTGAAAATATTTGGTAAACTATATGTATAAGGTAGAAACAGAAAAAAGAAAGGAAGGAAAAGAATGTTTAAAAAAGGTGACTACATTGTTTATGGAAGCACTGGGGTTTGTGAAGTTTTAGACGTGACGACGATGCATATGGATGGAATTCCCGATGGCAAATTATATTATATCCTCCAGCCATATCAAAAAAAGGGAAGTGAAATCTTTACACCGGTCGATAACCAACGTACAGTCATGAGGAACATTATTCCTCCTTTAAAGGCAAAAGAGCTGTTGGAGAATATAGAGGCTCTAAAAGATTTTAAGGTTCCGGTTCAGAAGTTTCGAGAAGACAGCTATAAAAAATGCGTCAGAGGATGTGACTGCAGAGAAATACTGAGTTTAATCAAAATGCTGCATCACAAAAAAATGGATCGTTTAGCTCATAGTAAAAATTTTCCGACAACGGATGAAAGATATTTACGAATTGCAGAAGATAATGTGATTCAGGAATTGGCATTTTCTCTTGGAACATCCAGAGAGAGAATCAGCCGTTATATTTATGAAAAGATCTCTTTTCCGGTGCATCATCTTTCTTGACGCACAAGGGCTTTTATGCTAAACTGTGCCCTGTCAAAGTATAGATGGAGGAAAGCGGTCTTATATGGAAAAGAAAAATACTTTTTTGAAGGTTATGGGAATTATTATACTGATCCAGGGAATCCTGCAAATTCTGAATGTCGTATTGGTAATCAGTGCAGGAATACAGACGAATACTCCGCCGGCGATGTATTATACTGCAATTGTATTATCGGGTCTTTATGGCATTGCGGCAGTGGCCGGAGGACTGACGGGATTTCGATTTGGCAAACGTCTGGATGGATGTAGGAGAAGCTTTTATTATGGAATTGCACTTCTTGTCTTGGATTTGATCATGATTGTCGTTAATGCTGTCAGCGGATCATTTGACATAGATCAAATTGGATCCTTTTTTCTTCCGGCAATGTTTACCATAGCAGCGGTCATGGGCGGCCGCCAGTAGTATAGACACAATCGGCGTTCTTTTGGGGACGCCGATTTGTTATATAATATGTATTGTCCTTTTTTAGTCATTATGATATAATTTCACAGAGTGATTTTGTAAAACAAGCAAAAGAGGTAATTGAATGAACGATTTAAAGGATATGAAGCGTGTTCTCCTGAAACTTAGTGGAGAGGCACTTGCAGGAGACAAGAAAACAGGATTTGATGAAGCAACCTGCCGTGATGTGGCACGTCAGGTAAAAGTTCTGACAGAAGAGGGATTACAGGTAGCTATTGTAATCGGAGGCGGAAACTTCTGGAGAGGGCGAACCAGCGACAGTATGGAAAGGACCAAGGCGGATCAGATTGGAATGCTTGCGACAGTAATGAACTGTATTTATGTTGCAGATGCTTTTCGTACAGCAGGAATGGAAACAGAAGTCTATACGCCGTTTGTCTGCGGAGCGTTTACCGAACTGTTTTCAAAGGATAAGGCAGTCCGTGATTTAGAAGCAGGAAAAGTAGTATTTTTTGCAGGAGGAACCGGTCATCCATATTTTTCAACCGATACATCAACAGCGCTTCGTGCGATTGAGATTGAAGCAGATGCAATCCTTTTGGCAAAATCCATTGATGGTGTATATGACAGTGATCCTGAAATCAATCCAGATGCTGTAAAATATGATACGATTACAATGGACGAAGTTTTGGAACAGAAACTGGGCGTGATCGATCTGACAGCAACCATTATGTGTCTGGAGAATAAAATGCCGCTGGCTGTATTTGGATTAAATGAAGAAAACAGCATTGAAAATCTGATGAAAGGTGAATTTAACGGAACGTATGTGACCGTATAAAAAACAGGAGGAAACAAAATAAGATGTTAGAGCAATTTGAAGAAAAGATGCAGAAATCATATGACAGTATGGTAAGTGATTTTATGACAATCCGTGCGGGACGTGCTAATCCGCATGTTCTGGATAAGGTAAGAGTTGATTATTATGGTGTCTCTACTCCGCTGGCTCAGGTTGGAAATATCTCTGTACCAGAGGCTAGGACTATCCTGATTCAGCCATGGGAACCAAACATGCTTGGAACGATCGAGAAAGCCATTTTGATGTCTGATGTAGGAATTACTCCGACAAATGATGGAAAATCAATTCGGCTGAATTTCCCTGAACTTACAGAAGACAGAAGAAAAGAATTGGCAAAAGACGTAAAGAAAAGAGGCGAGGAAGCAAAAGTAGCAGTCCGCAATATTCGAAGAGACGCCAACGATTTTGTCAAGAAGCAGAACAAGGCCGGTGAACTCAATGATGATCAGGCAAAAGATTATGAAGATGAAGTTCAGAAGTTAACGGACAAATATGTAAAGAAAATTGACGATGGAGTAGAAACAAAATCAAAAGAAATCATGACAGTTTAATATGGAACAGGACTGGAAGAGATGTACAGTCCTGTTTTATTATCATGTAAGGAGGTCCTTATGGAACATTTGAATGTCCCTCAGCACGTAGCGATCATTTTAGATGGAAATGGACGATGGGCAAAGAAGAAGCATCTTCCGAGAAATATGGGCCATGTGCAGGGGAGCAGAACCGTAGAGAGGATAATTGAAGATGCCTATGACCTTGGAATCAAGTATCTGACTGTCTATGCCTTTTCCACAGAAAACTGGAAACGGCCCAAAGATGAGGTAGATGCTCTGATGAAATTATTGCGTGATTACCTGAAAAACTGCATTAAACGCGCAAACAAAAATAATATGAAAGTAAGGGTGATCGGAGATGTGACTGGATTGTCGCAGGATCTGCAGGATAAGATTCAGCAGTTAGAAGAAGCATCTAAAAACAATACAGGAATTAATTTTACGATCGCCTTGAATTATGGAAGCCGTGATGAGATGATCCGCGCCATGAAACATATGGCAGAGGATATCCAAGCCGGGCGGATTCAGAAAGAGGATATTACGGAAACGTCTTTCCAAAATTATCTGGATACCAGAGAGCTTCCGGATCCAGACTTGATGATTCGCACCAGCGGAGAAGAGCGTCTGTCTAATTTCATGCTCTGGCAGCTGGCCTACACAGAATTCTATTTTACAGATGTATTGTGGCCGGACTTTAACAAAAAAGAATTAAAAAAAGCGATCGAGTACTATAATGGACGCGATCGGAGATTTGGAGGAATTTAAGTTATGTTTAAGCAACGATTGTTAAGCGGAATCATATTGATACTTATTGCCGCATTTGCGCTGTATATGGGCGGAATGGTTACTTTAGCGGCGACTCTGATCATATCTTTGATTGGATACAGCGAACTGCTTAAGATTTTTCATATTGAGAAATCTTCTCTTGCAGTGATCGGATATACTGGCTGCATTTTGTTTTATGTAGCGATGTTCTTTGACCTGGCACAATGGACGATTCCGATCATCATTCTGTTTCTGATTGTACTGCTGGGATGTTATGTGATTCGTTTTCCAAAGTACAAATTAAATCAAATGATGGGATGTTTCTTCGGTTTTATCTATGTAGGTATTATGCTTTCTTATATCTATCAGTTAAGAATCATCCAAAACGGCGGCGAATTTGTTGTTCTGCTGTTCTTGGCTGCCTGGGGAAATGATACTCTGGCATATTGTGTCGGCATGCTCATTGGAAAGCATAAACTGACACCGGAATTGAGTCCAAAGAAGAGCATTGAAGGATTTATTGGCGGTATTTTAGGTGCCGTGATTCTTGGTCTGATCTATGGCTTTTATATTAAGACCAGACTGCGTCTTTCTTTCAATCCAGTAGTAATGTTCCCGATTATCTGTGGTGTCGGTGCTGTTATTTCTGTTGTTGGAGATTTAGCTGCTTCTGCAATTAAAAGAGACGCCGGAATCAAGGATTATGGTTCTTTGATTCCAGGACATGGAGGAATCCTGGATCGCTTTGACAGCCTTCTTCTGATTGCTCCTGTTGTGTATTATCTTATGGTCATGGTTTCAGGAGGAACAATTTAAATGAAATATCTTTCCATCATTGGTTCTACAGGATCGATTGGTACTCAAACACTTGAAATTGTGCGTGCTAACAAAGATCTTGGTGTTACGGCTCTGGCCGCCGGAAAAAATATAGATTTGCTGGAACAGCAGATCCGCGAATTTTCCCCGAAGATTGCGGCTGTGTATGATGAACAAAAAGCCGCAGAGTTGAAAGTTCGAATACAGGATCTGGATGTTAAGATTGTATCTGGCATGGATGGTTTACTGGAGACGGCAAGTGAACCTTCTTGTTCAATTGTAGTGACGGCAATTGTTGGAATGATTGGAATTCGTCCAACGATTGCAGCCATGCAGGCGGGCAAAGATATTGCTTTGGCGAACAAAGAAACCCTGGTAACTGCAGGTCATATTATCATGCCAATGGCGAAAGAACTAGGAGTACAAATTTACCCGGTGGATAGTGAGCATTCTGCGATTTTTCAGTGTCTGCAAAGCGGCGACAGGAAAGATCTGGATTCACTGATCATAACGGCATCTGGCGGACCATTTCGAAATAAGACAAAAGAAGAACTTGCCCATGTGACTGTGGAAGATGCTCTAAAGCATCCAAACTGGTCAATGGGGCGAAAGATTACCATTGATTCTGCTACCCTGGTGAATAAAGGATTGGAAGTAATAGAAGCAAAGTGGCTGTTTGATGTTGATTTTGATCATATTCATGTCGTTGTCCAGCCTCAGAGTGTGATTCATTCAATGATACAATACAAAGACGGCAGCGTCATGGCTCAACTGGGTACACCTGATATGAAACTGCCAATACAATATGCGCTGTTTTATCCAGAACACCGTCCTTTGACTGGTGAGCGTCTGGATTTTGCAGCAATGAAAGAAATATCTTTTTTCAAACCGCCGGAAGATGTGTTAAGAGGTCTTCCTCTGGCATGCAGGGCGGGAAGACTTGGCGGCAGCATGCCGACCGTATTCAATGCAGCCAATGAAAAGGCGGTTGCGCTGTTTTTGAATCATAAAATTCAGTTTTTAGATATATATGATATCATTGAAGATGCAATGAATGCCCATACGATCATAGAAAATCCGTCTCTGGAACAGGTTCTGGAAACGGAAGAGTGGGTATATGAGCATATAGAAAGCAGGTAGATTATTGAATATTATCATTGCAATTTTAATTTTTGGGATTATTATTATCGTCCATGAACTGGGTCATTTCCTGGTTGCAAAGAAAAACGGCATCCAGGTCGATGAGTTTTGTATTGGATTAGGCCCTACTGTTATCGGAAAACAGATTGGAGATACCTTTTATTCCATTCATCTTTTGCCTTTTGGCGGGGCGTGTATGATGGGAGAAGACGAGGATCGTCCAGAACAAAATGCCTTTAATAACAAATCTGTATGGGCTAGAATGGCTGTTATTTTTGCGGGTCCGTTTTTTAACTTTATTCTGGCATTTCTATTTTCAATTATTGTAGTAGGAATGTCAGGCGCCGATATCCCGCAGATTGATTCTGTACAAAAAGGATCTCCGGCAGCTGAGGCGGGAATCAAGGCCGGAGATGTTATGACAAGTGTCGATGGCAGTAGAATCCACAACTATCGGGAGTTTTCCTATTACATGTATCTTGACTATAAAGGCGGATCTATTCCTCTAACCGTTGAGCGAGATGGAAAAGAGATATCAATGAGTGTAACTCCTGAATATCATGAAAAACAGCAGCAATATTTAATTGGCATCACATGGCCCGGATACCAAAAAGTCGGACCGTTAAAAACTCTGGAGTACAGTTTCCGTGAGGTCGGTCTGCAGATTAAGATTACAGTGAAAAGTGTAGGAATGCTGATTTCCAGACAGCTTGGACTGCAGGATCTTTCTGGTCCGGTAGGTATTGTAAAAGTTGTAGGAGATCAGTATAATGAAGCGGCAAAATACGGTGCAGTTACTGTATTTTTAACAATGCTCAATATGGCAATCCTGATCAGTGCTAATCTGGGAGTTATGAATCTTCTCCCGCTGCCGGCGCTGGATGGCGGACGGCTTCTTTTCCTGATTATAGAGGCGATTCGGGGGAAAGCGGTTCCAAGAGAAATGGAAGCGGCAGTCCATACTTTTGGTTTACTGCTTCTTCTTGCGCTGATGGTATTTGTCATGTATCAGGATATCACAAAGATATTCCTCTAAAGGAGGCAGTTTTATGTATACAAGAAAACAGACCAGAGTTGTAGAAATTGGAAATGTGAAGATTGGGGGCGGGAATCCGGTTGCAGTCCAGTCTATGACAAATACAAAAACGGAAAATGTCAAAGACACTGTAGAACAAATCCTGGCTTTGGAAAAAGCAGGCTGTGATATCGTGCGCTGTACGGTACCGACACAGGAGGCGGCTAAGGCGCTCGGTGAGATTAAGAAAAGGATCCATATTCCGCTGATTGCTGATATCCATTTTGATTATAAACTGGCAATAGCTGCTATGGAAAATGGGGCTGACAAGATTCGAATCAATCCGGGAAACATTGGAGGAGCGGACAATATCCGAAAAGTGGTAGAGACTGCCAAGAAATATCATGTACCGATTCGTGTGGGAGTCAACAGCGGATCTCTGGAAAAACCATTGTTGGAAAAGTACCATGGAGTAACGGCGGAAGGCCTTGTAGAAAGTGCTTTGGACAAAGTTCAGCTGCTGGAGGCATTTGATTTTCATGATATTGTTGTCAGTATCAAATCATCGAATGTTTTGATGTGCGCAGAAGCTTACCGGCTGGTTGCGGAAAAGATTGATTACCCGCTGCATGTCGGCATTACAGAAGCGGGAACTGTATACAGCGGTAATATAAAATCTGCAGTGGGGCTTGGAATTATTCTTCATCAGGGAATCGGAGATACTATTCGTGTCTCATTGACTGGAGATCCGGTCAATGAAATTGCCAGTGCAAAACTCATCTTAAAGACCCTTGGACTCCGTCAGGGAGGAATTGAAGTTGTTTCATGTCCGACCTGCGGAAGAACAAATATCGATTTGATTTCGCTGGCCAATCAGGTAGAGACTATGGCCAGTGACTTTGAACACTTAAATATTAAAGTCGCAGTTATGGGGTGTGTTGTAAACGGTCCAGGTGAAGCGAAAGAAGCGGATGTAGGAATTGCGGGAGGAATTGGTGAAGGTCTTTTGATCAAAAAAGGAGAAGTCGTCCGAAAAGTACCGGAAGATGAACTGCTGGAAACATTAAGAAATGAATTAGAACATTGGGGTGAATGAAAATGTCAGGGGCAGCAAAACCTTTTTTTACTGTATTTCCCGACTTGAAAGTGTCTGATGCCTATTATTCAATGTTTGAGTCTGTGGATATACAGGATATTACATTAAAAAAACGGGAGAACATGCTGAAAATTTCCTTCTGCTGTGATCATCTGATTTCCAGAGTGGATACCTGGCGGATGGAACAGCAGATCCGGGAACAACTGTTTTCCAAACGTTATATCAAAATACGATTTCATGAGACTTATCATCTCTCAGACCAGTATAATTTAAAATACTTGATGGAACACTATATGAAAAGCTTCCTCTTTGAACTAAAAGGCAAAGGGGAGGTTATTTTTAATGTTGTCAGAAAAGGGGATTATAAAGTAGAAGAGAATGTAATCACCTTTTATTTTGAGGATACTTTCGTGAACCGCAGTAAGGCGTCTGCAATCAAGGAATATTTTGAAGGTGTTATGAAAGACAGGTTTTATATGGAGATCAAAGTAGGTTTTGATTTCTCCAGAAAACATCAGAGAAGTTTAAGGGATGAAAGCGATTATCGTCTTAAGCAGGAAATCCATGCAATTGTGGAACATGCCGATACAGCCGAACAGGAACAAAAAGAAGAAAAAAAAGCACAAAGGAAAGCTGGTTCTGTACACAGTCAATCCAGATTCCGCAAGAGTAAGAAGGCTAAAGAAGATCCAACGCTGCTTTATGGAAGAAACTGTGATGGTGATTTAACAGAAATCAAGGATATTTATGATGAGATCGGTGAAGTTGTAGTCCATGGGCAGATCACGTTCCTAGAAACAAGAGAGATCAGGAATGAAAAGACAATTATTATTTTTCATGTCACTGATTTTACGGACTCTATCAGCTGCAAAATATTTGTAAAGAACGAACAGCTTCCTGAGGTTTTGGACAGCCTGAAAAAAGGAGGATTCTATCGGATCAAGGCGGTTGCGATGTATGATAAGTTCGACCGGGAAATCGCTCTTGGATCTGTTGCTGGAATCAAGGCAATTCCTGATTTTAGAAAGAAGAGACAGGATACCTCTATGGATAAAAGGGTAGAACTGCATTTGCATACGGTTATGAGTGATAATGACAGTGTCGTACAAATCAAAGACGTGGTAAAACGAGCCCATGACTGGGGACATCCTGCTCTTGCAATTACCGATCATGGTGTACTGCAGGCATTTCCGATTGCCCGGCATGCTTATGAGGATCTTCATCTTCCAGAGGAGGATCCGTTTAAAATTATTTATGGAGTCGAAGGATATTTCGTAGATGACCTGGGTGATCTTGCAATTGATTCAAAGGGACAGTCCCTGGATCAGGAATATGTTGTTTTTGATATTGAGACCACAGGATTCAACAGTGAAAATGACCGTATCATTGAGATTGGAGCAGTTAAAGTTGTTCATGGAAAAATTACGGAAACATTTAGTGAGTTTGTTAATCCAAAGCGGCCGATCCCATATAAGATTACTCAGCTGACAACCATTACAGATGATATGGTGAAAGATGCAGGAACAATTGAAGAAGTTCTTCCGAGATTTTTGGATTTTTGTGAGAAAGCAGTGTTGGTTGCTCATAATGCAGGTTTTGATACCGGATTCATAAAAGCCAATTGCCGAAGACTGAATTTGCCTTATGAATACACCGCAGTAGATACCCTTGGACTTGCAAGATGCCTGATGCCTCATCTGGGAAAATATACTTTGGATAATATCTGCAAACATTTAAATATTATTCTGGAAACCCATCACCGTGCGGTAGATGATGCAACAGCAACCGGGAAAATTTTTGTTGAATTTATTTCTATGCTGGAAGAAAAGGAAATCAAGGATCTCGATCAAGTCAATGATTTTGCTGACCAGAGTACAGATCTGGTAAAGAAAGGCCGGATGTACCATGGCATATTACTGGTAAAAAATAATACAGGAAGGGTAAATCTTAATCGTCTGGTATCGGAATCCCACATTAATTATTTCAATCGAAAGCCTCGTATGCCAAAGTCTCTGATTGATAAATACAGGGACGGACTGATCGTTGGATCAGCCTGTGAAGCAGGAGAACTTTACAGTGCACTGGTGGATCAGAGGTCTGATGAGGATATTGCAAGGATTGTGTCATTTTATGACTATTTGGAAATTCAGCCGGTTGGGAACAATGAATTTATGATTCATTCGGATAAGTATGAGAATATTCAGTCAAAAGAGGATATTCAGCGGTTGAATCAGAAGATCGTTGATCTGGGAGAAGAATTTCATAAGCCGGTGGTGGCTACCTGTGATGTTCATTTTTTGGATCCGGATGATTCTATCTATCGTTCTATCCTAATGGCAGGAAAAGGCTTTAAAGATGCAGATCAGCAGCCTCCTTTGTATTTTCGCACGACAGAGGAGATGCTGGATGAGTTTGCTTATCTTGGAAGTGACAAAGCAAGAGAAGTGGTAATTACAAATCCCAATAAGATTAATGATATGATTGATAATATTTCTCCAATCCATCCGGATAAATGTCCTCCGGTCATTGAAAACTCTGATCAGGAGCTAAGAGAAATATGTTATAATAAGGCGCATGAAATTTATGGACCGGATCTGCCTCAGCGAGTAACTGACCGTCTGGAAAAAGAACTTACTTCCATTATTGGAAATGGATATGCTGTGCTCTATATCATCGCTCAAAAATTGGTGTGGGATTCCAATGACCATGGCTATCTGGTTGGATCTCGTGGATCTGTTGGATCATCCTTTGCAGCAACCATGGCTGGAATTACAGAGGTAAATCCTCTTCCAGCGCATTATATATGTCCGGAATGTCATTATGTGGATTTTGATTCTGAGCAGGTGCAGGAATATGCGAAAAAAGGTATGTCCGGATTTGATATGCCGGATGCTGTCTGCCCGAAATGCGGAGCAAATTTAATCAAAGAAGGCCAGGACATTCCATTTGAGACGTTCCTTGGATTTAAAGGCGATAAAGAGCCGGATATCGATTTGAATTTTTCAGGCGAATATCAGGGAAAAGCGCATGCTTACGTAGAAGTTATTTTTGGAAAAGGCAAGGCCTTTCGTGCCGGAACCATCGGTACCCTGGCAGAAAAAACTGCCTATGGCTATGTGCTGAAATATTTGGAAGAAAGAGGAATCAGCAAGCGACGGTGTGAAATAGAACGTCTGGCGGCAGGATGTACCGGAGTAAAACGAACTACCGGACAGCATCCGGGAGGCATCATTGTTGTGCCGCATGACAAGGAAATCTATGATTTTACGGCAATTCAGCATCCGGCCAATGATATGAATACACCAATCATTACCACTCATTTTGAGTACCATTCCATTGATCAGAACCTTTTGAAACTGGATATTCTTGGACACGATGATCCGTCCATGATCCGAAGGATGGAGGATATCACTGGAATTGATTCTCATACCATTCCTCTGGACGATAAAGGAGTTATGGGGCTGTTCCATGGAACGGAGACGCTGGGCATCAAGCCGGAAGATATTGATGGAATACCGCTGGGATCTCTGGGAGTTCCGGAGTTTGGAACGGATTTTGTTATCCAGATGCTCCAGGATACACATCCTCAGAGTTTTTCGGATCTGGTGCGTATTTCAGGTTTGTCCCATGGTACGGATGTATGGCTTGGAAATGCTCAGACATTAATAGAAAATGGAGATGCTACTATTTCTACAGCAATCTGCTGTCGTGATGATATTATGGTTTACCTGATCAATCAAGGACTGGACGAAGCACTTTCTTTTACCATTATGGAAGGGGTTCGAAAAGGAAAGGGTCTGAAGCCGGAACAGGAAAAGGCCATGAGAGAAAAAGGAGTTCCAGAATGGTATATCTGGTCCTGCAAACAGATTAAATACATGTTTCCGAAGGCTCATGCTGCCGCTTATGTTATGATGGCATGGCGTATCGCATGGTATAAGGTATATCATCCTTTGGCATATTATGCAGCTTATTTCAGCATCCGGGCAAAAGCGTTTTCTTATGAAGATATGTGTCTTGGAAAAGAACATCTGGATGAACGAATCCGCCAGATTAAAAATACTCCGAAACATGAAGTTAAAAATGCCGATTTGGATCTTCTGCGTGAAATGAAGATTGCCGATGAAATGTATGCAAGAGGGTATGAGTTTCTGCCGCTGGATATTTACAAGGCAAAAGCAAAAGATTTCCAGGTAATTGACGGAAAGATCATGCCAGCCTTTACCAGTATTGATGGTATGGGAGAAAAGGCTGCTCTTCAGGTGGAGGAAGCAGCCAAAGGTGAGCCATTTACGTCTCTTGAAAATTTCAGGAATCGGACGAAAGCACCTCAGAACTGTATTGATAAAATGAAAGAATTGGGGATTATGGGAGATTTGGAAGAAACGGATCAGCTGTCATTTAATTTTCTTTAACAAATTTTACTAAAATCCCTTGTCAAGTACTATCTTTCATGATAGAATAAAAGAAGCTTAAGAGATTACTGATAGGAGTGGGCGCAAGTCCACTCTTATTGTTTGTGTAGATATCAGAACACAGAAAGCAAAAAGCAGGCTGCGTTCACGAGGAAACAGCATGGCAGATTCCAAGTGTCCGCTTGACATGATCAAAACAGATGGAAAGGGATGATATTTTGGCAAAGCATACGGAGATTGAAAGCAAAACAGAAGCTATGGTCCTTCCTATTATTGAGGAGAATGGATTTGAACTGGTCGATGTAGAATATGTAAAAGAAGGAGCGGATTGGTATCTTCGGGTATATGCGGACAAAGAAGGCGGAATCAATATTGATGACTGTGTTTTGATCAGCCGTGCTCTGGAAGCAAAGCTGGATGCAGAAGATTTTATTGAAGACGCTTATATCTTGGAAGTCAGCTCTCCGGGGCTTGGACGTCCGCTTAAGAAAGAAAAAGATTATCTTCGCAGCATTGGAAAATCAATTGATATTAAATTATATCAGGCGGTGGATAAACAAAAGGAATTTACTGGTATTTTGAAAGACTATTCTAAAGAACGCATCATTCTGGAAATTGATGATAATGATGTAGAATTTGAAATGAAGGGCATTGCGCAGGCCCGTCTGTCATTAGATTTTTAAGGAGGAAAAAGGGAAAATGAGTGAATTAATTGCAGCATTAAATCAGTTAGAAAAAGAAAAAGGAATTGACAAGGATGTCATCATGGAGGCCATTGAAAATTCTTTGCTTGCTGCATGTAAAAGGGACTTTGGCAGCGCAGATAATGTGGTGGTCAACATGGATCGGGAAACAGGAGATATCTATGTTTATGCATTAAAAGAAGTAGTAGAAGAAGTCATGGATCCTGCACTGGAGATCAGCCTTGGAAAGGCAAAAGCGATGGATCAGAAATATGAACTTGGCGATCAGGTTCGTGTGGAGATCACACCAAAAGATTTTGGACGAATCGCTGCAATGCATGCCAGAAGCGTTATTGTACAAAAAATCAAGGAAGAAGAAAGAAGAGTCGTATATGATCATTTCTACTGTAAAGAAAAGGATATTGTGACGGGAGTTGTTCAGAGATATGTTGGAGAAAATGTCAGTGTCAGTCTGGATGACAGAACGGATGCTCTTTTAATGAAATCAGAACAAATCAAAGGAGAGGTTTTCCGCCCGACTGAGCGTATCAAGCTTTATATCGTTGAAGTAAAAGAAACAAACCGGGGACCTAGAATTCTTGTGTCAAGAACACATCCGGATCTGGTCAAACGCCTGTTTGAAAAGGAAGTTGCCGAAATCCAGGATGGTACAGTAGAAATCAAAAATATTGTAAGAGAGGCAGGATCCAGAACAAAGATGGCCGTATGGTCCAATGATGAAAATGTGGATCCAGTCGGGGCCTGTGTCGGTCTGAATGGAGCACGAGTTAATGCAATCGTAAATGATCTGAAAGGGGAAAAGATTGATATCATAAACTGGAATGAAGATCCATGCATCTTTATTGAAAACGCATTGAGTCCATCAAAAGTTGTATCTGTAACGGCTGATGTTGAAGAAAAGAGTGCGGAGGTTGTGGTTCCGGATTATCAGTTGTCTTTGGCTATTGGAAAAGAAGGACAGAATGCAAGACTTGCTGCACGTCTTACAGGATATAAGATTGATATTAAGAGCGAATCCCAGGCTCAGGAAGAAGCTTTGAAAAAAGAAATGGAAGAAGAACAGACCGATGATCTTCAGGATCTGGATTTCCAGGAAACTGTTGATACAGAAGAGGTTCCGGAGGAAAACAGTGTATCTTCCGTGGAAGAAGATATTCCGTCAGCTATGGAATCTGAAGAGGCAGAAACAGTGGAAGAAGAAATCGAAGAGTAACAGGATGTGATAGAATGAACAATCGAAAAGTTCCTACAAGAAAATGCATTGGATGCGGAGAACAGAAAGAAAAGCGGAATTTGGTACGTATCGTACGTTCCAAAGAGGGAGAAATCACGATCGATGCTACGGGAAAAAAGAACGGCAGGGGAGCTTATATCTGCAAGTCCAGTGATTGTCTTGCAAAAGCAGTCAAATCAAAGGGACTGGAGCGTTCTTTTAAGATGGCAATCCCGGAAGAAATTTACAGTCAGCTGGAAAAGGAGATGAAAGAAATTGAATAAGATCTTATCGACCCTTGGTCTATGTATGAGATCCGGAAATTTATCCAGCGGTGATTTCGCAGTTTCGGAAGCAGTTCGAAAAAAAAATGCGTTTTTGGTTATTGTCGCCATGGATGCTTCCGAAAATACAAAAAAGAAATTTCGAAATCTGTGCAACCATTATCAGGTGCCTCTTTATTTCTGGTGCGACAGGGATCAGCTCGGCCATGCTGTAGGCAAGGACTTCAGAGCAGCTATTGCCGTAACAGATCAGGGATTTTCTAACGCAGTCCGCAAACAGCTTGATAAGGAATCAATTATGGAGGTGTAATATATGGCAAAATTCAGAGTATATGAAGTTGCTAAGAAATTGGGAAAAGATAATAAAGAAATTTTGGAAATACTGAAATCAAATCAAATTGATGTAAAAAACCATATGAGTATGGTAAGTGATGACCAGGTAGCCATTGTGGAAAAAGCATTAGCACCGAAAAAAAATACATCTTCTTCAAAAAAGCAGAATTTTAAAAAACAGGAAAACGGCAAAAAAGATGGGAAAGGCGGACAGAACCGAAATCAGAATGGTGACCGCCGGAAAAATGGAAAAAATCAGCCGAATAACCGGAATGAAAATAGAGATCATAACAATAAAAATGAAGACCGGAAAGATTTTAAGAGCCAAAAAAATAATCAGAAAAATCAAAAGAATAAAAAACAGGATGGAGACCGTAAAATTTTGAGAAAAGAAAACCCTCAGAATTCTCAGAAATTCAATCATAAAAACAATAAAAAGAACAAAAAATTTAATAAAAACCAGCCTCAGGATCAGAAAAGAAAAAAGAAAACATCTGGACCTGGAGCATTTATTAAGCCAGAGCCAGTGAAAAAACCGGAAATCGATCCGGATGTACCAGTAAAAATCCCGCCAGTCCTCACTTTAAAGGAACTTGCGGATGCTTTGTCTATTCCGGCTAATGACATTATCAAAAAACTGTTGATCAGTGGAGGCGGAATGCTGAATCTTAACTCAGAGCTGGATTTCGAAAAAGCAGAAGAAATTGCACTGGAATTTGACCGTCTTGTAGAAATGGAACAGCAGGTAGATGTTATCGAAGAAATCCTCAAAGATGACGAAGATGATGATGAGAGCAAAATGGTGGAAAGGCCTCCTGTTGTCTGTGTCATGGGTCACGTTGACCATGGAAAAACATCTCTTCTTGATAAGATTCGTTCTACCCACGTAACAACCGGAGAAGCAGGCGGTATTACTCAGCATATCGGTGCTTATACAGTAGAAACCGCCAACGGAAAAATTACATTCCTGGATACACCAGGACATGAAGCATTTACCTCTATGCGTATGCGTGGAGCTCAGTCAACAGATATTGCCATTCTGGTTGTTGCTGCGGACGACGGTGTTATGCCTCAGACTGTAGAAGCTATCAATCATGCTAAAGCTGCAGAAGTCGAGATTATTGTGGCAATTAATAAGATTGATAAAGAGAGCGCAAATATCGAACGTGTAAAACAGGAACTGACGGAATATGAACTGATTCCGGAAGACTGGGGAGGAAGCACGATTTTTTGCCCAGTTTCTGCTCATACTGGAGAAGGAATCCCAGAACTTCTGGATATGGTATCCCTGACTGCTGAAGTACTTGAATTAAAAGCAAATCCGAATCGTAAGGCAAGAGGAATTGTTCTGGAAGCACAGCTTGACAAAGGAAGAGGACCAGTTGCTACTGTTTTGGTACAAAAAGGTACGCTTCATGTAGGTGATGCGATTGCTGTTGGGAATGCCCACGGCAAAGTTCGTGCTATGATCAATGACAAAGGAAAGAGAATCAAATCTGCAGGACCATCTACTCCAGTAGAGATTCTCGGATTAAGTGAAGTGCCGTATGCCGGTGAAGTATGCATGGCAATGGACAATGAAAAAGAAGCCCGTTCTGTAGCGGAAAAATTCATTGCTTATGGCAGAGAAAAGATGCTTTCTGAAACTAAGAGCCAGCTGTCCCTGGATGATTTGTTTGATCAGATTCAGGCAGGCAGCGTAAAAGAATTAAATATTATTGTAAAAGCAGACGTACAGGGATCTGTGGAAGCTGTAAAACAGAGTCTTGAGAAATTATCTAACGACGAAGTGGCAGTCAAGGTGATTCATGGAGGTGTAGGAGCAATCAATGAATCTGACGTTATGCTTGCTTCTGCTTCTAATGCAATTATTATTGGATTTAATGTTCGTCCAGAGCCTGCGGCAAAAGATGCTGCAGCTGCGGATAAGGTCGATATGAGACTTTATCGTGTCATTTACAATGCAATTGAAGATATTGAATCCGCAATGAAAGGTATGCTGGATCCGGAATTTGTTGAAAAAGTCACAGGGCATGCCGAAGTACGCCAGTTGTTTAAGGCATCTGGAGTCGGAACGATTGCTGGATCTTATGTGACAGACGGAACAATTCAGAGAGACAGTTCTGCAAGGATTATCCGTGACGGCATTGTAATCCATGAAGGCAAACTTGCGTCTATCCAGAGAGGAAAAGATGCAGTCAAAGAAGTGCGAAGCGGATTTGAGTGCGGTCTTGTTATGGAAAACTTCAATGATATCAAAGAAGGAGATCAGATCGAATCATTTGTTATGGAGGAAGTTCCTAGATAAGTTCTGCTGAATTTATAAAAAGGAGTCGATTATGAGGAAAAATAGCATAAAAAATACACGAATCAACGGCGAGGTACAGCGGGAATTAAGCCGCATCATAAGCCGTGAAATCAAAGATCCAAGGATTGCGCCTATGACATCAGTCGTAGATGCAGTCGTAACATCGGACCTGAAACAGTGCAAGGTGTATATCAGCGTTTTGGGCGACCAGGAAGCAAAAGATAAGACAATGGAAGGCCTAAACAGCGCAGTAGGATATATTCGGCGTGAACTTGCCCATACAGTCAATCTGAGAAATACACCTGAGATTACCTTTATTTTGGATGATTCAATTGAATACGGCGTGGAAATGTCCAGAAAGATTGATGAACTGCAGAAATAAGGAGTTTCATTATGAAAGATTTTATAAATCAAATTGAATGTGCCGGCATCATTGGGATTACCGGACACATTCACCCCGATGGGGATTGTATTGGAAGCTGCCTTGCGCTGAGGCAATATATTTCTGAAAAATATCCGGAAAAGCAGGTGGATGTTTACCTGGAACCAATCAGTGATGAATTTCTGTTTTTAAGCGGCGCAGGACAAATTCTAACAGCGCCAAAAAAACAGAAGTATGATTTGTTTTTTGTACTTGACTGCAGCAGTGAAGACCGATTCGAGCCTTTTTGCAGCTTGGTTTGTGATGCAGATGTGGTATTCTGTATCGACCATCATATCAGTAATGAGGGAATGGGGAATTACTGTGTCACAGACCCGAAGGCAAGTGCAACCTGTGAAGTCCTGTGTGATCTAATCCCTCTTGAGGAAATATCTCTAAAATGTGCGGAATGTCTTTATACCGGCATCGTTCATGATACTGGAGTTTTTAAGCATTCCAATACAACTAAAAAAACAATGATATATGCAGGGGAACTGCTGGAAAAGGGAATTCCTCATTCAAAGATCATCGATGAAACTTTCTTCCAGAAAACATATGTACAGAATCTCGCCCTTGGCAGGGCACTGCTAAACAGTCAGTTATTCTGCCAAGAGAAAATTATCTGTGCTGAGTTATCCAAAGAAGAAATGGATCAGATTGGAGCCTCCCCTGCAGATGTAAACGGCATCATTGATCAGCTTCGGATAACAAAAGGCGTCGAAACTGCGGTCTTTTTATATCCTTTGGAAAATGGAGGCATAAAAGTGAGTATGCGTTCCAATGGAAAAGTTAATGTCGCCTCCATTGCTCAGAAATTCGGAGGCGGGGGACATATTCTTGCAGCTGGATGCACTATGTTTGGAAACTTTGAACAGATAAAAGAGCAGCTGATCCCTAAGATTAAAGAACAGCTATAGAGGTTAATATGTTAAACGGAATCATCAATGTATACAAAGAACAGGGATTTACGTCCCATGATGTGGTGGCAAAACTAAGAGGAATCCTCCGGCAAAAAAAGATTGGGCATACAGGAACACTGGACCCAAATGCAGTTGGCGTCCTTCCGGTCTGCCTTGGAAGAGGTACGAAACTTTGTGATATGCTCACAGAGACAAAAAAACAATATAAAACCACACTCCTGTTTGGAAAAGAAACAGATACGGAAGATATCTGGGGCACAGAAACGGCCAGTTTCCCAATTCCTGAATCTGAGGATGCCGTTAAGAAAGCCGTTTTTTCTTTTGTAGGGGAATATGATCAGATTCCTCCGATGTATTCTGCGAAAAAAATACAAGGCAGAAAACTGTATGAACTTGCACGGGAAGGAAAGACCGTTGAAAGAAAACCACAAAAAGTAAGGATTTATGAAATATCAGATCTTGAAATCCATCTTCCGAAAGTTTCCATGACAGTGACCTGCAGCAAGGGAACTTATATTCGGAGTCTGTGCCGAGATATTGGAAGAAAGCTTCAAAGCGGTGCCTGCATGACGGAGCTTTCGAGGACCAGGGCCAGTGGATTTCGGATTGAAATGTCCCATACGCTGGAAGAGATTGAAAAAGCGATGAAAGAAGATCGGATCAGAGAATATATTGTTCCTGTGGAGAGAGTTTTTTCCTCTCTTCAAAAAGGGACCGTGCGCAAAAGCAGCAACAAACTGCTTTATAATGGAAATCCTTTAAAACTGACATCGTTTTATGAAACAAATCTCGATACAGGAAAGATGCTTCGTGTTTATGATGAAGAGGGACACTTTATAGGTGTTTACAGATGGAAAAAGCAGATGTTCTTTCCGGACAAAATATTTTATGACCAAAATGATTGAGAGGAAGCCATGGAGTACATTCACGATACTGAAAAATTTCAATTTCATAATACCGTCATTGCCCTTGGAAAATTTGATGGAATGCACAAAGGCCATCAGCTGATTTTTGATCAGCTGATAAAATACAAAAAAGAAGGCTACAAGGCTGCGGTTTTTTCTTTTGACCGGCCTCCGATGAATATGCTGAAGCATAAGGATGTCAGTGTAATATATACTCATGTTGAAAAAACAAAACTGCTTTCTGAACGCGGCATTGATATTTACATTGAGCATCCTTTCACGGAAGCTTTTTCTCATCTTCAGCCGGAGGATTTTGTGAAAGAAATCCTGCTGAAAAAAATGGGAATGAAAATTCTGGTTGTTGGAGATGACTGTGGTTTTGGATATAAGAGAAGAGGAAATGTAACACTCTTAAAACAGATGGAAAAAGATTATGATTTTCGGCTGATCGTGATTCCGAAACTTGAATTAAACGGAGCGATCGTATCAAGCACCAGGATTCGTACCTTGCTAAAATCTGGAAAGATTGAGGAAGCAAATGCTCTGATGGATACTCCATTTATGATTTATGGACCTGTCGTGCATGGAAATCATCTGGGAAAAGAAGTGCTGGGCATCCCTACGGCCAATCAGGTACCCGACAGTGAGAAACTTCTGCCTCCAAATGGAGTGTATGTGTCCAGAATTTATTACAAAGATCATTCGTATTACGGAATCAGTAATATTGGAACGAAACCGACCATTGAAGGCAAAAAACATCTGGGTGTGGAAACCTATATTCTGGATTTTCACAAAGATATATATCATAAAGAGATTAGAGTGGAATTGCTGTATTATAAGAGGCCGGAAATGAAATTTGATTCTCTGGATGCGCTGAGCAGACAGATGCACAAAGATGCAGATTTTGCAAGAGAATACGTAAAGAGAAATTGTTAAAGGATCCTTCTGTAAGGATCCTTTTTGTATGCTTGAAATCCAAAAGCTTTTCATATAAAATCAAAAAACGCTTACTTGTATCCATCTTTAAAATCATGTATACTATAAACAACAGGTAAATACTTAATTTTTACCCTTTTGGGGAAGGGAGCGGTTCATATGAGTACAAAAACAATCATTACGATCGAAAGGCAGTATGGAAGTGGAGGTCATCTAATTGGACAGAAGCTTGCAAAAGATCTTGGTATTCCATTTTATGACGAGGAACTAATTAAAGTTGCTGCAAAAGAGAGCGGTATCTGCGAAGAGATTTTTGAAAGTTTTGATGAAAAACCGACCACAAGTTTCCTTTATTCCCTTGTGATGGATCCATATTCTCTCGGATATAATTCCAATTCATTTGATCTTCCTCTGAATCACAAAGTATTTTTGGCTGCATTTGATACAATCAAAGATATTGCAGCCAAGGGACCTTGCGTGTTCGTTGGCCGCTGTGCAGATTATGCGCTGGAAGATTTCGATAATTGTCTCAGTGTATATATTCATGCACCGTTTGAAGATCGGATCAAAAGAATCGAGGATGTCTATGAGATTCCTTCCGATAAAAGCAAAGAAGCACTGATCAAGACGGATAAGCAGCGTTCTAGTTACTACAACTATTATAGTTCTAATAAATGGGGTGACGCTAAGTCTTATGATCTGTGTTTAGACAGCAGTTATCTTGGAATTGATGGGAGCGTTGATCTGATCAAACAGGTGATCAAGATGAAGGAAGATCAGTAAAAGCACAGAACTCGGAAGATAATCTATGTATACATATGAAGAATTAAAAGATTTTGTGTGCAGCTGCACAAGGTGTTCTCTGTCGCATACACGGCATCATCCTGTTATGGGCAGAGGAGACTTGAATTCCCGGATTTTATTGATTGCTGAAGCTCCGGGAGAAACGGAAGATCAAACGGGAATTCCCTTTACTGGGAAATCTGGTCAGATTTTGAATCAGATACTGTCAGCTGCCAAGATGTCCCGGGAAGAAATTTATCTTACGAATATTGTTAAATGCCGCCCGCCGGGGAATCGAGATCCTCTTTTACAGGAGCAGGAGGCATGTATGCCGTACTTAAAGTATGAGACATTGCTGGTGCGGCCAGAGATGATCATTTGTCTAGGGCGCGTTGCTGCTCAGAGAATCATCCGTCCGGATTTTCGAATTACCAGAGAACACGGAACATTTTTAAAACGTAAGAATGTATGGCTGACGGCCGTCTATCATCCATCCGCTGTTTTAAGAGATCCATCTAAATTTGATGAAACAGTGAGGGATTTAATGGCAGCGAAAAAGAAACTCAGCAGTTAAGAACGAAAAGACAGCTTTATGCACCATATTTTTATGGTGCATAAAGCTGTCTGCTTTTTATTCTGGTTTCTTCTCTCGTAAAACAACTTTCCCAGCGGCCTGTCTGCGTCGGGTATCTGACATGGCAGCATAATGTTTTCTTGTTGTATTGACATCAGAATGTCCCAGAACTTCTGCAACCAGATAGATATCATCCGTCTCCTGATAAAGAGCGGTACCGTATGTGCTGCGGAGTTTGTGGGGGGTGATTTTCTTCAGAGGCGTTACTTCTTTGGCATATTTTTTTACCAGATTCTGTACTGCCTGAACGCCAATCCGCTTTCTCTGCATAGAGTAAAAAAGAGCATCTTCATGTCCTTCTTTCGGAATGACCCTGGAACGAGTTCCTTCAATATACTGCTCCAGGGCATCCGCTACCTCATTCCCAAAATATACGGTCATTTCTTTGCGGCCTTTGCGGATCAAATGCAGGCCGTTGCTCTTAAAATCTACATCATCGAGATTCAATCCCACCAATTCTGACACACGGATTCCGGTTCCTAGAAGAAGTGTAATAATAGCAAAATCTCTCTCTTTGGTTTTCTCATAATACGCTCTTCTCTGACCAGTAAGATTCTCACCGCCTTTTTCTACAAAATCAAGAAGCGAAGCCACTTCATCGGGCTCCAGACGAATAATTTCTTTTTCTCGGATTTTTGGCATATCTACAAGAAGAGTTGGGTTTTTCTCAATCATCTGGCGTTTATAGTAATAACCATAAAAAGAACGCAGAGCAGACATTTTGCGAAAAACACCCTGTTCAGTGTTCTGCATATGTTTATGGTTTTCATCAGATTCATAGACCTTAAGATATTCCATATATTCTTCCAGATCCACTGATTCAATCTTGTCTAAATCGGAGACTTCGAAATCCTGAATGGAATAATTACGATAAACCGGATTTTCCTCCATTAAAAAATGGAAAAATACTCGGATATCATAGGCATAGGCAATTCTAGTCCGTACTTGAGTTGTGGAATCAATGGCACGGAAAAAATCTTTTGCGAATGGAGGAAGTGTCTTGATCAGTTCCCGCAGCTTTATCGTTTGTCTTGCATTCAGGTCATCGTAATATGTCGGTGCTTTCATATGATATTCCTCCTTTTACTGCATCAGGCAGTTCTGTATACAAATAATTTTAGCACAGGGATTTTTTATGGTCAAATAACAAAAAAATCGAGTTCTGTGTTATACTATTCTCGTATAAGATTCTCGTGTTTGACCCAGACCAAAATAGAAATCTGTAGACAAAATAGGAGGAACGCCTATGGAGATTACTAGTTTATCCATTCGAAATTTCAAATCCATTCGTCACATGGAGCTGACAAAGATTGACAAAGCTTTGATTCTGGTGGGACGGAACAATGCAGGAAAGTCTTCGGTTCTTCACGCTTTAAGAGCCGTAGAAGGATCTTATAAGATTACACCCTCAGATTTTAATGAGACCATGCAGAACATAGAAATCCAGGTTTCTTTGTCCATGACAGAAGAAGATTTGAAAATTTTCCATAAACACGGATATGTCAGCCAATATAAAAAATATGATCTTTGGCTGAAAGATTTTTATGGAAAGCTTCCTTCCTGCAAAAATGGAGAACTTACTTTTACGTTTATTGCAAATAAAGAAGGAAAAAAGAAGTTTTGCGATGGCATAAAGAAGCACAATAAATATATCCAGCAGATATTTCCTCCAATCTATTTTATCGGGACAGAACGGAATCTCTGGAAGATGCAGGAAGACCTGCTTCTGATCCAGGAGTCCGATTTGCTTAAGATTATGCGTACAAACTGCTGTATGTTTGATGAGGCAAAGCCATGCCGTCATTGTTTCCATTGTGTTGGGCTGATCAATCAGAAAGTACCGGAGTCACTGAACGCCTTTGAAGCAGCAAAATTGTTTGAGTATAAGCTGTACCAGCTTAATATTGATCAGTTTGAGAAGAGGGTCAATCAAAGTTTTCATAAAAATGGCGGCCATGAAGATATCATTTTTTCTATGAATTATGATGTTAATGAGATGCTTCAGGTCAATGCAGAGGCTTACAATCAGGAAAGAGATTCTACGATACCGGTCCAGAAGCTGGGACGGGGAATGAAAAGCATCTATATGTTGTCTTTGATGGAAGCTTACGTGGAAGATCAAAATCATATTCCATCTATCATTATGGTAGAAGATCCGGAAATGTTTCTGCATCCGAAGCTGCAGAAAACATCCAGTGAAATTTTGTATCGTCTGTCTCAAAAAAATCAAGTAATATTTACGACACATTCCCCTCATCTGCTGTCTAATTTCGGAAGCCGTCAAATTCGGCAGATAGTCTTGGATGATGAAGCGTATTCTGTTGCAAAGGAGAAGACAAATATCGGGGCGATACTGGATGATCTGGGATATAACGCAGCAGATCTTATGAATGTTGATTTTGTCTTTATTGTGGAAGGCAAACAGGATAAATATCGCCTGCCAATGCTGCTGGAACATTATTATTCAGATATTCATGGTGAGGACGGAAGACTGAATCGGATTTCTATTCTTACAACAAACAGCTGCACCAATATTAAGACTTATGCTAATTTAAAATATATGAATCAGGTTTATATGAGGGATCAGTTTCTTATGATTCGAGACAGTGATGGCAAAGACCCAGATGAACTGGGACGCCAGCTCTGTAAATACTATGATGAACGGAATCTGATGGATGTGGATCAGCTTCCAAAAGTGACTCGAAGGAATGTATTAATTTTAAAGTACTATTCCTTTGAAAATTATTTCCTGAATCCTAAGATTATGAGAAAACTGGAAATAATCCCATCGGAAGAATCTTTCTATGAAATCTTATTTAACAAATGGAAAGAATATCTGCACCGTCTTAAAAGTGGTCAGCATTTGCTTAATATTATGGGCAGGGATTTTGAGTCACCGCAGGATATGAAGGAACATATGGAACTAGTTAAGACTTATGTGAGAGGACATAATTTATTTGATATCTTCTATGGAACGCATAAAAAGCAGGAGAGAGAACTTCTGCAGAAATATATCGCTATTGCACCAAGGGATGATTTCAAAGATATATTGGATGCTATTGATGATTTTATATATTTTGAAAGCAAAAAGAAGCGAAAAACAGCAACGGACTAAAAGGAGGTTCTTATGAAAAATCAAAATACGATGTTTCAGCTCACTTATGGATTGTTTGTATTATCCGCAAAGGATGGCGAAAAAGACAATGGATGTATCGTAAATACAGTGGAACAGGTCACTGATTCTCCAAATCGTATCATCGCGGTAGTCAACAAAGCCAATTATACCCATGACATGATCTTGAAAACAAAAGCATTTAATGTTTCTATTTTATCTGAAAAGGCAGTATTTGAACTATTTCAGCGTTTTGGATTTCAAAGCGGCCGGGATGTAGATAAACTGGAAGGCTGGAATGGTTATGACCGTGCGGAAAACGGCATCATATATGTTACAGAAGGTACAAATGGATATTTGTGTGCAAAAATTACAGATGCTATAGATCTCGGAAGTCATACAATGTTTGTGGCGCAGGTAGAAGATGGTGATATTCTGGATGAGACACCGTCTGTGACCTATTCTTATTATCATAAGAATATCAAGCCGCAGCCAAAGGAAACAAAAAAGACAGGATGGAGATGCAAAATCTGCGGATATGTGTATGAAGGAGAAGAACTTCCCCCGGATTTTATTTGTCCTGTATGCAAGCATGGTGCAGCGGACTTTGAAAAAATTGAATCTTAGGATTGATTTCATACAAATCCGGTGTTATAATGTGTGAGAAATAGGAAAAACGTTGAAGAGAAGAGTAATCTGTGAAAGGCTTCCAGAGAGAGATGTGTTTTGCTGAAAGCATCTTAAGCATCACAGCAGATGAAGACCACCTCAGAGCGGCTGCAAACCAGCCCGGCCGACGCCGTTATCGTCATTAATGAGAGGCCTGCTGTACAGACAGCCGCAGGCAACCAGGGTGGAACCGCGTATGAATACGTCCCATGGATCTTTGGATCCATGGGTTTTTTTATATCAAAAACGCAGAATCAAAAATTTCTACTTGGTTTTTCCTTTAATCAGAAGAATACAATCATGAAAGGAAGATAAAGATATGAAAGTTACACTTAAAGATGGTTCCGTAAAAGAATACGGACAGGCAATGTCAGTAATTGATATCGCAAAAGATATCAGTGAAGGTCTCGCACGTGTTGCATGTGCAGGAGAGTTGAACGGAGAGATGGTAGATTTAAGGACTGTGATCGAAGATGACTGCAGTTTAAACATTCTTACGTTTGATTCTGATGAAGGGAAAAAGGCTTTTCGCCACACAGCTTCTCATATTTTAGCCCAGGCGGTAAAACGAATTTATCCAGAAACAAAACTTGCCATTGGACCGTCTATTGACAATGGATTTTATTATGATATGGAAAAGGATACACCTTTCACTCAGGATGATCTGGAAAAGATCGAAAAAGAAATGAAGAAGATTGTAAAAGAAAATCTGGAAATTACATGTTTTACGAAGCCAAGAGAAGAAGCCATTGCATTTATGAAAGAGCGCAATGAGCCATATAAAGTAGAACTGATTGAAGATCTTCCAGAGGATTCTGTCATCAGTTTTTACCAGCAGGGAGAGTTTGTGGATTTATGTGCCGGACCGCATTTGATGACAACGAAACCAGTGAAAGCTTTTAAGCTGACTAGTATTGCCGGGGCTTATTGGCGGGGAGACGAACACAATCAGATGCTGACACGAATTTATGGAACTGCATTTACCAAGAAAGCAGATTTGGATGATTATTTAACAATGATCGAAGAAGCAAAAAAACGTGATCACAGGAAACTCGGAAAAGAACTTGGTCTCTTTATGATGAGAGAAGAAGGCCCTGGATTCCCATTTTTCCTTCCAAAAGGAATGGTTCTTAAAAATACTCTGCTGGATTACTGGAGAGACATCCATACAAAAGCCGGATATGTAGAAATTTCTACTCCAATTATGTTAAGCCGTCATCTCTGGGAAACATCCGGACATTGGGATCATTATAAAGAAAATATGTACACAACTGTGATTGATGATGAAGATTTCGCAATCAAACCAATGAACTGTCCTGGAGGCGTTTTGGTATATCAGTCTGAACCTCGTTCTTACCGTGATCTTCCGCTTCGTATGGGAGAACTTGGTCTGGTACACCGCCATGAAAAATCCGGACAGCTCCATGGACTCATGCGTGTACGCTGCTTTACTCAGGATGATGCTCATATTTTCATGACACCAGATCAAATCAAAGATGAAATTAAAGGAGTTGCAGAGCTGATTGACCAGGTTTACAGCCTGTTTGGATTTAAATATCATGTAGAACTGTCAACCCGTCCGGAAGACAGCATGGGAAGTGATGAAGACTGGGAACTTGCTACAGATTCTCTTCGCGCAGCATTAGAAGATTTGGGACTGGACTATGTAGTCAATGAAGGAGATGGTGCATTCTATGGACCAAAGATTGACTTCCATCTGGAAGATTCTCTTGGAAGAACCTGGCAGTGTGGAACAATCCAGCTGGACTTCCAGCTTCCGCTGCGGTTTGATCTTCATTATGTAGGAGCAGACGGAGAGAAACATCGTCCGATTATGATTCACCGTGTTGCCTTCGGTTCTATCGAGAGATTCATAGGTATTTTGATTGAGCATTTTGCCGGAGCCTTCCCTACATGGCTGGCACCAGTTCAAGTAGAAGTTATTCCAATTTCTGATAAGCATCTGGAATACGGACAGAAAGTTCTGGATGAATTAAAAGCAGCCGGAATCCGTGCTGAAATTGATACCAGAGCTGAGAAAATGGGATATAAGATCAGAGAAGCTCAGCTTCACAAAATTCCTTATATGCTTGTTGTCGGCGGAAAGGAAGAAGAGAATAACGCAGTTTCTGTCAGAAGCCGTTTCAAAGGAGACGAAGGACAAAAGTCCCTGGATGCTTTTATTGCCGATATCAAAAAAGAAATCGACGACAAAGAAAACCGTCCAATTGAAAAAGAAGAAAAATAAAATAAATCTAGCATAAAAATCCCTATCCGATCAATGCCTTTTAAGCTGATTGGATAGGGATTTTTTTATTTTTTCTGAACTAAAAACTCAAAATAACAGGAAAAGAGATAATTGACAATATTGTTATAAAAAAATTGAGATATATTAATTATAAAACATAAAAAACGAAAATTGTTATAAAAAAATTACGAAAATCTGATGATGTAAAAAATTTTTTTCTTTTTTCTTCGGCTTCACTGAAAATAATTCTCAAAAACTTACCACATTCTGTTATAATAAAATACAGTTACATGAAACTAATCTGATAGGAGGCTAAGAGATTGGAACAAACGATAAAGTTAAGTCAAGGGCAGATTGGTGATTCTTACACAGTTGAAAAAATGGAATTACCAATCAGCATTGAAAAACGACTGGAAGCCCTTGGAATGACCCACGGAACTTCCGTTCTCGTTTTAAACAGCAAGAGCAGAGGCGTCCTGATTGTTAAGGTCAGGGGAACCAGGTTTGCCCTTGGACGCAATATTACAGAAAACATACAGGTGGGGAGGACATCATGAAAGAAGATTTGACCATAGGATTTATTGGAAATCCTAATTGTGGAAAGACAACTTTATTTAATGCGTATACTGGGGCAAATTTAAAAGTTGCCAACTGGCCTGGGGTGACTGTCGAAAGAATGGAAGGCGCTATTAAAGATCATGATCTGAACATTCGGCTGGTTGACCTTCCGGGAACCTACAGTTTGACATCTTATACGATGGAAGAACAGGTTTCACGGCAGTTTATTATGAGTGATGAAGTGGATGTCATTGTCGATGTGGCTGACGCATCTTCTCTTGAAAGAAATTTGTATTTGACTCTTCAGTTATTAGAGCTTGGAAAACCAGTTGTGCTTGCACTTAACATGATGGACATTGTAGCGAAAAGAGGAATGGAGATTGATACCCATCGTCTTCCAGAGATGCTGGGAATCCCGGTGATTCCTGTTTCTGCAAGAAAAAGAAGCGGTCTTGATATCCTGCTTCACGCTGCAGCCCATCATAAGGATAAACAAAAACCAGATCGCCTGATTCACGAGCATAAACAGACATATCATCATCCGCATAATCATCATACTGAATATGCAATGGTGTATTCAGATGAAATTGAGGACAAGATTGATGAAATCATTGCCTGTATGGAAGAAAAGTATCCAGGTCTGGATAATTACCGATGGCTGGCAATTAAACAGCTGGAACAAGATCAGGAAGTTACAACAAACTATCCAATAGATCTTCCAAATGTGATCGATAAGAATTATGAATCAGAAATCATCAATCAAAAATATGATTTTATTCAGGAAATTGTAGATGAAGTAGTTGTAAATAAGAACAGGCAGGAAGCTCTGACAGAGAAAGCAGACCGGATCCTGACCCACAGAATTTTCAGTATTCCAATCTTCCTTGGTATTATGGCTCTGGTATTTTTCCTGACCTTTACCATTGGAGACTGGCTGAAAGGATATTTTGAAACAGCATTGGAAATCTTTTCTGCGTGGGTTTCCGGGGGGCTGGAAAGTCTGCATGTAAATCAGATGCTGCAGTCTCTAATTGTGGACGGAATCATTACCGGAGTAGGAGGAATCCTTACATTCCTTCCTAATATCTTTATTTTGTTTTTGGCCCTGGCATTCCTGGAAGACAGCGGATATATGGCGAGAGTCGCCTATGTGATGGAAGGAATCATGAGCAAACTGGGACTTTCCGGACGAGCCTTCATTCCAATGATTTTAGGATTTGGCTGCACGGTGCCTGCGATTATGGCGTCCAGGGCTCTGGAAAATCCAAGAGACCGTTATAAAGTTATGCTGGTTACTCCTTTTATGAGCTGCAGCGCAAGACTGCCGATTTATATCTTGTTTTCAGGCATGTTTTTTCCGGAAAACTCTATGATAGCGGCTTACTCCATGTATATTATCGGATTGTTTATCGCTATTTTAATAGCGGCGATTATCCATTTGATTGACCGCAAAACCAGTCCTAATTATCTGCTGATTGAACTTCCGGAATATAAAGCGCCAAGTGCAAGAACTATTGCGATTTATGTATGGGAAAAAGTAAAAGATTATCTGACCAAAGCCGGAACAACGATTTTTGTAGCATCTATTTTAATGTGGATTATCCTGAACTTTGGATTTAGCGGATATACAACGGAAATGGCAGAAAGTTTTGGGGCATCCATCGGAAAAATTTTAGTTCCATTCTTTGCCCCGATTGGTCTTGGATTATGGCAGATTGCCGTAGCACTGATTGCTGGAATTTCTGCAAAAGAAGTAGTAGTGTCCAGCTGTGCCGTTTTGTTTGGAATCCCTAACATTAACGCTCCGGACGGCATGAATATGATGGAATCCATTCTGGAAGGTATGGGATTCGGGCAGCTGAATGCCTTTTGTTTAATGGTCTTTTGCCTTTTATATATTCCATGTGCAGCAACGCTGGCTACGATCAAGAAGGAGTCCGGAAGCTGGAAATATATGGGGTTTTCGGCACTGTTTCAGCTGGTTGTTGCATGGATTGTCACATTCCTTATTTATCAGATTGGAAGTGCAGTCCTGTAAAAAATTTTTCATAAGATAAAAAAATCCCGGGAAATGAAGTCCCGGGATTTTT
This sequence comes from Clostridiales bacterium, assembly GCA_019420275.1. Classification (GTDB taxonomy): domain Bacteria; phylum Bacillota; class Clostridia; order Lachnospirales; family Lachnospiraceae; genus Anaerostipes. Next base: position 77,081 of record JAHZHN010000001.1, read on the forward strand.
TGAATACAAATTTGTATTCTTAAGAGTTTCTTCATAAATTATTTCGTTTTCCTACACTTGTAAGATTTAAACTTGTGTGATATAGTGAAACCAGAAAACAAAATTAAAGGGTTTACAAGAAAGGAAAAAGCTGCTATGCAAAAAGAATCCATACCCATGAAAATTTTAAGCAAACTCGCATCAATCGTTTTTTTTATTGCCTTGTTTTGCCTTGGCGTTTCTGTCTGCCTGGAGCCAATCTGCACTTCAACCGTGCAAAATGTAGTCTTAAACGGTACTATGAGTGATTACATAACCAATGCCATTGCTCAGGAAAACCAATCATCCGAAAACAGTACGACGTCGGATTCTGGGTCGGAAGATCAATCAGATACTTTACAGAACAGTGAGATTACAGAAAGTCAGATTCAGAAGGTAGAAAAGATCGTTCAGTCCAGTCCCGAAATGCGGGAACTGGTGTCCAGATATCTGGAACAATATGCCGGCTATTTGGAAAACGGACAAATTGATACATTATCGGATGCAGAAAAAAAGAAGCTTCTGGAATCGGTAAATGAACAGATATTGGATACAGTGGAAGAAGAAAAACAAACCACCCTAAGCAGCACAGACCGTCAGAAATACAAAGCTGCCCTGGAAGAGAAAGAAAACGAAGTACTTGAAACATTAGATACAATGCCGGATAACATGGAAGAGACTATGCCTGATGCAGCTCAGGCTCTTAAAACTTATGGAAAAGCTGTATCAGCAGGCACGCAGGCAGGACTGGCTGCCACAGCGGTCATATCAGGAATTCTTGTGATTTTATGTAAAAGACAGGGAATGCTCTGGATGAAATCCCTGGGAATATCTGCATTGATGGACGGAATTCTTATTGCGGCGGCAATGCCTTTTGCTATTGGAATCGCGGCCGTATTTCTTACCAATCAGTTTCTTGGACAAACCGGAAACATTGACATTCGTATCTGTCATCAAATAGGCGGAGTCATGGCAGGAGCAGGATTTGTTTTGATTCTTTTTTATCTCATTGTTAAAAAAAGAAGTCAAAGCCGATAACACGAAAAGAAATAGGAAGAAGGCCGATTTTTATGGAGAGAAGCCTTCTTCCTCAATTTTTGGGCCAATCTATAATTTAAATCGGTATTTTGCGTATAGATTAAAAACTCTCCTTAACCACTCTTTCATAAGACCTAAATGCTGAATTTCTATCATATACTCATTGTTAAAAAAAAGAACATTTTCAGAGAAAATTTTTTTCTCTGAAAATGTTCCTGTCTCAGATTTTATTTTGTCAGAAACTAAGATATTTTTTCTTTTTCAGAAGATTTGCACCTGAAGTAATCAGAAGAATCCCAGCCGCAACACCAAAACAGATGGAAAGGATTCCTAAAATCAGATTGCCTGCTCCTGAATGTTTCATTGTCAAATAAATTTTTTCCGTATCCATGTTGTTGGACCTCCACTTTCTTTTTGTTTATGTTAATACTATAAACTTCCTGACAAGGGCTTTATTTCTGATTTAACAGCCTTTTTCGCTCTTTCCAGTCTGGAAGAAATCTTGTCATCAGCTCATGAAATCTTGCATTGTGACTGGGTTCAAGCAAATGACAAAGTTCATGAACAATGACATATTCTATACAAACATCAGGATATACAGCCAGCTGAAGATTGATCCGGATTCGACCGGTATTCGTACTGCAGCTGCCCCAAATGGTTTTCATATTGCGAAGCGTGAAGCTTTTTGCACAAACTCCCATAATCGGTCCCCATTTTTCGGAAAACAGAAGAATTTTCTGCATCAGTGCTTCCTTTTGTTCCTCGGAAACTGCAGCTGGAGTCTGGGATGACCTTTTCCGAATCATTTCTTCATGATGTTTGACGATCCAGTCTGACTTTTTTTGGATAAAATCCAAAATCGCCTCCTCTCTCACTCTTCTTGGTGCAGTGATCAGAATATCGCCATTGGGAGGCTTTATGTAAATATTGATATTTTTGACTTTTCTCCGATCAAGTTTGGCCGGAATCCCGCAAATCTGTATTTCCTTCATGTTTAAACCCTTCTTCTGCTACTTCTTTTTTCGCCGTAAAATCATGGTCATCAAAAGATACAGCATAAAAATTCCGCCCAGACAAAAACCAACAAAAGCAAGCCACGGCATCTGAAAAAACTGAGGTTTGATATCTGTCAAACATAAAATAGCAGAACTGCACCAAAAAACTGCTGCAAGCACTGTCAAAATCAGATGATTGATATGATGCCCCATCTCTTCTTTTATGCCTTTTGTTTCTGAAGATTCCAAATTAATGCGAATCTGCCCATTTTTTGTAATATTTAAAAGATCGGAAAGCTGCGCCGGGATTTCCAAAGATTTTTTGGATGAAGAATAAATATCGCGCAGACTGTGTTTAATCTCTTTTTTGATATTGAACTCTTTCACCATAATGGCGGACATATGAGTGGTCAGAATCTGAAGCATATTTACTTTTGGAGAACAGATTTTTAAAGTTCCTTCCATAGTGATCATGCTTCTTGCCAAAAGCGTAATATCTGAGGGTACTGAAATCTCATGAGTCTTTAAAAGATCCAGAAAATCTTCCATTAGTTCTCCCACATTCATGGTTTCAAAATCCATATTCATATAGCGCCCTACCAGATCATCCAAATCCGTATAAAGCTGAGCATGATTAATTTTATGTCTAGGGGTGCCAAAAGACAGGAATGCATTTTTGAGTTCATAAATGTCATTTTTTAATATAGCAGAAATCGCACGCTTTAAAATGGCTTTGTAATGATCGGACAAATGTCCTGCCATTCCCAGATCAAGCCATGCAATCCTTCCTTCGCAGATCCAGAGATTCCCAGGATGCGGATCTGCATGGAAAAAGCCGTCTTCCAGAATCTGTTTGCAGTAGTTTTCCGCGGTTTTTTGTCCAATTTCCTGCATATCATATCCCATTTTCTCCAAGGACGCCGTCTTATCAATCTGAATTCCGTCGATGTAGCTCATGACAAGAAGTCGGCAGCTGGAATATTTGCGGTAAACTTTAGGACAGGTAACATATTGGATTTCTTTCTGATTATTATAAAACAGCTCTAAATGATCGGCCTCTTTAAAGAAATCCATCTCTTCTTTTGTCGTTTCCCACATTTCATCAATGATGCCGCGGAAATCAATCAGATCTCCGGTTCCTACTGCAAAATTCAGAAGACCGGAAGCTTTTTTCATCAGAGCGATATCCTGTTCCATAGTTTCTTTGATACCAGGACGCTGTACTTTCAGGACAACATGCTCTCCTGTTTTTAAAACTGCTTCATGAACCTGTGCTATGGATGCGGATCCAAGAGGTCTGGAATCAATCTGGAGGAAAAGCTGATCCGGCGATTCCCCCAGTTCATGTTCCAGCACCTCAAGAATCGCATCAAAGGGAAGCGGTTTCACATCGGTTCTTAATCTTGACAGCTCTTGGCAATATTTTTCTGGAATCATATCAGAGCGCATAGACATAATTTGCCCAAGCTTTACATAGGTAGGTCCCAGATCTTCCAGAATCGCACAAAGTTTATCCGGCTGGATTCCCTGAGTAATATGATACCGTTTCAGCACGGATAAAATCTCGCGGAGACGTCCTCTGGAATTATGCTCTTCTGTGTTTTTCTTTTGCTGTTCCATGATAATCCTTACGCCTCAGTGGACTGATCAGCCTCTGCTTTCTCTTCTGCTTTTGCTGCTTCTACTTCTGCAATCCGTTCCTTTAATTTCTGAAGTTCCTCTGCAGACATTTTCTCCACAGAATCAAAGGCATCGCTGAAGTTTCTAGTTACATTGACAGAAACATGTTCTTTCACTTTGCTTTTGGCATTATGCTTGAGTTCCTCGTTGAATACTTTGCCCTGTTCTACAGTAAGTTCGCCTTTCTCCACCAGTTTGTCAATAATATCTTTCGTTGTTTCTGCTGTTGTAGCAGCGGCACCTACGCCGGCTAAAAATATCTTTCTTACACCTTCTCCGAATTCCATAGGTCATCCTTCCTTTCTTTCAAATCTGCTGTTTTTTGTTACTCTTATTTTAGCATTAAAGATTCTCAAGGACAATGGTAAAAGGTCCATCATTAATTAAGGAAACTTTCATCTCGGCTCCAAATTTCCCAGTTTCTACAACCGGCACTTCTTTTTGGCATTGTTGGATGATATACTCATACAATTCTTCGGCCGTTTGAGGATCTCCTGCTTCAATAAAGCTTGGCCGGTTTCCCTTTTTACAGTTTGCATATAAGGTAAACTGTGATATCAGGAGAAGCTGACCGTCTACATCTTTTAAGGAAAGATTAGTCTTACCATTTTCATCCTCAAAAATACGGAGCCCCAGCATTTTGCGGATATATTTATCCGCTGTTTCTTTTGTATCCTCTTTTCCTACACCAATCAGCACAAGAAATCCTTTTTGAATCTTTCCAATTACATTTTCCTGAACAGAAACAGACGCTTCACTGACACGCTGGATTACTAATTTCATGATTTATTTCTCCTTCTTCATTGGTTTTCTTGGCGGATTTTTAGGAGGCCATCCTTTCAGATCCGCATTTATGAGTGCCTGAAACATATGATCTCTGGCACCTGGATGATCGTGATCCAGCTGCCTGATCAGCTGTTTTGCATATTCCCGTTTTGTATTGCCATCCATAGGACATGGACTTTTGGCAACGGGAAGTTCCATTTTGTTTTGAAAACCGATGATATCTTCTTCATTCATATACATCAACGGTCGTATAACAGTCAGATCCATTCGATCCAGATATGTGACTGGTGAAAAACAATGGATCCGGCTTTCAAAAATCATGGACATCATTAAGGTTTCTACCATGTCAGCTTTGTGATGTCCGTAGGCGACTTTGTTGCATCCCAGTTCTTTTATTTTTTCATTCAGAGCTCCTTTTCGCATTTTTGCGCAGAGAGAACATGGATTAGTCTCTTTTCGTTTTTCAAATACAATTTCCGCGATTTCAGTGGAAACGATCGTGTAAGGTACATTTAATTTTTCACATAATTCCTTAATCTTATTCAAGTGAAAGTTGCCGAATCCCAAATCTACTGTAATTGCATGAATTTCAAAGTGATTTGGGTAAAAAATCCTCAAATGCGCCAGCGCATACAGCAAAGTCAGACTGTCTTTTCCTCCAGAGATTCCTATTGCGATTCGGTCTCCTTCTTCTATCATGCCGTAATCATCCACTGCTTTTCGGACACGGCTTAATACCTGCTGTAATTTCAATTTTCTATCCTCCTGTTACTCTACAATGTCATTTAATATATATTCAGGAAGAACGCCCTTCAGCGTCTCCTGATATCGAAAATCTGTCCGTACTCCCGAAAGAGACGACATCGTAATTCGAAAACCGTAGTGATAATATATACGGATGGCTGGATGACTCCATGTCTGTGTATGGAGAAAGATATCTTTTCCCGGATCTGTCCCGTAAAACAGGGAAAGGGCATATGAAATCACCGCATGGCCAATCCCCATTCCCTGAACATCGGGTGAGGTACTGACCCAATGGAGAATGGGCCAATAACAACCGTTTTCTTCCTTCATCCATGCAGTTGCCGTAGCGCAAATCCTTCCCTTTCTATCAGTCACAAAACACATCCGATCAGGAAGAAGCTGACGATGCGGTAAAAAAACATTTCGAAAATACTTCAGTCCCTCTTCTCTAGAAGAAAATTCTTTTACCGAAGTCTCGAGATCTGCCCAGGCTGTTTCGTCTCCTTCCTCATACATCTTAAAAAAATATCCGTTTGGCAAAGATGACGGTGTCCATGCAGAAGCTGTATCTTTATCAGCTTTCATGATAATATCCGAATATAGTAAACTTTTATCTAACATTCTAATTCTCCGGTTCTCTTAAATAAAAGATGAAAAAGGCCAGGGATCTGAAAATCTCTGGCCTTCTATGTATTGCAGCTTTACAAATCTTAGTTGTTGATCAATTTGTCTTCGTTGCTCCAGCTGTATAATTTACGAATTTCTTTACCAACGACTTCTGATGGATGCTCAGCAGCTAATTTTCTCATAGCTTTGAAGTGTACCTGAGAACCAGCATCAGACATATCTAATAAGAAGTCTTTTGCAAATGTTCCATCCTGGATATCGGAAAGGATCTGTTTCATGGCTTTCTTTGTATCCTCTGTAACGATCTTAGGACCTGTAATATAATCACCATATTCAGCGGTGTTAGAGATAGAGTATCTCATTCCTTCAAATCCAGACTGATAGATCAGGTCAACGATCAGTTTCATTTCGTGGATACATTCAAAATAAGCATTTCTTGGATCATATCCAGCTTCTACCAATGTTTCGAAACCTGCCTGCATTAATGCACATACGCCACCACAGAGTACAGCCTGTTCTCCGAAAAGGTCTGTTTCTGTTTCTGTTCTGAATGTTGTCTCAAGGATACCAGCTCTTGCTCCGCCGATTCCTAATCCGTATGCTAACGCAAGGTCTAAAGCTTTTCCTGTTGCATCCTGTTCTACAGCAATCAGACAAGGTGTTCCTTTTCCAGCCTGATACTCACTTCTTACTGTGTGTCCAGGAGCTTTTGGAGCGATCATTGTTACATCGACATCTTTTGGAGGTGTGATGCATCCGAAGTGAATGTTGAAACCATGAGCGAACATTAACATGTTTCCAGCTTCCAGATTCGGCTCGATGGATTCTTTGTACAGTTTTGCCTGTTTTTCATCATTGATCAGAATCATGATAATGTCAGCTTTCTTAGCAGCTTCTGCGGAAGTATAAACTTCAAATCCCTGCTCTTCAGCTTTCTTCCATGATTTGCTTCCTTCGTACAGACCAATGATAACATTGCATCCGGACTCTTTTAAGTTAAGGGCATGTGCATGTCCCTGGCTTCCGTAACCAATGATTGCGATGGTTTTTCCATCTAAAAGTGATAAGTTACAGTCTTCTTGGTAATAAATCTTTGCCATTTTTATTCCTCCATTTTTTAATTTATAGTAAAGGAAATCAAATCCTTTGCTTAGCAAAATAAATATATTATCAGGTTTCGGCATTCCTAGAAGGAAGCCACAGTAGTATCTCCTCTGGTCAGACCAGTTGCTCCGGTGCGGACTAACTCCAAAATCTCAAAATCGTTGATCAGATTGATGAAAGCTTCAATCTTGCTCACATTTCCGGTCAGCTCCATCATCAAGGTGTCTGAAGAAACATCAACAACCTTCGCCCTAAAAATATCGGCAATCGTGATGATCTCCTGTTTTTCTGCTTTAGAAGCCCGAACTTTGATAAGAATCAGTTCTCTGCAGACGGATTCATTCTGCTTCAGTTCAAAAATCTTAACAACATCTTCCAGCTTAGACAGCTGGTTTTTGATTTGCAAAAGAATCATGTCGTCACCGCTTACCGCAATTGTCATCCGAGTAAACTTCTCATTCTGAGTCGGACTTGCAGTAATGCTGTCAATATTATATCCGCGTCGTGTAAATAACCCGGATACACGGCTTAGAACCCCCGGGGTATTCTCCACCAAAATAGAAAGAACTATCTGTTTCACTTAATTCACATCCTTTTCTCAGATGTAATGTATACATACACCACATTCATATTGTCTTTTATTCTACCAATTCTGCATATATGTGTCAAGAAGCGATTCTTCTGAAGATAACAAATCCCCCGCAAAGGCGGGGGGCAAAACAACAACTCTATTACTCCTGTTTTTCCGGCTGCTGCTGCGCTGCGGTAGTTGCAGGAGCTGCAGTCGTTGCTGCAGTGGTTGCTTCTGTCTGACGTTCCGTCGTGCTTCTCGTTGATCTAGTCGCAGACGTTGAGGAACTGCTGCGGTAGGTCCTTCTTGTGGAAGTCGTAGCGGCAGATGTACTTCTCGTAGATGATGTACTGCTTGAAGTACTTGACGTTGAGGAAGAAGACGATGAAGAATATCCAAATGTTTCAACATTGGATTCTCCGCCATATTCCTTTGCCCAGTCTTTCTCAGAACCTTTGTTAAAAAGGAAGTATTCCAGTGCCGCTTTGTTGGCATCAAAATTAATGAAAAATACAAACATATTACTTTGTGCACGGCCTTGTACATAAGTACCTTCCAGAGGAATTCTCTGCTGATCGATCTCAGTTGTTCCAAAAGAAATCACTTTTGCTACAAGACTCTTAAGATATTTCGCATTCATATCTGTAGAGACATCCGATAATGCATCCAAAGCAATATCCGCAATCTTCGTCGGACTCTGTTCCAGAACTTTGTTCAGTGCAGCCTGAAGAACGGCTCGCTGACGCCCAGTACGTCCAAAATCTCCGTCACCGTATTTCTGAGAAACGACATGACGGATACGGGAATATCCCAGTGCCTGATTACCATTTAATATCTGTTTTCCAGCCTTTACATTTCGATACTTTGCTTTAGAAATATAGTTAGTGGAATTTAAATATTCTGCTTCTTTTTCTTCCAGCGTGATCTCAATTCCTCCAACTTTGTCAATTACTTTCTCAAATGTTTCAAAATCAACAACACAATATTTGTCAATCTTAATTCCAAAATTCTTTGCAATAGTCTGATAAAGAAGTTCTACGCCGCCATAGGCATATGCTGCATTGAGCTTGTTATGTCCATGTCCCGGAATCTCTACATAAATATCTCGCATCAGTGATGTAAGTTTCAGTTCCTTGGTATCCTGGTTGATCGTTGCAATCATAATACTGTCAGAACGTCCGTGGTCTCCTTTGATAGCTCCGTGATCCGAGCCAACTAATAGTATATTGATGACATCACTGTCAGATAACAGGTCATCTCCTACATCAACGCTGCTTAAGCTTTCCCCTGTATTAATGGAAGCTTCCAGTCGTGCATCATAGTATCCCAAAACGCTACCAGCGGCAATACCGATGATAAGAAAGATACTCAAGATGATCTTGAATTGTTTGATTTTCATTTGTGCCCTCCTCATTTCTCCTAATTCACAGTTCCACATTATAGCATATTTTTAATAAAAACAGTAGACTATTTTATTAAGATTTCCTGAAGATGCATGTGCTGTGCTCCTTTCATGCTTCCCAATAAGTGGGATTCATTGTAATTTTCATAATGAGCCATCGTGGGAGCCGGCGGTAATTTTGGCCTAATTTGTAGCCGATCAGCTTGCATCCGCTGTCGAAAATATATTTCGGAATCAGATAGATTTTTTTCTTTCGAATCAGATGTTTCAATGTAGAAAGGACCATTTTAGCACCTTCTGATTCTGATTTCACTTTCAGAAACAATCCGCCGTAATCAATCTGGGAAACAGCCAGATCAAAATTACGGTGCAGCTGCTCCATTGCTGTGTAATCATGCCAGTGCCAGACAACAGCATCAGCAGCATAGGCAATTGCCATCCCGGCTTCAATCATTTTGGAAGCCATGATCATATCTTCATTAAAAATTGTTTTGTGAATAAATCCTCCAAGGGCGGTATAGACATCTTTTCGGTATGCGCTGCATACATTAGAACAGAAAAAAGTTTTAATACCCAGCGTTGGAAGATCGTCCTTTGTTTTAATCCGGCTGTCTTTTGGATAGTTGAAGATCCTTGTGTAATATTCAATATAATTTTTCTTTGGATCAGCGATTTGACGTCCATAAGCTGCGCTGACAGAAGGATTCTCAAATGATTTTAACAGATTCTCAATCACAAATTGATCTTTAGGGATGGCATCATCTGTCATAAACATGATGATATCTGCATCTGATAAAGATGCTCCATAATCTCTGGTCTTTCCATGATCAAAGTCTTTTTTTTCTATATGATAGACTTCCATTCCATCGTATAAGGACAAAAAGTCCTCAGAAAAAAATTTTTCTTCCGTATTAATGATAATCAGACGGTCTGGTTTCCTGGTCTGCTGTGCCAAACGACGCAAGGATTTTCGGAATTTTTCTCCTGGCTTGTAAGTCGGGATGATCAAATCTGCTTTCATATGGTTCTCCTTTCTTATCGGCGGATTTTAGAACCCTTAGTATCGCGTTTCGCAAGCTTCAGCTTGTTAAACTCCAATTTCTTTTCTTTATATATAATGCTGGTAATCTGCTGTGCTTCCATAACATACGCATTTGAAATCACATCTTCTTTTCCAAGTTTTATGCCTTTGACTCCAATAGCACCTTTTTTCTTACATGGAACTTCTTCCAGTGGAAATTTTAAAAATATGCCGGATTTTGTCTGGAGAACAATCTTGTCTTCCTGCAGTGTATCCACTGGGATAATCCGAACTAATTCGTCATCCAAAGTAAGTTTGGTTGAAGCCACCGTTCTCTTCGTTGCCTTCAGTTCTTTTCCATCCATGACTTTCAGCATACCTTGGGCCGTTACAAAAAGAAGCTGGGCAGAATGAACGGTTTCGGCAGCCATCACTTCTATGATTGCTTCTTTTCCGCTGTCATAATTTCCTAAATTATCGATTGGTGTGCCCTTATCTCTGTATTTTCCCGCAGGAATATCCAGTGCTTTTATCTGGTGCATAAGCCCCTGATTTGTAAAAATGCAGATTTTATCGGTATTCATGCATGGAACAACATACTTGTAATCTTTTCGTACATTTGTTTTGTTCCGTTCATAAGTTGCCTTGTCAAATGTTTTGGAATATCCGAAACGATCCATAATGAAATAAATCTGTTCTTCTTTTATTGGTGCCTCTGTATAAACAGCTTCTTTTCCATTTTCAATCGTTGTTCGTCTCTTTCGTCCAAATTCTTTCTTAAAAGCATCAAGTTCCTTTCGGATGACTTTTTTCATAGAAGAAGAATTTTCCAGAATATCTTCATATTCCTCTATTTTTCCTTTAATATCCTCATATTCTTCTTTTAAAGCAATGATTTCCAGTCCAATCAGACGGTGAAGTCTCAAATCCAAGATCGCAGTAGCCTGTTTTTCTGTAAAACGAAGCTTGGAGGCCTCTATCATAGAATCAGAAGAACGGAATCGGATTTTCCCCGTTTCTCCTTTGGTAAGACATGCCTTTACTTCTTTCTGGCTCTCACTTCCCCGAATGATTTCAATAATAAGATCAATAATATCACATGCCTGGATCAATCCTTCTTTGATCTCTTTTTGCTCATACAATTTTTTTAAAAGCGTCTGATATTTTCTTCTCGTTACATCATAATGGAATTTTGTATGATGTGCAATGATATCCTTCAAACTTAAGGTTTCTGGCCGCCCATCTACGATTGCCAGCATATTCACTCCAAAAGTATCTTCAAGTTTTGTCTTTTTGTACAGCAGGTTTTTCAGACGTTCTGTATCGGCTCCTTTTCTTAGCTCCAGAACAATCCGAATTCCCTCTTTGGAAGATTCATTGGAAATGTCTAAAATATCTGTTGTTTTTTTGGTCTCAATAAGATTGACCACATCCGACAGAAATTTTGATATATTATTTCCAATCATCGTGTACGGAATCTCTGTAATCACCAGCTTGTCTTTTTCGCCCCTCTTCTTTCCTGGTTCGAACACAACTTTGCCGCGCAGTTTCAATTTTCCGGTTCCAGAAGAATAAATATCTAAAAGCTCCTTCTTATTTACAACCAGTCCTCCGGTAGGAAAATCCGGTCCCGGAATGTATTCCATCAATTCCTCATTGCTAATGCTTTCTTTCCTCATATAAGCCTTAACCGCGTCAATAACTTCTCCAAGATTATGAGGCGGAATATTCGTAGTCATTCCCACGGCGATTCCATCAGCCCCATTTACAAGAAGATTCGGTATTTTTACTGGAAGGACTTCTGGTTCTTGTTCTGTTTCATCAAAGTTGGGAACAAAATCCACAACATTTTTATCAAGATCCGCAAGATATGCTTCCTGAGTGATTTTTTGGAGCCTTGCCTCTGTGTAACGCATTGCCGCAGCACCGTCTCCCTCGATGGATCCAAAATTTCCATGACCATCCACCAGGGGGAGTCCTTTTTTAAAATCCTGAGACATTACCACCAGGGCATCATAAATAGAACTGTCCCCATGAGGATGATATTTACCCATGGTATCTCCTACGATCCTTGCAGATTTCCGATGAGGTCTGTCATAGCGAAGACCCAGCTCATCCATTGCATACAAAACTCTTCTTTGTACTGGCTTTAATCCATCTCTTACATCTGGCAGAGCTCTGGAACAAATGACACTCATGGCATAATCAATATAAGATTTCTGCATTACCTCAGAAAATTCTGCTCTAATAATCTGTTCTGACATAAGTTTTCCTTTCTAAATGATCAATTCTTATCTGGCAGTTTAAATATCTAATATTGCTTCCTCTGCATTCTCATATATAAACTGTCTTCTTGGAAGGACGTCGCTTCCCATCAGCATGGACGTTACATCCGATGCCATTCTGGCGTCTTCAATTTCAATCTGCTTCAATGTTCTGGTTTCCGGATTTAATGTTGTTTCCCATAATTGTTCCGCATCCATTTCCCCAAGCCCTTTATATCTTTGCAGAGTAAAAGGTCCTTTATGCTGTTTTCTATATTTGGTTAGTGCCGCATCATCATAGAGATATTCTTCCGGACCTTTTTTAGGAACTGCTTTGTAAAGCGGCGGTGTTGCCAGATACACATGTCCGTGTGAGATCAAATCCGGCATAAAGCGGTAGAAGAAGGTCAAAAGCAGCGTGGAAATATGCGCTCCATCCACATCCGCATCGGTCATAATAATAATTTTATGATATCGAAGTTTGCTGATATCAAAATCATTTCCATATCCTTCTGAAAAACCGCATCCAAAAGCATTGATCATGGTCTTGATTTCCGCATTTGCAAGAACTTTATCAATGGAAGCTTTCTCTACATTTAATATTTTCCCGCGGATTGGCAGAATGGCCTGTGTTTTTCGGTTCCGTGCAGTTTTGGCAGACCCCCCGGCAGAATCTCCTTCTACGATAAAAATTTCGCATTCTTCTGCTTTTCTGCTTTCACAGTTAGAAAGTTTTCCATTACTGTCAATTGAAAGCTTTTGCTTCACAAGCATGTTTGTCTTGGCTTTTTCCTCTGCCTTACGGATTTTAGCTGATTTTTCCGCACAGGCCAGGACTTTTTTCAATGTTTCTAGATTTTTATCAAAATATAGGACAGTTTCTTCTCCTGTAATCTCACCCACTACTTTCCCTGCATCGGGGTTATCTAATTTGGTTTTTGTCTGCCCTTCAAATCTAGGATCCGGATGTTTCACGGAAATGATCGCGGTCATTCCGTTTCTGACATCAGCTCCTGTAAAATTAGAATCCTTTTCCTTTAACATACCGATTTCTCTGGCATACTGATTCATTACAGTTGTAAATTTGGTTTTAAATCCGGTAATATGGGTTCCGCCTTCAACAGTATAAATATTATTGCAGAATCCTAAGATGTTTTCCCCAAAATCTTCTGTATACTGAAAGGCAGCTTCCATCTCAATTCCATCAACAGAACCTTTAAAATAAATAGGTTCATGAATGACCTTTTTTCCCTCGTTTAATTTTTTTACATAAGCACAAATGCCGTCAGGTTCATGATAATCAACGGATGTTTCTTCTCCTTCTCTTCGATTAATATAATGAATCGTCAGCTTCGGATTCAGATAAGCTGTTTCATGAAGACGATTGCGTACCATTGCGGCTTTAAAATATGTCTTGTCAAAAATCTCAGGATCCGGCAGAAACTGTACTTTCGTGCCGGTTTCTGATTTTTTGCATGTTCCGATCATTTCCAAAGGACTAATGATCTTCCCTCTGGAATATTTTTGCTGATAAATCGTTCCATTTTGTTTTATGGTCACTGTAAGCCAGGTTGACAAGGCATTTACTACAGACGCTCCAACTCCATGAAGTCCCCCAGATATTTTATATCCTCCGTCTCCGAATTTTCCTCCAGCGTGAAGCATGGTAAATACCATTTCTACAGCTGGAATTCCCGTTTTTTCATTGATTCCTACCGGAATTCCTCTTCCATTATCCGAAATAACAGCTGTTCCATCGTCCTCTAGAGATACTGTAATGTCATCGCAGTACCCAGCAAGAAATTCATCCACCGAATTGTCTACGATTTCATAAATCAGATGATTTAATCCTTTTATGGATACACTTCCTATATACATGCCGGGACGTTTTCTGACAGCCTCCAGACCTTCCAGTACGGAAATGCTGTTTGCGTCATATGTACGTTTCGCCATAGTTATATCTCTCCTCCTCACATTCAAGATAATCTTACTAAGTTTAGCACAGAAATGTTTGTTTTACAAACTTCTTTCAATTTTCGATATAAGTTGACATAATACACCATAAATTTTATAATGACAGTGAAAAAAAAACAGAAAGGAATACAAAAATGAGGTGTAGGTTATTAAAAAAAGCAGCCGTGGGAATTTCCCTTGTGGTAATGGCTCTTGCTATGTGCAGCTGCGGAGCAGAGAAAGAAACGAAGAGCCCGGAAGCAACTATGGAAGCATTCTATCAGCTGATCGTATATCAGGATACAGATGCCATGGTAAACCTTGGTATTGATCAAAAAGATGCACAGGAAACTTTGGATGAGTACCAGACATCGATGATCTCAGCGATTCAAGATCAGTTTAAAGACGCTGGAATTTCAATCAGCAAATCAGAAGCTTCTGATATTTTGGGAGCAATCACTGATTCATTTAAAAAACTGGATTATAAAGTCAGCATAAAAAAAAGAGATGGAAAAGAAGCTTCTGTTACAGTTTCCAGTCAGTATATCCATTACCTGGATTTATTCCAGCAGGCATCCAATGAAACTATAAACCAATTAAAGCCAAATCATATTGAGAATTTGTCAGACGCAAAAGAACTGCTGATTGAAAACATCAAAACTTCTTTTCAAAATGCAGAAATCTCAAAAGATATGCACAGCAAAACATTTGATCTAAAGAGCAAAAAGATAAAAACCGGAAAACACTCAGTACGCATCTTCTTCCCGAAAGACGCAGAGGAGACCGGATCACAGCTTATGAAGCTGGTTTCAGATAGATAAATAAAAAGTTCTCAGCAGTCCTTCCCAAGACAGGGAATGGCTGCTGTTTTTGTCAGATGTCTTTATCTCCGGCCAAAAGCCGTTTTAAATTCTTTCTTGCTTCGCTGCATTTTGCCTTTACATTGCGTTCTGACATATGAAACATATCAGCGATTTCTTTGCATTTAAACCCATACACATAACGAAATAACAGAATATCTCTCTGTTGTTCCTGAAGTTTATTCAGCTTTTCTTTCAATGCATGAAGATCGATCAGCTGAAGATAATTGTCATTGGGATCTTCCACATAATCACCTTCTGTTCCATCATCATACGTCAAAGCCTCATGGGCATTCTGCTTCTCTTCCTTTAAAAATGAATATGCTGTGTTCTTAACCATAGCAATCAAAAAATAAGAAATCTCTTCCTCTGGAACTTTCAAAATACTGTTAGGATATAATAAAGCTTTTTCAAATACCGTCTGCATAATATCCTCTGCCAAATCTGAGTCCTTGACATAATTCTTGGCAACAAAAAACAACCTTTTCGAATACAATGCATATAATCTCTCAATATATCTTACAGCATATTTCCCAATCGGTTTCCTCTTTCGTAATTTCATCTATATTCTTCTCTCTCGTATGTTTTCTTTTGCACTTTTAATTATAGAGATATACTGTTCAGTTGTAAATAACTGAACTGTAAAAAACTTAACAACTTTTCAATATCTAGCATATTTTCTTAAGAATTAAATAATAATTCTTCCCATACTGCCTGAAGATTTTCTTCGGAATATTCAATTTCTTTTGAATACTGTTTTGCCGTATTTAGTCTGTTTACATTCCTTTTTTCTTCTGGAAAAATGTCTAAGATCCAGCGGATGATCAGACAGCTTAAGACGCAAAACTGCACTTTCCCATAGAGATTAAAATCATCTGATGCAGCGATTAAATGCCGGAAAATAAAATAGATGCAAAGCTGTTCCCAAAATATACTGTCTTTAAAATGACCCATGTCAGATATTGTTGCTGCCTTTTGAAGATTTTTCTGCCACTGCTCATCCATAATGTCTAGATTTTGATAAAATGACAGCCAGAATTCTTTGGATTGAGCAGAAGAAAGGGCACGAAAACGTATATCTCCTTCTGAAAGAATGATATCTTTTGTGCTTTCTTGTGTTATATTTGTTGTATTCATCCATTGCTGTGCCTGCCATCCATATTCAAGGATCTGAGCCATTCGTTTTTCCATTCTAAGAGAACGGTTCTGCAGAATGCTGACAAGATTCTCCCGGACAGACAAAATAAAACATACTGTGTTATCAGATGAGGGTGGACCATAATCTAAAAATCGAACCGGCTTTGTTCGGTTTAAAATCAGGCGGGCAGCTTCTTCACAAGCAATTCCAAGTCCTTTTTCCTGAATTTCGCCAAAATCATGAAAAAATCGAGGATGCTCCGTGCAGATTTCACATAGAGAATCTTCTCCCAACTCAATATAAAGATCACAGAGATTTTCATGATTTAAAAACACACATCTTCCTTTTTCGTTCGTGTTAAAATGAGGGACTGGATCCATTGAGATTCCCTCTGTCAGGCGTTCTGCCATATTTCCCTTTACCTGGCCATAGAAGTTTAATGTGTTTTCATCAATATCAATTTCCCACCCAATGCAGCAGTTGTCTTTACAGCGGGAGCCAATGCATGTAAATTCATCATAATAATCTGGTATTTTCCCATTCATATATAATCTGTCCTTTCTCCAATTTGTGAAAATATCTCATTTAATGTATTTATAACTTCCTGATACGTGTAAAAATTGCCTCCCGCGAGACTTTTTTGCACACTGGACTGAGTAATGCCCAGACGTTTCGCAGCTTCTGCCTGACTTCCTCCATATTTCATATAATTTGTAATTACTGCACGCTGATGCCTGGTCCATCCCTTTCTCATGGAAGTCACCATCATGAAAATTGTATTGATCAGATGTGTCACCTCTTCATGATCACCACTGCATACCATATGATAATCCGTAGAAAAAGACGCATTCCTGCTGTTTTGTTTCTTCATAAATTCCCAGGCATTTTGAGCATTCTGAAATGCTGCGCTCTGTGCTTCCCATGAAGAAGCCGGCTGCTTTTTCTGCTGGGATTTTCCAACGCCAATTCCCCAATGTATCTTTACCGGACAAACTGCCTCTTCCAAATCCCCCATCAGATTCATTAAAGCCGTGCCTTGCCGCAGCAGCCCATGAATCTCATTGCTTTGCACCATTGTACAAGCCTGCTCTAATTCTTTTTGATACTTTTTATTGATTGTTTTTAGAGCCTTTTGCACAGTCTCAAAATCTTCGTCTGTATCCAGATGCCCCAAAAGAGCAATATAAGGTTCATAATAAAAAAAGAAATACATTTTAACCTCCTATTTTTTTATTATACATAAAAAATAGGAATAACAAAAGAATATTCAATAATAATGAATAAAATAAAATTATTTATTATTCTTCTATTATAAGAAAAGAAGGGAAAATCAATCCTTTCCCTTCTTTTTATGATTCTCTTAAGATTCCTGTCCGCCTTTTTTACGCATCAATGTTTCATAATAGGTTCCAAGACTGTTTTCCAGATGAATCTCAACTGTATGCCGGTCTTTTCTCTTTAAAGCTGCTAGAAGCTGCTCTTTTTCTGCTAAGGCACCACTGATCTCACTCATTACCTCACGATACACCCTAATCTTTGCTTTGGGAATCAGCATAACAATAGCACCTTCAATTTCCTCTAATTCTTCCTCTTCTTCTTTTATCGGTTCTGACAGCACGATGTATCCGAATCTGCAGTGCTGGACTCCGCGAGTCTCGCAGTGAAGAAATAATATATTCATACTCGGAATATATGTATTAGAAATCTCTTCTCGCTTCATCAAATCCAGTGTGATCGTCTCCGCATTTTCTTCATTTCGTGCAAACAGACTGCCTGCACACTGAATCAGCATTTTCTTAGATAATATATCCGCCTCAGATGCAATTTTAATGTTGTCAAGGACCTGAAGGATCTCTTTCCCCAATTCAACCATGTATTCAATGCCATTTCGGCTGATTCGCCGTACACGATGTTCTGTCTTTGCTGTATGCTCTGTGTCTGCGGTTCTGTTTTTTTCAAGCTCCGCAAGTTTATTGCGGAGCATAATCTTATCCGGACCCATCAGAACAGAACTTACACATAGATTTGGGAAAGGAAGATCCAGTTCTGCAGTCGAAATAATAAGATCAATTCCTTCTGATTTCAAGGCATTAATATCCAGCTCCGCAGTAGAAAGAACTTTCCGAACCCGGATTTCAGGAAATTCTTTCTGAATCTGTACCGACAGCATATGGGAAGTTCCTATCCCATATGGACAGGCAATACAGATAGAAAATTTCTCACTTTCTGATGCCTTTTTTTCCACTGCTGCACAAAAATACATAGCGATGAAACCAAGTTCACCATTGGGAATCTCTTCCACATCTAATTCTCGCTTCAAAAAACCACAGGATGCCTTTGTCGCTTCATAAATATTTTCATAAGATTCTCTCAGAATATCCAGATGTCCGTTTTCTGAAAAAACACCCATTTTCATCCGGTTGATCGCAGGCCTCATATGATTGCATAATCCATCGATCAAAACGGTATCATCCAGGAAATCTGTCTCCAAAAGCTGTTCCATGTTAATGACAATCTTAATGACAATCTGCCGTATTTTAAAACTTTCTTCTTCATATTTGCTCTCATTTTTATTCTTCCAGATTTTTTCGCTTAGAAGCTGCATGGCAATATAATATATTTCTCCTTCAGAAACCGGAAACCCTACGATCTGGCCAATTTTGCTTCCAATCCAGTTGGATACCTGACATTCCGGAAGATGCATGATGGACACTAAATCTTTCTCTTTCCCGCTGATTGGATGCCCTGTTTTAAGACGATTGATCGTAAGCAGCAGATATAAGATAAAATGCAGCCTGGAGTGTTCTGTGTACTGGATATTCAAAACCCTTTGTGTCTCATTTACAATAATAGTAAGCTGTTCCAGTACTTCCTGTGGAAGTTCCTGAAAAAAGCGGCCTGAAGGAAATAGATTTTCCTTATCAAAAAGATATTGAAGATCCTTTTCTTTGAGCTGTTTTTGAAATAAGACAGCAGCTGCCTGCCGATAATCTTCCTCTTTTCCTTCCCAGCTGATGCCAAGTCCTGGTCTGCGAACCAAAGAAAGATTATAGTGTTCCATCCACTGATCAACCTCATCAAGATCACTTGCCAAAGTTCCATCAGAAACATGAAACAGTGATGTAAAATAAAAATATTTTAAAGGTTGTTCATCAGTAAAGAGTTCAGCCAGAATCCTGTCTTTTCGATCTTCTTTTGTGAAAACATTTTTTCGGCGGTCCATCTGTACCAGTTCCTGCAGAAACTTCCGTGTTTCCTGATCTTCATCCACATATAAACCGACTCGGGGTTTTTTTACAAGATGAAAATCATTTTCCTTGAACCATTCATTGATTTCTGGAAGTTCTCGGAGAATGGTCCTGGAACTTAGTTTCAATTTCTCCGATATGGTCTGCACAGTGATGGGATGATCTGATGTAAACTGTGACAGTATTTTTATAATTTCTTTTTGTCGTTTGGACAATCCGGATTTTTTTGACGTCATTTCATCATTCCTTTCTATCCATATTATATAAGTGTATTTATATGGACACAAGAAAATTTTAACCAAACCTACAATTGAAAAAGGAACCGGTATTTAACCGGTTCCAGAGGAATATATTTCAGATATTATACAATCTTATCATCGGATAAAGCCAATGGCACTGTAGAAAATAAGGGATACCGGGCGTCCAACCAGTAAAATCAGCGCAAACTTTGTTATTTTTATATCGGTCAGACCCGCCAGCATACACAGAACATCATCTGGAAATCCCGGCAGAACGATCGCTGCGGCAAACATTAGATCAAATTTAAAACCGCTGTTGATTTTGGACATATATTTATCATAAACATCCTGTGCTACAAAACGTTTCACAAAATTCTGCCCGTATCTTCTGGCAAGATAAAAATTGATAAAGGATCCAATAATAATCCCTATATAGCTGTAAAGAAAAGACCAGTATGGGCCAAACATAAAAACACCGGCCAAACAAGTTACTCCTCCAGGAATCAGGGGAAAAACCACCTGCGTGATCTGAAGAAGAATAAAGATGAGAGGAGCCATTATTCCGGCTGTCCCAACCAAAATCTGAAGTTCCTGCTTATTTGTAAAAAGACCTGTCCCCATTCCATAAATGACAAATACCGCCATTGCCGCCAGGAAAAAAACGGTTGTCCCATTCGTTACATATCTCATCGCTTTGCTGTTCATCCTACCACCATCCTTTGTATCATATCTTATAATTCCATTATATATGCGATTTATGACAACCGCCATAAGACTCCCTTACAAAATTCTTACAGTTTCGTAAGACTATAGTTTTATTTTTGACAATGCCTCCGCAAAGGCGTTATTAATCGGAGTTTCTGCTTCTTTTTGCTGCTTTTTCAGATAGCGGCTGACTTCTTTTTTGCTCATAGCACTTCCTTCCTTTGCTTTCCTTGCCTTAAATGCGGAGAGTTTCTCTTTATGACCACATCCACAGACAAATTTCTGATTTTCGCCTTCGCCAACCAGTTCCATTTTTTTATGACATACCGGACAACGAGCGTTGGTAAGTCTTGCGATGGTTTTCTTATATCCGCAGTTTCTGTCCTGACAAACTAAAATCTTTCCATGTTTTCCATTGACGGCTAAAAGGAACTTGCCGCACTGCGGACATTTCTGACGGGTCATATTATCATGATGAAATTTTCCGTCTGCCGATTTGATATCCAAGATCAGATCCTTGGTATAGCTCTGGATTTCTTTCATGAATGTCTGATCATTTTGCTTTCCATTGGCAATTGCAGTCAATTTCCTTTCCCAATCAGCCGTCAGCTCTGCCTTCTTAAGATCAGAAGGAACAAGATTCAAAAGCTGTTTGCCTTTCGATGTGATCTTTATTTCATTTCCGTCTTTTTCTAGTAAATAGCTGCCAAAAAGCTTATCGATGATGTCCGCTCTGGTTGCTACGGTTCCCAAGCCTTTTTTATTCATTTGATCAATCAATGTGCCTTCCGTATATCTTCCTGGTGCTTTAGTCTTTCCCTCCGTCATAACCTGAGCGCCGCACATATATTGTTTTCCTTTTTCCGGGAGATTTACAGGACTCGTGATCGTACCTTCTTCTTTTTCCTGATCCTCATAGGCATCTTTCCATCCGGCTTTTTTTTGGAGAACTGCCTTTGATTGAAACCGTTCTCCTGAAATTTCTCCCCAGATTTGAATTTGTTCAGAAATAGATGGTTCCATTAAAACTGCAAAGAAACGCCGAACAACCATATCATAAATTTTACGTTCATCAGAGGACATTTCCATTAGCCGAACAGACTGTTCCGTCGGGATAATCGCATGATGATCTGATACTTTCCCATCATTAACAAATCTACGGCTTCCTTTGATTTCTTTTCGAAGAAGAAGAGCAGCCGCCTTTTTATACGGGCCGGTCGAGCTTGCTTTAATTCTGTCTTTTAGGGTATCTGTCATATCACTGGTCAGATATCTGGAATCTGTTCTCGGATAAGTGAGCACTTTATGATGTTCATACAGACTCTGCATAAGATTCAGAGTCTGTTTCGGAGAAAAACCATATCGCTTGCTGGCCTCTTTTTGGAGAGTAGTTAAATCATATAATTCCGGAGCGTAAGATTTTTTTTCTTTTTGCTCCACTTTTTTTATCGTTATTTTCTGTCCCTTTAATTTTTTTCCAATCTCCTGCGCCAGTTCTTTTTTGAAAATCCTCTGATTTCCATTTTTTCCTTCCCATACAAATGTCATTCCTAAAGAGGAAACTTTCCATCCATAATAAGTTTCAGGCTGGAATTTTCGGATTTCTTCTTCTCTTTGAGCAATCATGGCAAGAGTCGGCGTCTGTACCCTGCCGCAGGACAACTGTGCATTATACTTGCAGGTGAGAGCTCTGGTCGCATTGATTCCTACCAGCCAGTCCGCTTCCGCCCTGGACCGGGCAGCACGGAAAAGATTCTCATATTCTTTCCCCTTCCTCAAATGGGCAAAACCGTCTTTGATTGATTTATCAGTGACAGAAGAAATCCAAAGCCGATAGAGAGGCTTCTTATTTCCAGACATTTGAAGAATCCATCTCGCAACCAGTTCTCCTTCTCTTCCAGCATCCGTAGCAATAATAATACTGGAAATATCATTACGATGAATCAGTTTTTTGACTGCCTGAAATTGACCGGAAGTCTTCCGAAGGACCGTCAGCTTCCATTGTTTCGGCATCATCGGCAAGGTATCCATATCCCATGTTTTATATTCTTTTCCATATTGTTCAGGATCTGCCAGAGAAACCAAATGTCCCAAAGCCCAAGTTACAACATAATCTTTTCCTTCTATGCTATTCTTTGTTTTATTGTGACAGCCTAAAACCCGCGCAATGTCTCTTGCAACGGAAGGCTTTTCTGCTAAAACCAGCTGTTTCATAAATTTATTCCTTCCTGTTTGATTCTTTCTTCTTCTATACTATAATGGAAATATCAAAAATAATCTACGAAAGAAGGAAATTTTTATGAAATTAATGATTGCTTCTGATATCCACGGCTCCGCTTATTATTGCCGTCAGATGTTTGATGCCATGAAAAAAGAGCAGCCGGAAAAACTCCTGCTGCTCGGCGATCTTTTATATCATGGTCCGAGAAATGACCTGCCGAAAGAATATAATCCCAAAAGCGTAATTGCTATGCTGAATCAGAATAAAAATAAAGTTTTCTGTGTTCGTGGAAACTGCGATGCCGAAGTTGATCAGATGGTGTTGGATTTTCCAATTCAGAACGACTCCTGTATTTTGTATTTGGAAGGTCAGATGTTCTTTGCATCTCACGGACATATTGATTCAGAAGACCATCCTCCTAAACTTCAAAAAGGAGATATCCTGCTGAATGGGCATACTCATATTCCGGCATGGAGAAAACACGAAGATTTTCTTTATCTGAATCCGGGTTCTGTTTCCATTCCGAAGGAGGGCTCTCCTCACAGTTATATGGTGATAGAAGAGCGGACCATTTACTGGAAAGAGATGAACGGCCATATTTATCACTCATTAAAACTTGGATAAGGAACAGGGCTCAAAGCATTAAGAAAGGAAAATGGCTTCGATTCCTTTGGTTATCTTATTGGTCTGTTTTGTAACCTGTCCCACAAAGAGAGCTGCTGCAATGGTTCCCTCCCTGATGCCATCCAGGGTTCGAAGAAAAACAAGCGACAATACAATGGCAATACATACCAGCGTCACATCAAAGATGACCTTCATGTTTCCAAACCGAATCGGAGTCTTTTTGCAGATCGCAAGGACAATGCCTTCTCCGGCCGTGGTTACAAGATTTGCCATAACTTCCACACTGACACCCAGTGCAATCAGAACAATACCGATAATGCATAAAAGCCATTGCTGAACATAATTAGAAACATCAATCGGCGCAATAACATATTCTGCTACATCAATCATTGTTCCAAATACAATAGCCGCAGGAATCTGAAGAAGCTGAAACCATTCATAGTCTCTGCGCAGAATCCCAATCTGAATCAACACAAACATGATGTTCATAATGATCGTGGTTGTGCCCACAGACAGTCGTGAAATTACGGATGTAACATAGGGAACACTGGAAATTGGGGATGTTCCAAGGGCTGCTTTGATGGAAAAAGCCACCCCAAAAGCCATAATGCTCAGTCCAAGGCACAAAAAAAGAAATCGCCGGATCGGATAATCAATATTTCTTCGGTTCTGACTCATTTTTCCACCTTCTTTCCTACGGTCTGCGTCTGCATGGAATCACATAATTTCGTAAGAAGTTCTTTCAATCCGGTCACTTCTTCCTCTGACAGATCACTGGAGGCCTTCGCCTCTACGCCATGAAAAATACCAGTCAGCTGCTGGGCTGCTTCTTCCCCCTTCTTTGTCATGGAAACATATAAAGATCTGCGATTTCCTTCCTTTTGCCGGCGAACGATAAGTCCTGCCTTTTCCATGCGAAGCAGAATACTTCCCACTGTCGCCTGTTCAATTTCACAATAGGATGCGATCGTTTTCTGATCCGCCTCTTTATATTTCTGTAAAAACTCTAAAATTTTCGGCTGTCCGGACGTCAGGCCAATTTTTCCAATTTCCGCCTGGATTCTCCGGTAAAACATCGCATGGGTCTTCATCAAAAGATAATGCAAGCTTTCCATATTTCATAACACTCCTTATTATAAGAATTCTTATTATAACAAAGCTTATTTTATTCCCGATTTTTTCTAATGTCAAGAATACAAGAAAAAATGCCAGCCGAATTACAGCAGCTGGCATGAGGTTTGAAATTTTATTCTTTGATCACATCATCAATTGTATCAAAAGGAATTCCTTCATTTTCTCCATTGTCTTTGTGCATATATAAAATGTCATCTTCTTCTGTGTATCTGGCAAATTCAATCTGCATAAAGGTTCCTTTTCTTTCTTTTCCATCCAGTGTCTTTACCCGGATATGATCATTCTGAGAGATAAATAGTACTTCTCTGTTTCCGTTTTGGTCTTCTTTTTCCAGGTGTACGCCTGGAAGAACACTGATAAATTCCATATTTCTTCTCCTTCTTTTGTGATGGACCTATTTTACTGCAAACAACATCAGAATGCAATGAAATAAATCTGTTATGCCAGCAAAGAATAATAATACTGTTCATCTATATCTTTAAAAACATTAAAAATAATCCGGTCAAATTCCTCAGCATACTGATTTAAAAAATCAGATACTGTTTTTACTGCAATCTTTGCCGCCTCATCATTTGGAAAATGAAATTCTCCTGTGGAAATACAGCAAAAAGCCACAGAACGAATTTTATGCTCCACACAGCATTTCAAGACACTTTCGTAACAGTTTTTCAGATCATTTTTCAGTTTCGGGGTGAGATGGTATCTCACGATCGGCCCTACAGTATGAATTACGTATTCTGCCGGAAGATTATATCCTTTGGTCAGCATTGCCTGACCTGTCGGTTCTTCATAGTGCTGGCCGAAACGGACTCTCTTTTGATTCATACGGCAGCTGCATTCTTCCCGAAGTTCGATTCCCGCCGCGCTGTGAATCGCATTGTCAATGCACCGATGGCATGGAATAAAGCACCCAAGCAGCTGGGAATTAGCTGCATTTACAATAGCGCCGACCTCAAGCCTCGTAATATCCCCTTTCCAGACAGAAATTTTATCGGCATATGGATGGAGACTCTGATATGCTTCCTGTATGGTTTGAACATCAGATAATATTACAATGCCTTTTTCTCTGGCCTCTTTCTTCAAAAATTCATCCTGAACTTTTACAACTTCCTCGGGCATTTCTCCCGGCATTCGGATATTCATCAGAGAACGAAGTGCCATCCGCTTGCTCTCATAATCATTATCTACTTCTAAATTTCTGTATTGAACAGAATCCTCCTTGAATTCTTCCAAAAGATAATCCAGACGTTCTTCCTGATCTGTGAATTTCATTCTATCGCTTCTCCTTCGTTCTCGTTTTTACTGCATTTAAAAGATCTGTTATGCTCTGTTTCATATCGGCATTGATGCCCACAGTTCGGTCTCCAAGGCTGGCGGGGATAACTGCTTCTCCCAGATTCAGTCGAATCAAAAACATGTTTTCATTTTCTCTCGCCATTTTTTCAAAGGGAAATCTTATAATGACCGGCGTGTTAAATCCGATTCCAAGTTCCAGCAGCACGGTTTTTTTCCCTGTGCTTTTGGATACAAAAGCGCTAAAACGCTGTTCTGCCTTATGCCATGCTTCATCTTCTACAAAAAAATCATCACACCGCAAATTCATCGCCATCGGGCCTCCGCATACTGGACATTTTGGAACCATATAGGAAGGAATCAGGCAGTTTTTTCTTGCCGCATTCATCTGTGTTATCATTTTCACATTATCATAGGTCTTTGGATGACAGCCCCTCTGACACTGGATTCTTCCGTAATCTCCCTGTGTGGCGAAAATATGATCTGCACCAAAGCCCGCTTTATAAAACTGATGATCGGTATTGGTGGTAAGAACAAAATATTCTTTGCCCTTTACAAGCTCTTTCAGATACAGATAAAGAGGAAGAGGGGGAGGAACAATACGGTTTACATATATATGTTTGGACCAGTATCCCCAGCGGGCCTCTTCACTTGGAAACGGATAAAATCCTGCACTGTACATATCTGTCATCCCATATTTATCAATAAATTCCGCAAAATTGCGCTGAAATCTCTCGCCGCTGTAAGTTAATCCGGCTGCTGCTGAGAAACCGGCTCCGGCTCCGATGAAAATACAATCCGCCTGCTGAATGGCCTTGGCCGCATTCTGAATCTGTTCGTCATATGAAGTTTTCTGAAACACGTAATCATTAGCAGGAACTCCCCAGAGGAAATTCTCAAAAGCGCCCTTCGTTTTTTCTGATTTCATCTTGTTAAACATAATTTTACTCCTTGTTTTGTATGCTTTTGTCCCTGATGTAACCATAGATGTTACTTCTTGTTTTTACTATAACGCAGAGTAATTGTAATGTCAATAATTACAACGTAATATTATGCCTTCTTATTATAAAAAAAGACGCTGACCGCGTCTTTTTTTCACTTTTTTCTTTTGAGTTAATCCAGCTTTCCAGCCTATAAATAAAAAATCTTAATGTCTCATAAGCAATCGTACAATCTGTTCCTTAATTCTTCCATATGGCATATAACGAATTGGAAAATCTACACGGTCTGAGTTTCTAAGAATGTTCTTTTTATGAGAAAAAGTATCAAAGCTATCTTTCCCGTGGTAAGATCCCATACCGCTCTCTCCGACTCCTCCAAATCCCATAAAAGAGGAAGCAAGATGCATAATCGTGTCATTTACACATCCTCCGCCGTAAGATAACCCATCCATAATATCTTTTTCTGCCTTCCGGTTTCTGGTAAAAAGATAGAGCGCCAGAGGTTTAGGACGGCTTGTAATATAGGCCTTTGCTTCTTCCAATGTTTGATAGGTCAAAATAGGTAAAATCGGGCCAAATATTTCTTCCTGCATGACAGGTGCATCAAGATTGGGATTTCGCAAAATGGTAGGAGCAATTTTTCTTGTCTTTTCACTGCCATATCCCCCAGATACAATCTCTCCCTGTTCCATCATTTGCATCAGCCGGCGATAATGACGTCTGCTGATGATAGATGGATAGTCTTTGTTTACAATCGGATTTTCTCCATACATTTCACGAATCCAGTATTTCAGATACATCACAAGTTCTTTTTCCAACGATACATCAGTCAAAATATAATCCGGTGCAACACAAATCTGTCCCGCATTCAAAAATTTCCCAAATACGATCCTTTTCGCAGCCATCTTAAGATTTGCACTTTTTTCAACGATGCATGGGCTTTTCCCACCCAACTCTAATGTAACAGGAGTCAAATGTGCTGCTGCCTTTTCCATAACAATTTTTCCAACCGGAACACTGCCGGTAAAGAAAATGTAATCCACTGGCTGTTCCAAAAGTTTTTGGCTTGTCTCCTTTCCTCCTAAAATAACACTGACGTACTTCGGCGGAAATACGGCACAAAGCATTTTTTTTAATACTTTCGCAGACTCCGGTGCATATTCTGACGGCTTGATCATACAGCAATTACCTGCCGCAACAGCACCGGCCAATGGCTGAAGTGCCAGCAGAAATGGAAAATTCCACGGCGCCGTGATCAGTACAATGCCATATGGTTCAGATATCTCGAAACATTTAGACGGAAACTGTGCCAAAGGAGTCTTGATCTGCTTTGGTTTCATCCATTGTTTTAAATGTCGTTTTTGATAAGATATCTCATTTAAGATCATTCCAATTTCTGTCATATATGATTCAAAAGAAGATTTGTTTAAATCCTTCTTCAGGGCTTTTTTTATTTGCGGCTCATAACTTATGACAGCCCGCTCCAGCCGTGACAGAGCTTTCATTCGTAATTCATAAGAACGTGTTTTCCCGCTTTGATAAAATTGTCTTTGATTTTTTAAAATTTTTGTTATATCATCCATAAAATTTATTGTACTGCAAATAAAACTGAAATGCAATTAATGTCCACAAAGCAAAGTTCTTCAAAGTTTTGCATATTTTTCAAGGCTGTGATAAGATGAGAAAAATTGTGATGAAAGGAACAACATATGAAGCGAAACATTCGATTACTAATAGAATATGACGGCGGGCGATACCGCGGATGGCAGAAACAGGGAAAAAATACTGACGCAGATACCATCCAAGGAAAATTAGAATACGTTTTGTCAAAAATGACAGGGGAAGAAATCCAGCTAATCGGTTCCGGGCGGACTGATGCCGGAGTTCATGCCCTGGGACAAGTTGCAAACTTTCATACGGACTGCAGCTTATCCTGCCAGGAAATCAAATCATATATGACACAGTATCTGCCTGCTGATATCGGAATTTTAAATGTATCCGATGCCGGCGAGCGGTTTCACAGCCGCTTGAATGCGAAAGAAAAGACCTACTGCTATCGGATCGCCCGGTCTGGAATGTCACATGTATTTGACCGAAAATATCTTTGGTATTTTCCAGAGCCACTGGATGTGGAAAAAATGGAACAGGCCGCGGCTTTTTTGACTGGAAAACATGATTTTAAAGGCTTTTCTTCTATTAAACGAACGAAAAAATCCACTGTGCGTGAAATTTATTCTATTGAAATTAAGCAAAAAGAAAAAGAAATCCAAATCTCTTTCACAGGAAATGGATTTCTTCATAATATGGTAAGAATCCTCACTGGGACACTGGCTGAAATCGGCTGCGGCAGAAAAGAACCAGAAGATGTTCTGAATGTTTTTCAGTCAAAAGACCGTCAGTATGCAGGAATGACGGCTCCGCCGCAGGGACTGTTCCTTGTCAATGTTAAATATTAAATACTTCTCTTTCTTAATTTTGAAAAGAGCAGACAAATCTGGCTGGAAATAAAGATAAAACAGCCCATCATCGCCAGATAATCCATATAAAATGATAATTTTGACTCTCCAAAATCAAGAAATACAAACATGGTGCGAAGCAGCATATAATCCAGCAGCTTTCGCTGAATAAATGCATAGCAGCCATAAACGGCAATTCCAGCTCCCGCTATGAATTTTATGAGAGCTGTTTTCTTGGATACTCTTTGTGATTTTTTTCCAAACATGCCGGTAATCATCTTCCAGTGAACTCCAATATGCAGGGACATGGCGACAAATCCCCAATAATTGGAGACCATATGCAGCTGCCTTGCAAACGACATATTTCCATTGATGTCCAGAAATGAAAATACATGCCTGGACATCATGATCCCACTTATCATCAGCCCAATCATAGCTGCAGACAGCAGGATGTTGATCATCAGCCGAAACACACGTTCCAAGGAATAGTTCCCTTTTAAAAGATTTTTATGCCAATGGATATTTACAGCATGATGGATGATAAACAAAACAAACATGGCGGCTCCAAACCATTCATGCAGATAATCTCCCCAATAATGGTACCCCATCAGCAGTAAAAGCATAATGGTCATTAAAATATCAACAATAATTTTTACTGAGGTTTTTTTTGCCATAGTTTCTCCTTTTTTCTGATATTATGAATCCGCAGGCTGTCTTAATTTTTCTGCAAAATCTGTCATCGCTTCTGATATTTTTAACTGCTGCGGGCAGACCTTTTCACAGCTTTTGCATCCGATACAGGCATCCGGACGTTTATCTTCATCCATGGCATCCACAGCATTGCGGGTAATAAATCCCGTATGATAACGGCTTTCATTATAAAGAGATAAGAGTGTCGGAATATCCAGATGTTTTGGACAGCGGCTGATGCAGTAGCGGCATGCGGTACATGGAAGAATATCCAGCATACTGTCTGTTATTTCCATCAAAGTCCTCTTCTCTTCTTCTTTTAATGGCTTATTTTCTTTATAAGTTTCTATATTGTCTCTTAACTGCTGCATGTCAGACATGCCGGATAATACCATGGTCACACCCGGTGTGCTCTGCAGGAATCGAAATCCCCATGCTGGATCATCTTCCTCTGGACGCAGCGCTTTTAGTTTAAGGCTGTTTTTCTTAGATAATTTTGCAAGTTTTCCTCCACGCAGCGGTTCCATTACCCAGATTGGAATTTTTCTTTCATTAAGAAGTTTTACTTTGGCTTGCGCATTCTGAAGTTTCCAGTCCAGATAATTCAGCTGGATCTGACAAAATTCCATATATTCTCCATAAACATCCAGAAACCGCTTTAATGTATTATATTGCCCATGACATGAAAATCCAAGATGATGGATTCTTCCATTCTCTTTTTGTTTTAACAGGTATTTTAAAATTCCATTTTTCTCATCTAAATAGGAGTCGATATTTTTTTCATATACGTTATGAAACAGATAAAAATCAAAGTATTCCACACCACATTTTCGAATCTGTTCTTCAAAAATTTCCTCTACTTTTCCCATATTTGACAAATCATAACCCGGGAATTTTGTTGCCAGATAATAACGCTCTCTTGGATATTTTTGGAGAATATGACCTGTTACGATTTCAGATTGTCCATTATGGTAGCCAAAAGCAGTATCATAGTAATTAATCCCATGCTCCATAGCATAATCTATCAGCTCCTCAGATGCTTTTTTATCAATATCCCCGTCTGTGCCGCCTTTGATCAATGGAAGACGCATAGCCCCAAATCCCAGGGCTGACAGCTTCATTCCCTGAAAATCATGATATATCATAATGTTCCTCCTTTACTTCGCATATATTTGATGGTATCTTATCATAAAGATAACATTTAAACTTCACTTTAAGTCAAGGAAGAAACACTAAATATTTTATCTGGATGTCTTTTCTATATTCACCGAAATTTTCAATTAGGGCAGCAAAAAAAAGACATCGAGAGATATCCGTTGCTATCTCTTAATGCCTTTTTGATTCATTGTGATATAATTAAAAATATTTTTTCTTTTGTTCTATTCTTGATATCGAATTCTCTCCACAATGGATTCTTTTTTCACATTTCGGCTCAGCAGCCAAGATAAAATCAGCTGCATGACAATGATAATGATTGTCATGACCAAAATCTGTATCCACGGGAAATGGTAAATATTCATACCGAAATAACTGTGAGTCTTTGCGTAATATATCCGGATCGGTCTGTCTGATATGAGAAATCAGATCTGTACCGTTTCCATCCGGAAGATTCACATCACAGATCAGCATGGAAATTTCTGTTTCCTGCTTTAAAATCTGCTTTGCCTGGGAGATCGTAAAGGCAGAAATCACATAATAGCCGGCCTTTTGAAGAGTAAATTCGATTCCTCTGTTGACACTTTCATCGTCTTCTAATAATAAAATATCTGTCATATCGTCTCCTCTAACATATCCTTCTTGGATCATTTTTTCCCTGTACTTCCGCTATACAGCTCTCCATCGAATAGCGGATCATATCAGCTACTGCTTCGTCCGTAAAAAATGCGGTATGGGGCGTCATAAGCACATTTGGCATGGCATTTAATACCGCCATATCATGATGTTTCGTTATGGTATATTTATAATCTTGGTAATAAATCCCGCCTTCAGACTCCAGCACATCGAGCGCAGCAGATGACACCATTCCCTGTTCCAGTCCTTCAATCAAAGCAGCAGTATCAATCAGAGATCCTCTTGCCATATTAATTAAAATAACACCCTGTTTCATTTTTTTTAAAGTACTGCGGTTTACCATATGATATGTTTCTTTGGATGCTGGTGTATGAAAGGTCAGAATATCACTTTCTCTCCAAAGTTCCTCCAGATTCGTATAACGGACAGCTTCTTTCAGAGAATCTTTCGGGAAAGGATCATATGCCAGGATTCTGCATCCAAAACCGCTTAGATTTCGTATGACCTGTTCTCCAATCTTTCCAGTTCCTACGACTCCGACGGTCATATTTTTCAATTCTTTTCCTCTGACCTCCGTTAGAGAATAATCCTGCACCTGGTACCGTGTAAGAATGGTTTTCATGCGGCGTATCGTCATCAAAATGGTCATTACAGTATATTCAGCTACAGTATGCGGCGTATAACTTACATTGGATACTGAAATTCCAAATTCCTTTGCTGCTGCCAGATCAATATGATCATATCCGACGGTTCTTGTGGACACAGTCTGTATTCCTGCTTCTTTCCATACCTGCAGAAGATCTCTTCCAATTGGTGTCGTAATCGTACTGACTGCCTGACACCCTTTTACAAAAGAGCTGTTTTCAAGTGTTGGAGCTTCTGTCGTAAGTGTCAGTTCTATATTGTATTCTTTCCTATAAAATTCAAAAAATCCGCGCTCATCCGGTCTGCAATTGAATACTGCAATTTTCATATTGTTGTTTCCAGCCTTTCTCTCCTATTATTTGTCCTGGACTATTATACCATTTCTTTTCTGAGCGTACAATGTACTCCTGAAATGAACAACCGTTTCTCAAAAAAAGACATTTTTTCAGCAGGATTCATTGACGGTTTCCCATGAAATCATTATAATAGCAAAGTATTGTCTTTTTTCGTTAAAACGAAAAGCACAAGAAAATAAAAGTGAAAGAAGGAAATATCATGAAAAACCTGATCTCAAAATGGAGCAGCCTAAGCCTGATCACCCGAATTGTGATCGGATTAATCTTAGGTGCTATTCTTGGAATTGCAGCTCCGCAAGCGACTGCTCTCGCAATTCTGGGAGATTTATTTGTAGGCGCTCTTCGTGCGGTTGCCCCGATTCTTGTATTTGTTCTGGTTATGTCTTCTCTTGCCAATGCAAAAGAAGGCGGTGCAAAAAATATGCGAACGGTCATCATCCTGTACATTGTCAGTACTTTCCTCGGAGCCTTTGTCGCTGCCCTTGGAAGCTTTCTGTTTCCGCAGACACTTACTCTTACAGAGGCAGCATCTGATGTAACCCCTCCAAGCGGTGTTGCAGAGGTTCTGAAAAATCTGCTGATGAACATCGTATCCAATCCGATTGACGCTCTTGCTAATGCAAATTATATTGGTATTCTTGCCTGGGCCATCATTTTCGGTATAGCGTTAAAATTTGCTTCTGATTCCACTAAACAGCTTCTTCAGGATGTTTCAGAAGCGGTGACCAAAGCGGTCCATTGGATTATTGCATGCGCGCCGTTTGGTATTATGGGACTGGTATTTGACACAGTTTCTTCCAATGGCCTGTCTATTTTTACAGACTATGGACGGCTGCTTGCCCTTCTGATTGGATGTATGCTCGTATGCGCTTTGGTTTCCAATCCGCTGCTTGTATTTTTATGTCTCAGAAAAAATCCATACCCTCTGGTATTGAAGTGTTTGAAAGAAAGCGGCATCACAGCATTCTTTACAAGAAGTTCTGCCGCAAACATCCCAATGAACATGGCTTTATGTGAACGCCTTGGATTAAATAAAGACAGTTATTCAGTATCTATTCCACTGGGAGCTACGATTAATATGGACGGAGCGGCCGTAACGATTACCGTTATGTCTCTGGCAGCAGCTCATACTCTTGGCATTTCAGTGGACATCCCTACTTCTGTAATTTTAGGTGTTCTTGCAACGGCCTCTGCCTGCGGAGCCTCTGGAGTTGCCGGCGGATCCCTACTTTTGATTCCTCTGGCATGTTCTCTCTTTGGAATTCCGAATGATATTGCCATGCAGGTCGTAGGTGTAGGATTTATCATCGGAGTGGTTCAGGATTCTATGGAAACTGCCCTAAATTCATCTTCCGATGTATTAATGACAGCAACTGCCGAATTTTACAACCGCAAAAAAGCCGGCGAAGACATCATTCTAGTTCCGAAACACTCTTCAAAATAGGGGATAACAACAGAAACCACCTTCTAAATTTAATGACAGAATCAGTTGACGGAATTTGCCTTTTTAACATAAAAAGCTGCTGCTCTATAGATGATAAATCATCTATTTTGCAACAGCTCTTTTTTATTCTGTAACCGGCACAAATAAAATCCGATTTGTCCCTCCGCAGATCATGCCAAGATCCGCACCTTCTTCATTCGACAATGAAAAGTCCTTTATGGTAATTTCTTTTATCTTCGGTGCTGTATCAATGACTTCTTTTTCCAAAATTCCTCCTCCGATGCTTCCAATGATCTGATTATTGCCAATCAGCATCATGCTTCCAACACCTCTTGGAGAAGATCCTGTTTTTTGTATGATAATACACAGTATACCATTTTCCTTTGTTTCCAAAAGTTCTTTTGTCATCGTGCTGACAGTTCCCTGATTTTTGATCTGAATCAATTCTGCCGCAATGCTCACTGCAATCTCTTCCGGAGTTCTGGCACCAATAGAAAGACCAATCGGCGCGTGAATGGATTCTACAATCTTTTTAGAATATCCCTGATGCTGCAAGGATTCAAACGTAGCTTTCACTTTTTTCTTGCTGCCAATCATACCGAGGTAAGCGTAAGATCTCTCCAGAACTTTCTTAACACAGACCTCATCTGCCGCGTGCCCTCTTGTGACAACTACATAGTAATGTCTACTGCCTTTCGGAAGATAACCTTCCAAAGACTGAAAATCACAGCAGTAAACTTCATCCGCCTCTTGAAGTTTCGTTTTATCCGCAAATTCTTTTCGATCATCTAAAATAATGGTATAAAAATTCAAAAACTTTGCAAGTTTCAAGAGTGCGGCTGCCACATGACCTGCTCCAAAGATTACGAGTTTTGGCTGGGAAGAAAACCAGTCTCTTTGTATCAAAGACACATCTTTTTCCTCTTGTAAAAAACGAGCAGCAACTTTTTCATATAGAGTTTGAATCTGGCCGGGACAAACACTAATTCTGGCATTAGGATAGCGTCTGCGAAGAGGCTTCACATAGCCTTCTGTCACCAACCGCTGCAGATGAATGGGCTCAAGAACTTCGTCTTCCTTTATACCAAGACATTCAAGCACCAAATCTTTTCGGTGAACTGCATCCCCGCAGGTCTTTCCAAGAGCAGAAAGACCTGTAACAATATGAATCTCATCAACAATCTTTGGAATAACCGGTTCATGAGAACCAGGATATTTAACAGGCAGTCCCCTGGATCCGTCTGCTTCTACCAAGACAACATCTGCAAGTTCTGCCGCCTGTTTTAATATTTCATCCGAAAGGGGACCAATTTTAGAAGTCCCTGCGATACTGGTTCCGGCCATACAATATTTTTGCTTTTCAAGCCGTTCTTTTATTTCTTCTACAGAAGGATCCAAGATCGTTTCTTTTTCAATCCTCATATGGGTGGTTGTGCCAACAAAAACTGTTTTTCCCTGTGCCAGCTAATCATCCCGAAGCCTCTGTATCCGAGTTGTTTTCCCGCCGGATCCTACAACCGCGATTAACATATTTCCCTCCTACTCTTTTGCAAGCTGTTTCAGGGCATCTGCCGCATACCGAATCTTCTGTTTTGTTACATCATATCCAAAACTGAAACGAACCATGCCCTGTTCCTTGGTTTTGTAATGTTCATGAACCAACGGTGAACAATGAGCTCCTGAACGGGTCTGAATGCCAAATCGTTCTGCCAGCTCATCGCTGACCTCAGAAGATGCATAAGTTCCGAGATTACAAGACAGCACTGCTGTGCGTTTCCCGAAATCTGTGTCATCATTCATTCCGTAAATTTTAATATCCGGTATTTTTTTGATCAGCTCATAAAAAAATTTGATATCTTCTTGTTCCTTTGTCCGGATTCGATCCAATCCTATTGACATAAGATAACGGATTCCTGCCTCTAATCCGGAAATTCCCGGTCCGTTTAACGTCCCGGCCTCCAAGGCTTCCGGCATTCTTTCAGGATGTGTTTTGGAAAAAGAATCAAAGCCGCTTCCACCAGTCAAAAGCGGGCGTATCTGTACGCCGTCTCTAACACATAATCCCCCTACTCCCTGCGGACCCAGAAGGGCTTTATGCCCGGCAAAACATAAAATATCAATACAGTCTTTCTCCATGGAGATTGGAAAAATTCCGGCAGTCTGAGCCGTATCTGCTATGAATAAAATTTTCTTTTTCCGGCACAGTCTTCCGACTTTTCGGATATCAAATACCTCACCGGTCACATTAGAGCCATGAGCCATTACGACAACTTTGGTATTCTTCCGAATCGCTTTGGCAATAGATTCTGCATCCGGAGACGTAATTGTTAGTGAAACTCCCGCTTTTTCCAATTCATAAAGAGGCCGTAAAACACTGTTGTGTTCCATATATGTGGTAATCACATGATCGCCTGGATTCAGGACTCCTTTCAGTGCAATATTGAGACTGGCAGTAATCCCGCTGGTAAAAGCCACCTGCTCTGGACGACAACACTGAAAAAACTCTGAAATGGTCTGTCTGGCCTGATAAATGTTTCTGGCCGCTGCAAGAGAAGCTCTGTGGACACCACGTCCTGCATTTCCATAGGACATAGCCTTCCATACAGCTTCTTTCACCTGTGGTGGTTTTGCCGGATTTGTCGCTGCGTAATCTGCATAGAATCCGGCTGTTTTCTTTCTGATATCCAGACCGTTTTGGGTCTGAACACTTAAAATTGCTTCCAGAACACCTCCTCCAATACAGCGTGCTTTATCGGAAATTGTAAAACAATTATTATATTCTTCAATTCTTGGGTCAATATCCGCAATTTTAAATCCCTTTGTAACCGGGTATCCATCCCGGATCAATCCTCTCAGCAACCCATCAATTGTTGCAGGAATTTCTATCTTCCTATGCCCTGTTTCTATATACGCGATGATCTGTCCTTTTTTTACCGTGTCTGTAATGCGGCAAACATTGTGAAGAATCCCTTCTTCCGGAGAATGTATGACTCTGTCTTTTCCTACACCTGCAATAATACCGGGAACCCCTGTATTAGCAATGGCCCGTCCATCCCAGATCACTCTTCCAAGCTGATGTCCTCGTTTCGTCTCAATGACAGCGTCCACATCTTTTCCTGCGGTAAATCCTGGGCCTAAACCTATGGTAATCGGTGCCATATCTCTTTTGGTACCAAGATTTTTCTTCGCAAGAATTGCATCAACCAGAGCAAACGGCTTCCACTTCTTTAGGATATTTCCTTCAGGATCGATCATTAAAGCAGGCTGTCCCTGCTCCATGATCTCAGAAGCTTCTTCCTTTGTCTTTGCCAGCCGGCAGGTCATATCTTCTACCGTTGCTGTTTTGTCATATACCGCTTCCGAAAATGCCACATTTCTCCGAATAGCAGATGGTGACGCGGTTTCCAGTACCAAAACATGAAATCCGCTTTTTACCAATTTATAAATGGTACCGGTTGCGATATCTCCGCCGCCCCGTACAATCACTAATTCTTTCATTCATTACTCCTTCGGCTTCATCGATTTTTCTATATTGTACCATGATTTCCGAAATGTTTCATAAAAGATTGTCTGGCGGCTTCATAAACATCCTGCTGAAATTCCTCATACCGATTCAAAAGATCTTCTCCTTCTGGGGTAAGACGGGAATAACCACCTGATTTTCCGCCAGATACACTCTCGATCAGGGAAAATCCAAGATCCTCTTCTGCCCGCCTCACAATCTTCCAGGCTTTGCTTGCTGCCATTCCCATTTCCTTATATGCAGCTGAAAGCGATCCTTTTTGTGCCACCAGCCGCATTAGCTGGGCAACGCCTTTTCCAAACACCGGATCTTTTGAAAATACCCGAAGTCTTATATCATATTTTACCGGAATGTGCTCTGTTTTCATCTTACCATCCCTTTCCAAATCCACAGTTGGGATAAGTGCAAACTTCACATCCAAGACAAAATCCACCTTCTCCCAGGGAAGCAAGTTCCCTGGCAGTAATCGGATCATCCGCCATAACCCTGGGAAGAATCAAGTCAAAAATCGTTTTTTTGGAATACATGACACATCCCGGCAGTCCCATAATCGGAATCCTGTCTTTCCCATAATATGCAAGGAGGAACATAGCACCCGGAAGAACCGGCGCTCCATAGGAAATGATCTCAGCACCTGTGTTTTTAATAGCCAGAGGTGTCTGGTCATCTGGATCCACACTCATTCCTCCAGTGCACAAAACCATCTGCGCACCATGTTCCAAAGCTTTTAAAACTGCCCGGGTAACCTGCGTGTGATCATCCGGAAGTACGATATGCTCTGTGATATTCGCACCGTATTCTTTTAACTTCTCCTCGATGACCGGCGTAAATGTATCTTTGATTCGACCAAAATAAACTTCATTTCCTGTGGTGATCACAGCTGCCTTTTTCGTCTGATAAGAAAGCAATGACATAATAGGTCCTTCATTCGCTATCTGTTCTACCGGTTCCATCTTTTCCTTTTCAATTACAAGAGGAATAATTCTTGTGCCAGCAAGTTTATCTCCTTTTTTCACCGGCATATTTCCATGCCGGGAAGCAATCATCATCTGCCCAAGAGAATTAATTCTTAAAAGACGTTCCTTATCAATTTTAAAAAGGCCATCATGTTCTGCTGACAATTCAATCTTGCCTTCTTTCACTTCAGATCTTGACATACCAGCATTCTGACAAGCTCTGCAGAGTATCTCGGCTGCATCATTTTCATGAAGCATATTTTCTCCTGCTTCCCATACGTACAAATGATCTTTGCCAAGAGACAAAAGAACCGGAATATCTTCTTC
The DNA here is from genome assembly GCA_019420275.1 of Clostridiales bacterium. Classification (GTDB taxonomy): domain Bacteria; phylum Bacillota; class Clostridia; order Lachnospirales; family Lachnospiraceae; genus Anaerostipes. Next base: position 115,875 of record JAHZHN010000001.1, read on the forward strand.
CGTCACAATATGTCCTTTTCGAAATCTTGCATCTTTCGTCACTCCGCGGATAATCTGTGTAATATCATGGCAAAGAACCATACCTGCGGCTTTTTTTGTTTCTATTTGTTTCATTGATTTCCATCCTTCTATTGATTGATTGTAAATCCGTAAGATTGAAAAACTTTCAGTGCTTCATCAGACTGAAGGAATTTTACGAATTCATCTGCGGTATCTTTATTTTTACTTTCTTTTAATGCCGCTGCCGGATAAATAACAGGAGTTTTCAAAGCATCTTCTGGCGCCTGCGCAACGACTTTGACATCGTCTGTGCTTGCTGCGTCCGTAGCATAAACAATGCCGCAGTCTGCGCTTCCTTTGGCAACCCAGTTTAACACTTCTGTCACATTCGTTGCAAAGCTTGCCTTTTTGTTTACTTGATCCCACATGTGAAGATTTGTAAACACCTCTTTTGCGTACTGCCCTGCAGGAACACTTTCAGGATCTCCCACTGCTATAGTTTCTGCCTTGGCAGCTGTCTTAAAAGAAGTGATTTCATGATTGGCATCTTTTTCCGGCACGATCAAAACCAGTTTGTTTTCCAGAAGATCCACGACGTCATCTCTGGAAATATAGTCTTCATTTACCAGATGATCCATCTGTTCAGCTGCGGCTGACATAAAAACATCTGCATCCATTCCCTGCTCAATCTGAGTTTGAAGTTTCCCTGAACTGTCATAGGTCCCCTCAACCTTAACATTGGGATGTTTTTTTTCAAACATCGGAATGAGTTTTTCTGTATAACATTTTTCCAAACTGGCCGCTGCCGCAATAGATAAAGTTGCAGATTCTTCTCCAGAGGATGTATCGTCCGATCCCTTGCCCTGACATCCCATCAGACCAAAAGTCAGGACCGTTGCCAAAATTCCTGCTGCCATAGCATGTTTCAACGTTCTCATAATGGTACCCTTCCTTTCTCTTGTGGAAAATCTGTATACGGCTGTATCCATCCTTCCCTGATAGTATATTGTTTTTGACAAAGCCGCCGTACTTCTTTGATATCATGACTTACCAAAATAGACGGTCTTTGAAAATCTGCAAGCATTTTTGCTAACTCCTGCTGCAGTTCCGCTCTCATCTCATCATGTAACGCAGATAAAGGCTCATCCAAAAGAATTACTTCAGGTTCATAAGCCATAAGTCTTGCAATCGCTGCTCTTTGTTTTTGCCCGCCAGACAGCTGCCTCGGATATCTTCCTGCCAGCTCCCTAATTTGAAATCTGGCGAGCATCTCTTGTGTTCGCTCTTCTCTCTGCGTTTTAGGCATCTTTTTTGCTTTCAGTCCACATTGAATATTTTCTTCCACGGTCATATTAGGAAACAGGGCATATCCTTGAAATAGATAACCTATCTTCCTCTTCTGAGGAGAAAGATTAATCTTCCTGCCAGAATCAAACAACGGTTTTCCATCCAGCAAAATGACCCCTTCATCCGGCGTTTCAATTCCGGCAATACATTTTAATGTCATGCTTTTTCCGCTTCCGGACGGTCCCATCAGCCCAGTACAGCCATTGTCAACTGTAAAGTCTGCTTTTAATGCAAATTCTTTTAAATTTTTTCGAATTTTGATTTCAAGTTTCATGCCGTTTTTTTCATCCTTCATTCTGTTTTTTCTTTTCCCAAATCAGGTAGAAATTCATACCAACCACCATCACAAAGCAAATGGCAACAATTACCATGACATATCGATTAGCTTCTTCCATGTTTCCAGATGCCACCTCAGAATAAACCGCAAGAGGAAGTGTACGTGTCCTGCCGGGAATATTTCCAGCAATCATTGCTGTAGCACCAAATTCTCCCAATCCTCTGGCAAATGCAAGAACACCGCCGGATATAATGCCAGGCAGGGCATTAGGTATCATTATTCTAAAAAAAATACTCCATTCACTCATCCCCAAAGTCCTGGCCGCAAAGATAAGATCCGGATCGACCTGCTCCAGAGCGCCCCTTGCCGAACGGTACATTAACGGAAACGATATCACCACTGCAGCAAGTACCGTAGCTCCCCAGGAAAAGGCAATCTTTATGCCAAAGGCTTCCCGAAAAAATCTTCCCACTGGACCATAAGAGCCAAAAATATAAAGCAGGAAAAATCCAGCAACTGTAGGAGGCAGCACCAGCGGCATTGTAAATATACCGTCCCACAAAATCTTAGTCGTTTCTCTTTTCCGGCAGCAAACACTTCTTGCCGCAAGCAGTCCCAATACAAAAGTAATGATAATCGTGACCGAGGCTGTTTTCATTGATATGATAATTGGTGAAAAATCCATTGCGATCACTCCTTATGATTCTCTCCACATTCGGAATCCGTTCCTTTCAAAATTTTTAATCCATGTTCCAGAGTATCAATAATAAATGAGAGAGACTCCGCTACAGCTTTTTCGCTTCCGGGGAGATTGATGATCAATGTCTGATTCCGGATTACAGCCGCACCTCTGGATAACATAGCCCGTTTTGTGATTTCCATAGATCCGGCACGAATTGCTTCGGCTATGCCCGGTGCCTGACGATCTGCTACCGCAAGAGTCGCCTCTGGCGTACAGTCTCTCATGGAAAATCCGGTGCCTCCCGTCGTAATGATTAGATTTATCTTACGGCTGTCACACAGACGAATCAATTCTTTCTCAATTCTTTTTTGGTCGTCTGGCAGCAGGATTCTTTCTTTCACTTGATAACCGGATTCCTCAAGAATTCTGGCTGCCCTCGGCCCACTGGTATCTTTTCGTTCTCCTGCATATCCCCTGTCACTCAAAGTTACAACTGCAGCGGTAAAAATCTCATCTTCCTGCATTGGTTCTGTCTCCATAACATCTCCTACAGCAATCGTTCCTCCAGACAAAACTTCCGCAAAAACTCCCTCTCTTGGCATAATACAATCACCGACCCTCCGATAAATCTCGCAGTGACTATGGCACTCTTTCCCAATCTGAGTGATTTTAAGTCTGACTGCATTGCAACGCAGCACTGTTCCTGGCAAAAGAGATGCAAAATCGATTCCTTCAACCAAAAGATTCTCTCCGAAATCTCCCGGACCCGCCATTCCGCCGCGCTGATTAAATGCTTCTACCTTCTCCTGACTCAGCAGACTTACCTGTCGGTGCCATTTTCCGGCATGTGCATCTCCTTCCAGTCCATATTGTTTTTTTAAAACGGCCTCTTTTACATTTTGCTTCACTGTACCGCGTTCTTTGCTGATACAGACTGCTTTTACATATCCTTTCATATTCCTCCTTTTCGTTATTCTCACTTGAGAATAACGATTTTATGAAGGAAAGCGGTTTTTCGCCGCTTTCCTTCATACTTATTCTATTTTCTTATATTATTATATCAATCTTTTGAAAGGAGCACAAGATAAATGAAGGTATCTGCGCTCATAAATGCAATCATCCTCCAATCCGGTACATCTCTTCTTTGGATGGTCTTTCCAGAAAATGGTGAGAACGTGGTTTATTAAAAATTGCTTTTTTAATCTTTTGAGCAATCTCCTCATCTGAAGCACCTGTCTGAATCAGATTTTTCAAAGACAAAACCGGGGGATAATATAGGCAGGTCTTAAGACATCCATCTGCCAACAGTCTGATGCGGTTGCACTTTCCGCAGAAATTATGCTGCAGGGCTTCAATCAGTCCAAGATAGCCTTTATATCCTTCTATCTGATAATAAACCGCTGGGCCGTTTCCTATAAGTGCATTGATTTTTTTAATTTTGCATCCGTTATTTCTGATTTCTTTTAAAATCCGTTCTCCTGTCAGCTGAGATTCTGTATATTTGCAGGAACCCAAAGGCATTTGTTCGATTAGACGAACTGGAATCCGGTGTTCTTTTATAAGCTGAAAAAATGGCTGGAGATTTTCCATAGTATCTTCCGGCAAAATAACTTTATTGATTTTTACTGGAATTTCTGCTTTTTCCGCAGCTTTGATACCCTGAAGCACATCAAAAAGACAGTCTTTTCCTGTAATGTTCTTATATTCTTTCGGATCCATGGAATCAACACTGACATTAATGCCGTCAATTCCAATCTGTGCCATCTCTGACACACAGGGCTCAAGCAGCACCCCATTGGTCGTCACTGTAACCTGGCAGGTCCCTGGAAGAGATTTTAATCTTTTTAAAAAATCCATAACATCACAGCGAATTAGAGGTTCCCCTCCAGTGATTTTAAATTTCCGGATTCCCAGGCGGAGGAAAATACGGCAAAGCCTTAGCATTTCATCACATGTAAGACAATCAACGTCCATTGAAGGGATAGATCCCGGCCGACAGTAACGACAGTGAAGGTTGCATTGTTCTGTGATCGATATTCTCATATAATCAATGTTTCTTTGAAACTGGTCTTTCATCGCTTGATCTCCCATTTAATTTTTACTGAATTTGGGTTCTTGTTACATTTTGCAGCCAGCGGTATTTGCGGTACCGAATCGTAGTAATAGGAACTTTGATCAGTTCATCACTCATAAGGAGAACATAAACTGCCGGAACACTCCATTTCCATACGAAAGCGGCAAGTGCGCCCAGCAATATGGAACATCCCCACATAGTCGAAACATCCAGAATCAATCCAAACCTGGTATCTCCCCCCGCTCGAAAAATTCCGACGACCATCGTTGTATTATAAGACTGTGCAACAACAAAATATGACATAACAAGAAACATAATTTTTAAATAATCTTTCGCTTGAGCCGTTAATGACAGAGCAGACACGGCGGCCGGAACAGCGGCCAGGATCAAAAGCCCGCCGGCAATCCCCATGGCAACACTTAAAGCAATAAAACGTCTGGAACAAGCCTTTGCGAAATCCATTTTCTGTTCTCCAATCATTTTCCCAAGATAAATTGCTGTTGCATTAGAAAGTCCAAATGCTACAACAGTCGCCAGCTGTCTGGCAACCTGTGCCACAGAATTTGCCGCGACAGCCCCGCTCCCCATATGCCCCAGCACTGCAGTGTTGGCAGAAGTTCCAAATCCCCACATGACTTCATTCAATACGACTGGTATAGAATACACCAAAAAATCTCGGATTAAAATCTTCTCGGTATGAAGCAGATAATGAAGTCTCACCCGGATTTCCCGGTTATAAAATCTAGCATATAAAAATACCAATAAAAGTTCAAGGCATCTGGAAATCAGTGTCGCGATGGCTGCGCCCCGGATTCCCAGCTCTGGGAATCCCAGCAGTCCGAAAATAAGGACCGCATTCAATATAATATTGCAGATCAGGGAAGATAAATACACCAGCGCCGCAATCATTACTCTTTCTACACTCCGCATCGTATAAAGATATACCTGAGTAATCCCTATAAGAAGATAAGACCATGCAACGATTCTTAAATATCGAATTCCCTCTCCTATAACCTGAGGATCATTGGTAAAAATTTTCATCAAAAGTCCTGGCACAGCCAGTGCTGCAGCCATAAAAATGGCAGTTACCATAAGCGCCGCTTTTATTCCAAGGGCAAGAATTTTTTCTATGGTCTGGCGGTCGCCTTTTCCCCAATACTGAGCTGTCAGTACTGTAGCACCTGAAGTAAGGCCGAACAAAAATAATGTCATGATATACTGAATTTGTCCTGCCAAAGAAGCTCCGGACAGAACCTTTTCTCCTACTTTTCCAAGCATCACTACATCAGTTGCGGTAACTCCCACATTGATCAGGTTTTGCAAAGCCATAGGAATAGCCAGAGCAAATACTGCTTTGTAGAAAGTTTTCCATTGGATTTTTGATTCATTTGTCTTTTGACTTTTTCTCATCTTTTTTGTTCCTTTTCTTTGTGTATCATTACTATTATATACAAAATCAAGGAAAAGGAAAGAAAAATTGGATTTTATCACTGCCATTCCGGCTTTTTCGCAGTGGATACCTCTTGTACGCGCAGTTTTAAGAGAACACTTCCTATATCTTTGTTCATACAGATTGAACGCTTCTCTATCTCGCAGGGACAGATTGCCTCACCGTAGTTAATACAGGCATAAATCGCCTTTGGATTTTCCGCTGTCATTTTCCAGAACGGGTATTTGATAATCGCCGGAGTATTATAGCCCACACCAAGTTCTAAAAACAGCACGTACAGGTTCTGGTATCTACGGAGAAAAAGCTGATACCGCTCCTCTGCCTCATGCCAGCCCTCATCCTCCACAAATTTATCGTCCGAACGCAGGTTCATAGTTAACGGTTTCCCACAATACGGACAGACAGGCAGAAGCTCTGTGGGAACCCGCATTTCTTTCTGCTGCTCCATCATGTTGTGGATGATTTCTTCATTGTCAAAGGTTTCATGACAGCAGGGTTCGCTGCATTGGAACAGGCCGTAGTCCCCCTGTGTATAAAATAGCCGCTTTTTATCACATCCGGCTTTCTGGAAACAGTGATCCACATTGGTTGTGATAACAAAATAATTCTTGTCTTTCACCAAATCAAACAGATTTTCATACACCGACTTCGGTGTATCCATGTAGCGATTGACATAAATATATCGGCTCCAGTAGGCCCAGTATTCCTCCGGCGTATCATACGGATAAAAGCCGCCGGAATACATATCCTGAAAGCCGTACTTCGCTTGAAAATCCAAAAAATACTGTTTGAACCGTTCTCCATGGTAGACAAATCCTGCGGATGCCGAAAGACCCGCTCCGGCCCCGATGACCACTGCATCCGCCTTTGTCATTTCCTCTTTCAGCCGTTCAATCTGCTCCGAGCAGTTTTCGATAGATTTTGTAATCCTCATCCTTGAAAGCATTGAATATCACCTCCATATTGGTATACACTTGCTGCCATCATACGTTTCTTATTTTAGCCAATAATTTTATATCGTCCCTCTTTTCTGGCTTTCACTTGAGGATAGTCACCATTACAGTAACCAAGCAGCACAAAACATCTGGCAATATAGTTTTTTGGAATTTTCCATTTTTCTAAAAGTTGACTGCCGATTTCGTTATCAAAGGTTTCTTCACCCCTTGCAATAATACAAGAAGAAATACCAAGTTCGGTTGCTTCCAGCACCATATTTTCAGCACAGCAAAAAGCATCGGGAATACTATATAGAAAATTTTTAGGAGCAAAAATCGCACAAACCGTAGGAGCACCATAAAATCCGCTCTTAATGGCAGGCTCATCAATAATGCTTGGCTGTTCCTCTGAGACATGGGAACCTACCAGCTTTGATCTATCAAATCGGATGATATTGAGCTTTCCAATTTTTTTACACAGGTCTTTATCGTGAATGGCACAGATGAATGTTCTCTGTCCGCCTCCAGCGTTAGGAGCATATAGCCCTGCTTCAATAATTTTTTGCAGGTTCTCACGGTCAATCTGTCTGTTCTGATACTTGCGGATTGATCGACGATATTTCATAAGTTCCAATAATTCCATCATTAAATCTCCTTCCAGCACTGCGGGTCTGCAGCATAAAAATTGCCATTCTTGCTGCTGGCCACTGCAGGGCAGCCCCGGCACCATGCCAGCAGCGCGCACTTGGAGCATTTTCCAAATTTGGTATAATCTCGGTAACGCTCCATCTGACAAATCCATATATCGGCAATTCTATTCTCAAATACATTTCCGACTTTGCTGTTTTGAACCCGGCGACAGGCAAAAAGATCACCTGTAGGAAGAATGGTCAAATGGCAATTTCCACAGTTGCATCCACCATAAATCATACCATCCTCTACAGTCTCAGGAATTTTGAATGCACCAGTTTCATACTCGTACAAAGTCCACAGGTGATCTTTCTTGTTAAAATAGGTTTTACATCCTGCAGCTTCATACTCCCGAAACTTCTTATCACAGGTTTTCAGTAACTCCCGATAACGCATAGGCTCAATGTCAATGTCCTTTTCCTCACTGGTGGGACAGTACCGGGCAAAGGCAAATACATCTGCTTTGTGTGCTACTACCGTGTCGATAATGTCAGGAATCTCCTCAATGTTCATGCCGGAAACGGTTGTCATAATGACGCTGCGAATGCTGGTTTTCTTGATACAGGCAATCTTTTCAAGGGTAATATCAAAGCTGCCCGGTTTGCGCAGCCAATCGTGTGTTTCCCTCATACCATCAAGGGAGAGCTGATATTTCTGACAGCCATATTCTTTCAACCTGCGGCAGACCTTATCATCCAAGTGAAATGGATTGCCGAGAATGGTAAACGGAATATCATGTTGTTTTATCAATCCCAGCAGTTTCCAAAAATCCGAGTGTAGGATCGGATCACCGCCGGTAATGTAAAAGTAGGGCAGACGATTATATACTTCACAGAAATCCAAACAGTTATAAAAGGTATCCTGCATCTGCTTCCAGTTCATAACGTCCAACTTTTTGCAATTATTTTCAGAGAAGATATAGCAATGTTTACATCTCTGATCGCACTCGTCCGTAATGTGCCATTGAAAAGAAAAGTATTGCTTCATTTTGCTTAACCTCACTTATATAAAAATCGGATTTTTCCGAGTAATGTTTCAAATGTTCCCGGCGAGAATCTTCCCGCAGGGAACGGCTTTTAACAGAAACAGAACCATTTACTTATCACCAGCGCCACAAGCAGAACCGCAGGCAGCAGGCTTTTCTTCCGGTTTACCGGAGGCGCCGCAAGCGGAGCCACAAGCTGCAGGCTTTTCTTCCGGTTTATCGGAAGCACCGCAGGCAGAGCCACAAGCTGCAGCAGGAGCTGACTCAGCCTTTTTGTTCCATCCGAACAAATTACAAAGTGCCATTGTTATTACCTCCATTTTAGATTTTTGAACCTTTCGGTTCTTGATTCTTATTATATTGGATAAAGAATGTTAAAAAAAGTACGCACAAATCTATTACTTAGTCACCTTTTTGTAACCACTTGAAAACAAGCGCATATCACATTATAATTTGTATGTAACACTTGATTTTGAACCATAAAAATGAGGTGACAATATGCTGACAAAGGAAGAAATGCCTGCCTGCCCGGTGGCCACGACCGTCTCACTCATTGGAAGCAAATGGAAACTACTGATCCTGAGAAATCTACTGGTGCGCCCCTGGAGGTTTAACGAATTGAAAAAGGATTTAGCAGGTATCAGCCAAAAGGTATTGACGGACAGCCTACGGTCTATGGAAGCAGATGGTATCATTACCCGGACAGTTTATCCAGAGGTACCTCCAAGAGTGGAATATGCTTTGAGTGAATTGGGAGAATCCATGCGGCCAATTATTGATGCTATGGAAGCATGGGGAAAAGATTACAAAGCAATGTATTCCGGCAATTAAATATGGTATTCTAATGCTATCTGCTCATGCAGATAGCATTTTTTACAAGTAATATGAATTATTTTAGATAATATAATAATAGGTACTGTGTCATCATATACGGAAAAGCCGACACAGGAGGTTTTCCCACCTATTTTGAAGAACTCTAATTCCTACGTTTTTGGGAACCGAGGGAAAGATAGTGCGGGCAGGACACCACCACCGCTCGAAAACTTTGCTTGCAGGGGGGTGGATACAGCCCTTTGGGAAAGGGGAAAAATTCTCTCCTGTTTCAGCCCTATGATATGATTTGCCAAACTCATTTATCATATTTCATGAGAATCTTCTTTTTTGATATGTGTCCACAAGATCAACGCTGCAGGAAACAGAATCAATCCGGCAATTCCTGCCAGTTCTGCTCCTACAAACATGGAAATCAAAGTCACAAGAGGGTGAAGGCCTATCTGCCTGCCAACAATTTTAGACTCCAAAATATTACGTACGGCTGTAATTACAAGATACAGCGCCAGAATTCCGACAGCCAGAGAATAATTTCCCAAAAAAGCACAGATTCCTGCCCAAGGGAGTAAAATTCCTCCAGTACCTACAATCGGAAGAATATCAAAGACTGCAATTCCAAGAGAAATCCATCCTGCATAAGGAATGTCAAGCAGCCATAATCCTGCAAATAATTCCAAAAATGTCAGCAGCAGAAGCAAAGAATAAGATTTAGCATAAGCCGCAATGGTATAAAGACCATACTTCTTTATTTTACAGCATAGCTTCCATTCTTTTTCGGGCAGATTTCTCCTTAAAAATCTTATGATAAAATCATAATCCGCAGCAATGAAATAAGTTGAAATAATCATAATAATCCACTGGATGATAACCCCAGGAATTTTTGCAAGGCAGCCGGACACATTCTTCATCCACCCAACAGATGCCTCTGCTGATGCCTGCTCCATTTTTTTCAGCATCTGATCCACTGTTTCCTGCAGACGGGCAGCTGCGTCCGGATTTTGGCTAAATGCTATGGCTTCCATCCTCTTTGATAATTTTTCTACAGCGGGCACAATCTCTTCCTGATAAAATTCAGGAAGTTTTACCAGTAAATCTCCTATTATGGGAAATATTTTTTTTGCAGACAAAACAATAACTGCAAAAATCAGTCCATATCCTGCTGTAACTAAAAAAAGCAAAGTACATTTTCTTGAAAAAGGAACCCAGCGAAAAAACTTCTGACTGATGCGGCTTAAAATACAGGCTGTCACAGCCGCAGCCGCAAATGGCAAAAGTATAGGAAAAAGGTACTTTGCGCTTAAATAAATCAACAGTCCAATAGTTCCATAATAAGCCGTATTTATAAGAAATTGCCTTTTTTTGTCCATAGTCTCAATTCCTGCTCCTTCCTTTTGTTTTAATATTATGGACAAATTTCAAGCTCTCTTATTCGATGTCTGCAGATTTCTGTTTCAGAAATATGTCAGAAGCCATCAACCTTTTTCTATATTTCAATAATATCTTCCACATACCTGAAAACTAGTCTTCTCTCCATACAGCATATAAATCTTCCAGAGGAATCTCTGTATGAACAATCGTTAATTTTCTTGTAGCTTTATCAATTTTCGAGACAATCCCTGTTACTTTTCTGTATTCCCCGCGGCAAAAATAGACAGCGGTTACCATATCTTTCCTTTGAATCTTCTTAAATTCCCTATCCAATTCTTCCTGATAATCGGATGCTAATTCTTTTTTTTGCACAATGATCTTTTCTTTCTTGCGAAGAGCCTCCGAATATCCTTTTAATGCCGCAAACGGCATAAACTGCTTTGCCCTGTCCTTTCGGCACATCTTCCTATGTCCCACTTTTATGACCTCCAATCTGCTGATTTCTCTTCAGGGCTGTGGATCCTTTCTGCAGATTCATTCCTCGAAACAGAGCATTCTTTCCAAAGCGATTCCTAATTTCCAGTACAGCTTTCTGAATTTGATACTCTTTTTCGAAGTCTTCAGAATCATAGAACAGATCATACTGGCGACAGCGCCGATCTGATATGCGGTTTAATGTTAGCGCAATCCTTCTGACTGGAATATGAGGGCTTACAATCTGAGCATACAGTTTTGACACAGCATCCATTATCTGTCTGGCCGAATCCGATGATGTACGAAGAGATATAGTACCATGAGCTGATTTATGTTCCAAACGATTGGAATATCCCACATGAAGCGTAATGGACTCCGTCATCAAATTCTTTTCTATCAGTTCCAGACAAAGAGTGTCCGCCATCTCTCTGACAATCATTCTGCCTTCTTCAAACTCATAATCACGGCTTAATACCTGGCCGCTGGAAACAGAAGAGGACTTGGGCCGGTAAGTTTTGATATCGCGCATCGTAACAGTCTCTCTTCCCCATGCATGGTCAATCAGCAATTCTGCATCAATTCCAAATATCCGATACAGCATCTCCTCGTCCGCATGGGCAATCTCTCCCATCGTACGGATTCCAAGCCGATCCAGACATCTGGCAGTCCCAGAACCAATCCTCCAGAAATCTGTCAAAGGACGATGGTTCCACAACTTTCTGCAGTAAGTGTTCTCATCAAGGATGCCAATTCGGTCTGGTGCATGTTTTCCGGTGATATCCATAGCAATCTTGGCTAAATAAAGATTCGATCCAATCCCGGCAGCTGCCGGGATTCCCGTCGTTTCCAGAATATCCTGCATAATTCTTATTCCTAGTTCTTTTGCTGTCATCTGGTACAGAGAAAGATAATCCGTAACATCCATAAAAACCTCATCGATGCTGTAAACGTGCATATCTTCCCTGGCAATATATCTAAGATAGATTGAATAAATCTCTGCAGAATAATCCATATACAGCTGCATACGAGGCGGTGCCGTTATATAAGAAATACCTGCCGGTATCTCAAAAACCCTGCATCTTCCGGGTACTCCGAGTGCCTTCATTGATGGTGATACAGCCAGACAAATGGTCTTGTCCGTCCTCTCGGGATCTGCTACTACCAAATTCGTCCTCATAGGATCTAATCTTCTTTCATGGCACTCGACAGATGCATAGAAAGACTTAAGATCAATGCAAAGATATGTTCTTTTTCCTTCCATTGGTTTACTTCCTTTCACAAACAACAAACATATGTTCTGCATTAATCATACCAGAACATATGTTTGTTTTCAATGTTATTTAATGGAAGGATTATGGGCTTTGATAAAATCGAGTACCTGCCCAGTGTGCCTTTTGCCTAATCAATTTTTCTGAATTTGTATAATATTAGAACCTCTCTTCTATATACTTTCTCAGTTCGTTTAGTGCTTTTTCGTGCCGTTTGGACTGCAGCTTTGGAAAAGCCTTCAAAAGTCTTCGATTGATTCTGGAAGGTTTTTGAAGCAGTGTTTTATATTTTTCCTTCAATTCTTTTAGTTTTTCCTGCTTTTCTCTGCCCTCCATCATATTCTGATAAATATTTTCGCCAATTTGATCTGAAAATCTCTTTAAATCTTCTGCGACAGCTTCCATCCGTTCCAGGCGGCGGTTCAGCCGGAAGATGCCTGTAACAGTCACATACAGATCGATTCCCAGCGTCAGAATAAAAACCGTCAGGAACAGAACCCCGATCCATACCGGAATCCAGGAAATACAGAGCCTGATCAGCGGATGCAGAAAACGCACTACAATCACACAGGCAATGCCCCATACCGCAGAGAAAAGCGGACAGACATATCCGCCGATATTCAGCGGCATATTTGAATAATCCCACCATCTGTGGTGGAAGATTTTTTCAAGGCAAAAGCCAGTCGCCCATTCCAGAAATGTTACCAGCACTGTTGATGCCAGGTATAAAAGGATAAGATTGTCTTTGCAGAAATCCAGAATGGTCGCGATTAGTGTGACACCAACTCCGTAAATGGGACAGATTGGACCATTTAAAAATCCCCGATTTATAAATTTTCCCTGCCGGACAGCCGCAAAAGCAACCTCCGCACACCATCCGGCAAATCCATAGAAAAAGAAACTAAATAAAATATCATAAATCGCCATAGAGCCTCCTTCATGAATTCAGAATTTTCATGAATTCCTCTCCTGTTATGGTCTCTTTTTGATACAGATACTGGGATAATTCATCCAGTTTTTGGCGGTTGTCAATAAGAATCTGAGCAGCCTTTTCATGCTGGTGCCGTACCAATTCTACTACTTTGCGGTCAATTTCTGCCTGTGTCTCAGCAGAACAAATCAGAGATGTATCTCCGCCCAGATATTGATTAGTCTGAGCTTCCATGGCTACCATATCGAAATCCTGACTCATTCCATATCGGGTAATCATAGCTCTTGCGAGTTTCGTTGCTTGTTCAATATCGTTGGAAGCTCCTGTTGTCACAGAACTAAAAACAATTTCTTCTGCTGCTCTTCCTCCGGTTAGTGTGGCAATCTTATTCTCAAGCTCCTCTTTTCCCATCAGATAATGATTGCCTTCTTCTACCTGCATGGTATATCCCAGCGCACCAGAAGTCCTCGGAACGATTGTAATTTTTTGTACTGGGGCAGAATCTGTCTGTTTTGCTGCTACCAGAGCATGACCAATTTCATGATACGCCACAATGCGTTTTTCTTTATCTGTTAAAATTGCATTTTTCTTCTGATATCCGGCAATCACTACTTCAATGCTTTCTTCCAGGTCTGACTGTGTCGCATATTTACGTCCATCCCTAACTGCCCGAAGCGCTGCTTCATTAACAATATTGGCAAGTTCAGCTCCAGACGCTCCAGAAGCCATCCGAGCAATCTTATTAAAGTCAACACTACTGTCCACTTTGATTTTCTTAGCATGCACTTTCAGGATATCCTCTCTTCCTTTCAAATCAGGAAGTTCCACCGGCACCCTCCGGTCAAATCTTCCAGGACGCAGCAGAGCCGGATCCAGAGATTCCGGGCGGTTTGTAGCAGCCAGAATAATAACACCGTTATTTCCGGTAAAGCCATCCATTTCTGTCAGCAGCTGATTCAAAGTCTGTTCTCTTTCATCGTTTCCGCCAATCTGACCATCCCTTTTCTTTCCAATCGCATCAATCTCGTCGATAAATACAATACATGGTGCCTTTTCTTTTGCCTGCTGGAACAGATCTCTGACTTTAGATGCTCCCATTCCGACAAACATTTCAACGAACTCCGAACCAGACATAGAAAAGAACGGGACATCAGCTTCTCCTGCCACTGCTTTGGCAAGCATGGTTTTTCCGGTGCCGGGAGGGCCGACCAGTAAAATCCCTTTTGGCATAGATGCTCCAATTTCTTTATATTTTTCCGGATTATGCAGATAATCTACGATTTCCGCCAGATTTTCTTTCGCTTCGTCTTCACCGGCCACATCAGAAAATTTGATGCCTTCAGAGGATTTCACATAAATTTTAGCATTGCTTTTGCCCATTCCAAATGCCATGGCATTCTTTCCGCCGGCTTTCTCCATCATTTTCTTTGACATATATTGTCCAATGCCAATAAAAATCAGCAGCGGAAGAATCCAAGTAAGCAGTGTCGTTAGAATCGGCGAGGTCTGTTTGATTTCTTCTCCGTAAAAAGATACGTCTGATTGATAAAGACGTTTTGTAAGATCCGGGTCATCTACCTTTGCTGTCTTATAAACCTTTTCATTTTTATCCGTAAACAAAATCATATTGTCTTGTTCCTGAATGTCAACCCGCTTCACCTGTTTCTTTTCTGTCATGGAAATAAATGTTCCATAGTCTACCTCCTGAACTTGACGTTCCATGATCTGTGGTGTTACAAACGCATTAAACAGCAAAAGAGCTACAATTACAATAATATAATAATAAATCAAGGGCTTCTTCGGCTTTTTTACCTCATTCATTTTCTTTCCTCCATTCTTGAAAATTCATTTGTTCATCCAATGCAGATAGAACTGCCAAAAGCGCCGATTGTGCTGCCTGAACAGCAAAATCAATGCTGTATTCTGCATAGAGCGCTTTTGCTTCTGCTTTTGCTTCTTGTCTGTCATCTCCGCCCATATAATGAGTCATATCTTCTCTCATGATTGTTTGTATCTGCATATCATAAGCAGCCTGTGCCTCATTCAGTGCTTTAACTGCTGGTGAACGGCAGTCACTTATTTTTTCTTGAAGAAGACGTATTGTTTTATCATAGACATTCTTCCTTTTTTGAAGTTCCTTCCTTATCTTTTCATGATCTTTTTGCTGCATGAGAGCAATCTGAATTCTCATGTCCTGATACTGCAATTCCATCTCACGAAGTTTCACCGTAAACAATTCTTCCATATGTCTCCTCCTTTCGCCTTCTCCTGAAATTACTCTAACAAAATGAAAAAGGAAACACCATTGGCAATGTTGTTTATCTGTCCTTACACTTTTTTAAATTTGTCAAAAGTCCGAATCTCATGATATGATATTAGAAATGTGGAGGTAAAATTTATGTCTGATACAACCCAAAAAAAGATTGCACATACTCTGGAGCAGCTTTTAGAACATCAAAGCTTCGATAAGATTACGATCAAACAACTGGTAGCAGAATGCGGAATTTCCCGGCAGAGTTTTTATTATTATTTTAAAGATATCTTGGACGTAATTGAATGGATCGCCCATCAAAAAACCCAAGAATTGCTGCAAAAAAGCATGCAGGCAAACAATTATGAGGATGGAATTCTCCTCTTTATTGATTTTTCCTTTAAAAACCATTATTTTATTATGAGACTTCTGGACTCCAAACAAAGAGGTTTTATTGAACGAGTTATTGTATCTTCTCTTCGTTCTTTTCTGGAAGATGCACTTCGTCAGCAAAAAGAATTGATTTCTGTAAACTACCGAGATATGGGTGCCGTGTTAAATTTTTGTACTTATGGACTAACCGGCCTGCTTTTAGAAAGTGCAGAGCAAAAAAATACAGACAAAAAACTTCTGGCCAGACAAATGCGGGATCTTCTTTTTAAAGTTCTCACCTAATCCTATAGATAAGTAAAAAATATCCCTGTTTTACCCGATCTTTCTGTAAAGCATGAGGCTTGTAATTATTTTCCACCCAATTCTGCCGTGTTGATGCCTGTATGAATCAGCAGCTGAATTCCATCATCTGATGCTGTTATCGCAATGACGTGCTTCATATCAAAAAGGCTGACTGTTATAGATTATATTAAAAAAATATTTGCCATAGAATACTTTTGTCATCAGTTAATTAAAAAGGCAGAGTATATATTCCTACATACTCTGCCAATAATTTTTTACTCTAATTCAAATAAACCTGTGTACAGCTGATAATATGTTCCCTGCTTCTCCATCAGTTCCTCATGACTTCCTCGTTCAATAATTCTTCCGTGATCCAGAACCATGATTGCTTTACTGTTTCTTATTGTTGACAACCGATGTGCGATCACAAAAACAGTCCTTCCTTTCATCAGGTTATCCATGCCCGCCTGCACAAGCGCTTCTGTCCTTGTATCGATGGAAGAGGTCGCCTCGTCAAGAATCATGACCGGCGGATCTGCTACTGCAGCACGGGCGATAGAAATCAACTGTCTCTGGCCCTGGGAAAGGCTGGCGCCGTTACCGGTCAAAACGGTCTCATATCCCTGCGGAAGACGCTGAATAAAATCATCTGCATTCGCAAGCTTCGCTGCTTCGATACACTCTTCATCACTTGCATCCAGTTTTCCATAACGAATATTATCCATAACGGTTCCGGTAAACAGATTCACGTCCTGAAGAACGATCCCAAGTGATCTTCGCAGATCTGGCTTTCGGATTTTTGTAATATTAATACCATCATATCGGATTTTTCCATCTTCAATATCGTAAAACCGGTTAATCAAGTTTGTAATTGTTGTTTTTCCAGCCCCTGTAGCTCCCACAAACGCAATTTTCTGTCCGGGTTTCGCATAAAGGGAAATATCTTTAAGCACAAGTTTCCTAGGTTCATATCCAAAATCCACATGTTCCAGCTGGATATCTCCGGTCAGTTCAGTATAGGTCGTGGTACCGCTCTCCCGATGAAAATGTTTCCAGGCCCAAAGTCCTGTATTCTCTTTTGTCTCATGTATCTCTCCTTCAGAATCTTTTTTGGCATTCACCAGCGTTACATAACCATGATCTTCTTCCGGTTTCTCGTCCATCAACTGGAATACACGTTTTGCTCCCGCAATTCCCATAGCAATCAATGATACCTGCATAGATGCCTGGCCAATTGTCTGAGAAAGCTGTCTGGCCATTCCCAAAAATGAAATAATAATACCCGCCGATATTGTTCCAAAACCAGCGATCGACAGATTGGTAATCTCAAAATACAACAGGAGGCCTCCGATAATCGCAAGAGAAACATACATAAGGTTTCCGATGTTATGAAGAATCGGCATCAAAATATTTCCAAATTGAAATGCTTTTTCACTGTCAGAAAAAAGTTTGTCATTTATCCTGACAAAATCTTGTTTACTTTCTTCTTCATGGCAGAAAACCTGGACAACCTTCTGTCCGCTCATCATTTCTTCAACAAATCCTTCTTCTTTTGCCAGCGAATTCTGCTGCGCCATCATATAACTCGAACTTGCGCCGCCTACTTTTTGAGTCATAAACAACATTAAAACCAGAAAGATACACACGGCTAATGTAAGCCATACGCTATAATAAAGCATCATTACGAACATGGCCAGCACAGTCAGCGATGACTGCAGCAGCATAGGCATACTCTGGCCTATCAGCTGTCTGATTGCATCTGTATCATTCGTATAAGTACTCATAATATCCCCGTGAGAATTTGTATCAAAATATTTGATTGGCAGTGTCTGCATATTAGAGAACATATCATTTCGCATATATTTCAACGTACCCTGCGTTACAATTGCCATGATACGAGTATAAGTAAATGCTGCGGCCACTCCCAAAATATATATGACCGCCATTGTCGTCAAAATCGACACGAGCTGATGCCACACCGCATCTAAACCTTCTGTAATACCAGGGGTAATACATTCATCAATCAGCTTCTGCAGAAAAACAGTCGCCACTACTGAAGCGCAAGAACTAATTATGATACAAATTATCACAGTAATCAGCATTCCTTTATAGTGCTTCATCAGATACGACATTAATCTGAAAAAGGCATTCTTTTGTCCGGAAGTTTTTTTCATCTCATCCATAATCATTCTTCCTCCCTGTTTCTGGTCTGGGAATCATACACTTCACGGTAAATTCCATTTATTTCTAACAGTTCTTTGTGGGTTCCCTGTTCGGCAATTCTGCCGCCATCCATTACAAGGATTTTATCTGCATCCTGTACGGAAGAAACTCTCTGTGCAATGATAATCTTTGTCGTTTCCGGTATTTCCTTATACATAGCACTTCGAATCAAAGCATCTGTTTTTGTGTCTACAGCAGATGTAGAATCATCAAGAATCAGAATCTTTGGCTTTTTCAAAAGTGCTCTGGCAATACACAGACGTTGTTTTTGCCCGCCGGAAACATTCGTCCCGCCCTGTTCGATATAGGTGTCATATTTATCTGGGAACTGTTCAATAAAACTGTCCGCCTGCGCTAATTTGCATACCCGCACAAGTTCTTCATCGGTGGCTTCTTTATTACCCCACCTGAGATTTTCTTTAATCGTACCGGAAAATAATACATTCTTCTGCAAAACCACTGCAACTTCATTTCTGAGTGCCGTTAAATTATAATCCTTTACATTTTTGCCGCCGACCAAAACGCATCCTTCTGTCACGTCATATAGTCTTGATATAAGCTGAATCAAAGTAGTTTTGCCTGACCCGGTACCCCCGATAATCCCTATGGTTTCCCCAGATTTAATATCAAGATTAATATCACTTAAAGCATTCTTTTTACTTTTCTGTGAATATTTGAAGCGTACATTCTGGAAAGAAACACTTCCGTCTGCCACTTCCGTAATTCCCTCCGGATTTTTATCCAAAATACTTTTATGATCAATAACTTCAACTACACGATTGGCAGATTCTGCCGCCATCGAGGTCATGACAAAAACCATAGACAACATCATCATAGAAGCCAAAATCTGTATACCATAACTGATCAGAGAGGAAAGTTCTCCCGTTGTCAATTCTGTAGATATCGTATTGATAATCATATTTGCCCCAAAACAGCTTACTAAAAGCATGGCCAAATAAATGCAGAACATCATAAATGGGTTATTCAATGCCAAAATTTTCTCCGCATGGGTAAAATCTCTGCGTACTTCCTCCGATGAACTTTCAAACTTCTTTTTTTCGTATTCTTCTCTCACAAATGATTTAACAACACGGATACCCGCAATATTTTCCTGTACTGAATTATTCATAGCATCATATTTCTTAAATATCCTCTTAAAAATTGGATATACATACATAGAAATACCAAGAAGAACCCCTCCCAGAATCGGAAACATCACAACAAATATCACGGCCATACGTACATTAATAGTCATACTCATAATAATTGAAAAGATCAGCATAAGAGGGGTCCGAATTGCGATTCTTATGCTCATCTGATAAGCATTCTGAATGTTCGTTACATCTGTAGTCATTCTTGTAACCAGTGATGAAGTGGAAAACATATCAATATCAGCGAATGAAAATTCCTGTATCCGAAAATATATGTCCTGCCGCAGGTTTCTTGCAAAACCACAAGAAGCAGTAGCCGCAGTCTTTCCGGATAATACCCCGAATACCAGTGACAATAATGCCAATATAATAAGCACTCCGCCATAACGGATGATTGGTGCCATAGATTTTCCTGTCATCTCATCAATCAGTTCTGCCATAATAAACGGAAGAAGGCATTCCAAAACCACCTCCGCCGCAACAAATACCGGGGTAATGACAGATACTTTTTTATACTGTCGCACGCTTTTTAACAATGATCTAAGCATCTTTACACTCCTTTAATTATCTGAAATATGCAGATTGTTCTGCAGCCTTTCCAAATATCCCAGAAGATTATTCTTTTCTTCTTCTGAGAATCCTTTTAATATCCTACTCTCAAATTGATGGTCATCCGATTTTAAATACGGTACCATCTGTCTTGCATAATCTGTCATGCTAATCCGCTTAATTCGTGAATCATATGTATCCCCTATCCTTTTTACAAGTTTGTTCTTTTCCATTCTGGAAATAATCTGGGAAACAGTTGCTCTGGAAATGCTGAATGCCCTTTCCAAATCTTTTTGAGGAACTGCTTTTTTTTCTTCTTCCTGCTGATTCAGGTACAAAATGATACGAGCACTCATTTCTGACAGCGCATTACACTTTCCTGACAGATAAATATCGGCCGTCTTTCTGACAGTATTATTGATAACCCTCAAACAAGACAAAATTTTTCTATCTATTTTTACTTTTTCAAATTCCGAATGTCTCTTCTTATTCATCCGCATATTCCCTGATCATCCTTTTATGAACTTTCAAGTTTTTTAATTTCTCTTCTAATAATCTACACTTTTGCTCTTTATTCATTATTTCTATCTCCTTTCTGTAATCGAGACGATAAGTTCTGCACTTCCCAGTTTCCTGCTGATTGTAATGATCTGCAACCGTTCCTGCCCATAAAAGGCCCATAACTCTTTTACAGGATGAAATATCAATTTTATAATCTGCTTTTGCATTCTTAGTCGCATGCGACTTATTCAGCAATAAAATACTTCAAATTTGACTAAAACAAATCTTTCCAGTTACTTATCCTCTGTTGCCATACATAACTATATTTATCCAGCAAATCCTGAACTTCTAGTGGTTTTCTTCCTGTGAGCAGTTCCACATCATGTGTAACAATTCCCATCTGCCCTTCTGAAATTCCAGCTTCATTCGTAATCATATCGTTACTGCAAAACGGAACCGGTGCCTGTGAAAAGTCTCCATCAGTTGTTCTCGGAATATGCAGCGCCTCAAGGTATGACCTGAATTCCTCTTCTGTCATCGGCTGATATACAAATGGGATCCCTGATTTTTGAGCGATCATCTCACAAATCTCTCTCTGACTTAACGGAATGGTACTCGTTAGATCGTATGCTTTATTGTGTTCGCCTTTTCCAAGCAAAAGTGCAGCGCCGCATCTTGCACTGTCATCTTTTGCGATACTTGTTACTTTTCCTTCTCCCGCTGTTGTACCCCATACATTATTGCTCAACATCGCCAGCATGACAGAGGTAGTAAGATAATTTTCCATGTAAAGATTATTCCGCATGATATTATAATCGATTCCACTTTCTGACAGCATCTTTTCTGTTGCTCTATGATCCGGGAGCACATACTGATGATATCCTTCCCTGTCCGCACCAAAAAAAGATGTATATGTAATGTGTTTCACCCCCGCCTTTTTACATGCCTCGATTACTTTCTTATGTTGTTCCACTCTTTTGGGTCCGTTAATGATACTGGATATAAAAAATAGCCTGTCGACTCCAGAAAATACTTGCGTCATCTGCTCTTTATTATCATAATCAGCTTCCTTTATCTCTACCCCGTGTTTTTCCCATTTTTGCTTTTTGTCTGTGGAAAGTCTGTTCAGATTAGGACAGGTAAAAATCAGTTCTTCCCCGTTAACCTTATCTAACATATTTGCGGCAACTCTCCCTGCCAGTTTACCATCTGCTCCTGTTACCAAATATTTCATATTACACCTCCTTTAGTCGCTTGCGACCTATTGAAGAAAAATTTTTATGTGATATTCCCTATTAACCTTTTTATTATGATAGAAAGCACTTCTTCATCTTCTTCTGTAAATCCGGTAAAAAGCTGTTCTGTAATTTTTTTTATCTTCTCTTTAATCGCCAGAGCCATATCAGAACTTTTATTTGTAAGAACGATCTTTTTATAACGTCTGTCATTCTCAAACGGTTCCGTCGCAATCAGCTTTTTGTCCTCAAGCCTATTCAAAATACTGCTTACTGTAGGATGAGTCAGTCCTAAACCATGTTCAATGTCCTTCTGGCAAATATCTTTCGACTGGTTGAGATTCAAAAAACCAATTACTGTTGCCTGTGTATATGTAATGTCTAGTTCGGCCATTTCCTTATTCAGAATTCTTTCTATCGCAGTATTAAGAATTTTAAATTCCATGATATCCATCATACTCTCCCCCTCTTACCTAGTCGCTTGCGACTTATTTTAGCAGTAATGATACGAATAGTCAAGATGCTTATTTGTCTTTCATTCATGTTTCTTAATCAATGCTGTAATGACACCACCAGACAAAGAAGCACTATAAAAATACAAAAAACGCCCGAACAGTCTAAAACTATACGGACGCAAAAACAGATATTTCAGGATGTATTTACCTACAAAATAATAATGCCAGTACAACAAAGCAGAAACTTATTTTCTGCTTTGTCTCAATGAATTCAAAAACTAAGATGGTATGTACTTTTAGTTTCCAAATCTCTTCTTTATTCTATTTGTCACCCAAAAACCAATATAACCGGACAAAATGCCCACAAGAATACCTCCTAGAATATCTGTAGGATAATGAACATACAGGTACATTCTGGAAAACGCAATTATCACAGCAAAAATCAGAAAAATTTTCCATAGCTTTTCCTGCCTTGTGAAATATAATGCAGATACTGCAGCAAAGGAGGCTGCCGTATGTCCAGACGGGAAAGAATAATCAAGTGGAGCCTTGATCAAAAGCGAAACTGCTGTGTTCACATCGTAAGGGCGGATTCGGGCAACTGCCGGCTTCAGCAAGACATTGCAAAGCAAAGCATCCGCACATAATGAAACTACCATAACAATACCTGCCATACGTGTTTTTGGAATGCACAACAGTACAATCGTCAATATGATCCACAAAATTCCGCCATTTCCAAGAAACGACGCTCCCTTCATCAGCGCATCCGTCAGCGGATGATGAAGGGTCTGAAGAAAATCTAAAATCCAAAATTCAAATTCCATGATATTCTCCCCCTTTTTCTATATTTTACAAAGGATTATACCACAATCTATATAGTTTTAGAACCTATCGCTCTTTAATTTCCAGACTGTCCTTCCATCTGTTCTGTAATCCGCTTGATGATACGGACAAGATGATAACTGTCTTCTTGTCCTATATTTTGTAAGATGTATTCAAAATTCCGTATAGCGTCTTCGTGCTCTTTCCTGGCAAATTTTTTCCCCTTTTCTGTAATATAAACATGGACTCTCCGTTTGTCCTCAGGGTCAGATTCGCGGACAGCATATCCTTTCTTTTCCAGGCCATTTAAAATCGCCGCAGTTCTGGATGATCTGACTTTGAACTCTGCCGTCAGTTCTCCTGCGGATGCTCCGTTATGACTGAAGAGAAGATAGCATAAAACCGCCATCTCCCCTTGTGACATATCACTTAAACACTGGAGTACCGTATTTTTCCGCAGTACCTTCATACTTTCCATGAGTTCTTCTGCTCGTTCCCTGTAATCCATTTACCCCTGGCTCCTTCTCTTTGATATTCTCAATTTTTGCCGTTTCCTTGCTGCTCTTCATATTCATGATCAGCATCTGCAAACGATTCTCAACATTTGCAAAACTAACATCCGGATCATAATCCAGAGGCAGAATCTGAGCATCTGGATACATCTCTTTCAAACGTTTTACAACACCTCTTCCTACAACGTGATTCGGCAGACATCCAAATGGCTGCAGAATAACAAATGCTCTGCATCCTTGTTTCGCATGATGAAGAATCTCTCCTGGAATTAAAACACCTTCTCCTGCGTCAAATGTATGATGTATAATCGGATCACTGTCTTTTACCAGTTCCGGCAGACGACAAGCCCGCTCATAAAGAGGATGTCTCTTGGCAATATGATCTGTGAACGCATGCGCTGCATCAAACGCTCTGTTAGCAAAATGATACCATGTTTTTTGCGTCAGCGGTTTTTTCAGGTCAAACTCACGAATCTGAGAATCTCTGCAAAAGTATGTCTTGCGGATAACGTCTGTCATACGGGCCTCAATGATCTCAAATCCATTTTGCTCCAGATATTTCTCAATATCATGATTCGCACCCGGATGGAAATTCAGCAGATACTCTCCTACGATCAACACACCCGGCCGTTTTTTGCTTCGGTCATATGGAATGCTGTTCATAATATCGATTGCTTTTTCAAATCCTTTTTTTGCTCCACGAAGCCCGTGATCCTGCATTCCATAGATTACCTGATCCAAAGCCTCATCAAAGGCTTTATCCGCACTTCCCGGATTCAGTTCGTATGGACGTATTTTCCTCAATAATTCTTCCAGTACATCAATCATAGGAAGTCCGAATGCTACTTTGACTGAAGACTGCAGATTCATTTTAAATCCCGGATGAAGATTATGAGAATCCTCATCATCATTCGTCAAAATCGGAACATGTGAAAATCCGGCGTCATCTAAAGCTTTTCGAAGCAGTGCGCCATAATGAGTCAGGCGGCAGTCTCCAATGTACTTTGCCATGCAGACTGCGACCTCAGCGTCATCATATTCTCCATGGATCAATGGTGCCAAAGCCTCTCCTATGACAATCTGCGCTGGAAAACAGATATCATTATGTACATATTTTTTGCCAAGACGGATTGCTTCGTCTCTTCCAATTTCCAACGGTACTGTTCGAATTCCCTGACCACTTAATGCAGCCGACATTAGCCTGCAGAAAGCATGGGATGTATTTGGAATCAGAACGATTTTTTCCTTTTTGTCTTTTTTGGTAAATTTTACTTTGTAAGGATCCGTAAGATCATGGATCACTCGAACCCCTTCATGTTTTTTCCTCATATTTACCGTTTCAATAAAAGACCTGACACGAATTCTTAACGGTCCTTGGATATCACTTTCATCTAGTTTAAGGATAAGCGGCACCTTTCCTGAGATTTCTTTCATCATTCGCTGTATCTCATCAGAAAGATAAGCATCATGTCCGCATCCAAAACTTACAATCTGAATATATTCCAAATGATCATTTTTAGCAGCCATAATAGCAGAAGACAACATCCGGGCGTGATAGTTGTTTACAATATCTAAACGACTCTTTTTCAAATCAACTTCTTCTACTTCCGGAAGAGAATCTGCTGTAAGAACCGGTATCCCAAGACTGGTCAGCATCTCCGGCAGATCATGATTGACCAGCGCGTCATTTTGATATGGTCTGGATGCCAGAACGACAGCATATGTTCCATTTTCTTCTGCCTCTTTCACTACCTTTGCTCCTGCTTCTTTTAACTGAAGCCGAAATGCCTGCTGAGCCTTATCTCCAGCCTTCATAGCTTCTTCTGACTGTTTTGGAGCAATTCCAAATGTTTTTTCCATAAAAGCTGCCAGCTGATGATCTCTGTCTTTTGGATCCTGCCAGTGGAACAATGGAGCGTCAAATGGTATCCCCCATTTTCTCTCCGGATCATCAGAATTACGGATAACGATCGGATAGCCTTTTACGACCGCACACATAGATTCACTGGTCTTTTCCTGATTTTCCGGAACCATTGTTGTGATCGACGGCATGAAAATACGGTCGACTCCTTTTTCCCTTAGATTCCGGATATGTCCATGTACCAATTTTGCCGGAAAACACACAGTATCAGACGTAACTGCGGATAATCCATTCTCATAAATCCTGCGGCTGCTTTTATCAGACAGCTTTACCTCAAACCCAAGGCTTTTGAAAAATGTCGTCCAAAACGGCATCGTATCCCAAAAGGAAAGTACTCTTGGAATGCCAATTACTGTGTTTTGATCCGGCGCTGCATTTACCGTTGGATAATCCTTGAATAACAGCTTCTCTCTTAACTGATATAAGTTCGGAATCCGGTTCTTTTCCTGATTTTTCTTTTTCAGCTGAATCTGAACATCCTTTTCTTTTGCATCTCCAATAATCTCGCCGCGTTCACAACGGTTATTGGTAACCCATGATTTTCCATTAGAAAAACGGATGACTGCACGCTTACAATGATTCGTACAAAACGGACAAATCACATTGGCTTCCTGTGTAAAAGAAAAATCTTTTAATGCTTCCATGCTGATAAAATTGCTTTCTTCTTCCGTCTCCATGGCATGTTCTTTTGCTGTCAAGGCTGCACCAATAGCACCCATGATTCCAGGATACGGAGCTCTTACAACTTCTTTTCCAATATAGTTTTCCAATGCTCTCAGCACTGCGTCATTCTGGAAGGTTCCTCCCTGAACAACAATTTTATCTCCCAAAGATTCTGTACTGGAAATACGAATCACCTTCGTAAATACATTTTCTATGATAGAACGGCAGAGTCCGGCCATAATATCTTTGGATTCCTTGCCGTTTCTTTGTTCCGTTACGATGCTGCTGTTCATAAATACGGTACAGCGGCTTCCCAGGGCTGCCGGATTTTGTGAATCAAATGCCGCATTGGCAATTTCCGTTACCGGAATATGAAGAGAAGACGCAAAGTTTTCCAGGAAAGATCCGCATCCGGAAGAACATGCCTCGTTTACTACAATATTGGTAATAATTCCATGATCCAGCCAAATTGCTTTCATATCCTGTCCTCCGATGTCCAGAATAAATGTCGCATCCGGCACATATTTGCTTGTGGCACGGGCATGAGCCACCGTCTCTACCATATGGCAGTCAGCACCAAAACCATGATAAAACAGCATCTCTCCATATCCCGTTGTACCTGCTGCTTTGATATTTAGTTTAACTCCCATTCTGCGGTATTTTTCGTTCATATCCAGAAGTGCTTTCTTCGCAATGTGAAGAGGCTCTCCTTCGTTTGAGGCATAAAATGAATCTACGATATTCTCATCCTCATCAATCAATACAAATTTCGTTGTTGTACTTCCTGAATCAATTCCAAGATAAACAGAAACAACATCTCCTGCATGAAATTCTCTTTTCGGAATTTCAGTGCGCGCATGCCTCTTTAAAAAGGCATCCCTTTCTTCTTTGGACTGGAAGAAAGGTTTTTCTTTGTGATCTTCCTTTTCCTTTTTGCCCATTTCTTTTTCAATTCGCTGGCACATCTGGCGAATTGACAGTGTCTTTGCTTCCTGCTCAAACATCTGTGGAATAGACAATGCAGTACCATAAGCAATCATAATTTCCGGATGCTGAGGAAGGATCATATCTTCCTCTGATAAATTCAAGCGTTCTGCAAATACCTTGACCAATGTTGGCTGGAATGTCATAGGTCCGCCTTCAAAAGCAACTGGTTTTTCAATATCTAATCCCTGAGCAAGACCACCAATCGTCTGTTTTGCAATTGCGTGCAGAGAAGACAATGCAATATCTTCCTTCGCAATTCCCTGATTTAGAAGCGGCTGGATATCTGTCTTCGCATATACACCGCATCGTCCAGAAATATCATAAACACAGGTTCCCTTACTGGCAAGATCATTAAATTCCTCCACAGGAACTCTCAAAAGAGACGCGATTTCATCAATAAAAGCACCAGTTCCTCCGGCACAGCTTCCATTCATTCTCATATCTGCCACAGTCAGATCCCCCGTATTGGAATCCTTGCGGAAGAAAATCATCTTTGCGTCCTGTCCTCCAAGCTCGATGGCTGTTCTGACGTCAGAATACTGATCTTTTAGGGCAATGGAGTTAGCAACTACTTCCTGAATATAAGGAACTCCCAATTCCTCCGCAAGAAGCTTGGCTCCAGAGCCAGTCAGTGCTATCCGTACCAGAGCGTCCGGATATTGTTCCTTAAATAAATTTAATGCATCATACACACTCTTCTTCTGTGCTGCATGATGCCTCTTATAATCATAATATTGTATCTCATGGGTTTCCTGATCAACTGCGGCAATTTTTGTCGTTGTTGATCCTACATCAAGCCCCACAAGAAAGACTTTTCTCATTTTACTCATATTATTCATCACCTTTATCTCATGCTATGAGCTATTATAATTAGACATTTTCCGGAAGTCAAGGAATTCATATAAAATTTAAAATTTTTATTAAAAATTGAGAAAAGGAGAAAACGTAAGATTTCCTCCTTTTCTGATCCACCATGTTCCTTTTTTCCAACAGTCGGATTAAGAAGCAGAAATAGATACAACTTCGTATCCTGCATCTTGCACGGCCTTCTTTAATACCTCATCACTCACTGAATCCGCCGCTTCAATGGATGCCTCTTTTGCTTCCAAATTTACTTCTGCCTTTACGCCGTCTAAAGCATTCAGCGCCTTTGTTACAGCTGCCTGACAGTGCGGACACATCATTCCTTCAATTTTCATGGTTCTCATCATTTTTTCCTCCTTTGATTGTTTCTTCTTTGATGCTTTTTCTATAGCAGATTCCTCCCGTGTCTCCTTTTCATTTTTTTTCAAGACATGAAAGAATCTCAGCCGCAGCGCATTAGACACTACGAAAAAGCTGCTTAAACTCATAGCTGCCGCTCCAAACATTGGACTTAACGTCCAGCCAAGCGTATGATAAAACACTCCGGCTGCCAGCGGAATTCCGCAGGCGTTATAGAAAAATGCCCAAAATAGATTTTCTTTTATATTTTTAATTACGGCTTTGCTTAGTTTGATCGCTGTTACCACATCCAGCAGATCATTTTTCATTAAAACGATATCTGCACTTTCAATTGCCACATCAGTTCCTGCACCAATAGCGATTCCAACATCAGCTCTTGCAAGAGCCGGTGCATCGTTTAATCCATCGCCAACCATGGCAACTCGTTTTCCTTCCTTCTGGAGTTTGGATACTTCACGTTCCTTATCCTGAGGCAAAACTTCTGCGATTACCGTATCAATTTTTAACTGTCTCTGAATGGCCTGAGCTGTACGTTTGTTATCACCGGTCAACATGATTACTTCGATTCCCATCTGTTTCAGTTCATCGATAGCACGCTTGCTGGTCGGTTTTACTGTATCTGCTGCTGCGATCACACCGATCAATTCCTTTCCTTTTGCAAACAAAAGCGGTGTTTTCCCTTCTTCTGCCATATGATCAGTCAAAGATTCCCTTCCAGAACAGTCAATTCCATTTTCCTCCATTAACTTCTGATTTCCGGCATAATATATAGATCCTCTGATCCTTGCTCGAATTCCTTTCCCTGGAATCGCCTGGAATTCTTCAGTCTCAAGAGGCTGAATTCCCATCTCTGCTGCCTTATCCATGATTGCCTCAGCCAAAGGATGTTCACTTTTTACTTCCAAAGATGCAGCAATCTCTAAAAAATCTTCCTTATCTAAAAGTGAAGAATCGATATCAGTTACAACAGGCTTACCTTGCGTAATCGTTCCAGTCTTGTCAAGAACAATACTTTGAATGCTGTGAGTGATTTCCAGTGCTTCACCAGATTTAATTAAGATTCCATTCTCAGCTCCTTTTCCGGTTCCTACCATGATTGCGACCGGTGTCGCTAATCCGAGGGCACATGGGCAGGAAATCACCAGAACACTGATTGCGCAGGACAACGCAAATTCAAAAGCTGCCCCAGATGCAAGCCAGACTATTGCTGTAATCAGAGCGATTGTCATAACAATCGGGACAAACACACCTGCAATCTGATCAGCAATTTTGGCAATCGGTGCCTTGCTGGCACTGGCATCTTCCACCAGACGAATAATCTGGGAAAATGTCGTGTCATCTCCTACTTTTGTGGCCTGAGCTTTAATATAACCAGATTTGTTGATCGTTGCTCCAATCACATAATCTCCCGGCTGTTTTTCTACCGGAATACTTTCTCCCGTAATAGCGGATTCATCAATGCTTGTTGCCCCTTCCAGGATCATTCCATCTACTGGAATACTTTCTCCTGGTTTTACTACAACCAAATCCCCTTTTACTACCTGCTCAATCGGGATTTCCATTGTTTTCCCCTGTCGTTCTACAACAGCAGTCTTTGGCGCCATATCCATCAGTTTGGTAATGGCCTCGCTTGTCTTTCCTTTTGAACGCGCCTCGAGATATTTTCCAACATTGATCAGCGCAAGAATCATAACAGAAGATTCAAAGTAAAGATCATGCATGTATTGATGAACCAGTTCCAGATTCTGTACCCCCAGACCATAACCCATTCGATAAATAGCAAAAATTCCATAAACCAAAGAGGCGGTAGAACCCACAGCAATTAAAGTATCCATATTGGGAGCCCTATGGAGCAATGTGGAAAATCCTTTGATGTAATATGCACGGTTAATCACGATGACTGGAATACACAGCAAAAATTGTGTCATGGCAAATCCAACCGCATTTTCTGTTCCGACAAGGAACCAGGGAAGCGGAAGTCCCGCCATATGTCCCATAGATACATACATCAATGGAATCAAAAATACAAAAGACCATATCGTCCTTCGTTTCATCTGTTTCATCTGTTTTTCAATTGGATTTTCTTTTTGTTTTGCTGTCTGTTTTCCAGTACCCAAAGCCCCGCCACTTACACTAGCGCCATATCCTGCCTTTTGTACTTCTTCTATAATCTTCCTGCTGGATAATTCCTGCTCATTGTATTCCACCTGCATACTATTAGTCAGCAAATTCACACTGACATCTTTTACACCATCTAAATGTGATACACATTTTTGGACTCTGGAAGAACACGCGGAACAGGTCATTCCTGTTACATCATATTTTTCTTTCATTTTCTGCACCTTCTTGTTTATTTTAGTATTTTTCCCAGCATGGAAACTAACTCGTCAACTTTTTCCTCTCGCTCCTTATCTGTCTTGGCATTTTTCACGCAGCTTTTCAAATGCGCCGTGAGAATCTCTTTATTAGCCCGATTTAAAATAGCTTCCGTTGCCATCAGCTGCTGAGCGATCTCTACACAATACCGATCTTCGTCCACCATTCGGAGAATACCGTCAAGCTGTCCCCTTGCGGTTTTCAAAAGTCTGGTAATCTTTGTTTTGTCTGCCTGCAATTTCCTTACTCCTTTCTGTACTACACCCCAGGGGGGTATCTATGATTTTATACTAGCACAGCTCTTTTTGGGAATCAAGCACTTTTCTCTAAAATATTTTCTTAATTTAAAAAAGGAAGAACATCCCTGTTCTTCCTCAAATCTTTAATCTACAACAATCTTCGATATCACCCATCGATCATCCTTCTGAATCACAGTAGCTTCTGCCTCTCTCTCTTCTGCTTTTTGTCCATTGATCAGCTTCTTCATCTCCCCCAAGACAATGCCCATCGTATCTCCCATAACTTTTTTCTCAAAAGCATCTTCTCCGCGCTGCGTATAGACTTTTTCTAATTCATCTTCATTGTCTTTAACATATTGCTTCAGCTTTTGATTCGCTGCCACCTGTCCTGTCTGAATATCAATGTCACTAATATCCCTGAATTTTATCGAAATCGGCACAGTATAAGCATTATCCCAGTCTTCTGATTTCTTTGCTTCGCCAACTTCATAAGATTCTACACTTTTCCTGATACAAAAATCAATAAATTCCTCTGTCTGCTTTTTCGTATCCTCATTCATATTGAGAGATTCAAACTGCTTTTGAAAACCAGCCTTATAATGATCAAAATCAAAGTCATTATCAATATTTGCCGAACAATATGTTTTTGCTTTATCAAGATCCGCATTCTTTACCGCAGCAAAGTATTGATTTACTGTTTTTCTTGCATCTTCTTCATAAGACTTGCTGCATCCTGCCAGGGACATCATAGCACATAAAGTCAGCATCAAAATCAAAAATCTTTTCATCATCCATCTCCTTTTTGCTTCACTTCAATCCTACCTTCGCCATTATCTCATATTTCAATGGATGATACAATCTTTTTTCACTGAATCCTACTGCTCCTTTATCATATATATCATTTGTTAAAAATATCCGATTTCTGTATCGTTAAATCAGCAATCAGTGCATATTATTTCTCATAAGCAGAATCCTCTTCATACCAGATCAAAAGGCGACTCCAAATATTTGGTTTTCTTTTTGTAAAATGCTATAATAATAAAAAGCAATTATGAAGGAGGGATTGTATGAAATTGAATCCGATTCTCTTTATTACCGTTATGTTAATTCCGCTTACTATGATTGGATTTGGACTTTATTTTTTAAAAAAAGGTCCACAGACAATCAACCCGATCTTTGGATATCGTACAAACAGATCCATGAAAAATCAGGATACCTGGAGATTTGCCCATAAACACTGCGGGCGAACCTGGTTTATGTGGGGAACAATCCTTCTGACTGTTTCTATCATTACGATTCTATACATCAGTATCGCTGAGCATCCTTTGTTTTCCATCTCTGATGACAATATTCTTATCATTCAAACCCTTGTTCTGATTCTTTCTATTATACCAACGGAAGTGGCTTTAAGAAAAAATTTTGACAAAAACGGATGCCGCCGCCATACTGAAAAAAAAGGATGCTGATGCATTTAGGAAATTTCAGTTCCTTTCTGGAAAATTATATGATAAAATATCCTTTAAGGTTAAGAAAGGAGACATCCTATGACATCAGTACAATTACCACATGATCACGGACAAGATCTCAGAAAAAAATTTGACCATATGCCGGAGACGGAAGATTTTCAGACCATATCCGAAATATTTAAACAGTTAAGCGACAGCAGCAGGATTCGCATTTTCTGGCTTTTATGCCACTGCGAAGAATGTGTTACCAACATTTCTGCTCTGGTTGGCATGAGCAGTCCTGCCGTATCACATCATTTAAAACAATTAAAAGCCAGCGGTCTGATCACAAACCGCAGAGACGGCAAAGAAGTTTATTACAAAGCATCCGACACAAAACAGACAGATCTTTTGCATCACATGATTGAAAAAATGGTGGAAATCACCTGTCCGGATCAGTAAAAGAATTTTTACATAAGACTCTTATGGAGGATAAAAAGGAACCAGCACACAAATTGCCGGTTCCTTTCTTTTTCATCAATGCTCTGGTTAAATCTCTGCATTTTTCAGATAAAGATTTAGTGACATTCTGTAGCACAGATAGAAACATATAAAAATAATTGCAATGCTGATTATCTGTATTCCTATAAGATCCGTTCTCATCATCTTTGCCAATGCATGAACAGAAAAGTAAGATGAGACGGCCATGATCAAAAATGGTGCCGTATAAGCAAATCTCAATTCTTTTTGAGCCGCTCTTTTTAAAGTTTTTTGTGCAATTCCAAGCTTTCTAAGAATCAAATACCGTTCTTTTTCTTCAAACGCATCATTATAAACCTTCATAAACAAAATACTTGCGCTTGCCAGAATAAATACCATAAACATAAAAACACAGAAAGAATACATGACTTTGATCCATTCAATATCACTGCTGTCTGGATCGATCGTAACCAGCGCTGTCTGCCCGGAAACTTTTTCTTTTGCATATGCCTTTAATTCACTCTGAGACGCCTTAACATTATAAATGTCTTTCAATTTATAATTATACACATACATCTTCTGTCCCAAAGGGCAAAGCCGGTCATATTCTTTATCATTCACAATATAATATGAACTGGTTAGTTCTTGAAGATATCCGAGATATGGCTCGGATGTCTCAGCTATGTCTTGATAACTTTTTTTATGAATTCTCACCGTTTCTTCAGAATGATCCGTAATAATACTTAAAAGATATAACTTTGAAACATCAATAATCTCATTATCTTTTGGCTCTTTCAAATCAAATTTCAGTCCTGCTTCCTGTGCCAGCTGTTTTACCTGAGAATAGGCCATCAGACTACAGAAACCGTCCTGATATTTTGTATCAAAATAAGAGCTGTCAAGATTCAAAATCTGTATCTTTGTCTGATAATCAATATCATTTTCTTTTTCTATGATATCTGCAATCTCTCCTTCCAGATGATTCTCAGTACTTATAATCTGGAAGGAATAAGTATTCCTAAAGTGTACGATTCCGTCATATCTTTGCTTCATTGCAAAAGACGTAGCAAGTGCCGTTACAGAGCAAAGCATCAGCACACATACAATTGCGTATGTTCGATAATTTTTTCGAATCCGAAAGATCATGTTATTAATCCAAAGATTTCTTTCCTTTCGATAAAGAAATCGTTTCCGTCCGGCCAGTGTTTGGAAAATCATCGGAATCAATCCTCCAAACACCAGATAAATTCCGATGACTACAAGAACTACCGCTGCTGTAACATTGCCCATAACTTCCATGCCTCCCTCTTTGACTGCAAGATAGTATCCGGTCCCCAGAATTCCTATCCCCAATACAGATTTTAAAATAAGAACAGAAGGTCTTTGTCTTACATACTCTGTCTGACGAGATGCAGACACCATGTCAAGAACACTGCTTCGCACAATATTCACATACCCTTTTAAAGCAAAAATCAGGTAAATAATTAAATACACAACGGCGGATGTTAGAATTGGCTGCATGGAAAGCTGGAAGTGAATCGTTGTGCTGATTTCAGAAATCCTCATCAGAATCATCTGAAACAGCTGAGTTGTCAAAATTCCAAATCCGATTCCCAGAATCATAGCAGCCAATCCTGTCATCAGTGTCTCCAGCATATATAGCTTTCCAATTCTTTGATTGGTGAGTCCCATAAAAATATAAATACCTATTTCTTTTTTTCTTCTGGCCAAAAAAACATTAGTAGAATACCAGATGAAAAAAAACATAAAGCAGCCTAATACAAATGTAACTGCCCGAACCATAATATCTACGTTTTCTTTGTTCATCTTCCCAAGTACATCCATAGCATCAGAATACAACAAATTCTGAAAATTAAGGAAGATTAGAATCGTAAATGCCAGTGACAGGATCAATGACAAATAATTCCGGATACTCTGCTTAAAATTCAAATACGCTAATTTTATAATACTCATCAAAAATCACTCCCCATTGATGCCTGTATATCTACAATCCTATCATAAAAATCCTTTCGGCTCTTTCCTCGGCTTAGCTGACATTTCATCACTCCGTCATTCAAAATATAAACATCCTTGGCATAAGAAGCACTAAATGCGTCATGGGTCACCATAAGGATCGTTGCATTTCCCTGATCGTTAGCTGCACTTAAACAATCCAGTAAATCTCGGCTGGATTTTGAATCCAATGCCCCGGTGGGCTCATCGGCAAAAATAATTTCCGGGTCTGTGATCATAGCTCTGCAGGCACAGCCTCTTTGCTTCTGTCCTCCTGATAATTGATAGGGATATTTCTTCAGATGCTGCTCCAGCCCAAAGATTTCTGCCAATTCCGCAGTCTTACGGATACAAGTATCTGCCGGCACACCATTTAAAGATAGTGGCAGTGCAATATTATCCTGAAGTGTCATCGTATCCAAAAGATTATAATCTTGAAAAATAAATCCAATCTTATCTCGGCGCAGCCTGGATAATTCTTTGTTATTTAACTTAGAAATCTCTTTCCCATCCAAAAATACAAACCCTTGTGTGGGTTTGTCAATGGTAGAAAGAATATTCAGCAAAGTTGTTTTCCCTGATCCGCTGGGCCCCATAATTGCAATAAAATCGTGCTGAAAAATCATAAAATCAATATTTTTGAGCACTTTGGTTTGAAATCCTTTTGTTCCGTAAGTCTTTGTGAGGTTTTTTGTCTCAACAATTTTTTTCTCAGTCATTTTCTGATCACTCCTTTTCTAAAAGATTTGATTCTATTATAGAAAAGTTTCATGGGAAAATCCTTACATCCCCATTACAAAGGAATCTCCAACCTTACATTTTATGTCAGATTAGAGATAAAAAAATCTGCGGTTGTCACGAAAAGTAATCGTAAACTTTGTATAACTTCCAACCTGACTTTCTACTTCAATTTGATGCTCCAGTCGTTTTAAAATTTGTGACACCATATAAAGCCCCATGCCCGTAGACTTATATTGTCCATTGCGATGACTGCTTCCGGTAAAACCTTTTTCCCAGATTCGTCTGATATCTTCCGGCAAAATTCCCTCACCATGATCTTCTACTATCAGACGAATACAATCTTTTTTTTCCTCGGTCCAGATAAATAATTGGGGAGTATCCCCGGCGTATTTGACTGCATTTGCGATAAGTTGATCTAATACATAAATCATCCATTCTTTATCTGTATACACGATAGGATTCTCTGCCGAAATATTTAGTTTAAAACGCTTCTGAATCAGGAAAAACTGCTGATTGCGTATAGATTCTCTGACACATTCATTTAAATAAACCGGCCGTACCTGAAGATCAAAAACCTGACTCTGAACTTTACAGCCTGCCAGAGCCGAATTCATCAAATGCCGGATTTTTTCCAAAGGTTCTCTCATAGACTGGCGGATTGAAGGATCTTGTATCTTTTCATTCACCAGAAGTGCCGAAGACAATGGAATCTTAACTTCATGACACCATTTGGTAATATAATCCTGCAGATCTTCCTGAATCGCTCCCTGTTTTTCCAGCTGTTTTTCCATAATCTTACAATCATGCTGTACAATTTCTGCATTTTCAAAGTCACCTAAATCCTGCGCAATCAGTCTGTCATAGCCAAGATATTCCTTCTTTTTTCGCTGCTGTCTTTTTATCTGACATATCCGAAAAATCAGATAGCATCCAAAACAAACACTGAGTAAAAAATCCAGATAGATTAGATTTCCGGTATCTGCATTTTCCATCAGAAATACAAAATATAGGTTATACGCGGCTGCCGGAAGAAAAAATAATAGAATTTCTTTTCTTAGCCTTTTCATTTAATATAATATCCCGTTCCTTTCCGTGTCCTGATGACTTTATCACCGCTTACCTGTTCTAATTTCTTTCTCAGCCTGGATATCATTGTAGTCAAAGTCCCATCAGAAACAAATTCATCGGTATTCCAAAGCACCATCATTAATTCGTCTCTTGTCACCACACCCGGACGCATTTCTATAAGTTTTTCCATGATTTTCTGCTCAGAAGGAGTCAGTTCCACTTCTGTTTCTTCATAAAATATGGTCATAGAATTCTGATCAAACATCAGATTTTTTCCGATGGATACCCGATCCCATGTCCGATACTGATAGGTCCTCCGAAGGGAAGCCTCCATTTTTGCCTTCAGAAGTTCCAGATGGAACGGTTTTTCAATATAATCATCTCCGCCCTGGGCAATTCCCATGATTTTATCTCTGTCATCGTTCCGGCTGCTGATATATAGAATCGGCACGTGTGAAATCTCGCGTATTTTTCGACACCAGTGATAACCATCATAAAATGGCAAATTGATATCCATCAAAACCAGCTTGGGTCTGATCTTCTGAAACTCTCCCAGGATATCCTCAAAATTTCTGCAGCTTACCGCATGGTATCCCCATCGTTCCAGAAATTCACAGATTTCTACTGAAAGAGATTTATCATCTTCTACAATCATGATACAAAGAGCTTTCTGCATTTGATTCTCACTCCTTTCCTTCAAAATCCAGCGTTTAAATAAACATCATTGTATCATAAAGCTTTTTTTGTATCAAATTCGCAGATATTTTGACAGAAAGATACAGTATTTTTTACAATTTTATGTCATACGACGCAAAATATAGTATAATGAGGTGAAAAATGAAAAAAATTTTTAGGAGGATTTTATGTCAAACTTTCAATCATCACCCAAAAAAGCGAGGGCTTCCGTCTTTGATCTTCAGGGAGTACCAAGTTTCGGACAAGCACTGCCTTTGGCACTTCAGCATGTTGTTGCTATGATCATTGGATGTGTCACACCGGCAATTATCGTATCCGGAGTCGCAGGACTTAATGAGACGGATCGTGTCATTTTAATCCAGGCGGCACTGTTTACCTCCGCTCTCAGTACTTTACTGCAGCTATTTCCATTTATACGCATTGGAAACTTCCGGCTGGGATCAGCCCTGCCTGTGATTATGGGAATTAGTTTTGCCTACGTTCCAAGCATGCAGGCCATTGCTGAAACATCTGATGTAGGAACTATCCTGGGTGCACAGATTGTCGGCGGTGTGATTGCAATTATCGTTGGATTCACCATTAAAAAGATTCGTATTTTGTTCCCGCCTATCATTACTGGCACAGTGGTCTTTACAATTGGACTTTCCTTGTATCCTACCGCAGTGAACTATATGGCAGGAGGGACTTCCAATCCAGATTATGGTTCATGGAAAAACTGGGTTGCCGCATTATTCACTCTGATTGTTGTAACAGGACTGAATCATTTTGCTAAAGGCTTTTTAAAGCTTGCTTCCATCTTAGTTGGAATCATTGCCGGCTATATTTTTGCTTCTTTCCTAGGGCTGGTTGATTTGTCCGGTATTGCTTCTGCTGGTATCCTGCAGTTTCCACAGCCAATGCATTTTGGAATAAAATTTGACCCATCTGCCTGCATTGCCATTGGTCTGCTATTCGCAATCAACTCCATTCAGGCCATTGGGGATTTTTCTGCGACCACTGTTGGAAGTATGGATCGCCAGCCAGAAGATCAGGAACTTCAGGGCGGTATTGTAATGTATGGAGTATCCAATATTTTATGCGCTCTTCTGGGAGGACTGCCAACAGCGACTTACAGCCAGAACGTAGGTATCGTTACAACGACAAAAGTAATCAACCGCTGTGTTCTTGGACTGGCAGCTGTAATTTTAATGATTGCCGGTATCATACCAAAATTTTCCGGTCTTCTTACAACTATCCCTCAGTGCGTTTTAGGAGGTGCTACCATTTCTGTTTTTGCTTCCATCGCCATGACCGGTATCAAACTAATCACTCAACAGAAGATGACATTCCGTACCACATCCATCGTCGGCCTTGCTGTTGCTTTGGGTATGGGGGTCACACAGGCTCCTGACGCTTTATCTTCTTTCCCATCCTGGGTTATGATGATCTTCGGAAAATCACCAGTTGTTATCGCAACAATTACTGCGATTCTTTTAAATCTTATACTTCCGAAAGAAGAAGAATAAGAATAAAATCAAAAAATCTCCGGATGCCTTTTTCTTGGCATCCGGAGATTTTTGCTGCAAAACTTAAAAGAGGAGGCCTTGTACGATACGCATACCTCCGGCCAGTATCATCACCACGATGGGATTTACCCTCTTTTTTAACATCAAAAACAAACAGATTATAAAGATTATCACCATGGGAATGCTCATTCCATTAAGAGATATCCCCTGTTCTTCTCCCCAAAAAGCTGCTGCGATAATGGTCAGCCCTGCCGCGGCAATGAGAGCAATGACCGCTGGACGAAGTGTATTTAATACTTTCTGGAGCATGTCCATATGCCGATATTTCATATAGAAATAAGCAATGAATGTCACGATCACACAAGACGGAAAAACACAGCCAATGGTCGCTGCCGCAGCTCCAAGAGGCCCGGCTATCCGAAGGCCTACAAAAGTTGCTGCATTGATGGCAATAGGCCCTGGTGTCATCTGTGAAATTGTTACCAAATCTGAAAATTCTTTAACTGTAAGCCAGTGATGCAGATCGATTACTTGATGCTGAATCAATGGCATCGCAGCATACCCGCCTCCAAAACTAAATAACCCAATTTGACAAAAACTCAGAAACAACGTCACATAGATCATATCTGTTCCCGTCCTTTCTCCCATAACGCTTTCCCAATTCCATAAACAATACAAAACAGAAAAATATAGATTGCGCTGATTTTCAAAAACACATTAGCCAAAAAGGCCCCTGCCATAATCAAAGCAGAATCTATCTGATGACTGCTATGAAAAAGATTCTGGATCATCTCAATTACTACTGCAGCAATGACGGCTCCTACGCCCGCCTGCATTCCTTCCAGCATCAGTGCGATGATTCTATTTTGTCGAAATATCTGATAAAATGCAGATACCAGTGCTATGATAAAAAACGGCGGTAAAACTGCCCCGGTCACACTGACCAAAACCCCAGGAATTCCCGCCAGTTTATACCCGGCAACAATGGCTCCGTTTACTGCAATCGGTCCTGGTGCCGACTGAGCAATAGCAATCAAATCAAACATTTCTTCTTCGTCAATCCAATGATACTCTTCTACAAATTTTTTCTGCATCAATGTAATGATGACATACCCACCGCCAAAAGTAAAAGCACTCAGATAAAAGGTTGCCGCAAACAGCCGAATCAAAAGTTTCCAGTCCTTTGGACGTAATATTTCCTTTTTCTTCATGGTTTCTCCAAATTCCCTTCATTATCCTAAGAATTTCTTCATCAAAATTTAGAAACTGTTTAGAATTGTTTAGATTCTCTCTATTGAATCATCGTCTCCCAATCAGTATACTAAAGACATAGTTTTTCATATATATTTTAATCCTCTCTTTTCATTAGCAGCCGCTTTTAAGCGGCTGCATTTATTTTGCCCTAAAGTATCTGTATCCTATACGCTGCAGTTTGAGGAGGTATACTGTTCGTCAAAAAATCAGCATGTTGAACTCTTACGAACTGACCTCGCCTTAAATTCCATAAATGGATTGGCATTCCTCTTCTGTTTAAAATTCTGGTTTCTTTAGAAATTATAAATTTTATCTGTTTCGACGGCTGTCCCGGAATTCCAGTATAAAGGATTTGATTTTTGATATCTGCCATTAAAACTCTTGTTTCTGTGGTTTGATACTGTTTTTCTTTTTGGATACGAATCTCATAAGCAGCTGTCTGAGGCGGAAGACTCCTTGTCATCCTAGAAGATGCCAGCGCATCAATCTTCATTCCTTCTTTTAAATCCTTCAAAGACTTTTCTTGTCCAGATTCGTCCTGTATAACTGTATTCTTTCCTACAACTAAGGTTACCGTCGTTACAAACTTCAGACCAAATTCTCCAGAAGTTTTATATGTGACTGTTACAAAAGACTCCTGCTCTTCCATGCGGATTTCATCTACCACTCCATTTTTTATATGAATGCGGCTATCCGCATTTTCATTGGAATTGTGATCACAACAACTCATAGTTTTTCCCGCTTTCATTTTTTATTATAATATTCAATTATGCGGCAAAGTGACGATGTAAAATCTTTTTCTATTTTATCACAAGGAGAAATCATCTAACAAGCACCCTTATGTAAAATATCTCTCTGGATTTGAGTGCGGCAAAAAAACCTGGTTCCTCTTAGAACCAGGTTTTCCCCTCCTATTTTTCCCACCTTATTACATTACTCTAAAAATGATGGTTTAGAATCCTGTATCGCCTGCATTTCTTCATCGATCGATAACAATTTTTTCTTATAGTACGGACAGGACGTCTTACAGTAATCATACTGGGTCTGCATCACCCTCTTACATTCAACATATGGAAGATCAAAGCCTTTTGGGATATTAGCAAGTTCTCCACATGTAATCATCGTAAGTTCTTCTTTTCTATTTTTTAAATCCATCCATCTGTTTTTCAGAGCTCTTTCTGTTTTATTTTGATATTCTGCCATAACCTTTTCAGCTCCTCCTTGTGTACCACTTTATTATAACGTATACAAACGAAAAGGTAATTTGATTATCAAAAAGAAATTATTAATTTTTTATTAACATTTCTGATAATTTTATTTTACATAATAT
Organism: Clostridiales bacterium; assembly: GCA_019420275.1. Lineage (GTDB taxonomy): Bacteria > Bacillota > Clostridia > Lachnospirales > Lachnospiraceae > Anaerostipes. The sequence continues at coordinate 157,503 of JAHZHN010000001.1, forward strand.
TTTTTCAGATTTTTTAGCGCATTTCTTATAATAGTGTGCTATCTTTTATTTTATATTTCAAAAATAATCTTTTTTTAAATACAGCAGCAAATCATTTTTCTGCCTGTCTGATCTTATCATCTAATGTAATCTTCCTCACCACTCTGCATGGATTGCCAACCGCAATTACATTGGCTGGAATATCTTTGCTCACAAGACTTTTTGCCCCTATCACGCTTCCTTCCCCGATAGTTACTCCAGGAAGAATAGTAACATCAGCTCCAATCCAGACATTATCTCCTATTATAACCGGCTGGGCAAGTTCCAGTCCCTGATTCCTTTCTCCCACATTCAGCGGATGATTGGCCGTATAGATACCACAGTTCGGTCCGATAAAACAATGTTTCCCTATCGTCACCGGTGCACCATCCATCAGGTAAGCATTATGATTAATAAATGTTCCCTCTCCAATATAACAGTTATATCCGTAATCCGTATAAAAGGGCAGAAGAATATCAACATTTTCTTCTTTATTCGGGAGCAGTTTTTTGAAAATTTCCTTTCTCTTTTTTACATCCTTTGGACTGGTATGATTCAGTTGAAAATACAGCTCTTCTGCATTTTCACGCTCCTTTAACAAATTTTGATCAAAATTGGCATCATACCATAATCCTGCTTCCATCTTCTCTCGTTCCGTCATTTCGTAAACTCCTTTTTTATCAGATAATAGTTCTATGAAATGTTCTGAGACTTTATAACGCCAGTTTTTCCTGAGGTTTTTATTCTTCACTATTCTCCCAGTCCATTACTTTCAATATCTTTTTTACACCAACAAAAGCTGTTTTCGTAAATGTCTTCAGCAAGAGCCTCATAATCAGCCCGGGCAGCCTCACAAATCTTTTTCACACCAATCTGCCGAAGCGCCGATGTGGTTCCTGAGCCAATACTAAAGCAATGCACCTCTTTTTTCCATTTCTCTTTCATTTCTTCTTCCATAGCTTCAAAAAAACGTCTGACAGAAGAACCACAGGTAAACACTGCCCCGGCATACTGATCTGGTTTTTGAATATGCTCTATCTTGACTGCTTGATTTCTGTAAACTTCCATTTCGTGATAATCACAAAGCGGAGCCAGCGTATTTTTTAGGATAGGAGTTCCCTCCTGTCCTTTCACATGATATATAAAATCCTGTTTTCTTACTTCATGCTTCAGACATTTGGCAAGATTTATGCTGTCATATATTTCTGGTACAAGATCTGCCACAAGTCCATATCTTTTCAGATAATTGGCTGTTTTTTGACCGATTGCCGCTATCTTTGCACCGCAGAGACATCTGACATCCAGGTTCGAAGCCTGCAGAGCCTCCATAAATCCTTTTACCCCATTTTTGCTGGTAAAAATAAGCCACGATATTTTTTGGAACATATCTTTTGTAAATTTTTGTTCTATCATTGCAATTTCACCCGTCTGGACTTCTGTAACTGGAATTCCTTTTTCCCAAAGAAGTCCAGACAAACGTGATGACTGCGTTCCAATCTTTGTAACCAAATATGGTTTCTGCTTTCTGACCGAACCAATAGACGCGGATAAGCTTACAGTCTTTCCCACTACAATAACTGCCGGAGCTTCCATCTGTTTTTCCCGCACTCGCTTTTCTATATTTTCCAGCGTTCCAATACAGGTTTTCTGATCCATGGATGCCGCTTGGGATATAACGGCCACCGGCATATTAGAGGACATTCCGGCTTTCAGAAGCTTTTGAACAATTTCTCCAATTTTTGAAAATCCCATAAGGAAAATACAAGTTTCTTCTGAACCAGCCATCCCTTTAAAATCCATTTTTGCTAATTCATTCTTCCGATCATGAGCCGTTACTACACGAAATCCTCCCGCAATTCCTCTGTGTGTTACAGGAATTCCCGCATAAGCAGGTCCTGCGATACAAGAACTGATACCTGGAATGATCTGAACAGGAATTCCCTGATTTTTAAGAAACAAAGCCTCTTCTCCGCCTCTTCCAAACACAAAAGGATCTCCGCCCTTTAGGCGCACCACGATCTTATGCTCCATAGCTTTTTGGGCAAGCAGCTGATTAATTTTTTCCTGCTCCATCACATGATGATGGTTTTCTTTTCCAACATAAATCTTTTCACAGCTCTCTTTTACATATTTCAAAAGATCCGGATCTGCCAGACGGTCATAGATTACACAGTCTGCCTGTTTCAGGAGTTTCTTTCCCTTTACTGTTATCAAATCCGGATCTCCTGGACCTGCTCCCGTCAAAAACACAATACCTGCCATTTTCTTTTTAATATTTGCAGCCGTATACTCGGCCAGCTTTGCAGGATCAGTTCCTGAGGAAGATTCATATACCATTCTGCTGCCGTCTTCTGTGCCAAACATTCCATAAAAACGATAAGTACCATCTTTCTGCCTTACACAGGAAGCACCTGTCGGAACATGACAGCTTCCTCCCATAGCTCCCAGGAACCATCTCTCAGCAAACGCTTCTTTCTGACTTTCTTCGTCTGCACATGCATCCAGCATCTCTCGAAGCTCTGTATTGTCTTTCCGAAGTTCTAAGGCAAGAACTCCCTGAGCCGGCGCTGGAATCATTTCTTCTTCCGATAAATATTGCGAAATCCGGTCTTCCATTCCGAGACGATGCAGTCCCGCTGCCGCTAATACGATACCATCAAGTTTTTGTTCTTCCATTTTGCGCAGTCTTGTATCTACATTCCCTCTGATTCCAACAATCTTAAGGTCTGGCCGAAGTTTTTTCAGCTGAAAGGCTCTCCTTTTGCTTCCTGTTCCAATGACAGCGCCGTAATGGAGTTCCCGAATGTTCTTTTTTTCTCTTAAGATCAGGACGTCTCTTGGGTCCTCCCGCTTCCATGCTTTAGAAAAAATCAGTCCTTCCGCCGGACATGCAGGCATATCTTTCATGCTGTGAACACCCATCTGTATTTCATCCGCCAAAATCATTTCCTCAATCTCTTTGACAAAAATACCTGTTCCACCCACCTGATCCAATGGTTTGTTTTGTATCTTATCGCCTTTGGTTTTCACAATAACAATTTCAAATGTATGCTGCGGATATTTTTTTCTCAGTTCTTGGCACACTGACTCCGTCTGGGCAAGGGCCAGCTTTGATCCTCTGGATCCAATTTTATAAATCATAAATCTTTCTCCTTTGCTTCAAACTGAAACAACTGATGGACAATTTTCTTGTATGCTTCCTGTTCTTTTTGATCCTCTAAATGTTTTAACTGCTGAATCGGCTCCTTGATCATTCTCTGTAGAGAAGCATTCAAAACTTTCTGAAGCAGTCGTTTTTGCCTTTCGTTTAAATCTATTTTCCTAGAAAGATATCCATAACTATCTTCCGCAATCTCCCGGCACCGCTCCTGAAGAGATTGGATTGTCGGATCCATTCGGCTAATCTGAAGCCAATGCATTGTCTCATTTCCTGCTTCCGCAATCCACTGCTCACTGTCTTTAAGAAGACGCATGCGTTCTTCCTGATTGCGCTCAGATATTTCTTTTAACGTATCTAAATGAATCAAAACTGTATCCGGATATGTATCATAAACCGGATCAATATCTCTCGGTGCTGCCAAATCCAGAAATACCATGGGTTTCATCGGGCAAAAGTCACCGCTTCTTACAACCAAATGCGGGGCAGAAGTTGCAGACACTACAATGTCACACTGCCCCATAACCTGATATCTTTTTTGATATGGCACTACTGTCAAGTCTGTCATCTGCTTCTGCAGCTTTCCGGCATGGGCATAAGTCCGGCTGCATATAAAAATATCCCCAGCCTTATATTCCCGAAGATATTTCAATACAAGGGCTGCCGTATTGCCGCTTCCAATTACAAGAATCCTTTTTCCTTCAATGGGGCAGGCTTCATTCAGTTTCTGAATGCCAATATATCCTACAGACAACGGTTTTTCACTAATCTTTAATTCACTCTTTATTTTCTTTGCGCAGGTAACCGCATCCCGGACAACTTTATCCAGTTCTTTCCCGCACGCCCCCATCATCCTGGAAAATTCCAGAGCATGTTTTACCTGTCCCAGAATCTGATCTTCTCCGGCTACCATAGATTCAAGACCTGCCGCAACACGAAACAAATAAAAGACAGCCTCTTTTCCCTGATTCTGGCAAATATAAGTTTGGAGCTGTATTTCTGGAAACATGTTTTTATAAATTTGAAGCATTTGCTGTTTTTGTTCTTCCTTCTTCCAGAAATAAAAAACTTCACTTCGATTACAAGTCGATAAAATCATACACTGCTGAATGCCTGCCTTCTCTGCCGCATGAAAAAAATCCATCATTTTCTGATCTGTGAATGCTGCTTTTTCTCTTACTTCAAGCTCCGTATTCTGATAACTGATTCCTAAAAATCCAAACTGCATAACGCTTCTCTCATAATCTGACAAGTTATATCAATTTCTTCTTCGGTATGAGCATCTGACAAGAACATGGCCTCAAACTGAGACGGAGCTGTATAAATACCATGATCCAGCAGATATCCGAAGTATTTCGCATAAAGGCCTACATCCGATGCTGCTGCACTTTCATAGTCTCTGACTTTATCTTTTGTAAAGAAAACGCTGAGCAGAGACCCAATCTGATTGACCTGAACATACTCTCCTGCTGTTTCTCTGACTGCCTGGGCTATTTTTTCTCCATTCTTTTCCAAACGTCCATAGATTTCCTGATGTCCCTTTAAAATTTTCAGTGTCTCAATTCCTGCGGTTGTCGCAATCGGATTTCCTGATAAAGTTCCTGCTTGATACACAGGACCATCCGGCGAAATCATCCGCATAATCTCTCTTCTTCCCCCATAGGCTCCGATGGGCATACCTCCTCCAACAATCTTTCCAAGAGTTGTAAGATCCGGAGTTACATGAAAATACTCCTGAGCGCCTCCCAGGGCAAGACGAAATCCCGTAATCACTTCATCAAAGATTAAAAGAGCCTCATTTTCCTTTGTAATATCACGCAAAAACTTTAAAAATCCATTTTCCGGCAGAACAACCCCCATATTGGCGGCCACCGGTTCCACGATTACTGCTGCAATTTCTCCTGGATTGGACCGGAATAACGCTTCTACTGAATCCTTATCATTAAACTCTGCCACTAAAGTATTTCTTGTATAATCCGCTGGTACTCCGGCACTGTCCGGCACAGACGTAGTTAGTGCCCCGGATCCTGCTTTTACAAGCAATCCATCGGAATGTCCATGATAACATCCTCTGAATTTTATAATCTTATCTTTTCCTGTATACCCTCTGGCAGCCCGAACTGCACTCATCACAGCTTCCGTCCCGGAACTTACGAGGCGGCTGACTTCCATGGATGGAATCAGCTCTGCGATCAGTTCTGCAAGTTCTACTTCTTTTTGTGTTGGTGCGCCGTATGTAAGTCCTAGATCACAGGCTTCTTTTACTTTTTGAATCACATTTGGATCAGCATGTCCAATAATTCCCGGACCCCAAGAGCACACATAATCAATATATTCATTGCCATCTTCATCCCAGATCCGGCTGCCTTTGGCAGATTTAATGAATCGAGGTGTTCTTCCAACCGCCTGAAAGGCTCTTACCGGGCTGTTGACTCCTCCTGGAATGTGCTTTTTCGCACGTTCAAACAGTTCTTTTGATCTCGTCTCCATTAATTTTCCTCCTCTCTGATCCATTTTGCCGCATCCAGGGCATGATAAGTAATAATTATTTTAGCTCCGGCTCTTTTTAAACCAGTAAGATTTTCCATGACAATCTTCTTTTCATCAATCCATCCATTTGCCGCCGCTGCTTTTACCATAGAATATTCTCCGCTGACATTATAAGCAGCAATCGGTATGTTATAATTTTGTGAAATCTCTTTTATAATATCCATATAGGCAAGGGCTGGTTTCGCAATGATCATATCTGCCCCTTCCAGAATATCTTCTTCCACTTCTCTTAATGCCTCTTTTCCATTAGCAGGATCCATCTGATAAGTCTTTCGATCTCCAAAGCCCGGAGCAGAATGTGCTGCATCACGGAAAGGCCCATAATAAGCAGATGCAAATTTGGCACTGTATGCCATCACTGGTATCTGCTGAAATCCATTTTCATCCAGCGCATCCCGGATTGCTGCAACCCGCAGATCCATCATATCACTTGGCGCTATGATATCCGCTCCCGCTCTGGCATAGCTGACAGCTGTCTTTGCCAAAAGCGGCAGCGTCTCATCGTTTAATATTACTCCATCCTTTACCAGTCCACAGTGACCATGAGATGTATATTCACAAAGGCAGACATCCGCAATAACTAAAAGATCTGGATATCTTTTCTTGATCAGACGAACTGCCTTCTGGATGATTCCATTCTCATCATAGGCACCGCTGCCGACCTCATCCTTGTGATCTGGAATCCCAAAAATCAGGATTCCCAGGATCCCTGCTTTCCGTACTCGTTCCAGTTCTTCCCACATACGGTCTGTAGAATACTGGAAGATCCCTGGCATGGAATCCACTGGGCTGCAGATATCCTCTCCTTCTATTACAAACATCGGATAGATTAATTCATCTATTCGGACATGCTGCTCCCTTACTAAATCTCTTATGGCTGCATTCATTCTCAGTCTTCTTGTTCTGTCCATATTTCATCCCTCGATTTTCTGCTGTATTTTTTAATTAACTGCTGTATTTCTCCGTCCTCCAGCATTCGCTCTTTCTCTAATCCAAGACGCAAAATTTCCTCATACAGCTGTTTACGGTCTCTGGTATCCACCTGTTCTTTTACAATCGTTCTGATTTCTCCCAAACATCTAGTCAAATCTCCAAAATGCTGTGTCAGCACAGGTTCCATTTGATGCTTCATATACTGCGCTGCTGTCGGGCTATTTCCTCCGCTTGAAAAAGCTGCTACCGCTTCTCCTTGTTTTATGTATGCCGGGAAAATAAAACTGCAGTCTTCAATCTGATCCACTGCATTCACTAAAATTCCTCTTTCCTGACAGGCAGCACTGATTCTGTGATTTTCTTCTTTCTCGTCTGTCGCCGCAATAACTAATTCTTTTCCCTCCAGATCTGACATCTGAAAGGGACGGCACTGACAGACCACATCCGGCATTTGAAGAATTGGCTGTATGATTTTGGGGCTTATCACTTCTACAATTCCTCCGAACTGTCTTAATGCTCTTATTTTTCTCAGAGCCACTCTGCCTCCGCCTGCTACCAGACATTGTTTCTTCTCCAGCTGAAGAAACAGCGGAAAATACGCCATGTGTCTCTTTCCTCCCTGTCTTCGGACGGAAAAACACTATAAACGCCGATTTTCGGACGTTTATAGTGCTGTTGTTTCCGTATCTTATTTGATAAATTCTTCTGCTGCTTTTTTTATTTCATCCGGATATTTTTGGCTCCATTCTTTATAATCCATTCCAGAATCTTCGACAATTTTCCCAAGTTTTACAAGAAACTTCGGAATCTCTTCCTCCAGAAGAACTCCTGCTTTCTCACCCATTCGTTCTTTCCCCTGAAGATCACAGCCATTCAGATGAAGCGTAAACGCTGGATGCGGTACTTTATCTATAACCTTTACACAGCCATGGAATCCAATTTCTCCTGTCTGATGGGTTCCGCAAGAAGACGGACATCCGGAAATATGAATCTGCGGAAGCGCTCCATCCTTGATACCTGCTTCTCTAACTGCTTTCAGACATTCATGGAGGAGTGCCTGGGAATCACGGATTCCTACCTGACAAATGGATGCTCCGATGCAGGAAACAGATGTTTCAAACAGCGTCTTGGCGCCATCACTGGTCGCCTCCAGGACTTTCTGTGCTTCTGATCCTGTAAGATTGATAATATACATTGTCTCATCCGGAGCAACCCTTGCTTCTACATCTTCCATGTCCTTTATCACTTCATAGATTTCTCCCAGTTTCTCCGGCGCAGGGCAGCCTCCAAACGGATGATATGCCACAGCATAAAGTCCATCCTGCTTCTGACTGATCACACGAGGATCATTAACTTCAGAGCCGTCTCCCTGTTTTTTCACTTCTTCCACTGTGATATCCAGATCCAGGTTCTCTCCTGATGCAAAGACTTCTTCCAGTTTTTCCTGGTATGCTTTTATATAGCCTTCTTCTCCCAGAGTTTCCTGCATATATCTGGTTCTTGCTTTTCCTCTCTGTTCATAATTTCCATAAGCGATAAAGGTCTCTCTCATGGCACAAATATAATATAAGATTTTAGAAGGTTCAACTGCTTCAGCAACTTTTAATCCAAATCTCGGATTATTTCCCAGACCTCCCGCACTATATACATCAAACAGCCCATCCGGACGGGCAACAAATCCCAAATCACGAAATGTTGCATGTGGCTTGTTTGCCGGACTATTAGAAAAGCAAACTTTTAGTTTTCTAGGCATCACTTTTTTTGAAATAAATGTCATCAGGTATTCTCCAGCTGCCTCTGCATATGGCAAAACATTAAAATATTCACCTTTTTCAACGCCTGATAATGGAGATACCATTACATTCCTCGGGAAATCTCCTCCGCCTCCTATGGTCACAATATTATGATCCAGTGCGCCTTCCATAATGTTATAGACTGCCTCCGGATGCAGATCATGAAGCTGAATGGTCTGACATGTAGTAAAATGTACCTTATCTACCTTGTATGTCTCAATGCTGTCTGCAATAAACTTCATCTTATCTTTTGTCAGCCGGCCTCCCGCCATTCTCAGACGAAGCATGCTGGCTTTCCCGCCTCTCTGTGCATAACTCCCAAACCGTCCGGAGAATCCTTTATAGGAAGCCTTGTCCAATTCTCCCGCATAAAACTGCTCTGTTTTTTCTTTGAAGTCACCTAAATCTTTTTTCCATACTTCATTGTTGATTTTCTCCATTCTCATTCTCCTTTATATAAAGAAACATTGTATTTTAGCCTCATTATATCATACCTTATTCTATCTGTCAGTTCCCTAAATTCTGATACAAATAATTTAAAAAACATATTCCCTCATCCGTGTACAAACCTTCTTGATCTGAGACAAAGGGAGAGCCAGATTCATCCGAATATGACAGTCACCTCCAAAATGGCGTCCATCCTGCCATCCAATTCCAACATTCCATCCGGATTTTATAACATCATCCAATGTTTTTCTTGTTCTCTGACAATATCTTGTACAGTCAAGAAAAATCATATAGGTACCCTGCGGCATGGTCACATCCACACCACAAATCTTCTGTCTAATAAAATCACAGGCATATCTGCAGTTCCTTTCTAATACCTGTTTTAGTTCCTCCACCCACTCATTTCCCTCAGGACTGTATGCTCCAATCTGTGCATGCATGGAAAGAACATTCTGACTGTTATAATGGGTATTTTCACCATAAGTTCTAATCCGGTCTCTGAGATATGGATTATAGATAATATGATAGCTTCCGACCAAACCCGCAAGGTTAAAAGTCTTGCTTGGAGCATATGCTGCTATGGTATGGTGTCTTGCCCATTCATTGACCATCTGGGTAGGTACATGCTGATGCCCGGAAAATGTCAGATCTGCCCATATCTCATCACTGATTACATAACATTTATTTTCTTCGAAGATCTTCATAGCTTTTTCCAGTTCCCATGGTTCCCAAACACGTCCGGTCGGATTATGAGGAGAACAAAAAATAGCCAGATGAATCTTATATTTTTTTATTTTGGCATCCATATCATCAAAATCCATTCGGTAAATACCATTCTCATCTTTCTTCAAATCACTGTAAATTGATCTTCTCCCAATGGTTTCGATATCTTCTGAAAACCCAAGATAAAACGGTCGGTGCAGAAAAATACAGTCTCCTGGCTGTGACAGCACCTGAACTGCGCTGGTCACACAGCCATGAACACCATTTTCATAGCCAATAGCTTCCTGGGTAAGTCCCGTCACATTATGATGATCTTCCTGCCACTTAATTATAGCCTCAAAATACTCCTCGCGGGGAGCAAAATAGCCGAATGCCGGATGTTTCGCCCGCTCTATGACCGCTTCTGTTACCGCCGGACAAGTCGGAAAATTCATATCGGCAACCCACATAGGCACAAAATCAAATCCTTCCTTCGGCGGCTGAGGTTCATTTCCCCACATGTGTTTTCCTACATTATCTACTGCAATGGCATCCCTGTTTCTTCGTTCCATAATAGACGTAAAATCATACTTCATAATGCTTCCCTTTCCGGTCTACTCTTCTTCCAGCGGCAGACGAATCACTTTTGCCTGATAATTCAGCGGATTCCTTTTCTGATAATCCAGCAAAATCAATGTTTCTTTTTCTTCCTGTCTGCCGGATAAGATATCATACCTGAATTTTTCAATGTGGATCATCTTTCTCTGGTGTTTTCCGGCATAAGATGCCAGCTTCTCTTCTTTTGGAAATACCTCATCATACAGATGGAACAATTCTTCTTTTTTTACCGTATAATCTCCTGCAAAATCTGGTCTGTTTTTTACATTTTCCCTCAAGTACAAATCAAACGTCAGCAGTTCCTGAAAGAAATCCAGGCTTTTCTTTGGCACCGCTGTTTTGATAAACTCTAGTAAAATTTCATACCGTCCAATTCTCGAATGACTTCGTTTGTGGTATCCTTGTTTCTCATAAAATCTGCCCATCTGATCATACATTTCAAATGCGGATGAAAAATATGATTCTAAATACTCTATTGTATTGCTGAACTGTCCGCTGTTATAGAAGGTTTCTACCATTTCCTCGACATATTTCAGCACAAGAATATCATCATAAGACAGCCATTTGGTCGACAGCACCTCATAAGGCGGCTTTTCCTTATGAATCAGCCCATATTCCTCCTGATGTTCTGACATATAAGATCCCTTTAATACTTTCAAAAATCCCAGCTGCAGCTGTTCCGGACGCACAGCATATACTTCATCAAAGGATTTCTGAAAAGAATTCAGTCCTTCATATGGCAGCCCTGCAATCAGATCCAAGTGCTGATGGACATTCTCTCCTGAATTGATCTGCTGTACGATTCGGGCAACTTTTTTAAAATCCATCTTTCTATGAATCTCTGTGATTGTATCCGGATTCGTAGACTGCACCCCAATCTCCAGCTGTACCAGTCCCGGGCGCATCTTCTGAAGCAATGATATCTCTTCTTCTGTCAAAATATCTGCCGCCACTTCAAAATGAAAGTTGGTGACACCATTGTCATGCTCATAAATATAAGACCATATGGCCATGGCATGTTTTTGATTGCAGTTAAACGTTCGATCCACAAATTTCACCTGAGGAATCTTATGATCCAAAAAGAACTGCAGCTCTTTTTTCACCAGAGCCAGATTCCGAAACCTCAGGCATTTGTCTACAGAAGACAGACAATAGCTGCAGGAAAACGGACATCCCCTGCTGGATTCATAATAGATGATCTTATTTACAAAGGTATCGATATCCTGATAAACGAACGGCACCTTGCTTAAGTCCATGACCGAACGCCATGGATTTTCTTTGATCTGACTGCCTTCACGATATGTAAGCCCCGCAACAGCTGATAAATCCTTCTTTTTTTCATGATAATAATCCAGGACTTCCAGAAAGGTCTCTTCTCCTTCTCCTTTCATGATTCCCGTAACCTGAGGATACAATTCCAAAAACTGTACGGCATCATAGGAAACTTCCGGACCTCCTAGCCAAATCGGCATTTGGGGAAGCAGCTTGTGGATCTCAGCAATAATTTCCTTAACATATTCAATATTCCAAATATAACAGGAAAAACATAAAATATCCGGCTTCCTTTTATAAAGATCCATCAAAATAAAATCCACTGTCTGATTGATCGTATACTCGGCAATCTCGACTTCGTCCAGATACGGTTTCGCATAGGAACGAAGTGAATATACCGCCAAATTGGAATGAATGTATTTCGCGTTGACCGCAGTTAAAATAATGTTCATAAGCTCTCCTGTTTTTATTCTTTTACGCTGTTTACAGTATAACACAACTTCCGCTGCTTTAAAAACTAGTTTCATAATGCAGCAAAGCCTCTTCTTATTTCTTTTTAAAAATTCCCATAGTTCTTATCATCTCCTATTTGAACTATGCTCCATCGGATTGTATAATAAAAGGCGACTATATTTTTATTTCAGGAAGGATTACATAATGAAATTCAAAGAATATTTCCCTATATGGAATCAATTAACAAATGAGCAGCAAAAAAAGCTGTCCGATCATATCATTCATCGAACAGCAAAAAAAGGATCTGTGGTTCATAATGGAAACGCTGACTGCCTGGGGCTTCTTTTAATTCAAAGCGGCCAGCTGCGTGCTTTTATCCTGTCAGATGAAGGACGTGAAATAACCATTTACCGGCTTCTCGACATGGATATCTGTTTATTTTCGGCTTCCTGTATGATGCACAGTATTCAATTTGAAATTACGATTGAAGCAGAAAAAGACACAGATTTCTGGATTATTCCTGCCGATATTTATAAAGAAATTATGGGGCAGTCTGCTCCATTGGCCAATTATACCAATGAAATCATGGCTGCCAGGTTTTCTGAAGTTATGTGGCTGATTGAACAGATTTTATGGAAAAGTTTTGACAAACGACTTGCTCGTTTTCTTTTAGACGAATCAGCTTTAGATGAAACTTCCGTATTAATGATCACTCACGAAACCATTGCCAACCATCTTGGATCCGCCAGAGAAGTTGTAACACGGATGCTGCGCTATTTTCAAAATGAAGGCATTGTCAAATTATCACGTGGAAAAATAGAAATCCTGGCCCCGCAAAAGCTGGAATCTCTCTGCAGCGATTTATGACAAATCCATGCCGCACAGAGTGGCTTTTTCAATCAAACATCGGTCATGCTTTATCGTACTGTAAAGCCGATATCCTCCGGAAAAATTATAACTGTCATATCCGTGACCTGACAGAATCTGACATGCGATGTAACTGCGCAGACCGCTCTCACACATTACATACACAGGCTGACCCTGTTTGATTTCATCTAAATGATCTCTTAATTCATCTACCGGAATATTGACAAACCCTTCCGCATGACCTTGGGCATATTCCATCCTTGTTCTGACATCCAGACAGGTTACAGTTTCATCTTGAGAAATCTTTTCTATGTCCTCCATGTGAATTTGCTGCAGCCTGCCTTTTTCTATATTATCAATCATAAATCCGGCCATATTTACTGGATCTTTAGCAGAAGAGTATGGCGGTGCATAGGCAAGGTCCAAATCTTTTAGATCACTGGCTTTTATACCTGCCTGAATGGCTGCGGCCATCACATCAAGACGCTTATCCACACCTTCATATCCTACAATCTGGGCTCCTAAAAGCTGATAGGTTTCCTTTTCAAAAATTACTTTCATGATCATCACCTTACCTCCAGGATAATATCCTGCATGGCTCATTGGTGAGAGTACCACAGAATCTATATTCATATTTTTCTGTTTTGCTGTTTTTTCATTGATTCCAGTGACCGCCGCCGTCAAGTCAAAAACTTTAATCACAGAACTGCCTAAAGATCCCTGATAATGGCTGCTGCCTCCACAGATATTATCGGCAGCAATCCGTCCCTGCTTATTGGCAGGACCTGCAAGTGAAATTAACGCATCCTGACCTGTCACATAATTTTTAATCTGCACAGCATCTCCCACAGCATAGATATCAGGAATTGATGTTTCCATGCGGTCATTAACCACAATACTTCCTCGAATTCCTAATTCAATACCGGCTTCTTTTGCAAGATGTGTGTCTGGTGTCACTCCAATTGCCAAAATCACTAAATCGGCATGAAGGGATTCCTCTTCTGCTAAAAGGACCTCTATCCCTTTCTCCTTTTTAACAAATCCCTCCACTGTATGTCCAAGAGCAAGATTTATCCCATGTTTCCGGACAGTCCCATGGATAAACGCTGCCATATCCGGATCAAAAGGATTCATCAGCTGCTTTGGCTGCTGGACAATGGTTACATCCATTCCTAACTCCCGCAGATTCTCCGCAAGTTCCAGTCCAATGAATCCACCACCTGCCAGGACCGCAGACTTTGGTTTATTTTTATCGATATATTCGCGGATCCGCAAAGTATCCTCTACCGTCCGAAGCGTAAATACCGATTCCAGTTCCATTCCTGACAGACGCGGCTTCGTTGGAACAGCACCAGGAGAAAGCAGCAATTTATCATATTTTTCTTCAAATTCTTGTCCATTTTCCAAGTTTTTTACAGAAACTGTTTTTCGATCTGGGTGAATTGCCATTACTTCATGCCGCACTTTCATTTCAATTCGAAAACGTTCCAGAAAAGTTTCCGGCGTCTGCAGCGTCAGTTCTCTTGAATCTTCAATAATTCCTCCAATATAATATGGCAGACCACAATTTGCATAAGATACATACCCAGACCTCTCAAACACTGTAATTTCTGCCATTTCATCTAATCTTCGGATTCTGGCGGCGGCTGTAGCGCCGCCTGCCACTCCTCCTACAATTACTACTTTCATAGTTTTTAACCTCCTACAGCATCTTTAAAATCTGCTCTTTTGGTTTTGCCCCAATGGACTTATTTGTAATCTGCCCATCTTTGATTACAACCAATGTAGGAATACTCATTACCTGGAACTGGGATGCCAGTTCCGGCTGTTCATCTACATTTACCTTTCCGACCTTAATATCACTTCTTTCTGCAGCGATTTCTTCGATTATCGGACCAACCATCTGACATGGCCCGCACCATGCAGCCCAGAAATCCAATAAAACCGGCTGGTTTGCGTTCATTACTTCTTCCTGAAAATTATTTTTATTGATATTGACTACAGACATGTACTTGTCCTCCTTTTTCTTTTTGTATTTTGTGATCTTATTATAACAGGAGGTTCAGCCTTCTTCTGTGATATTATCACAGAAAAACTTAAGGCTCCCGGTCATAAATGACCGAAAGCCTCAGTTTTACGTTATTTTTTTGTTATGAATTAGAACTTTCCTGCTTTAGCAGCCTCTTCAATAGAAACTGCAACAGCAACAGTAGCACCTACCATTGGATTGTTACCCATTCCGATCAGACCCATCATTTCTACATGGGCTGGTACAGAAGAAGATCCAGCGAACTGTGCATCACTATGCATACGTCCCATTGTATCTGTCATACCATAGGAAGCTGGTCCTGCAGCCATGTTGTCCGGATGAAGTGTACGTCCTGTTCCTCCACCAGAAGCTACAGAGAAGTATTTCTTGCCCTGTTCGATACATTCTTTCTTGTATGTACCTGCAACTGGATGCTGGAAACGTGTCGGGTTTGTAGAGTTACCTGTGATAGATACGTCTACACCCTCTTTGTGCATAATAGCAACACCTTCTCTTACATCGTTTGCTCCGTAGCAGTTAACCTTAGCTCTTAATCCATCAGAGTAAGATTTTCTGAAGACTTCTTTTACTTCACCTGTGTAATAATCCATTTCAGTTTCAACATATGTAAATCCGTTGATTCTTGAGATAATCTGAGCAGCATCTTTTCCTAAACCATTCAGGATAACTCTTAAAGGTTTCTTACGAACTTTGTTTGCTTTTTCAGCAATTCCGATAGCTCCTTCAGCAGCAGCAAAAGACTCATGTCCTGCAAGGAATGCAAAACATTCTGTCTCTTCTTCCAGAAGCATCTTTCCTAAGTTTCCATGTCCAAGACCTACTTTACGCTGGTCAGCTACAGATCCTGGGATACAGAATGCCTGAAGTCCTTCTCCAATTGCTGCGGCAGCATCTGCAGCTCTTCTGCAGCCTTTTTTGATTGCGATTGCTGCACCAACAGTATAAGCCCATTTTGCATTTTCGAAACAGATCGGCTGAACTGATTCTACCTGAGCGTATACGTCTAATCCTGCAGCTTTTGTAACTTCAGCAGCTTCTTCAATAGAATTGATTCCATACTCTTTTAATACAGCAAGAATCTGTTTTTCTCTTCTTTCATATGATTCAAATAAAGCCATTCTTCGTTACCTCCTATTGTACTCTCGGGTCAATGATCTTAACGGCGTCATCTACACGTCCGTACTGACCTTTTGCCTTGTCCATAGCTGTCTGAGCGTCGTCTCCGCCTTTGATGAAGTCCATCATTCTACCAAAGTTAAGATACTGGTATCCGATGATCTCATCATCTTCATTAAGAGCGATTCCTGTTACGTAACCTTCAGCCATTTCCAGATAACGAGGACCTTTTTTGAGAGTTCCGTACATTGTACCAACCTGAGATCTAAGACCTTTTCCTAAATCTTCCAGTCCTGCACCGATTGCAAGTCCATCTTCAGAGAAAGCACTCTGAGATCTTCCATATACAATCTGTAAGAATAATTCTCTCATTGCTGTATTGATTGCATCACAAACCAAGTCTGTATTTAAAGCTTCCAAAATAGTTCTTCCTGGTAAAATTTCGGATGCCATAGCAGCTGAATGTGTCATTCCGGAACATCCAATTGTTTCTACTAATGCTTCCTGAATAATGCCTTCTTTTACATTAAGAGTTAATTTACAACCTCCCTGCTGAGGTGCACACCAGCCAATACCATGTGTTAATCCTGAAATATCAGCAATATCTTTTGCTTTTACCCATTTTGCTTCTTCAGGAATCGGTGCAGCTCCATGGTTTACGCCCTGAGCTACTGTACACATTTGTTCTACTTCATGTGAATAAATCATGTTGAAACTCCTTTCAGTATTAAAAATAACAACTTTATTTTAGCATATCGTTAAAAATAAAACAACAAAATCTATGAATATCTTCGAAAAGTCAAAAATTTAACTTTTCTTTGTTTTTCTCCTATTATTTTTGTTATAATACCTGTTAGACAAAAGCAATCAGATTATAATCATGAAAGGATAACCATCATGGGATTCACACATTTTGATGAAAATGGAAAAGCCTTTATGGTAGACGTTACAGACAAGAAAGAAACGGTACGAACAGCTGCAGCTGTTGGCACAATCAAAGTCAGCAAAGAGGTTTTTGACGCTGTAAAAAACGGAACGGTAGGAAAAGGAGATGTACTCGGTGTTGCCACAACCGCAGGAATCATGGGTGTTAAACGCACTTCTGATCTAATCCCCATGTGTCATATTCTGCCCATTACCAATTGCCGTATCCAATTTGAAATGGATCCAGAAGAATGTGCAATCCACTGTACCTGCACTGTCAAGGTAACCGGAAAAACAGGAGTAGAAATGGAAGCACTGACCGGCGTCAGCACCGCACTGCTTACCGTTTATGATATGTGCAAGGCCATCGATAAATCAATGGAAATCAGCGGCATTTATCTGCGCAGAAAAACCGGAGGGAAAAGCGGAGAAATTGTAAATATAAAATAGCATTTGAAGTTATGCATCCAATCACTCAATTTTGATATGCTGCTATGTGGGTACAAATTTTGTGAATCGTGGATGGCCCTTCCGCAAAAATAACATGCAATATTTATTCTTTTGGAACAAAATATAAAATCATCCCCTTTCACACTTATTTATTTCAATGCTTTACCGTTTTCTTTTGCCCGTATTTTCTGAACCACGGACTTGCTCATGGTACATATAATTTACAACAGCTGGTTTCCCCGGGTCACTTCGTCCATCCGGCAAATAATTATCCAGATAAGACAATCCCATTTTTTCTGTGTAAGAGTGAATTTCTGCTTCTAATAAGCGCCAGTATTCCTTATCCTTTTTGTTGTAGATTTTTTCATAAAGTGGCAAAAGCTCAGGATATGTTTTTTTAATATACTCAAAAATGACAATTTTGTAATCGCCTCTCAGATTTAGATTTTCCATCCAGATAAAATCACATCTGTCTTTTGCTTTCTCAATAATTGCCGGAACATCTGTAATTCCCGGAAAAATTGGTGCAGTAAAACATACCGTGCGAATACCGGCATCGTATACCTTTTTCATGGCAGAAAGACGCCTTTCGATGCTCACAGCATTATCCATGTCATTTTTAAAAGTTTCATCCAGAGTATTAACCGACCATGAAACAGTAACATCTTTCATTTGGGTCAGAAGATCGAGATCTCTTATTACCAGATCTGATTTTGTGCAAATCATAATTTTTGCTCCACTATTCTTTAACTGCTCCAATAATGCTCGCGTCCTCCGATATCTTTCTTCTAATGGGTGATACCCGTCTGTAACAGAACCAATCACAACCCTCTGCCCATTATACTTCATTGGATTTTTTATTTCTGACCAGTATTTTACATCCAAGAATGTGCCCCACGGCTCCAAATGTCCGGTAAAGCGTTTCATAAAAGACGCATAACAATATTTGCACCCATGAGGGCAGCCCAGCCCACATATGGGTTAACGGAATAACCTCCAACCGGAAGTTTTGATTTTGTCATTACATTTTTTACCTGGATTTCTTTTATGATTTCAACCATTTTACACCTCATCAACAATAAATTTTTCTGGGAGTTTTTGAACCATATTCTTTGTTCCTATAACTGCTTCCAGCTCTTCTTTCATAAAAACTGGAATTCCTTTCTCTTCCGCCTGCTTTACGATTTCCATAATCCATTCAATTCTGGCTGAAATTTTTCCTTTGCGTTTTCCGGTTTCTGTACCAATCACAATCCATTCTATTCCGCTTAAATCTAAAGTCCCGACCGGGCTGTGAAGCGGTTCGAAAGTAATATAATAATACTTACATAATACATGTTTTTTTAAATCCTCAATACGATTTTTTTCTGCTGAACAAGTTATCGTAACGCCTGCCCACACATTATTCAAATCAGTTTGGAAGTCTATCCGCTCTGGACTTTTGGTTAAAAAAAGAAAGTTACACTGAGGATTGTAAGAAATATGAGACAGTGTCTCGCGCACCCATTCTCTTTTCCAGTCTGCTAAATCGCTCATACAAGTAAGCAGCCAGTTCGCCGGTTTCTTAATATCAAGCAGGCGCAGCTTGGCAGGAAAAAATTCAGGAATAGAAAAACCCTCTGTCATATGATATCGACGGCAGTTATTTCTTGCATAACAGTAAGGGCACTTGTTTGTACAGCCAATCACAAGATTTCTGCATTTTATCAATGATTTAATATTTGTTGCCATATTATTTATTTTCCTTTAGATTACACAAAACACGTTCTAAAAAACTTTCAAATTGTTGTATTTCATCTTCCGAGAAACCGCGGTAAAACAAGCAGCTCATTTGTTTCGATACTTCGTTATAATCTGTTTGGAGTCCCTTTGCCTTTGCGGTTAAAAAAAGCCTGGTTTTCCTACGGTCTTTCTGATCTGGTATCCGTCTGACCAATCCGGCAGCTTCCATGCGATCAATCATACTTGTCAGCGTGGTGGCTGCAAGCCCCGTTCGCTCTGATATTTCTCGTAAAGTAATATTGTCATCCTGCCACAACACATAAAGAATATGACCTTGTGCTCCATTAAAAGCATCGATATTCTTTTCAGACAATATGCGTTCAAAAATTCTGCCGCTAATCTGCTTAATTTGCGTTATCATACTACCTGCTCTGGTATCCATATTATTCCTCCTATATAAAATAATCTTATATAGTATTATATTATATGATTCATATGGTCTTTTCAAGTTTAAAAAACTTTATTTATCGGAATTTTAATATCTGCATAAAAGAATTTCACACCAAGAATCTGATTTTTTATAGACTTGGTTCTTGTTTTGTGCAAAAAAATACTGCCACACTAATTACTTAGTGTGACAGTCATATTCTCATTGCTATTTTAATATTTTCTCCAAATTGGTCAGGTTTTTCTCAGAAATCTGATAGAATGTCCGATTGCCTTCCTTATCCTCTACACAGATAATCTTATTGTCACTGTCAATCTGTACCTTCGTCACTGTTCCTTTTGTGTAAAAACGATATTCATCCCAGTCATCCGTATTATAATTGGCATGATTCATCTTATTATTCATGATTCCCGCCAATATTTTAGACGCATTAATCGCATCTGTGCTGAATTTCAACTTTTCATCGGTAACGATCAAATCTGCGTCCGCAATCCGTTCCGAAAAATCATCATAACTCTTTTGTACTGCGGCATCAATCAAAGCATCCCCAAGAACTGATGCTCCATTATAGGCATATACATTAGACGGAATATCATCAAACACAATAAAACTGTCCCCATACACTTTAAACTCAAATGTGGTATTATCTTCATCCACAAGCGCATAAGAATAACAATTATCATAAGTATCTTCCAGATCATCCGGCGTCACGCCAAGTACCCGATTACACCCCGTCACGATTCCTTTGGCATAATCACAGACAGGTGTATTTGTTACAGCAAATGTTTTTTCTTTGACAGAGTCAGCTGCAAAATCTACTTTTCCAATGATACTGTCTTTAATCTGACTCTTATAATCAGCGAGTTTTTCATCTCCTGAAGCTTCCTGGATCGACTGAATCTGCTTATTCAAAGAACTGGTCTTTTTCTTTTCATCCTTCAGCTGTTGTGAAACCTTATCATAATCATCCTTCAAATCCTGATAATATTCTGATTCTTCTACAGAACTTTTGGAAGGCTTAAAACATCCGGTCACACTCAGCAAAAGACCTGCGAACAAAACAGAAGCCGCCAGCTTTTTTATTTGTTTTTTCATAAGCATTCCTTTCCGGGTTAGTATTTTTCTGCAATCTCCCCTGCTCTTTTATAAATACTTTCCGGCTTGATATATCCTCTCACCATAGAAAGCGGATATATATTTGTGTGTCTTCCTACAACAGATCCAGGATTTAAAATTGTACCGCATCCAACTTCCACGTAATCTCCAAGGATCGCTCCAATTTTCTTCCTTCCCGTTTCGATTTTTTCATCTCCGTTTTTGATCACCACATTGGTCTTGTCAGATTTCACATTTGAAGTAATAGAACCTGCTCCCATATGTGACTTATATCCCAAAATAGAATCTCCTACGTAATTATAATGAGGTACCTGCACGCAATTGAACAAAATATCATTCTTGATTTCTGTGGAATTTCCCACAACACATCCTGCTCCAATCAAAGCATTTCCCCGGATAAAGGCGCCCGGACGCACTTCTGTATCCGGTCCAATGATGGCTGGCCCGCAGATTGTTGCCGTTTTGGCAATGGTTGCACTTTTGGCGATCCAGACATCGTCTTCTACCTGACGATACTCGTCTTTTGGCAATTTGGGTCCTGTTTCCAAGATAAAATCTTTGATCAACGGCAAAATTTCCCATGGATATGTTGTCTCTTCAAATAACTTCCCTGCAATCGTCTGATCCATATGCAGAAATAATTTCTGATTTGTCATTTCCTCCATAACATTTTCTCCTTTAAAATAATCCCACACTAAAGTAGCGCTCTGCGCGGTCCGGAAGAACCGTCGCGATTACCTTGTCTTTTCCATACTTTTCTGCCATCTTTCTGGCTGTATAAATGTTAGCACCAGAAGAAGTACCGCATAAAATTCCATAGACTTCCGCAAGTTCTCTTGCTGTTCCAATTGCGTCTTGATCTGACACTTCCACCACTTCTGTCACAATCTCTGGATTCAAAATTGCCGGAATAAATCCGTCTCCAATTCCCTGAATTTGATGGAGTCCCGGTTCCTGCCCCAGAAGAGCAGACACACCTTTCGGCTCAGCTGCAATGATTTTTGTATCCGGGTTTTGTTCGAGCAGATATTTGGCAATTCCTGCCATAGTTCCACCGCTGCCTACACCAGAAACAAAAATATCAATCTTCTTTCCAAGCTGTTCACATAATTCCTTCGCAGTGGTCTTATAATGAGCATCTGTATTGGCCGGATTTTCAAACTGCTGCGGCATAAAATATTCATCAGATGACGCAGCAATCTCCTCTGCTTTCCGGACTGCTCCGTCTACATTTTCTTTTGCAGGAGTCAAAACAAGCTCTGCTCCCAACGCCTTAATCAGTTTTCTTCTCTCCTCACTCATATTTTCAGGCATTACGATAATTACCTTGTATCCCATCCGCACACCACAGAATGCCAAACCGATACCTGTATTGCCTGAAGTTGGTTCAATGACTGTCATTCCCGGTTTCAGCTTCCCGCTTTTTTCTGCTTCTTCCAGCATGTTTTTGGCAACCCGGTCTTTGATGCTTCCACCCGGATTTAGAAATTCGGCTTTTGCATATATTTTATATCCCATCATTTTTTCAAAACTAATCAGTGGTGTATTTCCAATTAAATCCAACATATTCTCAACATACATCTCCAGAAAGCCTCCTATTTTAACTTGATCTTTATTTGCACCGGATTGTGATCACTGTTTTTGAAATCTTCATCCAGAGTTTTCACATACTCCAGTTTCACATTTGGCGACAAGATAAATCCATCAATCACATAAAACTGAGTTTTTTTATCACTCCGGTCATAAGGGCCGTTCAGCAATCTGCAGGTGGGCAGACTGTCATCTACCGCAAACTGCCACTCTTCCCCAAACAGATTCTCCTCAACTTTTCCTGCCTGAAAATTATCTTTATCCCAGACTGGATATTTATCTTCATCGACCTGCTCGAATGTCTGATTAAAATCTCCTCCGGCAATCACATAATTCCCGGCTTCATATTCTTTTTCCAAAATCTGTGCCAGCAATTTTGTCTGAGCTTCTTTTCCACTCCCGTCATCATATGCCTCCAGATGAAGGTTAACAAACACTACCTGCCGGTCACTACCTTCAATCGGAACTCTTTCCAAAAAAAGACACCGTTTCAGCTGACATATTCTGACCGGCCATGAAAATGGTGTCGGCAGAGAGATTCTTTCTGCCTGATCTGCCTGAAACTGATTCAAAGTCAGCAGACCGGCGTCCACTTTTCCAATGGTCGGCAGAGGATAAGGAATGTAGTCACAAAGAAAATTTCTTGCATACCCCGTGCTTCCACCCCATCCGTTTGAAAAAGCTTTTACTTCATTTATATAATATGAACGTTTTGAATTATGGTCAACCTCCTGAAGAAAAACAACCTGTGACCTGCTTTCTTTTATGACCTTTTTCATCGCTTCAATGTTTTTCCATACCAGTTCTTTGTTGTCTGGACGAACTTTTTCTCCTCCGTCCATAAAAAAATCTTCTGTTTCACTCAGTGCTCCATATCCTATATTCCATGTAAGAATCGAAATTTCCTGATCTTTAAAAACCTTCTGTCCACGATTGTGAGACAATTTTACTGACTCTTTTTCTTTTGGGCGATATTCCCTAACTGATAAAATAATCACCAGAAAAACGAATGCTATAACAACAACAGCTAGTATTCCTGCAGCTGCGAACAGAATTCTCCTGACACTCCTCTTCAATCATTTCCTCCTTATGCAAGATCCAATTCAATCGGGCAATGATCTGATCCCATGACATCTGTCAAAATCTTTGCATCTTTCAGACGCTCCTCCAGACATTTTGACACAAGGAAATAGTCAATCCGCCACCCTGCGTTGTTTTTCCTTGCATTAAAGCGATAAGACCACCAAGAATAAATCCCTTCCTGATCTGGATAAAAATACCGGAACGTATCGATAAATCCGGCATCCAAAAGCTGCGTCATTTTTTGTCTTTCTTCATCTGTAAATCCCGCATTTTTCCGATTTGTCTTCGGATTCTTTAGATCGATTTCCTCATGGGCAACATTGAGATCACCACACACGATCACCGGCTTTGTCTCTTCCAGTTTCTTTAAATAGTGGAAAAAATCATCTTCCCACTTCATCCGGTAATCCAATCTCGCCAGTCCACTCTGAGAATTTGGTGTATAAACAGTCAAAAAGTAATAGTCTTCGAATTCCAGAGTAATGACTCTTCCTTCCTGATCATGCTCTTCCATTCCCATCCCATAAGATACAGACAATGGTTCTTGCTTAGTAAAAATCCCTGTTCCTGAATATCCTTTCCGCACTGCGTAATTCCAGTACTGATGATATCCCGGAAGATCCAGATCCAGCTGTCCTTCCTGCATTTTACTTTCTTGAATACAGAAAATATCTGCATTGACTTCCTGAAAAAAATCCAGAAAACCTTTTTTTACACATGCCCGAATGCCGTTAACATTCCAAGAAATAAATTTCATTTAATCTCCTCCATGTTTTTTATTATAAAAAAACATCGTTACTCCTGCTATGACAATTACAATATAACCTATAAAACTCCATCCATCCGGGACTTGACCAAAAAAGAGAAATCCCATGACTGCAGAAAACATAATCTGACTGTAATCATAAACGGATATCTCACGAGCCGGCGCATAAGTATAGGCCGCGGTAATACCAAACTGCCCTCCTGCCGCTGCCAGACCTGTTAAAATCAAAAATACAAGCTGCTGTCCGGAAATTGGATGAAAATCCACCACCATGAATGGTATGCAGGCAAGCATGGAAAAAACAGAGAAAAACAGAACAATCATTGGTCCTCTTTCTCCCTTGACTCCCAGTTTTCTTACGCATGCATAGGCAAATCCTGCCGACATTCCTCCCAAAAAACCAATGACAGATGCTTCCAGGGAACTTGAAGCAAAACTTGGCTTAATGATAAAGAGGCTTCCGATAAATGCTGCTGCCACACATCCGCTCTGAAAAAGTGTGATTTTCTCTCTTAACAAAAAATAAGAAAAAACAATAACAAAAAAAGGCGATAACTTATTCAGACAAGAAGCGTCTGACAACAACAGATGATCAACTGCATAAAAGTTGCAAAAAATACCTAAGGTCCCTGCAAGGGACCTTAATATAAATAAATATAGATTCTCTTTTTTTCGAATATGGAATTTCTCTTTGCTGCGCACCAGCATAATGAATGCAAATACAGCAGAAACCAGATTACGAAAAAAGCTCTTCTCAATCGACGGCAGATCTCCTGCCATTTTAAGAAACAATGCCATAAGTGCAAATGACAAAGATGACAGGATAATACATATAATTCCCCGATTTCTTCGATTCGCCATTATACTCTGGAAGAATACTCTCCGGTTCTTGTATCAATCTTTAACGTATCGCCCTCGTTAACAAATAATGGAACCATAACCTGAGCCCCAGTCTCAACTGTACATGGTTTTGTAGCTCCCTGCGCTGTATTACCTTTTTCACCCGGCTCACATTCTGTTACAAGAAGTTCCACTGTGATCGGCGGCTCAACCTGGAACGCATTGCCGGCATGAGATACGATTGTAACATTTTCATTCTCTTTTACAAATTTCAGAGAATCGCCGATAACATCCGGTCCAAGAGCAATCTGATCAAATGTTTCGTTGTCCATGAAGTAATAGAGCTCTCCATCATTGTACAGATACTGCATCTCTTTTCTTTCAATGTGAGCATTCTCAAACTTCTCTGTAGGACGGAATGTCTTCTCAACAACACCGCCGCTCTTGATATTCTTTAATTTACAGCGAACAAAAGCTGCTCCCTTTCCTGGTTTTACATGCTGAAATTCAATAATCTGATAAATATTCCCTTCAAATTCAATTGTTAAACCGTTTTTAAAATCTCCTGCGGTAACCATATAATTCTTGTCCTCCTTTAATAATCTTTCTTAATTTTATACTAAATGTATGGTCGAATCAACTATTTATTTGCTAATTTATAGATTTCAAAGATATCATCCCTGCTGCAAACTTTAAATGATCCGATACTCCTTGTTCCTCCATAGGAACATCCATCCGCCATCTTTTTAAGTTCTTCTTCTGTCTTGATACCGATTTCTCCTGCTTCACTAAAGCAAGTCGGCATGTCCAGGGATTTGAAATACGCAACTGTCTTTTTGATTGCTTCTGCCGCTGCCTTATCATAGTCCTCTTCCTGGATTCCCCATACTTTTTTCGCATACTGTGCAAATCTCTGCGGTTTTTCTTTATAAACATACTGTGCCCATGCTCCCCACACAGCAGATAAACTTGCTCCGTGAGCAATATCGAATTTAGCACTCAATTCATGTCCCAGCTGATGAACCGCAAAATCTTTTTCTGCTCCAAGCCCCGTCAGTCCGTTATGGGACAGGCTGCCTGCCCACATAATCTCACTCATAGCATTATAATCATGGGAATCTTTGATTGCGACTGCACCATTGCGGATCACTGTGCGAAGCAGCCCTTCTGCGATCTCATCCGTCAGTTCATTATTCTCTGTTAGTGTAAAATAACGATCCAATGTGTGCATCATAATATCAACAATACCGCACCCAACCTGGTATTTTGGCAGTGTATAAGTAAGTTCAGGATTCATCACTGCAAATGCAGGACGGTTGAAATCTGTACTTAATCCTCTTTTGATCTGTGTTTCTTCATTGGTAAGAACTGCCGAATCACTGGTCTCACTGCCTGCCGCTGCCAAAGTAAGAACAACTCCAACCGGCATGGATCTCTCTACCGTCTTTTTCCTTGACCAAAAATCCCAGATGTCTGTATCCGGGTTTGCTGTTCCATGGGCTACGGCTTTGGCTGTGTCAATTACGCTTCCTCCGCCGACTGCGAGAATAAAATCAGACTGAAATTCTTTTGACACCTCTACCGCCTGTCTGGCAAATGACAATCTTGGATTTGGTTTTACCCCGCCCAAAGTCTTATATTCAAGTCCCGCTTCTTCTAAAGATGCGGTCACACGATCCAGAAGTCCGCTTCTTACTACGCTTCCTCCGCCATAAACAACAAATACCCTGGATGCCTTATACTGTTTTGCAAGCTGTCCCACCTGTTTTTCTGTTCCTTTTCCAAACACGATTCTTGTCGGTGTGTATTGAGTAAATGAATGCATATCTTATCCTCCATTCTTATATAATCATATGATTTTCAATCGTCATTCTCCCCTGGTCAGTTTTACAACGATTTCTTCTGCAATTTCCTCAACCCTCTTATGATCTGTGTTCACAATAACATCGGCTGCCGCTTCATATTTCGGACGCCGTTCTTCCATCAGTTTTGAAATATATTCCGTATTTTTATGTCCTCTCAAAAGCGGTCTCTCATCACTGTCCTTAACTCTCTCTAAAATCACTTCCGGTGATGCTGTCAGAAGAACAACTTTCCCATTCTTCTTCATCTCCTCCACATTCTCATCTCTCATGGCAACCCCTCCGCCGCAAGAAATGATCTGATTATTGCCTTTTTGAAGTTCAATGAGAAGGTTTGTCTCACAGTTACGGAAATATGTTTCTCCATATTCTTCGAATATTTTATTAATGGACATTCCTTCTTTTTCCACAATCTCCTGATCCATCTCCACATATGGTGAAGCCAGAATCTTACTCAGATAACCAGATACCGTGCTCTTTCCAACACCCATAAATCCAATCAAAAGAATATTATGGGTAAACAATGTCCTTGCCTGGATTCTTCTGCTGTTTTCCAGAATATACGCAAAAATATCCAATATCTCATTCTTATATGTATTCTCACTTACATGCGTCATCAGCATTTTTCGCTGATGCTTTTCCTGTTCCGGCTGCAGAATCGGCAGACCGTTTTCCTTTTTATAGACCATGATCTCTTTGATAATATCCATTCTTTCTTCCAGAACGGAAACAATCTTCTTATCACAGAGATCCAGCCTCTGTCTAATCTCTTCTAACTGATTCATTGTAATGTTTTTCCTTTTCTATCGCTCTTTTTTCTGCTCTTCTGATTTCGAAGCAGCAAATCTTCATTCAGTATAGCATAAAGGAACTCCCGTTTTCAATGGTTTCTCACAGTACAGAATAGTTCTTTTTTACAAATTCAGCAAAATCTTTTACTGCCGGTGCAAGATATTTATTCTTCTTTATTACAAGGTAGATATATCTCTTGATTTTTGGTGATGATATATTCAAGACAGAAAGATCCATTGTCTGAAGGAGAGGAATCTTTGGAATAATTGCAATTCCAAAGCCTGCCGCAACCAGACCTGCCACAGACGAATCCTCCTCTCCTTCATATGCAATTTCCGGCTGTCCATGAATCTGAGAAAATAACTGATTGATCACCGGGCGCAGACCACTGTTCTTTGCAAATGCAATATATGGGTATTGTATCGTATCCTGCAGATCTATGGATTGATACGCGGCCAAAGGATGATCTTTAGGGACGATCAAAACAAGTTCTTCTTCCGCCACTGGATAAAATTCCAAGTCTTTTTCGCCTTCCACATAAGAAGAAAATACAAAGTCATAGACTCCTTCCTTAAGCTGATCCACTACTTGTCTGGTTGTTCCCTGACCGAAGGAAAAATGAATTTGATTTTCACCTTTTTCCGCCATATAGCGGTTAAGCATCCCCGGAATAAAATGACTGCCCAGTGTATAGATATAACCAATATCCAAAAAACCACCTTGGACTCCGGATACTTCCATTAAAATCCTCTTGCCTTCATCCAGCATTTCCAGAGACTGTTCCACATACCGCAGAAAAATCTTTCCATATTTCGTTAGTTTGGCATTTCTCCCATGTTTTTCAAAAAGCTGGACCCCCAGTTCTTCCTCCAGACAAGAAATGGCATGGCTGAGACTTGGCTGAGTAATGGAGAGAATCTTGGCTGTTCTCGTATAATGCTCTTCTTTAGCCAGGACTCGAAAATAATATAAATGATTTAAATTCATCGCTTTATCCTTTCATTCTTCTTCCTTAATTTTATCATATGGACTTTAGAAACTAAAGGGAAATTCATTGCATTTGTATACACACTTTGCTATAATTATGGTAAAAAGAATCAAAATCAATTTGGAGGAATAAAATATGGCAGCGAAGAATTTCCGTAAATTATTTGAACCCTGTACAGTAAAATCTATGACGCTGAAAAATCGAATCGTCATGACTCCAATTGGAACCAATTTTGCTGAACATACTGGGGAAGTCAATGAAAAAATCATTGAATATTATAGACAGCGCGCAAAAGGAGGAGCAGCTCTTATTACCGTAGAAGGTGCCAGCGTATATTCACCGCAGGGAGCCACAGGAGCGTATCAGCTGAGAATTGACCATGACAATTACATTCCTGGACTTTATCGTCTGTGTGAAAAAGTACATGAGTATGGTGCTAAGATCAGCATTCTGCTGAATCATGCCGGAGCAGCGGCCAATGGAACCATGACAAATATTCAGCCGGTTTCTGCTTCTGACATTCCAGCCAGCAGAGGCGGAGATATTCCAAGACCTTTGTCTAAAGATGAAATTCTCAATATTGTAGATAAATTCGCAAAAGCAGCTCAGCGTGCGGTTACTGCAGGCTTTGATGCTGTAGAAATTCAGGCAGGACATGGATATTTATTGAATCAGTTCCTTTCTCCTCTTACTAATGACCGTACCGATGAATTTGGAGGATCTAAAGAAAACCGTGCTCGCTTTACAACTTTAGTACTGAAAGCTGTTCGTGAAACCGTTGGAGAAAATATTCCTATCTTCCTGGGCATAAGTGCAGATGAACTTGCAGAAGGCGGAAATACGCTGGAAGACACAAAGGAAATCGTAGAATACTTTAAAGAATACGTCGATGTCTTTAGTGTATCTGCAGGACTTACCTGCTCCATCCAATATCAGTATGATGCCGATTATCTTCCGGATGGATGGAAATCTTATATGTCTAAAGCTTTAAAAGAAGCAACAGGAAAACCATGTCTTACCAGCGGTAATATTCGTGAACCAGAAGTTGCTAATCGAATCCTGGAAGACGGAGAAGCTGATTTTATTGCTATTGGACGCGGACTGATCGCAGATCCTGAATGGGTAAATAAAGTACAGTTTGGCAATACAGAAGATATTAACCGATGCATTTCCTGCAATAATGGATGTACTGCGACTCTGGGTGATGAACCAATCCGATGCACCATTAATCCATCCATTGTTTCCGGAGAATATTACAAAAATTATAAGCTTAAAAAACCTTGTAATGTTGTTGTCATCGGCGGCGGAACTGCAGGTCTTGAAGCTGCCTGCACGGCTGCGGAAGTTGGATGCTCCACAGTATTAATTGAAAAAACAGGACAGCTCGGCGGACTCGCAAGACGCGTCGGAAAGATGCCAAACAAACGCCGTCTGGGATATTTCCCTGACTATCTGGAACATCGTGCTTCCAAATTAAAGAATTTATTTGTAATCAAGAACACAGAAGCAACAATTGACCTGATTGAAGGCTGCAAACCAGATATTGTGGTAAATGCAACAGGTTCCTTCCCTCTTCTTCCAGATATCAAAGGACTAAAAGAAAATCTGAAAGCAGGCAATGTATCTACTATTTTTGACTTAGTGGACAATGTAGATGCTTATGAAGAAAACTTAGAAGGAAAAAAAGTTGTTGTCATTGGCGGCGGAAATGTCGGTCTTGATGTCGTTGAATTTTTCGCTCCAAGAAAGGCGGATGTTACAATTGTAGAGCAGAAATCACGTTTCGGAGAGACTCTGGACTTTATTACGAGAACCGGCTCTCTGGCAATGCTCAATAAATATGGCGTTCACCAGTATCCAAACGCTTCTCTTCTGGAAGTAAAAGAAGATCGTTTTGTTGTACGTCACGATTATAAAGACATTGAACTTGAATTTGACTACGGATTCATTTGCCTTGGAATGGAATCTGCAACACCTGCCCTCAAAGAACTGTATGATCACTTTATTTATGAAGGAATCGAAGTACTGAATATTGGGGACAGTGCTCAAACACGCCGTATCATCGAAGGCGTCAAAGAAGGACGTGACATTATCCTTTCTCTGGAAAGACTGAATTTCATCTAAAAATTCAATGTAATATTTCATTACAGTCAAAAAGATGTGCTGATCTGTATTCTCAGATCAGCACATCTTTTCTGATTTCAAAAATTTAATTATTTATGTCTGCTTTTATCCCGGTGATACTTCCAAAGAATAATATTTTCAAAATAGCGTTTGATTACAATCTGAATTTCCTCTTTGGGATGAATTGGCCGAACAAGAATGCTGTGAATTCCAGCACGGTTTGCTCCAAAAATGTCCGTAAACAGCTGATCACCCACAAACAGCGTATTTGACTTGTCTGTTCGCATCAGCTGCATCGCCTTTTCGTAGCCCCTTACAGATGGTTTATTTGCTTTGTAAATATAATATTTCCCCTCTACATCCTGACAAAATTTTTTAACTCTCGGTTCCTTATTATTGCTGGTAAAACAAAACTCAAACCCAATCTTTTTCAACCGGTGAAACAACTGCTTCGCCCTTTTGTCTGCCGGCATATCATGGCGTACCAGTGTATTATCAATATCAAAGATTATACCTCTATAACCTCTTGCATAATAATCTTCAAAATCAATATCATATGTACTTTTTCTATCTTCTGCAGGATAAAATTTCTCAAACATGTTTTTATCTCCCATCTAATCTCCGTTTTATTTTTTTATTTTATAACACCCCTATTTAATGTGCAATATATTTTTCTTTTCCATGCGTGTTTTTTTACAATCAGGCCATTCTTATTAAGATTCGGTTAAAATTGAAATATTTTCCTGCTTTTTTCATCGGAACCACTTTTATTCTTTGGGATTTTCATATATGATATAAATAGTTAAAAGTGTAACAAAGAACTTCCAATGTATCATTTTTATAATGGAAAGGGGGAATTTGATTGAATCCGAACCATTTGACAAGTGCCATGATCGATAAGATCGTAGAACATAAAATTGAAGAACTGGCAAAATCGCCGGATACCGCAATCCGACAGCTGTTAAATTACTGCAGTCATTTCTCATCCAGCCGTTTTCAGGCCCCTATTTTTTCTATTTTACAGCACCTTCTTGCCAATGAAGAAAGCCAATATCACACTATGCTTCATAATCTGCTAAATAATACTTCCCACTCAGCAATCAAAAATTTAGGAATCAATCTTGGATACAACAGCTGGACCAAAGGAGCTCAAATCGTACGTGCTACTGCTCAAAAGGCTGGTTACTGTATTCCTTGGATTATCATTTTCCGTTGGAATCCATCGAAATCCAATAGTATGAATTTGAAAAATATGAGCCGCTTTATCCATGATGGGAACAAACTTGGCATTTATGCTTTCTGCATCCGTCAGGAGGTCTCCCATCAATCTTTTGGTGAAATTTTTAACATATTCAGCAAACATTCTGACAGTACATTTTTCTGGCTGCTGCCGAATCAAATGCTGGCTCCGGTTCATCTGGATATGATACGAAAATGCGAAAATGTCCTAACACTTTTTGACGGTGAAGGCTCCCATAGTTTAAGAAATATTTCCATGCTCCGGGAACGAAAAGCTTTATATGGTATTTATCATATTTATTCTTCTTTTAATTCCAGCGAAATACAGCCAGGTCAGTGGATGGATTATTACAAGATGCACCAAAGCCCGTTTGTTTTCATGCTTCCAAGCGATTCCTCCAGCGAAGAAGATCGAAAAAAAGCATCTTCATATATATATGATGCAAGACTTCATCAGAAGTTCCCTTATTAT
This sequence comes from Clostridiales bacterium, assembly GCA_019420275.1. Taxonomy (GTDB): domain Bacteria; phylum Bacillota; class Clostridia; order Lachnospirales; family Lachnospiraceae; genus Anaerostipes. The sequence continues at coordinate 189,895 of JAHZHN010000001.1, forward strand.
ATCATTGATTTTTACTCTGATATCAAAGAAATCAGCCATATGATTTCCGGTACTGACTGTTATTTGGAAATTGATTCTTCCGGTCAGGTTCTATATCCCCATACTTCTCAAATATTTGTCCCTGATTCCCGTTTAATAGGCTATCTTGCATCTTCTATGCCTGCAATTGTGCAGACCGATGATCATCGTCTTTGGCATCCTGCAGCAAGATCTGTCTAAAAAATAAGGAACGTTCCTCCTGACACTAGGCACGAACGTTCCCTATTTTCTATTTTTGATTGTTCTGTAGATATGCATCCACTAATTCTTCTGATACTTCATCTTCAATTTCCTTATATATATCGGAAGCTGCTTCTCGAATTTGCTTCTGTGTTTTGCTGTTTAATTTTATGATTTTTGTTCCGCTGTCTTCTATCGTCTTAATTCTATCCGCAATTCGTTCATCAGATGCTTTTCTCGCATATTCTTTCGCGGTATTTGCCGCCTGTGTTATAATCTTTTGCTGATCATCCGGAAGATCTGCGAAAAACTCATTACTAACGATCAAGGAAATATAATGAGGAAGATGGTTGGTCTCCACTACATAATCTTGCTGTTCATACAACTTGCTGGAAACAATAACCTCATACGGATTTTCCTGAGCATCAATGGTTCCCTGCTGTAATCCAATATAAACTTCACTGAACGTCATTGGTGTAGGATTTGCACCAAGCTTTTTCCAAAAATCCAAATGATATCGATTTTCCATCGTACGGATTTTCTGACCTTTAAAATCACTGATATCCTTGATTTCTTTGTTTGTGGACATAACACGAAATCCCTGATCTGCATAGCCAAGGAGTTTATATCCGCCTTTTTCATACACCTTTTCCATCTTCTGATAAAATTCAGGATTATCAACAGCTTCACGAGCTTCTTCAATTGTTGTAAAAGCACTTGGCAGATCAAATACCGCCGTATCTGGAAGGAATGTTACCTGCGGGGCTGTATTTTGAACAACAAATGGGATATCACCATCTTTACAGCTTTCCAGAAGTTCTCGGTCTCCTCCTAATGTACTATTTGGATATACTTCAATTTTCATCTTGCCGTCACTTAAACGGCTTACTTCATCTGCAAATTTTTCCGCATAAATTTGTGTTACTGTATCTTCCGGGCTGGAAGTTCCAAGAGGCCAGGCATAGCGCTGTACCTCATCGGAGGATTGCTTTTTCTTGCATCCAGAAAATCCGATTCCGATCACCGCAATACATAACACGGCAAGACATAGTTTCCATTTTTTCATCTTAGGCACCTCCCAGTAAAATAAGACTGATCTGTGGAGTAAAAGTAATCAGCACCAATGCCACAAGAAAACACAAAATCAAAGGCATAGCTTTCCTTGCAATCTGCATGATTGGAATATTGGTAAGAGAGGATGCTACAAACAGATTGACTCCAATCGGCGGAGTTACAAATCCAATTGCAAGGTTCACTACCATCATCACTCCAAAGTGGATTGGATTCATTCCAATGGCCGTGGCAATTGGCAGAAGGATTGGCGTTAAAATCAAAATCGCTGGTGTTGTATCCATGACCATTCCTACAAACAGCAGGAAAATATTAATCACGATCAAAATTACGATTCCATTGTGGAAATTTCCAAGAATCCATTCGCTGATTGTCTGAGGAACCTGCATCAGAGTCAAAACTCTCGAAAACGCAGTGGATGCCGCCAAAATGAACAAAATCGGCGCGTAAGTCTTAACACCTTCTACCAGCATTGGCCAGCAGTCTTTTAATTTCATGGACCGATATACAAACATACTGACAATAATAGAATAAAATACAGATATAACCGCTGCTTCCGTAGGAGACGCAATTCCTGTATAAATACATCCGAGGATGATCACCGGACTTAAAATTGCAAAAAAACTGTCCTTAAATACCTTAAAAAATCCTTTTTCATGAAGGTGATCGACTTCTTCCCGGATTTTCTCCTTATCTTCTCCATGTATTTTACAGTAAAATACTGCGTATGCCATTAACAATAATCCAATCAGAATTCCTGGGATAATTCCTGCAATAAATAGATTACTTACAGATTCCCCAGAAGCCATACCAAACATAATAAACGGGATACTTGGCGGAATAATAACTCCAAGTCCTCCAGCTACCGCAACAATGGACGTGGCAAAAACCTTATCATATCCCAATTTTATCAGAATTGGAATCGTCATGCTGCCAACTGCAGCGACTGTTGCCGGACCAGAACCTGAAATAGCTCCATAAAATAGACAGGTAACAATAACAGCACATGGCATTCCTGCTGTAAATTTTCCGATAAAAAATACGAATACATCAAAAATCTTTTTTGAAATTCCGCCTTTTGCCATGATCATCCCAGACAGAACAAACATCGGTACTGCCAAAAGCGGAAAACTGTCAATCCCTCCCAGCATAGAACGAATCACGAACGTTCCACTTGCTGTAAAAGATGGATCAAAAGCTCCCGGAAGTACGGAAACGATGCCAAGGCCAATAGAAATCGGAATCGCTATGACCAGGCATAAGAAAAATATAATAAATACCGCTAATGCTGACATCCTTCCTCCTCCTTATCTTTATCTTTTTTGATTACAATCTTAAACTCAATGATCCAGCGCTGTATAATACGAAAGGCTACTAAAACAAAGCTAACCAAAGGTGCTGCCTGGATATAATACATTGGGATTCCGCATGCAGGACTCACCTGGCCGCTCTCAAAAGCACTTTTTAAATACAATATCGCATAAGGTATCAAATAAAAGAAGAAAACCAGTTCAATCGTGTGATTTACCACTTTAAACATCGCTTGTCCTCTTCTCGGAAACATTCCTACAAATTGTTCGATCTTAATCGAAATACATTTCTTTGTACAATAACTAACACTCAAAAAGCCAGACCAGATAAACAAATATCTGGTAATTTCTTCTGACCAAGACAAGGAAGCACCCAAGGCATATCTGGCAAAGACCTGGATGCCCATGATTACTGTCATCGCAATCAATAATGCTACCATGAGAAATTCTTCCAAGTTCTCATTCAGCCATTTTAACATAACACTGCTCCTTTTTTTAATATAATATCATCGCTACAATTACTGCGCACAGCGAACCGATCATTGGCGCCAGAACAGAAGTAACAAAAACATACCAGTAGCTCTCCGCAAGGCTCAAATTCATCCATCGAAGCTGTGCAACCATCCCTCCTGCATTAGGAAGGGTATTCATTCCTGTTGCACAGGCTGGCGCTAATCTGTGCAAAACTCCTGCATGCGCTCCTTGAGCCAAGAGACTATCAGACAGATGTTCAAAAAACATGGCAATAGCGGACGTCCCGCTTCCCAAAATACCTGCAAGGATATTTAACCCAATAAACTCCGTCACATATGCATTCAAATCCAGGTTCATAGCAAAATCAATGACACTCTGAAATCCCGGGCAGCTTTGCAGCACACCTGAAAATCCAAGAATTGCCGCAGCCATCATCGTTGCACTAATTCCATTATTGACACCTTTATCAAGAATCTTCCTTACACCTTTCAGCTGCTTCCAGCAAAAAACTGCAATTGACAAAGAACCGATAAATAAACTAAGCACCACAATGGCATTCGTATCCATCTGTGTTAAATTTGACAGTCCAAGCACCAGTGCTACCGATAACACCAATGGAATTAATGCAATTCCAAATTTGGGAAGATCATCTCTTGTCGGAACAATCTTTACAGGTTTTGATTCATCAATTGCTGTTCCTTCCTTAATTGCTGCTTTCTTTGCCGCATATACCATATAAAAATACCCAATGCAGATAGATACAATAAAAGCAACCCATCCCAAAATTGGAGCAGATCCCATGGAAGTTCCCAAATACTGAGCCGGCATAATATTTGTAATGTTAATTGCATACGGAAGCATCGCAGAACAGGTTGCACCAATAAAAATAATTCCAGGAATCATGCGATACGGGTATCCAGCCTGTTTCATCATGATAGCAGCAATCGGCGCCAGGACAAACAATACCACAAATCCTGAAACTCCAACATATACAAATACTGTAGAAAGAAGTGTAATGGAAAAAATCACTCTTTTTGCTCCAAGTTTCTCAGTAATCACATTGGCAATCGTTTCTGCACACCCGGATTCTCCCATCAGTTCACCAAACACGGCGCCTATCACCAGAACAAAAAGATTTCCCTCTACAAACCCCACATATCCCTTGGCATAAAAACCTAACGCACTCCACCAGTCCAGTCTGCTGGTCAATATAATAATAAACGAAACCAGGATCGTTGAAGTAAATACATCGACACCCTTCCATACAATAATGACAAAAATTACTGCCGCAAGCAAGAGTCCGATTACTGAAATTGTTGTTGCCATTTTATCTCTTTTCTACTCCTATTCTTCTGTATGATTATCTTTTCCTGCAATATGAATCCTGCGGAACGGTTTTCTGTATGGATTATTGCCGCCAAAAAAATGCTCATCCAGAAAATCAATGCATCTTTTGATATTTTCATCATCTTTCATCTTTGGAGATCCATGAGGTTCGCCGTCAAAAAGATCCAAAACAGCACGATCCTCTCCGCAAATTTCATTTACTTTTTCATACATATAAACAGATTGATGATAATCCACCACTGTATCACTGGTTCCATGCTGCAAAAGCATCGGAGGGCAATGCTCATCCACATACCGAATTGGACTTATTTTGCAAGTTCTTTCTGGATACAATATAGGATTATATCCCAAGAGATTGGTAAATTTTGTTCCAAACTGTTCAGCAGAACATAATTCACTCATCGTGTACCAAGCAATCGCACACTGTATTTTTGACGATGCCCGTTCTCCTATCATAAGATCATCACAATCCGCACGATCTCCTGTCACTGCCATCAGCTGTGTCACTAATCCTCCCGCCGAATTGCCCCAGACTGCAAACCGTTCTGGATCTAAATGTAACTCTTTTGCATGTTTTCTTAAATAACGGACTGCAGCTTTTCCGTCAAGCAGCTGTGCCGGCCATGCGCTCTCCTGGCAAAGCCGATATTCTATGGTCGCTACCGCATATCCCTGGGTTACAGGAAGACACATCGATTTGATATAATGACTTCTTTTATGCCCCGTTACAAAGGCCCCGCCATGAAACAGCATGACCAAAGGAAACGGTCCTTCTCCTTCATCTGGATAAAAAATATCCAGAATCTGATTGACCGACTGATCCGCATATTGAAGATCCAAATGTGTCTCTTTAAACTGTTTTACATCAATTTCCGGTTCTTCATCTAAAAACTGTTCCCTATTTCGAAATATCCCTGCCATTATCAGATTCCCCTTTCTCTTATAAGCAAAAAACTGACAGACTTTGTTCATCCTGCCAGTTTTTTGCTTTACATCTAGTTCTTAAAGGCTCTTATGCAGTAATTCCAAAACAGTTTTCAAATCTTGCACACCCATCTGACCTGGAGCAGATGCTTTTTTGGCTGCACCAAATGTTAATGCAGATCCAAAAACTTCTCCGCAAAGACGGCTGATGACTCCTGTCCCTGCCATTGACATGGTAATAATCGGACGATCCGCATAATCAGTATACATCTCTTCTGTAGCAGAGAGCAATGTGAGAACATCTCTCTTGCAGGTCGGCATAACCGCAATCTTCGGAATATCCGCATCCAGTTCCTGCATCTTTCGAAGTCTTCGTACGATTTCGTCTTTATCCGGAGTTTTATCAAAATCATGGTTAGAAGCGACTACCTTTACACCACATTTATGTGCATTCTCTATAATCTCTTTTACGATCTCATCTCCTGTAAACACTTCAACATCTACAAGATCTACATATCCGGATTTTGCTGCCTTAATATTTAATTCCTTATATGGCTCAGGATCAATTGCTTTCTCTCCGCCTTCTTTTGATGTACGGAATGTGAACAAAATCGGAGTCTCTCCAAGAGCATCTCTTAAATCTTTCAGGACATCCTCCACTTTTTCAAATTCAAATACATTCTCAAACCAGTCAACACGCCATTCTACTACATCAACTGGAATATTGTCAAAAGTCTTTGCTTCTGCAATGATTTCGTCCTTTGTTACTCCAACAATCGGAACACAGATTTTAGGAATTCCTGCTCCTATCTCAATATTTCTTACCTTTACCGTATTCATTGGCACTTCCTCCTACTACTTACTCGTCGATTTCCAATCCTATTTTGCAGCTTCTTCTGCATTTTTAAGCAGCACACCGTATCTTGCATTTACAAACACTGCAAGCAGTACTCCAATTACTGTAATAACAATGTTCATGACAATAACATTTGTTGCTGTCATCTTTGCCGCTGCAGTAAGAATTGTATAATTACATAAACTTGATGCAATCATAACCAAACTTGTGATCGTTCCTTTAATTTTCGGGAACAGATCATTGACAACGGCTGTTGCCATCTGAAGGACTCCTCCTGCTGCTGCGTAACCGATTACAAAGGCACCAACATAGCAAATAAATGGTGTCTTAATCAGATATACTAAAACAAGCATTACAGCTGAAATTGCCGGATAGATCACCAAGAATCTTACCTGCTTGAATTTCGTAATCAAAAGGCTGGTCACAACCAAAGCAACCATCGTTCCTGCAGAGTAATAAGTCTGCATAATGGATACGCTTTCAGAAGCAATTCCTGCAACATCTTTTCCAAATGTCTGAGCGCAGTTTAACCAAAGCTGGAATGTTGCTGTACTTGTAAATCCAATCAAAATTAGTGCAACACTTTCAATAGAAAAATGAGCATTTTTCAGGTTGCTGATAAAGGATTCTGATTTTCCACTTTCAGAAGCTGCTGGAAGCGGAGCAAAAATCGCCAAAATTCCAAGAACAGCAATCACAATACCTGCTACTAAAGGAAGCATAAGATATGACATGCTGCTTCCTGCTACCACACCTAAGAAGAATGGCATTAACAGCTGTGCAATGGAGATAAAGAACTTGATTCCCATTGTTGCAATACCTGTATACTTATAAATAATTTCAGCAACAGCCGGATAAGTAGCTGTATCAAGGAAAGAGTTTGCGATTCCTCCTAAAACAGCCGCAATATAAGCAATCGTTGTGTTTGGTGAGAATGCAATTCCTACAAAAAAGATAACATAAGAAGCACATCCAATCAATACTGAAAGACGACGTCCTAATTTATCAGACAACGGTCCGGCAAACGGAAGTGAAATCAAACGTCCCAGTCCTAATGCCGCAGCAATAGAAGTAACCGCCATTACGTCATTCAATCCCCACTGCTCAGAAAGCATTTCTTTTACGACCTGCTGACTCAAAATAGAGCAGCCAATTCCATGTACAAAATAGTTTAAATAAAGAATTAATGCACTTGGCAAATATTTTTTATCCATTTTTAATTTTTTCCTCTCATTTTCCTCTTTTAGTCGTATTTAATATCTAATACTTCTTTCATATGGTCAATCGGCATATGTTTTCCAGTCCAAAGATGGAATGCAGCATCTCCCTGGAACAGCATCATTCCAAGGCCATTCATTGTCTTGCATCCTACTTCTTTTGCCATCTTAAGAAGTGCAGTCTCTCTGGGAGCATAGATTGTATCTGTTACAATTAAATCCGGACGGAAGAAAGATTTATCTGGTACAACTGACTGTCCTTCCAACGGTTTCATTCCAACACCTGTTGCCTGTGCAAATAAATAACTGTCCGCAATTTCTTCTCTTAATTTCTCTTTATCATCCAAATCATAGAGATTTACAATGCAGTCCGTATTAGCACGGATTTTTTCTACTGTTTTTTCTGCATTCTCCCAGAATTTATCTTTAATATTAAAGATAGAAATTTCTTTTACGCCATCTAATGCAGCCTGAATTTCAATTGCTGTTGCAGCTCCGCCTGCCCCTGCGATTGTCATTTTTTTGCCAATCACATCGATATCATTGTCTTTTAATGACTGCATGTAACCGATTCCATCTGTAATATGACCAATTAATTTTCCATTATCGTTTACAATTGTATTGACAGCACCAGCCATTTCAGCTGCTGGGGAAAGTTCATCTAAATACTGTCCTACAACTGTCTTATTTGGCATAGATACATTAGAACCTACCATTTTTAAAGCTCTCAGACCCTTAACTGCATCTTCCAAAGTATCATTGTCTACCTCAAATGCAAGATATGCATAATCCAAACCTAATGTAGCAAATGCTTCATTGTGCATTGCCGGTGAGCTGGAATGTCTGATCGGATAAGCCATCAGACCGATCAGTTCTGTGTGTCCTGTAATTCTTTCTGCCATTTTCTTTCTCCTTTTGTTTATATTTTTTTGTTACTTTCACCCAAAAGTTAATTTTTTAACAACCTTACGTCCCTCATTATATACGAATTCAACCGATACTTCTAATATATCTTTTCGCAATAATTAATAGCTTTTTGCTATCAATTGTGGTAAACTGATAGCAAACCATATGTTTTTTAATAGATAATTGTAAAGAATAGGATGTATTTTATGAATTTAAATCAGTTATATTATTTTCAAAAAGTTGCCGTATTACAGCACTACCACCAGGCCGCAAAAGAACTCAATATTTCTCAGCCAAGCTTAAGCCGTTCTATTTCCAATCTGGAAGATGAACTCGGCTTAAAACTCTTTGTTAAAAAAGGAAGAAATATTGAATTAACCAAGTACGGACATGTTTTTTTGGATCATGTCAATCGTATTTTGGAAGAGATAAAGATCACGCTGGATAAGATGCATTTCCTCGCTTCTTCTTTCGGCGGCCATATTGATATCGGCTATGTATTTCCTCTGGCCAAATCCTATATTCCTCACATGGTGCGTAGTTTCTTAAATAAAGATCAAAATCATGACATTACTTTTTCTTTAAGCCAGGAAATTACAAAAGAATTAATCAAAGATCTGAAAACAGAAAAATATGATGTTGTTTTTTGCTCTAAGGTCCCGGATGAAACACAAATTGAGTTCATTCCTGTTGTGAATCAGGAAATGGTCATTATCACACCTTTGGGTCATCCATTAAAATATAAGAATCCTCTGGTTTTGGAAGATTTGATGGATTATCCTGTCATTGGTTATGACCGTACTTCCGGACTGGGTCAATATACAAATTCTATTTACCGTCAGAATCATATGAAGCCATCCATTGCCTTTGAAACATCCGATGAAAATGCAATTGCGTCTCTTGTGGCCGAAAACTTCGGCATTGGTTTCGTGGCACATGTGGAATCCCTAAAAGAATATAATGTAAATATTCTTCATTTAGACAACGTAAAACCATACCATACCGTTTATATGGCATATTTAAAAGAACATCCCAGAATTCCGGCAGTACAGAAATTTATCGATTTCATGAAGGAAACTATAGATAAAATCTATTGATTCTTCAAAAAATATCAATTTGTTAAATATTTGACTAAATGCTATAATGATTTCATCGAAATACACCCAAATGATTAAAACAGCCTCATAGAAAAAGAAAACGAAATTGGTTTATTTTTTGGAGGTTCCAATTCTATGAAATCTAATTATAAGAATATTTTTTCACCATTAACAATCAAAAACATGACAATGAGAAACCGCATCATGATGACTCCAATGGGAACAAACTATGGAGAACAGACAGGTGAGATGAGTTTTTTGCATATCAATTATTATGAGGAAAGAGCAAAAGGCGGTGTTGGTCTGATCATGGTGGAGAACGCAAGCGTAGACTCTCCTCTTGGATCAAACGGTACAACTCAAATTCGTATTGATCATGACAATTACATGCCTCGCTTTTTTAAATTATGTGAAACCATTCATTCCCATGGAGCATGTATTGGTCTTCAGTTAAATCATGCAGGAGCTTCAGCTCAGTCTAAGAGAACTAATATGCAGCCGGTTTCCGCATCTGATATTCCTTCTAAAGAAGGCGGTGAGATTCCTCGTCCACTGGAAAAAGATGAAATTTATGCAATTGTTAAAAAATATGGGGAAGCTGCCGCTCGTGCTCAGGCATCTGGATTTGACTGTGTAGAAATTCATGCAGGACATTCCTACCTGATCAGCCAATTCCTGTCTCCTACTACTAATAAGAGGACAGATGAGTTTGGCGGATGTCCAGAAAACAGAGCACGCTTCGCAAAACTGGTCATTGAAGAAGTCCGCAGACAGGTGGGACCGATGTTCCCGATTTTCGTACGTCTTAGTGCCGATGAATTTGTAGAAGGCGGAAATACACTGGAAGATACTTTAGAGCTTGTCTCCTATTTTGAAAAAGAAGTGGATGTCTTCGATGTATCTGCTGGATTAAACAGTTCTATTCAATATCAAATTGATGCTAACTACTTAAAAGATGGCTGGAGATCTTATATGGCAAAAGCTGTAAAAGAAAAATATGGTAAGCCATGTGTTACGATGGGCAACATTCGTGATCCAAGAGTTGCAGATGATATTCTTGGAAGAGGTGACGCTGATATTATCGGAATGGGCCGTGGACTGATCGCAGATCCTCACTGGGTCAAAAAGGTTGCTACCGGCCGGGAAGATGAAATCAGAAAATGTATCTCCTGCAATATTGGATGTGCCGGAAACCGTATCGGCGTTAACCGCCCAATCCGCTGTACAATCAATCCAACTGTTAATTCAGGATACGACTATAAAAAGCGTAAAGTTAATAAACCTTGCAACGTCATTGTCATTGGCGGAGGAACTGCAGGACTGGAAGCTGCCTGCACAGCTGCTGAAGTTGGATGTACTACATTCTTATTTGAGAAAAAAGATGTATTAGGCGGATTATCCGTAGAAATCTCTAAAATTCCAGATAAGAAACGTCTGGGTGACTTCCCGGCATACTTAGTAAATCGTGCTTCCAAACTTACAAACTTATTTATTTTTAAAGGACAGGAAGCAACCCTTCCGCTTATCAAAGCACTCCATCCAAATATTATTGTCAATGCTACTGGTTCTAATCCACTGCTTCCGCCGATTAAAGGTCTTCATGATCATATCGATAAAGAAGGATCTAAAGTAGCTTCTATTGCTGGTATGATCAATAGCCTTGCAGATTATCCGCAAGACTGCTCCGGCAAAAAAGTTGTTGTTGTAGGAGGCGGTGCTGTAGGTCTTGATGTTGTAGAATATTTTGCACCAAAAGGTGCTGATGTAAGCATCGTTGAAATGATGCCTCAGATTGGAAAAGATTTGGATCCTGTTTCTAAATGCGGAACCAACGCTTTAATGAAAAAGTACAACGTAAATCAGATGCCTAATACAGCTCTTTGTGAAGTTAAAGCAGACTCCTTTGTCGTAAAAGCTGGAGAAGAAGAAAAAGAACTTCCATTTGACTATGGTTTTGTATGTCTTGGAATGCGCGCTAATGCACCGATTCTTGATGAAGTAAGAGATGCTTTTGCAAATACTAACGTAGAAATCCTTAATATCGGAGACAGCGTCCGCGCAAGAAGAATTATCGATGGTGTTCAGGAAGGACATAATATTTTAAGTACTCTTGCAGATATGGATTATCTGTAGGAATTCTCTATCCTCTATATAGTATATATAACTCATGAAAAGAGCCATGAAATCCTCAGGGTTTCGTGGCTCTCATTCATATATTACATTTACTCTTGACATTTTTCTCCTATCCTCTTAAAATAATCTATGCTAATAGTTAGAATTCTAATTATTAGAATCCTATTTTTGTTAGAGGGAGGGTCTTATGAATCATCATTCTTACCACTATCTCATCATGTCCATTCAGATGCTGTTTCAAAAAGAATTATTAAATGCGCTGAAGGATACCGGCTTATCTATGGGACAGCCTAAGATCATTGATTATCTGAAAGATCATGACGGTGTCAGTCAAAAAAATCTTGCCTTTGGGTGTCATATCGAGCCTGCATCTCTTACTTCTCTTCTAAACCGTATGGAGAAGCAGAACTTGATCGAACGCCGGATGCTTCACGGCAACCGACGTTCCTTGTATGTTTATCTTACAAAAAAAGGATGGGAGATGTCTTCCATTATTTCCGGCGTTTTCGATCAGCTGGAAAATAAGGTCTTTGAGAAAATCCCAGATTCTGATCGGGATCATCTGATGAAGATATTAGAAAAAATATATGAAACTATGCTTGAAAAGGAGTGACTTATCATATGGAAAAACTAAAACGTTATATTGTATTTTTTATTGGACTTTTTATTAATTCTTTTGGAGTTGCTATGATTACCAAGGCTGCATTAGGTACATCCCCAATTTCTTCAATCCCTTATGTACTAAGCCTTCGTTTTCCATTCTCTTTAGGAGAATTTACAATCTTTTTCAGTCTATTTTTGATTTTGCTGCAGCTTTTGATTTTACGGAGAAATTTTCATCTGGAACATTTGCTTCAGATACCAATTTCTATTTTATTCGGATATTTTATTGATATCTCTATGGTTTTTTTAGGCTTTGTGAATCCAGAATTCTACCTGATGAAAATCATATATCTTTTGATTGGATGCCTGATTCTCGGATTTGGTGTCTATACAGAAGTTTTAGCAAATGTAGCCATGCTGCCGGGAGAATCTTTTGTCCGTGCAATTGTTACAGTATGGCATACAGAATTCGGTATTACCAAAGTATGCTTTGACGCGTCTATGACTATCATTGCAGGTGTTCTATCTATTATTTTCTTTCACCAGCTTAATGGTGTAAGGGAAGGAACCATCATCGCAGCTTTGCTTGTCGGCTTTATTGCTCGTTTATTTGGAAGAATTCTGTCTTTCTTGGAACCAAAGTTATTTCCTTCACAAGAAAATACCGATACCGAATCAATTTCAGTATCTGGAATCCCATCTGTAATTACCATCGATCGTCAGTATGGAAGCGGCGGACGCGAGATTGGAAAACAATTAGCCGAAAAACTGGGCTACAAATTTTTTGACAATGAAATCATTCAGCTGACAGCCGGGTCTACCGGATTTTCTCCTGATTTTGTTAAAAAGAACGATGAGGCAATGTCAAACCGTCTTCTTTACGATCTTGCTGCTCAAATGTATTCTTATGCTCCTAATACACCTTCTCCGAAAGATGCTATTTTCGAGGGAGAATCCAAGATCATCCGAGCTTTAGCCAGAGGTGGAAATTGTGTAATTATGGGACGTTGTGCCGATTATATTCTAAAAGATGACTTCCCTTGTTTCAAAGTTTTTCTTCAGGCACCTTCCGATTACCGGATTCGGCGCATTGCAGAAACAGAACATCTCTCCAAAGATGAGGCAGCAGCAAAAATACGCCAGATGAATCGAAAACGAGCCGACTATTATCATTATTACACCCATCGTTTATGGGGAATTGCAGGCAACTATCATCTGACTTTAGATACATCTCTCGGCACAGATTATGTATTAAATTCCATCACACATGGATTCTGGCAATACCAGGAAACAGCTTTGTCTAATGATACACATTAATGCAGAAATGTGCATGTAATTTTAGCAGCTAATTAACTACATATTTCACCCCAAAATACTCAAATAGGCCGTATATTACAAAAATACGGCCTAAATTTCAAAAATACTGAAACAAATAGGCCGCATATGATCTAAAAATTTTCTGTGATTTCTCCTCCTGCTTTATAAGTCCATCTGCCTTCTTAAAAGCTGTACGGCCTTCTTTTCAATCCGGCTGACATAAGATCTGGATATATTTAATTTCGCAGCCACCTCTTTCTGCGTCATAGGATCTGTTCCATATAATCCATACCGCATAATCAATGTCTTCTTCTCCTTGGTTGATTCCATTTTTGAAAGAAGGCTGTATATCTGTTTGATTTTTTCATCCTGATCTATCTTCTTTACCAAATCTATCTCATCGGCTCCCAGCACATCCAAAAGGTGTATCTCATTACCTTCTTTGTCGACTCCGATTGGCTCGTAAAGTGATGTATCTTTCGATGTTTTCCTTTCCTGCCGCAGCATCATCAGCAATTCATTTTCTATGCATCGTGATGCATAAGTGACCAGTCTGTGTCCTTTTTCTATCTTATACGTATTGATCGCCTTGATCAGTCCGATGGTTCCAACAGAAATCAGATCGTCTTTATCTCGATCGAAATTATGGTATTTCTTAACAATATGAGCAACCAGGCGAAGATTATGTTCCACCAGCAGATTTCTTGCTTCCATATCTCCTTGATGGCTTAGCATTAGATAGTGACGTTCTTCTTCCGGTGATAATGGTTCCAGAAATGCCTGCAAAAGAAAAGCACCCTTCTAAGCCTTTTTATCATATTATGATTTCAGGCCCAAAAAAGTGCTTTTCCTCTCATCAATTCCATTGAAAATCCATTGTCTGTATCTTATTTTTAACGATAGGATTTCTGATAAATGGAAATTATATTTTTCTCATTTATATGGTTCATCCAATCTAAAGGCAGAACAAAGATAATCCCACTAGAAAAACAGATAAAAAAGCCATGAAGTCAAAACTTAAGCTCCATAGCTTTTATGTCTTGTAATTCTAACTGCAGCAATTTATGCTGCAGTTAAATTTTCAATCAACTCTCTATTCTTTTCTTCTTAAAAGATATCCATCTTCTATTCTCTGTCCAAAATCAACATAAATCATCTGTTTTGGATGCGGCGCTGATTCCATCTGATTTCCCTCTTCATCTTCTATTGCCTTCACAGTTACTTCCAGATTCGTTCCATCAGGAATCATGACCTCAATTGTCTCACCGACAGAAAACTTATTTTTCTGTTCTAATAGGGCATATCCTTTCTCATTATGCCCCTGAACGATTCCGATATATGTGTAATTTTTAATATACGTATTATTATCATAGATTTGAGAATTCTCATTCGTTTTTCCAAAATAAAATCCTGTTGTAAACTGTCGGTAAGTACATTTTGCAATTTCTTCCCGATAATATTCCATATTGGCTTTATATTTTTCTACAGATTCCTCACAATCATCAATCGCTTTCCGATAAGTTCTTGCAACTGCTGCCACATAAAGCGCAGTCTTCATCCGCCCTTCAATCTTCAGGCTGTCAATACCTGCCTCCAGAATCTGATCAATATATTCTACCATACACAAATCTTTAGAATTAAAAATATAAGTTCCTCTCTCGTTTTCATAAACCGGCATGTACTCTCCTGGCCTTGTTTCTTCCATCACTGCATATTTCCATCGACATGGATGTGTACATTCACCACTGTTGGCATTTCTTCCTGTAAAATAATTACTTAACAAACATCTTCCGGAATGAGAAATACACATAGCTCCGTGCACAAATGCTTCAATTTCCATATCTTCAGGAATATGCGCCCGGATTTCCTTGATTTCTGCCAGCGATAACTCTCTAGCTGCGACAACCCTGGAAGCTCCCTGCTGATACCAGAAATTGTAGGTAGCATAGTTTGTACTGTTTGCCTGTGTGCTGACGTGGCGGTCAATCTCAGGACATTCTTCTTTTGCAATCATAAACACACCTGGATCTGATATAATCAGCGCATCTGGTCCAATTGCCTTCAACTCTCTAAAATACTCCCGGATTCCCTCTAAATCCCCATTATGAGCCACAATATTAGCTGTGATATAAACTTTGACTCCATGCTGATGAGCAAAATCTACTCCTTCTTTTACATCTTCCATCGAAAAATTTTTTGCTTTTGCCCGAAGCCCATACATCTCTCCTCCAATATATACTGCATCTGCTCCATAAAGAACTGCTGTCTTTAAGACTTCCAGGTTACTTGCTGGAATTAATAATTCACTCTTTCTCATGATTTTCTCCTATTTTTTGACTGACGGCAACGCCGTCGCCTACGGTCAATATCGCTGTTTCCAGCATACTGTGATTTTTAATAGTATATAAATAATCCCGCATCCGTTTATGAATGGTGCGGTCCCGCCTTTCTATGGCGTATCTTGACTTTACGATATCTCCATCCTGAAGGACATTATCTGATATCAATAATCCTTCCGGTGCCAGAAGCCGCATCACTTCATCAAGAAAAGCAATATACTGCCCTTTTGCAGCATCCATAAAAATAAAATCGAACGAATCGTCGATTTTTTTTAATATGTCTGCCGCATCACCTTCTAATAAAGTGATCTGATCTTCCCGACCCATACTTCTAATATTTTCTTTTGCTTTTTGAATCCGCTTCTCATTCCGCTCAATCGTGACAACTGTACCGCCCACCGGCTGATACATGTTCATATAGAGGGAAGAAAATCCTACTGCAGCTCCGATTTCCAGAATTTTTTTCGGACGCTTTAAAAGGACCAGGATCTTCAGCAGTTCTTTTGTTTCCGGTTTTACAATCGGCACGTGCTGACTCCTGGCCTCTTCCTCTATACGACAGAGTTCCTGATTGCTGTCTTCTTTGATCAGGGAATGGAGATAATCGGAAATGTGTTCATCAACGATCATTATTGAATCTCCTCTGTCTCATGTTCTCCACATAATATGGATATGATATCATCCATTCCCTGGGACTGATAAAAATGATATGTCCCAGGAACGAATGATTCGTCTTTATATCTTGAAAAATATTTTCGAATACGAAACCTCCAGGTTCCATTGATCAGTTTCTTATCTTTCAGCTGATCCGCTACATCCATTTCCGAATCCGAATCCTTTACAACAACTTCAATTGACTGATTTCCATTCCTGTCATAGGCTGGATTGGAAAAAGTATCCTCTGCCACAAAATACGCGATACAAAATATGCCGAAAATTGCACATATGATCAAAACCCCCACCATAGTCTTAAAAAAGAGGCGGACGGATTCTGACATCATAAATTTTTTTCCTTTTTTGTACATATTTCATATCCCCCGCTTATTCTGGCATTATACTTCTGTTATGATTGGAAGAATCATTGGATTTCTCTTCGTATTTTTCCAAATGTAATTACTCAGAGCCTCCTTGATACTGTTCTTTATTCGAGCCCAGTCTGAAATATTGCGTTCTATACATTCTTCCACTGCCGCCAGCGCAACTTCCCTGGCTCCTTCCATCAAAGATTCTGATTCTCTTACATAAACAAAACCTCTGGATACTATATCCGGACCGGCAAGAATCTGTCTGCCATGTCTCTGAAGTGTCACTGTCGCAATAATCAAACCATTTTGTGACAGCATCTTGCGGTCATTCAGAACAATATTTCCTACATCACCAACTCCCAATCCATCTACCAGAATTCCTCCGGCCTGCACTTTTCCAGTCACTTTGCCTTGTCTCTTATTCAGTTCGAGCACGTCCCCTTCCGCAAGTACAAAAGTATTTTGCTTTGGAATGCCCATCTCAATGGCAAGTTCTTTGTGACGCATCAAATGACGATATTCCCCATGAACTGGAATTGCATATTTAGGTTTTGTCAAAGCATAAATCAGCCGAATTTCTTCCCGGCAAGCATGACCGGAAACGTGAGTATCTTGGAATACTACTTTAGCTCCCTTGATTGCCAGCTCATTCATGATCTTTGATATATTCTTTTCATTTCCAGGAATCGGACTTGAACTGAATATAATGGTGTCTGATGGTACGATCGATACTTTTCTGTGAGTTGAATTTGCCATACGGGATAATGCTGCCATCTGCTCTCCCTGGCTTCCTGTCGTGATTAAAACAATCTGATCATCCGGATAATTTTTAATTTGATCCGTTTCAATTAAAGTATTTTTAGGAATTTTTAAATATCCCAATTCAGAAGCTGTGGTAATGATATTTACCATGCTCCTTCCTTCCACCGCAACCTTTCTGCCATATTTATGAGCAGAATTAATAATATGCTGCACACGGTCAACATTAGACGCAAACGTTGCGATGATCATACGCCCCTTCAGGTGCTCGGCAAATATACCATCCAGGCGTTTTCCTACATTCTTTTCCGATAACGTATAGCCCTGCCGTTCCACGTTCGTACTATCCGCCATCAGTGCAAGAACTCCTTTGCTGCCTAATTCTGCGAATTTAGCAAGATCAATTGCCTCTCCAAACAGCGGCGTATGGTCAATCTTAAAATCACCAGTGTGTATGATAACACCCGCCGGTGTGGTAATTGCCAGTGCAGCCGCATCTGCAATACTATGATTGGTCTTAATAAATTCAACCTCAAAAATACCCAACTTGACCTTATCTCCATGGGAAACTACATTCTTCTGGACCTGTTCTGAAATCCCATGCTCCTTCAGTTTATTGTCAATCAGTGCCATCGTAAGTTTCGTCGCATAGATTGGCATATTAAGTTCCTTTTCAATATACGGAATTGCTCCGATATGATCCTCATGGCCGTGGGTAATGACAAGACCGCGGATTTTTTTTGCATTCTCCTTCAGATATGTGATATCTGGAATGACCAGATCGATTCCAAGCATATCTTCATCCGGAAACGCAAGACCACAGTCCACCACCAGAATCTGGTTATTGCACTCAAACGCCGTAATATTCATTCCGATCTGTCCAAGTCCTCCAAGAGGTATAATTTTGACAGAACTTGGCTTCCTGCGTACCGCTCCATTACGGCGTCCTTTTTGATTATGACTGCCGGTTCTGTTATACGTTCTTTTTTCCTTTGTGTTGTTATCTTTCTTTTGTCTTACCTGTTGTCTTTGTTGCTGTTGATTGTCTCTCAAAGTTTTTCCTCCATCTTTCCTCCGGGATGACAATCGATTGTTTTATAATCTCACTTCAAATTCATCAGTTAATTCATTAAAGATTCCTGAAATTATTTTCAGTTCTTCTTCGTCCTCTACAAATTCATAGGACACCATATCGTCTTCCAACTCAACTTCTTTCATAATCATAACGACTCCGTCGTCTCCCAGTGAATCAGCAGCCAGAAGATAATTTTTCCCAGCCAGCGTTGTCTGTTCCAGGACATATAATTCAATCTCCTGACCTTCCTCATCAAAAAGAAGTATCTTATTATCATTTTTTCCCATTCGTCCTTATCCTTCCCTGCGGGAATCCAGATATCCCTGTAAAATAAAAGACGCCGCAATCTGATCGATTACTTTTTTGCGGTTTTCACGTCTTACACCGCTTTCCATCAATACCTTTTCAGAAGCAACGGTCGTGAGCCTTTCATCCCATAAGATGACAGGAATACCGATACGCCGCACTAAAGCATCGCGGAAATCTATCGCAGCATCTCCCCGTTCACCGACTGTATTGTTCATATTCTTTGGAAACCCAAGCACAATGGCCTCGGCCTGATACTCTCTCACTAACTCCTCAATCCTTGCATATGTTTTACGGAGCTTATTGGCATCCTTCCGGGTGATTGTCTCCAAAGGCTGTGCTGTCAGCCCAAGGTCATCACTCACCGCAACTCCCACTGTCTTCGTTCCATAATCCAATCCTAATATTCTCATAACCTGGCCTTACCTGAGTTTTGTATCAATATAATTTTCCAGCAGAGCTTCGATGATTTCATCACGTTCTACCTTATTGATAATGCTCCGGGCATTCTTATGACTGGTTATATACGTAGGATCTCCTGACATAATGTAGCCTACCATCTGATTTACAGGATTGTAACCTTTTTCCTGCAGTGCTTCATATACACGGGCTAAAATCATGTGCACATCAAGCTCTTCTTTTACAACCGAAAAATGTTGTGTACGATTGTTATCCATATTATCACGTCCCTTTCATGTAATCTTATTCTAATATAAAAATTTAAAAATAGCAATGGCAAACCATAAAATTTCACTTTCGCTTAACATTTTTCTCTTATGGTACAAGGATTGCTTCTACATATCCATCCTCTGAAATTTTTGTCAATTCTGTTTTCACAATCTGATGATCCAGAGGAATCTTAGAATAGGCTGCAGTCCTGATATATTCTCTGGTATGTCCTACATACCAGTCTTTTTTCCCTCGCAATTCTTCTTCCATCAAGACTTCTTTTTCTTTGCCAAGCTGTGCTTCCTCAAAAGCTTTTTTATTTCTTGCAGCCATCTCCAAAAGAATATCACTTCTCTTTGTCTTGATCTGGTCAGGAACCTGATGATCCATGGCGGCTGCCTTTGTGCCTTTACGGACAGAATATTTAAAAATATGCATTTCATACAGTTGTATTTCTTCCAGGAATTTTCTTGTTATTTCGAATTCCTCCTCTGTTTCTCCAGGAAAACCTACAATAATATCTGTCGTTAGTGCCGGCATGTCAAAGAACTCCCGGATCTTCTCACATTTTTCTCTGATATCTTTTGTCGTATATTTTCGGTTCATCCTGGCAAGCACTGTATCACATCCGCTCTGAAGAGATAAATGGAAATGCGGACAGAAATTATCAAGACGACTCAGTCTCTCCAGAACATCTTCGGTTATAAATCCCGGTTCCAGAGAGCCCAGCCGTATCCGCATCACTCCTTCGATCTGTGATATCTCCTCCAGCAGATCGATGAGACGGATGTCTCCTAAATCAGTGCCATAAGAAGTTACATGGATCCCAGTTATAACAAATTCACGGCAGCCCTTGCATGCAAGATTCCTGATTTCTTCCAGAACATCTTCTTTCTGTCTGCTGCGGACTCGTCCCCTGGCATAAGGAATAATACAATAAGAGCAGAACTGATTACAGCCATCCTGCACTTTAATATATGCTCTTGTGTGGGTCTCGATATGATCCACATGAAGATTTTCAAAGGTGCGGTCTGCCGCAATATCCAATACTTTGGTTTCCGGCATACTTTCCGGTTCAAAATCTTCCAAAATTTTTACAAGATCTTTCTTTTTATTATTCCCAATAATAAGATCTATATGTTCATCCGCTGCCAGTTCTTTTTTCCCAACCTGAGCATAACAGCCTACAGCCACAACAACGACATTCGGATTTTTTCGCTTTGCCCGATGGAGCATCTGCCTAGATTTTCTCTCTGCCATATTTGTGACAGAACATGTATTTACGATATAAATATCCGGCTCATCTCCGGCACCGACAATCGTTACCCCGGCATTTTCCAGCATGGAACGCATAGCGTCCGTCTCATACTGGTTGACCTTGCAGCCCAAGGTGACAATTGCCGCCTTTTTCCCATATATATCCATAAATTTCCCTTTCTATTGACTTTTTGATAAAATGCGGGTACACTAGTCCTTGAATTCTGAAACCAACGGATCTAAGGAGATTATTATGTGTTCTATCATGATTCAACTTCATTCAATCAAAGAACTTGATTCTTTTATTGACATTATCAATCAATATCCTGGCAGCTATGAAATTGCCAAAGGTTCCTATATAGTCAGCGCGAAATCACTGATGACCCTTCTAAGCTTGGATCTCTCGAAACCTTTCAAACTCATCATTTCCTCAGAAAACGCGGACGAGGTTCTTAACAAAATTCAGCCGTTTATTTTACATGAATAACCTCAGTTGTATCAATAGCTTCTTTCATCAAATCATCGATCACATCTTTCAGATGTTCTTCTGATTTCTGAATTCTTTTCAAATTTCCTTTTGTTACCGGATGTTTTGCTACAAAAATCGTACAGCAGTCTTCAAATGGCTGTATAGATGTCTCAAACGTTCCAATCTTTTCTGCAATATCTACGATTTCCTGCTTATCCATGCCAATACACGGACGGAAAACCGGAAGCTCACATACTTCATTGGTGATTGCCAGATTGTGAATTGTCTGACTTGCTACCTGTCCGATGCTTTCTCCTGTAATCAACGCCAGATCATCTCTTTTTTTTGCGAAATGTTCCGCAATCTTCATCATATATCTTCGCATGATGATTGTTAATTCATCATGAGGGCATTTTTCATAAATTGCGAGCTGAATATCCGTAAAGTTAACCACGTGCAGATCAATTGGTCCCGCATACTGGGCAACGATTTTAGCCAGATCTACTACTTTTTGTTTCGCTCTCTCACTTGTATAAGGCGGAGCATGGAAATATGTGGCATCGATTCTTACTCCTCGTTTTGCAATCATATAACCTGCTACCGGGCTGTCAATTCCTCCAGACAACAGCAGCATGGCTCTTCCATTGGTTCCTACCGGCATTCCGCCTGGTCCTTTAATTTCCTGAGAATAAATATAGATATATTTCCTCACCTCAATATTCACCATCACATCTGGATGATGTACATCAACCTTGATTCCTTCAAACGCATCCAGCATCTTTTCTCCAATATCCATATTCAGCTCCATAGAAGTCATAGGAAACTGCTTGTCTCCTCTGCGGGCATGAACTTTGAATGTAAAATCTTTGACAGGATACTGCTCATCGATAAATGCCAGAACCATTTTTCTTAGATGTTCGATATCTTTTGTTTCTTCCACTACCATTGGACAGATTGCGACGATTCCGAAAACTTTCTGCAAAGCCTCTACCGCCTCATCATA
This sequence comes from Clostridiales bacterium, assembly GCA_019420275.1. Classification (GTDB taxonomy): domain Bacteria; phylum Bacillota; class Clostridia; order Lachnospirales; family Lachnospiraceae; genus Anaerostipes. The sequence goes on from JAHZHN010000001.1 coordinate 212,271, forward strand.
ATCAAATTCTCCCCTGCCTTCAACAAACATGCGGCCAGATTCTTTCCGGACATCAAAATCCCCTACTGGCTTCATGGCAAAACGAATCTGACGCATCAAAGCGTCTTCAAACATAAAGCGATTCTTTCCTTTAATCGCAATTTCTCCATACTTGATCAAAAAGGCTGTTACCTTCATTTCCTTCTCCCTTTCTTATCTTCTTACAAATCTCCGAAGCATTGGTACCAGTTCTTTTAATGCCTCGATTGTCTCATCTACTTCTTCTTTTGTATTTTCCAATGAAAAACTGAATCGGAGTGTTCCATCCTTATACTCATCTGGAAGCCCGATCGCATTTAAAGTGCCGCTGACCGGCTGCTTTTTGTTAGAAGAGCAGGCAGATCCTGAAGATACATAAATTCCTTTCTCTTCCAAAGCATGAAGCAGAACTTCACTGCGCAGCCCTTTAAAACTGATGCTTGCAATATGCGGTGCTTCCCCTGAATTATCGAGGATATCATCAATTTCTTTGATCCTCTCCTGAAAATATTCCTTGATTTTCCGAATTTTATCCGCATTTTCATATTGTTCCCCGATCATCAGCCGGCACGCACAGCCAAGTCCGGCAATCCCAGGCACATTTTCTGTTCCGGAACGCATTCCTTTCTGCTGCCCTCCGCCATAGATTAACGGCTGTATTCTCGTACCTTCCCGTATATAGAGAAAACCGACTCCTTTTGGTCCATGGATTTTATGACCGCTCATGGAAAGAAGATCGATTTTCATATTTTTCGGTGTGATTGGCACTTTTCCATAAGCCTGAATCGCGTCTACATGAAACACCGTCTCCGGATTCTTTTTCTTTATGATTTCACCAGCCTCTTTTATCGGCTGCACCGTTCCAATCTCATTGTTAACAAACATCAATGACACTAGTGTTGTATCCGGGCGAATCGCCGCCTCCAGCTCATCTAGACACAAATAACCTTTTTTATTTACATCCAGATATGTAATTTCAAATCCCTGATCTTCCAAAAATTTCATTGGTTCATAAACTGAAGCATGTTCAATCCGAGAAGTAATAATATGCTTCCCGCGTCTATGATTTTTCATTGCTGTTCCGATAATCGCCGTATTATTCGATTCTGTGCCCCCTGAAGTAAAAAAGATTTCTTTTGGCTTTGCCTTCAGGGATCCTGCAATCACATCCTGTGCTTCTTTTATAAGATTTTCTGCTTCCATCCCTTTCACATGCTTTGCGGATGGATTTCCATAGGTCACCTGCATCGCTTCTTCCATCACTTTGATTACTTCAGGAAAAGCTTTTGTTGTGGCCGCGTTATCAAAATATATTGTCATATTTCCCTCCATCTTATTCTTCCAGCAGAAACATCAAAATGGAAAGTACTGTCATACCAGCTGTTTCTGTTCGCAAAATACGTTTTCCAAGTGTTATGATGTCTCCTCCGGCTTCTCCTGCCATCTCAATTTCTTCCCGGTCAAAGCCTCCCTCTGGTCCAATCATGATTCCAATGGATGACTTCCCTTTTCCTTGTTTCAAAAGCTTTCTGGATTCCTCCATTCCTTTTGCCTCTTCATACGGAACCAAAAGCATATCAAGATTTTCTGCCTCTTTCACAGCAGTCTGGAAATCCACAACCTCAGATATATACGGAATTTTTCCTCTTCTGGCCTGTTTCGCTGCACTCTGTGCAATCGCATTCCATCGTTTCACTTTCTTTTCTGCCTTTTTTTCATCCAGTTTAACTACACACCGCTTCATTCGAACCGGAACAATTTTGCTGGCTCCCAGCTCCACAGCTTTTTGTATAATCCATTCCATCTTGTCGCCTTTTGGCAATCCCTGATACAGGACAAGTTCTGTTTTTAACTCTGTTTCCATTCCATGGATATCCAAGATTTTTGCACGAATTCCATCTTCCGAGAATTCTTCCAGACTGCATTCATATTCCAAATCGTTTTCACAGCTTAAAAAAACTTTATCTCCTGTTTTCATTCGAAGAACATTTTTGATATGATTGACGTCGCCGCCCCGGATCCAGATTTCATCCTGCCCGATCTGTTCTTCTTTTATAAAAAATCGATGCATCCTATTTCCTCTTTCCCGCTGTGATGGATACCCAGTCTTTCATCCTTCTGGTTTCCAGAATATCAAAATCATAATCTCTTAATTTTTCCGCAATCTCCTGTTCTTTTGTATCAATGATACCAGACAGGACAAAAACACCATCTTCTGTCATGAACTGACCCGCAATTTCAATCAGCGGAAGCAGTACATCTGCCAAAATATTCGCTACAATCACCGGATAGCGTTTCCCCCCGATCATCTGGGCAAACTCATGATCTTCAAGGATATTCCCCTGGTACACTTCATATTGATCTTCCGAAATATGATTAACCTGAAAATTTTCCTTTGCAGCTATGACTGCATTAGGATCAATATCTGTCAATACTGCATGAGCCGCCCCTAGTTTTAATCCAATGATCGAGAGAATTCCACTTCCACATCCTACATCCAGCATCATTGAACCTGGCTTTATATATGGCTTCATTCCTTCAATACACAGTTTGGTCGTCTCATGTGATCCCGTTCCAAAGGCTGTTCCCGGATCAATTTCTATAACAATCGTGTCTTTTTCCAAATTCTCCAGCGTTTCCCAGGTAGGTTTTATAACAATCTGATCATCTAAACGAATTGGTTTAAAATATTTCTTCCAGTTGTTGACCCAGTCTTCTTCCTTTGTTTTATCAAAAGAAATCGTTCCATCTCCGATTTCCATAAACTGACTAAGCCGATGAAGCATCTCCTGAATCTTCCATGTGATATCTTCCAAATCCTCTTCTTCATCAAAATAGCAGTGAATCTTTGCGGTGCCGTCATCAGGAGCGATCTCATCCGGCAGAAGATCTACATACATAACCTTCTTCTCTTCTTCTGTCAGCGGAACATGATCTTCTACTTCAACTCCTGCCGCTCCCAGCTCTGTTAACTCATAGCTGATCATATCTTCTGCTGTTGTAACCGTATGAATCGTGATCTTATTCCATCCCATGTATTCCTAACTCCTTTCCTATCATTTTTCTTTTCCGTATCAAGACATATCAATTTATTAGTGTATCATAAAAGGTTTTTTCATACAAGAGATATCCGGTATTTTCTAACTAAATGAAAACCGACGAAGCGATAAGAATATCTCCATCCTTCGTCGGTTATATAAAATTATTTTATCATAATCTTCTGTCTTTTCCAGCCTAATTCTCTTCTTTCTGAATTCTGCCGTCTACCGAAATGACAATCACCTGGATTGAAATCTCTTTTCCTGAAATTTCTGCTGCCCTTCGAACAGCCAGTTCCATTCCTCTGCAGCACGGAACCTCCATTCGGACAACAGTTATACTTTTGATTTCATTTCGCTTTAAGATCTCTCCCAATTTTTCAGAATAATCCACTCCGTCCAATTTTGTACATCCAATCAAAGTAACCTTATCTTCCATAAATGTTTTATGGAATTTTCCATAAGCATACGCAGTACAGTCTGCGGCAACCAACAGATCTGCCCCCTGAAAATAAGGCGCCTGAAGCGGCGCAAGCTGAATCTGCACCGGCCACTGGGCAAGCATAGTTCCCGCTTTTTCCCTAATATTTTTCATAGCAGCCACTTTATCATATGGTGCCGCTTCTCTTTCTATAAAAGAAATGGCATCCTGCGGACAAACCGGAAGACAGTCGCCCAGGCCATCACAGTAATCATCCCGAAGCAGTTTAGCCTTTCCATCTACAATCCCAATTGCTCCTTCATGACATGCCTCTGCGCACAGACCGCATCCGTCACATTTTTTTGTATCAATCTGTATCACCTTTCGAATCATATTATTTTTCCTTTCTTAGCTTTATGATAATCTCATTATAGTGATTTTTTCAAGAAAAGTATGTTGTAGTTACAACACCATTAAAACTTATATCCTGTTAATTAATGAAACCAGCCGGGCATCACCCGGCTGGTTTCTTACACTCGCCATGAAATCCTATAAAAAAAATGATTTTCTCTGGAAAGTTCCTGGTATCGCTGCTTCATCAAATAAATAATTTCATGAAGCGGTACGGATTTTTTCCGATTGACCTCTTCGCGGATCATTTCTTTAATCACTGCATCTCTTGCCTCCGAGAGTGTGCCGTAGGTTCCAAGATGATCATAGTGCATCTCTTCTCCTTCTTTTGTCATTCGTTTTTTTAATATATATTCTGTTTGATTCTTTTCGATAAAAAAGTTTTCTCTAACATGCATCATAATCAAATCTCCTTTCCTATACGTCGGATCACTGGCATTATATACCATTTCCATGCCTGATTTGTATCATTTCTATTACCTCTTTTTAAAAATTTTCTTAAAATCATATGATGTACACAGAACACAATATGCAAATCTTGCACTTATTTATAGTATTCACGAGAAAAGATTTTTGATACAATGCCTTCTTCTAATCAGGAATAATTTACCGCAAATAGGAGCACAATCAACCCTGCCACTGCAAAGACGCCAATTCCCGTGCATATAGAAATCACCAGAACAAACCGATCTTCCCTTCCGCATATTCTTTCAATCAATGCACAGATTGCGATTCCAACAATACCTCCAATCGTATTAGCAAGAACATCCGTAATATCAGTCCGCCCAATTGCCAAAATGTACTGTATCGTTTCATACACTATACTTACCAGAGCAACAGCCGCAATTTCCTGAAACAGATTTTTCTTCTCTGACAAAGCTCTGACAAATACTCCAAGAGGAAGAAATGCAATTGCATTTTGCACAATTTCCTCAAAATTCAGCTTTCCATTTACAATCATCGATCCTTTTAAAGGAATCAAATTCAAACTCCTTACATGTCCTAATTCTTCCAATGAAAAGCTCATTTTAAAGACAATGATCCATGTTAATATACAAAAATATACTGCAAACATGACTGCCAAAAAATTCTTTTTCACAAACACCACCTCCATTTTTCTTAATCATAGCAAATAAATTCAAAGAATCATGGAGATTTCCCTTACATTTTTATTACGATTTCTTTCTTACTTTATGGCAAAAATATACTGCTTTCCAAGATGCTGCCTTGCGCACAGCACTGCTTTCAAAAGATGATTGCGATTTTAAACAGAACTGTTTTGGGATTATTGCTTATTCAGATACCAGTTATTGCACGGTCCGGATTATTTGAGTTATACTAACTGCAGAGATAATAGGTATAGAAAGGAATTTTTACGTATGAACTACAAATTGATCGCACTGGATCTAGACGGTACTTTGTGCAATGATGAAAAAGCAGTTACGCCCAAAACCGCCAGAGCTCTTAAACAGGCACAGGAACATGGAATCCGTGTCGTACTTGCCTCTGCACGTCCTCTCCATGGACTTTTCCGTGAAATGCATGCTTTAGACTGTGATAAACATCATGGCATTTTAATTGCTTATAACGGAGGCAAAATCGTCGATGCCTCAACCAAAGAAATTCTTTCTCAGACGATCATTCCTCATGATCTTGCTGTGGAAGTCTTGCATTATCTAAAGGGCTTTCCGGTTTTTCCGATTATTGACGATGGGGAACGGTTTTATGCTGAATCTGCTGATACCTACAAACTAGATCATGAATGCTCCAATAATGCAATGGAGTGCACTATCGTTCCTTCATTGACCGACGCTTTAAATTTTGATCTTGTCAAAATCCTGACTTCCGTACATCCAGAACAGCTGTATGATGTCTTGGCTGTCATCGGCAAACCATATGAAAATCGTCTGGAGTTCGTCCGCACGGCTCCGTTTTACATTGAGATTATGCCCAAAAATATACACAAAGCGGCCAGTCTGCAGTTTGTTTGTGAGAATTTAGGAATATGCCCGGAAGAAGTAATTGCCTTCGGAGATGCAGAAAATGATTTAGAAATGATACAGTTTGCCGGACATGGCATAGCAATGGGAAATGCCTGCGACGCACTGAAAGAAACTGCAGATGAGGTGACTCTGTCTAACAATGAAGACGGAATTGCTCACAGTCTTGAACATCTGCTGGATTTTTTATCCTAACAGAGCTTTCATAGAAAAAAAGGGAAGAAGCCATTACACAACTTCTTCCTTTTTTATTTTATTATTATTTTTTACGTTTCCCAAAGAACCCTTTGTGTTCATGTTCCTGGTGCTTTGGAACTTCTCCCATTGCTTCCTGGAATCTCTGCAGTGCTGCTCTCTGTTCTCCATTTAAATGTTCTGGTACTTGAACGACTAAAGTGACAAAATGATCTCCTCTGACATTCTTATTTCTTACCATAGGGACACCTTTTCCTTTCAGACGAATTCTTGTATCAGTCTGAGTTCCCGGTTTGATCGTATATTCATATGGTCCGTCTACCGTCGGAATCTGAATCGTTGCACCTAAAGCTGCCTGCGTAAATGAAATTGGCTCTGTTGAATAGATTGTCGTATCCTGTCTCTGGAATTTTGGATGTCTCTGTACAATTACTTCCACAAGAAGATCTCCTCTTGGACCTCCATTGATTCCAGGTTCTCCTTTTCCACGAATTCGGATACTCTGTCCGTTATCAATTCCGGCAGGTACCGTGACTTCGATTGTCTTTCGGCTGCTCGTGTAGCCAGTTCCATGACAATCCGGGCATTTTTCCCGGATGACTTTACCGGTTCCATGACATTCCGGACAGGTCTGTACATTCTGCACTGTACCAAACATAGACTGCTGTGTATATACAATCTGTCCGCGGCCGCCGCACTTCGGACAGGTCTCTGGTTTTGTTCCCGGTTTTGCACCAGTTCCGTGACAAGATGTGCACTCATCTTTTAGTGTAATCTCTATCTTCTTTGACGTACCAAAAATAGCTTCTTCAAAGGTCACATGAACTCTTGCACGGACATGGGCTCCCTGCGCCGGACGGTTCTGTTGTCTCTGCCCGCCTCTTGCTCCGCCGCCAAACATACCGCCGAAAAGATCGCCAAAGATGTCACCCATATCTCCGCCAAAATCAAAGCCGCCAAAGCCTCCGCCATTAAAACCTCCGCCCTGTTCAAAGGCAGCATGACCAAACTGGTCATACTGCGCTTTTTTCTCAGAATCACTCAGCACTTCATAGGCTTCTGTCACTTCTTTGAACTTTGCTTCTGCTTCTTTGTCTCCAGGGTTCATATCTGGATGATATTTTTTTGCGAGTTTTCGGTAGGCTCTTTTTATCTCTGCATCAGAAGCGTTACGGTCAACCCCTAACACCTCATAGTAATCTCTCTTCTCTGCCATGATCGTCTACCTTTTCTTTTTTCTATTAAACCTCTTTGTAATCTCCATCAACGACATTGTCATCTGCACCGCCGGATGCTGTCTGACCTGCATCTCCTTCCGGTGCTGCCTGACCTGCAGCTGCCTCATACATCTTAGCAAAAAGGTTCTGAGCACTGGTCATCAGTTTATCTTTTTTAGCTTTCATGTCTTCAACCTGTGCATCTGTCATTTCCTGATCTTTTGTCTGTTCAACAAGATCCTTTAATGCTTTCAGATCATCTTCTACTGCCGCTTTTTCAGAAGCATCTACCTTGTCTCCTGCTTCTTCCAAAGCTTTCTCTGTCTGGAATACCATAGAATCTGCTTCATTTCTTACATCGATTGCTTCTTTTCTCTTCTTATCCTGAGCTTCAAATTCTGCAGCTTCTTTTACTGCTTTATCGATGTCTTCCTCAGACATATTAGATCCTGCTGTAATAGTAATGTGCTGTTCTTTTCCTGTTCCTAAATCTTTTGCAGAAACATTTACAATACCATTTGCGTCAATATCAAATGTTACTTCAATCTGAGGCACTCCACGTCTTGCAGGTGCAATACCATCCAGGCGGAATCTTCCAAGAGATTTATTGTCTTTCGCAAACTGTCTCTCACCCTGAACTACATTGATATCTACTGCACTCTGGTTATCTTCTGCTGTTGAGAAGATCTGGCTCTTCTTTGTAGGAATCGTTGTATTACGTTCAATCAGTCTTGTCGCAACACCGCCCATTGTCTCGATAGATAATGAAAGAGGAGTTACATCCAGAAGAAGGATGTCGCCTGCTCCGGCATCACCAGCTAATTTACCGCCCTGGATACATGCACCGATTGCAACACATTCATCCGGGTTAATTCCTTTAAACGGCTCTTTTCCTGTTAACTGTTTTACTTTATCCTGAACAGCCGGGATACGTGTTGATCCGCCAACTAAAAGAACTTTGCTTAATTCTGAAGCAGACAATCCTGCATCGTTCAATGCAGAATTAACAGGTCCTGCTGTTCTTTCTACAAGATGAGCTGTTAATTCATCAAATTTAGCTCTTGTAAGATTCATATCAAAATGTTTTGGTCCTTCTGCTGTTGCAGTGATGAACGGAAGGTTGATATTGGTTGTTGTAGAAGAAGATAATTCTTTCTTTGCTTTTTCTGCAGCTTCTTTTAATCTCTGCATTGCCATCTTATCTGTAGATAAGTCTACACCTTCCTGTTTTTTGAACTCATCCAGCATATACTGTGTAATTACATTATCAAAGTCGTCTCCGCCCAGCTTGTTATCTCCGGCTGTAGATAATACTTCAATGACACCATCACCAATTTCGATGATAGACACATCGAATGTACCTCCTCCTAAGTCATATACCATGATTCTCTGCTCATTTTCATTATCCAGTCCATAAGACAATGCTGCTGCTGTCGGCTCGTTGATGATTCGTTTTACATCCAGTCCAGCAATCTTACCTGCATCTTTTGTTGCCTGACGCTGAGCATCGTTGAAGTATGCAGGAACTGTAATGACTGCTTCTGTTACTTTTTCTCCTAAATAGTTTTCTGCGTCGGATTTTAATTTCTGAAGAATCATTGCGGAAATCTCCTGTGGAGAGTATGCTTTTCCGTCAATATTTACTTTGTAATCAGTTCCCATATGTCTCTTAATAGAAGAGATTGTTTTTTCAGCGTTTGTAACTGCCTGACGTTTTGCAGGTTCACCAACTACACGCTCACCTGTCTTTGTAAAGGCTACAATAGACGGTGTTGTTCTCATACCTTCTGCATTTGTAATAACATTAGGTTTTCCACCTTCCATAACAGCTACACAGCTGTTTGTTGTTCCTAAGTCAATACCAATGATTTTACCCATGATTTATTCCTCCTAAACTCTATCATTTTTTCATTTTTCAATTCTATTAGTATAGCTTTGCCTAACTTTTAAATACGCTCTGCTTATTCCAGCCCAGTATTCAATGTTAGTTTGCTACTTTTACCATACTGTGACGAAGTACGCTTTCTTTGTACATGTATCCTTTCTGCATTTCTTCTGCCACAATGTTTTCTCCAAGTTCGTCGTCTTCCACATGCATGACCGCATTATGAAGGTTAGCATCAAATTCTTTTCCTTCTGCATCCATCGGCGTAACTCCAAGATCTTCCATAACAGCCATCAGCTGTTTGTAAATCTGCTGGATTCCGTGTACAAAAGCGGAATCTTTTTCCTCTTCGGATACGCTTTCAAGACCTCTCTCAAAATTGTCAATGACCGGAAGAAGTTTTTCAAGCACTCCCATAGCACCCATATCATAACGCTGAGTTGCTTCTTTGTTCATTCTCTTTCTGGCATTTTCAAATTCTGCCATCAGTCTCTGATATTTATCTTTCCAATCCGCAATCTCTGCGTCCTTAGCTTCAAGCTGATCTTTGAAATCATCTTTCTTGTCTTCTGATTTGCCTTCAGTCTTATCAGCCTCTTTTTCTTCTATATTTTCTGCAGATGTTTCTGCTTCTTTTTCCTCTTTTTCCTGGAATTTCTTTTCTTGTTCTTTCATTCCTTCACTTCCTTTCTCAGGTTTTTCCCTTAAAGATATCATCCAGCTCCTCTGTCAGATTCTTCAAAGTCTTTACAACTTTTCGATAATTCATACGCTTCGGTCCGATAATTCCTACCGTTCCGGTGCCGCCTTCCGCAAGTTCATACGTTGCCGTCACAATACTGCAGTCCTTCATGTTCTGCACTGGAGATTCCTCTCCAATATAAACTTGTATTCCATGATGTTCATCATCCTGATCCAAAGTCGAGTCAACCAGTTTTGTCAATGCCTTTTTTTCTGCCAGAGTATCCAGCAGCTCTGTGGCTGTATCTGGATTCCCCAATTCCGGATACTTCAGGATATTGGCCGCTCCGCCTGTATAAATCTCCATCTGATTTGCCTCATGGATCGTCTTGGCAACCTCCTCAAGAATTTTTTCTAAAATATCCTGCCGGATGCCTGCTTGTTCTCTCATCGTCTGAATCAGTTCAAGATTAATATCCCTGAGCGATAATCCTTGAAGAAATGTATTCAGCAGCACATTCAGCTTCAAAATATCCTCATTGGACAGCGGTTCTTTCACCGACATCATCTTATTCTTTACAACATTGCCCTGAGTCACAATAACAGCAAGCAGATGTTCGTGATCCACCTGAGACAGCTGTACAAACTTCAATGTAACTTTCTGATAATGAGGGGATGAGACCATAGTAGCGTAATTGGTATTACTTGCCAGAACATTGGCTACCTGTTTTAACAAAACTTCCATTCTGTCAACCTTCTGTATCAATGCCTGTTTCTCTTCATTCTCTGTCTCCCGTTCCATCATCAGCTGATCTACATAGAAGCGATATCCTGCATCGGAAGGAATTCGTCCTGCTGATGTGTGCGGCTGTAAAATAAGTCCCATATCTTCCAAATCCGCCATTTCATTCCGTATTGTCGCGGAACTCAAATTCAGATCCGGATGTTTTGATATGGTCCTTGATCCCACCGGTTCACCAGTTTCGAGATAGTTGGCTATAATCGCTTTCAATATTAACTTTTTACGATCATTTAGTTCCATATCTTTCCCTCCCTGTTATTAGCACTCAACAATATCGAGTGCTAACATCTATATTTAAAGTATCACTTTTGTATTTTATTGTCAACTATATTTCAAAAAAAATTTATTATTTTGCAATTTCTTTCTGAGAAATATTTTAGAAACAGCTTCATAAAATAAAAAATAAGGAGTGTGATAACGATGAACCAAAATTTGAAGTTTGAATTGGAACGCCAGCGGCTGAACCAAACCTATGAAAAAATGAATTCTGGAAATCCATCTTCTAGTGAAGAAAATAAAATCCCAACATACTGGACATTTCTAAAATTGAGAATTGGTTTTTGTGTTCTTTTGCTTTTTTTTCTGGCTGCTTCTGTAAAAGCCTTTGACACACCAGAAACAAAACATGTGCAAAAAATACTGCAGCAAATGGATCAGATGGATCCATATACTCAAAAAGTTATGCACCAGATACAAACAGCTTTTCCCAGATAGGTATTATGGCCGCACGATAAAATGCCCCTTAGGCGGACTGATTTTTAACATCCATCTAAGGGGCATTTTCTACTTGAATTTTTTACTTACTATACAATCTCAACCTGAATCCCATTTTTTTCAAGTGTTGATTTCGCTTCTGCTGGAATCTGATCATCTGTAAATATTATATCAATATCTTTCAGACGGGACTGGAGAACAACTCCGTGTTCCTGAAATTTACTGGAATCCGTCAAAATAATTGCTTTTCTGGCAGATCCCATCATACTTTTCATGGCTTCTGCCCGCATCATATCTCCGCATGTAAAGCCAATCCTCGGAATATATCCATCCGTTCCCATAAACAGCTTATCCACATAGAAGGCTTCTGCACACGTCTTCACGAGGGGTCCAACCATAACTTCCGCATCTTTTTGATATTCTCCTCCAAGAAGTATGACCTTAACATCACCGCTGCCGGATTCCCGGATAAACCGAGCAATAAACGCAGAATTTGTAATGATCGTAATTTCTTTTTTCATTTCAGAAAGATATGCTGCCAAAAGAGCGCAGCTAGACCCAGATTCAATCATGACCGTTTCTCCATCTGATACAAGATCCGCTGCTGCCTGGGCAAGTTTTTGTTTTATGTCATACCGCACGGCCAGACGGTTCCCGATATCTGACATATTTTTGGCTGTAGCATAACCATGTTCTCTTACCAGCAGTTCCATGCTTTCCAATGCATCCAAATCCTTTCGGATCGTTACCTGAGATACGCCAAGCATTTCAGACAAAGCCGCTACCTCAACTTTTTTCTGCTGTGTTACGATTTCGAGAATTTTTGTCTGCCGATCTGTCATATCTCCCATCCTTTCTCATCTGATTCTATCATTCGGCTTTGTGGCTACAGATCACAGATTCCCTTTCCTTCTCCATATACACTATACCAGTCCTGATTGAAATCTGTGACTGCCTTATCGATATTTGGATTTGCAAAAACCTGTTTCAGGATTGCGTATGGCGCTGTCACTGCTTCTGCTCCATAATTCAGTGCATTTTTTATCTGTTCTACGCCTTTAAAAGACGCTGCGATAATCTTGCAGTTATATCCGTCATCTTCAATTCGATCCTGAAGATGTCCAATCAATTCCATTGGATCGCTGCCCAAATTTCCAATTCGATTCACATATGGTGCAATGTAATCAGCACCTGCTGCCAAAGCAAAATATGCCTGCATTAAATCATATACTGCAGTTGCTGTAACATTGACTCCTTCTGCCTTCAGCATCTTGATCGCTTTTAATCCTTCATAAGAAACCGGAACTTTGATATAAACCTGTGTATCAATTTCTTTTAAAATCCTATGTGCTTCTTCAACAATCGTATCCGCATCCAGTGAAATCACCTGAATATGAAGACTTCTGTCTTGCCCAATGATCTCACGTATTTTTCTCATATGCTCAAAAAAGTCTTCTGGACTTGTTTTCTTTACGATAGAAGGATTACTTGTAACCCCTGCAATTGGCATATGGTCAATTCCATCTCTGATTTCTTCCAAATCCACTGTATCTAAAATAAATTCCATTTTTCTTCTCCTATTCTATAATAAAAATTTGTTTTTCTCCATATAAAAGAACATTTTTCCGAAATAAACTATAATGTCTGTTCTGTTCTTCCAATGATGTCATCCTGCGTTGCTTTTGATAATACATTGAAAAATGCAGAATATCCTGCAACACGTACAATCAAATCTTTATGTTTTTCCGGATGTTTCTGCGCATCAATCAAAGTATCCCTGGATACCACATTATATTGTACATGATATCCATCCAGGCGGTTAAAGAATGTGCGAATGATCATTTCCAGTTTCTGCTTGTTTTCTTCCGTAGACAGCATTTGCGGTGTTACTTTCTGATTTAAAAGAACTCCTCCTGTAATTTCATGCGTCGGAAGCTTGGATACAGATTTAAATACTGCAGTCGGACCGTTCTTATCCATAGAATGAGCTGGTGAACATCCTTCTGCAAGCGGTTCATGAGCCTTACGTCCATCCGGTGTTGCCATTGTATTCATTCCCTGTCCGACATTTGCGGAAATACTGGATGTTCCAGCATAACGGATTCCTCCGATCGGCCCCCTTCCGTATCTAGTATTCGGATATTTCTTCATCTCATCAATATACTGATCGTAGACTTCTACAACCAAATTATCTACATAGTCAATATCATTTCCATATTTTGGCGCATCATTGATAAGCATCTTCTGAATTTTTTGATTCTTTGGACTGGTAAAGTCATCTTCCAGAGCATCACACAATTCTGCCGGTGTGATTTTACCTTCCTCAAAAACAAGCTTTTTAATTGCAGCAAGACTATCTGCCATATTGGCAATTCCAACCTGAAGTCCGGAAATAAAGTCATATACAGCTCCGCCTTCCTTGATTGTCTTTCCTCTTCCGATACAATCCTGTGTCAGTGCGGAGCATAAGATATCAGGACATTCTCTCTCAATGGCCAGGTCAATCGCATTTTCCACAATTACACTCATTCTGGTCAGTTCTCTCGTTACATACTCTACCGCATCTTGAAGTTCTTTATAAGATTTCATATCCCTGAAATGACCACATCCTTTTACAAAACGTTTTCCTGATGTTGGATCAATTCCGTCATTCATAGCAATCAGGAGAACTCTCGGAAAGTTCAGATAGCTCATTCCAGTACAGCGATAGCCCCATTTTCCAGGAACTGCAGTTTCTACACATCCAATCGCAGAATAATTATACGCATCTTCTTCTGCCACACCCTTTTCGATAAACGATGGAATGATAACTTCATCTGAATTAAACGCCGGCATTCCTGTACCGAGTTTCATAACTTCAATTGCTTCATCCATAAATTCTTTTGACATATTTCTATGATATCTCACTGTCAAATTAGGCTGCGGAAGCCTCGTCTGAGCGACAGATTTCAAAACAAGGAAAGATAACGGATTCACGGCGTCTTTTTTATCCGGTGTCTGTCCTCCAATCGTAACATTCTGATACATCGGACTTCCTGCGCTGCTTAATGTATGTGCCTGACTTCTTACTTTATTGATCGTTAAAGTCTTAATCCAAAGATTATCCAGAATTTCCACTGCCTCATCGTCCGTCAGTGTTCCATTTTCAATATCATGCTTGTAATAAGGATAAATATACTGGTCAAAACGTCCATAGGAAAGAGAATGTCCATTGGATTCAATCTGTAAGATCAGCTGAATAAACCAAGTAGACTGAACTGCTTCCCGGAAGGTCTCTGCCGGCTCATATGGAACTTTATCACAAATTCTCGCAATCTCTAAAAGTTCCGCCTTTCTCGGCTCCTCTGTTTTCTCTGCTGTTTTTCTCGCCAGTTCTGCATAACGATGGGCGAAATTCTTTACAGCCTCGATAACGATCAAAACTGCCTTATAAAAACAATTTTTATCAATGCTGTCAACCTGACAAAGATCCAATTCACTCTTTAATTTCTTGGTTCTCTCTTCATATCCTTTTAAACCGGTTTTTAACATGGTGGGATAATCAACTGCGAGATGAGCATCCCCAGAATTTAATTTCCCTTCCATCCCAAAGAAACCTGTTTCCATAAAAACATCTACTTCTTCTGGAAGTAAAGCTCCGCCTTTTGCTCTCAGATTATTATTCTCCCAAAATGGAGCAATTGACCGCAGAGCCTCTTTGGTCTCTTCTGTAATATAAAAGACATCTCCGTCGCGCTTCTCAAACAAATCTAATTCATTCATAACGAATTCTAATGTATATTCAGGAAAAATCGGCGCATCTTTATTGGAAGAAGCCTGATTTCCGACAATTAGTGTTTCGTCTTCAATATAAATTGACATTTTCTCCAAGATATTCTTTAACATCAGTGCTCGTTTCATCACCGGCGGCTGATTCTGATTTTTCTTATATGCTTCCGTTGCAAGCAGTGCTCGTTCTGCACAAATGAATGGTTTCTTATCCAGGACTTCTTCACGAAAGCGTTCCATCCTTGGGGTTAAGTCTCCAAAGTGCTCTACATTCTTCATATTTATATACCTCCATAGGAATCAAAAGTTTCATTCATAACATTTCCTTCGGTTTCTCTTCTTCTATCATACTACTTTTCTTTCGTTTGTCAATATTTTTCTTTCATTTAAAACCATTTTATTTACTTTTCGTAACTTTTATGCTATGATATTTTTAACACAAGAAGGGAGAAATATCATGTCAGTCAAAGGAATTGTTTTTAATATACAAAAATTCAGCATCCATGACGGTCCGGGAGTACGAACAACCGTCTTCTTAAAAGGATGTCCACTAAGATGCAAATGGTGCGCCAATCCGGAATCTCAGCTAAGCGACATACAGATTTTATATGATCAAAAAAAATGTCTTCATTGTGAAACCTGCGTTCATTCCTGTCCAAATCATGCTTTTGCTTTAAAAAAAGACCACATTGAAATTCATCACAGCCAATGCAGCGGATGCCTGACCTGTGTTCGAAACTGTCCAGGAGAAGCACTAAGCTATGAAGGAGAAGAAAAAACGGTGGAGGATGTTATTCAAGTCTGTCTCCAGGATATCGACTTTTATGAAGAATCTGGAGGAGGTGTAACAATTTCAGGGGGCGAAGGAATGATTCAGCCTGATTTTGTAAGAGCACTTCTGTCCCGTTTAAAAGAATATAAAATCCATTCTGCTATTGAGACCACTGGTTATATTACTGATGACATCTTTCAGGATCTAGCTCCAAGATTTGATCTGCTGCTGTTTGATGTGAAACATTACGATTCTCAAAAGCATTATGAAGGAACCGGAGTCTACAATGAACAGATTATCAAAAACCTTAAGTGGGCCATCGAAAGAAACCTTGATGTTCTTCCAAGAATTCCCGTTATTCCTGATTTTAATGCTTCTCTGGAAGACGCCCGCGGAATTGCAGAACTTCTTACAGATGCCGGAGCCCACAAGGTTCAGCTTCTGCCTTTCCACCAGTTTGGAGAAAATAAATATCATCTTCTTGGAAGAGCCTATGACTATGAACATGTGGAAGCTCTTCATCCAGAAGATCTTTCCGATTACCAAAAAATTTTCCTTGACGCTGGACTTAACTGTTATTTTTAAGACAAAAAACCTTGCCGAATTCATCCGGCAAGGTTTTCTTGTATCTTACAACTCTTATTAAATTAAAACATTTCTTCCTGCGTCAGCAATCCTGCCACCATCTGCATCTTTACCTTCAGCATATAATTATAAACAGCAATCACTCTTCCTGTAAAAATAACAACAAAGAGAGTTCCAATACCGATTCCAATGATATGTCCAGTAAATGCAAATCCAATTACGGCTGAAATACAGAAACAGGTTAAATCAAAAATATTTTTTCCCAATCCCATATCTCTTTGAATCTTTTCTCCAATCGCCGCCGCAAGAGCATCTGCAGGATTTGGTATCAGCTTCATATTTACCATTGTCGCCGCTCCGATTCCTGTGACCAGCACTGCTGCAATCAGAATTAAAAATTTCTCCGCCAGCATATTAGGCTGTAAATTCAGATATTGATCAAAAAAGTTGATAAACATACTTGTAACCAGACTCATCGGAATCTGCAGCAGATCATAAGCCTTAAATTTCTTTCCCTTTAAAATTGCTTCCACAAGAACGCAAAGGCAATAGAAAATAAAAACTGTAATCCCCAAATTAAAATGCCCAACCTGACAGACGTTGTACGGAATTGAGATAATTGGTGAGACACCCAGCAAAGTTTTTGTATTCAGCACAATACCAAGTGCCAAAACAACCAATCCGAAGAAGTATATTACCGCACGGCTTAACTGTTTCTTCAAAATTCATCATCCTTTCTTCCTCGAATGATTATAACACCAATTTTTTAAAGACTCAAATAATCTCATTATTCTTTTTCTTTAATCTGGCAGAATTTCTTCTTTCCTTTTCGTAAAAGGATCCTGTTCTGATCATCAAAATTCTCTCTTCCAAACACGGCCTTAATATCTCCTACCTTTTCTCCGTTTACGGATACTCCGCCTTGCTGTACCATTCTTCTGGCATCAGACCGGGTCGTACAAAGTTTTGAATCCACAAGCAGTGTCAGAATATCGATTCCTTCATCTAATCGTTCTTTATCGTATTCAAAAGTCGGCGCATCTTCATTGGCTCCTCCGCTTACAAACATTGCTTTTGCCGCAGTCTGTGCTTTTTTGGCTTCTTCTTCTCCGTGAACAATTTTTGTTACTTCATATGCCAGAACATCTTTCGCCTCATTTATCTTGGCTCCTTCCAGCGCTCCAAGGCGTCTTACTTCTTCCATCGGAAGGAAAGTAAGAAGTCCAAGACATTCTTCAACTTTAACATCCTCAATATTTCTCCAGTACTGATAGAAATCATACGGCGACGTCTTATCCGGATCCAGCCATACAGCTCCTGCCATAGTTTTTCCCATCTTCACTCCATCGCTTCTCGTAAGAAGAGTCAATGTAAGTCCATACGCCTCTTTCTGTTCCTTTCTTCGAATCAAATCCGCTCCGGCAAGAATATTGGACCACTGATCATTTCCGCCCATTTCCAGTTTGCATCCGTATCTGCGGTTCAGCTCAAGGAAATCATATCCCTGCATCAGCATATAGTTAAACTCGAAGAAAGTCAGTCCTCTTTCCATTCTCTGTTTATAGCATTCCGCCGTCAGCATCTTATTTACAGAGAAGTGTACACCAATCTCCCTTAAAAACTCGACATAATTTAAGTCCAAAAGCCAGTCTGCATTATTGGCAAGAATTGCTTTGTCATCATCAAATGAAATAAAGCGAGATAACTGCTCCTTAAATCTCTGTGCATTATGCTCGATAGTCTCTCTGGTCATCATGTTTCTCATATCAGATTTTCCAGACGGATCCCCAATCATCGTTGTGCCGCCTCCCAGCAGCGCAATCGGACGATGTCCGGCTTTCTGCATATGCATCATTGCCATGATCGTCAGAAAGTGTCCGGCTGTAAGACTGTCCGCTGTAGCGTCAAATCCAATATAGAAAGTTACCTTTTCTTTTCCCAACAAATCCCTTAATTCTTCATGCGTTGTCTGGGCAATAAATCCCCTTTCCTCTAACACATCATATACATTTCTACTCATTGTTCTTATCTTAACTCCTTCTATATATTTTATCCGTTGTCTGTCAGAAATTTGCTTTATGGAAATTCCTCGATTACCTTCAACAACAGTTCCCATGTCCTCTTAGCAGATGAAACGGGCATTTTCAAATGGCTTAGTACCACCCCAAAGTCATCACCTCTTATGAATTTAATTCTTAAAGCTGTGGATTGGAGCAGGAATTCTTCCGCCTCGATTTACAAAATCATCACAGGAGAATTCATTGACCGGCATAATCGGAGCATATCCTAATAATCCTCCGAATTCCACCTGATCTCCCACATCTTTTCCGACTGCCGGAATTACACGGACTGCTGTCGTCTTCTGATTGATCATTCCAAGTGCCATCTCGTCGGCAATCAGACCCGCAATCGTCGTTGCTTTTGTTTTTCCTGGAATGGCAATCATATCCAGCCCTACAGAACATACACATGTCATCGCTTCCAGCTTCTCCAAAGTTAACGCTCCGGCATTGACTGCATCAATCATCCTCTGATCCTCACTAACAGGAATGAAAGCTCCGCTCAATCCTCCCACATAGGAAGAAGCCATAACTCCGCCTTTCTTTACCTGATCATTCAGCATTGCAAGAGCAGCCGTTGTTCCAGGCGCACCTGCGTATTCCAGACCAATCTCTTCCAGAATCTCTCCAACACTGTCACCTGCTGCCGGCGTCGGTGCAAGAGAAAGATCGATGATTCCAAATGGAATCCCAAGTCTTCTGGATGCTTCTTTAGCAACCAGCTGTCCCACGCGGGTTACTTTAAA
This sequence comes from Clostridiales bacterium, assembly GCA_019420275.1. Taxonomy (GTDB): domain Bacteria; phylum Bacillota; class Clostridia; order Lachnospirales; family Lachnospiraceae; genus Anaerostipes. The sequence goes on from JAHZHN010000001.1 coordinate 231,584, forward strand.
TGCAGTTTTCTTAATTGTCTCACAAAGAACTTCAAAATTCTCTCCTCTGACCTTCTCAATCGCACGTTTCACAACGCCAGGACCACTGACACCTACATTGATAACTGCATCGGCTTCTGTTACGCCATGGAATGCTCCAGCCATAAACGGATTGTCATCCGGCGCATTGCAGAATACGACAAATTTGGCGCATCCAAGACATTGATTTTCTTTGGTCAGTTCTGCGGTTTCTTTGACCATCTCTCCAATCAGTTTTACCGCATCCATATTGATTCCTGTTTTTGTAGATCCTACATTGACAGAGGAACACACAAAATCTGTCTGTGCCAGTGCCTGCGGAATGGAACGAATCAAAAGTTCATCTGCTTTTGTCATTCCCTTGCTTACCAGTGCAGAATATCCTCCGAGGAAGTTAACTCCGACCTTTTTTGCGGCCTTGTCTAATGTTTTTGCGATTTCAACAAAATCTTCTGAGGTTTTGCATACATTGCCTCCCACCAAAGAAACAGGTGTAACAGAAATCCTTTTATTTACAATGGGAATTCCAAATTCCCTCTCAATATCTTTTCCTGTCTTAACCAGATCCGCAGCTACCGTTGTAATTTTGCGATATATATTTTCTTTTACTTCATCTAGTGTTGTCCCAACACAATCCAGCAGGCTGATACCTATGGTGATCGTGCGCACGTCCAGATTCATCTCATGAATCATCTTATTCGTTTCAAAAACTTCATTTAGATTAATCATTTTGCCACCCCGTTATATTTTAAATTCTATGCATAATATCAAAAATCTTCTCATTCTGTGCCTGGATGACTACGCCGATCTCCTCACCAATCTGCTGCAGTTCCGCAGAAAGAGTATTCATATCTTTAGATGAGTCCTTTGGATCCACTACCATCATCATATTAAAAAATCCTCCGGTAATGGTTTGAGAAATATCCAAAATATTCACCTTATTGCTTGCGAGATAATCGCAGACTTTTGCGATGATTCCCACTCCGTCTTTTCCCACAACTGTAATGACTGTTCTATCCATGATCCTAAATCCTCCTAATTTTCATTAAACGATTGTTACAGATGACACCGCATCTCTCTTTGCCACTTCCAGCGGCAGTTCTGCTTTGTCCGGCAGAGAAATCTTTACCGTCTCATAGGCAAGCTTCTCGTAATTATTTTCCTTGCTCAGATGTCCCAGATATACTTTCCGTGTTTCTTCCGTTGCCGTATCCTGAATCAGCTGTGCACACCGCTCATTGGAGAGATGCCCTCTGCGGCCCAGAATCCTGCGCTTCAGATAATAAGGATATCTGCCCACCTGCAGCATATTGACATCATGATTTGCTTCTACAAACAAAATATCTGATCCATAAATTTTCTCCACCAGATATTCATCATAATCTCCAAGATCCGTAGCGATACTTGCCTTGCTGCCGCTAGACCAAAAAGAATAACATACTGGATCTGCGGCATCATGCCATACCCGGGAGGCCTCTACCTTGATATCTCCGATCCAGAATGGATGATCCGCTTCGATTGACTGAAACAAATTTCTATCAACCTTCCCAAGATTTTTATATTCGAAAATCGCATCGATCGTCTTTCCTGTAGCAAATACCGGAAGTCCGTATCTTCTGGAAATAACTCCCAGTCCTTTGATATGATCCGTATGCTCGTGGGTGATCAAGATTCCCGAGAATTCCGGCACTGTCAAATCAAGCTCCTTCAGGCCTGCCTCAATCCTCTTGGCGCTGATTCCACAATCTACCAGCAGTTTTGTATCTTCGGTACCGACGAAGATCGCATTTCCTTCGCTGCTGCTTGCAATGCTTGTTAATTCCATGAATTTTACCTCTTCTTTCGCCAAACCGTTCTCTTTAGTATAGCATATGGGTATGACAGAATCTACTTTTTCTTTTAAAATCCACTTGCGGCAGGCGATTCACTCATATCGCCAAGGATTTCCCGGATCTGACCTTTGGTCTCCTCAATATCTCCAGAATTATCTATCACATGGGTTGCCGCTTCTTTAAACTCTTCTTCTGTTTTTTGACTTCCGATCATCTGCCGGATCTTCCGGTCAGAATATCCTCTTGATGCTTTTAATCTTTGAAAACGAATATCTTCTCTCGTATAGATATACCAAAGCTGGTCAAATAAAGATTCATATTGTGCTCCTACCAAAAGCGCCGCTTCGCAGACAACCAAAGCATCAGGATCTTCTTTTTGTAGCTTTCCAATCTGGCGCATAATCTCTTCATCTACATTTTTATGAGTAATCTCATTTAAAATCTTAAGTTTCTTTTCACTGCAAAATACAATAGATCCCAGCACTTCCCGGTCAATAAACCCATCTGCTTTTACGATGCCTTTACCAAATGCTTTTACAATGCCTTTGTAGCTTATCCCCCCTGGTTCCATCAGCTTATGAGCTATCAAATCCGCAATGATGATTCTTGCACCATATTCATTTTCCAATATATCTAAGATTTTACTTTTTCCAGAGCCAACGCCCCCGGTAATACCAATTATTTTCATTTTACACTCCTTATTTTGCTTCATACCAGTTATTACCAGTATTAATGTCGATTTCCAAAGGGATTGCCAAATCAGCTGCATGCATCATCTCCGTTTTCAAGATTTCCTTTACCTCTTCCAATTCCTCCATCCATGTCTCTATTAGCAGCTCATCATGAATCTGTAAAATCAATCTAGATTTCATTTTCTTTTCTTTCAGCTTCATATTCACCCGAACCATGGCAATCTTAATGATATCAGCCGCGGTCCCCTGAATCGGAGAATTCATTGCCACTCTTTCTCCGAAGTTTCTCTGGGCAAAATTCTTTGATTTCAATTCAGGAATCGGGCGTCTCCTATGGAACATCGTCTCTACAAATCCATCCATCTTCCCTTTTTCTACTTCCTGATCTAAATACTTCTTAACTTTTGGATAAGTTGCAAAATATTTATCGATATAATCCTGTGCCTGCTTCCTCGTAATCTTTAAGTCCTGGCTCAGGCCAAAAGCACTCAGACCATAAATGATTCCGAAATTTACAGCTTTGGCATCTCGTCTTTGTAAACTTGTGACTTCATCCATAGGAATCCCGAACACTTCCGACGCAGTTCTTGCATGAATATCCTGATTTTCCTGATAGGCATGAATCAGTTTCTCATCTTTTGATAAATGTGCCAAAACTCTTAGTTCAATCTGAGAATAATCAGCATCAAGGAAAATGTATCCTTTCTCCGGCAAAAAAACTTTACGAATTTGACGCCCCAGATCCATACGAACCGGTATATTCTGAAGATTCGGTTCTGTACTGCTGATTCTACCCGTTGCAGTGATTGTCTGATTGAATTTGCCATGGATTCTTTCATCCTCTCCGATAAAATTGGCAAGCCCATCTGCATATGTTGATTTTAATTTGGTCAGCTGCCGGTACTCCAGGATCATTGGCACGATTGGATACAAATGTTCAATCTTCTCCAGAACATCTACACTGGTAGAATATCCGGTCTTTGTTTTCTTTCCGCCTTCCAGCTTCATATGCTCAAACAAAACCACGCCCAGCTGTTTCGGGGAATTAATATTAAATTCTTCCCCTGCTTCTCCATAAATCATATTTTGAAGTTCCTCAATTCGGCCCACCAGCTGATCACCATAGTCTTTCAGCGCCTGTCGGTCCACATGAATTCCTCTTTCTTCCATATCATACAATGCAAACATTGTCGGAATCTCAATATTTCGATAAAGATTCATCATACCCATTTCTGTAAGCTGATCTGATAACGGTCCAATGGCTTCTCTGGAAACATAGGCTTCCATTCCAATAATTTTCCTGCCTTCTTCTGTCAGTCCTTCTTCATTAATCATTGGTTTCTTCTTATTTAATAATTCTTTTCTGGATGGTATCATCAGACTCAGATAATCTCTGGCAATATCATCATATTCATACGTACTTTTCAGCGGATTGATAAGATATGCCGCAAGTGAAATATCAAAAACGGACGGTGTCCCTTCCTTTATCTTAAGTTTACCCAGATATTCTTTGGTTTCCATCATCCCTACAGATTCCGCAGAAAAATACAGGCGGCTAATCTGATCCATAAGAAACTCCCTGGTGATAAATCCTTCCGCCGGTAAAAGGTATACCTGCTGTCCAATAATAGATAATCCTGTCCAGAAACTGTCTCCCTCTTCATAAATGGAAACGCCTATTTGCGGTCTTTCTGCAGCTTTCGCAAAAATCTCTTCTGCCCGCACCAAATCATGGACAATCTCTGTCTCTAATTGAAATTCATCCGGGTCATCACCATCAAAACGCTTTAGCACAGACTTAAATTCCAATTTTTTCAGAAGCTGGTATGCCTCCTGGGTATAGATGTTCTGAATCTTGGCATCTTCCAGTTTGATTTCCACTGGACAATTCAATTTAATCGTAGCAAGTTCTTTGCTCATAACCCCCTGTTCATAATATTCCTTCAGATTATTTTTTGCCCGGTTTGGTTTCACTTCCTCAATATGCTCATAAGCATTTTCAATGCAGTGAAATTCTTTGATGAGCTTTGTCGCTGTTTTCTCTCCGATTCCCGGGATTCCCGGAATATTGTCAGAAGTATCTCCCATCAGAGCTTTTACATCAATAAATTCCTTTGGTGTTACCTGATATTTCTCCACCACATCCGCCGCATAATAATCTTCCACGATAGTTCCTGACATCTTTGTCTTTGGAATCCGAATTTGTACTTTGTCTGTTGCAAGCTGCAGCAGATCACGGTCTCCAGATATGATCTTGACTTCATATCCTTGAGACTCTCCAATAACAGACATAGTTCCCAAAAGATCATCTGCTTCATACCCTTCCTGCATCATCATCGGAACGTCCATCGCCTTCAGCACATCTTTGATTACTGGAACCTGCTCCGCCAGTTCATCCGGCATTCCTTTTCTCGTTCCTTTGTAATCTGCAAACATCTTATGGCGGAACGTTGGCGCTTTCAAATCGAAAGCGACTGCCAGATGAGTCGGGTGTTCTTCTTCCAAGAACTTAAACATAATATTTAAAAAGCCAAGTACTGCATTGGTATGAAGCCCCTGGCTGTTGGTCATATCTGGTAGTCCGTAAAACGCACGGTTTAAAATGCTGTTTCCGTCAATTAATAACAATTTTTCTTCCATCGGAATATTCTCCTTCTATTTGTTATGTTTTCCATTGTAACAGAACCAGTCAGACAAGTCCACCTTACAAAAATCCCATATGACGGAATTTCTCCGTACATATGGGACTTTTGCATCGCATTCTTATGAAAACATAGGAGTTGACAAATAGCGGTCTCCATTATCCGGGAGAAAAACTACAATATTTTTCCCTTTATTTTCCGGACGTTTTGCTTCCTGAACAGCTGCCCATAAAGCAGCTCCGGAAGAAATTCCTACCAAAATACCTTCTTCTACCGCCATTGCTTTTCCAAAATCAAAAGCATCTTCATCAGATACGGGCACGACCTTGTCGTATATCTTTGTATTCAAAACCTCTGGTACAAACCCTGCACCGATTCCCTGAATTTTATGAGGTCCTGCCTCACCTTTTGAAAGAACTGGAGACGTTGCAGGCTCCACTGCTATGATTTTAATATCTTCTTTTTTTGATTTTAAATATTCTCCGACACCGGTAATCGTTCCTCCTGTTCCGACACCGGCGACAAAAATATCAATCTTTCCTTCCATATCTTCCCAGATTTCCGGACCAGTCGTCAGACGGTGTACCTTTGGATTGGATGGATTTATAAACTGTCCAGCCAAAAACGCATGATCCATCTCCTTAGCAAGTTCTTCCGCTTTGGCAATTGCTCCATTCATTCCTTTTGACCCATCCGTCAGGACAATCTCTGCTCCATATGCTTTCAGAAGATTCCTTCGTTCTACACTCATTGTCTCCGGCATAGTGAGAATCACACGATACCCGCGGGAGGCCGCAATAGATGCCAGCCCAATCCCTGTATTTCCAGAAGTTGGCTCAATAATCACTGAACCTTCTTTCAATTTACCGGAAGCCTCTGCATCTTCAATCATCTGAAGGGCAATCCTGTCTTTTGCACTTCCCGCTGGATTTAATCCTTCCAGCTTCGCAAAAATCTTTGCACCAGTTTCATATTTTTTTTCTATCTTTCCAACTTCCATCAAAGGAGTCTTCCCAATCAGTTCTCCTACGTTTTTATAAATTCCAGTCATTGTTGTCTCCTTTCATTTCCTATAATTCCTAGTATTTTAATATGTTATTAACAATATATCACATTTTTTGCATTTGTCAATAGAAAAAAGCAGAAACAACTCCGTACTAAATTACGAAGTCATTTCCGCCTTTTACTTTCGCTTGTTCTACAATATCTTCCAATGTAATTTCACTTAAATATTCCTGAATCACCTGTCCCAGACCTTCCCAGATTCCGATAGTCGGACACTCCTGATATCGTTCACACTGATTCACCTCATCATCCAGGCAGGCAACCGGCTGAAGACTCCCTTCCGTAATCTGAAGAATTTCATAAATAGTATAATCTGCCGGTTCTTTTGCCAGCTGGTATCCTCCGTGAGGGCCCCTTAAACTCTTTAAATAACCGCAGATGCTCAGCTGACGTACAATCTGCTCCAAATATTTCACAGAAATTCCCTGACGTCTGGATACATCTTTCAGTGCCACCCAATCTCCTGTATGATGCATTGCCAGATCATACATAAGACGGACAGCATATCTCCCTTTTGTTGATATTTTCATAACACCACTCCATGTTTCACTTTTTCTACATAATTACTATGATTTATTCTACTTGCTTTCGATTCTATTGTCAATTTTCTTCCCATGATTTACAATAGATTTAAAAAGGAGGCATACTATTATGAGCAAAATCAATAAAATCACACCCCTTACCCATGTGAAATATCTGAATCTGTACGAACTAGAAGCAGAAAATAAATTCGGGAACACTCATCCTTATTACGTCGCAAGCCGAAAAAACGAACATACGATGATGGCTGCCACAAAAAAACCAATACCAGACGGCGTTATCATCTACAGTCTTTTTGGCAAAGATCACGATAGAGTAATCATGATTCGGCAGTTCCGTTACCCACTTAATGATTATATATACGAATTCCCGGCAGGCCTGATCGATCCAGGAGAATCTGTAAAGGAAACCGCCATACGGGAAATGCTGGAGGAAACCGGCCTTAACTTTACACCTGCAGACTGCGATGATTTTCTGAACCGACCGCATTTTTCCTCTGCCGGAATGACCGATGAAACAAACTGCACCGTTTATGGATATGCATCCGGAAAGCCGAATCTTGATCATCTGGAGCCAAATGAAGATCTCTCTGTTCATCTGGTAGACCGCGAAGAAGCCAGACGAATTCTAAAAGAAGAAAATCTTTCTGTAAAAGCTTATTATCTTCTCCTTCATTTTCTTCAGAGCGATCCAGCAGATCCTTTTGCTTTCCTCCATATTTAAAATTTGATATACATCAAAAGAAGGAAGACATGCGATTTTCATGTTCTTCCTTCTTTTTAATAAAACCAAGCCTCTTCCTTCCAGATATTCATGATTCTATGATTACATGTTTCACTCCACTACGTTCTGCCCATGAACGAAATTTTTCCATCTGATCTTTGGTATATAATTTAGGATTATCCTGAAAACAATACTCCCGATCAATCAGATGATATTTTGACTCTGCCAGCGGATTATAATTTAAAATTTCATATGAAACCTCTGGATAAATGCCACTGATCCATCTTCCCACAGCTTCTATGTTCTCTTTCACAGCAGTCATTCCAGGAATCATCGGTGTCCGGATGATGACTGCGTCTTTCTTTTCGGATTCCAGCAGGAACTTTAAATTTCTTCGGATTCTTTCGTTAGAGACTCCTGTATATTTCTTATGGAGATCATCATTTTCCAGTTTGAAATCCGCAAAAATGCGATCCAGATACGGCAGAATTTCCTCCAGGATTTCCTGTCTGACATAGAGGGAAGTCTCAATAGCCGTATGAATTCCTTCCTTCCTGCACTGCTTCAGCAATTCCATCGCAAATTTCCACTGAAACAAAGGCTCTCCGCCGGAAAGGGTGACCCCGCCGCCGTGGCGGTAAAATACTTCGTCTTTCCTGATTTCTTCCATTACTTCGTCCACTGTCATTTCTCTGGAATCCATTTCAACGGCTCCTGCCGGACACCAATCAATGATTTCTGCCCAGTCTTCTGCCGCTTGAGGATTCAGATGGATTTTTCCATTTTCTATTTTCACACCGCCTGCTCTGCTTTTTTTCACGCAGGTTCCACAGTGGATGCACCGGTTTTCAAAATACAGCGGTCTCTTCCTCACAGAAATTCCTTCTGGGTTCTGGCACCAGACACAAGACAGAGGACATCCTTTCAAAAATATCGTCGTACGGATGCCGTCTCCATCATGGGTAGAAAACCTGCGAATATCAAATACTTGTCCTTTCATTTATATATCTCCATAGCTGGTACGGGCAATGATCTCATTCTGCAGCTCATCTGCCAGCTCCGTAAAATACGCCGTATATCCTGCCACACGGACTGTAAGGCCGCGGTACTGTTCCGGATTCTTTTTCGCTGCGATTAAATCCTCTTTGCGCACTACATTAAACTGAATATGCGGAATCTCAAGATCCACAAAACTGCGGAGAAATTTGGCAAATTTATCGATTCCCGCTTCATTTTTAAAGAATTCCGGCAGGAATTTCATATTTAACAGCCCCCCGTTGGTCGTTAAATTCTTATCCAGTTTGGATACAGATTTTAATACCGCTGTCGGACCTTTTACATCTCTTCCATAAACCGGTGACATTCCGCCGTCGGCCAGCGGTTCTTTCGCATGGCGTCCATCCGGCGTAGCACCGACATTTTCTCCCATCGGAACATGAGCAGATACCGTGTACATGCCGGTATGATACGGACCTCCCCGGTAATTGGTAAATGTGCGGAGGCGATTTTTAAAATACTCTGCCCATTTGGTTCCCATGGCATCTACCCAGTCTACATCATTTCCATACTTTGGAACTTTGTTCAGACACATAGCACGCAGGAACTCGTATCCTTCAAAATCATGTTTCAAGGCATCCAGCATTTCCCCTTTTTCCACTCTGCCCTCATCGTAAATCAGCTGCTTGATCGCTGCCAGGCTGTCCGCCAGGTTTGCAACCTGGATCATCTGAATACCGGACAGATTATATTTTGCGCCGCCTGCTGTTACATCAGTTCCTTCTTTCATGCAGTTGTCAATGACAGAAGATAAGAACGGTGACGGCAGCAGATCAATGTGTGCTTTTTCCACTTCTTCACATGCCAGGATCATCTTATCCATAAAATAGTCAATCTGACGGCGGAACGCTTCCTCCAGATCCTCAAACGTCTTATAATCCTCCAGATTACCATAATCCGGCGCAAAGCGCTCTCCGGTCAGGAGGCAGACACCTCCGGTCAGCGCCGCTTCCAGCGCTTTATTAAGATTAAACATGGCAGAATCGCTCCATCCCAGATTGTTTCCCTGGGTTGTCAGCTCTACACAGCCTACGATTGCATAATTTAAGGCATCCTTTTCCTCAATTCCCAGTTCTTCAATGGATGGAATTACTGCCTTATCATTAAAGAACTGCGGCATCCCGCTTCCCTTTGCGACAGTTCTTACGGCTTCTTTCAGCAGTGCATCTCCGGTTCCTTCATGAAGTCTGACGGATAGATTCGGCTGCGGAAGTCCCAGATGTTTCTGTGCCTGCAAAAACAGGAAAGACAGATCATTAGCGTAATCATTTCCATTTTCATCCTGCCCTCCTACCGCAATGTTAAAACCGATTGGGAATCCTGCAAAATATTTTGCACCGTGGGAATTCCTCATATATACGATTTCATTAAATTTCAGCCAGAGACATTCTATGATTTCCAAAGCATTCTGTTTTGTCAGATTCCCTTCTTCCATGTCTTTTGTATAGAAAGAAATCAAATGCTGGTCCAATCTTCCCGGAGAAAAAGAAGATGCATTAGATTCCATCTGAAGAACAACAAATAAAAACCAGATGGACTGCACTGCTTCATGAAATGTTTTCGGCGGACGTTTGCTTAAGTTTTTACAATTTTGAGCGACTGTAAGAATAGACTTTTTCTTATTCTCATCTGTCTCTCCTGATGCCAGTTCCATCATAAAATCATGATAACGCATCATGAATTTTCTTGTGCCTTCCATAACAATTTGGACACTTCTGTAAAAATCTTTATGTTCTTCACTGCATGTTTCTAATTTTGATTCTGCTTCTTCCTGAAGTCCTTTTGGCCCCAATGCCAGCCATTTTACGCAATTTGGACAAATATGCCCTTGTGCATGATCCTTCTGATTGATTTTTACAACTTTGGCAATCTCGTTAATTTCTGTCCCATATCTTTCTGCCAGAATATCTTCCAAAGATTTCCCCTTCCAATATGGCTTGATCACTTTACGAAACGTATCAATATCTTCCTGATGAACGTTAAATCTGTCCTGAGGTCTTGTCGGCAAAGTTTCAAACTCTTTATCCACCCAAGTACTTCCGCTTTCTGGGAATACAACACCATAACGAACACCTGCGGTACGATTTCCTACAATCAGTTCTTCTGGTTCTGCACTGATGGCAATCTGCTCTAGTGCAGCCTTCAGAGATTTGGCTCTTTGTATGATCCTTGGCTGCCCTTCATTTTTTTTGTATGTATCTGTAATGATCAAAGCCTGCTCAATTGAGGCATATCTCGGCTCTGACAGCATCTTATTTTTTAAATAAGTCACCCGGTCTGTCTGATAAAGTTCTTCCATCCATTGTTCTCCTTTCCATTATTTTCTGCCTTCTTATTTTTTATTATTATAAATTATTTTTTATTATTTTTCAAGCGTTTCCTATTATTCCTTTTCATTTTTTCGTATTGTTTCTATTTTTAGACCCGGTATTATTTTGCATAACAAAAAAAGCACCCGGCGAGTGCTTTTCTTCTATTATATATAATTCCCCTTCTGTTCTACTCTTTCTCGAATACATAAACACTTGTCCCATCAGTGCCTTTCATTGTTAGTTCTCCGCCGTCCAGAGTCACTTCCGCAGCTTCAGAGTCGGTGTGAATGATATATACTCCTTTTTCGTCTGATTCTGTCCAAGTTCCATTCGCATTTTTTCCATAGCCCGTATGATACATGCTCATCGTACCATCATCGTTAAACGTTATTTTGATTTCTGCAAACATATCATGTGCTTCCTGTCTATCCTCTTCATCCATCTCCGGATATTCTTCTGCCAACATATCCACTACATCATCTATCTCCTTCGGCTCACTCATGTCTTCCGTCTGAAGTTTTGTCAGCGTCCAGGTTCCTTCAATGGATCCCATCTGGCAGCCGGTCAGCATTGCTGCCATCATTCCTAACGCCATTAAAACCATTACCAATCTCTTTTTCATTTTCATTTCCTCCTTTGTGCTTCGGCCTATGCCGTTGTTGTTTTCTTTATGCTCTCAGTATAAATTCCGTTTTGGAAAATTTGTTTTTCGCTTCTATATTCTTTCTTTTTCTAAAACCAGAATGGCAGTTTCTCTGTCATCTTCCATGTCCAGCTCTTCGCCATGAAAGGTAAATGTGATAATATGAGGTCCCGCACCACCAACAGCTAAATAAACTCCATCCTCCATTTCTTTCCAGGTGCCCAGCAACTTTGATTCATCATAATCCACTTCCATTGTTCCATCTTCGCGAAAAATCACTTGAAAATTTTTGAGTTCTCTTATCGCTTCCTGTCTCTCTTTTTCCGTCAGATTTTTGAAATCTTTTGCAATTTCTTCTATTCTATGAGGCTCACTCATATGTTCCAGCTGTACTTTTCTGGCCATCCATGTTCCCACAATGGACCTCTTTTGTCGGCCTGTCAAAAAGGCTGTCAATATACCGACTGTCAACATACCAGCTGCTGCTAAAATAATGACCCTTCTTTTTTTCACCCTGGTTCCTCCTTCCCTCTGGTGTATAACTCCTGCTGTTTTTCTTTGTAGTCTTAGTATAAAAACCAATTTGGAAAATTTGTTTTTCCTACTTATTTTTCTTTTCGTATTTCGGAAAATCTGCTTCCTGCCACTTCGTATCCTGTCCGGATTCCTTCAAAATCTTTTGAATAATACATAGTATGTTCTTTTTTGATTCCGGTCTCTCTTGCCAGATCCAAAATCCGCATTTCCGTTCCAAAAAACAGGATTTCCCATCCTCTCCTTTGTTTTTCCTGTATGAAATTCCGAATTTTTTTCTGGTCATATTTTGTACTGGCATTCTCCATGCCATCTGTAATAATGAAAACAAGCACTTTTTCATTTTTTTCCGGTTTAACTCCTTCAAATACCGTTCCTATGGCGTCAAATAACGCCGTATTGCCATACGCATAATACTCCATATGTGTCAAAGCCTCTGCCTGTCGGATTGGCATATGCCGGTAAAGAATATGGCATTGGTCGCTGAATAAGGCCGTTGTAATATATGCCTCGCCATCCTGCTGTTTTTGTTTTTTCAGCATATCATTATAGTTTCTAATCGTATCCTCTTCCTTGCCATACATAGATCCGCTTTGATCTAGGATACATATCATTTCTTTGATACTGCTGTTCTTCACTTTTCCTCACTCTCCTCTCATTTTTTCTAACGATAATTCTAATCTTCCTATCTGTTTAATTTGTTTTTCTTTTCTTAAAAAACAAATTTTCCAAAACAAAATTTATACTGAAGTTATCAAATGAAACAAAGCAAATTCAACGATTGAAACAGGAGGAAATAAAATGTTAAAAAAACTAATTCTTATCATCATCGCCATATTTTTGATTCCAGTGGCTGCAGAGCAGATTCAGACAATGTCATCTGCCTCCAGAAATTCAGAGCAGGAACAGGCAAAAGAGGAAACCGATTCATTCAGCTCTGATGATACTTCCGACACCGAAACCTATGGTACGAGCGATACAGCAGAAGAATCTTATGAAAATACGCAGACTTTATCCGATGATTCTGAGTCTAAAAATTCCAGTGAAACAGACAATAAAGAAGGGAATGAAGAATTTGACTGGAAATCCGGATATGCCGATGTTCTCCATCATATTGAGGACTATATGTCCATTGAAGATGGTACAGAATGTACATTAAAAGATCTTGATTTTGACGGTATTCCAGAATTACATATCGTAACTCAAATTGGCGCAAACGAATTACTCGGAAACGCTGTGATTTTCTATTATGATGACAGTCAGAATTTACAATACACAAAATTTTCTTACGATGGCCAAAGTGCAGATTCTCCTGAACTTTATGTTAATTCCAATGGCGAATACGCATGGCTGGTTGAAAATCTGTGCTATGACTACAAAACCGAACAAGATACTTTTTGCACAGATTCTTCAAACAAATCATCAATTGAATATAGTGGAGTCGATGCCAGTAAAATGACATTTTCCAATGGAGAGATAAAATCAACTGTTCTTATTAAGGTTGAAGGAGAAAAATGGACCGGCAAAAAACCATCCCAGTTTTATGCATTCGGAAAAACTTATGATAATGTCGACGACTTTTTTAAACAGATTAGTTCTAACTGGACATGGAGCCCAGTTGCAGAAACTTACGAATATGTCAGTGTTTCTCCATCCTATAAAAATCCATCTCAGGAACAAATTAATCAATTACTGGATTCTTATCGCCCGCTGATTTAAAAGCATCATAATAAAAGATAGGAGGAATCGATATGTTAAAGAAAATCACCGCTTTAATGCTGGCTGCTTCTGTCATAATCATCGCCGCTGCTGCCGTCCGGTCATTTTCATCCAGTTGGACAAAACGTTTTCTGCCCAAGAAGACCGAGCCAAAGCAGACAGAAGCTCCAGCTCCTATCGAAAAAAAGAACATCGAGCTCCTTCCATACAGCGGCACCCGTCTTATCACCAGTGAAGAAGCGGCTGCGTTATCGAATCAGCAATTAAGAATTGCACGGTGTGAAATCACAGCAAGACACGGCAAGCGCGTCTGCTCAGAAAAAACAAAAGAGTACTTTGAATCCATCAGCTGGTATCATCCTTCCAACAATTATGACAGTTCTTCTCTGTCAGACATCGAAAGCAAGAACATAGAAATTCTATATAAGGAAGAGCTGGAACGCAAGCAGACTGCCGCCAAAAAGCGCCTGGAGGGAGGCACGAATGGCAAAGATGCAAAAGATTTATCCTCAGATTACGTCGATGTCCTTACTTCTTTTTCCTATGACGATTTAGCAGGAAAATGGATCAGTATAGAAGAAGATTCAGATGACACTCTTGTTCCTAAAAGTACTTCTGTCATAGAAATCAGAGAAAAGGACGGCATTTTCTATTACGTATATTATTTTATCCAAATCCCCATCTGCTTTACTCCCGAAGCAGGCACTGAGGAAGGCGAAGCCAGCCGTGTATTCTGCGACTGTACCACTGGGCTTGTCACATTAGATGAAGATGCCGGAATCATTACATTTTATTCCGGTCTTTCTGATGAACATCCTTTTTTCGTTTTTGAATATGATGTGATGTCTGACCGCCTAATCCAGACAAATGACGACAAATATCAGGAAATTATGGTAAAAAATGATGATTTTAAATATTAAATGTCAAGTCAAAAAATCAGGGAGGAATTCATAAAATCCAACCCTGATTTTTGTTACTGCGGCCAGTAGTAAGGGGAATCTCCAATAATTCCCAGTGGAGCAATAAAAATTGCCTTGCCTGTATTTTCATAGTCTTGTACGATTATCGTCATATCTTCAATGAATAAAGACCTGCTTGATTTTTCAGATTTTGAATTTTCCCATGCGCTGCTGATGGAGTTTTCAAAGTATTTCTTATCCTTCTTTTGCAAATCAGCCGCCAACATTCCAACATCCACAGCCGCATCATCCAAATCTGCAGTACTTTTTTCGCTTCGATATACCACTAATTGTATAACATCATTATTAATACTATCTTTGACTAAACCTAAATTAATGCTTTCTGTCATCTGATAATGTTCTACTGCCTTGAAAGTAGTTAAAATACTCCCATATTTTTGTATTTCCACTGTATTACTTTTCTTTTCGGAGATTTTTCTCATTTGGTACCCTTTTTTCTTCAAACCACGGATCACATCTTCTGCGTGAATAAAAAAACGATAATTATTGCATGGCTCGCCCCATTTTATAACATCTTTTTCATCTAATCTATAAAGAACAGCATCTTTCTCATCTTGATATTTTTTATCTTCTTTAACGTCCTCTTTAGAAACCGCATGTTCTTTCACATAAGAAATAAATTCTTTATATCGGTCACTTCCTCGTTCATAATTTCCTGCATAAACTGTATGATCTTTTTTATTTTCCTGAAAAAGAGAATCATATTGGTCCTCACCAGAAGACATTGGTTTCATATTTATGGAATAGAGCGAATCTTCATTTTGGGAAATATTATCCTGATGAGAAATATCAATAAGATATCTTGCATTAAGTCTTAATCTAACAGATTCCCCTTTCGGAATTGAAATTTTCCCTAATTCCATACACTCTTCTTTTGTCAAATATGTTTCTGTGAATAACAAAGATGACAGCTTCTCCAGAAAACGACTGCATCTTTCTTTCGAAGACTGATACTCTATTCCCATAAGTCGTCCATTGAATGGATCATAAGTAAAAATGACCGTTTCCGTTTTACCTCGAACTTTATAGGTTTCATCTTTGCTCGAAGACAGTCGAATCCTTCCTTCCTCATTATCTTCTATATATCCCAGCACGCTTCCTGTTTCATCTGCCAAATCCAGCTTTTGTTCTATCCCCATATAATATTCTATCGCTTCTTTGGCTGTTTCAAAATCAATACAAAAGGTATTTTCACCCCCCTGATCAATCGGACATTTATCCCAGTCTTTCTCCTTTACTTCATATTCGGTATAGCCGTTATATTTCTTTTCTTCTCCATATTGTAAAAGATAATCTCTTATTTCTTCATATTCTGGATCCTTTTTATCAAAAACCTTTTCGTCCTGTTCATTCTTTACTTTTTCCCTTGCACGCTCTACTTTCCATGCAAAATATTCTGGCTGATGTGTCTGAATATATGCATATATACCGACTGCTGACACTCCTGCCAAAACAGCCAAACAAATCATGCCGATTGCTATTCTTTTCAGAAGATACCCTTTTACCCGTTTTTTTCTTCTTCTTTTTTTCTCCTGCTGGGAAGTATTCAGCCATGCATCTCCCCAGATATGTCGGATTACTCCCATCTCACGCTCTTCCTCTTCTCTCGGAAGATCTATACTTTCCAACAGATTTCCAATAGAAAAGAACCGCATCTGAGATTCCAGGGATATGCCCCGCATTAATGCCTGTTCCGTTTTATCCTCAATTTTTGTGTACCAATGAGGACTTCTTACATTATCTTTTTTCATTCGATCCGATGATTTTTGAATCTTGTGTCCTGTAACCATTTCATACCATATTGTGCAAAGTGCATATACATCGGTCCATGGTCCTAAAATCCCTTTACCATCCTGCTGCTCTGGTGCTTTATACTCATCCGAATTTTCCTCAGACAATCTGCCTTTACAGTCTGCCAGCAGCCGAAGAGTCCCATCTTTCATCACGATCAAATGTTCTGGCGTAATATTTCCATGAATCTGTCCATTCGCATGAAGTCCACTTACCGCCCGAAGGACCGGGCGAAGTAATCGTATCACATCCTCTTCTTCTATTTTATGTTTTTCCTTTATATAATCTTCCAGAGTTTCTCCTTCTGGAAACGTTGTAATCATATACCCCTTTCCGTTTCTCAAAAAGTAATCCTTGATCACCGCCATACCGGCGGAAAAACTTTTCCCGAACAAGTTCCTTATTTCCTTCTCTTTTTTCGTTCTCCAAAACTCCTCCGGATATTCATATACTAGTACTTTTTGTTCCAACACAAGATCATATCCCGCATACCGCACAGTATGTCCATCCTGTTCCAAAGCTGCTCCAATCATATATTTACTGCAAAGTACAGCATATGGCTCCAGAAAATTTTCCTGCCATTCGTATTCCCACAGCCCCTTCTTACATATAGGACAAATTTGTTCCGGCTTATCTTTTTCATTCATACAGAATATGCATTTTTTCTTTTTCATCTTTTCATTCTATCCCTTCCATTACCATAAGTATTCCGGGGCATCTATATTTAATGTATTTACACCAAAAGACCATTTCTCATCCGTATTTTTATTTTTTAATATACTCAATTCATAATTATATTTACCTCCCATATTATAAAATCCAATTTTTTTCCATTTTTCATCCTGTGATGTTTTTTTCAAATCATTAATTTCTGATTTTATATCTTCTTCTTTCACTGAAAGTTCCTGTGTCAGGAATCTGGCCGTTTCCAGCATTACATTTTCTATTTCATCGTCCATTTCGTCTGATACCCGCACACCAATCGAAAATAATTCTTCATTGATGCTGTCTTGCTGTACCTCAATCTGTAACCCAGTCTCTGTCTCAAATATCTCTTCTTTCACAAAATTAGTAAGAACTGCCCCATATTTTCGTACTTCAACAGTATCTTTCTCTGATTCTTTTATTTTTTTCAGCAGATACCCATTCTTTTCCATCCATTTCAAATAATCTGTCTTTGTATACTCAAAACGAACTTGATTGCAAGGATCACCCCATTCCTCCACATCTTCCGGTTTCAACGTATAAATCGTGCTAGTTCCTTGATTGCCATCATTTTCTTTTCGACTGGATACTGCATGACTTTCTACAAATTCTATATACTCCTCATATCGACTGCTTTGTCTTCCATAACTCCCGGCATATCGAGTCTTCTCCGGCTCATTTTTCATATGTAATAAAAAAACAGTACCGCCGGCTGCACATAAAACAATCACTGCAAAAACAGCCGTCAAAAGTATCATCCATCGTCGTTTCTTTACATTTTTTTCCTTTGTCGTATTTTGAATATTCTTCAAAGCACTGCTTAATTCATCCATACTCCTAAATCGATGTTTAGGGTTCAATTCCATCCCCCTGCATAGGATTTCTTCTTCCTCCGGAAGAATTTCTGCACCATAAGCAGACGGAAGATACAGCTCGTCTTTTTCAATCCGATGAATAGACGGTTCCGGACGTACACCCGTTATCATCTCATAAATTGTCGCACACATAGCATAAACATCTGTCCAAGGACCCTGCTTTCCCTTTTGTACATATTGTTCCGGCGGCGCATATCCTTTCTTAATCAGAATCGTCATAGTTTTTTCTGTCTCCAGATATGGCCTTGCTGAACCAAAATCTATGATTTTCATCGTTCCGTTTTCTTCCATCATCAAATTTCCTGGATTTAAATCACGGTGAATAATTCCCATTTTATGAATTTTTTCAAGAGCCTCTGCCACAGGCTGCATCATGCTCCAGGCCTGCTGAAAGGAAAATGGCATATCCTGCTTCTGCAGATAATCGTCTAGACTAATTCCCCGGATATATTCCATTGCCAGATATGCTGTTTTGTTTTCCTCAAACCAATCTAAAATTTTCACAACTTCAGGAATGTCGAATAATTTTGACATTCGTCTGGCCTCTGATAAAAAATCTTTTTTCCCTTTCAAAAAACGTTTGTAATCACTCTTCTCTTTTGGCACTACATTCATATTTCCATCTCTGTCATGGACTCTTCCTGCTATTTCTCTTGGGTAATACTCTTTTATTACTATATTTTGCTGTAAATCCATATCTTCTGCAAGATATGTAATTCCAAAACCTCCAATTCCTAATATCTTCAGAACACGATATCTTTTTTTTAAACATGTCCCAATCTCTAAATTATCTTTTTCCATTTTTCCTTACCTTACCCTCAAACTTACACTAAAAGTTTTTTGGTTCGAATCATAAAATAATCCGGTTTCACACTTGCTATTCAATTTCAAAGATATATAATCATTTTTTTCACTCAATCTTTCAAACAAATCTTTAATTTCTTCTTCTGTTAAATAAGACTCCGGTGAAAGAATCGGCAGCATTTTATACAAAAAGGCCTCCACGGTTTCTTTATCCTTTGATGTAAGCTGAAGATATGTAACAAATTTTGTCACATAGTCAGAATACATATTTACTGTTTCTTCTCCATAATCCCACTGTGTTTCCTGACTTAAATGAACTTGTAGAGGACACCATTGATTCCTGTGATCTACAGAAACATATCCATTAAACCGATCATTATCTTCTTCACCTTTTGTTTTCATATAAAGATCTATCACTTTTTTCATTGTCGACACTCTAACTGGAAATACTCCGGCTGCTTCACTGGGATATTTCCACCCTTTTAATGCCCCTTTTAGAATTCGATAAGTGGTAGAAGTTTTACCATCATTCACCTCATAAGCATTTTTCTCCAGAAATTTTACTGCTTCTTTAAATTCTTTCGAATCCTGTCCCCGGATCTCCGGTTTCTTCATTTCTTCTGCTGCCTCTCGATCATTCTTTAAATCTTCTCTAACAACTTTTTCCGGATGTGCTGTGCGATACCATTGAATCCCTGCCCTCGCCAGAAGAACCACAAGAATCAAGGCCGCACATGCACAGATAATTTTCTTCAAGCGGCTGCGGAATCTTCCCCTTTTTCGGTTCTTTGCAGAAACTCTTTCTACCTCTGTCGTAATCTGAATCCACGAATCTCCCCAGATCTTTCGGATGGCTTCGCTTTCTTTTTCAGCATTTATTTTCTCCTGTAAATCCAGCTGATGCCACAAATTTGTAATACTGAAATACCGGCTCTGAATGTCCACAGACAAACCTCGCATAAATGCCTGTTCCATCTGATCTGGTACTTTTATAAAATCACTCGGCATTCTCAGATGATCTCTTCTCACTCTTTGTGGTGCCGGCGGCACTTTATGCCCTGTTACTGCCTCATACCATACGGCACAAACAGCATACAAGTCGCTCCATGGACCGATTTTATCCTTTTCCTGATAGGCTTCAATCGGTGCGTACCCTTCTTTCAGTTTCTTTTCCTTGGCAGGAAGTCCTTTCACAAACGCTGCTCCAAAATCAATGATTTTCAAAGTTCCTTCATTATCAAACAGCAGATTGTCTGGACTGATATCTCCATGTATGATTCCTCTGCAGTGAAGCTGAATCAGTGTCCGCATCACCGGCTTCAGAAACTTTACAGCCTCTTTTGCTGGAACATGATGGTGTTTTTTTAGATATTCTCTAAAACTGCCGCCCTTTAAATATTCCATCACAAGATAATGGATTCCATCCTCCTGAAAATATCCCGCCTTCTTCACGACTCCCGGAATATCTTTTAATTCCTCCAGAAGACCGGCTTCTGTTTTCTCCTGAGACAGCTCATTTTCTTTCTGGGAATATGCCTTAATGGCCACAGACTTTTTCTCTTTATCATCATATGCAAGATACGTCACTCCAAAGGCGCCTTCTCCCAATGCCTGTCCAATCATATACCGCTCCTGCAGCACAGTATACGGCTTCATCCATCCATGTTTCCATCCATACTCCCAGACTGCCTTTTTACAATGCGGACACCTTTCTTCCACAGAATCAATTTCCTGCATACAAAAAATACATCGTTTTGTTTCCATCTAACTTTTCTTCCTTCTGTTTCCGTCTTCCTCTCCCGGATCTTCTTTCTCCCTGATTCTCAGATATTTTGCCAGTTCATCCTGATGACAGTAGGCTCCTTTGTAGAGTTTATAAAGATAGAAATTCTCTCCTTCCCCTACCTTTTTGTCCACATGAGACTCCAGTACAGAAAACGGATCCTGACTTCTTAAAAACTCAATGACAAAACGGTCAAATCCGGCTCCCGGTGACAGCTGGGAAAATCCGCAGTTGGAAAGAATCCGGTTCATTCGCATCATCGTAATCTTATTGTCATCTTCCATAGTAATCTTTGTTTTTACAAACAGAAGGAAACTGATCAGTGTTTCACGGTTAATATCCCTCTTCCCGGTAATAAAGTCACGGAAAAAGTCCTCGCCGGATCTTCCTCTCTGATACAGTTTTGCTGCTTTTTTCTCATCTCTTTCGTATTCACGGTCCTTTTCTTCTTCTTTTTCCAGCTCTTCCCGTTCCCATTGTTTCAGCTGTTTCAGCGCTCTTTGTTCTTCTCCGACATCCGGATGGGCCGAACAGTATCCCAGAGCATGGGCAATCCTTAGTTTCAGATTGTCCGGCCAGTCTTCGACGGAACCATACAATTCAAAAATGAGTTCCATCCAGTCCACAGAGACGTATCCAAAATAGAAATAATTAAATTCATCAAAAACACCTCCAGGCGTAATGGCCGTATTTTCCACAAATTCTTTTTTCTCTTCCAGCGGCATGCGGTTCCGGCTCTTTGCCGCATCCTTTTTCAAGGCTGTCAGCGGCTTTAGGAAATTCAGTTCCTCCAGGGCATGCAGTTCCAGATATCCTCTTTCTTCCTTTTCCAGGGAGCTGCCGTATTGCCGGAGCAGTGCTTCTGACTTCTCACAGCTTTCGTAATAGTTGTCTATTTTCTGCCGGATATAAAGATACAGATATTTGCAAAAATAATATCTTGCTTTTTCCCGAACAGCGGAAAAATTTTCTGCATTTCCATCCATAAAATGGAAAAAGTCTTCTTCTGACTGACTGTCGATAATTTCACGCTCCATAAAACTGGTCAGCATTTCTGTTTCCAATTGCTCAGAAGAGTTTTCTTTTACGTATTTTTCCAGATTTTTAAGTGTGATCTTTCCTTTCGGAAAACTCTGTTTTTTGCTTTTCGCCTGCTCCGTGTATTTCTCCATATATTTCTGATATAATTCCATCCATCTGTCATAGCCCAGCTGATGACTGAAAGCATAAATGAGTCCAGCTTCATAAAAACTGCGGGCATATAAGGTCTCATATCCCTCATCCTCTAATCGTTCATTCACTTCTTCTAATGTCAGCTTTCTTGCAAAGCCCTCTGCAAGCACTGCAAGCCTTCCCGGCAGCGTGATATCCTGATCCCCTATTTCAAAATCTTCATCCATAAAGTTCAAAGTGAGATTCGTTACCATTTCTTCAAACAGATTATCTTTTTTCTTCATACTCTGATTCCCTCCCATTTTCTCTTTACCTTTCAATACATCCAGCGTCTCTGCCCCTTTTCATTGCTTTTTCATCTTCTTATATCTTACTTATATTTTCTTGCAATGTCCATAAAAATTATATTCGCAGACTAAATAACAATTTTTATGTCTGTTATCTTAAAAATAGACATAAAAAAACCTACGGAACTCCGTAGGTTTTAGTACTGCCGATGGTGGGGCTCGAACCTAAGTGATACACTGAAAACCGCATAGAAAGGAGCTTTGTACACTGTCTTTTAAAAAAGTAATCATCAAGGTAACCCTAAGTATAACTATATTTTATACTCTTATTAATTTTATATCCAATCCAATAATACTTCTATATACTAATAGTTATATACTGATTATCAAATTAAATATAAAATTAAAGTGGGATTTTAGAATTAGAATTGAATTCTTTCAAGAAATGCGGTATCCTAGACCTACTTACAGTGTAGAATACCATAATCCCAAGAGATTAGGCAGATTGCCTTTAGATAAGGCATGATGCCCAATCTCTTTTTTATTTATTTTTTGGTACCCTTTGTACAACAACTAAAAATTGAATTTTTTTTATTGAATTCAATTTTCAGTTGTTATATAATATATTAACAAAGGATGTATAAGGCAGCAGCGGTAACTAGCGCCCTATATTTAGGATTTACGCTATGTAGTCTAGGTATTATTTTTCACTAGTAAACAACATTTTCATGCCGTTTACTACAGCCAAGTACCCATATGGAGTAAATCCCAATGGTTTGGTGGTACTCAAACCTTTATTAAGTTTTTGTCAGCGGGGAACCTGACCTGTCAAGTGGTATTCCCCGCTGACATGTATTATGGCAT
This sequence comes from Clostridiales bacterium, assembly GCA_019420275.1. GTDB lineage: Bacteria > Bacillota > Clostridia > Lachnospirales > Lachnospiraceae > Anaerostipes. The sequence continues at coordinate 254,622 of JAHZHN010000001.1, forward strand.
TGTTGTCAATAACTTTTTTGACTTTTTGCAATTTTTTGAGGTATTAAATGATAATAAAAAATCAAAGTGACATTTTACAATTATTAAAAATGTATATGGGTAATAGTAATATTAGTCAAGCAGATTTGTGCCGGATACTAAACCAGCCGTCTAGCAGTGTGGCTCGTACAATGCAAGGCAAACATAAAACTAATATAGACACGCTGCTGAAATATATAAACGCCTGTGGTGCTGTTTTGGATGTTAATATAACACCTAAATCTAATATAGATAAAAATGATTGACATTATAATGTTGTTACTTTTTAAATCTGGATTAATTCCAGATTTTTTTATATTTATTTTTTGTCGTTGTGTATATTAGCTCTTATTTTAAATTTCTATCTTGGTTTGAAAGTTGGCAGCTTTGAAGAGATCTGATATCCGAGGTAGGTATTTTACATGTACATCGACAATTGATAAAAGAATTTGAACTATCAGACGCTGATACAGAATTTGTTGGATATAAACCAGTAAATTTCACAAAAAGTGCTGCTGGTGATAGAAAAATTTATTTAGTAGATGAAGCTATGAAAATCGATAGTATATTGGTTAGTTATTGTAAAAAATTAAATATATCAACTAAAGTTGACAGTGGTTTAAACATAAATACAATACGTGAATTTGCAGGACACGAAGACGAAAGAATAACTTTTAATAATTATACTTTTAATCGTCTCGGACATGCTGGGATTGAAAGTGTGTTAGAAAAATCATTGTCAAAATTTAATTCTTGCAACATTATATAAAATAACAATTATTATTAGATTAAAAAAAATGATTACCCTACTATTACAAAAAGGTAATCACTTCAACTTTTCTTTAAATGCAACAAAACTGGCTTAAAACCTCGTTTTGTTACACATTATAAGACTGCCGATGGTGGGACTCGAACCCACACGTCCATAAGAACAACAGATTTTGAGTCTGTCTCGTCTGCCAGTTCCGACACATCGGCATATTCAATTTTCTCGACCTCAGATATAATATCATTAAATCCGAAGTCTGTCAACAAAAACTTAGAAAAAATTTAAACCATCATCTTTAATAAGATAGATGTTGCTAAACTTTACTGACTTTTCATTTATAACAATTTAAAAAATTACAAAGCTATGCAGAACATACTTTGTGCCGGAAAGGCCGGTATATGAAGCCATTTATTATGAAATCTTTCTGGTTAAACCTGACATTTCCGCCAATTCCTTTTGCACGTAAGAAAAGCATCTTTTGAATTTATATAAAATTTAATAAAGACGCAGGAACAAGTTTTCCTGCGTCTTTTATCCTTTTGACCAAATACGTCAAATCTCAATTATTGGCTTTTCCAGCTGTCATCAAAATCAGCTTTTTAATTCACTGAGCAGATCTTCAATCTGATCCAAACACGCCCCGCAAACTGATCCCGCTCCTGTTGCATCTTTGACTGCATCTACGGTCACAGCTCCATCCTCATAAGCATCCATGATCTGTCCTGCCGTTACATCCAAACATGGGCATATCACCTGGTCTCTGTCCATCTCCATAACCTCCTAAATCTGTTCCGTTTGTTTACAGAAGATATTATGGACAAACTCTGCTTATCTTATACCTTACGGATTGTTTTTTCCAAATTTCTTTTTTTAATCTGCCAGTTCACCACTTCCGTCAGCAGCTGATATAAAACAGAGAACAACGGAATACTAAACAGCATTCCAACAACTCCCGCTACGTTTCCTCCAATGGTAACTGCTACTAATACCCAGATTCCCGGCAGACCAACGGAATTCCCCACTACATGTGGATATATCACATTACCTTCAAACTGCTGCACGATAAGAAACATAATAAGAAAGATAACCGCCTGTCTCCAGTCTACCGTAATAATCAGCAAAATACCGATACCACATCCAACAAAACCTCCTACAATCGGAATCAGCGATGTCACACCAATAAATACTGCAATCAATACTGCATACGGAATTCCCAGAATTTTCATGCATCCAAAAATCAGACACCCAAGGATAACAGCCTCCGTACACTGACCGGAAAGAAAATTGGAAAACGCCTGATTAGACAGCCTTCCAATTCTTACAATGTGTTTGACTGCCTTCACAGGAAGAAATGCAAGAAGCAGCTTCTTCACCTGAAAAGACAGGGTCTCTTTTTTCAGCAAAGCATTTAAAGCAAACACAAATCCCAAAGCAAAACTGACAATCACCTGTACCACACTGGAAATAATACTAAAAGTAGAGTTCAATAAATTAGTTCCCCATGTCTGCAAATATCCCATCATCTGACCGCCGATTTCATTCCAGTCTACGTCCAGACTCAATACATACCTATGGATTCTCGGATTATTTTCTGACATATTATCAAAGTATTCCTGCACTGTTTTAATAAAGTCTGGAACACTAACTGACAGCCTGTACATGGTTTCCGCCAGTTCAGGTATGATCAGGCAGCTGACTAGAAGAATCACACCAATGATGCATACAATCGCCGCAATCAGGCTCAATACACGCCTTCCTTTTTTTACTTTATACAGCACTCGATTTTCAAAAAAACGCATCGGAACATTAATGATAAAAGCAAGACAGCTTCCAAGAATAAAGGGAAACGCTACTGATCCTATATAAGAAATCCCGTGGATCACAAGTGATAAATGCTCCAGCAGAAAATACAGACATATTCCAAAAGCCACCACAACAAAGGGTGTCTTATCATTTTCTTTAAAATATTTCATACCTCACTCCTTTTTTATGTAATAAACCCATTATACGCTCTTTCCCCAAAAAGTACAGTAATTTCTGAATTTTTTGCATATTAAAAGGAGACTTTTAAAAGTCTCCTTTTTTATCTTTTGTAACGCCCAGAATGCCGGTCCCGCAGTTTTGACGCCTAGCGAAGCTAGGTGGGTTCCCTCGACAAACCTTTTGTAGTCCCTTCGAAGAGGGCTGGACATCCAGTTTGTTATCTGAGATCCCATGATAAATAAATGTAGGTTCAAAATAGCAGGTTATCGCACACCCCAGGCCGTCGCATCTATCTCTTTTATCTTATTATAGAATAAGTATGTCAAGATTGCAACCCAACGATACATGAAATTCTATCCAATATGGATACAGCCCGTCTCACTCTTGGGAGATATCTGATCATAGCCGCTGATATCCTCCTTTAAATCTCTTTTTAAATATTCGAAAGCCGCCGCTTCCCCCTGCTGAGCATACATAGTCAGCAATTTTGTAAGATATTCTCTGGAGGCGTCATGCATCAGAGATCCGCCAATTCCATGATTAAAATATTCCAATGGGCTTTCTTTAGTAAATTTATCCCCATTATAAATCTTCCCGGCACTGACTCGGTCCACAAACATCTCCGCCATATAGCGTTTTGGAATTTTCATTCCCACAAGTCCCTTTTTTTGAGGATTCAAACTATAATCAATCCAATATTCAAAATGGTGCTTGTTTCTTCCCTTGTGGTGCAGCCATGCCTTTGAATATCCTTTATCCAGACGTTCAGCGTTATTGGGGCTTGCATTTCCCTGATAATACCGAATTCCGGCAAGAAATTCTGTTGGAGAATATTTTGACATATCATGCATAAGTCCCTGATAATAAAGTCCCAGACGAAAGCATCCTTTTGCGACTAATATCTTATGCTTTGTAATTGTCTTAAAATGTCCAAGAATATTCATCTGCAGCACTCCTAATTTGTCCTTTACTATTTAATATATCAAAAAGTCCTGCCTGTGAAAAGTACATTTTTCAATTTTACAAATTACTATATCCCATCAGCTGCTTATCGACTTCACGTGCTGCATCTCTTCCTTCGCGAATTGCCCATACGACCAATGACTGTCCGCGATGCATATCGCCGGCTGTAAATACATTTTTGATATTGGTTGCAAATCGGTTCGGTTCTGTTGCTACATTCGTTCGCTCGTTGACTTTCACGCCAAAAGCATCCGTAACATAGGACTCACTTCCCAGGAATCCTGCTGCAATCAGTACCAGATCTGCTGGAACTTCTTTTTCAGATCCCGCAATCGGAACCATCGCCATTCTTCCTGTCTTTTCATCCTTTTTGCTTTCCAGAGAAACCAAAACCGCCTTACAGACTTCTCCCTTTTTATTCATCTTAAATTCTTTTACCGTCGTTGTATAAATACGAGGATCATGTCCAAATACAGCAATGGCTTCTTCCTGACCGTAATCTGTCTTGCAGATTCTCGGCCACTCTGGCCATGGATTATTTTCAGCGCGCTCATCCGGAAGTTTCGGCATCATTTCCAGCTGGATAACACTCTTGCATCCATGACGGATAGATGTTCCGACACAGTCATTTCCTGTATCACCGCCGCCAATGACAATCACGTTCTTTCCTTTCGCTGAAATATATTTTCTGTCTTTCAGACCAGAATCCAGAAGGCTCTTTGTTGTCGCTTTTAAGAAATCCACCGCAAAATAAATTCCTTTTGCTTCTCTTCCTGGTACTTCGATATTACGCGGATGAGAAGAACCACATGCTAAAATGACAGCATCATATTCTTTCTTCAGTTGTTCTGCCTTGATGTCTTTTCCTACATTAGTATTTGCAATAAAATGAATTCCTTCTTCTTCCATGATCTTTAACTTGCGCTCAACAATCTCTTTTTGTAACTTCATGTTTGGAATTCCATACATCAAGAGTCCTCCAAAACGATCTGAACGCTCATAAACCGTGACATCATGCCCTCTTTTATTCAGCGAATTTGCTGCTGAAAGACCTGCTGGTCCGGAACCAACAACAGCGACCTTTTTCCCAGTACGGAATTTTGGCGGATGAGCTTTTGCAAGCCCATTTGCATAGCCATATTCAATAATACTCAGCTCATTTTGCTTGGAGCTGACCGGATTACCATTCAATCCACAAGTACAGGCGTTCTCGCAGAGAGCCGGACAGACCCTCCCTGTAAACTCAGGGAATGGGTTTGTCTTTTTCAGTCTCAAATATGCCTGTTCCCAATTTCCTGTATAAATCAGATCATTCCATTCAGGAACCAGGTTGTTCAAAGGACATCCGGATGCCATTCCATTTAATATCTGGCCAGACTGACAGAATGGAACTCCGCAGTCCATACATCTGGCTCCCTGTTTCCGCTGTTCCTCTTCGGAAAGAGGAACATGAAACTCATTAAAATGCTTGATTCTTTCTTTTGGAGATTCTGCTTTTGCGTCTTCTCTCTGATAGTCTAAAAATCCAGTTGGTTTTCCCATAACTTCCTCCTTCTTTACTCGTTGGCATTCATGTAAAATGCTTCAATCTGTGCCTGTTCGCTGCTCAATCCCCGCTCTTCCATCTGAACGATCAGATTCTGCATTTTCTTATAATCGTTCGGTATGATCTTTTTGAATTTTGGCAGATAGTCTCCAAGATTACGAAGGATTTCTTTTCCTTTTTCGGAATTTGTATATGCTACATGTTCTTTCAGCATATCTTTTACTTCCAGGACATCATATTTAGATGTTACAGGCTCAATAGATACCATTTCTTTATTCAGATTCATATACAGTTTGCTGTCTTCATCCAGGACATAAGCGATACCGCCGCTCATTCCGGCTGCAAAGTTCTTTCCTGTTGGTCCAAGTACCAATACACGTCCGCCTGTCATATATTCACATCCATGGTCTCCTACACCTTCTACAACCGCTGTCGCTCCTGAATTTCTAACACAGAATCTCTCTCCTGCTACACCGTTGATAAATGCTTTACCACTGGTTGCTCCATATAATGCAACATTTCCGATGATAATATTATCTTCTGCTTTGAACTTCACACCTTTTGGCGGACAAACAACAAGTTTTCCACCAGATAATCCTTTACCAAAATAATCGTTGCTGTCTCCTACCAGCTGAAGTGTCAGTCCTTTTGGAATGAAAGCTCCAAAACTCTGTCCTCCGGCACCATGACATTTAACAGTAAAGGTGTCATCTTCCAATGTTCTTTCACCCCAGCGTTTCGTAATCTCAGCTCCAAACATTGTTCCGAAAGTACGGTCAATATTCGTTACGTCAACCTCAATTACTTTTTTCTGTTTTGTTTCCAATGCCGGTTTCAATCTCTTGATCAAAATCTTGGCATCTGCTGTCTGATCTAATTTGAAATCAAATACATTCTTATGGTTGTATTCAATCTTTGTTGCTTTTACATAGTCTGTGCAGAGAATTTTGGACAGATCCACATGTTTTTCTTCTGCCACATGATTTGGCTTCAGTAAATCCGTACGTCCAACCAGTTCATCCACTGTAGCAACTCCGAGTTTCGCCATATATTCTCTCAATTCTTCTGCGATAAATCTCATGAAATTCACAACATATTCCGGTTTTCCGCGGAATCTCTTGCGCAGTTCCGGATTCTGTGTCGCAACTCCGACTGGACAGGTATCCAGATTGCAGACACGCATCATAACACATCCCAGTGTTACAAGCGGCGCTGTTGCAAATCCAAATTCTTCTGCTCCAAGCATTGCAGCAATAGCAACATCTCTTCCGCTCATAAGTTTTCCATCTGTCTCAAGAATTACTTTATTTCTAAGATCATTCATAATCAGATTCTGATGGGTCTCAGCGAGTCCAAGCTCCCATGGAAGTCCTGCATTATAAATAGAGTTTCTCGGGGCTGCTCCTGTTCCTCCATCGTATCCGGAAATCAGGATAACCTGAGCCCCTGCTTTTGCAACACCGCAGGCAACTGTTCCTACGCCTGCTTCTGATACCAGTTTTACAGAAATACGAGCATCCGTATTGGCATTTTTACAGTCATAAATCAGCTGCGCCAAGTCCTCAATGGAATAAATATCATGATGCGGAGGAGGTGAAATTAATCCTACACCCGCTGTTGAATGGCGAGTCTTTGCAATCCACGGATATACTTTCTTTCCAGGAAGATGTCCTCCTTCTCCTGGTTTTGCTCCCTGTGCCATCTTGATCTGAATTTCTTTGGCACTTACCAGATATTCACTTGTAACGCCAAATCTTCCAGATGCAACCTGCTTGATCGCAGAACAGCGATTTAATCCGTCTCTTCCTATTACAAGCCGCTCCGGACGCTCTCCTCCTTCACCGCTGTTTGACTTTCCGCCTAACATATTCATGGCAATTGCCAATGTTTCATGAGCTTCTCCAGAAATAGATCCATATGACATCGCTCCAGTCTTGAAACGTTTTACAATGGAATCCACACTCTCAACTTTATCCAGCGGAATTCCTTTCTTTGGATAATTAAATTCCATGAGACCTCTTAAGTTTCCAGGCTCTAATTCTTTGTCAATCATTTGGGTATATTCTTTGAACATCTTGTAATCCCCGGTCCTTGCAGCTGTCTGCAGTGTATGGATCGTTCTAGGGTTATAAAGATGCTGCTCTTTTCCACTTCTGTATTTATGACTTCCGTCACTTTCCAAGGTCAGGTCATTTTCCAATCCTAATGGATCAAAAGCCGCAGCATGTCTTGCATCGACATCTTCTTCCAAGTCTTTTAATGAAATACCTTCCACTCTGCTGACAGTATTTGTAAAATACTTATTTACTACATCTGAATTGATTCCGATTGCTTCGAAAATCTGAGAGCCCTGATAAGACTGCAGAGTTGAAATACCCATTTTAGACGCAATCTTCACAATTCCATGAAGAACAGCGTTTGTATAATCATCTACCGCTGCATAGTAATCTTTGTGAAGCATTCCCTCATCAATGAGCTTCTGAATTCCCTGGAGCGCAAGATATGGATTTACTGCACAAGCACCATATCCAAGAAGCGTCGCAAAATGATGTACTTCTCTTGGTTCTCCACTTTCTAGAATCAAAGCAACAGAAGTACGTTTTTTCGTCTTAATCAAATGCTGATGCATTGCAGATACTGCCAGTAATGACGGAATCGCAACATGATTTTCATCCACTCCTCTGTCAGACAGAATAATAATATTCGCTCCATCTCTAAATGCACGATCCGCTTCTACAAACAGCCGGTCCAGTGCTTTTTCCATGGATGTATTTTTATAATAAATAATCGGAAGTTCTACAACTTTAAATCCTTCTTTTTTCATACTCTTGATCTTCATCAAGTCGGTATCTGTAAGAATTGGATTTTTCACTTTCAGAACGCGGCAGTTCTCTGGTTTTTCATCCAGAATGTTGCCTTCTTTTCCAACATAAATGGTTGTGGAAGTAATCAGTTCTTCTCGAATTGCATCGATCGGCGGATTTGTTACCTGTGCAAACAGCTGTTTAAAATAATTAAATAACGGCTGATGCTGATTGGACAATACCGCAAGCGGCGTATCTGTTCCCATGGCAGCAATCGCCTCAGATCCATTCAGTGCCATTGGCTGTATTGTCGTCTTAAGAGCTTCATAGCTGTATCCAAAGGCTTTAAGAAGTTTTTCTCTTTCTTCTTTTTTATAAGAAGGAACCGGCTGATTTGGAATCTTCAAGTCTTTGAGTTCTAAAAGGTTGCTGTCCAGCCATTCTCCATAAGGTTCTTTTTTCGCATATTTTTCTTTTACCACATCATCTGCAATCACCTTGCCCTGAACCGTATCCACCAAAAGCATTTTGCCCGGACGAAGTCTTTCTTTTACAATGATCTTTGTCGGATCAATATCCAGAACTCCGATCTCAGAAGAGAGAATGAGCTGATCATCATCCGTGATATAATATCTGGAAGGACGAAGCCCATTACGGTCAAGAACTGCTCCTACCTGATCACCATCCGTAAACAGAATAGAAGCCGGACCATCCCAAGGTTCCATCATAGTTGCGTAATACTGATAAAAATCTTTCTTTTCCTGTGAGATAACTTTATTGTTCTCCCATGGCTCTGGGATTGTAATCATAACAGCGTGAGGAAGATCCATGCCGCTCATAACAAGGAATTCCAATGTATTATCAAGCCGTGCAGAATCTGACCCATTCGGATTTACAACAGGAATCAGTTTGTGCATCTCATTTTTCAGATATTCAGATTCCATGTTTTCTTCCCTGGCAAGCATTTTATCTGCATTTCCACGGATGGTATTAATCTCTCCATTATGGACAATAAATCGATATGGATGTGCCTTTTCCCAGCTTGGTGTTGTATTGGTACTGAATCTTGAATGAACCAGGGCAATCGCAGATTCATATGCCGGATTCTGAAGATCTTTAAAGAAAGTACGAAGCTGGCCCACCAGGAACATACCTTTATATACGATAGTACGGCTGGATAAAGAAACCACATAAGAGTCCTCATTACTCTGTTCAAATACTTTCCTTGCAATATATAATTTGCGGTCAAAGGCAAGACCTTTTTCCACTTTTTCAGGCTTTTTCACAAATCCCTGAAGAATCCGAGGCATACATTCCAGAGCTTTCTTTCCAAGAACCTCTGGATCCGTTGGCACTTCTCTCCATCCAAGAAATGTCATTCCCTCTTTTTCCACAATAATTTCAAACATTTTTTTTGCCTGCTGAAGTCTCAGTTCATCATTTGGAAAAAAGAACATACCAATTCCATATTCTCTCTCATTTCCAATCTGGATTCCCGCTTCTTTACAAGCGGCAGCAAAAAATTTATGTGAAATCTGAAGCATGATTCCAACACCGTCTCCGGTTTCTCCTGCAGCATCTTTTCCTGCCCTATGCTCCAAAGTCTCTACAATTTTTAAAGCATCATCTACCGTCTGCTGATTCTTTATACCTTTGATATTAACACAGGCACCAATTCCGCAGTTATCATGTTCAAAACTAGGATCATATAATCCCGGCGTCTGATTCATCTGATTCGTCATTTTCATTCTCCCTTCGTCAAGTTTTATGTTTCACTTATCATACACAACTTTTTTCTGCTTGTAAAGGAAAAAATTCTTAAGTTATCAGATTATTAGATTTTTCAATATATAAAAACCTTATTATCTGATTTCTTATTTAATTTTCTCTTATTTTTTCTATTTTACAAATTTAATTTGGAAAATCAATCCACTATCATTGTGCTGCTTTCCTTTTTGTATTATACTGAAACTCAAAATTATTTTCGAAAGATGAGGAATATAATATGGAAGAATTGAAAAAAGAAAATCCTTTAGGTTCTGAGAACATCAGCACTCTCTTAATTCGCTTTGCTGTTCCTAGCATTGTAGCTATGCTGGTCAGTGCCCTTTATAATATGGTTGATCAGTTTTTTATCGGGCGAAGTATTGGTATGCTTGGAAATGCCGCCACTAATGTTGCCTTTCCCCTTGTCATGATCTGTACCGCGATTGCTCTGATGTGTGGTATTGGCGGAGCAGCCAATTTTAATCTTTCCATGGGCCGCAGCCAAAAGCAAAAAGCAGCTTCTTTTGCCGGAAATACCATCATACTGCTATTTTCTCTCGGTATCATCCTTTCTATTCTGACCAAGCTTTTTTTAGAGCCCTTGATGATTCTGTTCGGCGCAACGCCAAAAGTATTGGCTTATTCTCTGGTTTATACCGGCATTACTTCTTTTGGTTTCCCTTTTTTGATTCTAACAACAGGCGGCACGAACCTGGTAAGAGCTGACGGAAGCCCTAAATTTTCTATGATCTGCACCTTAACTGGAGCTATCTTAAACACCATCCTGGATCCTTTATTTATCTTTGTTTTCGATATGGGGATTGCCGGAGCCGCATGGGCTACTGTTATTGGACAGATTGTATCCGGCATCATGGTCATTGGATATCTGACACATTATAAAACAGTCAAAATAGGTATAAAGCAATTAAAACCGCATTGGAGATATTTCAGAAGAATTGCTTCCCTTGGTATGGCACCTTGTTTTAATCAGCTTGCTATGATGACTGTTCAAATCGTCATGAACAATGTCCTTACACGATATGGAGCCGCTTCTTCTTATGGAAGCGATATTCCTCTGGCATGCGCCGGCATTATCACAAAAGTAAATATGATTTTCTTCTCGGTTAATATTGGAATTTCTCAAGGCCTTCAGCCAATTATCAGCTTTAATTACGGTGCCAAAAAGCTTCACCGTGTGAAAGAAGCATATCTAAAGGCTGTAGCATCCGCAACACTGATCAGCACTGCTGCCTTTTTATGTTTCCAATTTTTCCCGCGACAGATTATCGGAATCTTCGGTTCTGAAAGCGAAGCATATTATCAATTTGCAGAACGATTTTTCCGGATATTCCTATTTTGTACCTTTATCAATGGAATCCAGCCTATAACATCCAATTTTTTTACAGCAATCGGAAAAGCCAGCCGCGGTATCTTTATTTCCCTAACACGGCAGATTATCTTCCTTCTTCCGCTGATGGTTATTCTTCCAATGTTTTTTGGAATCGATGGCATTATGTTTTCCGCTCCAATTGCTGATTCCATCGCAGCAGCATTTGCCATAGGATTCGCTGTATGGGAACTTCGGAAATATCCGGCGCTGAAAAACTAAATCATTCACCGAATTTTCTTTAAAAATCTGATTTTTCTTCATTTTTTGCTTTCTTTTGTCTACACAAAATGATATAATTTTCTTTGTGCGTTAAGAAAACGTTAAAAAATCTTTAAGAAAGGAATGAATTTCAATGGACAACAAGTCAGAATTCAAACCGTATATTCCGGCTGACAAAATCGTACCGGAATTTACTGTCACTTCTCTCTTGATTGGTATCCTTCTTGCTATCGTATTCGGCGCTGCCAATGCGTATCTTGGACTTCTCGTTGGAATGACAATCTCCGCTTCTATCCCAGCGGCCGTTATTTCCATGGGAATCATTCGTGTCATCCTCCGAAGAGATTCTATTCTAGAGAACAACCTGGTACAGACCATCGGTTCTGCCGGTGAATCTGTTGCTGCGGGAGCAATCTTTACTCTCCCTGCTTTATTCTTATGGGCAGAAGAGGGCAAAATTGCATTCCCAAGTATTATGACCATCTTTTTGGTTGCTTTGTTTGGTGGTATCCTGGGCGTATCTTTCATGGTCCCTCTCCGTCAGGCACTGATCGTAGAGGAACATGGAACTTTGCCGTTTCCGGAAGGAACAGCCTGCGCTGAAGTTCTTTTGGCAGGTGAAGAAGGCGGTTCTAAAGCCGGAACCGTATTTGCAGGTCTTGGTATCGCCGCTGTTTATAAATTTGCAGCAGATGGACTTCATTTATTTTCCAGCGAAATCGGCTATGCATTCAAAAGTTATGCCGGTTCCCAAATTGGAATTCAGGTACTTCCATCTCTTGCAGGTGTTGGTTATATCTGCGGACCTAAGATTTCCAGTTATATGCTGGCAGGAGGTACTTTAAGCTGGTTTGTTTTAATGCCTCTGATAGCTTTATTCGGCGGAGACGCTGTTGTCTTTCCTGGCACAGACCCGATCTCTTCTATGGCACCTAGCGATATCTGGAATAATTACATCAAATACATTGGAGCAGGCGCAGTAGCAGCTGGCGGTATGATCAGTCTGATTAAAACTTTCCCTCTGATCATCCGTACATTTAAACAGGCAATGAAAAGCATGTCCAATCAGCATGCAAATAAGAATGCACCTCGTACCCAGCAGGATCTTCCAATGCCTGTATTAATTGGAATCATCCTCGTAATCGTAATTGCTATCTGGCTGATTCCGACCTTCCCGGTAAATCCAATCGGTGCTTTAATCGTTGTTATTTTCGGATTCTTTTTTGCATCCGTTTCTTCCCGTATGGTAGGATTGATCGGATCTTCCAATAACCCGGTGTCTGGTATGGCAATCGCCACACTGATTATTGCTACACTGGTATTGAAAGCTACTGGTACTGATGGAACAACCGGTATGGTAGGTGCCATTGCAATCGGTGGTATTATCTGCATCATTGCTGCAATTGCCGGTGATACTTCTCAGGATTTAAAAACAGGATTTATTGTCGGTGCAACACCGAAAAAACAGCAGATTGGTGAAATGATTGGTGTTGTTGTTTCTGCGGCAGCTATCGGTTTTGTTCTTTACCTGCTCAACGAAGCATGGGGATACGGAACTGAGCAGATTCCTGCGGCTCAGGCAACGATGATGAAAATGCTGGTAGAAGGTATTATGAATGCTCAGCTTCCATGGGCTCTGATTTTTACCGGTGTCTTTATTGCAGTCGTAATCGAAATTCTGAAAGTACCGGTTATGCCGTTTGCAGTAGGAATGTATCTGCCATTTAGCTTAAGTGCCGGAATCATGGCCGGTGGTATTGTGCGCTTTATCGTAGAGCGTATCAAAGGTACTGACAAAGAGAAAAAAGAACGTACTGACCGTGGTATACTCTTTACGTCCGGACTGATTGCCGGAGAAGGTATTATGGGAATTGTCCTGGCAGTTATTGCCGTTGCTAAATTAGACGCTGCAATCACTCTTCCATTCTCTTTGCCTCAAATTGGCAGCTTAATCATCTTTATTATACTGCTATTTGGATTATACCGTTTGTGTATGAAAAAGGAAAAATAAGAAATGAAAACGAAAAACCAACGGAATTATCTGGATTTTGTACCGGTTAAAAACCCGGATATTGAATATCAAACCGATGAAAGCGGAATTGTTACCCTCTTTGTTGAGTGGACCGGATTTTACCATCGCATTGCTCAGAAATTTTTCCATCGCCCCAGAGTCAGTGACATTAAGCTTGATGATTATGGAAGTTTTGTCTGGCTCTCCATCGACAATTCCAGTGATGTGCATCAATTATCAAAAAAATTAGATGCCAAATATCCGGATATGGAAAAATCCCTTTCTCGGCTCATTAAATTTCTGGAAATTCTCCACGATAACCGTATGATTTACTGGAAAGGAGAGGCATGCAGCTGATACTTCATTATATTCCTTATGTTCTTCTGTTTGCAGTCGCCACTGCCCTGATTTATGGATGGGGTCTCTGGCGTACAATGCGTCAGAAACAGGATCTGTCCAATATGCTCAGTTCGAAAGGAATTACAAAAGTTCGAAAAACTTTGCGAAAAAATGGTCCCATGACCCGCAGAGAATTAGAAACCGTTGTAAAAAATCTGACCGCGAAACAGCCATTTCAAAGCAAACGGCTTGCGGTCACCAATCCGAGAGAATTTTTAAATTCCATTCTTCCGTATATGCTGAAACAGAAAATGATCACAGAAGAGAAGAAAAACGGAAAGGTTCTCTATCGATACAGAAAGTAAATAATTGAAAAGCCGGAGGAACCCGCACGCTAGATGCAGATTCCTCCGGCTTTTGTTGTTTATAACCCTGCCAAAAAAACTAGTTTTAAGTCTTCCTGATCAATTGTCTTATCTTTCTGTTAATCTTCTCAGCACATCTTTTAATAATTTATAAAATCTTTCAAAAGAATCCAGAGGGAGATATTCTTCCGGTGTATGAACATGATACAATGCCGGACCAACCGCAATCGCATCCAATCCCGGAATCGCATCACAGAACAGTCCGCACTCCAATCCTGCATGAAGGGCCTCTGTCTGCAGTTCTTCCCCAAATAATTCTCTATAACTTTCTTTGAACACTTCACGAATCAGAGATTTTTCTTGGAAGTTCCATCCCGGGTATTCCCCGCTGTATTCTGTTGTAAATCCAAAAGTATCCGCCAGCAGTCCAATCCTTGCCTTTAATTCATCCTGCAGGGACGCTACAGAAGATCGTGGTGAAAATACAAGAACCAACCGGTCTTCCTCTGCGCGCACAACTCCAAGATTTACAGAATTTACGACAAACCGATCCATCTTAATATTGCGGCTCTGTACCCCATTTGGTGCAAGATAAATAGCTGTAACATAAGCTTTTGCATCCTCTTCCGGTACAACACTTGCTTCCTGCCCTTCCTCCGTTGTGACCGCACATATAAATCCTTCTTCATATGGCGTAATTTCGTCTGCTAAGATCTTTGCAAAATCCCTGGCGATTTCTTCTGCTTTTTTGGCTTCTGCGCAGTCTTCATACATTAAGAAGGCTTCACATTCTCTTGGAATCGCATTATCTTTTGTTCCGCCGGCAAATGCCGCCAGTTTTCCATCCGTATTTTTCATCAGCTGATATACTACTCTTGCCATCAAACGGTTGGCATTTTTTCGTTCCATATCAATATCTGTACCGGAATGACCGCCTTTCAGCCCGGAAATCACAATCTTAACCAAGGTTCCTTTCGCTTTTTCTCTCACAATATTTTTGGCACATTCAATACGCAGTCCTCCTGCACAGCTTATGGTAGCAATTCCTTCTTCCTCAGAATCCATATTGATCATCGTACGTGCTGAAATCAAAGACTTATCAAGAGCCTTCGCTCCATTCAATCCTACTTCTTCCTCTGTCGTAAATACACATTCTACCGGAGGATGCTTAATATCTTCATCATCCAGAACCATTAACATCAATGCGACCGCAACACCATTATCTGCCCCAAGGGTTGTTCCATTGGCAGTCAGCACTCCGTCTTTTACGATCAATTCCAGACCATCTTTTGTAAAATCATGATCCACTCCAGCAACTTTTTCACATACCATATCAAGGTGCCCCTGAAGCATTACCGCTGGAAGGTCTTCTGCTCCCTTGCTTCCTTCCTTTTTAATAATAACATTGAATGCCTCATCCTGATGCACCCACAATCCTCTTTCTTTTGCAAAAGTTACAAGGTAATCACTGATTCCTTTTTCATTTCCTGATCCTCTTGGGATTGCACTGATTTCTTCAAAGAAATGAAATAATTTTTCTGGCTGGTATCCTGTTATCTTATATTCCATCGTTTCATCCGTCCCTTCTGTCATAAATTTATATAGAACTACGGTATCCTTATACCGTCTGTCATTATACCAGATTTTACAAAATATTTCACCTTCTATCATTTTATCATCTTTCACTACTCACTTTAACCATTCTTGTCAATTCTCTAATTGGATAGATTTGCTTTCGGATTCTGGTAGGTCATTTGCCAGAAAGGATATTTATTAATTCCCAAAGTATAGACCCCTACGCCAATCTTCAAATATGAAATCTGTATTCCAGCAATACCAGTTTCCCATTTTTCAAAATTACATATTCCTCAGACTCTGCCATTTTCCATACGCTTCTCCATCCAACTTCAATGTTTCATCCATATCCAGAACTTTCAATTCATGTGACAATTTCAAATACTTGCATACAAAAAAGACCATTATGACAAATCGAATGACTTGTCATAATGGTCTGAAATATTTATTATATTGTGAAATTCTATGCTTTTTTCTACGCTCCGGCTTCTTCTGGAAGTGGTTTCTTTAAGACAAATAACAAAAGTGCTGTCACCAATGATCCTACAATGATTGCAATGATAAACCACAACTTATTTCCTACAACCGGAAGAACAATAAAGCCTCCATGGGGTACCGGGCAGGTTACTTTGCCAATCACACCGACTACAGCTCCTACAATATTACCAATGATCGTTGCCGGATATACTGCTTTCGGATCTTTTAACGCAAACGGAATCGCGCCCTCTGTAATGCCTAGGCAGCCCATGATTCCAACCACAACTGCATTTTCCCTCTCTTCCGAAGTGTATTTCTTTTTTGCAATGATTGTAGAGAGAAAGATACCAATCGGCGGTATGGCTACTAAGATTCGAAAAATACCATTCGGTTCCATGATTCCTTCATTTATCAATGCTAACGTAAACATGGAAACCGCTTTCGTAACTGGTCCGCCAAAATCAATCTCTGCGAAAGCACCCATAAACACTGCGATTCCCAGTGAGCTTGCCCCATTTAAATTCGTCATAAAGTTCGTCAATGCTGTCATTACAAATGAAATCGGAACAGCAATGATATAATAATAGGCAAACCCAATGACCAATGTCACCACAACCGGAATTACAATAATAGGCATAATGGATCGAAGTGTTTTCCCTACGGGAAGACCTTTCATCCATTTCACCATATAACCAGCCAGAAGCCCCAGGAACAATGCCCCTAGAAAGCCAGATTTTACTTCATTTCCACCAATGACAATAGCATTATTGGCAATGTATCCTAAGATAAGACCGGGAGTCAGTCCTGGTTTTCCTGCCACCGAATACGCTATATAACCAGAGAATATTGGAATCATAAGGGCCATACCTGCTTTACCTAATTGATTCAAATAAGTCATAACAGCGCCATTTGGAACAAGCCCTGCTTCTGTTTGCTGTGCCCCCAATAATGAAATGGCCATAAGCACTCCACCTGCTACAACTACCGGCATCATGAACGAAACACCGCTAAGAAGATGTTTCTGTACGTCTTTTAAAATTTTTTTCATTGATTATGATTCTCCTTCCACGAGTGCTGCCACTTGATCCATTAGAGCATCTACATTTGAGATTGCTTCGTCTACATCGGTACGAATGATAGGTTTGCCTTCAAATCGTTCTTCTCCTTCTATAACAACACTAACTGCTAAAATAACAACATCCGCGCTTGCCACATCTTCTTCCGTTAATTCGTTTTCAATACCTAACCCACCTTGTGTCTCAATTTTTACCTCGAATCCTCTTTTCTTGCATGCCTTTTCTAAACACTCCTGTGCCATATATGTATGTGCGATTCCTGTCGGACAGGCTGTAATTCCGATCACTTTCATTGACGTTCCCTCACTTTCCTATTTACTTCATCGATTAATTTGTACATTTCTTGTTCTGACTTCACAGTTAATAATTGCTCTTTAAATTCATCATTTACTAATTTTTTGCTTATTTCTGACAGAAATATCAAATGATAATTTCCTGCATCCGCTTGCGGTACCCCAATCAGCAATACTAATTTCACCAAATGATCACTGTTATTATCCCAGACAAACTCCTTTTTTGTTCTCAATATACCAACAAACGGCCGTTTGACTGCATCACTTTTCCCATGTGGAATTGCCACCAAAAATCCCAGTGAAGTTGGCATAATCTTTTCTCGTGCTTCTACTGCTTTCCGATAACTTTCTTTATCGTTTAATAAATGCAATTCATCAGCCTTATCAATAAGATAAGAAAGACAGGAATCCCTATCTGATAAATCGCTGTCAATCTTTATCAATTCTTTCCTTATCAAGCTCATTTCCTCCAAAAATTTGTTTCATCAGTTCTTCTCTTGTATCCGCAGAACTTAGTAATTCTACTATTTCCTTTGACTTAATAAATGCAAATGCTTCTTTTAATACAAGTTTTGCCAGCTTTATATCTTTTTCCGCGATTGCACAAAAAACTACGACTTTGACCCGATATTTTGACCACTTCATTGGCTCTTTATTGACCCAAACTGCCAGACATGTCTGTTTAACAGTGGATACTTCCGCATGAGGTATTGCACCTCCAAAAACATTGTCTGTTGCACCTTTTTTCTCTCGATCAAAGATTGATGCTTCAAAATTCTTTGTTACGAGATCTGCTTGTCGCAGTTGATCGCATACTTTATGAATCATTGTATCTTTATCCATTTTGCCTTCGTGAAAAAACACATGCGCAGGTTGCAAATATTTTTTTCTTCCAGCAACATTTAGGGGGGTATGTTCTGGGATTGAATGTTCTATTTTTTCTTTATAAACCTCTTCTATTTTTCGTAAATCATTTGCATTTAACAACATCGAAACGATGACAACTGTTACATCTTGTATTTCCAATGGAACCGTTGAAACGATAAAATCAATATTGGAATACTCAAAATGATTGATGTCATCCAATGAGGCGAGTTCAATGATATCCAAGGGTGGAAGGATTCTTCGAATTTTATTCGCAATAAAGGTTGATGTTGCCAGCCCATTGAGACAAACAACAACGATTCTTTTGCTCTTTTTCTGCTTCTCCAACGCATTTTGAAAATACAACATCAAGAATCCAACTTCATCTTCTGTCATTTTTAACCCTAATTCTTTTACAAATGGATCCAGCACCAGCCATGTTAATTCAAACATCATACGATATTCCGATTTAATTTCATCCAGCATAGGATTCTTCAGCATGATCTTATACTTTAGCCGATGGATCATTGGAATCATATGAAGGTATAAACTTTCATATAATTCATGATCTTGCTGCAGATCCACATACGAACAAGCCGACATTCTATCAATCATATCCCGAATCTTCTTTGCAAATTCTTCATCATAACTTGTATTTGCAGGTTTAAATGATATTCTATTTGCTTTTAGATAAACGGAAAACAGATAAATATCACCATCAGAAAAATGAACCTCTGTTTTTTTCTCCACTAACTCCAGCAAATCTTTTGCAATGACATAGTTCATAAGTTTCATGATTTGTTCTGA
Source organism: Clostridiales bacterium (assembly GCA_019420275.1). GTDB lineage: Bacteria > Bacillota > Clostridia > Lachnospirales > Lachnospiraceae > Anaerostipes. The sequence continues at coordinate 273,888 of JAHZHN010000001.1, forward strand.
AAAAAACTCATCGTGTTCCATATTGTGATGATACCCTTTTCCCACACGGTACACTAAAGCCAGCAATGCATGGAAAACATTTTCCAAATAATAGTCTGCGACATAATATATATTGTAGGATTTAAGGTTTGTAACAATCTCATAACAGGTTTTTATATATTGAAAAGGATAAAACTCTGCTAATATTTCACGGTATTCCTGATCTCTGAAATTTAAATTCGTAGTTTTTTTCACATATTCATGAAATACGATCAAAGTCTTATTCCATTTGATTTCTTTTCCTACTAACCTCGTCCCTTGTTCATTTCCTACAAGTTCCAGTGTTCCTTCCTGGAAGATATTCTTTTTGAGATAATTTAAATCTGCAATAATTGAACTTGTGCTCACCATAAATTTTTCAGCCATGGATTGATAGGTAATGGTCTGTTCCTGAAACAAAAGAATCTTTAGCATCTGATTTCTTCTGTATTCAGGACTATAGAAGTCTTCTTCCGTTTTCCCGTTTTTTTCAGAAGACTGTAATCGAATGCCAACCCCTGGTTTCTTTTGAAATGAATTGCCCTGTGCTTCCAAAGCCGCTAGGTCGTTATGTATCGTTCTTTTCGAAACCTGAAGAGTTTCTGCCAATGATTCAACGGTCAAAAAACCAGACGAATATTTGAAAATTTCTAATAATTTCTTTTGTCTAACAGCAACTTTCACAATAACCTCACCAACTTAATTTAATCTAACATAGCTTCAAATTG
>JAHZHN010000010.1 GCA_019420275.1 Clostridiales bacterium
TTACAAAAGAACGAGGGTATCCCTCAAGTCATTTCATGACTTTTGGGACACCCTCATTGAAATATTTAAAATTTATTTTTATATATTCATCCGTTTTTCGAGCATACTGCAAAGTACGGGAATCTGTGATTCAAATTCCACACCGTACCATCTTGCCTCTTTGGATTGATCCGTTGCTTCGATACATGCCACTACAAAATCAGCTGCTAATGCCAATGCATTGTTCAGATCCAGTCCACGCATGATGCCGCCAACAGCAGCGGAAGCATACAGATCTCCTGTACCATGATAACTAACCGGACATTTTCTTGTAAAATAGAAACCCGTATTTCCATCCCGATCCAGATATGAAAAGCCAAGCCTGTCTTCCTCGTAGCTGACTCCTGTTAAAACAGCTGTGTGACATCCCAGCTCTAACAATCTCTTTAAAAGCTCTTTGATATAACTTTCATCATATGCAGTCCGATATTCCATTCCGGTCAAAAGACAAGCTTCTGTAATATTAGGAAGAATGATATCGGCTTTTGCACATACCTTTGCCATAGCTTTCGGAAAATCTTCTGCAAATCCAGGATACAGTGTTCCATTATCAGCCATCGCCGGATCTGCTATAATGATATTCTCCTCATTTCCAAACCTCTGAAAGAAATCTACAATCTGATCGCATTGTTCTTTGGAAGCCAGATATCCTGTATAAATTCCATCAAACGTAATGTGTTCTTTTTCCCAAACATCTGAAATAGGTTCAATCTGGTCTGAAATATCCTTGCTGGTAAAATTCTGAAACATTGTATGGGTAGAAAGCACTGCCGTTGGGAGAATCCCGCATTCTACTCCCATTGCAGAAATAACCGGAAGTGCCACTGTCGTAGAACAGCGTCCAATACATGAAATATCCTGAAGGGTTACGATTCGTTTCATATTCAAAAGTCTCCTTTGTCCAATTTTCTATATCGGAAAATATATCAAAAACTGGACTGGTTAAAAACAGCCAAAATCATATAAATTAACCATGCCAGATTCTGCCGTTGCTCTTTCATCTGCTTCGATGAAACAAATTCTTTGCCTTTTATAAACAGCCGCTGCGTTTATTTATGTTCTGCTGCGTCCAGCGTTACCGTCACATCCTTTGTCCCCAGCAGTTTTTTTAATTCTCTCTCTGAGCATTGGGTTATTTTACCCAGCTTGGTATATGCCCAAGAATTCGATCCATAAAACATGACCATCTGACTGCCGGAATAGAGCACTATATCTCCAGGGCTGGTTCTCATCTGGCTATCTTTTCTTGGAAGGCTCTTTCCAATACTGCCAACCTGCTCAAATCCACCATATCTTGACATCTGTATGATAAGCGGCTTATCTTTGCACATTTCTTCCAGCGCTCTGACTGATGGATTGTTTTCCCATGCAGCCTTTACTTCTGTATCTGCAATCATCATTCTCATGTTAATACCCTCCTATTGCTGTATTTTTCTTCCGATTACAGTATACAGGGCATACTCTTTGCAGACAAATGCTTAGAACGGATAAAACCACAGGCTTTCCCAGTATGGAAATTTCAAAACAAATTCCTGGGGTCCTGCTTCTATTGCTTCATCATAAATATTGGCTATTTATTCTTAGAAAATGCTAAATAACCTGCCCCCATTAACCCGGAATCTTCGTTTAGTATAGATTTTTTAACCTTTATCATAGGTTTTATATTATCATATACTTTTTCTCTAACCAGCGCTTCCACATCTTCAACAAATCCTTCAATTTTTAAGGCAACGGATCCGCCAAGAATTACAATGTCCGGATCTGCAAATGCGTAAATAAAAGCAATAAAGTTTGCAAGATAATTTTTCGCATCTTTCATGATCTTCATTGCAGAAGCATCTCCCGAAAGCGCTAAGTCATTCACTTCCCCTGCATGCTTTACATTTAAGCCAAGAGACTTCGCTCTTGCTGTAATCGCTGTTCCAGAACTGATTGCTTCGATTCCTCCAGGAATAATAGATCCATGACTTGGTCCATCTTGTATCATGATGCAGTTTGCAACTTCATTTGCAAATCCATGTGCGCCAAGATATATTTCCTTATCTACCACAAATCCGGCACCAAGACCTGTCGATACCGTTAAAAATTGCACATATCTATGATCCTTTCCCTCACCGACTACAGCTTCCGCAAGCGCTGCCAAATTTGCATCATTATTCAAATAGACCGGAATATTGTGAATCATTTTACTTAATTCATCCGCAGCATATAAATTATGCCATTTTCCTTTTAAATTTGGCGGTGATAAAACTTGTCCTTTGATCAGATCCAATGGACCGGGGCAGGACATTCCCACCCCAATGATCTCTTTATCATAAGATAAAATAATATCTGCTATTTGTTTTAATGTAACAACTGGTTCCAGAATATCAGTTGTAAATTGTTTTCGGTCAAGCAATTCTAAATTTTCATCCATTAATGCAACACGAGTGTTTGTACCGCCAATATCAACTGCAATTGCGTATTTCATTATTTCACACATATCGTCACAAATTTACAATGTGACAGCTCCTTTACCTTTATTTTATTGTCTGTAATCGGAATGGATTCCACTTTTTCCTCTTTCAGATTTGTATAATACGCTTCTGAAATATTATAATGAAATCTAATTTCATCATCTACAGTCTCATGATCTTTTCCATTAAATAATCGAAGAATGATTCCATCATTATCTTCTGCTTTTTTTATGGCAGATACGACCAGCTTGTTGTCCGTTTCAAATAAAGAATGTGCCGCTTCAGCTTTTCCATCAATCTCCGGCTGAGAAAAGATAAGTCTTCCATTTAAAAACTCGGCATATGTATATATTTCCATTGGAGTATTATATGCTCTGGCCAGTGTATCAATATTAGCGTCATTCAGACTAGAATGATAGGTTGTAAACCCAAAAGAGAAGTCCATTTCTTTTAACAACTGTGCAGCATTCGTTTCAATAATCCTTTCACCACTGGCACGTCCCGGACGATAAACCAGATTTTCTTTTCCCATAAATCCGTAAGTTCTAAACAATGTAAGACGAATTTTTCTATCTTCCATAATTTCATATTCTCTTACACCCTGCGGAATCACCGCAATTCCCGTCTTATCATCGGTTAATGAAACATATGTCTGCGTTGGTTCAATTGAGATAGGCGGTTCCTGCCATGATGACGGATCATTAGCCCAATTCGCAAGTTCCTGAATTCCTGCTTTTTCTGCTGTCCTATGATTCAGGCCCTGCATATATAGTTTCATCTCTTTTTCATAATAATTCGGGCGCCGAATGGATCCAAACTGCTGATCTGCAAAATTGAACTTGCTGCTTATTTTGCTGTCAAATACTACACATAAACGATGTGATAATCCTCGATTATCTACATGGACATTAAAATCAATGACTTTCGAATTTTTTCTTAAAGCGACTGTCATTCTCACAGGAAGATGGATACTTACTTTTCCACTGGCTCTTTCTTCTAAATCTTTCGGAATCACCATATCAAAATCAATATCTGCCTTAGCATAAATATGATTTCCTCTAATAACAGCATGACTTTCCGCCTGCGTTGACCACACTTCTAAATCATCTCTTGGCGGAGAATAATTAAAACTATCCCCGTCATCTCCATTTTCAACCAATATTGCCTGGTTATCATAAATCTTGCCATTTTCTTTATCCAAAATAGTCAGAGAACCATCGGATTCCACTGTAATTTTATAATATTCATTTTCTAAATAACTTAATTTTTCCATGGTAGCTCTGCTGTTAGAAGTAGTATCAACAAAATACTGCGTATATCCTAAAGAAGGAACCTTTTCTGTTTTTATCGCTATCGTTGCTTCTAATACTTTTTCCGGAATATAGAATTTTCTGGATGGATCCAGCTTAATGGTCTGGGACAAAATGTAGCTCGTTAAATCCTTGGCATCCACGACGGTATACTCTATCTTATTTCCATTCTTATCTCGGATTGCAAAATCACCATCCGGGATATATGTCTTTATCAATACGGTATCTTCCCGTTTGGACGGGAGCGTATTGATCACTGTAAATGTCATGTCTGCATTCGTCTTAACATTTACTGCAATCAGCCTTGAATGTAATTCCACAAGATTTACAGCAATATCCCTGGCCTGTTTATAGCGGACATAAACATCTTCATTTGCTGTGTCAGAAATACAAGATCCAATGGAATCATGTGCAGCATTTTCAAACAGAAGTTTCCATATCTCCTCAACTGCATAATGCGGATATTCATTTCCCATCTTATATGAAATCAGAAGAAGAGGTTCCATCACATTCACAACATAATTTTGAATCTGAGTATTCATGGCTTTTAAATCAGAACGTGAGGAGAAAATGGATTTATGAATTCTCATATGCTTTGCAATCACAAGTTCTCCTTCTACCTGCTCTAAATCCGGATTTTGGGCTTTGACATCTTTGATATAATCCTCAATGCAGCTGATAACATACTCATTATCTGGATCTTTTTCATTTCTTTCTTTGATCAACTGAGGCAAATTAGTACGAATCGGTGCCTGATCAAACCCATTTGGAAAATAAATATTTTTCGTAGAACTACGTTTTCCTGCTTTTTCAAAACATTCCTTCTGCCAAAATTCTTCACTCATTTCTTCATCTTCCGGAATATTTCCGCCGATATAATACCCAAATGGAATCTGAGTTGCAAACACTACACTTCCATCATCACCTTTCCACTCAAAATCTGTCTTTTGGACCATGTCATCACTGACTCCGCGCCAGAAAAGAGTATCATTTATATTAAATTCCTTGTAAATCTGAGGCATATTTCCAGATTGTCCAAAAGAATCCGGAACATAACCAACATTCATATATTTTCCAAAGGCCTCACAACGTTTCATACCGTAATACATATTGCGGACAATACTTTCGCCGGATATCACTAACTGATCGGTCTGTGTATACCAAGGTCCAATTACTAATTTTCCACTTTTGACTAACTTAGTGATTCTATCTCTGTCCTGCGGCATCCATTTCAGATAATCATCAAGAAGAGAACCTTGGGCATCCAGCATAAAATATTTAAATTCTGAATCATTTTCCAACGTATCCAAAACATCTTTTAAATCTTTCATTAAATATACTTTTGAACGAGATGTCGTAAAATACCATTCTCTGTCCCAATGAGAATGTGGTACCACATGAATTTTATGTTTCATTTTATCCTCCAGTCTTATTATAACAATCATTCCATTATCAATTTAAACGGGCAGGGGCATTTATAAGCCCCTGCCCGCCATTGTTATCATTGATTATGCTATTCGATATCTTCAAATGTAATTTCGATTTCATCTAAATCAACATCTTCCGTTGCAGCTTCTGCACTCTCTGTAAAATCTACTGCAAGTGATGCCAGCAGCGCAATGATAAATGCACCTACAAGGATTCCAACAACATACGCCCATCCATTTGTAATGGAAATAAATCCATAAATACCTCCAACAGGAGGGATATCGCCCTTTGCTCCAAGCAAAGCAACTACGCCTGTTCCAATCGCTGCTCCAACCATATTAATAGGGATTAAAAACTGTGGCTTTACAAGAGTAAACGGAATCGCACCTTCTGTAATTCCAATGAATCCCATAACCCAGTTTCCCTTACCTGTTTCTCTAAATTCTGGAGAAAATCTTTTCTTTCTGATCACTGTCGCAATTGCATAGGCAAGAGGCGGCATACAGATTGCTGCATTAATAAATACATTTGGCTGATAAATTCCTTCTGCTAATAATACATTTCCAGCCATCCAAGCAGACTTATTAATCGGTCCTCCCATATCACTTGCAATCATAGCTCCCAAAATAACTGCCATAATTAACTGAGAACCTGTACCCTGACACATATCTCCAATCCAATCAACCAGCCATGTATTGATTGCAGCAAGCGGGGTTGCCAATACTACCCCCATAATGATCGCAACGGTAAATGTAGCGATAAATGGGCAAACAACAAGCGGCATCATGGTCTGCATAGATTCCGGCAAATGAACATGTTTCTTTGCCCATCTTACAGTGTATCCGGCAATAAAGGCAGCAATTACTGCACCTAAAAATCCTGCATATGTACTGCTTGCCAATGCACCGCCGATCAAACCTGCTCCTATTGCAGGCTTATCTGCAATGCTGTATGCAATAAATCCGGCTAATACAGTATTGATCAATCCAATTCCTGTCCAACCAACATTTTCAATCAGCTTCATAATATGCCATATTCCAGTTCCATCTGCATATGGATCGAGAGAAGTAATTCCAAATCCTAATGCTATAATTTTAGGAATTGCAACTACCAGCGATGCCCCGATGATAAGCGGAAGCATATAACCAATTCCTGTCATCAAATGTCCTTTTGCTTCTTTTAGAAATTCTTTCATTTCCTGATATCCTTTCTCAAAAAACTATTCTTTTGCGATTCAAACAACTGTATTATTTACTGACAGCTGCCACACATTTTTTTAAGACTGCTTCAGGAGCCTTAATACAAATATTAATATCCACACGGATCACTTTTTTATTAGCAAATCGTTCCATGCCTATAATTTTCTGATCTGATGCAATAATCACTAAATCTGCCGCTTTTGCTTCCTCTTCGGTAATTGTATTTACCTGTCCCATGCTTCCCTGCTGCTCGATTTTTACATCATAACCTAAATTTTTACCTGCTTTCTCCAAAGCCTTTGCTGCCATCGGTGTATGTGCAAGTCCCGCCGGGCAAGCTGAAATTCCTACGATCTTCATCATTCATCATCCTCCTTCATGATTTTTAAAATATATTCTTTTAGCTGCGCCTTATCAGATGTCTTTTTGACTGCCTCTCTAAAATCGTCTTCCAATAAATGAGTCGCTAAATTTGAAATCATCATCAAATGTGTATTTCCCTCATGTGCCTTGGGAACAAAAAGTACAAATAAATCTGTAACCGGTGAATCATCTAAAGTTTCCCATTGCGAAATTATGTTGTCAGAAGAAATGAAAAAAATAGCCACTTCTTTTACATGATTTGATTTTGCATGCGGTATTGCAAATCCATCCTGTAACCCGGTAGAATACTCTTTTTCACGTTTTAAAAAATCTTTTAACAGACCATCTCTGTCATCCGTCAGTCCTAGCTCCAACGCTTTATCACTTGCAAAAGCTAACGCTTCTTCTTTTGAATTAAGCTTCTGATTTAAGAAAATATAATCTTCTTTAAACATTTTTATCCTCCTTATGTATTGATTCTCTTATGCTGTGTGAAGTGAATCACTGTTCTCACGTTCTTTTGCATGAATCCAATATAATACTTAAAAAATAGGAATTCAATCGATGTAATTTCCACAAAAAAATGGAAACACAAGTGGAAATGACATAGGAATTTCCAGATAAAACTGGAAATATCTTAAATGTAAATCTGAAATATTTTAGATTATAATAACATACATAATATGAAGAAATTTGGAGGCAAAAAATGTTTCAATTTGGCAGATTAAATGAGATTTTTGAATATGTTACACATCATGACTATACATCTTGCAAAACTCTGTCCAAAAAATTCCATGTGACAGAACGGACCATAAGAAATGATATCCAGGAAATCAACAGCCAATTGGCACAAAACGGTGCAGCAATTAAGATGAAACGAAAATATGGATATTATATAGAAATTACTTCAAACGGATTATTTGAAAAATTCAAAAACCAGCTTGCTGGATATGAAACTCAGCCGATTGAATTGGATTCCCCCAAAGACCGGATTAAATATATTTTAATACAGCTCTTATCAACCAATGATTATATTTCTCTGGATGAAATCATGGAAACTGTTTTTATTTCCAAAAATACTTTAAATAATTACATTAAATCAATTAAGTTGATTGCTGATAAATATAATCTTGAATACATTACAAAAGCAAATGCCGGAATCAAGATCATTGGTTTAGAAGAAGATAAAAGAAAATGTATCATAGATAATATTACCTCATCAAGCTATGATGAATACTTAGTTAAATTCACCAAAGAAGAAAAACTGTTTTTTAAGGAAATCGATCTTAATCATTTGAGTCATATTGTTTTAAATCATTTACACAGACGTAATATTGAAATCACGGACTATAATACAAAAAACCTGGTCATGCATCTTGCTTTGATGATCCTTCGAGTGCAGGCCAATCATTATATCAATTTAAGAGATATTCAAACTGAAAAGTCGATTATGTCCATTGTAGAAAGCATCAGCGGTGATATTGAAAAAGATTATGATATTGTAATTTCAAGAGGAGAAAAATACTATATTTATCTCCATGTAATTTCCAATACTCATGTGGAAATCAATGAAATTGATGACCAATGGCTTAACCATGCGATCCGGGAGATGTTATATACAATCTATGAAAATTATCGGTTTGACTTAAGAGCAGATGATATCCTAAAAGAAGATTTATTTCGGCATATGAAATCTATTTTTACGAGCAAACTGTACAATTTAAACATTCGAAATCCTCTTTTGAATACAATAAAAAATAACTATCCGCTTGCCTATGAAATGACTTTGACTTCTGTAAGAAAAATATTTACGAAAGAGCCTTTTATTCTAAGTGAAGATGATATTGGATATGTTTCCGTCCATATTGGTGCGTCCATTGAAAGAATCTTTGCAAAAAATATGAAAAAAAAGAATGTGATCTTAGTCTGCGGAAGCGGACAAGCAACAACCAGGATGCTCGAAGCAAGATTAAATCTATATTTTAATGATAAGCTGAATATTATTTCCTCTGTATCGTATAACGAATTTATAAATTTCACCGAGGATGAAACCGAAAATATTGATTTTGCAATATCTACGATTCCTATCTCGGATACCAAAATACCAACCGTATGTGTTAATTTTGGCCTAAGAAATAAAGACGTGGAAATTATTTCAAAGTTTATCAGTTCAATCAAAAGCAAAAAAAACGATGATACTCTTGCAAAATTTTTTCATGAAGATTTGTTTTTTAAATTCAAAGAGGTATCTGACAAAGAAACCATTTTAAATATTCTAAGCAATGGCATGAAAAATCGGCAAATTGTGGAAGACAATTATTTAGATTCCGTATTTGAAAGAGAAAAATTGGGCAACACCAATATGAACGATGTCTTTGCGCTTGCACATCCAATGAAATTATGCGCAAACGAAACCAAAGTGGCAGTGGCAATCTTAGAAAAGCCCTTACTCTGGGATAAAAACGAAACAGTACAAATCGTATTTTTACTTGCTATAAAAAAAGGGCTGCAAAAAGATTTAGAGCATCTATATGATTATTTTATAGAAATCATCAACAATACAAAATTACAGCAGCAAATTATTGAATCAAATAATTTTGAAGAATTTTCAAAAACTATTTTAAGCATTGACAGAAATTAAACTTTATATTGTGTATTCAAGATGGAAAACCTCCTTTGATACCGCTGGCAAACTAACATTATGTGGTATCATCGGAGGTTTTTTACTGTCATCTAAAACAGGTCAGCTTTTTCAAAGTGTTTGACAGACATGTGATATGCCAGTGACAAAAACACCGCATAGAAAATTATCCCTACAGCTAAAATGGGCAGCTGCCTTAATAAATGTTCCGGCTGATAACTGTCCATCCAAGTAAGTGCCGGTATATAGGCGGTTGATTCCACCAAAATCATCAATATGACCATTGGGATAGCTGCCAGGATAAAGGCTTTTCCTGCCTTATAACCACTCTTATAAAACGTCGAAAGGAATACCAAGTCAAATACAGCGTATACAATAAATCCAAAGCCGTACCAGGCGAGTGATGCATCCAATCCCACAGGATTGTTTGCTATATCCAAAACATTGCGGAGGATGGCAAATGGAATGGAAAACAATAACTGAAACAACTGAATGGAAACAATCAGCAGACATTTCCCCATAACACTTTCATGCTTTGTCACCGGAAGAATCGCCGTGTACCAAGCATCATTGGTTTCACGCGCATTCAAAAATGTGATATAAGGTGCCAGGCACCCAAACATAAAGATTACACTGTAGGGATAAGCCGGCACAAGAACCAGACAGCCCAGAAAGGCAAATACAATCGAGGTTGGATGGGCAGCAAGTCTTATTTCTTTATACAGCAGCATCTTCATCCCACTCACTCCTTTCCGTCCGCAGCATGATTTCTTCCAAAGTAAGCATTCCTTTGTCCTCTGGGGTTTTCAAATGTTCAAAAGAATGCAGAAACGTATTTTTGTCCGCACTCTGCAGAACACGTCCATTTTGGATATAGGTAATATCATCTACACATTTATCTAAATCGGAAGTGATATGCGTAGAAAACAAGATAGAACAATTCTCATTTTTTACGATTTGACGGAAAATATGCAGCAGCTCTTCACGGGATACAGGGTCAAGGCCAGAAGTCGGTTCATCCAGGATCAGCAGTTTGGCATGATGTGAAAGTGCCAGAGCAAGCAGATATTTTACTTTCATGCCGTTTGAGAGTTCTTTAAATCTTTTACTTTCATCCAAAGCAAAACGCTTGATGTACTTCTGATACTGCTCCTGATCCCAGTCAGTATAAAATTTTTGGATAACAGCTGTTATGACCGAAAGTTTCTTCAGCGGATAAAAATCAATCCCGCCAAATACAACGCCAATTCGCTGCTTGCATTCTTTTTCATATTGCCTAAAATCTTTTTCAAACATCTTCACGCTTCCACTCTCTGGGGACACCATATTGAGAATGGATTTTAAGGTCGTACTTTTCCCCGCCCCATTTCTGCCAATCAATCCCATAATGCGCTGACTGCCAAGACAAAAACTCACATTCTCCAGAGCAAATCCAGGATAATGTTTGCAAAGATTCTGGACACAGAGCACATTTCCCATCATTTTTCCTCCTTTTTATCAGATACATCTGCCATACTTAATGCAGTCTTAAATAACTGGGCAATGTCTAAGAAAAATTCTTCTTTCATCAGTGCAATGCCGGGATGTTCCAGAGATTCATCCCCTAAAACAACCAACCGGCTTCCAGGCTTGATTTTAAATATATCTCTGGCTTGTTTGGGAAGTACAATTTGGCCGCGCTCACCCACTCGGACGATACCGAATATATGCTTGCCTCTGGGCGGTATATGAATCCCAGTCTGTTCCTGATCGTAATGAATCAAGTCGTTGAGCTCAACGTTATATAATTGTGCCAGCGCATCACAGTTTACGATATCGGGGATAGACTCGCCAGACTCCCATTTCGCTACCGACTGACGGGAAACGCCAATCTGCTCGGCTACCTCTTCCTGGGAGTATTTATTAATTTGACGCAGTGTGGCTAGATTGCGGGCAATCTTATTTTTCTGTATTGTCATACTTTTCACACCTCCTAAAAGCATTATAGCCTTGAGACTCTGAAAGTTCTACCAACCAATGCAGACAAAAAATGTTATATTCCGTTGCATGAACCTGTATCATTTAATTCATGTTTGCCAATCCTCATATATGCCCTTGACCAGTTCATTTCCAGTTTGGTACCTTAAGTTTTAAGGCAGCTCCCAATGCGATACAAAGTAAGGCGTTTCCATATATAGCAATGTCTTAAAAAGTAGAAAAAAGCCTTGCCAATTTTCAGTTTTCCATTCTGAAAATCAGCAAAGCTTTTAATATATTCTCTCATCTCTGTTTTGACACGACTTGTAATTCACAGCAAAATTATTCCGCTCACAATGTCCTCTATACTGTTTCAAGGATTCTCTTACTCGGCCTCATTATCCTCAATCTCCCGCTCAAAAATCGAATATTTCCAATCATCTGTTCCAGAGATCAATCTCCAGCCTTGTTTCCCATATTCATTCAATTTTTCAATATATCTTTCTAACTTAACATGAACGTTAAAAGAAGGTTCCGCACTTAAATCTGCGGTCATATATTCATATTTTTTCATCTGCAGTCTCCTTTCAAATTCCAATAATCTGACAATCATAAACGCCATACGTTATAAGCTTAAACATTTCTGTCAATAGACTTCCAACGCTGACAATCAACCGTACTTTTCTCACATTATACACTGCACTCATACTACTGTAAATCAACGAGGCATAGAATCTTTTTCTTCTCTCGATTGCTTTTCCCCAGATATATTATCTTCTGTTCCTGTCCATTTATTATCTCTATAAATTTTGTGTGAGACAGGAAAATTTAATCCTGCTGCTACATTAGCTCTCATTCATTGTATTTCTCTGGATAAAAAGTTTGAAGAATTATTTTATTTCAAACAATGATAAAAAACAAATTATAAAAAGTTAAAAGGGTGGTAAAAAAATAACAGTGATTCCCCTGCATCCGAGCTTAGAACAAAAGGGCTGTAATACTGACAAAGCTATGAACGAATATAGCCCGAAGCAACAAGAAATCTCCAAAAGATATTTTGAAAGCAGGGTACTACACCAGTAGAATATATCCAGCCAATCATAACAAAAGCAAAATTTTTCATGTTTAACACCTCATTGTGCGAAACATTCCTGCAAGATGAACTTACTCTAAAAAAATTATGGCATATTTTAAAAAATATCTTGAAAATCATTTTAATTGCACTTACTATTTCCTTATCAAGCTTGATATAAATTGAAATACTGGAGGTCATAACTTGATTATTGAAGAATTTAAAGATATTAGAATAGCATATGTACGTAGAATTGGAAAATATGGTATAGGCAATAAGCAACTAATGAGAGATTTTAAAAACCACTTAAGAGAAAATGATTTGCTCAAAGTTGATACAACCCTACTCGGTATAGCGTTAGATGATCCTTCACAAACTCCAGAAAATAAACAAAGATATGATGTAGGCATTGTGATTACTGATGAAGGAAGGTATGGGGATTTACCAATTCGTCACATTGCCAACGGCCGTTACGCTATATTTGAGATAGCGCATACAGAAAATGATGTATCGAATTTCTGGAAAAATATTAAAACATTCACTTCTCACTTATCATTGGACGATACAAAACCAATTATTGAGCGATATGCTTTCTCAAAAATATCATTCAATTTATGTGAATTTTGCGTTCCATTAAAATAAATGATGGATCATATGCTTTTCCTATAGTTAACACCATCAAAACTTTTTATTTTGCGAATCAATTATTAAAAGAAACTACAAATAGCAGATTCCATCGGCTTGCTAAAAGCCAAGGAATCTGCTATCACATTTTATAAATAAATTCTTTGTCTTATGTGACAGGAAGTTTTTTTCTTCCATATCTCATTTTTTCTGTAACTGCACTTAGGTCATATGCCATCTTCTGAATCTCATTACATGGAAAGTCCATATTGACACTTCTCTATATTATTTTTTTCTTCCACTCATTCATCTCTTCTACATATGTTATCTCATCACTTCCATCTGGAATCTGCGGCATTCCATGTTTCAATATGAATGAAATAAGTTCCATCTGTTCGTTTAGCTGCTGTATTTGGCATCTGATATTTTTTATTCGCAGCGCAAGATACTCTTTTTGTCCTTCTGCAGAAACCTGCAGCAGGTGCTTGATTTCTTTTAGTTCAAATCCCATATCTTTATATATAATGATCTCCCATATTTGTTCTAACATTTTCTCATCATACAATCGATGGTTGTTTGCTGATCTTTCTGTTACAAGAACTCCTTCATCATCATAATACTGCAGAGTTCTTTTGCTCACCCCAGCCAGCCTGCTAACTTCACTTATCTTTCTTTTCATCACGGTCTTCTCTCTTTCCGCCTAAAGAGCTTACCTCATCACGCAAACGTGATAGCAACCTTCTTTTTGGCATTGCCTGTCATTCGTTTCATAAAAGGCCATGTAAATTTCGCGAATCGAAAAATAAGTATTAAAAATACAAACTGCTGAAAAAAGATTTCGCTAAACTGCTCCTCTCAATTTAACGAAACCTTCTTCTGCATCTATAATATATTTCAAACCCTTATTCAATTTTTATATTTTATTTATTTTTATCGTTATCTGTCTGCTTAACGTATAATTCAATTTCCTCAATATTCTGACTGTCAATCAGACTATCGTATTCTCGTCCTTTTGAATCTTTTTCAAACTGCAGCTGAAGCTTCGTATTCGGAGAAATACTTTGTTTGGTTACCACATATTTTCTTAATGATTTTTCATCTGATACATCCACATAACTTCCGTCATCTGCAATCATAACAAAACTGATCGTAGATTCTCCATATGCATCTCTCAAATGCCCATCCAACGCTACATAACCACAGGAAGCAAGATTTCTTCCTACATAATCTCTCACATACCAGGTGTGCTTATCTGGTGAAGCTTTGATTTCTTTCAACGATACATCTCTGTTATCCGGGTCTTTTACCTGTTTTACTGCCAGAACAATTTCTTCAAAAGTCTGACTGTCAATCAGACCATCGTATTCCCGTCCTTTTGAATCTTTTGAAAATGTATACTTCATTTCTGTATTTGGCTTAATATTTTGTGCAATTACTTTGTATTTCTTTAGTTCTTCTTTTGAAACATCTATGTAGGAGCCATCTTCATTTATAAAAACAATTTTAATCGTTCCGTCACCATACTGATCCATTCGATAGCCGCTCATTGCTTCATAACCAAAAGATGCTGCATTTCTTCCTACATAATCTTTGATATACCAGGTATATTTATCAGGCGATGCCTTTGTAGCTTTGGGCTTGTGATTTTGTTCCGTTTGTGAAGAAACCGCCGAAGAGCTGCTGTTTCCTTTCCCACATGCCGTTAATACAAATGCCATACCCAATACCGCTAAAAAAATTTTTATCTTTTTCATTGATTTTCCCCCTTCGTGCGTTATCATACTTTTGCTCTCGTTCCTGTTTATCTCTCTGATATATGAAAGCTTAGCCTATTGCGTTAACGTGATGGCAAGATATTTTTGTCCTTATCGACAATAAAATATGACAGACACTCTGTAGACTGTCTGCCATTATCTGTATGATATATTTAATTTCTTGCTCTGTCTTTAGCATCCTTGCTCTTTTTTCTGCTGCACGTTACACTTTAAATATTTCTCCGGCTTTAGAATCCAATTTGCGATTATTTCATATACATTTGCAACTATTCGTTTTGAAGGCACTTATACAATAATTTTAATATTGGACAGTTTATGATATAATAAAAAAATGTGAAGACAAATCATTATTTAGCTCAAAGAAGCAAGTATCTGTTGAAGCGGTATAAGGGAGGGTATGAACCAATATGAATAAAACAAATAGAAGCGTCATCAAAAAAGCTCAAACTGCCATTAACAAATCAAAAGATTCTATTATAAATGCAGTTGATGCTAACGGAAATGGCGAAATTGATATAGAAGATTTCATTATTATAGGATTAAAAACTCCAGGCATAAAAGTTAATAGAAATGATTTCCTCAAAAAAGAACTCTTCAAAAATTATCCTCAAAATATGATCGATGATGCGATTACCTACAATCCAGCGCACGCTAAAATTCCTTCTAGTGAAATAGATCGAATAGCTGACGAAGTAATTGAATACGAAAGAAAGTGCGTCTCCGGCATTTCTGCAGCATTAGGCATGCCCGGGGGCTTTGCTATGGCTGCAACCATTCCAGCTGATATTGCACAGTACTACGGCTATATGCTGCGTGCAGCACAAAAACTTATGTATTTATATGGTTTCCCTGAAATTGATACAGAAGAAAGAAATCACAAATTCGATTCTGAAACCATGAACACTTTAATTATATGCTTAGGCGTGATGTATGGCGTCCAGGGTGCTAATACCGCTTTAAAAGCAATGGCAGGTGCTCTTGGAAAAGGTATCGAAAAGAAATTATTAAAAACTGCGCTTACCAAAGGTACGATTTATCCAATTGTAAAGAGCATCTCTAAATGGTTTGGTGTGAATATGACAAAACAAGTTTTTGCCGGATTCTTCAAAAAGGCAATCCCTGTAATCGGTGGTGTAATTGGAGGCGGAATTACATATCTGTCTTTTAAACCTTGTTGTGACAAACTTCGTTCCACTCTCCAAGACACATTATTAAGCAATCCAAATCACCATATATCCGAAGAAGAATTTGCATTATGTAATAATATCATTGAACAAATTTAATGATAATCATTATTTAAAGGAGTATGAAAATGGAACATACCAAAAAGTTTCTTACGATATTTCAAAAAGATGAAATTTCAGAACCAGCTTTATTCAATCCCTGCGATACAACGAAAAAATTTGATAATTTCCCAGAAATATGTGTTTCCACATTTTCGGAAAATATCATTCGAAAGTTTTCTTCGTTGAGCAGCACAAAGAAGATAGCGGAACTATATACTGCAAATGGTGTCATACCGGTTTATAAAATCCGTTACAAAGATACCGATATCGCTTTCTATCTGTCCAGAGTCGGTGCTCCTGCCTGTGTCGTCGGATTTGAAGAAATAATTGCTATGGGAGCTAAAAAGTTTGTTTTATTCGGCTCCTGCGGAGTATTGGATGATGACAGGGTAAATGACAAACTCATTATTCCCGTTTCTGCCGTCCGTGATGAGGGAACAAGCTATCATTATGCAGCACCCTCACCAGAAATCGAAGCAGATCCGCACTCCATCCAGATATTAGAAAATGTTTTATCAAACTGTGGTTACCCATATGTAAAAGGGAAAACATGGACTTCAGATGCTATATACAGAGAAACACTTCCACTTATCCGGGAACGTAAACAAGAAGGCTGCATCGTCGTAGAAATGGAATGTGCTTCTATGCTGGCAGCTGCAAAATACCGACATATACCTTTTATCCAGTTTTTGTACGGTGCAGATAATCTCAGCTCTGATATATGGGATATGAGAGATTTAGCTTCATATGGGCTTACTAACGCTGAAAAATACATGCTTCTCGCTTTTGAATGTGGCCTTGCATTGTAATTTTTTTAAAGCCTCTTGACTCTCCACGCTGCGTGATACTATATTATTTTCTCAATAGAAATATAACCGATATGACCAGTCAGTCTTGTTTCTCATATACTGAAAGGCGCTGTTTTAATGAAAAGTATAACTCAAGTTTCCAAGCTGACAGACATTAGCATACGGACACTTCAATACTATGATGAAATCAGTTTATTAAAGCCAAGCAAATCACGGCTGCTGGTTATCGGATGTATGATGATAATGCATTGCAGCTCTTACAACAAATTTTATTTTTATGATTCTTATCGTTTTTATTCCAATGTGCGGTTGATAAACATAAAAAATATTTTTTCTCTCTTTTACCTTTTTTCTTAATTTCTCATTTCTTCATCTTTCAATTTAAAATCTTCACATTACTGGAATTCTTCACTGCATTTAATCCTTCCAGCTGATTACTATTGTTATTTCCAGAGTTCTTACCTATCATAATTTTAAACTTGCAGCATTCTCTTTACTCAGCTTTTCTTTTCCAGGCTAAGCAAATAATATCGATAGCTTATATATCCAATGCATATGATAAAAATTAAAATATAAGCTATATTATCCTTCAAAGTTCTAATATAAAGAGAAAACAAAACAAATCCTATACTTTGAATCATAATTTTGAATTTTTTATCTTCAAGTCTTCCCATTTTAAATAAACAATAACGTATTCCTATTACTGCCGGAGAAAACATAACTGCTATCATCATTAAAAATAAGGATTGCTTATTCACAGCAAATTTCTTTAATATAGTTCTCTCTTTATTGTCTATTTCTAAACATTGGTACAATAGTTTTAGCGACGCCTCATCAGGTACACTTTTCCCCAACTCCCATTTTGAAATCGTCTGCCTGGTAACATATACAGAATCTGCCAGTTGTTGCTGCGTCATTCCTTTTTTTATTCTCGCTTCTTTTATTATTTTTGAAATTTCCATATATCCTCCATTATCTGCTGTTATTGTTCAGGACACTGCTGACAGCAAAAACTGCTCCAATGCATATTATAGCAAAGCTCGTATGCCATTCCCTCTCAAATAAGAATCCATATACACCTATAAGCACAAAAACAGCAAAAAAGATCCACCTGAATACTTTAGGATAATGATTTGATACTTTTATAATGTAAATTACAACTGGCGCTAGTAACAATCCAGCTATACCAAATAATCCAATAGGAACCATCCACCAAATATGCTTCTTAATTTTTTCCATAGATTTCAACATGACTAAAACCTCCTTTATTTTCTATTCACATTTTAGAAAGTCTGGATGTTAAAGTCACGCAACGGTCGCCATAATCAACGCAACATCTGTCTTGCAGCTTTATAATAATTATAATTTTTCTGCTTTCTCAGATATTCTACTGTAACTATGCTCTCACATATCCATTATTCCCATATATTGGTTTTTCCTCATTTAATTATGCCTTTCATGCATTACGAAAATTCCTATCTCATGATATTGGCAGTTCTCGAAAATTCTGTGAATTCTCTCAAATAATAAAATATGACAGACACTCTGTAGACTGTCTGCCATTAGTTATTTAATATAATAGAAAAAATACATAAATACCAACCTAGCATTCCTAATTTTTGTTGGCAAAAAACTCATCTCTTCCTCTATACTCACTTTTAATAATTTCAAACATATCTTCTGGACTTTCTTTACAGCCGCTCTTCAACCACATTTTAATAATTTGTGTAATACCTGCTTTAAAAAATTCCATATGATAATCAATAAAACCCTTTGGAAAATATTTTTGAGCCAAATCACCATCATAATTTATAATTTTATAATTATTGTCATATCCAAGTTTGAAATAAATTTGATACAATAGTTGATTATCTTTAATATGATGGAACAGTTTCAAATAATCATTGCTATTAACGCCCTGTATATACTCTTCTTTATACAAATCAAACAATTCTCTTTCCAGTTTATCTCGTATCGTATCAGCCAACCCATAAATATCCGTATAATTTGCATAAAATGTAGTACGATTTAATTTGGCTCTTTTACAAATATCTGATACGCTGATTTTGTCTAACTCTTTTGTTTGAATCAGTTCAATAAAAACTTTTTCGATACGTTTCATAGATTCTTTTTTTCGCTTGTTATTCGGTGTATTCATAAAAACTCCTTTATCCCAACACTTGTTGGTAAATTGATGATTGTTTTCAACCTTAAAATATATTATACTCGATTCACAAAATAACAACAACTGTTGTTTTAATACTATTGGAGGTGATTGTACATGAAAAAAAGTAGTTTTGTTGCCATGGTGCTGGGAACACCCAGTATTATTCTATTCGCTCTCGGCATGTGCATGGCACTTATTACAGAATGGAACACATTGAAACCAGGTATCATTTTGGGTTGTGCTGGTCTGCTCCTTGGTTTTATCACTCTGATTGCATGGAGAAAGATGGCGCATAAAAAACCAATTCAAATTTCAGTAAAAACTGTCTTTACTGCTATTATCGGTGTGATTGGTACTCTGGGATTAGGGATAGGAATGTGTTTTAGCATGGTGTGGAACCAAATGATTACAGGTATTGTAATAGGCATAATTGGAATCATTATCTTGCTCTTCCTTATTCCGTTAACTAAAGGTGTTAATGATTAAAACCGAGACAAATGATGATTTTTTCTCTCCTATTACGTTTTCTATCAATATAGGTAAATTTATAATGGGACTCTATGAATATTATCTGCTGTATTGAATTTTATATTTGCGGCATTCAACTATATCCGCCTATCACAAAATATAGCTGCATCATATATCAAAATAATTATGATCACGATTGCTGCTCATACATTTTACAAAATTAAAACAGCAGGAATGAGAGCTTTAAAATAACACAAAAATCCCCCCTCACACTCTAAATATCATCTATGCAAAAGTGGCTGCTTTGGTGCTAATATTACATCCTCCTATGCTTATATCTTTTGTCCCAATCGATAACACACAGGTTCATTTAATAAACACCATTACGGCAGCTTTTGTTTTCCTAGTTGTGTTGATACTTGGTATATCCATAATTATAAAATCAATAAGAAAGGAGGATAAATTATGGCAAAATCAAAACTTGTAAAAATAAATAAAAAAATTACAGAAAAGGTTACTAGCACATACAAAAAAATCGAAGATACTTTTGTTGATGGCTATACTAAAATAGAAGACACTTTTGTTGACCGATATCTTACAAAAGATGGAGAAATGATATCAGAAGCAAAAGAAAGATTGAAAAAAGAGCAAGAAAACAAAAGTTGATTTCTAGAAGGTGGAAAAAATTACAAGGAGGATTTGGGACATAAAAAATATAGAACGCCAGCATCAAAAGCATTGCTAATTCTGCTAACAGCCAGCATACATCTATCCACTGCAAAGAAGTTCATTAGAAATAACACAAGCCATAGTGCAATATAAAATAAAGGGGCTGCCGTATGACCTTCTGATCATTGATGCGACAACCCCTTTATAGAATCTGTCTATATATTTAAAATATAAAAGACTTTCGCTAAAATTAACACAATTGGGCCTGCAGGACAGCACCGTTCTTCTTGCCTCTTATACCCGCTATATGAATCTCAGAAGATAGGCTTCCAAAACAAGAATTACAAGAAAAATAAGATTCCAAACCGTAAACATTTTTAAATATACCGCTTTTTTATCCGGATACTCCTTGGCAAAGAATTTAAATGAAATTAGACTGGCCAAAGATGCAATCAGTGTTCCAAGTCCGCCAAGATTAACACCAGTCATAAGAGCGGAAAAATCACCACTGAAACCGGACAGCAGAATCGCCGCCGGAACATTGCTGATAACCTGACTTGTCAGTATGCCTGTCAACAGTTCTCTTCCCTGGACTACTGAAACCAGAAAAGCACTGATTTCCGGAATCCGTTTCATATTTCCTATAAAAATAAAGAAAAACAAAAAAGTAAACAGCAGAAAATAATCCACTGATAAAAAAAGTTTCCGGTTTATCAAAAATACAACGACTATAACACAAGCCAGCACAGGTTCAAATGGGAGAACCCGAAATACAACCAGAAGACACAGCACAAGAAGCAAAAAATAAGGAACTGCCCGAAATATTACGGTTTTCCCGGACACTTCTTTTTTTTCCTGAACAACAACGTCCAGCAGTGCTTCATCATGATCCATAACAACTGCTGCCATAAGTAAAATAAATGACAGGCCCGCATAAGGCAAAACTGCCCACGCGAATTCTGACGCTGTGAGATCTGAAATAGAATAAAGATACAAATTCTGAGGATTACCAATCGGAGTAGCCATACTTCCAAGGTTGGCAGCTATCGTTTCCAGTACGATCAGTTTCATCAGACGGTCTGGTCTTCCGCCCATTCGGAATACAAGAATCGTAAATGGTACAAATGTAATCAATGTAACATCATTCGTTATTATCATACTGCAGAAAAAACAAAGTATCACCATGACCGCACACAGCTTGCGGATACTCCCGGCTCCCTTTAGAAGCATCTGACCCAGCATGAAAAAAATACCAAGTGACTGAAGACCTGCCACAATAATCATCAGACAAAACAGCAGCGTGAGCGTCCGGTAATCCGGATAAGCCAAATACTGTGCATCCGGATGAATAAAAAACATAGATCCTACAGCCAACAAAAATGATATTGCAAATACAGTTTCATTTTTAAAAAGCAGTTTTAAAATTTTCATATAATATTACTCCATTCTTTCACCATGCTGCAGCCGGGTTCCATGACCTGCGGCTGAACAAACAAAATAATTATATGCCTCTGCTTTTTATAATGCAACTGTAACTTGGTGTTCGTTCCAGGAAAGATACCTCCTCAAATATAATGAAAATGTACCCAACTATCATTTTGCCCTTATCTTTTATGATAAGTTATATATATTTCCGCTATATGTGACTTTTATATGCACAAAAATGCAATCGCATTACTTCTCTTTATGCATAATCTGCATTCTCAAGATACTCTCTTAATTCCACTTCTTCTTGATATTTTTCAAAACTCCTCCGACGTTCCTCAAGATATTTTCTATGATCTATATAATCAATTCCCTTTAGGCTATCCTTTAAGGATTGGAGAAACTCAATTTTTTCAAGAATAAGTGGAACCTCACTTCCTGACCAAGAATAAGATAATGGAAATAGGTTAAGTTTCTCAAAATCCTCCAGCTTCTTATTCTCTTTTAGAAATTCGCGAATATACTCTAGCTTCCATTCCGGCAAAACTGTCACAACCACATTAACAAGATTTTTACATTTCTCGACATCCATACTTCTTTCGTGAAGTTTATCAAACAACCACAATTTCTTTCGCTCAAGTACATCCCCATCCTTCGACTTCGCAAATAATAATCTTGCAGGTTCCTCTATCAAAAATCCAATGTCATCATCTACGAGAACATTATACGCATAGTCAACGCACTCTTTCCACTTTTCAACAGTCCATATCAACTCAAAAATCTTTTGTTCATAACCGTCTCGATGAATATTATCCTTAGCCCAGTCCACATACTCATTCCATATTGTAGGTCGTTGTTCAAATATTTTTATGAAAAGTTTTCCATCATAATCCACATGATTACTATTCTCGATTGCATTCATGTAAATACTTGTTAACGCATCTAAATCATTTCTGAAGAAATGAAGGATAATCTCAACCTCTTCGTCATAATATACATATCCTAAAAAAGCAGCTGAAATCTTAGGGCAATTTACAATCGCCTCAATGACCTTATCCTTAAGTTCTTGATTTCTTTCACCATATCGATTCATTGCTTGTACCGTAGGAACTATAGAACTACCTTCATCAAGATTGTTGAGCACAAATTCTTTGTAATCATTAACTACCTTCTCATTGATGCATTCTTCTGGTAATTGTTCCCAGATAATAGTCAGCCAAGTATCTTTGTTATCGAACATTTTACCACTCACTAAATCTAATGTTGCCTCATATCCAATATGAGCAAGTAAATATTTGATCTGATGATATCCGCTTAACTTAAGTGGTGTATTTTCGTCGAAGTATTCAGTGATTACATCTATATATAAGTCACTATTATCTTCTAGGACTTCAAAGATGCAATCCAGACCAGCTTTTAAAGACCAAAGATCTCTTTCATACACAGTTTTTTCTAAGAAATGACATGATGCAAATAGTCTTCGATAATCAGCTAGTGTGTATGAACTGATTTCTTTTGAGATAATATTCTTGTGTATTTTCTTATCTTCTTCTATAGTTCTGCCAATCACCTGCTCACAAGTCAGCATCTCATATATATTATATTCCGAATTGCTTTGGGAAATCAGATACCGATCATCGATTATTACTCCAATTTGCTCGGCTGCCTTTTTATATTTTGCCACAATCTTTGCATCAAAGAAATCAGGCTTATCTTTATCTATAACGTTTTCATAAATAATATCAAAATCTGATTGTAAATATTTCTTAAAGCCTTCGCCTTTCAGCCCATTGAAATGAACTCCTTCAAGAATGTTATTAACACTGTTGCGATACTCATCATTCTTTCTTAAAATAGCTAAATTCTTCCATATTCTTGTTCTAATAGTTGCTATCTCTTCAGTGAATCCAAGAGTTATTCTTACAAAATTGACAGACTTACTGTTTCTAACCTCTTCAGTAAATGATATCTCCGTTTTTAAGGCACATTCAGCGATTTGCAAGTATAAAATACTGTTATTATAATTTAAGCCTTCTTCTGTGAGGCACCACAACTTATCTAGCAAATGTAACTCATGGCTATATTTATCATACTCCGAATATTTGTCATATAATAAATTATTACTTATAGTGAAGTACACATCCATTATCAAATCAGGTCTTTTTGTAAAATACAACATTAGAAGATCTATTGCATCATCAAAGTTATCTATATACTTATACCCTCCCAATATTTCTATCTCTTTTGTAGAAACATTTTGATACTTCTTTTTACTATTGATATCGTAACTATGCAAATCAAACGCCACAGCCTTCTCTTGCTCTATGTGCTTCTTTATAATAGAAAGTGCTCTATCAGGATCAACTGTATAGAAAGACTCAAGATATTCCATTTCTTGCCCAGTTGATGCATTTTCCCAGGCAGAAATAATTGAGTTTTTCATATATTTTGACAAATCCTCGGAATTAAATATTTCCATTAGAGTATTAAGAACATATATGACCTTATTTCTATAATGCGGAAACCCAATAGAAATTAAGCTTTCCACACTTATCCATTTCTTTTCAAATAAAACATAGTACATTATATAGTTGCCAAAACTTTGATCCGATATCTTGGTTATCTCATTTTTAAACCAATCGATTAATTCCAAGGAATACAGATTTTCTACTATATCCTTTTCAACAATCTCGTTACCATACGACTCCTTCAAAATATTAAACAGCTGATTTTCTACGCCTTTCACAGGTCCCGCTACAGCGATAAAAAAAAGCATCATAATATCATCTTTGGTTAGCTTAGCCTCATCAATAACTCGACCGTAATAATTTTTGAAAATATCTTCAGCATTTCTTATTGCCTGATATCCATCATCTACAGACCTAATCCCAGCAAGAAATGCAAGTCTTATATTTCCATTGGCAATCTCTGTAATCTTTTTAAGATACTCGGGATTCAAAATCTCAAGATCATTTTTTAAAATGTCTTCTAATTCATCATTTTTAAATCGTCCGATTTCAATAATATTGGGTATTGAATACTTGGATACTAAATTGATCACTCCATCTTGAGCATAATCTCTGACTGTAATAAGAATTTTAACTTCATAATCTTTCGGTAAAGTTAAAATTGTATTAAGCACATTGTCTAAACTGGCTACCATATTAGCATCATCAAAAAAGATTAAATATTTCCCAGGACCAGAAATATAGTACCTAATATCCTCATATAACAGATTTCCATTGCTTTTGATGCAATAAACTGTCACCTCTTCATCATCTTGTTTTCGACATGCTTCTAGAGCTAATCTTGTCTTTCCAATTCCAGACGGACCGGTCAATATGGTAACCCTGTTATCATCAATACTATTACAAGCCTCACTGATTTCAGACTCTCGATGAAGAAATTCACAGTTGATTGGCGCATTGATACCATTAGCATCATATGCTTTAACAAAATCCTCAATATCAAAAAACTGATTTGTATCAATTGCTATGCCAAGCTCATCCTTTGCAATATGAGGATAGATTAGTGCTAAATCGTGCGAAAGAGTATCAATACCAATAAGTTCTACTTCTACCCCTTCAACAACCCCCATAATGCTATTGAATTGCTCAGGATGAATATTGGTAGAACAGTGACCGCAAATAATTTTTTCAATTTTATCCTTGGGTAGTGACATTTTTGCTTTATCAAAACATGATAAGATATCATCCCGTATTTTCTTTGCTGGCTGCGAACTCACACTTCCATAGTTAATTAAGATATATTTTCCATCGTCAGTCAGAACATAAGAGTCCGGTGTACCTTTTGTCGGTTTATTGGTAGCAGTCTGAACTCCAAGTGTTTGAATATTCTTAAATTTATATTTTTTGTAGAGATACTGATCAAATAATTTCTGAAAGGCACCGCCTTCCAATTGCATGATCTTGCTTTGTATAAGATTTACATTACTCAATACTTCACCCCTTTTTACACCACCTTCGCATTATCGTTTATCCCTTCAATAACCTTTCTTATCCCCATCCATACATTCAAATCAGTAAAGATATCCACAACACTTCCCTGATCTGTGAATGGTGGTTCCTGCAGCACAGAAAAATCTTTCAGTAATCCGTTATGTACGATATATTCCACAATCTGATTCACAAAGTAAATCTGTCTGCTGTCCAGATTGGCCTCATTCAGGTATTCAGAAAATGCTTCTTTTGCAGCGTTCATATCCAGGCCTACAATCTCACGGACAAATTCTCCCAGAGGCTTGTCCCCATATTCTGCTTCATATTCATCTTTTGTTCCCAGATCACTCCACAGAATTTTTTCCAATGTTTTGATGTCATCCTGAGTCATTGGCTTATTCTTTTTCAGTTTTGCAATGACAAGGTCATCCTGATGCTGACGGACATAATATTCTGCCTTTGCCTTATAATTCTTTAAATCATCATTTTCCAGTTCTGACTCTTTCCATTCAATAAACAGAATATCATCTTCAAAGTTTGTGTCATAACGCACTTTCTTTTTAGGAAGATACTTCATCAGATCACGAAGATTTTCCCAAATATGTTCAAATTCATTGATTCCGGCACGCTCCAAATAATCCGTATGGAGAATCTGATTAATCAGCTCTGCCTGTACCATAATTTCTGGAATGTTTGCCACCGTAGAAATAGCACTGACTTTTTTCAACAGATCACTCCAAGCTTTTCCATATTTCTTTCCAATCAGATTTGTTTCCCCGTTCATCCTCCTGTGCAATCACATTATCAGATGACTTAAAGCTGCCGCCCGCATTTCCTGCGAATTTATACAAATCCCGATATAGTTGAAGGAAGATAGATGACTTTGCGGGTATATAATCATAATTTTGATGTATCGTATTTAACACATCTCGATAACCCGCAATTTCTTCCTCATTTCTTGTTTTCGGCATCGTCTTATCTCGAACAATTTTTTCAAACGATCATCCGAAGTATAAATGCATTTGATTTTATTGGAGACCTCTGTACTCTAAATTTTTACGACTTCCTGCAGCTGAGCAAGTGTATCTTCTCTGGCTTTTACAAATAATATCTGTTCCCCTTTGTACTCATGAATCTGCATCACTAAGTCAACAATATCCGGTTGTAATAAACGTTCATATCTCTTCCTATAATCAAAAGTCCTCATGAAATCTCCTTACAAAATCTCAAACTTGACTTAGTCTCATCTTATCACAAAACATCGTCATAAATCATTTTAATCTCGTCATTTTCTTTATTTTGACGAAATTAAAATAAAAATCCCGAAATTATTTTTCTTCAATAACGCAAAAGCACTTTCTGATTTGATTTCACAAAGCGCTTTTATATTCTTGTTATTTTACATAAATATGTAATATTATAAAAGATTTAATTATAATACTGCTCTACTACAGGAATAAGTAATTGGTCAATCCTTTGAACTCCTTTCACCAGGAACTCCACCGCATCCATCCACTGCTCCTCACTTGCAATACCAATCCTTTTATTTTCAATAAATATTTTGGATGCTTTTAGATGATCCCCTCTTTCCCAGATAAATTCCTCTGCTGTTTTCTCATTAAATTTTGAGAGAATATAATCATATATCTTCTTATTACTCTCAGTATCCGGGGTAGAAATATAAAATTCAACACGCATAGAATCCATATTGCCAATACAGTTGATAGACAGTCCCGCATGACCGATAAATCCACTAATCCAGTTCATCTTTGATGTATGCACATTTTGAAAATATCCTGTTTGCGATTTAATTTCCGGAAGCGCATAATTCCAGAATTTTCTCCTTAACGAATATCTTCCTGCATCTGCAGTTTTCTCCGCAGCATCCTGAGTTTTTAAATAGAAGACTAATTCTGAATCATCCACCTGATATAATTTAAAAAAACGATGCAGAAGATTCATTTTATAAGAAGTACTAGTATTCATCCAGATATAAATTCCTTCTTCCATCTTAACATATTTTCCCTCTTCATCAGTTCTGTCCCGTACATGTACAGAGAGCTCTACCTTTTCATCATCTGTTGCCGCTAATTTTGCCAAAACTGCTTTATTTTCCATGTGTAATGCAAGCAGCACTTTCAGATACATATCGCTCCAGTTACTTGCCGGCTGTTCTACGCCTCTAAATGAAAATTTTTCAATCTTTCTGCCTGTCATATCATTTTCATCTTCAAGGGTGCAAATTTCCATCTGCTTTACCGGCGGCTGATAATCCGTACCGCAGTATTTCCAAATGCAAACTGCCCTTTTCATCAACTCAGCATTTCTTTTCTCGAGTTCTTCCTCGGTCCATTTCTCACATTGTGCTATTTTCTGATTCATGCGGATTCCACTATTTTTTAATCCATCCTGACGATCCCGCTTATTCTCAAATGGATTGTTACTGTAAGACGAATTATAGGCGGTCAACGTAAGATTTGCCAATCGATGCAGCCATATTTTATGCACATACTCATAGTTTGATCCTAACATATCTTTCCACTCTTTTGACAACGTCTGAGGCATAATATGCTCAATCGAATATGTTCCTTCTTCCATTAGTTTCCATACATTTTTCTCTTCTAATGTACCGCCATTTTCCAGCCGTTCAAAAATGTACTGCTTATTTTTCGCTCTCATTTTATAGATATCACGTTTGGAATATGCCTCAACAAACGTATCATCATCTGGGAAAGCAGCTTTCTTTGTTTTACTTTGTAACGCATATTTGAATTTTTCCAAATAATTGTCCAATGTTCCATCATACTGCTTGATCTCCCTATGCAACGTCAAGAATATTTTATTCAATGAATTGGTCGGCAGCTCGCAGATCATTCTTCTGAAAATATAACTTTCAACAAGTTCAAAAATACTTGTCTCATCTTCTGCAGACAATATTTCTTTTTCATACAAATACAATACTTCCAACAAAAACGGACGGGTAACGGTTGTCTCCAACAGATTCATTCGTTCAATACTTGCATTCAATCTGGAATTATCGGTATTCGCTTTAATTAGTTTTTCATATCGCTTAGAGTAATCAAGTAACTCAATTAGCAAAACCTCTATATCTTCATACTGTTGACGCTCTACATAATCTTTGAAAGAAAAATATATTTTCCGCATAGGCGGCGTTGTATGCTGTTTCACGCTCAGATAATCTCTGATAAAAGAACTCACATCATAGCCTGTACATACTTCAATTTTATTCCAGTATTTCCCGTAATAACTTTCCTGTTTTTTGATTGGAAGCCCCATCAAAATATAATTCCGGATTTTATCCCCTTCACTTAAGTCAAGGCCAGTAGAATTTAAACTTTCAAAAATCAGCTGCGGATTATCACCACTCCCCAACGAAATATTAATAATTTGCAGCCGGCAGATCGCATCAAATAAGTCATCAATTGAAACTTCTTTTCTCTGAATTCGATCATAAAAATATCTATAATTAATAGTCAAATTAGAATTTCCTATATACTCATCTTTTGAACCAAATAATGATTGAAATGCGTCCCGATCATTTTTTATCGGTTTTAATTTCATACGCGTTTCATCCGGTTCATGCTTATCTACCAGATAATCCTCATAAATATAATCTCTTATTCTATGATTATCTACCTTTACTTTTTCTTCATCAATCAAATGATACATAGCCAAAAAGAGCAAAGAAACTGTAGTAAGCCTTTGCTGTCCATCAATAATCAAATATTCTTCCTGTCTGCCCATTTCATTTTGTACAGAAACAAT
This sequence comes from Clostridiales bacterium, assembly GCA_019420275.1. Taxonomy (GTDB): domain Bacteria; phylum Bacillota; class Clostridia; order Lachnospirales; family Lachnospiraceae; genus Anaerostipes. The sequence continues at coordinate 29,433 of JAHZHN010000010.1, forward strand.
ACTTCCAAAAAAATGCGTTCTTCTATCATCCTTATAAGTCCGAATTAAATCATTATATAACTGTGCACATTGCTCTATCTTCCAGTCATAATTTCTCTGATATACCGGTATCACAAACCTTTTGGATGATCCTTCCATAAATCTTACTAATTTCTGTTCAAAACCTTTCATATGTATCCCTCGATTTCATTTGATAACTTTATAATTAGTATTATAAATTAATATAACACTGCTCTCAACTCTAATTAATTTTCCAAAGAAAAAACCAAGCAGCCGTATAGACTGCCTGGCTTTTTAAATCCACTATATCATCTTATTTTATTCGACCTCTGCAAATACATCGCAAAACTAACCTTTTATTAGTTCAATATTTTACCTTAAGTTTTATAAATTTCATCTGTTACACAAAGCAACTTTCCAAATAATATTCCAATAATAACAAGGAATGGTTCATTATAATACCATTTGTTTCTCAAATTTATTTTTCATAAAAATCTACCCTTTTCCCCGTATCTGCATTTTTTAAATCGATCAGATATATCCAACTTAAAATCATCTATGCAGCACACCAGTGGTTTCTTTCAGGGCTACTCTTTCTTCTTACGTTAACTTTTAATGATTTATTCTTTTATAATCTTACCTAAGATAAGAATGTCCAATATAACAAGATACGAACACTTTTATTGTAGATTATTCCTGTAAGGCTTCACTCATGCCATCTGCCATTGCTTTCAAAATTATGCAACAGGAAGTAGCTCCTGCATCTAAATGTCCTTTGCTTCTTTCACCTAAACGTGAAGCCCTGCCTAATTTTGCTACCATATCCTTTGTACTTTCTTTACCTGTCTCAGCTCCTTCTTTTAATTTTTCTAAACACTCTTTAAAAGAAGCACCCTCCTCATTCGCTTTTTTAAATTGTTCATATGCAGGAACAACTGTGTCCACAAGCGTTTTGTCTCCAGGTTTTGCTCCTGCAAGATCCATCAGCCCTTCTTTTACATTTTTTAATGCCTCTTCAAAAATTTCAGCCGTAATTATTTCTCCTTTTTTAAACGTTCGACTCAGTTTGAGAAATAAAGTTCCATAAATTGGTCCCATACTTCCCCCAATATCATTTACCAAAGTTTTTCCCAACGTTTTAAGTGCATCGGAAAAACTATCTGTATCTTGAATCCGATCATTTGCCATCATAAAACCTTTATTCATATTAATACCATGATCACCGTCACCCGTTGCACCATCAATTTCACTTAGATAGGATGCATTTTCGTGTATTTGGGAGACAATCTTTCTTACAATTTTTGCATTTCCTTGATTTTTCACATATTGCATATTATTTCCCTCCAAACTGTGTAAGCCCCATCGTTTCTACTTCTTCATCGATGCACTCTTTTAATTCATCATCCAATTTCATCATCGTCAATGTCACCCCGTTCATTTCCAATGATGTGAAATAGTTTCCTACATATGACTTGTAGATTGTTATTCCTTTTTCATCCAGAATCTTTCCTACCTCTTCAAAAAAGATATACTGTTCCATAACCGGGGTCGCTCCTAATCCAGATACCAATACCACGACTTCATCTCCTGCTACAAACGGTTGATCTTCTACAACTAAACGTGTCATTTCTTCAGCCATTTCTGCTGCAGTTCCCAGTTTTTCTACCTTGATTCCCGGTTCTCCATGATGTCCAATTCCAAATTCCATAGTTCCGTCTTCAATTGTAAAATTTGGTTTCCCATTAGCTGGAATGGTACATGGACTCAATCCTACGCCTACGCTGCGCGTATTATCGATAGCTTTTTGTGCAGCTGCAATGACTTCATCCAATGCAGCTCCCTGATTCGCCTTTGCTCCTCCAACTTTCCACATCAGAATCTCTCCGGCAACTCCTCTGCGTTTTGCTCTGTCTTCTTTTTGTGCACTTGCTACATCGTCATTTGCTACAACTGTCTTTACCTCGATGTCATCATCTTCAGCCAATTCCATTGCCATTTTTACATTCATATTGTCGCCAGCATAATTTCCATACAGACAAGCGACTCCCATTCCTTGATCAACTGCACAAAATGCATCATAAAATGCTTTTGCAGTTGGACTGGAGAATATCTCTCCTACAGCAACAGCATCTACCATATTCTTACCACAATATCCGATGAATGCTGGTTTATGTCCGCTGCCGCCGCCTGTTACGATTCCTACCTTACGTTTTTCTTTTGCAAAATTAGATACAACCACTCTTGGGTCTTTTTCATCCACATGTACGATATCTTTATGACAGCGTTCAAATCCTTTCAGCATGTCTTCTACTAATTCATTTGGATCATTGATGATTCTTTGCATGTATTTTACCTCCTTATGATTTTATGCAGATATACTTTTTTATCGATATTGCCAATCAATTTCCTTAATTCTTTCTACTTTTGCGGTACTTCCGCCTCCAGCAAAATCACACTCTAGCCAATGATCTAACAGCATCAATGCATATTGCGGTGCAATGATTCTTGCCCCCATACACAATACTTGGCAATCATTGCTCTTTCTGCTTCTTTCGATTGAGAACAAATCATGTCCCACTGCTGCGCGGATCCCTGGCATCTTATTAGCTGTAATTGCCATTCCAATACCTGTTCCACACATCAGTACACCTTTTTCACAACGTTTTTCGATAATCTCCTTACACAATTTTTCTGCTGTATCCGGATATAATGATGGATCTGTATTATATACGCCTACATCTGTTATATCATATCCCTTCTCTATCAAGTGTTGTTTCACTGTTTCTTTTAAGTGGAAAGCAGCTTCGTCACAGCCTACTACAATTCTCATATGTCCTCCTTATATATTTTTAGCAATTTCTTTTAAATTTTTTAGCCCTTCTATTGCTAAATCTTCACCTGTAGGAGCAAAACTCCTCCATATTGCACAATTTCCATTCAATTCTTCAAAACTTGGATCAAAACTTTCTATCGTACACGGTTCATCATATCCAATTTCTCTTAACGCAGTAAAAAATTCCTTGAATGGAACCAAACCCGTTCCTGGTATACCTCTATCATTTTCATTTACATGGACATATCCCAAATACTTTTTACCACAGGTTTTCACTGCACCTGCAAAACTTTTTTCTTCACGAATCATATGGAAACAATCTAAATGTACCTTGATATTTGGCATACCAACATCTTGACAATACTTTACAGCATCTTCTGCAATATTCAAAAAATGAGTTTCAAAACGATTAACACATTCTACACATATATTTAATTCCGGATAAACATTCATTGCATATTCACAGACTTCCCGCATACATTCCACTGAACGTTTCCACTCTTCCTTCGTACGTGGCTTTCCTGTTAAATACCCCCAAGCGGCATAATTAACTCCACCAAGGATTTTACTGCCTAGCTTTTTATTGATATCTACCAATAATTTCATTGACTGAATCGCATTTTCACGAATATTTTTATCTTCAGACAAGAAATTTCTTTCTTTATCCATCGTTGTCGTTGTAACAGGTGTCAAGCTTGTTTTCTTTAGTTCCTCAATCACCTTTTCTGTTGGGAAGTTTTCTGGATGAGCTATCGCAAAATCTAATGTTTGAAAACCTAATTCTTCCGCTTTCTTAATTATCCACAAATCTTTTTCCGAAAAATTTTCTGTCCAAATAAAACTATCCACTCCAAAGTTAATATCCATAACTACCTCTTCTTTCTATTATTAAAATAGGAAGGCTAAGAGCCTTCCTATTATCGACTCAAACGAAATTACCTATCACGAATGATTCGTTTGATATTCGGATTTTCATAAGTATCAAATTCGTCAAAACTTGGAGTAGAAAATTCACTGACAATTGCCCCTTCTTCTCCTGCTTTGAACCAATGAGCAACTCGCGGCAGCATAGTAAACTGCTCGCCTGGATTCAATACGACCTCATGTCCAGCTGTATAATATTGCTTATTTTTTGAAGGAACCGTTGTTTGAATCTTGTCTTCCTCTAATGGTGTTCCATCCTCATAATAGATATATACCTTTCCCCAGCGGCATCGTAAAGTTTCTTGTTTTCCTTCCCGTCCATCTGCCAAATCTGGATGTGTATGCTGCGGACAAGCCTGGCCAGGAAGCAAGGCCATTTCTTTTGCACAATATTTTTCATTATTGCAATAAACAATTAAATTTAACCCTTCCTCAGCAATATTATCTAATCCATAACCAGCGTAATCTACTCCCTCTATCTCTTCTTTAGTAAAAGCTATTCCAGACTTTTCAAAGAGCTTACGTACTTTATCTTTATATTCTTTTGTGATGCCATCAATAATTTTCTCTTCCATACTTACTTACCTTTCACTTTAATTAGCTAATTTTCAAATCACTTAAATTAATATCTGCTTCATCACTTTCATCTAATACAATTTCGGAGTCTGCCTTCACAGGTTTCAAGATGAAGAATAATACTATTGCAAATACTAATGAACCAATCAGTAATGCTAGCAGCCATAACAACGGATTCGTCATTGTCACCATTGCAAATAATCCGCCATGAGGAACTGGAGAGGCACACGCCCAGGACATACTCAGCGCACCCCCAACACCTGCTCCAATACCTGTTGCGATAACACATGGAAGAAGGTGATTAAAGATGATTGGGTAGCATCCTTCAGTAATCATACAAACCCCCATAGGAAATGCCGTTTTTAATGTATCCACTTCTGTGCGATTGAACACATTCTTATGGAATATCTTTTGCATAGGATACATCATTGTCAAACCAAATGGTGTCACCATAGAAGCTAACATCAGCACCGCCATTGGCTCATTAATTCCTTCTGATTGTAATGATAACAAGAACGCATATACAACTTTATTGATTGGTCCTCCATAATCCACACCAGACAAAACACCAATAATTAGACCAAATAACAATGTCTGTCTCATATCTAATCCAGTGATAAAATTATTCAACGCTTCTGTGAAGATGGAAATTGGTGTGCCTATTACATAAAACATGATCATTCCTACTACAAAACATGAAATCAGTGGAATTAAAAGCATTGGTTTTAAACCTTCTGCCCACTTTGGAACGCGCATCTTATTACGTAAAAACAATGCAATATATCCTGCAATATAACCGCCTACAAAACCACCAATAAATCCAGCATTCATTTTAATTGAAATTAAACCAACCAAAAATCCAGCAGCAATACCTGGTTTATCTGCAATTGAAAAAGCAATACCGGTACCAATTACAACTGGCAGCATACCTAAAATCTGATTACCCATTGTATATAACGTATCTGCGAATCCCCATTTAGCATTAAAATCCTCAATAGCTGCTCCCCCCATCAGACTACCAATAGCTAATAAGAATCCTCCACCTACAACAATAGGAATCAAATATGATATAGCTGTTAATGCATGTTGTTTTAAAGTATTAATAATACTTCCATTTCTTTTTACATCCGCCATAATTAATTATCCTCTTTTTCTTTCTTTTTTCTTCAAATTAATACAAATACCATTCTCCTGATATATCTCACCATGTATTAATCTAATTTTTTGCAACGATTTCTTCGGCCTTCTCTATTAACTTATTTGGTGATTTGATAACTACTTCTGTTGGAACTTGAATTGTTTTAATATCTTTAAATCGTTCAGTACCTGAAATTTTGATGTCAATCGCCAAAATCGCACAATCAGCCGCTTTAATTTCTTCATCCGTTAAGGCATCTTCGGTACCAATAGTACCTTGTGTCTCTATATGAATCTGATGTCCTCTTTTTTCAGCAGCTTTTACTAGTTTTTCTTTTGCAATATATGTGTGTGCAATCCCAGCAGTACAAGCTGCTACACCTACGATTTTCATGCCAAATACCTCCTTTCTTTCATAATATAAAGGTTTTATCATAGAACTGTTTCAATGACTATCTATCAATGATTTAAAAATGCATTGCGTAAATCTTCCACTGTTTGTGCATCCAACAAATCTTTTACGACGTCATCATCTCCTAGCTTTCCAGCAATAGTAGCAAGCATCCGCAGATGATCATTTCCAGCATTATCAGCATCCTGAACCGCAAATAAGCACACTATACGGACGCCCTTTCCATCTACAGATTCCCAAGGAATTTCATTTTTAAATTTACCTATCGCTATTCCATTTTTAACAACACCTTTGCTTAAACCATGCGGAATAGCAATATAATTTCCAATACCTGTTTTCCCTAATGTTTCTCTATAATAGATGTCTTTCTTATAACTCTCTGTATCTGTAATATATCCTGCTTTTAACAAAATATCTGCCATTACATCAATCGCATCTGATTTAGTTTTTCCCTCTAAGTTGACACCCATAATATTTGTATCAATGATATCTTTAATTTCCATATTTTATACCAACTCCAAATACTTATTTATTTTCAAAAAAATATTTTTCCGTATCATTTGTTTTAAATAATCTAATTTTTTCAACAGCTGTTTTCTTGGCTTCTACCATACAATCAGGGAAAATAACATTAGGTTCACGAATTTCCATGTTACCATTATTTAAAATCTCTCTTAATTTTTCTGTAAATGAAATTTTAATATCAGAAGAAATATTAATTTTAGAGATACCAATTTCTACTGCTTTTGCAATTTCATCATCTGGGTTACTAGAGCCGCCATGTAAAACCAGCGGCACATCAACTAGTTTTGTAATTTCTTCAAGAATATCTAATCGTAATTCCGGTTTCATATCCTTAGGATAAAGCCCATGTGCTGTACCAATTGCAACTGCTAAAGAATCTACTCCTGTGCTTTCTACAAATTCTTTTGCCATCTTTGGCTCTGTATAAATAATCTTTGAGACGCCTCCCTCAACATTATTTCCTGTGTCTCCAATTGTTCCCAGTTCTGCTTCAACAGAAACTCCAACCGCATGTGCAATCCTTACTACTTCTTGTGTTTGTTTTACATTTTCTTCAAATGGAAGACTAGAGCCATCAATCATAACAGATGAGAATCCAAGCTGGATAGCATGAATAATTTGATCAACATTGGCACCATGATCTAGGTGTAATACCACTGGTAATTCTGTAGAATTAATCTCAGCCATTACCTGGCCAATAAAACTATCTCTCAAAAAACTCAATTCATCTGGATGTATTGCCATAATAAATGGTGCTTTTTCCTCCTTACATGCATCCATAATAGCTGGAAGGAGTTGACCACTACCTGCATTAAAAGCCGGAACAGCAAAATGGTGATCTTTTGCTACTTTTAACATTTCTTTTCCTGTAATTAACATATGCTTTCACTTTCCTTTCTTTTTATTTTCCTTTTGTTTCTTATAGCTTTAATTATAAGCATTTTCTTTAACCTGTCAATAGTTTTTTTCTTTTTTCTTTCACTTTCCTTTCTTTTAATTTTTCTTTTTATTTCCTCAATTTTTCTTTTCTCTTTTTCTTTATTTTTTGTTTTTTGTATGGTATACTTTACCAAGGAGGATATCCACATATTAGAAGGGGGGTGTTTTATGAACGCTACAGAACGTATAAACTTTATAAAGAATGCATTATACAGCGAGAAAAGAGTAACAATTGCTGACATGGCAGATAAACTCCAAGTATCATACCCTACAGTTAGAAAATACTTTGATCAGATAACAAAATCAGATACTTCTATCTCTAAAATACATGGTGGGCTAAAAATTGAATCAGACGACAACAACGATTTAGCCATTTACTATAAGCGATTAATAAAGAATGAAAAAGAAAAAAAAGAGATTGCTGCAAAGGCATTAGGATTTGTTACTGAGAAATGTACTGTATTATTAGATTCTAGTTCAACAACGTTTGAATTAGCAAAAGCCATGTTAAATTTAGCTTTTCGCTTTACAGTCCTTACAAATGGTATATCAACCGCTCGTCTACTATCAAAAAACGAAAATATAACCACTATCGTTCTACCTGGAATTATATATAAGAATTCAAATACGATTATTGATGAGTTTAGTTTCAATTTTACTGAACAATTTAACATCGATTTATTCTTTTTCTCAGCTACAGGATTGACACTTGATGGCGGCTTTTCTGAATACAATTTACAAGAAGTAAGACATAAAGCGAAAAACATAAAAAAGGCGAAAAAAGCTATTGCCTTAATTGACAGTTCAAAGTTTGGAAAATGTTCCAGTGCAAATTTTGCTACATTAGAAGATATCCATGCGCTAATAACAGATTCGTATCTAGATAAAAAGAGTTTGGACCTCTTCAAAACAAGAGCCAATATTTTATAATTTAGGAGGAATGAATATGGAAATAAATATCAAAAAAATTGGAGAAACAAAGATTAATGGGGTTCGCTATCATTTAGCGAAACCGGAAAGTTACAAAGAAGCTTATTTTGAGTGGACTGCACTGCCTCTCATCACACCTTTTCAGCATTCAGAAATTATGAACGGAATATTACAAGGATGGCATCATACGCCAGTTTTCTCTGAAATTGAATATCACGAAGATTATGAACAATTTTACTTTTTCCAGGGTGATTGTTTTATGTACTTTGTTGACTTGAAAGATGGTACTCCTGATTTATCTACTTCGCAAATCGTTTATATTCCTGAAGGAACACAATTAGACATTGCTCCTAATAAAGGTCATTTTATTGCTGTTGCAAATAAAGACACTTTTAAAGCAATGGTGACTTCACCAAAACAGGATGCTCCTCGAATCCAGTTAGCAGAAACAGTAAAAGGTGTATTTTAAATGAATTTTTATATAATGCTCAATTAGCAAGCAGCTAATTGGGCTTATTTTTATATCTTTACAACGACTTAGCTGATTGTTTTCAGACCTATCACAATTTAAACATTGATATTTGATCACAAAGCAATACATAAAACAGAAAATAAAATACTTTTATATACATTCATTATCAGTATCAAATGATATAAAAAAAGATTTCATAAAAAGCAGAACCGAAATTCTTGATGATAAATACGTTTATCATCATTGTACCAATTTTCTTTTGAAAACAAAAAAGTGCCTAATAATTAAGGCACTTTTTTCATTTAGCATATTATTTATTATTCGAACTCTATCGTTCCCGGCGGTTTGCTGGTCAAATCATAAAATACTCTGTTGACTCCTTTGACCTCATTGATGATCCTGCTCATGACTGTCTGAAGTACTTCAAACGGGATCTCTGCTGATTCAGCTGTCATAAAGTCAATGGTCTTCACTGCTCTCAAAGCTACTGCATAATCATAGGTTCTTTCATCCCCCATAACTCCTACAGAGCGCATATTGGTCAGTGCTGCAAAGTACTGATTAATCTCCTTATCCAGTCCTGCTTTTGCGATTTCTTCTCTGTAAATCGCATCCGCATCCTGTACAATGCGAACTTTCTCTGCTGTTACTTCTCCGATAATACGGATACCAAGTCCCGGTCCTGGGAATGGCTGACGGAATACCAGATTTTCCGGAAGTCCAAGTTCCAGACCAACTTTTCTTACCTCATCTTTAAACAAGTCGCGAAGCGGTTCGATGATCTCTTTAAAATCAACGTAGTCAGGAAGACCTCCTACGTTATGATGAGATTTGATGACGGCAGATTCTCCGCCCAGTCCGCTTTCTACCACATCCGGATAGATGGTTCCCTGTGCCAGGAAATCAACGGCTCCGATTTTCTTCGCCTCTTCTTCAAACACACGGATAAATTCTTCACCAATGATCTTACGTTTCTTCTCCGGTTCTGTTACACCTGCAAGTTTAGAGTAATATCTTTCCTGTGCATTCACACGAATGAAATTCAGATCGAAATCACCTTTCGGTCCGAATACAGCTTCGACTTCATCTCCCTCATCTTTTCGAAGGAGTCCATGATCTACAAATACGCATGTCAGCTGTTTTCCGATTGCCTTAGAAAGCAGCCCTGCTGCTACAGAAGAATCTACTCCGCCGGAAAGTGCCAGAAGAACTTTTCCGTCTCCTACTTTTTCCTTAATAGCTGCAACGGAGTGTTCCACGAAGGAATCCATTCTCCAGTCACCAACACATCCGCAGACATTCTTTACGAAGTTGTTGATCATCTTCGTTCCTTCCTCCGTATGCAGTACTTCCGGATGGAACTGGATTGCATATAAGTTCTTTTCTTTATTTTCTGCAGATGCCGTCGGACAATCTGCTGTGTGGGATGTCGTTGCAAATCCCGGTGCTGTCTTTGAAATATAATCAAAATGACTCATCCAGCAGATTGTTTCCTTAGACACTCCGTCAAAGATTGGAGATGTCTCGTCATCTACGATTACTTTCGTTTTTCCATATTCACGGACCGGTGCTTTCTCAACTTTTCCGCCCAGAATATGCTGCATCAGCTGAGCTCCGTAGCATAATCCGAGAACCGGAATTCCAAGTTCAAATAATTCTTTGGAATAAGTTGCAGCACCTTCTTCATAACAGCTGTTTGGTCCGCCAGTTAAAATGATTCCCTGCGGATTCATTTCTTTGATTTTTTCAATGTCGATCTTGTAGGAATAGATTTCACAGTATACATTGCATTCACGGACACGGCGTGCCACCAGCTGGTTATACTGTCCTCCAAAATCAATTACGATCACTAATTCGTTTTTCACTCATCTTCCTCCTAGGTCTCAGAATCATCCGGCTGTGCCGGCAGTCGTTTTGGAAATTCTCTCGAATTTCCTTGTATCTTAATCGGCTTTCAGTTCGTCAACTTTATCCAGTTTCTCCCATGGAAGATCCAGGTCATTGCGCCCGAAATGTCCATAGGCTGCCGTCTGTTTGTAAATTGGTCTTCTAAGATCCAGCATCTTAATAATGCCTGCAGGTCTTAAGTCAAAATGTTTCCGGATTAGATCAACCAGTTCCTGACTGCTCTTCTTTCCAGTTCCAAAAGTATCAACCATAATAGATGTAGGTTCTGCCACACCAATTGCATAAGACAACTGAATCTCACATTTATCTGCCAGCCCTGCCGCAACAATATTTTTGGCCACATATCTTGCAGCATAAGCTGCGGAACGGTCAACCTTTGTACAGTCTTTTCCGGAGAAAGCTCCTCCGCCGTGGCGGGCATATCCTCCGTAAGTGTCTACAATGATTTTTCTGCCGGTCAGTCCTGCATCGCCGTGAGGTCCCCCGATTACAAATCGTCCGGTTGGATTGATAAAGAACTTGGTTTCTTCATCTACCATTTCTGCCGGAAGAATCTTATCAAAGACTTCCCTTTTGATATCTTCATGAATCTGTTCCTGTCCAATACCAGGATCATGCTGAGTTGAAAGTACAACTGCCTCCAGACGGAATGGTTTTCCATCCTCATTATACTCTACGGTCACCTGAGTTTTTCCATCCGGTCTTAAATATGGCAGTGTTCCATCTTTGCGGACCTTCGTCAGCTGTCTTGCCAGCTTATGGGCAAGAGAAATCGGATATGGCATATACTCATCTGTCTCATTGGTTGCATACCCGAACATCATTCCCTGATCTCCGGCTCCGATCGCATCGAGTTCTTCCTCACTCATGTCACGCTCTCTTGCTTCCAGTGCCTTGTCCACTCCCATGGCAATATCAGAAGACTGCTCATCGATTGCTGTGATAACGCCGCATGTATCGGCATCAAATCCATATTTTCCTCTTGTATATCCAACTTCCCGTATTGTGTCTCTGACGATTTTCTGGATGTCTACATAGGCATTGGTTGTAATCTCTCCCATGACCATGACGATTCCAGTCGTTGTACATGTCTCACATGCTACACGGCTCATTGGATCCTGTTCCATCAGGGCATCTAAAATGGCATCTGATATCTGGTCACAGATTTTATCCGGATGGCCTTCTGTCACAGATTCAGATGTAAATAGTAACTTGTCCATATCTTATCCTTTCTGCTGATTGATCGAAAACACTTCTGTTTTCATCTTCATTTTGTTCTATATTTATCCCGGCAAATTTTTTGAAAATCCTGTCGGAATAAAGAAAAGGTCCGAATCACTTCGGACCTAATGTTCTTTTGGCATAAACGGAACTGACCGGTCTCGGATTACCTCGATCTCGGCAATTCGTCCGTTGATCACTTTTTCAACGCGCAAAGCTCCGCCCAGGAAAAAATAACACTGCCCTACCTGAAATCCTCGTTCTCCCTTTTCTACATATTCTTCCATTAAATCTTCCAAAGTCTCTCCCTGGAATTCTTCTGGAATGCCTACATGAATCAACTGATTAATCTCTGCAATCTTCTGCGATGGAAGAAAGATTGTTTTTTCGACATCGTCAAAGTCTCCAAACAAAAACTTTCGAACAGCAAACAAAACCGCAATCGCAGAAATTCCAATCAGGTTTTCCAACGGTGATGTATGCTCCACAATCATCTGGCGGGCAATGGCAAACATCAGCACCTCTACAAGGGTATCCGGTGTATGTTTGCAAAGCATTTTGATAAACTCTATACAGATTACCAGATTAAATGCGATTCCCACAAATTCATAAATCTCTGCCGTGCCCGGATGATCCATCATAAGCTGAACCAAATCCTTTACAAGCCATATGGTGCCTCCAATTACCGCAATGGTTATGATCGCAGATAATATCAGTTCCACCCATTTTGAAATCTTGAACACTTCATTCTTCAGGTATTGTCTCATGAAGGCAAATCTCCTCTTATCCTATTTTTAATTTAAATTTTGCAATTTCCTTTTCATTGCTGACCAGTTTAATTTCTCCGCCAAGATTTCTCAGTTTCTTTTCAAAATCCTCATATCCGCGATAAATATAACCGATCTCACTAACTGTTGTATAGCCCTTAGCAGCCAGACCAGCAATAACCAGAGCAGCTCCTGCTCTCAAATCCGGTGCTTCCACATCGGCGCCGGTAAATCCTTCTACGCCGGTAATAACTGCAGTTCTTCCATCCACCTGGATCGTCGCACCCATCTTCGTTAATTCATCAACATAACGAAAACGGTTTTCAAAAATACTCTCTGAAATCACACTGGTTCCATTGGAAAGAGCCAGTGTAACCGCCATCTGCGGCTGCATATCTGTTGGGAATCCCGGATATGGAAGTGTTTTGATATTCGTAGATTCCAGACGTTTTGTCGCTGACACGCGGACAGTATCATCAAATTCATCTACCTGCGCACCGATTTCTGTCAGTTTGGCACTGATTGCTTCCAAATGTTTCGGAATTACATTTTTAATCGTTATATCTCCCTTTGTTGCAACGGCTGCTGTCATAAATGTTCCAGCCTCAATCTGATCCGGAATAATAGAATACTGGCAGTCTCCAAAGCGCTCTACACCTTTGATTTTAATAACATCGGTTCCTGCTCCGCGAATCTTTGCTCCCATGCTGTTCAAAAAGTTCGCTACATCTACTACATGCGGTTCTTTTGCAGAATTTTCAATGATCGTATCTCCCTTTGCGAGAGATGCTGCCATCATAATATTGATTGTCGCTCCCACAGAGACAACATCCATATAAATATGACATCCTTTTAACTCTTCTGCCTTTGCACTGATCATTCCATTTTCAATCTCGATTTCTGCTCCGAGAGCCTTAAATCCTTTAATATGCTGGTCGATCGGACGGCTTCCGATTTCACATCCGCCCGGCAGAGCAACTCTTGCTCTTTTATATTTTCCAAGAAGCGCTCCTATCAAATAGTAAGAAGCACGTATTTTTCGAATATATTCATTATCTACATCACATTCTGGGTGGATTCCTTTTCCACTTATGATTACTTCGTGTTTTCCTGTTCTATCAATCGTTGCTCCAATTCCTTCCATTGCCTGGAGCAATACATTTATGTCTCTAACATCAGGCATGTTATCAATCAAGCATTTTCCATCCGTCATAACTGCTGCTGCCAAAACCGGCAGTGCTGCATTCTTTGCTCCCCCGATGACTACTTCGCCAACCAACGGGTTTCCACCTTTAATGACATATTGTTCCATGATACACCTCAATTTATCTATATTATTAAACCTTAATCTCAACTTTGGTAATTATTTTTAAAATCATACATTCTACATTATAGCATATGTTTATATGTTTTCCAATACTTTTTCTAATGAGTCTCCAATATCCAGTCCATCCAGTTCTACAGTTAAATCCGCATATTTTTCGTATAACGGTACTCTTTCGCAGTATAAATCATATAACGTCTGATTTTCTTCCAGCACAACACCTCTCGCATTTAAATCTCCCAGACGTTTGCTCACTGACTCAAAAGAAAGTTTCAAATAAATAACTTTTCCTATTTCTTCGAAATGCTCCATTGCCTTTTTGCTGTAAATCGCACTGCCTCCTGGGGCAATCACTGCTCCATTCGCCTCTATGGAAGCATTCACTTCTTCTTCAATCTTCTTAAATCCATCATTACCGGCATCTGCAATAATCTCTTTCAGCAATTTTCCTTCTCTTTGCTGAATTACTAGATCTGTATCAATAAATTCACAGCCTAATGCCTTGGCAAGAAGCACGCCGATTGTACTTTTCCCTGCACCCGGCATTCCGATTAACGTATAATTATTTTCTTTTCCCACCATTCTTTTTTTTCCTCTTCTTTTTCTTCCTTACAGAGTATCCGAATGTTCCCAGCTGCTTTCCTGTCTCAAAATAACCGCCATGAGAATAAACGAGAGGATTTGTTTTTTCTAATGCAAATCTCCCATTTTCTTCCATATAATCATCTTCTACCATAATATTAACGACTTTCGCCAAAAACATATGATGAGATCCCAGCGGAATGATTTCTTCAACCCGGCATTCAATATTTACTGGACTCGCAGCAAGAATCGGCGCATCTACCACCTGGGCTTCTGCTTTTTCCAGACCCAGTTCTTTAAATTTATCCATATCTCTTCCGGAACGTACACCGCAAAAATCAGCAGCTTTTGCCAGCGCTTTTGTCGTCAGATTAATCACAAACTCTTTGCTGTTCTTAATCATATCATAAGAATACCTCTCTGGCCTTACAGAAATATAGGTCATTGGAGGATTCGTGCAGACCGTTCCCGTCCATGCGATTGTCAGTACATTGTCTTTTTCCCCGTCCCGGCAAGTGACCATCACTGCCGGAAGAGGATATATCATATTACCTGGTTTCCATGAAATTTTACTCATCACCGTCTCCTACAAGGCTTTGCGGATATCTTTGCGCAGCTGATCCATCTCTTCTGCATCCATAGAATGTTCTTCCCATTTTACTGTCACGTCATCGCCCTCATAGCGCGGAATCAGATGCATGTGGAAGTGAAATACAGTTTGTCCTGCGATCACCCCATTATTCTGAAGTATATTCAGTCCATCACAATTCAGCACTTCTTTCAGTGCTCTCGCTACGACTGCTGCCAGTTGGAATAACTTTCCTGCCGTTTCCGCATCAATATCGTAAATATCTTTATAATGTTCCTTCGGCAGAATCAGTACATGACCTCTCGTCGCAGGTGAGATATCCATAATTACCTTGAACTCTGAATTTTCATAAATCGTATTAGACGGAATGTCTCCGTTCACAATTTTACAAAAAACGCAATCTTCTTTTCTCATGTTCTGTAACTTCCTTTCTCCTTCATGTGACTGTATCTGTGATGTATTTTATCTTATTGTTTCTCTTTTTTCAAGAAACCTGAAGCAATTCTTTTTTATTTCATACGTTGTAAATATAATATGCATTTTTTTAAAATTTTTTACAAAAGTTCACTATTTGTTCACATTTTTGTTTTATAATAGACACCGTAAAGTAGTTAATACTTTCAAATCCTACCCCTCTTGAGGATGAAAATCCTCTCCTTATTGTTTTAAGAGAAAAGGCCGGCGCAAGCCGGTTTTTTCTTTTCTGTAATTTTATGAGACGAAAAAAGGAAGAATCAAAAAACTGATTCTTCCTTTTTGTCTAAATTTCTGTACGCCCTTCTAAAGCTCGGAGCAAAGTTACTTCATCAATATACTCCAGGTCTCCTCCTACCGGAACTCCGCTGGCTATTTTGCTGACTTTAATTCCCGTTGGCTTCACCAGTTTACTGATATACATAGCCGTCGTTTCTCCTTCCAGGTTAGAATTTGTTGCAATGATCAATTCTTTCACATTTCCCTGAAGTCTCGCCATCAGTTCTTTCAGCCGGATATCATCCGGACCGATTCCAAGCATCGGTGAAATTGCTCCGTGAAGCACGTGATAAACACCGTCATATTTTCCTGTTTTCTCATAGGCCAGAAGATCTCTTGTATCTTCTACTACCATGATCGTACTGTGATCTCTTTCATCGCTGGCACAAATCGGACAAATTTCCTGATCCGTCAGTGTGCAGCATTCTTTGCAGTAATGCACATTTTTTTTCGCGCTGATGATCGTATCAGAAAGCTTCTTTACCTGATCCTCTGGCATATTGATAATATGAAAGGCCAGACGCCCCGCAGATTTAGGACCAATTCCCGGAAGCTTTCCCAGCTCTTCGATCAGCTGCGTAATCTGATTGCTGTAATATTCCATATCTTTTTAGAACGGGAATCCGCCACCCAATCCTCCTAAGCCTCCGGTAATCTTGCCCATACGAGCCTGAGAATCTTCTTCCATCTTGCGAAGAGCTTCATTCGTTGCTGCAACGATAAGATCTTCCAACATTTCAATATCATCCGGATCTACCACTTCTTCTTCCAGAGTCACAGAAACAACTTCTTTCTTTCCGGAAACAACAACTTTCACAACTCCGCCTCCGGCGGTTGCTTCATATGTTGTCTCCTCTAATTCTTTCGTTGTATCTTCCATCTGTTTCTGCATTTTCTGAGCCTGTTTCATGAGTTGGTTCATGTTTCCGCCCATTCCAGGCATTCCGCCTCTTCTTTTTGCCATTTGATTTTCCTCCTGAAATTCTTTTATATAAATTAAATCACTGCCGTTTTTATTTTCCTGCTGCCTGCTCAAATTCTTTTACGATCTGCTCTGATGGCTCTTTGGTACAGAGAGATACAGCCACAATGACAATGCAGGAAATCACAAATGCCGGGAACAATTCATAGATTGCAAAAGCTCCTCCCAGCGGGCTTAAAAAACGATTCCATACAAAGACCATGATGCCTCCGGAAAGCATTCCTGCAATCGCTCCTGCTCGATTGATTCGTTTCCAGAACAGAGAAAACAGCATAACCGGACCGAAGGTCGCTCCGAATCCTGCCCACGCAAATGATACAATAGAGAAAATAACACTGTTTTCATCCCATGCAATTACAATTCCGATCAGTGCGATCAGAAGCAATACGATACGTGAAACTTTCATAACCATCTTATCATCTGCTTTGTTATTTTTCATGATTCCTTCATAAATATTTTTCGCAAATGCAGATGCGGCGATCAAAAGATAAGAATCTGAAGAACTGATCGTAGCCGCCAGAATTCCTGCCATAATGATTCCTGCCAATACAGCCGGAAGCAGTGTCTGTGAAAGAACGACAAATACATTTTCTGCGCCTCCTGCGGTAGATAAGCTAGCCTCTGCCGGGAATAAAGCTCTTCCGATCAATCCGATCATAACTGCTGCTGATAAAGAAATGAAGCACCATACAGTTGCGATTCTTCTTGATTTTTTCAATTCCTCTTCTTTACGGATTGCCATAAACCGAAGAAGTACCTGCGGCACTCCAAAATAACCAAGTCCCCAGGAAAGTGTTGAAATAATTGTAAGAAGTCCATAACTTCCAGCTTCTCCAAACTGAGGAATTCCGTTTATAACCTTCTGAACTCCTGCTGCGTCTGTCTCTGGTGCCGCAATAGATGTCAAAGAAAAATATCCTGGTATTTCTTTTGCGTTGGCGATTACCGCATCCAGACCTCCTGCCGCAGATGTTCCAAGAATCAGAATTGTTAAAAGAGCAATGACCATAACAACTGCCTGCATAAAATCAGATGCACTCTCCGCCAAAAATCCTCCGATAAACGTATATACGACAACAAAAACAGCTCCTGCGATCATCATAGCATGATAAGAAAATCCAAATAAAGTAGAAAACAATTTTCCGCAGGTAACAAAACAGCTTGCCGCATAAACCGTAAAAAAGATGAGAATGAAAATTGCGGAAATCGCAAGAATGATCTTACGGTCTTCATGGAAACGATTGCTTAAAAAGTCCGGTACCGTAATAGCATCCCCGGACACCGCTGAATATCTTCTCAGACGCTTCGCTACAATCAGCCAGTTCACATAAGTTCCAAGCGCAAGTCCGATTGCTGTCCATGCAGCATCCGCAAGCCCGCACCAGTACGCAACGCCCGGCAGCCCCATCAGCAGCCATCCGCTCATATCTGAAGCCTCTGCACTCATAGCCGCAACCCAAGGACCAAGGGAACGGCCTCCCAAAAAGTAGTTTTCCGAATTTGCCTGCGCACGTTTTGCAAAATATAAGCCAATTCCAATGACAACCAGCATATATCCAATCATCGCAAACAATATCTTTAGTGTATCTCCTGACATTTTAATCCTCCTGCTCATGTTAAGCAAATGAAGTGTGCACGCACACTCCATTTTGATTAGTCTTCAATTGTCACATCCATATGGATGCATGTCAGATCAATCATATCTTCCTCTGGCTTTGATTGATCTAAAATTCCGACTTCCAGATCAATTTCCCGACCTGTCTGCCGGCTGATTTCCTGCTTCAGCGTTTCAATCCGCTCCGGCTTATCCAGCAGATAACCGCTTTCCACATTCATTGCTTTTGGAAACATGATTTTTAACGCAGTTCCTTCTGTATTTACCATTAAACTTGCCTTCTGAAGTGCAAACTTCATTTGAGGCGACAGATTTCTCTTAATGTCTTTCCAATGTCTGATCAGATCTTTCAGTTCCTCTGCTTTTGCCTTTGGCAGACGTTCTTCCAGAGTCTGTTTTGGCTCCTGTGTATTTTTCTGTGATGACGGCTTTGCGGAAACTGACACAGGCTCTTGCTGCATCCGGACTCCGTTTTTTATCAGTTCATTCATTTTCTCTTCCATCTGCCGGACTCTTTCCAGCAGACTGTTTTGATCTGTTTCCATCTGCGGTCTGCACATCTTCATCAGTTCAACTTCAACTAAAATTCTCTTGGATGTGGCATAGCGCAGCTCATTCAAAAGATCTGACAAAATGCGGATATAACGGATCAGTGTATTTTCCTCTACACCCGCTGCTTTCTCTTGAAGGAGCTTAAGCTGATCCGTAGATACTTCCAGTGCTTCGCTTGCCGCACTTCCCTTGCCAACCAGAAGCAGATTTCTTAAATACCACAGAAAGTCTGTGATAAATTGTGACCATTCCCTCCCCTGACTGGACACATCATCCAAAAGATCCATCATATCTGAAATATTTTCTTCCTTAATATAATCCAAAAGGCGGCTATAAACCTGGATATCCACTGTGCCAAGCACTTCCAGCACATTATCATATGTCAGTTTCTTTCCTAAATAAAAAGCGATGCACTGGTCAAGAAGACTAAGGGCATCACGCATGGATCCGTCTGCCATTCTGGCAACATATTCCAGCGCTTTGTCTTCCACTTCTACCTGTTCCTGTTCCATAAGATCTGCCAGCTGCTGTTTGATCGTATTTGTAGTAATCCGGTGAAAATCATACCTCTGACATCTGGACAGTATTGTAATCGGAATCTTGTGTACTTCTGTTGTTGCTAAAATAAAAATCACATATTCCGGAGGTTCTTCCAGGGTCTTTAACAGAGCATTAAACGCTCCTATGGAAAGCATATGCACCTCATCAATAATATACACTTTATATTTTCCTGAAGCCGGTGAATACTGTACCTGTTCTTTGATATCTCTGATATTATCCACACCATTGTTGGAAGCTGCATCAATTTCTATCACATTCATGGAACTTCCTTCTATAATTTCACGGCAGGTCTCACATTGATTGCACGGTTCTCCATCCTGTGGATTCTCACAGTTTACAGCTTTCGCCAGAATCTTTGCAACTGTAGTCTTTCCGGTACCTCTTGTTCCGCAAAACAGATATGCGTGGCCAATCCTTCCGGTCCTGATCTGATTCTTCAGCGTTGTAACAATATGATCCTGTCCCTTTACTTCATCAAAAGTCGTCGGCCGGAATTTTCGATATAAAGCCATATAAGACATGGCGCATGCCCCTTTCTTTCCAGTTTTTTCGCTTCTGCTATTGTACCATAATCGCAGATATTGTAAAAGGGAAAAAACCATCGAACTTTTACCCACTGTTTTCGTTGAAAGTGATTTTTAATTTCCTCATAATAAGAATAGAAAGAAAAAACAGGAGAATAAAAATCATGAACAAATCTTATGAACTTGCTGCATTTTCACATGAGATAAAAAACAGTCTGACTCTGATCTACGGTCAGCTGCAATACATAGAAAACGAAAATACTGATTTAAAAACAGACGAGCACTGGCTCAAAATGAAGGAGGATTTTACTTCATTGTTTGAGATGATCCGCCAGACTCTGCGTCCTTCTGATACCACATCGGCTGCCATGGAACCGTTGGATCTGATCGAGCTGTTTCAGGAGATCCAATCGTCCTGGTCTTATCAAATGAACCGTGAATATATTCACTTCCGCCTTCAGACAGATTCTCCCGGCCCGTATTATGTGTACGGTCCAAAGGCAAAGCTGCTTCAAATGTTTCATAATCTGGTATCCAATTCGGTAAAGGCAATCAAACGAAAAAAAGGCGCCAGTCAGGCGCCAGGTATTACCGTTGTCTTAAGCCGGGAACAGGGACACATCGTATTAAATTTATCTGATACCGGCATTGGAATGACCAAAGAACAGCAGACACGGGCTTTTTATCGGGGTGTTTCCTTCATCCCCAACGGAAACGGAATTGGCTTATCGGTTGTTCACGAAATTGCCGAAGAACTTCATATTAAAATTCACATGGATTCTGCTCTTAATCATGGGACAACATTTACCCTCGTTTTTCCGTCAACAGAACGTATAGAAGCCCTGCCAGTATAAATCCGCTGACGCATCCTCCAATATGAGCCGCATTATCTGTTCCCACACTCTGGAAACCGTGAAACAGACTCCCAAATACAACAAAAGCCAGCCATCTTCCATCAATCTGGCGGATTCTTTCCCTATGAAAAATAACGACTGCGATCAGTCCGCCTATGATTCCGTAAATCGCTCCGGAAGCGCCGGCACTCCAGGCAATGTCTCCGACTGCTTCATAATAAACCGCAGACGCAAGTGAGCCAAGAATTCCAGAACCTGTATATAGCAGAAAATAGGACATACTGCCCATAATCCTCTCCAGGAACGTTCCGAGAATCACAAGGGTTACCATATTTCCATAAAAATGATCCCATCCAAAATGCAGATAGTTGGAAGTAAGCAGCCGGTAAAACTGGTGATCATAAAGCACCAGATCCGGCCGGCTGGCGCCCATATAATAAATGATATCCCCATATATCTCTGATAAAATAAACATGATCAGATTAACCGCAAAAATAAAAATCGTCACCTTATAAGTTCCAATTGACCACGTCTTTTTTTCTTTTTTCGGACGGATTTCCCTGCTTGTCTGAAGAATCATGGAAACAGGTTCGTAAAGTTCTCCGAATTGATGTTCCGGATCAAGAAATACATGATTTCCATGCTCTGACAACAAAATAATCATGACCGGAGTCTGAACTCCCAGCATCCTTTTTCCTTCTTCTACCATATCTTCTATTTCTTCTTGGGTTATCCTGCTTCCGTCCGGATTTTCATCATATGATACAAAAATTCCTTTGCTGTTTTGGCCTATATTTTTTACATAAACCGGACCAGCTGCCGTATCTTTCTTTGTATATCCATGGATCCGCAGCAGTTCTATGATTCTTTGATACATTCCGCAATTCTCCCATTCTGATAAACGTTTTGCTTATTGTACCACATTTATCGGAATGTCCCAACTGACTCTTCATACTGAAATACTTCTCTTGCAATGGAAATGATATCTCCATTGTTCAGTTTCTGTTTTTGAATTCTTTTTCCATTGATTTTCGTGCCATTCGTAGAATCCAAATCTTCTGCCCATACTTCTCCTTCCTCTTCGGAAAACCGGACATGCCGTCTGCTGACTCCCACTGCCTTCAATTGGTAATCGGTATCTTTGTCCAGACTGCCTATGACAAACTCTTTTCCTGTCAGTTCAATTGTTTCTTCCTGATCTTCCTTTCTTAAGTATCCCATCGGCATTTCCAGCAAAAGAACTGTTTTCTGATCATCCTCTTCCAGTCTTCTGGTAAACTCCGTCTCTTCCTCCTCTTCCAGATTTTCTTCCTTAAAAAGTCTTAACAAGCAAATTACATCTGCACAAAATGCAACAACAGATCCAAGAAACCCAAGAACAAATTTATAATACAGCCCATAGATCAGCAGCTTTACCGTGAAAAAAGCAGCAATTCCAATACACAGAAAAGAAAGAACTGCCAGAATGATTTCTTTTGCAGGAACCGTCTTGTTTTTTTCCTCTGTCCGCCCTGATTTTTCTTCACATTCCTCCGCAGATACAGGTTCGTGCTGCATGATTTCCTTCTCTTCTGGTTTCGGCTTCAAAAAATCTTTGATCTGGCGAATGTTTGGCTTTTCTTTCGTAAGATAACTGTGAAGCTCGTAATAAATCCTCGTTTTTTTTCGGTCATCGTAAGAAATCTTTTTCATGCATTCTTCTAAAAACTCCTGTATTTGATCATAGATATTTTTTTCCTGTTCCGGAAGATAACAGAGCACAGGACTGCATTCATCCCGCAGAAAAATAAGATCTTCTTCAATTTTAAGATGATCAAGATTCAAAAGATACGATTCTATCTCTTCCAAAGCACAGAATAATTCATAAAAGAATGCTTTCGGATCCATTTGATTGATTTTTTTAATGAGTGGAAGATACATTCCAGTTTCAAAATAGTAATACTCTTCGTCATCCTCCATGCGAAATTCACATGGCAGAAGACATTCCAGCGAATGCTGTAAAAGAATCTTTTTTTCATAGGTAATATCCGCCTGCTTTTTTACTGTATAATAATTAGAAAATCCTTCTCTAATCCATTGTTCCTTCAATGACACTCCATCCCCTTACTTTTTCCATTTCTTCCAGATACGATGCCTGATATATTGCCTGATGCTGAAACATTTTAATGCCGAATATCTCCAAAAGATGGGCTCCCGGTACTGAAAACGAGGTATCAATCTGAACTTTTATGTGATTTAACCCGCTTTTAACGCTGATGCTGCCTATTTTGCCCAGGAACAGGTGTGCAGACAATTCTCTTTTTAGATGTTCTTTTACTTCCCCCGCAGCAGTTTCTTTCCCCGGGAACATTTCTGTATATAAATTTCTCTGATTCAGCCTGGCGTAAGATATTTCCCCGGTATTATAATCTCCGCCCTGAAATATGTCCGTCCCTTTCAATGATACTTCTTCCATCGTTCCCTGAACAATTCCACAATTCATAAAGTAGCATACATATCCCATCAGCAGCAGAAGCGCTAAAAGGATCATCGGCAGAATCAGGCTCATTTCCACCGTTATGTACCCTCCTGTTTCCCGCATCTTTGACATGGCTTCACCCCTTTCAATGTACTCTTGTCCACCTGCTGCACCGTTCTTTTTAACCCGCTGCAGGAAAGATCTGTATGATAGGCTTCTCCTTCCTTTGCAATATAAATACAAACAATCCTTCCATCATGATACTTTGTACATTTCTCACATTCCTTATACGCCGTTTTCCCATCCAGATATTTCTCAACCTCATCATCAACTGAAATATCCAATGCCAGATGTGTACAGTTTAAATCCGTATGGTAAACACTTTCATTGGGAGTAATATATACCATTCCTTCTGATCTTTCATCACCATCCGGAACATAACCTGTCATAGCTTTCTGCCGTATTTTCTGCGTATAAATACCCGTAATCTCCGGCAGGAAAGGATACGCTTTTCGTATTGTATAAGTTAGCTTTGCTTCATATTCTTCCTTCGCATTCTTTGTAAGCCGGATGGATGCTGCTGCTTTTGTACTTCCCCCAAGCAAACCGCTTCGGTCCAAAAATTTCCGATCTACCGAGGATAAAAATACAGCTTTCGCACTGATCCCTGACAAAATTTTTCCCCCTCCGCCTGTGCCGGCTGCTGCATATTCTGCTGTCGCTGCCTGACACACTGCCTCTTTTAAACCATGGGCAATCTGCCCATGGATCATAAGAATTTCTCCCGCTGAGGCAAGCAGGAGCAGGACAATCAAAAATAATGGCAGGATCAGACTTGCTTCTACGGTCGCTGCCCCCTCTTTAGAGGCGGAGAAAGATGTCCTCTTGAGGTCTTTGGCTTCTTTTTTATCATTTTGGACTGCCTTCTCTGAGAAATATTTTTGACAAGAGAACATCTTTCTCCACCTCCATCTTTATTAATACGATATTGTTCTCTGAAATTTCCAACTGAAAAAACTGCCGAACGGAAGTGTCATTCCGCCAAATCCTAAATGTTTTAGCTTAAGATTTGTCGTGACCTGGCAGGATACCAGACATTGATTAATTTTAAAATTACTTTCTTCTCTGCGTATATTGTCCTCCATCAGGTCCATCATCCGAAAATATTTCTGCTGTTTATCCTTTTGTGAAACAAATAAAAGGCCAAGGTAATCCTCATAAGACAGTCCTTGATCTGCCGGTTTTCTTTTGCAGTTCAATCCTGCCAGATTTACAAAAGAAAGCTGCCAGTTCGACGCATTCTTTACCAGCGGCACTTTTTCTCCTTCCGCCAGATTTCTTACATCTATGATTGATTCTCCATAAGCAAGTGCCAGCAAAAGCAGATGCTTCGCAGCCGCAACAAGCGGCGGAATTCCCATAATACCAAGGATCGACCCGGCAATGATTCCCGCTTCTTTTTTCTTTGCCGCATCCTGATATACACAGACTGCATTCGTTGGAAACCTTAGTCCGATCATTTTCCAGAAAACGGACCCCAGATTTTCTTTTTCTGATTCTCTGCCTGCAATAAGATATTCCACCTCATATTGAATTCCTTCCTTTTTCTCTTTGGATGTGAAATTTCTGAAATACCCAATGCAGTATAAGATAACTGGCAGCTCATCTGTAATTCCTGTTCCTGAAGTCATTTTTTCTGCCTGTTCCAACTGCTGCTCCATCTTTTCTTTTTTCATAAAATTCCATGTTGTTTCCTTTGATTGATCTTTTTTCCCATACTGTATCGGCACCTTTCCGGAAGATACCTTCTGCTTTCCCAAGACCAGCGTAACAGACCCTTCCCTGAGCAGTTCCATAAATCCTTTTCTGGGATCCTCTTTTTGTATCTGAGCCTTTTCATCTTTCTCCTCCTTTTGTTCTTTTTTCTCCTCTTCTTCCTTTTCCTGAGCGGCTTTTTCGTCCTGATTCATCTGATCCCGAATACCCTCTATTTCTTTTCCTGCTTCTTTTGTACGGTCCCACCGGTCTTTCCAGGAAGACAGAAGATCAGCCGGCATTTCATATTTCATCAGTTCCCTGATCTGATACTTTAATGCCTCTCCGCCCTGATCTGTCAGATATACTTTTTTTGACAGTATCGTATTGCCAACTGTGTAGCGAAAAGAATCCTGACTGTCTTCCAGGCTGTTTTTTATTTTCTTTGAAACATCTTTCTCTGCTTTTGTTTCGTATTTGGGATCCATCGCAAAAATATGATATTTCTCTTCCAATGCTTTTTGATAATTTCCTCTGATATGGGAAAGCCCGGCCATACAGGCTCCCATGGCTTTCCCACGTCCAACATACAGATAAATTCCTTCTGTACAAATACTGATCAGAAGAAGAAATACAAGAAATACCGCAGCCAGAAATATTGTAATGCTGCCTCTCTCATCCTTTATCATTTGACCTGACCTGTTTTCGACGTAATCGTCTTGAAAATATTGTTAACAACTGTCTTAATCTGTGTCTGAAAAATAATAACAAGGCCAATCAAAACAACAATAATAAGAATCACCTCTACAACTCCCATGCCGGATTCATCCGCTAAAAATTTTTTCATCTCCCGCTCCTCCTTTATGTAAATGCTGCCAATGCCGGAAACATGAGCAGTGCCAGGATCACAACCAGCATAATGATCATTGGTGCCAGCAGTTTTGTACTCGCCTCCTCTCCCCGGCGTTTTGCCTGCTCTTTCCGTTCAAAAAATGCCTGTTCTTCTTCTGCCTTTAACTGCACAAATAATTCATCCGATCCTCTTGTGATGTTCTGTATTAAGATCGTAGAAAGTTTGCGGTATGGTTCCAGCCGGACCTGGCTTCCTATACTTTGAAACACTTCTTCCTGAGCCACTCCCAGCTGTAGCTGACGGCATGACTTTCCAATGACTTCATATACAAAAATTTCTTTTTTGCCGCTTTTATATTCCTTGTATATCTCTTCCATTGCGCTCGGTATGCTCATTCCTGTTTCAAGAAAAAGCACCAGCCGCTGTATAATGGCAGAATATTCTCTGCAGGAATCATCCTCTGCCCGTTTCCGATTTTTCCGACAAATTTCCTTTTCTTTGTTCCAGAAAAAAAGCACAGCACATACTCCGAAAAAAGCCCACACGACAATATTTTTCTTGCCGGATTCTCTAAAAACCTTTCCTCCCATTAATTCCCGAGGAATGAAAAAGGTATCTTTGGAAAGATTTGTTTCTTCCAGTTTTTTTATCTCTTCAATGACAGTCTGTCTCTGTGTTTTTTTCTGTTTTCTATTTTCCGGAATAACGCAGACTGGAAACATAAAGACTTTGGTTTCTCCCTGACAGCTGGCTTCTGCCTTCAAAGAAACAATCACAGGTTTTTTTACATTATTGGAAAACACATTTCCTTCTTCATCAACAACCGATGGATCCTCACTTTCCCAGCGAATCTGAATATTTTCTCCCGGTATCTTTTCCGGAAGAAATAATGGTTTGTCTACATCATTGATGGATTCGTTTTCCCCTTTTATACTGTCATCTAAATACTGCTCCGCTCTTTGAAAGGCTTCCCCAATCTCCTCCTGTCTGTATCCCTTGGGCCTGACCGTCAAATAATAAGACTCCTTCTTTCCATCTGCCTCAATTTCCAGTGTTTCTTCTTTTGCATCTTCCCCTCTGGGATTCCTTGTAATGACGATATTTCTGTCCTGAAGGAAAAAATACAGCACCATAATAAACAGAACGAAAAGAAAAAGAACGGTAAAAATCAAAACTATTTTCAACTGCCTGCAAAGACTCTCCTTTACCTTTTCTTCCAGCCGCCGGCTGCTGCCTGCAAAGTATCCCTTTATGGCTTCCCTGCGTTCTTCTTTTATATGCTCCGGCAGACGATCCGCCAGATATCCAATCCACTTATATTTCAATCATAACCACCCTTTCCGCCCACAGATTAGCCGCTGTCAGCGAAATCAGACAAACCGTTGAAAGCAAAATTCCAGGAACCGTGTCATAAAGAATTTCAAAATATCCCGGATTTGTCACCCGCACATAGATGAGGATAACGTATGGCATGATCGACATCACTTTTTTCTCCATACGCTTTGCCGCAGTCACCGTTAGAATTTCTTCTTTGATCTGAATGGACTGTCCCAGATGTTCTGCCGTACGGCTGATAATTTCTATCAGGTTGCCTCCGCTTCTCTTTACAATCGATACAATTTGTGCAAACTGATGCAGTTCCTCCAGATTGATCCGGTCTGCCATCTTCAGAAGCAGCTGATCGGCCTGAGAATTAACCTTAATGGCTTCTGTTAAGATTTCTAATTCTTTGACCAATTTCCCGGGAGAACTGCCTCTTGCTGCTTTCATATCCTGACAGGCTGCCTTCAAAGCATTCTCCAAAGAATACCCAACCGATAATCCATTGCTGATAAACTGCATCATCTCCCGGACGTCCCTTCGCAGTTTTTCTTTTTCTTCCCTTTTTTGTTTTTCTCTCTGATGGCGCATCCAGGGCACCAGCAGCGGCCACATAAATATCACCATCCAGATGCGGTCATAAAACAGCCAGCAGACAAGAACTCCAAGAATCGCTCCCTTCCCCAATTCCTTTTTCTCAAATCTCCACTTCTTCAGTTCCATGGAACACTTTTTCCATAAGTTCCTGATATTTTTCATACTGCCCATACTCCTTTAATTTTCCTGTATGCAGTACCTTCCCTATTCTTTCTAATCTGCCGTTTTCCTCCCTCTGAAAAATCGGATTGATCTGTACTTCCTGATGGCGGATACCACTCACTTCCACTATCTCCATCAATTTCCTGGATCCGTCTGGAAGCCGTCCTAAATGAACAATCATGTCAATTGCAGATGCTATCTGACCGCGGATTGCCGCAATCGGCATGTCCACTCCCATTAATACCATCGTCTCAATCCTGCGGAGCATGTCTCTAGTTCCATTGGCATGCCCGGTTGAAATGCTTCCATCATGTCCTGTATTCATTGCATTTAACATAGACAGCGCTTCTTCTCCCCTTACTTCTCCTACAATAATCCGATCCGGTCTGGAACGCAGCGCAGCTTTGATCAAATCCTTCATATCAATCTGATGCTCTCCTGCTGCATTGGCATTCCTCATCTCCAGACGCACCAGATTTTCAATGCCATTCAGCTGCAGTTCCGCAGAATCTTCAATCGTAATGATTCTTTCATCTTTTGGAATGCAGTTGGACAAACCGTTTAGCAGTGTCGTCTTTCCACTTCCCGTTCCTCCTGAAATAAAAATATTGTATCTGGCTCTGACGAGCATTTTTAAAAATTCTCCCACTTCTTTTGAAAAAGCATTTCTCTCATACAGCCATTCCAGCGTCATAGGTTCTTTGGCAAATTTGCGGATCGTCATGACCGCCCCATCCAGAGATACCGGCGGAAGTATAATATTCACTCTGGAACCATCTTCCAGCCTGGCATCCACGATCGGATGCATCTCATTCACCATGCGGTTTGCACTGGAAGCGATCTGCTGAATTACCTGATAAAGTTTTTCTTCACTGGAAAATTTCTCCGGGTACTGATATAATTTTCCTTTTCTCTCAACAAATATATGCTCATACCCGTTGATCATAATTTCCGTTACCGCCTCATCTTCCAGCAGATCCTGAAGAAAATCCAGTTTCCGCAAAGCATAAAACACTTCTCTGGATAATTTGATTTTTTCCTCCAAAAGCATCGGCTTTTCTCTGGAAATCTCAAGAATTACTTCCTGAATGATCTCTTTTAATCTTCGGTCTGTAATATCTCTCGTAAAATCCAGCTGCTCTATTACCCGTTTTTTAATCTCTTCTTTCATAGCCGGGAGACCACTTCCTTTATCGTTTCCTTTCCGCATAAGATGATTTCTTCCATGCCGCTGCATCCCCATATTCCATACCTTTGCATCTGTTTTAAAAATCCGGCATATAGTTCTGTCTTCATCTCCTGTTCCGTGACAGGCAGATAAATCTTGTCCAGAATTTGAAAAAATTCCAGATTGGGAACACAGGCTGTTCCGATATCAATCACAAGAGCCGTCCCTTCTTTGCGGACTTGATCTAAAAACCACAGGCAGTCATCAATCGTTAATTCTCTGTAGTCAAGAAAACATCCTGCTCCCGCAAATCCCTTTGCTTCTCCCAGTTCTTCCTGATGTCTGCTGAAATATTCCATACAGTCGTGCCTTCTTTGACGAATGCGAAACAGAAGCTCATCTGTATTTTCCTCCTTTGACAAAAACGGAACATAAGGCTGCATTCCCAGATAAGTCATGGATCTTTTTGCGGCAAACTGCAGAGCAAATTTTGTGGAAATATGTCCTCCAAACGGAGAATATACCCCATACACGAGACATTCTTCCTTCTTCCTTACTCTCAGGCATTCATAAATATCCGCCGCAATCACCGCCGCACTTGTGCATTCTTCCTGCAGCCTGCACACAGGTTCTTTGCCATGATCATCCATTCTTTCAGACAATATAAGACATTGGAACAGCCCCTCTTTTTCCTTCTTCCACAGGGCCTTTTCGTCTGCAAAAAACCAGGCAGTCATAGGGAATTCTTTCTGATGGTTCAGATATTCCATCAGCTTTCTTCCGTATCGTGTATCTTCACAGCAAATTCCTACACATATCTCTTTCATAAAAAGCCTCCTGCGATCAGTGTTAAATATGCCAAAAAGATTCCATATGTAAAATGCAGATATTTGGATTCATCATCTGGATTCTCATAAGACGCGATTCGTCCTTCTCTCAGACACCCTGAAAGATAATGACGCAGATAAGAAAATCTCAGACGGAAGCTTCGATGCTTCCATAAGATGCAGACGGCAGTCACACCGTTCCACAAAAAAGATAAGATCAATAAATGAATGACAGAAACTCCCATAGGAATGCCGCATACCATCAGAACTTTAATATCTCCTCCGCCCAGTGCTCCCAGATAAAACAATCCGATACAGCAAAAAAACGGAATCAGAATTCCTGCTGCCATGACAGACCAGTCCAGTCCCTGCCAGATACAGAGAGTGATTGTAATTACCCCTCCTGCAGCATTCAGCCAGTTGGGAATCTGAAAATCCCTCCAGTCATATACGGCTGCCAGTGTCAAATAAATTAACATCCATAAAACCATATTCCCTCCTTTCTTGTTCCATTATTTTACAATATTTCCATTTTATTGTCTATAGTTTTTCTGTATTTATTAAAAAAATACATTGTTCAGTATTATATGATCCATATCCCTGCCGCATACAACACAATAATGCCGGGAAGACCGAGCAGTGCCCCTGTTCCGATCGACAAAAAATTCAAATCTACTGGTGCGTTGATTCCATTCCTGGAACAAACAATATGGATACCATATACTAAAACAGAGCAAAACACGCCCCGTATCAATAAGATCAGCAGATAGACTGGATTTTTATAAATCCCAAACATGATACACAGCGTACATCCAATGGCCATCACATATAAAAGCATTTGATTTTGTTCCATAAAAAAATCCCTCCTTATGTAATCCTATGGTTACATAAAGAGGGATATTCACTTTATTATCGATTATGAAAACAGATTTTTGAACCAGTCAACAACGCCTTTAAACCAATTAACAATCTTATCCAGAATTCCTTCTGCTCCTCCTAACTGATCATAAATATCTTTTGCCTGTTCTCTTAACTGACTTACGTTCAAATCCAATCCGGAAATCTTATCCATAAGATCCTGAATCATCTGCCTGTCTTCATCGGACAAATTAATATTCAGCTCTTTTGCAGACTCATCAATAGCATTTCCGATTTCACTGGCAGATGTAAGATTATCTTCTGCTACTTTTTGTTTTACATCCGCAATGATTTTTTCAGCATCTTCAGATCCAATGTTTTCTGCCAATTCTCCAGTTGTGATCAGCTCGTCTGTTGCTGCATCTTTGCTTTTTTCCGGAATCTCTTTTCCTGTCATCTCTTCATATGCTTTCATTACTCCGACCAAAGCTGCAGTTCCGGAAATCTTAAATGGTCCTGCTACCTTAACTTCTGCATTTTCAATTCCTGCTGTTACCAGAGCATTTCGATACATTCCGGAAGTACAATATGTGATATTTTCCGTTGAAACATTCACCCCGCTTCCGCTGCCAGTCTGCTCCACAGTGACAGAAGACAATGCTCTGCTTCCAATCACACTGTTGGACAGATATCCGTCCAGATAATCATGTTCTTCTTTGTTTGTTACTTTGATCACCTGGTAATCACTCATGTCATCTACCCCCAGAAGATCCAGTACTTTCTTCTGCTCAGAAGCACTTAAACTAGCTCCCAGTGCCAGATATTTCTGTGTACTGTCTGCCTTTACGTTCACGACGGGCAGCGCCATCACAACACACAATCCCATTGCCATTAACTTAGCGAATACTTTCTTCATAGCTTGTTTCTCCTTTCCTCTCTTCCAGTGTATCACATTTTCCACAATAAAACTTTCTCAATTTCATTATTTTTTTCTTACGTTTTTCCATGATCACAAGCAGCAAAAAGACTGCAAAACCTGCACCGGTAAGAACTGCACCCGCTGCAAAACCAGGTGAACGGTAAGTAAGAACAATCTCATGTTCTCCTTCTGAAACAGGAACTCCCAAAAACGCATCTCCAATTGCTTCGGCTTGGGTTTCTTTTCCATCAACCATAACCTTCCACCCTTCATCATATGGCATTGAGAAAAATACGATTCCATCTTCTTTCATTGAAATATTTCCCTCAATACGAGAGCTTTCTTGTTTCGTCATTTTGAAAGACTGAGACTCCATTTTGCCATATACATCAGACATCACAGATTCGTCCAAAGATGCCAGGGTGAGCCGGAGAATTCCGGTTGAATCGGTTCCCTCTTCCAGCTGAATCTGAACTTTGGCCTCCTCGCCTTTCTCCATGTGTCCAAGATACAAAATCTGTCCGTTTAGACGGCCGGACATAATCTGCTCCCCATTTCTTTCAATGATCGTATTTTCTGCCTGGCTGCAGTCAAAATGAAGATACATCTCTTCTTCTTTTTCAGCCCTGATCGTAAATGTTACATTATCTGTCATGGCAATATCATTTTCTATGACATATTCATCCTGACCATTGTCTGAAACGATCCGGCAGTTATTGAGTTCCGGCTCCGGTACCTGCAGCAAATCAAACAGATCACTGATTCCGTATGCCTGCTTGGCCAGACTGTTTTGTACATAGAAAGGATTTAGGTTGCCATAGTCCCAGTTTTTCACATCTGAAGACATTCCATACCCGATAGAAGTAGAATATGGGTTTTTATAAACCGTGAGACCTCCCACCGTATCTGCGGGTTCAAACGCTGTCGGTCTGGAATCATATGGCCGGTAAATCTGATATCTCATAGAAAACAGATTATTAGTAAAAGGCGTAGCGCCCTCATACAAATACTCATTGACTCCAGTGTAAAATCCCAGCTGATCCATGATATTCACCATGCTTCCCTGTGCCGTAGAGCCAAACATCGTTACGCAGTTCAACGTGTGCCATATACTCTCATCCAGCATCCTTCCGCTGGCCAGATCCATTCGATTCTCGTCCTCTTTATCATATATTTCCTTGATTGTTTCTATATCCTGCGTATCCTGATAATAATCGCTTACGTCAATCGTTCCATTCTCTATGAATCCTGCCACCGTCATCACAGTAATTTCTCCTGCAAACACCGTACATAAGATTGCTGCTGCAGCTTTTTTCCTCAAAATCTTTGTCTGATACAGACCAAAAATCAGAAGATAAACAATTGCAATCACAGCAGTACAGAGAATGGTCTTTGGCTCAATCTCTTTTTGTGCCGTATAAACTGCAGCTCCTGACAGAATGCAAAGTACTGCAAAACTCAGATAAATCTTCCATACCTGATTCTTTCCATTTTCCATAAAAACCCGATATCCATCATATGCCATAGAAATAAGCAGAAAAATATAGAGAAATGCAAAACGGTTCGGAATTCCATACTGATTATGAAATCCGTGCCATATATATCCCAAAACAGGCATATTGAAACTAAAAAACAAAATGGCAAGAAGAATCAGACGCCGGATTCTGACTGATTTTCTGATCTGTCTTGACATCAGATAAAACAAGACCATCAGCAGTGTCAGGATTCCGCAGTAAAGATTGACATCTGAATCATCCACCGACATTGTCAGGGGCGTTGTCCCAAGAAAATGGCGCGAAAATATATTTCCAAAAGTTCCATACCAGAGTTCTTCCGGAAACTCCAGCTGAGCAGATGATGTCTTCATGATTCCAATATAAGCCGGAACCAGAACAATCGCTGCCATGGCTCCTGACAAAAGCGAACACAAAGCAAATCGAATTCCGTTTTTGAAAAATGCTTTAATGCCGGGGTGTTCATAAAATAAAAACCACAGGACTAAAAACAGACATGTCATAAAAGACATATAAAAGTTGCACCACAAAGATAAAAATAATGCAATACAGTATGTTTTCCATCCATTTCCCTGCATCATCTTATCAAAACCATATAAAATAATCGGGAAAAGAATCATCACTTCCAGCCACATGATATTCCAGCTGTATCCCACAATGTAACTGCTGAAACCATATGCCATTCCAAATACGATAATCGAAAATTCTTCTTTTCCTCTCCGCTTATAACAATAGAACGCCGCTGTAAAACAGCACAGAGCAATCTTTATGATAAACAAATGACTCAGTACCATATTAAGCATGTTCTTCGGGAAAAATATAATGATAAGATTCAGCGGGCTGGAAAGATAGTACGCCCACAACCCCCAGAAGTTATAGCCTAATCCGCCATGGAAAGAATAAAACAGGCTGTCAGCTGACTGCAGTTTTTCCTGATAATCCGCAAAAAACGGCAGATACTGATGCAAAGCATCTACAATCAGAAACGACTGAGTGCCAAAAGGCTGAACCTCCTGAAGAACTGCAATGATTTCCATGATCAGAAATGGTATGATAAATGCTCCAATTAAATATTTATGTTTTTTCAAGATATTCTTTCTTCTTTTTGTCATATATTCTGCTCCTTTGTATTGTCAGCATCTCATACATCATAACATGAGGATGCGCAACAAAATGATCGAATTCTGACTTATATTAACACAAATTTTTAAAAAATATCTTGATATTTTATTAAGATTATGCCTTCCACTGTCTTATCCTTTTCTTTATTTCCCAATACATAAACCATCTTTTTTTTATCATGGAACGAATTGTTCCATGGGTCAGATCTGTTACATTTTCTCCATGCCTTCTGTAAAGGAGCAGCGGTTTTTCCAGAAAAGCTACCTTTCCCAGCTGTTCTGCCAGCAGACCGATCCACTGATCATGAATCCAGACCTTTTGCGGTATTGGCAGTATCTTTTTTAATATTTCCCGCCGGATGGCCATGCAGCATCCAATATAGGAATTCTTTTTCATGTTCTTCCAAAATCCTGTTCCACTTTCTCTCCACTGGAATGTGGTCTCTCCAGACAGATTCAGATCACCATCCGCAATCTCCGCGTTATGAACCACACACATTACTTTCGGATCCCGAAACGCTTTCAATACTTCTGCAGTTTTCCCTTCCTTCCATACATCATCCTGATCCGCTATAAAAATAATTTCCCCTCTGCAGTGTTTCAGCGCATTTTGGAAATTAGAAACAACCCCTTTTCCCGGTCCCTTTATCAGCCGGATCCTCGGATCTTCCTGCTTTTGCTTTTTCAGGATTTTATCAGACCCATCACTGGCATCATCTACTGATATAATCAGTTCATCCTCCTTTCCAAGATTTTTCATGATAGATTCTATCTGCTCTTCTATATATGATTTCCCGTTATAAAAAGCCATAGCGACTGATATCATACTTTGTTCTCCTTTTAATTTCCTATTGTAATACATTAGAGTATTAAACAAAAACTATTGTCATATTATAACATATCTTATATAATATGACTAAGACAAAGACGTCCTACAGGCGCTTTTGCGCCTTTTTTCGTCTTTTCTTAAAAGTATTTTAGGCCATACTTTCAAACATATCTCTTCATAAGATAGCTTTAAAGTGTCGGCTTAGACTATACTTATATTATACACATCGATGGACATAAGGAGGAAAAAAAATGTCATACGTAGATCAAGTCATCGAAGAAGTGGTTACAAAGAACCCGGCAGAACCTGAATTTCATCAGGCTGTCAAAGAAGTACTGGAGTCATTAAGAGTCGTTGTAGAAGCAAACGAAGAACAGTACAAAAAAGACGCTCTTTTGGAACGTCTGGTAAATCCAGAGCGTCAGTTCAAATTCCGTGTTCCTTGGGTTGACGACAATGGCCAGGTACATGTCAACACTGGATACCGCGTTCAGTTCAACAGCGCAATCGGACCTTACAAAGGTGGATTAAGACTTCATCCATCTGTAAACCTTGGAATCATCAAGTTCCTTGGATTCGAACAGATCTTCAAAAACTCTCTGACAGGACTTCCGATCGGCGGAGGAAAAGGCGGATCTGACTTTGATCCAAAAGGAAAATCTGATCGTGAGATCATGGCATTCTGCCAGAGCTTCATGACAGAACTTTGCAAATACATCGGAGCTGATACCGACGTTCCTGCCGGTGATATCGGAACAGGAGCAAGAGAAATCGGTTATATGTTTGGACAGTACAAGAGAATCCGCGGACTTTATGAAGGAGTTCTGACAGGTAAAGGATTATCTTACGGCGGATCCCTTGTTCGTACAGAAGCAACCGGATACGGTCTTCTTTACTTAACAGATGAAATGTTAAAATGCAATGGAAAGAGCTTAGATGGAGCTACTGTTGTTGTATCCGGAGCTGGAAACGTAGCAATCTATGCTATACAAAAAGCTCAGCAGTTAGGAGCAAAAGTTGTTACCTGCTCTGACTCTACAGGATGGATTTATGATAAAGACGGCATCGACGTTGCTCTTCTGAAAGAAGTAAAAGAAGTAAAACGCGCTCGTCTGACAGAATATGCTGCAGCTCGTCCAAGCGCAGAATACCATGAAGGAAAAGGCGTATGGACAATTCCTTGCGATGTTGCTCTTCCTTGCGCTACCCAGAATGAACTTGACTTAGAAGATGCTAAAACATTAGTAGCAAACGGATGCTTCGCAGTTGCTGAAGGAGCCAATATGCCTACTACAATGGATGCTACAGAATACTTACAGGAAAACGGCGTACTGTTCGCTCCTGGAAAAGCTGCCAACGCCGGCGGTGTTGCAACATCTGCTCTTGAAATGTCTCAGAACAGCGAAAGATTAAGCTGGACATTTGAAGAAGTTGACAGCAAATTAAAGAATATCATGGTTAACATCTTCCATAACTTAGATGACGCTGCAAAACGTTACGGAATGGAAGGAAACTATGTTGCAGGTGCTAACATTGCTGGTTTCGAAAAAGTCGTAGATGCAATGAACGCTCAGGGAATCGTATAGACAGACAATCCTGAAATTATAACATTAAAAAGGACGAACCTCCTGGATTCGTCCTTTCTTTTTTGCAAATTTCAATTCTTATCTCATGATTTCTGCTTCATGCGTTTGATAACCTTTAGTCTCGTAAATTCTTCTCGTTCTTTTTCCTCCAGTTCATTGGAAATCTTATAAACCAGAGCACTGTAGGTTGGTATTGTAATATTCTTCAATGCGTTTGCTCTTTTCTGTGTCTTCTTGATACTCGCTGCCAGACGATAAGCAGAGTTTTCAACCATTGAAAGCTTAATGGTCAGATCTTTTACCTGACGGAACGCCTCCCTGGCAATATCTATGGATTCATAAGTATCACTGAGTGAATAAGTCAGGCTATTTTCCTGTGCATCATATTTCACATAAGGAATTTCTGTTCCCATGATACTTCTGGTCTGAATACGGATGGATTCCTCAATGGGTACCGTAAAAGCAAGCTCCTCTACTTTACTGATCCCCTGCTCAATATTGGCATGCTGAAGACAAGCATATGCTCTCGTAAACGTCGTATCAATCTGCTCCTGGATATCCTTGGCTTCATCAATCAGATCCATCAATTCACGAATCAGGATATTCCGCTTTTTATCCATCAGATCATAACCCTGTTTCGCCAGTGCTAAAGAGTTCTTTGCAAGAATTAGGTTTCCTTTCGTAGGAAATTCTCTTGGATCCATACAATTCCCCCTTTTCTATTCCTGTTCTTTCGGCAGATACTTATCAATCAGCTTCGTATCAATACGATCTAATTCCTCTTTCGGCAAAATCCGAAGCAGTTCCCAGCCAAGATCCAATGTCTCCATCATTGTCCTGTTTTCTTCATGACCCTGCCCAATATATTTCTTCTCAAATTCCTTTCCAAATTCCAGATATTTCTTATCGATCGGAGACAATTCATCTTCCCCAATAACAGAGGCAAGATTCCTTGCTTCTCCCACCTTGGCATAGGCAGAAAACAGCTGATTTGCCAGGTCCTGATGATCTTCTCTGGTATAGCCTTCTCCAATTCCATCTTTCATCAATCGAGAAAGAGACGGGAGCACACTGATTGGCGGATAAACCGACTGTCCATGGAGATCCCGGTCCAGAACAATCTGTCCCTCTGTGATATATCCCGTTAAGTCAGGAATCGGATGGGTAATATCATCATTTGGCATTGTAAGAATCGGCAGCTGCGTCACAGAGCCTTCTGCTCCCTCTATGATTCCCGCACGTTCATACAAAGCCGCCAGTTCACTATATAAATAACCAGGATATCCCTTTCTTGACGGAATTTCTCCCTTGGATGATGAAACCTCCCTCATTGCTTCCGCGAAGGATGTCATATCTGTCAAAATAACGAGAATATGCATATTGCACTCAAATGCCAGATATTCTGCTGTCGTAAGCGCAACCTTTGGCGTGATGAGCCTCTCTACAACCGGATCATTGGCCAGATTTAAAAACATACAGACATGATCCGCAACTCCGCTTTCTTCAAATGTCTTCTGAAAAAAGTTTGCCACGTCATGCTTCACTCCCATCGCTCCGAACACAATAGCAAACGGCTCATCGGATCCATCTCCTAAAGATGCCTGTTTTACAATCTGTGCCGCCAGCTGATCATGCGGAAGTCCATCGCCGGAAAAAATCGGAAGCTTCTGTCCACGAATCAGTGTCGTCAGTCCGTCAATCGCAGAAATTCCTGTCCGGATATAGTTTCTGGGATATTTACGTTTTACCGGATTCATCGGAAGTCCGTTCACATCTCTGTGGATATCAGAAACCAATGTACCAAGGCCGTCAATGGGCTGTCCGATTCCATTAAATGTCCTTCCCAGCATATCCGGAGCCAGTGTAACTTCCATTGGCCGTCCGGTCAGTCTGGTTCTTGTATTATTTAATGACATATTCTCCGTGCCTTCGAAAACCTGTATAATCGCCTTATCCTCAAAAAGCTCGATGATCCTTCCAATTTTTTTGGTTGTCCTGTCTACTGTAAACTCAACAATCTCATCATAAAACGCATCCTGTACGCCTTCAAGAACCACAAGAGGTCCGTTGATACTGCTGAGTCCTAAATATTCTATTGCCATATCTTTCTGCCTCCTATGCGTTCTTTTCCAATACCGCCTGATAGAAATCATCAATCTCCTGATGGTAGAAATCCAGCATCTGAAGATTATCATTCGGCACATCATACTTGATAGAAATAATCCGTTCAAAAATATGCTCCGCCTTCAGCACACTCATTGGCATGCCTCTTGCCACCAGTTCTCTGCATTTTTTATATAAATATAAAATAATTTCCATCATCTTAAACTGTTTTTCCATAGATACACACGTATCATCTTTGTGGAACGCATTTTGCTGCAGGAATCCCAGACGGATGACCTTTGCAATTTCCAGCGTCAGCTTCTGATCATCCGGAAGTACATCTCCTCCAATCAGCTTTACAATTTCCATCAGACTATTTTCCTGATTTAAAATCGCCATCAGCCTGTTTCGGTAATCCACAAAATTCGGAGAAACATGCTCATTGTACCAGCCTGCTAGATCAATCAGATATTCACTATAGCTGGTCAGCCAGTGAATTGCCGGGAAATGTCTCTCATACGCCAGTGATTTATCCAGTCCCCAGAAGCATCTTACAAATCTTTTCGTATTCTGCGTAACCGGCTCTGAGAAATCTCCGCCCTGAGGTGATACCGCTCCTATAATGGTGACTGATCCATCGGTCCCATTGAAATTATGCATCATCCCGGCTCTTTCATAAAAGGCAGACAGCCGGGATGCCAGGTAAGCCGGGAACCCTTCTTCTGCCGGCATCTCTTCCAGACGGCCTGACAGTTCCCTGAGAGCCTCCGCCCATCTGGAAGTTGAATCCGCCATGATTGCTACATCGTAGCCCATATCCCGATAATATTCTGCCAGAGTCAGTCCTGTATAAATAGACGCCTCCCGGGCTGCCACTGGCATATTGGATGTATTGGCAATCAGCACTGTCCTGTCCATCAGCGGATTGCCGCTTCTTGGATCCACCAGTTCCTGAAATTCTTCCAAAACCTGAGTCATCTCATTTCCACGTTCCCCGCATCCAATGTAAATAATAATATCTGCATCTGACCACTTGGCAATCTGATGCTGGGTCATCGTTTTTCCTGTTCCAAATCCTCCGGGAATAGCTGCAGTTCCCCCTTTTGCGATTGGAAACATCGTATCCAGAATCCTCTGTCCTGTAATCAGCGGAACACTGGCTGGAATCCTGTCATGAACCGGTCTCGGAACTCTGATCGGCCATCTCTGAGTCATCGTGATTTCTTTGGTCGTTCCATCACTTAATTCCAACGTCACCAGTGTATCATGAATCGTATATTTCCCATCTTCTGCAGCAGAAACTACCGTTCCGGTTACATACGGCGGAACCATGCATTTATGAACGATAGCTCTCGTCTCCTGCACTTCCGCAATGACATCTCCTCCATGAAGAAGATCACCTTTGGATACCGTAATATGCGTTTCCCAAAGTTTCTGCATATCAAGAGAATCCACACTGATTCCCTTGGTAATAAATGCCCCGGCATTCTCAGCAATCCTTTCCAGCGGACGCTCAATTCCGTCAAAAATGTTATCCAGGATTCCTGGTGCCAAAGCAACGGAAACAGCTTCTCCGCTGGCTTCCACAATCTCTCCCGGACGAAGTCCTGACGTTTCTTCATATACCTGTACTGTTGTCCGGTCTTTATCCAGGGAAATCACTTCTCCAACTAATTTTTCTTTTCCCACATAGACCATCTCAGACATCTTAAATCCTGTATTTCCCTTTAAATAGATGACAGGTCCATTGATCCCATAAATAATTCCAGTTCTACACACCTGTTCCACCTCCCTTAAAGGTATATTCCTGATATTCTTTTTCCAGCGCTCCTTTGAATGAATGATCGATCAGAATATTTCTCCCCGGAATCACAGACCGAAGTCCTCCAATAAAATCTTCCTCGCTGATCGTCATGGTCATGCCCGTACTCTTTTCTAAATATTCTTTTTTATCTTCATCTGATTTACTGATATATATAGTCAATGGCTGTCCATTGGCAAATCTGGCAGCATCGGCAATATAGGCAATCAGCTGTTTCCTGTAATCTTCTGTTTTCATGTAATCGTTCAGGAGCTCAAGAACCTCTTTAAATAATCTGTTTTTCAGTTCCATCTGAACACTGCTTAATTCCCTGCGCATCTTAAGCTGTCCTTTGGATACCGCAGTATTCAGCTGCTGTCTTGCCGACGCGGTTTCCGCTTTAATCCTGGTATCAGCCTGAATTTTTGCCTCCTGGCAATGGGTCTGATACATGGACTCCAGGGCTTTTCTATGCTGCTTTATAATCTCATTTCCCTGGCTTCTGGCTTCCTCCATCGCTGCTCCCTGGATATGAGAGATCTTCTCATCTATGGTCAACTCCTTCACCTTCCTTCTACCAATTTCATTATAATTTCAGTCCAATCGCCTCATTGACATAGGAAGTAATGAAATCCTTCTTGCGGCCTGTTCCATGCCTGTCAGGAATCTCAATCAGCAAAGGCATCTGCCTTTCCAGTTTGATCTCATCAATCAGATCCGGAAATTCTTTCCCGAACTTTTCGGTCAGGAGCACGATTCCTATGGATGGATCACTCATTGCCGTCTGGAGTGCCTGATACAGTTCCTCTCTCTCATGCACAACGACACCGTCTACGCCTGCAAGGCGCATTCCTGTCAGTGTATCCACATTATCGCTGATTAAATACATCTTCATATTATCACTTCCTCAGTCTAACCTAATCTACCGATAATCATAAATGAAATGATCAGTCCATATAGGCAGACACCTTCTGCCAGACCTACAAAAATCAAAGATTTACCCAGAGCCGTCGGATCCTCACTGATTGCTCCAAGAGCCGCGCTGGCTGCGCTGGCTACAGCAATACCGCCTCCGACACAGGACAGTCCGGTTGCAAGGGCTGCCGCAATGTAGCCAAGCCCCGTTGCCATACCCGCATCTGATGCTGCCTGAGCTGCCTGAACCGGTTCGCTTACCAGGAGCACAACAGCTGCAATGACCACAACGCTAAAGAACATAACGATGTTGGCTGCGATGCTTCTCTTATACCTTTTCTTGTTTCTTTCTCCCTGCATAAAATATCCGAAAGGAAGCAGGATGCTTAACATAAATGCTGCGATGATTGCTAATTTAATTGCTGATGTCATATAGGTGTCCTCCTAATTTATACTTTTTTTAGCATGGTTGTTGTATGGATGAAATTCCCGTCCGGATCCCTGATAGAACCGGCTGAACATTTCATAGTATTCCAATCGAAGCACCTGAATTCCTACGACCAGGCCTTCCAGAGCACAAACCAGAATATTTCCAAGTATGATAATAATCCAGTTTGGATTTCCCACTCCGTCTGTAATTCCTCCAAGCATCAAAACGACCTCCATCATAGCCGCATGACTAACCGCAAATGCACCCACACGAACAAATGAAATCGTGTTGGAAAAGAAACTAAGCATTGTCTCAAACAATTCGAAAAATCCCTGAATCAGGAACATTCCGACTCCTTCGTCCAGACTGGCTTTCTTTCCCTGAATCAGCTGCCCCAGAGGTTCTTTCAGAACGAATAACAGAATCGGAACTCCGAGAAAAATGACCATCATAATATTTCCAGGAGTCTTATGCCCTGTCATATACAAAACAATGGTAATCACAAGAAATCCATAGAACACAAGTCCCGCAACACCATTGGCACTAAACAGCATGTTTTCTTTGTCTCCCCGTTTCCATGCGTTAATGATCTGGAACACCATAGCCAGAAGAATCAGACCCATTCCAAATGCTACAGCTACAATAAATACTGTATTTAACTGTCCCAAAAACGGAAGTTTCATCATCGCATGCATCGGTGACAGCCATATTGGCTTTATGATCGTTCCTTCAAATCCGAAAAAACTTCCAAACATAAATCCGAAGAATGTGGAAAAAATTCCCGCAATGGAAATAATCCCTGCAAGGCTGATCTTCTTTTTCAGGTAGATCAGTCCCCCTAAAACAAACAGGCACAGTCCCTGACCGGCATCTCCAAACATCGCCCCGAAAATAAAAGTGTAAGTTAATGCAACAAAAATTGTTGGATCCATTTCGTCATGAGCTGGCAGCCCATACATCCTGACAAACATCTCAAATGGCTGGAAAAACTTTGGATTCTTTAACTTCGTCGGCGGATCTCCGAAAAATTTTTCCCGTCCTTCTTCTTCTACGATCGTAATTCGGTCATCATCTTTTGTCTCTTCTATAAAAGCCGTGACATCCTTCTCACTCATCCAGCCGCACAAAATATAGTAATCTTCCTGTTCCTCATTTTTTACACGGGCAGCCATCCTCCTAACATCAAAATTGTTGGACAGCTCCTCCAGTTTATACTTTGCCCCAAGAATCTTTGCAGCCTGCCCTTCCAGGAAACCGCCCACCTTTTTTCTGATGTCATCTGTCTCCTGGTCCAAAAGCTTAATCTGACGTCTCATCTCCCTGCAGACGGCCGCTGGAACTCCATCGTAATCTTCCGGAAGTCTGATCCTCTCAAAATGCAGAGACTTAAAAACAGAATCGACTTTTCCAGACTCCTTATGAGCCGCGAAATAGCATCCATATACATAATTTTCATCTCGTGATCCTTCCAGAAATACCGCATTCAGATCATCAAACAGATACTTTTCCAGTTTATGAAAATAATCCAGACTTACCCTTCCAAATCGTACGATCATGTAACGATACCGCGTCACTTCTTTTATATTCAGTTCCAGTGACTGGAACGGTTCCATCTGATGGAGTTTTTCCATAATTTCTTCTTTTGCTTTTTTAATCTTTTCTTCTTTTGCTTTCAGATCAAGATAATCATGATTCAGATTTCGAATCATGTCGATCATCTCATCTGCGGAAAGTGTCGTGTCCATCGGCACTGTCTGATCCGGCAGCATAGCCGCATACTGCTCGGCTTTGGCCAGCGGTTCTTTATATGGATTCAAATCCATAAACGGCAGTAAATTATCTGTGGTTTTTAATTCCGTTATCGCATTTTCCAGCTGCATTTCATACTTCGATAAGTACTTGCTGGTCACCCGGTCAATATCCGTTCTGGGACCGGAAATGCTCAGGAACTTCATTTTAACTATCATTAGGCACTACCTCCTTGATATCTGGAATCGCGCAAAATATATCCCAGAGTCTCTTTTTCTGATAATCCGTACCGGATGCACTCAAGCGCTGTGGTGATCCTGTAAATTTCTTCTTCCTTCAGGAACAGATATCCTAAAAGACTCGCAAGAGAATACGGATGATTCTGATATGCTGTCATGACGATATGTTTTAAAAACGGCTTTTCCACCTTTTCCACATTATGCTGTTCGTCAAATTGGTATCTCCGTCCATAAAACGATTCATTCAGATGACGGAAAAATTCTTCAATGGAAGGTGCTTCCACCAGATTTTTGAATTCTTGTTTTGTAAGCCGGTATTGTATCGGTATCAAGAGGGTATAAATATCCGGCGGCAGCATATGATAATACTTTTTCGCCCGATAAATCCATTGAAGATTTGTAAGATCGATCTTGCTTCCCAGATCCCTTTTGATCGTTTCTTTCTCTTCCTTTTTCCACTTTCCCTTCCTGATCTTCCATAACATGGAAAAATAGTACAATTCCAACGCGAGATCATAATCAAATAATGTTGATGCCCCGGATTCCCGGATTTGTGCCAACGGCGCATAATACTCAGTATTCTTCAGATGATCTACCAGGTCATCAATACTCTCTGACATGATCAGCTGATCGATCTTTATCTCGGAATACCGTTCAAAAAATGTTTTCTTATAATCCAGATCAAACGGGGCATTGTAATGGTTAAATACAATTCTTAAAC
This sequence comes from Clostridiales bacterium, assembly GCA_019420275.1. GTDB lineage: Bacteria > Bacillota > Clostridia > Lachnospirales > Lachnospiraceae > Anaerostipes. Next base: position 74,338 of record JAHZHN010000010.1, read on the forward strand.
AATATTTAATTAAGTCTACTTCATACCGTTTCTTAAAAACCTTGAGAAATTTTTTCTGGTCCATATTTGCAAAACGATACAGTCTGGTATAATCATCATACAATGACTGCACCAGGATTTTTTCAATATTTCCACGATGATACAGTGACTCATCCATCTGATCAATGAGTCTCCCATAGGACTTTGTCTCTTTCAGATAATATATGACCTCTGTCACCGTGTGCATAGCAGCAATCTTGCGGTAATCTTCTGATTTTAGCAATTTCGCACGCATTGCACGGATCTTTGCTGCGATCCCGCTGTACTCCATCACATCTTTGATCATTTTCCGCCTCCTAATAAGTCTTACTAAACCTTAATGACCCTATCAAAAATTTCCTTTGCATACACAGTATGTTTTTTTTCAAAATCTTGTTTCAGGAACTGAATCTCGCTGTTGTTGTGCTCTCCCTGCTGCTCCATCAGTTCATCCATATTCTCTTCTAACTCCGATCGTATGGCATTAATCCGATCTTGCGTTTCCTTCTCCAATTCCAGATCAAACAGGTCTCTCTTCTCCTGCATCTCTTTTTCCTGCAGATGCTTTTGATCTTCAGCATTTTCTACAATGGCTCTTGCGGTCTTTTCAATTTCTTCCAACTTTTCTGCAATCCCATCCATAAAAAAGCCTCCTTTCTGACCCCAGATTCTATACCCATTATTTTAGCTCTATCTTATCAAATTTACCAGCTTTTTATGAGATTCTCATCAATTTTTTTAGCAAAAAGTACAAAAAAATCATAATTTGCTGTAAATTTTCTTTGCATCTGACACATGATCCGGAATCTTACTGCCGTGCTCTGATGCTCCTGCTGTTACCAGAATATATTCCTTTCCCTTGACATTTGCAAAACTTGCCAGACATAACCCTGCCTGGCTGGTATGCCCTGTTTTCCCTCCCAGAAATTCCCCTTGTTCCAAACGGAGTGTCCCTTTATATTCATACAGCGTGCTGGTCAGTACCATACCGTCTGTATGGGCATTAGACCTGGACGTCCGATAGCTCATGGCTGTAAAGATTTTTCGAAAATCCTGCCGGTCCAGCGCCTCATCCAGCAGCATAGCTATATCCTCCGCCGTCGAGTAGTGATTTTCATCATGAAGTCCTGTTGTATTCTCAAAATGAGTATGCTTCATTCCAATACGCTCTGCTTTCTGATTCATAAGTTCTGCCATTTTTTCTTCGGATCCCGCTACATATTTGGAAAGACGCATGCAGCATTCTGCCCCGGATGGAAGCATTGCTCCGTACAGCAGATCCCTTATTGTAATAACTTCGCCCGCTTCAAATCCTGCCCGGGACGCTCCCTGATTTTTTGCTTCGGCAATCATATTTCCATCCATCGTCACCTTCCGGTCTAGATCTGTAATATGTTCCAAAGCCACCAGACACGTCATGATTTTGGTTAAAGATGCCGGATAAATCTTATCCCCGCTCTTCTTTTGGGCCAGAATCCTATCCCCATCTCTCTCCATAAGCACCGCATATGGACTTCGAATTCCATACAAAATACGATTTTGAACTATCACAGACAGGAACATCACACAAATGATCATCATCCCCGTCAGCCATATGGCTCTTCTCTTCTTCATTTTTCCCCTCCTTCATCTCTTGTTTCTGTTTCTGATGTTTCTTATAATCAAAAGAGGAAACGCGTTTGTCAATATGTCTGCCCTTAATCCGATTTATTTGGCCTAAACGTAATCCTGATGCGTCTTTTTGCGGCATTGAGGTTTTATTGCGGGCATATTTATAAATTTTGCCTTATTTTTATGTAAGATGCGTTTGTAACACGACCACAAGGAGATCAGACAGAAGAAAGGAATCCTATGTTAAAAATAATTTTATGCGATGATGATCCGTTCATTTTAAAAATTATTCAAGAACAGCTTGAAAAGATTCTGTCCAGTCAGAAACTAGACGGCAGGATTGTATGTATTTCTTCCAGCGGTAATGATATGGTTTCTTACCTGAAAAACCATCCGGAAGAATATTTGTTTTTCCTGGATCTTGATTTTGGAAACAATGAATTTAATGGAATTGATCTTGCAAAGCAAATCCGCTCCATTTCTCCAGGATCAAAAATCGTATTTGTAACCAATCATTATGAACTGGCTTTGGACGTTTTGAAATCGGGTACCGAGCCATTTGGATTTATTGAAAAGACCACGGACATTCATAAAATGAACCGAAGCTGCTATCAGTATCTTTATCTCGCCAATAAACAGCTGTCTGTCCATCCGGAAAAAACCAGTCAGCGTTTCATCGCCATCCGTCCAGGATTTGATGAGGAAATTCATCTTCCAGTCCAGGATATTTTATATATAGAGGCACTGAAAACCAAATCCCACTGTATCTGTTACCACACAATTCATGGATCTTCCATTACTGTGAGAGAATCCATGGAACACGCCATGAAACGGCTTGGAGATGGGTTTGTCCGCAGTCATCGATCTGTGATTGTCCAAAAACGGTATATGATCGGAATGGAGGACGGTATGATCCGTCTGATAAACGGAGCCTCTGCTCCCTGTTCTTTCCGGCTTAGAAACGAAATAAAGGGGATTATCTATGGAAACAACCAGTAAATATTCTTGGATTTATCTTATATTTTCCGTCTTATGCGCCGGCATCAGCCTTCTGTCTCCTTTTCTTAAAATGACAGGAACCACCTTTATGGAAAATTTTGTGATTGCATTTACCGGGATATCTGCGATTCGTATTCTGAATCTTTTGGATTTAAAACTTCCAGATTATCTTTTGCTGTTTTCTGGAACATTTACTGCTATTACCCAGTCTTTTGTAATTATTAATGCCTCCATATTTTTCATTTTCTTCATTTTTTTCGGAGTCAGTGCGTTAAGACATGAACTGCAAAGCGGCAAAGTTCTATACACCTGGCTGGCATTTATTTTATTTTTGCTGAACCAGATTTTTTTAAACTATATTTATCAGGGATTTCAGGAGCTGTATTATCATACGACAAATGACCTTACGAATGCATCATTGATTAAAATCAGTGTCTTTCTGCTGTTATCAGCCGGCATCCTTCTGATTGATTTTCTGCTGATTGTGCTGGTGAGACATTTCTTTCAAAAGGTTCTTTTCAAAATATCCCAGCTTGAATTTTCTTATCCGCAGATTGCCAGAAATTTTCTGATCAGTTCTCTGATTATTTTTCTCGTTGGTTTTATTTTTGAATATCTGCTCCTGCAGATTCCTGCTGCTGCCGGTCAAACGATGACAGACTATTTATATCAGATGCTTTATGGAAGAATTTCTTTCCTTATGACGCTGTTCTCCGCCGGCATTATTTTTATCCAGCTTTTGATTCTGGTAACTTTGCTCAAGTTTTCAAAATATCGTTTTTTCATCGATGCCAGACGAAGGCACGAGGAAAATTTGACCTTGTACAGCATCGATCTTGAAAAAAATCTCTCCGAAGTAAGAGGACTCAAACATGATATGAAAAATATTCTTTTTACACTAAGTCACATGATTGAAGAAACCAATGATTCCAAATTGAAAGAATATTTTCATGCTATCGTAAACCCTTACTTTCAGGAGGAATTAAAGAAAAATGATCTGTATGCTTCTTTGCAGCCCATTGAAGACGAACAGTTGAAGGCATTTTTATATTATAAATTTACATCAGCTGCCCACACCAAATGTCAGATTCAATTTGTCTGCCGAAAACAGATCCCATGGCATTTATTTTCCGATGAGATTGATTTTCTTGATTTTATCCGGCTCCTGGGAATTTTTCTGGACAACGCCATTGAAGAAGCAGTCCATACTGCAGAAAAAGAAATTCAGATTATTATGACTGGGCAGGAAAATGCATGTGAAATACGAATTGAAAATTCTATCCGGCCCCAAAAAGAAGTTATCGCCGGACTGTCTGATAAAGGACTAGGAAGAGGAAACGGTCTTCTCATCGCAGACCGCATTTTAAAAAGATATCCAAATATTATTTTAAATACTTATACCAAAGATATGATTTTTGTTCAAAGTCTTTTGATCCAAAGTTTTTCATGAACTTCTTTTGCCTGATCTCCTTATCAAACGCAAAGGAGTTTCTTATGAAGAAAAAAATAACCCAGAAATATTTCCGCTTATTTTTCTTACTTATGTTCTTTTTTTATATGGCAGTCTTAGTCAAAATTGTTTTGCTGCGAGATGTTTCCCTGACTTCCCTTCCAGAGCATTTTTCCTCCGGCTATCAGGGCTTTCGTTCTCTGAACCTCGTACCATTTCAAACGTTTCGTACGTTTGCTTCCATGATGTCATCCGGGAATTTTTTATGGGCAGTTTCCAACATTGCCGGCAACGCTCTTATTTTTCTTCCATATGGCTATCTTTTATCTCTTCTTTGGAAGAAACAACATGCCTTGCCAATCATTCTGCTTTCCGCTGCTGCTCTCAGTTTTATATTTGAACTTCTCCAATACCGTTTTTATCTCGGAAGCGCCGATGTGGATGATATCATCTTGAATATTTTGGGAGCTGCTCTTGGATCTGCTTGTTTCCAGATCATTTCCAGAATCTTTTGCCAAAAACCTTCTGTCATATACAAAGTCAGCATTCTTCTGTCTTTGTTTGCCTTCCTTGGAGCATCCGCTGTCGGATATTTCGAATTCGGCAGCCGTCTGGGCCTTGCAAATTATCAGGAAGAAACTGTCGGCGGTGAAAAAGTCCCGGATCGGCAGCCAGATTACAACGGCTACTTTACCTCCGGTAATTACAAAAAAATCACCGTGCAGAATTCTGTCGATGACTCTTATGCACAGCAAACAGATTTTGCTGTTGGAAAAGACACCGCCATCTACTACCTGAAATTGTCATACGGCAGATTGAATCCAAACCATGTGACAAAAACTTATAAGGTCTGCAGCGCCTCCCAGCTGTCTTCCATAAAGGAACATTCTATTGCCATGATCTGGTATTCCAAAACTTCTGGCGACAGCACAGCTGATGTAATTGTCCTTTCAGATTTAGATGAAGACGAACCCACCGGCAATATCAGCTTTGGCTCTGATGATCCTCATATGCTGACCGGATATGTCAGCAAAACCGGAGAAGGACAATGTACGATCAACAAAATCGATTCTTATCAGTTAAAAGACGGCGGTTCTGTTTCTACAAGCACAAAACTTTATATTCCGGTACGGTATAAAGATAATATTCCGATCACCATCCGGAATGTATATGGAAACGGGAGCAGCTATAAAGATCAGAAGGGAACCATCCAAGATTTAAAAAAGGATTCCTTCGTAACCATAGAAGGAACTTATACAGATCAGATCTTTCACGGGGAAAAAATCATCATTCAAATTTTTCATTGATACATTAAAGATATATACAGCAAAAAGGAGAGTACCGTTCTGCCGTACTCTCGCTTCATTCTATATTTCACTTTTTTGCATGATATGATGCAGAAACGCCCCTTCCAGATTCGCATCCGGTCCAAAAGAACAACACGCAATCTTAGGTTTTATGTCTGCGATTTCTACTTTTCTAAGCACTTCATCCAGCTGTCCGTTAATCTGTTGGATAAAATCTTCCTGGTCAGATACTCCTCCTCCCAGAAGCACAATTTCCGGATCATAAATATACTGCAGATTATAAATTCCTACAGCAAGCTGAAAATAAAATTCCCCTGCTGCTTTCTTACAAATCTCATTTCCTTCCTTTGCCATCTGAAAAATATCCTGTCCTTCCAGCTGGCTGTCATCCAGTTCTTCCCGTACTTTTTCCACCATATTAACAGTAGCTGCCAGATCGCTGAATGTCAGCAATTCTCCATCTTTTTGCTGAAAAACTGCATACCCAAACTCCCCTCCTGAAAGGTGTCTTCCATGATGGATTTCCCCGTCTTTTATGATTGCTCCCCCGATTCCGCTGCCGATTACCAAAAACAAAATATCTGAATACCCTTGTCCGGATCCTTTGTAGACTTCTGCCAGAGCGGCACAGTTAGCGTCATTTTCAATACTGACTGGAAGATTGCAGCGTTTCTCCAGTTCTTTGATCCAGTTAGGGCCATGAATGGAAGGCAGCGCACTATATCCATGAATAATACCAGTTTGACAGTCGACCGCTCCCGGTGTTGAAAGACAGATCCCCTTAATATCATTTTCTTTTTGATATATTTTCACCTGATTTTCAATCAAATCAAAGATAGCTTCTACATCATCCCAGACTTTTATCTTTCCTTTTTTCAGGATCATCCCATTCTCATCAAGAAGACCATGCTTTAAAGAAGTTCCCCCTAAATCAAAACATGCATACACTGCTTAATCCTCCTCTATGACAAATCCATGATTTTCTGACAACTCTTTATACCAGAATCCTGATTTTTTAATTGTACGCTTCTGGGTTTCCAGATCAAGGCCAATAAATCCATAGCGGTTCTTGTAAGCGTTATTCCATGACCAGCAGTCAATGCCTGTCCATGCATGATATCCAAAACAGTGGCTTCCTTCTTCCATTGCTTTGGCTAGCTGGCTCAGATGCTCTTTATAGAAATCAATTCTATAATCGTCCTGTATTCTGCCTTCCGCATCCCGGTATTTTTCTTCTCCTTCTACGCCCATTCCATTTTCTGAAATAAACCATGGAATATTTTTATAATTTTCTTTTACATTCATGGCAATGTCATATACCGCTTCCGGATAAATCTCCCATCCTCTGTATGGATTAATCCGTTTCCCCGGCATATCATATTCTTCATAATATTGTTCCGGAGTCCACTGAGCGCACTCCAGCTTATGTTCTCTAGCCTGAACTCTTTTAGGATGATAATAGTTTACTCCCAGAAAATCTACTGTATTATGGCGTATGATATTCAATTCTTCTTCAGATGCTTCCCATAAAACATGATTTTCTGTCAGGAATTCTGTCAGCTTCTCTGGAAATTTTCCATGAACCGCAGGATCTAGAAAACTTCTGTTATAAAATAAATCTGTAATCTCAGATGCTTCCAAATCTTCTCTTGTCTCAGATCTTGGATAAGCAGGCGTCAGATTCAGCACAATTCCTATTTTCCCATCACACATATCATGGAAAGTTTCTATACATTTTGCACTTGCAAGATTCAGATTATACATAATCTGAACTGCCTGTTTTCCCTGATTCACCTTTTTCGGATAATGGAATCCGCATAAATATCCAGCTTCGGGAATTACCATTGGCTCATTAAATGTCGTCCAGTAATGAACCTTATCTCCAAACAGCCTAAATGCTGTCTGAGCAAATTTGACAAACAAATCTACGACATGTTTGCTCTCCCATCCCCCATATTTTTGTAAAAGTTCTACCGGAAGATCAAAATGATGAAGATTGAGGACCAATTTTAAATTATTCTTTCTGCATTCTTCTATCATATCAGAATAAAATTTTACGGCCTTCTCATCTGGCTCTCCTGTTTCCAGATCCTTGATCAGCCGGGTCCACTGAATTGAAGTTCTTATAGAATTCATCCCAATTGACCGCATCATCGCAATATCGTCTTTATACCTGTGATAAAAATCTGTTGTAATTTCAGAACCAACTCCATCAAAAAAATCTTCTCTTTCAATTCTACACCAGAAATCCATGACATTTTCATGTAATTTATCTTCTGTTCCTTCCATTTGAGGACCGCTCATAGCAGCCCCCCACCAAAAATCTTTTGGAAAAGATATTCTTTTTCCCATTACAATTTCCTTTCTATCCTGCTATATTTCATAATAAAACGGTACGATTGGCAGACCGGTCGCTCCTGTAAATAAAACCTCCGGATTATTTTCCCAGTCATAACAGATAATCTTAACATCCTTCTGTGTCCTGATGATCAAATCTTCCTGTGATATTTCCGCTTTTGCTTTTTCAAAATGCTCTCCATCAAAAGAAATCATTAAATAATTTTCTGAATTTTTAGCAGGAAGAATTTTACCATAACAATTACCAAATATTAAACGGTATCCATCTTCTGTTCGTTTTACCTCTAACAGTTCTGGCGCGTATCCTTGCACTTTTGCATTGTAAAATACCTGTGCTGCCATCAGTCCCAGCCGTCTTCCAGCCTCTGATTTATCTGTAGGATGAATATTAAATTCTTCTCCACATCCAAGAGTACAAATTAAATATGTATGCTTAGATTCTTTCACTGCCTGTCGCTGCTGCTCTCTTAAAACAGCCCAGCTAAACGGAATTTTATCATCATTGTAATTTGGAAGCTGCATGATCAAAAACGGCAGATTATTATCTTCCAAATCCTGTCTCCAATTATCAATGAGGTTGAGCAACAGCGTTTTATATGTAGAAGCACATTTTGTATCTTCTTCGCCCTGATACCAAAGCACCGCTTTATAACGCATTCCTCTGATCTTCTGAAACATGGTTTCATAAAGCCCGCTTGGCCTTCCATAATCTTTTTTCCCTTTTGGGCCCGGCCATGGTGTATGTCCAACATCATGCTTCAGCTGACTCATGGATCTTTCCGGATATTTTTCCTGATATTCTTCTACTTTTTTCTGATATGCGGTAAGAATTTCCTGATACTTACGAATAGCAAGATCTTCTTCTTCCTCCGTCTGATCCTGGATATCCTTCCAATAATCATCATAATAGATTTTCTTTATCTGCGGGTCTTTTTTTAGTGCCTCCTCTGAAACCCAGCATGACGCACTAGTTCCTCCCTTATGACATCCAACAACACCAATTGGTACATCGGTATGCTTTCTCAGCTCCTTCAGGCAGTAATATGCTACGCCAGAAATTTTTCCGACACTTTCTGGATTGCATTCATACCAGCCTTCTTCTGGTATTTCTGGATAATCTTTTCCATCTTTGCGATATTCTACCTGAGGCACTTTGTAATAGCGAAACGCCGCCTGAGATGCCTGTTCACGTTCTATTTCTGCATTGGCGGTATTTTCAAACAGAAATTCCATATTTGACTGTCCTGCGGCCACATAAACATCCCCAATCAGAATATCTTTAACAGTAATCGCCTCATCTTTTGCCTTAACTTCCAAATCATACGGTCCGCCGGCTTTTAACGGCTGTAATACGGCCTCCCAGGTTCCATCTTCTGCCACCTGTCCGAATCCTTTTTCTCCATCCAGAGAAACCTCTATTTTTTCTCCGGTCTTGCCTGTTCCAAATATCCTGATTTTTTTTTCTCTCTGTATTACCATATGATCCATAAAAATAGAATCCAATGTTACTCTCATTTTTTTATCCTTCAAGCCTTTCGTACAATTTTAAAAATCGTTCTGCCAGTTCAATCACAGTATTTGCTGCCATAAAATGATCCTGTGAGTGAATCAATAAAATAGATTTCTCAATTGGTTCTCCCTGAATCTCTTTCGCCATCAAGTCTGTCTGAATGGTATGAGCTTTATGCAGTTCCTCTTTCGCCTTTTTTAGCTGTTCTTGGGCGGCTTCCATATCCTTGTCTTCTGCCTTCATAACAGCCTGTAAAGCCATAGATTTCGCATTTCCTGCATAACAAACCAATTCCATTAATATATTTTCTAAATTTTTCATTTTATCTCCTATTTCTGTTCCTGATTATTTTGTTTTTTCAATTCCAGCATATCCCCAATTCTTACAAATGGAATATAAATTACAATTGCTACTACAAGGTTGATCAGCTGAACAATCGCCCCATTAATGGAACCTGAGAATAACAACCCTGATAAAATTGGCGGAACCGTCCAAGGTACATTATTGGCAATCACATCAATAAATCCAATTTTTGTAAAGAACACCGCAATATAAAAGCAGACTGGCTGTACAACAACAAACGGAATCAGATAAATCGGATTCAGGATAATCGGCAGACCAAATGTAATCGGCTCAGAAATATTGAAAATAGCTGGTGCAAGTGCAATCTTTGTGACCTGCTTATTGTGTTTGATCTTTGAAAAAATCAAAATTGCCAAAACAGGCGCCAAAGCAAATGTTCCTGCAGCGATTGTAGAATAATTCATAAACATTGTTGTATATAAGTGGTGTGCCGTTCCAAGTACGTTTTCATTTCCGGCAATATCCCATGTCATTCCAAAAATCGGGCTCCAGATAGATGATGGATGAATTCCAAACCACTGGAACAATGGCCATGTAATCTGTGAAATCAGGGCAAATGCCGCTGTTTTTGAAATTGCCATTGCCGGTTTCTGCAGAAGTGACAAAAACAACTCCGGAAGAGACTCGTGCGCAAATGTATTACACAAAGCTGTTGCTATAATAAATACAAGTAATGTCAGAAGCCCCGGAATCAAAGATTCAAAACTTCGCGCAACTGCAGGAGGAACAGATGACGGCATTTTAATTGTAATATTCTTTTGAGAAAGCTTATTGTAAAGTAAAACTGCTACACCAGAGATGATCAAACCTGCAAAAATTCCCTGCTGTCCCAGGAAATTGGAATTCACGATTCCATCAATCTGGGTACTGGCTCCATTGATCTCTGTGGTAAAAGACCATGGGAGACAGATAAAGAATGCTGCTGTTGCATACAATACGGAGTTCATATGCTCCTTATTCTTTCTAAAATAACGTTTTGACAACATATTGGCAAAAATAATAACAACAAGAAGAGCATTAATTGACATAGATCCTCTGGTAAATGCGTTGCACAGCTCCTGTCCCTTTAACAGCCCTGATGCGAGTCCGGAAGCCTGAAAAGCATCCGCAGAACCAAAAATCATCTTTCCAATATTCAATCCGCTTTCACCGAAGATAATTCCACTCGGATCCAGAAATACTGAACTGATCATTGTTGTAAATCCAGCTAGAAGGGTCAAAGATGCAACCAGCACAAAGGAATCCCTTAGTGTCAATAACAATTTATTTCCTGCAATCTTACTAACAACTTCTGTAAATTTTGCCGTAAACTTTTTTGTATCCATGTTCCTCTCCTTTAGTTTTCTCCCTGTTCAATCTTATCTGCCAGCATATTTCCATCCATGGAACCAAATTCCTGAACAGACATCAAATATACTTTTTTGTCTGGATAATCTTCTTCCACCTGTTCCTTTGCCCATGCAATCTGAGGAGCAAGTAAAATAACATCCGCTTCTTCTACGACAGAATCCAGAGATCCAAAATCCATAGCTTCTACTTCAACATCATCTCTTCCTCTTTCCTTGTAGGCTTCACTTATTTTATTTGCTAATAAACTTGTTGAAAAACCTCCACTGCAAAACAGATACACTTTCATAATAACACCATTCCTTTCTTTGTTCGTTTCTCTCAACTATGACTATATTATATACTCATTTTTTATATTTGTCTAGACATATTTTTAAAAATGTTTGTATTTTTTTGAATTTCAATAAATTTGTCTAGACATTTATTAGATTTCTATTTCAAATCTTGCGTTATGTAGACATTTGTGATATATTATTAAAAGTATAGACATATTTTAAATTTGTCTATGTTATTAAGGAGGACGACTATGGAACCGAAATATATCCAGATTTATAAAAAAATGAAACAACGTATTTTCGACCATAAATACCAGGCCAATCAACAGCAGCTTCCCAATGAAATGACGTTATGCGAGGAATTTAACTGCAGCCGTATGACAATAAAAAAAGCTTTGGATCTGCTCGTGATGGACGGACTCATTTATCGAAAAAAAGGAAAAGGGACTTTTGTTCTTCCCCAAGGGGCTCTTTCTTCCAAAATCAACATTCAGGAAGATCATATTTTAGGACTCACAAACTCTTCTAAAAAAGAGGTAACTTCTAAAATTCTAGATTTTCAATTAAAATTTTCCGATGATATCATCGCCGAAAAACTGGGAATTCACGTCAATGATCCGGTCTATGATATTCATCGTCTCCGTCTAATCAATGAAAGCCCTTATGTTTTGGAACGTACGTATATGAGTACTTCTCTGATTCCCGGGCTGGACATGGATGTATTAAATCATTCTGTTTACGATTATATTGAACAAACGCTGAAATATAAAATTGCTGGTTTTCTAAGAATTACAAGAGCGGACTGCAGCAATAAAACCGATCAAAAATATTTAAAATTAAAAGAAACCGAACCTGTTTTAGAAGTCGAGCAGGTTGCTTATCTGGACAACGGCACCCCTTTTGAGTATTCTTTTTCCCGCCATCGATATGACCGGTTCGAATTCTTTTCCCGGTCTGTCCGGCATAATTAAGAAAACAGCCTAAAGAAAAACAGGGCAATATGATCGGAAAATCATACTGCCCTGTTTTCTTTATTCTTCCTGAATTTTTCCATAAAAAAGCAGCTGCTTTCGCAGCCGCTTTTTTTATAATACTTTACTTAAAAACTCTTTTGTTCTTTCTTCTTTCGGATGGTCAAAAATCTGTTCCGGCGTTCCTTCTTCCAGAATGACTCCCCCATCCATAAACAAAACACGATCCGCCACTTCTTTGGCAAATCCCATCTCATGAGTTACAACTACCATCGTCATACCTTCCTGAGCAAGCTGTTTCATAACTTCCAGAACTTCTCCAACCATTTCCGGATCCAGCGCGGATGTCGGTTCATCAAACAGTATAACTTCCGGTGACACCGCCAGAGACCGGGCAATTGCCACACGCTGTTTCTGTCCTCCAGACAGCTGCGCCGGATAATTATCCGCTTTATCACCAACTCCAACTCGATTTAAAAGCTCCATCGCCTTCTCCTTGGCCTCTTTCTCACTGTACATCTTATGACGGATTGGAGCCAGAGTCACATTTTCCAAGATGGTCAGATGCGGAAACAGGTTAAAGTGCTGGAATACCATGCCAACCCTTTTTCTCAGGTCATCAATATCCAGATCCTTATCCATCAGATTCGTTCCGCCGATGGTAATTTCTCCTTTTGTAGGAGTTTCCAAAAGATTCAGGCATCGCAGAAATGTACTCTTCCCTGATCCGGACGCACCGATGACACAGACACATTCTCCTTTGCCGATATGACAGTCAATTCCTTTTAACACTTCCAGCTTTCCGAAATATTTATGTAAATCTTTAACGTATATCACTTTGTCTGAGTCTCCTTTCAAATGCATTCAGCCCAATGGTCAGTATTTTTACCAACACATAGTAAATTAACGCACACCCGATCAAAGGCACAAACATGATATAGGTTCTGGAAACAATAAAATCAGATGCCTTTGTCAGATCCTGAATTGCAACGTATCCAAGGATCGCCGTTTCTTTGATCAATACGATAAATTCATTTCCCAGAGCAGGCAGGATATTTTTTACCGCCTGCGGAAGAATGATATATCTCATTGTTTCTGTATAAGACAAACCAAGAGAACGACCCGCTTCCATCTGCCCCTTATCAACTGCCATGATTCCGGCACGGATAATTTCTGCCACATACGCAGAGCTGTTAATACCGAATGTTACAATTCCTGCAACCATCCCCATCTGTGTCTGGAAAACCAGGAAATAAATGATCAATAACTGTACAACGGTAGGTGTTCCGCGAATAATGTCAATATAAATATTGGCGATCACCGAAAATATTGTCTTTTTCCCTTTTCTTACCTCCGTCATCTTCATCAATGCCAAAATCATACCAAGAAGAATTCCAAGTAAAACGGCAGCAATGGATACGCCGATAGTAACCGTCAGACCATCCAAAAACATTTTATAACGATCTGCTTCTATAAATACCTGATAAATATCTGATTGTAACTGCTCCATTTCAAAAAGCCTTTCTTAAATAATTACTGTCCAATGTACTCTTTCACCAGCTTGTCAAAAGTTCCATCATCTTTCATTTCTTTTAATGCATCATTGATCGCATCTTTTAATTTTGTGTTGCCTTTCTGCACTGCAAATGCATACTCTTCATCATCAAATAAATCTTTTACAACTTCCAGTCCTTTATTTGCTTTTACAAATTCCTGTGCAGGATTTGCATCAATGATCACAACATCAGATCCGCCCTTTTTCAAATCCATAACGGCATCCACACCTTTTTTAAATCTCTTTACATTAGAATCTTTGATATCATCTGTTGCAAGAAGATCTCCTGTTGTTCCTTCCTGAACTGCAATGGTTAATCCTTCCAGATCATCTGATGATTTAATGCTTCCTCCCTGTTTCTGAATCACATACTGTTTTGCTGTATAGTAAGAATCTGTGAAATCTACCTGTCTTTCTCTTTCTTTTGTTACTGTCATTCCCGCTGCGATCACATCAAGATTTCCTGATTCCATAGAACCGATCAAAGACTTGAATTCCATATTTTTGATTTCTACCTTAGATCCAATCTTCTTTCCAACTTCTTTCATAACGGCCATATCAAAACCATCAACATCTCCGTCATCATTCACATACTCAAACGGCGGGAATTCGGCATTGGTTCCTACTACGATTGTATCTGGAATCTCTCCTCCGTCTGCTGTTTCTTTTTTACCGCATCCGGTAAATAACATGGATGCTGCTAAAACTCCTGCCAGGGCAACTGTTAAAAATTTTCTCATCACTTTTTCTCCTTCTTAAAATAATGGTACGACTGCTCCGTCGTAATTGTCATTGATATATTCCTTTACAGTATCACTTTTCAAAGCCTTGATCAAAGCTTTGATGGATTCTTTTTTCTCATCTCCTTTGCGGACTGCGATTACATTTCCATAAGTCTTGGCACCAACAGAATTCTTATCCTCTACCGCAAGGGCATCTTCGTTTACTTTCAGTCCTGCTTCAATTGCATAATTTCCATTAATGACCGCGAGATCCACATCTTCGATCGAACGAGGAAGCTGAGCAGCCTCAATTTCTTCAATCTCCAGATTTTTTGGATTCTTCACAATATCCTTCTTTGTCGCTGTCAGCCCTGCATCTTCTTTGAGGGTGATCAGTCCCTCAGACTGAAGAAGCAAAAGAGCTCTCGCTTCGTTGGTTGTATCATTTGGTACTGCCACCGTTGCGCCATCTTTCAGACTCTTCAGGGATTTTGTTTTTCCTGGAAAAATTCCAAATGGCTCATAATGAATCATTGCCGCAGATACAAGATTTGTGCCTTTTTCTTCATTAAAGTTCTTGAGATATGTCTCATGCTGGAAATAGTTCGCATCCAGATCTCCTGCATCCAGCGCCGTGTTCGGCTGTACATAATCAGAATACTCCTTGATCTCCAGCTTATATCCTTCTTTCTCCAGTTCTCCCTCTGCTGCCTTGAGAATATCCGCGTGAGGCGAAGGACTTGCTCCAATTACAATGGTCTTGGAATCGCCGCTGTCTTTTTTAGAACCGCAGCCTGCAAATAATCCAAAGCACGCCGTCAGGCAAAGTACCACTGCCAATACTTTTTTCATATTCTTCTCTCCTTTTTTCTTTTTCCATACATTTTCTTCATTAATGTATAGTATATTTTAGTATTTTACAATACTTTTCGAAAGATTTCAAATGCTGAGGGCAATGCATAGGTATTTTCCAAATCTTTTTTATAAATCCATTGAAAATACCCGGTGGAAACCGTTTTTTCCAGTCTCACTTTAACTCCCTGCATATGCCACTCCACATGGCTGAAAATATGTTTCCCTTTTCCTGCGGGCTGCAGCTTGTCCGCCTCAATTCCCCATCTTTGAAGCTGTTCTTCGATTTCTTCCATATCCAATCTGCCCGGGACATTTGGAAATTCCCACAAACCGGCCAGGAGTCCTTTCTCAGCTCTTTTATGCAGAGCAACCTTATCCTCAGTTTCCATGAGAAAAACTGTTTTATACTCTTTTCTTCGCGCTTTTTTAGGTTTCTTTACAGGAAGCTGATCAATCCGGTCTTCTTTATATGCTCTGCATACCGTATCCCATGGACATCGCTCACAGAGAGGTTTCCCATTTGGAATGCATACAATTGCTCCAAGTTCAATAAGGGCCTGATTGAAATCTCCCGGACGGTCTTTTGGAATATATTCCTGAATACGTTTCCCCATCTCTTTTTTTGTTTTTTCCTTTAGGATGTCGGAATCATCTCCCCAAAGTCTTGAAAGCACCCGCATGACATTACCGTCTACTGCCGGCACCTGAAGATCAAAAGCAATAGATCCGATTGCCCCCGCTGTATAGGCTCCTATCCCATTTAAAGATAACAATGCATCATAATCACCAGGGATTTTCCCATTGTATTCTTTTACTATCTTTTGCGCTGCTGTCTTAAGATTCCTGGCTCTGTTATAATAACCAAGACCTTCCCACATCTTCATCAGCCTCTCATCATCGGCAGCTGCCAGATCCTGAACTTCTGGAAATGCCTCCATAAAACGATCAAAATAAGGCTTTACCGCCTCTACCCGTGTCTGCTGCAGCATAATTTCTGAAACCCAGATTCTGTAAGGATCTTTATTTTCTCTCCAAGGAAGTATCCTCTTGTTATAATCATACCAATGAAGCAGGGATCCTGTTAAATCATAGCGTTCTTTTTCCATATTTTATCCTTTCCAGTTTGATCCGCTCTTATTATAGCAAAAGAAGATTCAGTATGCTATGAAAACCCTTTGCCAACTGCTATGCAGCAGACATAGATTTCCTCAGCTCCCAGTTGGAGCAAAGCCTGCGCAACCCCCTCGACAGTCGCCCCGGTTGTGTAAATATCATCTACAATTAAAATTCTGGCCGGAAATCCTGACTTTTTATAAATTTTTTCTTCTCCTCGAAACGCGCGGCTCAGATTCTTTTTTCTCTGTGCCGGATTCAGGTTTTTTTGGGGTTTTGTATCATGAATTCGCTTTACTAGCTGCGGTTCCATCGGACATCCTATAATTTCTGCAATTCCTCGGGCAAAAATCTCTGCCTGATTAAACCCTCTTTTCCGATATTTCCTTGAATGCATCGGAACCGGGACTACCACATCCGGATGAATCCTTTTTAGCTGACGGCCTCTGCGCCGTCTTATCTCCTTAAGATAAAAGTCTGCATATTCTCTCTTATTCTTATATTTTATAGCAGACAGAGAACTTCTAACCGGTTCTTCATATACACAAAGCCCTATATTTCTAACAAATTTTCTTGGATATTTTCTGCAGTCCTGGCAGTATTCTTCTTCATCATGATCCAGCGGTTTTCCGCAGCAGCAGCAAAGCGGTTCGTGAAGAAAGATATCCTTTTTCCTGCATTTTTCACATAGATCCTGCCCTTTTTCCAGAATTTCTTTCTGACAGAGAGGGCAAATTGACGGATACAGAAATGACAACATCGACATGCCTCCTTGATTGAATTGTTGTTTAGAAGTGATCAAAAAGGCGCCGTCTATTATTGCGGCGCCCTTTCCTTGTTTCCAAATTTTGTATATTGTCCAAGCCAGACCAGTTCCACACTTCCTGTAGAACCATTTCTCTGCTTATCAACGATAATTTCAGCAATTCCTTTTTTTTCGGAATCTTCATTGTAGTACTCATCCCTGTAAATGAACATGACCACATCGGCATCCTGCTCGATGGAACCTGATTCTCTTAAGTCTGAAAGCATTGGTTTCGCAGGCTTTCTTTCTTCTACTCTTCGGCTTAACTGGGATAATGCAATAACAGGAGCATCCATTTCTCTTGCCAGGGCCTTTAGGGAACGGGAAATCTCTGAAATTTCCTGCTGCCTGGACTCGGTCCGACGTCCTCCTGACATCAGCTGAAGATAATCTATGATGATAAGATCAAGTCCATGCATCTGCTTGTACCTTCTGCATTTTGACCGAAGTTCTGCAATCGTGATACCTGGTGTATCATCAATGATCAGCGGGGCTCTTCCTATGGTTCCCGCGCTTTCCATAATTTTTTCCCAGTCTGTTTCCTGAAGATCTCCAGTTCGAATGGACTGTGAATCTACCATCGCTTCCATTGCCATCATACGGGTGACCAGCTGCTCCTTTGACATCTCCAAACTAAAAATAGCCGTAGGAACATGATCTCTTACTGCTGCTCTCTGAGCAATATTCAGCACAAAGGCTGTCTTTCCCATTGCCGGACGGGCCGCAACAATAATTAATTCTGATGGATGCAGACCAGACAGTTTGTAATCAAGATCCGTAAAACCAGTTGCGATTCCCGTGATCCTTCCTTCCGAACTGGCAGCCTGCTCAATCGCATCCAGTGTATTCAGTACCACTTTGTCAATCGGAACAAAATCCTCTCTGCCGCTGGCTTCCTGCAGCAGTCCAAATATATTTTTTTCTGTATGATCCAGGAT
Organism: Clostridiales bacterium; assembly: GCA_019420275.1. Lineage (GTDB taxonomy): Bacteria > Bacillota > Clostridia > Lachnospirales > Lachnospiraceae > Anaerostipes. The sequence continues at coordinate 92,535 of JAHZHN010000010.1, forward strand.
TTCTGAAACCTCATCCTTGCCAAGATAACATTCCGTGGTAATTTCTTCACTGACTTTAATCAGTTTCCTCAGAGTCGCTTTTTCTTTCACAATCCTTGCATACTGTTTCGCATTGGCAGATGTAGGAACTGACTCCAGAAGATCCCGGACAAATTCCAGAGTCTTCATGGATTCCGGAACATCTTTTCCTTTCAGCTTGTCCTGAAGTGTGATCAGATCAACCGGCTTTCCTTCTCGGTACAGCTCTTTCATCGTCTCAAACAGTATACCATTTTGCTTTTGATAAAAATCCTCCTGATCGATCATATCGATCACATCTGCGATTGCATCGCGGTCCATGATCATTGCGCCGATGACTGATTCTTCTGCTTCGGCGCTGTGGGGCTGTATTTTCTTTATCAGTGCCTCATCCATGTACGATCCCTCTTATTTTTCTTCTACTTTTACCCGAAGTGTTGCTGTTACCTGAGGATGAAGCTTAATCGCTACATCATGGTATCCAAGGCTTTTGATCGGTTCACAATGCATTTTCTTTTTATCAAGATCATAGCCCAGCTGCTTCTTTGCCTCAACCGCAATTTCTTTTGTTGAAATAGAGCCAAAAGTCCTGCCCCCATTTCCTACTCTCATTTTCACGACCAGCTGTTTTCCTTCAATCTCTTTTGCAAGAGCTTTTGCATCTGCCAAGACTTCCGCAGCCAGCTTCTCATCATGGGCTTTTCTTAATTTTAAATCATTCAATGCTTTTTTTGTTGCCTCAACTGCCTGATTCTTGCGGAACAATACATTTCTTGCATATCCGTTATTTACTTCTACGACCTCATCTTTTTTTCCAACAGATTTCACATCTTCCAATAAAATAACTTTCATACTAAATATCTCCTTTTTCTTTCATATTCCTGAGAGTTTCAATAATGATCTCTTTTGCCGCATCCAGAGATACATCTACCAGCTGAGCTCCCGCAACCGTCAGATGACCGCCGCCGCCAAATTCTTCCATAATTCTCTGAACGTTGATCTCATCGATCGATCTTGCGCTTACATAAACTCTCTCCTCCACACCAGTCAGTACAAACGATGCCTCAATTCCATCAATATCCAGCAGCTCATTTGCTACCTGTGCACCAATGACCGTCGGGCTGTCAACTCCGATTCCAACCAGTGTCGTGATCGCAAAATGATCATATAAAATATCAGCCTGACTGATTGCTTTTGACCGAATTCTATAAGTATCCATGCTCTCTCTTGACATTTTCCTTACCATCGTAAGATCTGCACCGTTGCGTTTCAGATAAGCTGCGGTTTCAAACGTACGGACACCTGTTTTATTTACGAAATTATTTGTATCCACCAGCATTCCGAAATACATGGCATTTGCCTCCATTGGTTTTAGTTTTGGCTTTGAATCCACATACTGCAGAATTTCCGCAACAAGTTCACAGGTAGACGAAGCATATGGTTCTACATAGGAAAGAACCGGATTTTTAATCATATCTTTACTCTTCCTGTGATGGTCCAAAATTACCACAGTCTTCGTACGATACAACAGATCTTCGCATTCTGTATAATTAGCATGGTTTACATCTACCACAATCAAAAGTGTATTTTCATCCGTAATCTCCATTGCCCTCTCATTATTGATAAACACATCTTGATCATATTCTCCGCTTTTCCTCATGGACTCAACGATCGGACGCACTGAAATAGTAATCTCGTTCATTACAATGTGAGCTTTTCGTCCAAGAGACAGACCCAGCCGATATAATCCCACGGCTGCTCCCATAGCATCCGGATCCGGGATCTTGTGGGCCATAATCACAACATTTTCCTTTGATTCCATCAATTCCTTCAGGGCGTGCGCTTTTACACGTGCTTTCACACGGGTATTTTTCTCTACAACTTCACAGTTTCCGCCAAAATAAGAAATTTCATCTCTGTCTTTAATGACCGCCTGATCTCCGCCCCGTCCGAGAGCCAGATCCATTCCAGCACATGCAAATTCATAACTTTCCTGATAGGTATCACCATTGATTCCAAAACTGATACTCAGCGTCATATGCATAGAATTCCCAAGGTTGATGGTCTTAATCTCATCTAAAATGGCAAATTTATTAGCCTTGATCTTGTCCAGATATTTCTGTTCAAAAACCACAAAATATTTGTCTCTCTCTGTCCTTTTTATAATTCCTGAGACATTTTGAATGAACTTACTGATCTTACGGTCTGCCACTGCAATCAGCATAGACCTTTTTACTTCATCAATATCATCCAAAATCTCATCATAATTGTCAATATAGATCAGACCAATGACCATCCTCTGATTTTCATTTTGTTCCATATATTTTTTCAAAAGAGTCTGGTCAAAAAAGTATGCTGCGATCAGAGAATTATCCTTTAACATCTGTTTTGAATAACTGTTTTCATCATCATTGGTAAAATTCTCTACAATAATCCTGTTAAGCTCTACTTTATAGAAAAATTTCTTTTCCTTTTCTCCTTCTTTTTTTACAAAATTAATGTGGGAAATCGTATGATTCACATCAGACGGCAGCAAGTGCTTGTTCAGATCAGTAAAAATCTGTGTAAGATACTTGCCTTTGCTGTCCCCTGCTATCTTATGAAATGCCGCATTCGACCATAGAATAACACCGTTGCCATCTGTCAGTACATATGGTACCGGAAGTTCATGAATCAAATAATTCTGAATCTGCCCCTGTTCAAAAACAAAGCCTATGCATTCTTTCATAATCTCATTCTTGCTGTAACGGTATCCTGCTGCCTGAAGGAGAATTCCCAAAGCTATAAAGGCAGTCAAAATGATCCCGCACTCCACACTGAAAAAGAAAATAAGAATATCTGCAGGCACAAGAAAAAGAGTCAATTTCATCGGCCACTGCAGATACTGATCAATCTTTGTTTTACTTTTATTATCCATATCCTGCTCCTAAACGAGTATTTTCAAGTGAATTCTCAATTACTTTTTATTATACCTCTCCTTATCCAATTTGTACATAAATTTGTTTATTCTATCTTCCTTATCTTGATCTGCCTTTTATCTGCCGCTGACATTTTTTATTGTTCCTATGTTTTTTCAAAATTAAAAAACCGGCAGACACTGCAGCCACAGTATCCACCGGTATATTTTATCTGAATTATTCAGCTGTATATGGCATAAGGGCTAAATGTCTAGCTCTCTTAATTGCGCCTGTGACAGCTCTCTGATGTTTTGCGCATGTTCCTGTGATACGTCTTGGAAGGATCTTTCCTCTCTCAGAAACATATTTCTTCAATGTTGCAACATCTTTATAATCGATTACAGCATCAGCTTCTGTGCAGAATGTGCATACTTTTCTTCTTCTGCGTCCGCCTCTTCTTCTTGCTGGAGAATCGCCTTTTGTATAAGCCATGATTTCTACCTCCTATTTAACTGAATGGCAGCTCTTCTTCCAATCCGTCAGGAATATTCATAAATCCGTCACTAGCTGCTGCGCTTGGTTTCGGCTCACTCGGCATCGGCACCTCTGCTGCCATATTCTGCGCTGCAGCGGCCTTGCTTTCTGCGAAATCCTGCTCTTCAATCACAACATCTGTTGTATAAACACGCATTCCTTCTTTATTTGTATAGCTGCCTGTCTGTATTCTTCCTGAAACAACGATCTTTGTACCCTTTTTAAGATATCTTTCTGCAAATTCTCCTGCGCGTCCGAATGCCACGCAGTTAATAAAATCCGCATCTGGCTCATTGTCTCTCTTAAATCTACGATTTACTGCTAAAGTATATCTGGCAACTGCCAGCGGTCTGTCTCCCTGTGTATATCTTACATCAGGATCTCTGGTCAGTCTTCCCATTAATACTACCTTATTCATATTCGGATCCCTCCTGTCAATTA
>JAHZHN010000011.1 GCA_019420275.1 Clostridiales bacterium
CTGCGACCTCTTGATCCCAAATCAAGCGCTCTAGCCAAGCTGAGCCACACCCCGGACTATCATTTTATCTTCTGCTGCTTTCTTGCTTTTCCTCAGCAGCAAAATTTATTATACAGAAGCCTTATGCAATTGTCAACATTTTTTTTGTTTTTTTTGCAAGAAAAAGCTGCCGTAATATATTTACGACAGCCGCAAGGTTCAAATTATGCTATTCTACTTCTTCAATCTTGTCTTCTTCTGAATCCAAATCATCATCGTCGAAGAAATCATCATCAAAATCATCATCGAAGTCATCATCAAAATCATCCATATAATCCGGAGTCAAATACTTGTACACTGCATAAGCAATTCCGGCTACTGCTGCAATCGCACCGATGATTGCAAGTACCCATACGATCTTATTATCATCCTTATCCTTCTTGCTGATGATGTCTGATACTTTTGCCATTTCTAAAAAATCACTGAAATTCTTCATGCCGCTCATCCTTTCTTATGTGTTTTTTTTATTATATCACTTATTTCTGCCCAATACTAACTTTTTTTATTGATTTCCTTCGACTTTTTTCAATTTTGCAAACGACGCAAACATCTTTTTGACCCCACATTTTTGGAAATCTACCGTCACTTCAAAATCACGGCCTCCAGAAACAATCTCAGTTACAATTCCTTTGCCAAATTTGATATGCGTCACCTGATCTCCCACATCATAGGAAAGCTTATCAATCTTCGGCGGTGCAAATGATTTTGCCTGATACGGCTTCCTGAATCGGTTTCTGCGGTTAGCAGAAAACATATCCTTCTCCATCCTACTTTCCTTTTTGTGGAAATCGTGGCTGACATCCAGCAGTTCTTCAGGAATTTCGTCCACAAATCTAGAAACTTTATTAAACTGCGTTCTTCCCTGCATCATTCTTCGTTTTGCAGCACTTAGATACAGTTTTTTCTTAGCTCTCGTAATCCCTACATAACATAATCGTCGTTCTTCTTCCATATCTTCATCATTTTCAGAAATAATTGTCATATAGCTCGGGAAAATTCCATCTTCCATGCCGCAGATAAATACATATGGAAACTCCAGTCCTTTCGCACTGTGCAGCGTCATCAAAACAACCCTGTTGTCAGATTCCTCCAGATCATCAATATCTGCTACCAAAGCAATTTCCTCCAGAAGTTCTCCAAGATTCGGTTCCTCTGCTTCCTGTTCATATGTAACGATCTTATTCAAAAGTTCATTGATATTCTCAATTCTTCCTTCTGCCTCTTCCGTTTTTTCTGCTTTTAACTGTTCTACATATTCCGTCTTTTCCAAAATATCATCAAACAATTCTTCCAAAGAGCCTCGTTTCTCCTGATCTCTAAATTCCTGAATCATATCAGCAAATGCCTGAATTTTCTTTTTGGCATTTCCCAAGGCTGCTATATGCTCTGCCTGGAAACAGGCATCTAGAAAACTTATATCATTTTCGATTGCATATGCGCTAATTTTATCAATAGTGGCCGCTCCAATTCCTCTTCGAGGAACATTGATGATTCGACGGACCGCAAGATCATCCATGCCGTTTCCCACTGCCTTTAGGTAACTTATCATATCCTTTACTTCTTTCCTCTGATAGAAATTAGTGCCTCCCACGATCCGGTATGGTATGTTTTTAATCATGAATTTTTCTTCAAAAACTCGAGACTGCGCATTGGTTCTGTATAGGATTGCCATATTCTTGTACTCATATCCTTCTTTTGCCAGTTTGTCAATCTCCTCTGCAATCTGTCCGGCCTCTTCATATTCTGTCCCATACTGGTGAAATTCAATCAGGTCTCCTGGTTCATTTTCCGTCCACAGTTTCTTTTCCTTCCTTCCTGCATTATTGGAAATCACCTCATTGGCCGCATTCAGGATATTTTGAGTAGAGCGGTAATTCTGTTCCAGCTTTATGACCTGAGCATCAGGAAAAACATTTTCAAAATTCAGAATATTTTTAATGTTTGCTCCACGGAATTTATAAATGGACTGGTCATCATCACCTACGACACATAAATTTCGATATTTTCTAGCCATCATGCTGATCAGCTGAAACTGTATGGTATTAGTATCCTGATACTCATCTACCATAATATACTGAAATCTTTCTTGATAATAGTCCAGGACTTCCGGGTGGAACTGGAACAATTCTACCGTCTTAAACAAAAGATCATCGAAATCCAACGCATTGTTGGCTTTTAACTGTTTTTGATATTCTCTATAAATCTCCGCAATTTTTTTCTTATTGAATTCATACTGATGTTTTACCTCGTATTCAGCCGGCGTCATAAACTCATCTTTGGCAGAAGAAATTTCCCGGATAATACTCCTTTCCGGCATCATTTTGGTATCAATCTTAAACTGTTTGCAGATTCCTTTGATGAGAGATTTCTGATCGTCTGCGTCATAAATTGTAAAACTATTCCCATATCCCAGCTTATCAATATGCCGTCTTAATATTCTGACGCAGGTAGAATGGAAAGTGCTGACCCATATATGTTCTGCTCCATATCCTACCAGCTGGTCTACCCTTTCTCTCATTTCTTTTGCTGCTTTGTTGGTAAACGTGATTGCCATGATATGATACGGATTCACCCCCTGATCAATCAGATAGGCAATCCTGTGAGTCAGAACTCTGGTTTTTCCGGATCCTGCTCCCGCCAGCAGAAGAAGAGGCCCTTCTGTGCAGAAAACCGCTTCTTTTTGTTGTTCGTTTAATGTATCATAAATTCCCATGCTGTCTTCCTTTCCTTTTTTTATCATAGAATTTCATTATACTACATTACCATGCAAAATGCACCGGACACTTGTCATCTTGTTTAAATAACCTTATAATATATCAAGAGAAGGAGGATGTTATGGAATTTCACAAAAAACTAAAAGAATGGATGCAGTTAGACTGCGTTGTTCCGGAAGATATTCCCAATATTGATCTGTATATGGATCAGATTACGACCTTTCTGGAGGAACAGCTGAAAAACACAAAACGCCATGAAGATGATAAAATTTTTACGAAAACCATGATCAACAATTATTCAAAAAATCATCTTCTGCCGCCTTCGGTCAAAAAAAAGTATACCCGGAATCATATGATTCTTTTGATTTATATTTATTATCTGAAGAGTTTTTTGTCCATCTCTGATATCCAACATATCTTGTCTCCATTGACAGATTTGTTCTATGACGATAAACAGAATCCCTCTTTTTATCAGATATATCAAAAGATTTTTGGGTCTGAACATAATTATACCGAACACATCCAGGAATCTATCTTAAAAACATTTCAGAAAGCTGAAAAGACATTTGAAGATCTCCCTGATGGCCAGGAAAAAGAACTTTTATCACAATTTTCATTCATTACTCTGCTGGGATATGATATTTATCTTCGCAAACAAGTAATGGAACAGATGATTGATCAGATGTATTACGATCCAGAAGAAGATTCCCATAAGAAAAAGAAGAAATAGGCTAAGCCTATTTCTTCTTCATTTTACGAAATACCATATCATAACCATCACTTCCATAATTCAGAGAACGATTTACTCTGCTGATGGTTGCTGTAGAAGCTCCGGTCTTTTCCGCAACTTCCAGATACGTGTGCTTATCACGCAGCATTGTCGCCACCTCGAATCTCTGAGCCAGCGATTCTAATTCGTTCACGGTACATAAATCCTCAAAAAACGTAAAGCATTCTTCTTCTGTCTCCAATGTTAAAACAGCCTGAAATAAATTCTTCACAGCTTCTGTTCTAATCTTCTTACTCATTGGCGTGTACTTCCTTTCTGAACTTCTCTTCTCACTATACATGATTAGCACGCTAAAGTAAAGAAGTATTTTTTATTCGCTTCTTAAGGTGACTGTTCTCTCCTGTGCTCTTACAGCTTTTAAACGCAAGAAATAATCTTTTGTCTCCGCCACTACATCTCCATTCAGCGCAAGCAATGCAACCAGGTTTGGAAATGCCATCAGTCCATTGCAGATATCCGCAATCGTCCACACCGCACTTACTGTCATAAATGGCCCGATGAATACAGCTAAAATATACAGCCATTTAAATATTGTAATTGCTATTTGTTTTCCATTGGTCAGATATTCCAAACAGCGTTCACTGTAATAATCCCATCCAAGAATGGTTGTAAACGCAAAAAATACCAGACACATCATAAGCAGAAATGCTGACAGTCTTTCCGGAAATGGAAGCCCCATAGCAAATGCTTTTGTTGTAACTTCTACGCCTTCTAATCCCATATCCCATGCGCCTGTCATTACAATGGAAAAACCTGTCATAGAACAGATAATAATCGTATCAATAAAAGTTCCAGTCATTGAAACAAGTCCCTGACGAACAGGCTCTTTTGTCTGTGCTGCTGCTGCCGCGATTGGAGCAGATCCAAGTCCTGCCTCGTTAGAAAAAATTCCTCGCGCAATTCCTTTCTGCATTGCCACCATCATGGCTCCCAGTGCTCCTCCTGCTGCTGCGCGCAGTCCAAACGCAGACTGTACAATTTCCATAAACACGCTTGGAAGCTGAGTGATGTGAGTAAGTATAATAATTACACATACTACAACATAAGTAACTGCCATAAACGGAACGACAATCTCTGATACCTTAGAAATCCTCTTGATTCCTCCAATCACAACCAATCCTACACAAACCGTCAAAATGATTCCGGCGATTACGACACTCCAGGAATACTCTCTTCCAAACAGAGCAATAGTATTTACATTGTTTGGATCAAAAAAATTATTGACTGCGGAAGTAATTCCATTTACCTGTGTAAAGGTTCCGATTCCGAACAGTCCAACCATAACCCCAAACACGCAGAACAATTTTGCCAGCCATTTCCAGTTTTTACCCATTCCTTTTTCAATATAGTAGAATGGTCCGCCAAGTGCATGCCCTTCTTCATCAATCTCACGGTATTTTACTGCGAGCATACCTTCCGTATATTTTGTTGCCATTCCAAAAAGTGCTGCTATCCACATCCAGAACATGGCTCCCGGTCCTCCGGCAACAATTGCCGTTGCACATCCGACAATATTGCCTGTACCAATGGTTGCAGATAATGCGGTACACAGCGCACCAAAACTGGTAACCTCTCCGTCTCCATCTTCTTCATTGTGAAACACATAATGAAGTGCCTTCCCCAAATGCCTGATCTGCAGTCCTTTTAACCTGACAGTCAATAAAATACCAGTTGCCAGGATTAAAACAATCAATGGAAGTCCCCAGATAAAATTATCAATGCTCTCCAATGCCTGATTTGCTGTTGCTAACATAGTTTTCCCTCCAATATTTTTTATGTGCGAACCTTTTTCAACTTCTTCAACTCCGCCAGAGATTTTGTTTTGCCAAAAAATTTTTTCCACAAAACAAAAAAGAGCCGATATCAACATCAGCTCTAAAGAATATTTAACACATTGCTATTAAGCTCTGTCCTTTTGCCTGAGAGATTAACTGCAAATGCAGCCGTACACCTTCGGCGCTCATATATGAGACTCTCCAGAGATTTTGTTTTGGTTGAAAACTATTTTATCTTTTATGAAATTCGCAATTTCTACTTTATACCACAAACTTCCTTTTTTCAAGTAGTTTCTCCTTATTATTTATTTTTGTACAAAAAAGTCTTTGATTTTTTTCACAAATTATCTCATTTTTTAATAATAAAATCAGAATCCGGTCATATTTTTCTCAACAAATCATCACATTTTATTCACATTTTCTGTCTATACTATAAATATAGCAAGTAGCTAATACCCAATGCTATCTTTGCTAAAACTTTTTTTCATACTTTTTCATAATGCCGGGAACTTACCGTTTCCGGCTCCTCTCATTTTATAGAACTTTTCCCCAAAAAATTAAAAATACGTCTGACTGTAATGTTTGTTGTTTTTTCCTTTCGGATCTGAAATAAGGAGAATCTTCTCTTCTACATTTTTCAATTCATTTTTCTCGTTTCCCAGCCGGTAATATTTGGCAATAGCCTTTGCATCTGCCTCTCCAAGCTTCCTTAATTTCTCATCTGAAGAAAGAAAATTTTGATAATCTTCCGAATTATCAATGAAAGCATGTTCCACAATAATTCCCGGAATCTCTGACAGCAGACTATTCTTCACAATGCTGTAATAATCAGACAGACTGCCATTTTCATATCTGGAATCATTTTCTGAGGTTCTTAATAAAATTCCCTGATTCTCAATTCCAAGACTTTCAAGCTCTGCCAGGATACAGCAGGCAAGTTCCTGCTCCGTCTGTGCGTAAGAAGGCTTGTAATCTCCCTTTGCAGTTAAAACCGTGCATCCGTTATTATATCCCGCAAGTTTGCCGTCCGCATTGTTATGGATACTCACCAGAAGATCTGCCTTATCCTGTTTCGCTTTCGCAACTCGATCTTCCAGATCCACATCCTGATCTCCATCTCTTGTAAGATACACAGTCGTTCCTGGATACGCTTCCAGTGCTTCTTTCATATACTGTGCAATCTTTAGATTCAAATCTTTTTCCATGATTTCTGTTCCAGAATATTCAGCACAGGCCCCCGGCTGATCCCCTCCATGTCCTGGATCAATTTCGATCACCAAGTCATTTCCCGCCTTTGATGGGGCTGTATCTGTTTTTTCTGACTGCACTGTTTTGGGCTTTCTGACTGTTCTGCTCTGATACAGCACAAACAATACCGCCGCTATGATTAAGACGGCCGCTATAATTTTCCCTGTTTTTTTCTGCATACCATCCTCCATTTTATATTACTCTTCTATTCTGCACATATTGCAGTCTATTGTCAAGGTCTGGACACTTTTTGATTTTTTGAGAATATTTTATAGTACAATTGCTTTCCCAGGGAGGTCTTATGAAGTTTATCCGTCCTTGTTTGCTGCTTGCCGCAGCTTTCTGTTTTTGTCTTACAGGATGCAGTTTTGGAAAAGAAAAGGATCCAAAACTTACAAAAGTTATCTTAAATGAAGTTACTCATTCTATCTTTTATGCTCCTCAGTATGTTGCTGTGGAAAAAGGTTATTTTAAGGAAGAGGGGATTTCTCTTTCTGTTGATACCGGCTTCGGCGCAGATAAAACTATGACTGCTGTCATTTCAGGAAATGCAGATATTGGATTTATGGGACCTGAAGCAGCTATTTACCAATATAATGAGGGAAACAGCGATTACGCTGTTTGTTTTGCCCAACTGACTCAGCGAGCTGGAAATTTCCTCGTTTCCAGAGAAAAAATAGAAGACTTTCAATGGGAAGACCTGAAAGGAAAGGATCTAATCGGCGGCCGAAAAGGGGGAATGCCCCAAATGATCCTGGAATACATTTTAAAGAAACACGGTCTGGACCCTGACAAAGATGTAAATTTAATCCAGAATATTGATTTTGCAAATACTTCTGGAGCTTTTTCTGGCGGAACAGGAGATTTTACCGTAGAATTTGAGCCAAACGCTACTCTCCTTGAAAATCAGGGTGCAGGATACGTAGTTGGATCTCTCGGTGTTGAAAGCGGATTTGTCCCTTATACTGCATATTGCGCAAAGAAAAGTTATATCAAAAACAACCCTGAAGTCATCCAGGGATTCGTCAACGCGATTGCAAAAGGACAGAAATATGTCGCTGAACATTCCGCTGAAGAGATTGCTGCTGTTATCAAAGAACAATTCCCTGATATTTCAAAAGAAGATCTGGTCCAAATTACCCGCCGTTACAAAGAGCAGGATACCTTCAAAGAAACTCCTGAGTTTTCCCGGGAAGGATTTAATCTCCTTCAGGATATTTTAAAAGAAGCAGGCGAATTAAAGGAATTTGTTCCATTTAAAAAACTGGTTGATAATTCCTTTGCAAAGAAAGCCGCCCACTGATCAGCCATATCTGTACCATTCCACGCAAAAATGACGCTGTGCTGAAATCAAACCTGTTGATCTCAGCACAGCGCCGTCTATTGATACATGGCAAAGTAACCTTAGTTAGATAATGTTTTTTATTTTTCCATGATCCAGCCTCAGAATCCGCTGATTCCGGCTTCCCCGGAATTTCAGTGTAATATCCTTCTCTTCCTCGATAAACCTTCCATCTACCAGAGTGTCAATACAGGAAAGCATAGGTTCTGTATGTTTGGTATATACCTTCCCTTCTGGTTTTAAATCTTTATCGTATCGATATCCGGTATAACACCAGACATTTTTCTTTGGATACAGCTCTTTTATTTTCCTGAGAAGTCCTTCCAGCACTGCTTGGTTTTCCGGTTCAAAAGGTTCTCCTCCCAGCAGGGAGAAGCCTTCAATATAATCCGGCTTCAGAAGATCAAGAATCTCCTTTTCTGTCTCCGGTGTATATGGTTTTCCATAATGGAAATCCCATGTTTCTTTGTTAAAACAGCCCGGACAGCAGTTTCTGCATCCGGATACGAACAGGCTGACACGTACACCGGTTCCATTGGCAATATCACATTTCTTGATCTCTCCGTAATACATATCCCGTTCCTTTCCTTACAGATGAAGCACTCGGTCTTTGATTTCCTGCGTTCGTCCCTGATTCCAGAACTGAGTTCCAATGTATCCGCAGGTACGGCGTGCCACAAACATCTGATCTTGATCTGTATTTCCACAGTTTGGGCATTCCCAGATCAGTTTTCCTGATTCATCTTCCTTAATCTGAATCTCACCGTCATATCCGCATACCTCACAGAAATCACTCTTGGTATTAAGTTCCGCATACATAATATTATCATAAATAAACTGCATAACAGATAAAACCGCCGGAATGTTGTCCTGCATGTTCGGCACCTCAATATAGCTGATCGCACCGCCCGGTGACAGTTTCTGGAATTCTGCTTCAAATGCCAGTTTGCTGAAAGCATCAATTTCTTCTGTTACATGTACATGGTAACTGTTTGTAATATAGTTTTTATCCGTAACACCCGGAATAATTCCAAAACGTTTCTGCAGACATTTTGCAAATTTATATGTTGTGGATTCCATCGGAGTTCCATAAACAGAATAACTGATATTTTCTGCTTCTTTCCACTCTTTGCATTTATCATTGAGTTTCTGCATAACTTTCAGTGCAAATTTTTTAGCTTCAGGATCTGTATGAGATTTTCCTGTCATTCTTACACACATCTCATATAATCCTGCATATCCAAGAGAAATGGTAGAATATCCATTATACAAAAGTTTGTCAATGGTCTCTCCTTTTTTCAGTCTTGCCAGAGCGCCATGCTGCCATAAAATCGGAGCCACATCAGACACCGTGCCAAGAAGTCTTTCATGGCGGCATCGAAGAGCTCTGTGACAAAGTTCCAGCCTTTCGTCCAGAATCTTCCAAAATTCATCCATATCTCCTTCAGAAGAACATGCCACATCAACCAGGTTGATAGTTACAACACCTTGATTAAATCTTCCATAGAATTTATGACTTCCGTCCGGATTCCTCTGGGAATCTTCCACAGTCAGGAAAGAGCGGCATCCCATACACGTGTATACTTCTCCCTGTTTCAGAGAGCGCATTACTTTGGCAGAGATATAATCCGGCACCATACGCTTCGCTGTACATTTTGCTGCTAACTCTGTCAGATACCAATACTTAGAATCCGGTGTGATATTATCTTCATCCAGCGCATAAATTAATTTTGGAAATGCCGGAGTGATCCATACACCTTTTTCATTCTTAACTCCCTGGATCCTCTGTTTTAACACTTCTTCAATCACCATGGCAAGATCGTCTCTTGTCCTGCCTTCCGGCACCTCATCCAGATACATAAAGACTGTAACAAAAGGCGCCTGGCCATTACAAGTCATCAATGTAACCAGCTGATACTGGATTGTCTGAATTCCTTGTTTGATCTCATCTCGAAGACGCATCTCTGTGATCTGATCGATCACAGCTTCATCCATCGTCTCATGGCATGCTTTTCTTTCTTTCACAACATTTTTGCGAAGTTTTTTTCTGCTCACATCAACAAACGGAGCTAAATGCGCCAGAGTAAAAGACTGTCCGCCGTACTGATTGCTGGCTACCTGTGCAACAATCTGTGTCGTAACATTGCATGCCGTGAAAAAAGAATGCGGCTTTTCAATCATTGTCTCACTAATGACCGTACCATTTTGGAGCATATCTTCAAGATTGATCAGATCACAGTTATGTTCTTTCTGCGCAAAATAGTCAGAATCATGAAAATGGATAATTCCTTCCTCATGGGCTCGAATAATCTCTTCCGGCAGAAGCACTCTTCGGGTCAAATCTTTGCTGACTTCTCCTGCCATATAATCTCTCTGAGTTGAATTAATAACAGGATTTTTATTAGAATTCTCCTGTGTTACTTCTTCATTGATATTCTCAATCAAAGATAAGATTCCATCGTCGGTTGTATTCGATTTTCTTGATAATTCCCGTTTAAAACGATATCTTACATATTTTTGTGCGACTTCATACCCGCGCATCTCCATGATTCCGGTCTCTACCATGTTCTGGATATCTTCTACATTCACAGCATGGGAAGAATTCTTTACCTGTGCCGCTACGTTGTCCGCAACCGCTCTGATCTGGTGCTGATTCATCTTATGGATTGCCGGGACTTCGTGATTTGCCTTTTTTATCGCATTCACGATTTTAGACAGATCAAAATCAACTTCCTCCCCGTTTCTCTTGATAATCTTTGTTTTGACTTTAGAACTCATATTTCCCCACCTTTGACATTACATACATAATACTAAATATAGTTATTTTTCTTCCCACAAGACACTATATCTTGTGGTGTTCTTCTATATTACACTATTCGGAAAAAAAAAGAAAGGGTTGACTTTTTGAAATTTCTTTTTTTTTACAGAATCCCCAAATGCTCCAGAAGGATCTTTACCCCCAAAAGTATCAGAATTACGCCGCCTGCAAGCTCCGCCTTTGACTTATATCGGGTTCCAAAAATATTTCCGATTTTTACTCCTGCAGCTGCAATTGCAAAGGTACAGATTCCTATTATGGATGCCGCGGTGTAAATATTTACCTTTAAAAATGCAAATGTAATTCCTACCGCCAATGCATCAATGCTTGTTGCCACCGCCAGCAAAAACATTTCCTTGCATTTTAAAGAACCGTCATCTAGCTCTTCTTCATCTGAACAAGCTTCTTTTATCATATTGGCACCAATCACTGCCAGTAAAACAAAAGCAATCCAATGATCAACTGCCGTAATCTGTCGGCGAAACTGAGTTCCCAATAAAAATCCCAGAACAGGCATCAATGCCTGAAATCCTCCAAACCACAGTCCCACAATGGCAGCCTTTCCTACCGTCGCCTCCTTCATGGCAAGGCCTTTACAAATGGAAACAGCAAAAGCATCCATAGCCAGTCCCACTGCCAAAATAAAAAGTGACACAATATCCATATTATTTCCTCCTAAAGTTTCTTGATCTGCTTCTCATGCGTCTGGCCATACTCTCATAATATCATTATCAGCCGAAAAACCAGATACTCTGGTCTTTGCAGCGCAAAAAAATAACTCACAGGCGCCAAATGACGCCCATGAGTCTCGCTAATTAAAGCAGCACCAGATTGTTCCAATCATTATGTTGATGCTGCTGCAGTATCTCTGCCAGCTACTCCCTCATAGGATTATTTGTATCATATCTTAATTGAGAATCATTGTCAATGCAGAAAATAAAAGATTTGTATCTCTTATTTCCCAACTCTTATGATATAATCTTCTTTTCTCGGAGCTGCTTGTGGATATTCACAGTCACGATATCCAAGGATGCAGTTTCCCACACCAATATAATCGTCCGGAATGCCCCATTCTTTTTTCATTTTCTTTCCTTCTTCTGTCTCAAACACTTCCTTTGCACGATGGATCCAGCAGGAATCAATACCCACTGCATGAGCCGCATTCATCAAATTGCCTATGACAAGGCTTCCGTCTTCTACGTGAGTCGGCCGCTTCGTATCAGAAAATACTACAACAACAGTCGGTGCTCCATAAAAAGGATCCGCATCCGTTCCCATGATTTCTGCGTTCATTTTTGAAAGTTTTGACACTAATTCTGGATTCTGAACTACCGCCATCATAGAGGCCTGTTTTCCCATTCCACATGCAGCATAAGTCCCTGCTTCCAAAATTTCTTCCAGAAGATCATCTGGTATCTGTGTATTTTTATATTTTCGAATGCTTCTTCTCGTTTTTAATACTTCTAATGTTTCATTTGACATATATATCTCTCCTATCCGTCAAACTGATATCTTGTGCATTTCGTTACTCCTTTATTTTACCACAGAGAAAAAATCTTACAAGAGACGGCTGAGATTCAAAATAAGATTTCCTGTTCCATCTGACTTATGCTTTTTTGTCTTTTTGCAAAGACTATTCCCAGACTGTATGATTTTCAATCAAATTTTTCTGCAGTGATCTTATAATATGACAGGAGGAATCTATTTTGAACATGAGTCTGACTCTTCGGATTGCAGCTATCTTCTCTCTGCTGGCTCTTTCCGGTTTCTTCTCATCCGCCGAGACGGCTCTTACAACCATAAATCCGCATACAGCCCGCACCCTGGCCAAAGAAGGAGACAAACGGGCACGTACTCTCTGCCGATTAATCGAAAATCAGGGACAAATGCTATCCGGCATCCTGATTGGCAATAACCTGGTCAATATCTCACTGACATCCCTTTCTACCTCCATCGCCATCGAAATATTCGGAAACATTGGCGCTGGAATTGCCACCGGTATTCTTACACTCCTAATTCTTGTTTTCGGTGAAATTACTCCGAAAACTTTTGCAGCAGTCTATAATATGCGTCTGGCTCTGTCATACGCACCTGTTATTGACGTTGTAATCCGTGTACTCTCTCCTCTGATTACTTTGATACACAAAACATCTGAGATCCTGCTCCGTTTTATGAAGCTGAATCCAGACCGTACAAAACAGTCCATAACAGAAAAAGAAATCCGAACTATCGTCGATGCCGGCTATGAAAACGGTACCATCGAAGAAGATGAAAAAGAAATGATAGACAACGTTTTTGATTTTAAAAATCTAACTGCCAAAGACATTATGCTCCCTCATATTGATATCTCTTTGGTTTCTCTAACTGCTTCTTATGATGAAATTGTAAATATCTTTCTGGAAGATGGATATTCCCGTCTTCCAGTCTATGACGACAAAAAAGATACCATCGTTGGAATTCTTTATCTGAAAGATCTGTATTTTTATAGTATTCGTCATTATGAAGCAGATTTCTGTCTGAAAGATATCATGCGCGTACCCTTTTTCACTTATGAAACACAAAAAGTTTCTGATCTTCTGTTCCAGATGAGAGAGCAATCTCTGAGTTTCGCCATTGTGCTGAATGAATATGGAGGTGCAGTCGGTCTCATTACACTGGAAGATATTGTCGAAGAAATTTTCGGAGACCTTCGAGATGAATTCGACTATAAAAAAGAAGCACCTCTTCAAAAAATAAAGGAAGGTGCTTATCTGGTATCTGCTTCTATGAAATTGGACGATATTAATGATCTGCTCAGTCTGAATCTTCATTCCAAAGATTATGATTCCATCGGCGGATATATAATTCAGCTGCTCGGACATCTTCCAAAGGAAGGCGAGCAGACCGAAGATGACAATGCCATTTTTCAGATCATTTCCATAACCAGAACTCGGATTGAAAAAATTAAAATCATTTTGAAAAAGCATAATAACTAAGTTTTATATCTTTTTTTATGAAAAAATTTTATAATTCCATTCTTTTTATGGCAAAAAGAGATGCCGATTCCATATGGAATCCGGCATCTCCTGATTCATGCTTTATTTAAAATATTCTACTCCTGATTCAAAAATCTTCTGATCTTTATTTCCATAGATATTCTCGCTTACATAGATTCCCTTTCTTTCGGAATGTCCCATCTTTCCGAGAACTCTTCCATCCGGGCTTGTGATTCCCTCGATCGCAAAGTAAGATCCATTTGGGTTGTAATCTTCGTCCATGGTCGGATCTTCTCCCAGATCTACATACTGAGTCGCAACCTGTCCATTGACAAACAGCTTTTCAATCACATCATTGCTTGCCACAAAGCGTCCTTCTCCATGGGAAATCGGAATACTGAAGGTATCTCCTACACTTACCTTATTAAACCATGGAGACAAATCAGATACAACTTTAGTATACGCAATCTTAGATACATGCCGTCCGATTCGGTTCATCGTCAAAGTCGGAGATTCTGCTGTCTGTTCTACAATCTTTCCTTCCGGAACCAAACCAAGCTTGATCAATGCCTGGAATCCGTTACAAATACCAAGAACCAGACCATCTCTCTTCTCTAAAAGATCCATGACAGCTTCTTTTAATTTCTCATTTCTAAATGCAGCCGCGATAAATTTTGCAGATCCTTCCGGTTCATCACCTGCGCTGAATCCTCCTGGGAACATGATCATCTGGGATTCTTTGATCGCTTTTTCAAATACCTCTACTGAATCACGAATTCCCTGGGCATCTAAGTTCTTAAATACTTTTGTAATAACTTCCGCTCCTGCTGTCTCAAAGGCCTTTGCAGAATCGTATTCACAGTTTGTTCCTGGGAATACAGGAATGAATACTTTTGGTTTTGCGATCTTATTCTTGCATACATATACATTTCCTTTCTGATACAGACGGGAAATGTTCAATGTATCCTGACTTCCTTCTGATTTTGTCGGGAATACGCTCTCCAAAGGCTCTTTCCATGCTTCCACTGCCTCTTCCAGTGTTACTTTTTCCTCACCAAAGATAAATTCCGGTTTTTCGATTACTTCACCTAACAGCAGACCCGGAATTCCCAGCTTGTGGATATCTCTGGAATCCATCTCGACTACAAAAGAACCGAAACGTGGATCTGTCAGATCAGAAAGTGTCACTTCCTCATCAAATTTTACGCCATATCCGTTTCCGAAAGCCATCTTGGCCACTGCTTCCATAGTTCCTCCGGCACCAATAGCATAAGCAGACTTAATCTGTCCTTTCTTAATCAGTTTATGGATCTGTTTATATATCTTCTTGACTTCTACATAAACCGGAAGATCGTATGCATCTGTAGGGAGACACAGACGAATCAGACGGTTTCCTGGTTTTTTCAGTTCCGGTGTAATCACATTCTTTACGTTTGCCACATCTACAGCAAAGGATACCAGAGTCGGCGGTACATCAATATCGTTAAACGTACCGGACATGCTGTCTTTTCCTCCGATGGACGCAAGACCAAATCCAATCTGCGCCTGATAAGCTCCGAGCAAAGCAGCTACAGGCTGTCCCCAACGAGCTTTGTCTTCGCCCAGACGTTTGAAGTATTCCTGGAACGTAAGACGAATCTTTTTATAATTTCCGCCAGATGCAACAATTTTTGAAATAGATTCTGTGATCGCATAAACAGCTCCATGGAACGGACTCCATTTTGAAAGATATGGATCAAATCCATAGCTCATCATTGTTACCGTATTGGATTCTCCTTCCAGAATCGGCAGCTTTGCGATCATTGTCTGGATTGGAGTCAGCTGATATTTTCCTCCATATGGCATAGTAACTGTTGCTGCCCCGATAGAGCTGTCAAACATTTCCACAAGACCTTTTTGAGAGCACACATTCAAATCTGACAATGTAGCCATACATAATTCTTTGAAAGAATCCGGTATGTCCTGCTCTTTTTCTTTGAAATAAGATTCAACCCTGTGAGGAATCTCAACATATACCTCTGTCTCCTGATGAGCTCCATTGGTATCCAAAAATGCCCTTGAAATATTTACGATTTCTTTTCCTCTCCAGGAAAGGATCAGTCTTGGATCCTCTGTCACCGTAGCTACTGCAACTGCTTCCAGATTTTCTTCAGCCGCATAAGCCAGGAACTGGTCAACATTTTTTGGATCAACGACAACTGCCATTCTTTCCTGAGATTCAGAAATTGCCAATTCTGTTCCGTCCAGACCTGCATATTTCTTCGGCACTTTATCAAGATCTACGATCAATCCATCTGCCAGCTCACCAATTGCCACAGATACTCCTCCTGCACCAAAGTCATTACATTTCTTAATCAGACGGCTGACTTCTTCTCTCCTAAACAATCTCTGGATCTTACGTTCTGTCGGCGGATTACCTTTCTGTACTTCCGCACCGCATGTCTCAATAGATTCTTCTGTATGAACCTTAGAAGATCCTGTTGCTCCTCCGCAGCCGTCACGCCCAGTTCTTCCTCCAAGAAGTATGATAATATCTCCGGGATCAGAACTCTCTCTGACTACATTTTTTCTTGGAGCCGCACCCATAACGGCACCAATTTCCATACGTTTTGCCACATAATCCGGATGATAAATCTCATTGACCATTCCAGTGGCAAGTCCAATCTGATTTCCATAAGAACTGTAACCCTGTGCAGCTCCGGTTACAATCTTCCTCTGCGGAAGTTTTCCTTTTAAGGTATCTTTCAAAGGTACAGTAGGATCTGCCGCTCCAGTTACTCTCATCGCCTGGTAAACATAAGAACGTCCGGAAAGCGGATCTCGGATAGCTCCTCCAAGACATGTGGCAGCTCCACCAAACGGCTCAATCTCCGTCGGATGGTTGTGTGTTTCATTCTTAAAGCTGATCAGCCATTCTTCGTCTTCTCCTCCGTCAACAGATACAGGAACAACAATGCTGCAGGCGTTGATTTCATCACTCTCTTCCATATTATCCAGCTTGCCGTCCTTTTTAAGGCGGCGCATTGCCATCAATGCAATATCCATCAAACAGACAAATTTATCTTCTCTTCCGGCAAAAATGCTCTCATGATCTGCCATATACTGATCATATGCCATCTTAAGCGGTGCCTGGAAATACCCTTTCTGGAATTCAATCTTCGTAAGTTCTGTTGAAAAGGTTGTATGACGGCAGTGATCTGACCAGTAAGTATCCAATACACGGATTTCTGTCATAGACGGATCTCTTTTTTCTTCTTTTGTGAAATAATTCTGGATATGTTTGAAATCTCTAAATGTCATTGCCAGATTCAAGGAATCATATAGTTCTTTCAGTTCCTTGTCTCCCATTGTCTGGAAACCTTCTACAATCTTTACATCATCCGGTTCTTCAAAATCCATTGCCAGAGTCTCCGGTTTTTCCTCATCTGTCTCTCTGGAATCTACCGGATTGATGCAGTATTCTTTGATCTCTTTCATCTGCTCCTCAGATAAGCTTCCCTTTACTACATAAGTAGTTGCGCTTCGGATGATCGCGTTCTCCTCTTCGTTCAATAACTTCACACACTGCTCTGCAGAATCTGCTCTCTGATCAAACTGTCCCGGAAGATATTCCACACTAAAAGACACCTCATCTTCTGCTTTTGGAAATTTCTCTTCGTAGACTTCGTCAACTGGAGGCTCACTAAAGACCGTCCCCAGTGCTTTCTGATAGCTTTCATCGGAAAGATCTTCTATATCGTAACGGATCAGAATCCGAAGATCATCGATTGAAAGTCCAAGATATTGTCTTAATTCTTCCAGTAATTCTTTTGCTTTTACAGCGTAGTCTTTTTTCTTCTCGACATACACTCTTCTAACATTTCCCATAGCTTCCTCCCATTTACTCATGTAGTTTTTTTATAATCTGAAATGCAGTTGCATTTTCTAATATTGTCGGCTGGTTTGCAGCGTAAAATACGATTCCGTTAACATTTGATCGGACTTCCGCCAGACGATTCCCTTCATAAGGATCCAAAATCTCGCCCAGCATCTGTCCTCTCTGCACTTCTTCATTGACTCCGACAAACCGTCGGAAAAAGCCTGCGGCTTTCGTTCTTACCTGAACCATATCCTCTTCTTCTATAATACTAGCAATGTACCCATTATGGCAATTATATTTTAAAATTCCCATTCTCGTCAAAAACCGCAGAACAGATGATACAGCCTGTTTTGCCAGTGACTCATCCAAATTTCCAGTTGCGCCGGAATAAATGGAGAAGGCATCCGTTCCATTAACCTGCCAGTTATAATTTAACGTTGTTTTATCATAATTGCGATGTTTGCTCGTTACCACATACGGAAGCCCAAACAGATTCGCAAGACTTACACTCTCTTTTCCTGTTGAAGGCATCCGCACATGAGGAATAAAATCTCCTTTCCGGTAAAAAGACGGAAAATGAATCCCATACCGAAATCCTTTGATCTTGTCAAACAGATGTGCCGCCAGACGGCTGGTTGTATCTCCTTCAAAATTCCCTGGAAACTGACGATTAATATCACTATTGTCGGATACCCAATATTTCATTCTGACGTTCATAGAATAATTATTGACACATGGAACAACAAGTATCTGATTTTCGCCTACAATAGCTCCCTCTGCTTCCAGTTCCTTCAACCGTTTTACCAGAAGGGAACAGATAAACAGCTGCTGATATTCATTTCCTCGCATGGATCCTACGATACATGCAGCAGGCTCCGCCAGGTCATCCTGCCTTCCAAAACGATATCCCTCTATTTTAAATTCATTTCTCAGATAAGAGGAAAAGGAATAGAGTATTTCTTTTTTCACAGATGATTTCCTCCTATAATTCTTGCCACCAAAGAACCTTCCGCTACTCCCGGATGTTCCCTGAGTGTCATAATAATTCCATTGGTCGGAGCAATAATCTCTTCCTCAACCGCTCCCAGCAAAGGATTTGTGATCGTTCCAATGACTTCCCCTTTACGGACATGATCTTTCAGCCTCTTGTGTGAAACAAACAATCCGCTTGACTCACAGTTCATATAAAAAATCTCATCTTCCTTGATGACCGGTACTTTTTCCCTTGGACTAACCGAACCATTCCATATGCCAAGTTCTTTCATAACCGCAAAAATTCCTTCAATAATCTGTTCACAGAAATCATATTTTATCCGGAAAGCCGCCCCTGATTCTGTAACCAGAGCCGGAATCCCCATCTGATTCATTGTATAAGCCAGGCTTCCCTGATTTACGGAAGCCGACGGGTGAATCCATACCAAATCCGTATTCATCTGCCCGGACAAATGGAGCAGTTCTTCACTATAATCATCATTCAGCCGTACCTGCGGCACCTCCTGCAGAAAAATATTGCTGGAATGGATATCAATGCAACAGGACGCACCCTTCATGTCTTCCACAAGTTTGGCCGCTGTATAATCTTCCATTCCACCATTGATATCTCCCGGAAACACCGTACTGTAATCGATATTGGTGATTGGCACTGACCGTGTCCTGGCATCCAGGCCCAATGGATTAATGGCCGGATACACATCTACGATTCCTGATAACAGGGAATAATCCTCTTTGATCCTTTTAATGATCTCACCGCAGATATACTGTCCTCCCAGTTCATCTCCATAAATTCCTGAGACAAGGCATATCCTCTTTTCATTCCCCTTCATATGATCCGGCGTCAATGAGTTCTTTTTGATCTTTAACTGCTCTCCTACAGGCAGATTTACAGATGCTACTGTCTCTATCATCTTCACGCCTCTTTTCTATGCTGTTGGATCGCCGCCTGTTCTTTGCGGCGAACATTCTTATCTCTGCTTTTCCGTATCGTATCATAGAAGAAATAGGTTGTCAATCAGCCCCGTATCATGCTTTTTGCTGTACTTTTCTTGCTTTTTTCCAAAAGGTTTAGTATAGTGAAAAAAACAATAGAAATGAGGTATGACTATGAGTGAATTTGAAGATAACGTTATAGAAGAAGATAACCCTGTCCTTCATCTGGAACTGGAAGACGGAACCGTTATGGACTGTGCTGTTGTCGCAATCTTCGAAGCAGGTCCCCAGACCTATATCGCGCTGATTCCGGTTGAGGAACTGGAAACCGAAGATGAAGAAACAGCCCTGCTGCTGTACCGTTATGTTGTATCCCCTGAGGACGAAGAATCCTTTGATCTTGAGAACATCGAAGATGATGAAGAATACAAGCTTGTCACAGATACACTGGATGAGATTTTAGATGAATCTCTTGAAAACGGTGCTGACTTCTAATCTGTCATTTAAAAGCTCTGTCTGATTCCCGGCTCTGGCCGGAATAAAGAATCAGCGGGGCTTTTTTTCGTAATGTACTTTTGTCTTTAAGATTTTTTCCAATTCATTGTATTTTTCTTCTCTGCTCTGTCCGTTCAAAACACAATCCATAGACAAGCTCATGGAATCCAGCATAATCTCTGATACCGTGTCTTTATAACGCATCAGCACATCTAACCTGCTCTGATGATCCGGCGCATCCAAAAACTCAAGGAGCGGATTGTTTTCCTCGAAACTCAAAGTTTCCTGTTCTAATGGTTCTTCCTGCTTCTTTGGTGCTATTACAGCTTCCTGCTTCCTGAGATTTTCCTGTTCTATCTTTTCAAAGCGGAATTTCTGCTCCGCCTCCGGATATTTTTCCCTGTCTACTTCACTCATAAACATGGAAAGAGGTCTTGCAAAGACCTTAAAATCTCCATATAGAGCCTGGTAAATCACCAATTTCTCTCCTGTCTCTGAATGTTCTGCCACCGTAATGATCTGATACAGCTTATTTTTAAAATGGCGGTAAAATTCTCCGGCTCTCGGTATCATTCTCTTATCACTCATACGTGTCCCTCCCCGGTTTTTTTGTTGTTTCTATCTCTTTCAGGAATCTGGATTCCCGGCTGTCTTTATTATACAGCTTTTCTACTGAAAACACATGCAGATATTTCCTGGCACGAGTTGCCGCTACATAAAACATTCTCCGTTCCTCCTCTATGTCTTCCTCCTTTATGGATTTTTTGTGAGGAATCACATCTTCGTTGATATCCGGCAAAAATACTCGATCAAATTCCAAACCTTTGGAACTATGCATCGTACTTATAACGACACCATTTTTTTCTGCTTGATTTTCTTTTGACTGCCGGTTTAATTCTTCCGTATATTCCCGTATGTAATCAAACCATTCTTCATATGTCTCAAATCCTTTTGCACTGTCCTGCAGCTCTTCCAAGACCTGCGTCAGCTCTTCTTCCTGCATTCTCTGGAATCTTGCGTACTCAGCAAGATACGCATTATATCCAACGGATTTGCGGATGTATGTAATCGCTGCTGCCGGCGTCATCTTAGAAAGGATTCGGATGTCCTCTTTCATCTCCTCTATGTTGTCATACAGCCATGGCTTCCCCTTAGTTTTTTCCAGCAGGTCCTCAAAGGATACCTCTGGTTCTGTCAGATATTCACGGCTGATATAACGCTTCGGCCGGTTCATGACCCTAAGAAATGTACTTCTTCTCCTGTCTCCCATGGCAAGCCGCATATAATCAATCAGATTTTTCGCAATCCAGTGGTCAAAAAGATTCGGCACCATATCTCTCATAGAAAATGGAATGTTATATGCCATCAACGCCCCAATCAGCTGTCTCGGTCCCTGATTGGTCCTCGTCAGCACCGCAATCTCAGAAAGAGGCCGTTTCTTTCCCATCTCTTCGCGAATCGTATATACAATATGTTTGTTTTCTTCCCACTGATCCCTAAAACGTCTAATTTCCACTGGATATTGTCGCCCCTGAAAAGCTTCCATTTTTTTTGGAAACCGCTTTGTATTGTGGCAGATAATCTTTTCAGCAAATGTAACGATTTCTTCTCCTGACCGGAAATTTGTATTCAAAATAACCTGCTGTGTCTCCGGATAATCCTTTGGAAACCCAAGCATAAGTTCCGGTCGGGCGCCCCGGAATTTATAAATAGACTGATCATCATCCCCGACAATAAACAAATTCCTTTTTGGCTCCGCCAAAAGCCTTACAATCTCATACTGAATTTTATTAATATCCTGGAATTCATCAATCAAAATATAGGGAAATCTCTGCTGCCATGCCGACCGGATATCCTCTCTTTCCTTCAGCAGTTCATAGGTATAAATTAAAATATCATCAAAATCAATCCAGCGATTTTGATGCAGTTTTTTTTCATAGGCCTCATAAATTTCCCGAAACACCTCATCACCACAGCTGCTGCTGTAATAATAATCCAGAGAAATCATCTGTCCTTTGACCAGGCTGATTTCCTGAATCACAGACCGGATAAAATCTCCGTCATCTTCCACATCCAGATGGCGGTCATAAAGAATTTCTCTGATCATATCGTATTTTCGGGATTCCGGCAGGATATTTTCTGCCCGATACCCATAGGCATGCCGAAGCATCATAAAGAAAACAGAATGAAAGGTTCCAAAGGAAACCGGCAGAGTTTTCCCTGCCAGCCTTTGAAACCTCTCTCTCATTTCCACCGCGGCTGCTCTTGTGAAAGTGATCACAAGAATATGCTCCGGCTGCACTTTATAATGACCGATCAGATACTGGACTCGCTTCGTTATTACCAGCGTCTTCCCTGATCCTGGACCTGCAAGCACCATCATCGGTCCATCCTTATGCATAACCGCCTTTTTCTGAGCCTTGCTTAATCTGCTCACGAAATTTCAGCCTCCAGCTTGCTGACTGCCGCATTGATTCTCCGAATCGATTCTTCTTTTCCAAGAAGCTCCATAAGTTCTGTCGCTCCTCCTGGAGTCATCTGTTTTCCAGAAAGTGCTGTACGCACCGGCCACATGACATATCCGTTTTTATATTCATGTTCCTTTGCAAAGGCAAGAAGCATTTCGTAAAGAGCATCATTAGAAAAATCTTCCTGATCTTCAATTACTGGAAGCACTTCCTTCAAAACATCCAGGGAAGATTCTGGTGTTGTCTTCATCTTCTTGTGTTTATACATGGAAATATCATAATCCGGCACCTGTTCGAAAAAGTCGATGTGTTCCGGAATCTCCGTCAGTCTCTCGATTCTTGTCTTTACCATAGAAAGAATCTTATCAAAATCCATCTCCCGATGAATCACATTTTTAACGATTGGCAGTGCCATTGCCTTAAACCGCTCAAAATCCATTGCCTTAATGTACTCACCATTCATCCAGGCAATCTTTTTCATATCAAAAACAGCAGGTGTCTTTGACATATGATGATAGTCAAAAATCTCCTCCAGCTCTTTTAAAGAAAAGATTTCCTGTTCTCCTCCCGGACTCCATCCAAGAAGTGCAACAAAATTGACAATCGCTTCCGGCAGGAATCCTTGTTCTACAAGATCTTCGAAAGAAGAATGCCCCTTTCTCTTACTCAGCTTCTGATGATCTTCATCCGTAATCAGAGGGCAGTGAATATAGACTGGCTTTTCCCAGCCAAAAGCATCATACAGACGATTGTACTTTGGTGTGGAAGACAGATATTCATTTCCTCTTACCACGTGAGTAATTCCCATCAAATGATCATCGACTACATTGGCAAAATTGTAAGTCGGATATCCGTCTGATTTAATCAGGATCATATCATCCAGTTCAATATTATCTACGGTAATCTCTCCATAAATCTCATCTGTAAAAGATGTTGTCCCTTCCGTCGGATTATTCTGACGGATCACATACGGCACACCTGCATCCAGCTTTTCCTGTACTTCTTCTTTACTCAAAGACAAACAATGCTTATCATAATGGCTGATCATAACATCTCCTGATTTTACTTTGAGACTGTCCAGCCTCTCCTGGTCACAAAAACAGTAATATGCTTCCCCTTTATCAATCAGTTCCTTAGCATATTTCATATAGATTCCCTGCGCCTGACGTTCGCTCTGAACATACGGACCGACACCTCCATCTTTGTCCGGGCCCTCATCGTGACTTAATCCTGCTTTTTCCAGTGTCTTGTAAATAATCTCCTCTGCACCTTCCAGTTTCCTTACCTGGTCGGTATCTTCAATTCTTAAAATAAAATCACCGCCTGCATGGCGCGCAATCAGATACGCATACAGCGCAGTCCTCAAATTTCCTACATGCATCTTCCCTGTCGGGCTTGGTGCAAATCTGGTTCTTACTTTGCTCATGATTTTCTCCTATTCTTAAATCCTGCTTCAGGAATTTTTTTCATTGCTTTTCCATTCTACAAAACTTCCCTCTTTTTGTAAAGAATTCCTCTTATAACTCCTTCAAAATTTTCAGAGCTTCCGGAAACGGCTGCAGAGATCTTTCTAGAATTCCTTTGATACAGGCAATCAAAACACCATAATTGACAATCGGAACACCTGCTTCTACTGCTCTTTGAATCCGGCTTTTCATTTCTCTGCGGTTTAACATACATCCGCCGCAGTGAATGATCAGCTGATAGTTTTCCAAATCATCAGGGAAACCATTTCCGCTGCTTGTATCAAACTGAAACTCTTTTCCCGTGTACTGTCGAATCCATCTTGGAATCTTCACGGTTCCAATATCATCACACTGTCTGTGATGGGTACATCCCTCAGCAATCAGAATCCTATCACCATCTTTTAATGATTTCAGCGCGCGGACTCCGCGAATTTCCTCTTCCAAATCCCCTTTATACCGAGCAAACAAGATAGAAAAAGAGGTCAGCCTAATATCATTCGGCACATCTTTTGCCACCTGTTCAAATGCCTGGGAATCCGTAATTACAAGAGCCGGCTTTGTACCTAATTTTTCTAAAACTCCTGCAAGTTCAAAATCACGGACAACAACGGATGCTGCACCGGATTCCAGCAGATCCCGTATCGTCTGCTGCTGCGGAAGAATCAGCCGTCCTTTCGGTGCTGCTGAATCAATCGGCACGACCAAAACCACTAAATCCAGAGGATTCACCAAATCCCCTACGATTTTCTGCGTGTCTTTTTCGGACGGAACGATTCTTCCAATGGCTTCTTTTAATTCCTGAATTCCTTCTCCTGTCACAGCACTGACATAACAAGCATCTTTTCCTTTTGCTTCTTCTTTAGACAAATCAATCTTATTGTATACCTTCAGATATGGAAGTTTTCTCTTTTCCATCAGTTCAATGATATCTTGTTCGAAACTTGTCATTCCCTGTCCGGCATCCATGATCACAAGGGCGATATCTGCTTTGCTCAACACCTCTTTGGCTTTTTTTACACGTTTTTCTCCCAATTCTCCCTCATCATCCAAACCTGGTGTGTCAATCATTACCACCGGCCCTAAAGGAAGCAGTTCCATAGATTTGTAAACAGGATCTGTCGTTGTCCCCTTTACTTCCGATACGATGGCCAGCTCCTGATTGGTAAGCGCATTGATCACGCTTGATTTCCCTGCATTTCTTTTTCCAAACAATGCAATATGGATTCTGTCACTTCTTGGTGTCTCATTTAAACTCATACTCCTGTCCTTTCTGTTATCGCTGTGCTTTTCGATAACCTGCTGCTTGTGCCTCTTTTTCACTGTGAAAAATGATCAGATTCTTTGAATCTGCCATTTTGTCATAATCTCTTTGTCCCGGGCAGTGATAGACTTTGGATCTCTTGTTGCCTCGAATTTCCTGTTGAGAGCTCAACGCTGCAGTCGTGCTGCCAGAATCTTCCGTCGCCTCATGGCTGTCCCCGGTTTTATAATCAATATCAATTCCATCCTGCACGTTATAGACAAAAACATTAAATTCAATGTCTTCTCCTTTGTCCTCCACAGACATTGCCTCCATCTGTACTCCTTTTGCCACAAGGTCATCTCCCTCGAACACAGGAGTTACCCGATAAAGAACATGGTTTCCCGTCTCACGGACATAATCTCCCACCATTTCTTCATATGGAAGCATACCATCAACATTAAAAGACCGGGTTCCTGTAATCAAATTTTTTTCATTAGCATTTTCACCGGTCAGCTGATAAGCAATCAAATGACATCGGTTATATAAATACTTCCCATCTACATTATTATATTTGACTGTATGCCAGCCGGTCGGCTTCACCATTCCAATGGCACCTCTCTCTTTTGTTGGCATTATGTCTTTGCCAATGCAGGCCTGTGCTGTCTGACATCTTCCTTCATCATCTAATTCACTATAGGATTCATAAGACTTCTCCGTCAGATCTTTCTCATCAAAATCCGGCTGGTTGTCATCCAGGACGATTGTCATCTTGCCGGAATAATTGGGTATATTACTGCTCTGCACCGTCTCCTGGCTGCTGCTTTCTTTATTTTCTGTTCTTTCTGCCCCGCATCCCCACAGCGAGGCAGCGAAAACTGCCGCCATAAAAATAACAGATAATTTCTTTGTCAATCTCATCATGCCTTTTCTTCCCCCAATAATGTAACCTCTGAATGGATCATCTTCACACCTTTTGATTTTGACACTGTACATGATCTTTGTTTTCTCTGACATATGTTTCCTGAAGAATTCTGTGGGTTGATCCATCAAACTCCCGGCTGTTTTCCAATACCCAGCCATCCAGAGATAAATCCAATATTTGATCCGCCGGATAAACTTTATTCCATCGAAAAACAATGATCTTCTCAATCCGGTCCTCCACCGGACAAAGTTCCTGATTCTCCACCAGACAATAATCACCTGCCTGTGCCCGGAACAAAAAGTCTTCACAGACACAAGCCTGCGAAAATTCCCTGTAAAGCTTTCTCGTATACTGATTCATATAAATTTTTGAATTTCCCACCAGCTGACGGATATAAGCTCTTAAGCCCCGATCCTGACTCTGCCTCCTATTATGAAACATCATTCCGTTTTTATCATCCAGACAAATCAAAATAATCAATCTTCTTATCCTTTCAGAGTTTTATCAGAATGTTTGTTTGGTTTCCTTTTTTAGTATATACCATTCTTTTAAAAAATCCTAGTAAGTTTCTCTTTTAAATGCGAATCCACGCAAAAGGATTCCCATGATCCTTGATGATTCTCACCAAATCCTCAATTTTCATCCATAAGGTTGCACTATTATCATTGGGATGAACTGCAATATAAGAATATTGTTTGAGATCCTGATCAAAAAAGACTTCTACCTTACACTCCACATCATTCAAGATTCCAAGAGGAGATACGGATCCTGCCAAGACATGAAGATACCGCCACAGCCGCTCTTCTGATGCAAAACTCAGCCGGGAACTTCCAATTTCTGCCCGTACCTGTTTCAGATCCGCCTGCTTATCATCCTGAATTACCACAAGGAAATGTCTCTTTCCGCTGCCGTCTCTCAAAAATAGATTTTTAGCTCCAATACCACCTTCATGGTGCCACAAATTCTTTTCCTGTATCTCTTCTACGGTATAAACTGGTTCATGTTGGATGCATTCATAAGAAATCTTTTTTTCATCCAGAATATCCATAACCTTTTTTCCTTCTTGCGTCATACCTACCTCTTCTGCTGATCATCGTTTGTAATACTGTATACATATCATTTTCAAAAAACAGAAAAGGTTCCGCTTGTACGGAACCTTTTCCTATGTTCGAAAGCTTATCTTAGCTTCTTGCTTTTTCCTGCAATAATGCTTTTACTTCTTTCTCTGTTTCCAGCTGCATAACTTCATCAGCCAGTGCCTTGCATTCGTCCATTGTCCACAGAGACATAACTTTTCTTGTTGCAAGAATGGCTGTAGCACTTACTGAAAACTCATTCAATCCAAATGCCAGCAATACTGGAACTAACAAAGGATCACTTGCTGCTTCTCCGCACATACCTGCCATAATGCCTTCTTTGTTCGCAGCTCCGATAATGTTCTTGATAGAACGAAGAACTGCCGGATTATATGCAGAGTACAGATATGCAACATCTGGATTTCCTCTGTCTGCTGCCATTGTATATCCAGTCAAGTCATTTGTACCAATACTGAAGAAATCTGCTTCTTTTGCAAGAATATCTGCAATTAAGCTGGCTGCAGCTGTTTCCATCATAACACCGACTTCAATGTCTTTATCATATGCGATTCCTTCCGCATCTAAATCTCCCTTGATTTCTTCGATCAGGGCTTTAACTGCACGAAGCTCATCTACACATGTAACAAGCGGAACCATGATACGAATCTTTCCAAAAGCACTTGCGCGAAGCAGTGCTCTTAACTGAGGTTTATAAATCTCCGGACGCTGGAGACAGAAACGTACCGCACGGAATCCTAAGAATGGATTTTCTTCCGTTGGAAGTCCAAGATATGGAAGCGCTTTATCTCCTCCAATATCCAATGTACGGATGATAACCGGTTTTCCTTCCATAGTTTCAGCTACTTTCTTGTAAGCCTCGAACTGAGATTCTTCTGATGGAACGTCATTACTTTCCATGAACAGGAATTCTGTCCTGAATAAGCCAACACCTTCTCCATCCTTCTCTAATACGCCTGCTGCTTCGTCCGGTCCTCCGATATTGGCAACCAGTTCTACAACATGTCCATCTGCTGTCTGAGATGGTTTTCCTACGAACTTAGCCAGTGCTGCTTTTTCTTCCAGGAATTTTGCTTTCTTTTCTTTATATTCTTCAACAACAGAAGCTTCTGGTTTTACATAAGCTTCTCCTGTTGCACCGTCTAATACAACTTCATCTCCATCCTGGACAATGGATGTAATATTTTCAATACTTAAGACTGCAGGGATTTCCATAGATCTGCAGATAATTGCAGAATGAGAAGTCTTTCCTCCAATCTCAGTCAATACACCTTCAACATTATCCGGATTGATGCCAGCCGTCATGGATGGTGTCAGATCTTCTGCGACCAAAACCGTACCTGCTGGTACTGCACTGATATCAACTTCTTCAATGCCAAGTAAAATTTTAATCAAACGAGTTTTGATATCACCTAAGTCAGAAGCTCTTTGCTGGGTTAATTCGTCTTCTGCCATTGAAAAAATCTGTGCAAAGAAATCGCACGCCTCTTCAACCGCTGCTTCCGCATTGATCTTCTCTCCGTCGATCTTCGCTTCAATCTGCTCTGTGATTGCCGGATCCTGGATCATAAGGATATGACCTTCCAGAATTTCAGATTCCTGTTCTCCAGCAGTCACTTTCATTGCTTCTACCATCTGGGTGGTTTTCTCAATGAAAACTTCAATGGCATCACTTAAACGTTTCTTTTCTGCTTCTGTATCTTCAACTGTTGTCTTTGTATAATTAAGTTCCTGTTCCTTAATTACGACAACCTTTCCAATACCGATTCCTGCAGATGCTCCTATACCTTTATACATACTAACACCCGTCCTTTTATCAAATATTTGTTCTTATTCTCCTAATCCAGATTCAATTAATTCTGTTGCATGTGCAAGTGCTGCTTCTTCGTCAGGACCTTCACATACTAATTCGATTTCAGAACCACATTTGATGCAGGCACCAATGATGTTTAACAGGCTCTTTGCGTTGATTTTCTTATCTTCAAAAATAATTGTTACATCAGATTCAAATTTTGTAACCGCCTTTGCAAGAACACCTGCCGGTCTCATGTGTAATCCCTGTTCGTTCTCGATGACAAATTTCTTTGATACCATAATTAAATCTCCTTCTCTTGTTTAGAATTTTTAAAATATGCGTCCGGACTGCTGTTGGCGGCCGCAGGAATTTGGGGCAGCCTCATACCCGCAAAAAGAAAAAAGACCTCTCCAATAAATGCATTCCACACTCATTGAAAAAGGTCTTGCCTGCCTTACCAGTAACAATCCATTTTCAATACATATATAATACCAAATACCTTCTCTTAAGTCAACAAATTTTCCCTGATTAAATCTCTCTTTCTATCATCAGCCTTTTAACATAAATAATCAGATACATCTTTTCATCGGCAGATAATCTGCAGTGATAGTTTTCCTCAATATGTTCCACTATTTTCTGACTGCAGATATAGGCTTCCGGATACTTTTTCTGATTTCTCTCATAAAATTCCACGTCATCCTCTTGGTCTTCTTCATCTTTTCGAAGACCAGATAAAATTTCAGATTCCATGTATTCCAGATGTGTAGCAAACCGTTGATACGCCGGTGTTTCTGAGTCTAACGAAACTTCATAAAATTCCTGAATGATGGCCATGATTTCCTGAACAAAAGGAGATGTGGCTCTTTGATCCAAGGTAAAAATCTTTTCAATCTTATTCTTATCCAGTTCATCTCCTGCCTTTTTTCGAAATCCAATGCCTTTCCCCATTAGGATAACCTCCCGGTTATTGGTATCAAAAGTACTGACTACATTATTATTAATCACCTTTTGAATAATCATTTATCTCTCCTCCTAAACACTGCCCAAAATTTCTTTTGGAATATATGCTTCCACATAAATCCCATCTTCTCTGTATTCTTCTTTCTTAAGCTGACCGTAATTCCGGATTATCTGTATCTTGCCTGCCTCGCTGTAAGAATACAGTTTTTCGATATACAGCTTCTGTCTCTGAAGGAGTTCCTCTGTCTTTAAAAGAAGCTCATCTACTCCCTCTCCTGTCCTGGCCGATATTTTTACAGTCATCTGTGCTTTAGGATCTTTTAAAACTGTTTCTTTTTCCACCAGATCCATCTTATTAAATACTGTAATCACATCAGATCCGACAGCTTCCAGCTGTTTTAAAGTCTCATAAACTACTTCCATATGCTTTTCCCTCTGGGGACTGGACGCGTCCACCACATGAAAAATCAGATTACTGTACTTTGCTTCTTCCAAAGTGCTTCGAAAGGCATCTACCAAATGATGCGGGAGTTTTCTGATAAACCCTACCGTATCTGTCAGAAGTACTGTCTGTCCGCTGCTAAGTTCCAAACTTTTTGTCGTGGGATCCAGTGTAGCAAACAACTGATTTTCTTCCAAAACACCTGCATCTGTTAAATAATTTAGCAGCGTGGACTTTCCCGCATTGGTATACCCGACGATACAGATCACCGGCATATGATTTCTCTGTCTCTGTTTCCTCTGTACCTCCCGGTGTTTGATCACATCTTTTAGCTCAGCTTTTAAATGAGATATTCTTCTTCGGATCAGTCTCCGGTCCATCTCAAGCTTTTTCTCTCCCGGACCTCTTGTTCCGATTCCGCCTCCCAGTCTGGACAGAGCCGTTCCCTGTCCTGTCAGTTTGGAAGCCCGGTACTTAAGCTGTGCAAGCTCTACCTGAATATTTCCTTCTTTTGTGTAAGCTCTTCCGGCAAAGATGTCTAAGATCAAAAGAGTACGATCCATGACCTTAGTATCCAGCATACGTTCCAAATTTCCAATCTGCGCCGGAGACAATTCATCGTCACAGATAACTCCCGTGGCATCTGTCCCATATAACAAAGCATTGACCTCATCAATTTTTCCCTTTCCTATATAGGTTGCCGGGTGCGGTGTCTCCCGAATCTGAATCACTCTGGCAGTTGTTTCCGCACCGGCGGTTTTGGCCAGTTCCTCTAATTCATCTAAGGATTCCTCTGCTTCCTCCTGCCGATTCGCTGCGGCAATTAAAATTACTCTTTCTTTTTGTTTTTGTCTGATTTCTTCCATATTTCTAATTTCCTGTTGATTGCTCTAAAATCTGACGGACTGCCATATCAAATGCCTGCTCCTTCGAATTTTTTGGCTGGGAGACTTGGCGCAGCAGCCGCTCTTTTTCCCGTTTCTCACGATCCATCTTAGCATATTTTCTTACATCCATTCCAATATATTCTTCACAGGTGCGTCCTTCCAGCTCCATCTCCTGATCTGTAATACTCCAGGCATCTAGTACTCTGTTATCATCCCCTACCGCCAACATCAAAGTCACTGGTTTGGCAAAAAGATTCGTCTGATAAAATCCCATAGCAATCCTGGCTTTGTCCTGATATTCTTTTCTAAATTCTCCGTACATTGAAGAAACATATTTTGACCGCTGATTCTGCATATAGGTGTAACATAAAAAGATAAGCAGCGCAAAAACCAGCAAAAACACTCCTGCTATCATCGTGGCCATTTCAATTTTCATCCTTTCTTTCACAAAACTACAAATATTATACAACGAATCTCCCTTTTTTGTCAGCATAAAATACACCCAAAGTTTCCCCTCTCAAACCAAACAAAGAAGAATCATCTATAAAACTTCTAGGACAGCAGGAATTCCCAAATGGATTTTCTTATCATATAAAATATAAAGAAAAAGCCTGTCTGAGATCCCGTCTGCCGTTTAACGATAACTTTCACTCAAACATGACTTTTTCTTTCTAAATATAATAAGCCTTTTACAGATATTTTTTCATATTCTTGACTTTTCCTTGATCAAAGAATATAAAATTGCTCCTATAAAAACAAAATACGTATAAACAGGTGCATTCGTCATCATGATAAAATGTTCCATTTTAATTCCGAAAATCCAGATTACGAAAGGGACAATAATATCAGCACCACAAAAGATTTTTGCTATTTGATCTGTTTTCTCTTTTTGAATTGTTTCTGCCATAACTAAAACTAGGACTCCAATCACACAGTATCCGATACATTCCAGCAGGAAAAGAGCCGTAACTGAAATATCTGGCTGATCTAATATAATTTGCTGAAAAACATGGATAATATAACAAATCAAATATGCTGATGCCGGACATACTAGAACCATTATTTTCTTCATAAATCACCACTCCTTTTATTTGTTTATACTTTTACTGATATAAATACAAGATAAACATGTCCAACTACTTGAACCTCTCTTCAACTTTATCTTCCAAGTTCCACCAATGAAGAAAGAACTATGAGCAGGTAGATATTTCTCGAATCCTGTAGTATAGCTAAAAGTTGTAGACTTTGGATACTTTCTTTTTAACTGTTCAACTCTCGCTGCAGGATTAGTGGTTTGATAAAATACTTCTGTTGTAATAGCTGTAACCCCGGATTGTACATTTTCAGAAATCATACCAGAAACTTTATCTAATTTGGCATCAGTACCTTTTTAGAAAAATTAATTGCAATTAAAATTTATACTACTTGTCTGATTTCATTTCGATTTCGAGCTGATCCAACTAACATAACAGAGTTATTTTCAGAATCTTGAATTTCATATAATTTCAAGTATTTTTATCATAACTCTTAACATCATCTAAAGGAACAACTTCTTTTCTGACTTTTACAAAGTGCCTTCCATATTGATACAATGTTTGAATATCTTTTTCGCTTTTTTCACCTTTATACGTTCCCCCTTTCTTTAATTTCACTACAACATTATAGCATTTTGATTATACTTATGAATCTATTATCAGCTTACTCTTTTTAATGTATTTTGTCAATCAATATTTTGAAATACAAAATATTGATTGAACAGATTTTCTATGTTAGAATATGCATAAGTTAATTATCAAAAATGGAAAGGTTCAATCGGCATGGCAAATCGTAACAATTTTATCACCGGAATTACAGAAATGTTGATCCTATCTCTTCTTGAAAAAGGAGACAGCTATGTATACCAAATATCAAAATCTATCAAAGATTTATCCGATAATTCTCTTTCTATTTCACAAAATACATTATATTCTGCTACTTATAAATTAGAAAATGAAGGATATATAAGTGAATATTCAAAAAAAGTGGGAAAAAAACGAACGCGAATTTATTACAAATTAGAGCCAGAAGGAAAACAATATCTTAATTCTATTCGTGAAAATTATCAACAAGTAGTCCAAGGCGTTCATGCAGTTCTCCGTCATCTTGATTAAAAATAATTACAACAGAAGGGAGTGAAATTATATTTATGAAAAGAAAATCTTTTACTACAATTTATTTGCATAAAGTAAAAAGCTTATTTCCAATTTTGGGAAAACAGGAACGTCAATATCTCAAAGGTTTTGAAAATACTGTTCAGGATTATGCCGATGATCATTCAATTTTATCTGTCCAAGATTTAATCAGAGAATTTGGAACACCTCAGGAAGTTGTTGATTCTTATATCAATCAGGCAGATTCCAATTATCTAGGTAAGAAAATGAAAAAAAATACTTTTATAAAACGTATTGTTCTCATCGTTATCTTTTGTCTTTTAATGCTCATCGGATTTTATGCAGTTTTAGTATATAAAGATTTTCAAATAACAAAAAATGAACATATTGAAAAAGAAGAAATTATCATAGAATATAAAGAGTAAAGTTACGGGACAATTTGAGAAAAAACATTTTATCTATTGTATATTTTGTTTTTGTTCTATCAATCTCTATTTCTATAAATGCTTCTGAACACTTTAAGAGTCAGTAGTACTTTTTCTTACAATGGTTCCTCTTCAAAATGTACCAGTTCTTCTGTATCTACAACATCTCCTGGAAAAACATGATATATTAGCAAGTCTTCGCTTCAAGAAACAAAAATTCCGCAGCTGCAAAAGCTACTGCTCAGCGAAAAGTTTCTGGCATTGTTTTACAAACTGTAACCCGTTTTGTTACTCTTACATGCAGTAAATCTGGCAAATTATCTTAAAAAACAGGCCGCAGAACATCTGACTTCTTTTCCATGTTCTGCGGCCTGTTTTTCATATCATCGCATTTTTATTCTTTTCTATATTCTGCCGGATATCCTCTTCCGGTCTCTGCTCTGTGATCCATTGTAAACATCAGTTTCATATCTTCTTCCGATAATTCAAAGTCAAAAATGTCTCCGTTGGAAATGATCCGCTCTTTGTGAACTGATTTCGGAAGACTTACAATGCCTCTCTGCAGATGCCAGCGAAGGATGATCTGCGCCGGCGTCTTTTTGTATTTTTCCGCCAGTTTTATGATTTCCGGCTCTCCCAGCTGCTTTCCTTTTCCCAGCGGTCCCCACGCTTCCACGATGATTCCCTGCCCTTTACAGTAATCCACCGTATCTTTCTGCACGAGAAAGGGACAAATCTCAATCTGGTCCACCGCCGGAGCGATATTTGCCGTCTGCTCCAGCCGTTTCAGATGTCTCTCGTTAAAATTGCTGACGCCGATGTTCTTTATCAGTCCCTGTTCGTAATATCTTTCCAGGACCTTCCAGGATCCAGCCACATCATTGATCGGCCAGTGAAGAAGATACAAATCCAGATATTCCAGATCCAACTCTTTTAATGTCTTTTCAAAAGCTGCTTCCTGCTTTCCTTCCGCCATATCTGTATACCAGATTTTGCTGGTGACAAAAATCTCTTCTCTCGGAATCCTGCTGTCTCTGACAGCCGCTCCCACCTGTGCCTCATTTTCATAATAACTGGCTGTATCCAGATGACGGTATCCTGCCTCCAGAGCATCCAGACAGGCCTGATATCCTTCTCTGCCCCTGCTGTCCCAGCTTCCCATGGCCATCACCGGAATCTGGTTTCCGTTGTTCATCTGAAATGTTGACTGTAGATTCATCTTACACCTCCGTATTTTTATCCTCTGGTCTTTCCTCCTGCCACATTGATCGTCACTCCGTGGACATAGGAGGCTCTTTCACTTGCCAGATATACACACATATCCGCTACCTCACTTAGCTTTCCGGAACGTCCGAGGGGTGTGGTGGAAGTACTTGCGTATCCAGCTCTCAAATCATCAACCGTAATCCCTCTCGTATATGCCAGAGCAGATTCATAAGCCAGTGTACGAAGGCCGGTCGCTTCCATGATTCCCGGTGCTACTCCTACAACTCTGACTCCTTGTTTTCCCAGCTCTTTTGCCCAGGATCTAGTCAGTGAATTTACCGCGTTTTTAGTTGCAGCATAGACACTTTGTCCCTCTGATCCTTCCAGTCCGCTTTCAGATGACATATTAATGATGACACCCTCGCCTTTTTTTGTCAATATTCTTGCAACTGCCTGTGCACAGAAAAATACACCTTTCAGATTTACATTGCATACTTTATCCCAGACATTTTCATCCAATTCATATTGTCCCTTGGGGTCTTTTGAATCTACCAGAAGTCTTGGAATATTAATTCCCGCATTGTTGACCAGCACATCCACAGAACCAAACGTCTCTTTTACCTGATCTACCATAGCTTCAACCTCTTCCGGTTTTGTCACATCCGTCCTGACATAAAGCAGATGTCCTTTTTCTGCCTGCATTTCAGGCTCTTCAGATGCCATATCAGAAATTGCTACATTGGCTCCCACATCCAAAAATTCCTGGGCAACTGCCTTTCCAATTCCAGAAGCTCCTCCTGTTACAATAACTGTCTTTCCTTCTAAACCTAACCAGCTGCTATTCATAATTCTCTTCCTTTCTAATGCTCCAATTTATCTGCTTTTTCAAAAAAAGAGGCATCGTTTATGATGCCTCTTTTTTGATCTCTTCTTTCATAAAATATCATAATTTTTCTTCTGCAACAGACTGCTCATGTTCCGCCACATTTTTAAAGGAATCCCATTTGGTGGAAAACAAAAACAGGAACAGACAGTCAATGACTGACATAGCCGCCATTCTTGTAAAGCTCACTTGATCGTGGAAGATGTGTTCTCTCGTTGCCGTCAGCAGAACATAGTCACATGCCTCCGCCAAAGGCGACTTCGCCTGATTTGTAATGGCAACTGTCACGGCTTTGTTTTCTTTTGCGATCTCAACCATATTGATCAAACGTTTGGACGCTCCTGACGCCGATATAGCGAACATAATATCCTTTTCCTGAAGAATACGGGAAAAGGCTTCCTGGCTCTCCCAGATCGTAGAGCTGACTGCCTTCAGTCCCAGCTGATTGAACTTATAAGTCCCGTCCAAAGCAATTGGAATCGTATTGCCCATAGCCGCAAATTCAATCATATCGGCCTGCAGGATCAGGTCAATTATCTCCCTTAGTTCTTTCGGATTGAAATTGGAATAGGTTGCTTTCAGTTCTTCCAGTTTGCTTCCAAGAATATTATTCAGCGACTGTTCCATGTTATCTATATTGATCTCATTGGAGATCACCTGTTCTTCCTGCTGCCTCTGTTCTCCGGCCATCCGGATCTTCAGCTGATGGAAGCCTTTGCATCCGATCTTCTTGCAAAACCTCACGATTGTTGCCTGGCTTGCCTCACAATGCTGCGCAAGCTCCGATACGGACATCTCAATCGCTTCTGCCGGGTGACTGATCAAGTAATCTGCTACTTTCTTTTCTGCATCATATAAACTTTCATATGTGGAAAAAATTTGATCTCGAACTGATATTTCGCCGTTCATAATGCCCCTTTCTATCAGATATCAGGAGCATTATTCATGAAATACCTTTCTGCTTCCCCGCTCCATAAATATCCGTGTTTCACCAAAATCGTTTTTAATCCTTTAATAAAATTATTTTCGCTTATTTCCCCGATTTTGTCAACTTCGATCACCGGAAATTTATGATGGGTGTACACAATTTTCTTTCCTCCGCCGATCTCCGGCAGATGTTTTGTCGTCTCCGCAGCCTGATCCAGTCCAAGAACATGAGTTACGATTTTGGCTGCATTGACGGTCTTGCTTTCAATTAATTCAATCGACTGTTTCATATCTTCTGTATTGCCACCGCTGGTTCCTACAAAATGTGTGGAGTTGTAATGAATATCATAAAAATTCACATCAGCACTGAATTTTGTATCTGCCGGTCCTGAAAAGAAATTCAGACATCCGTCATATTTTAGCAT
Source organism: Clostridiales bacterium (assembly GCA_019420275.1). Taxonomy (GTDB): domain Bacteria; phylum Bacillota; class Clostridia; order Lachnospirales; family Lachnospiraceae; genus Anaerostipes. The sequence goes on from JAHZHN010000011.1 coordinate 37,275, forward strand.
ATCCACTCCATAAGAAACCATCTCCCGATTCGGTGCAAAAATCATGACATCATCAAATCCTGCATGATCTTCGGTATATTCACAGAGTGTCTGCGCGGTATTTTCCATATCTCTCGTATTCACATAGAAAAGTTTCACACCATTTTGAGCAGCCTCTTCTACTGGATATAGTTTCTCTGCCATATCAATTTTGGACTGAGTCCGGCCAGTCACTACAAGAACAGATGGTTTTTTTGGTCCGTGAATCGCAAAGTCGATTGCCAGAAATCCCATAGGTCCGGTGGCGCCAAGCAGTGCCATGGCGCCTCCTTCCCTAATTCCCATTACGTGTTCATAACTATACATTTCTTTCATATGATACTGAGCATTGAACGCTCCGACCACACAGGAAAGCGGCTCCACCAAGGAACCTTCAAAAAAGGTATCTCCCTGATATTTTAAAAGTGAACCATTTTCCATAACCTGATTTGAAAATATAATTTTGGTCGCATCTCCTCCCATCCAGCGGAAGGAATATCCTGGGGCATAGCCCCGCTTATCTCCAATATTCGGCTGTATGACAAACTTGTCTCCCGGGTGATACTGATCTTTCCATTTTTCCCCGACTTCCAAAATAGTTCCGCAAAATTCATGACCCAGGATAATTGGGTTATCTGCAATATCTTCCGGCACTTTCTTATGCCGCTGCGCCTGGGTGATTGCTTTGTAACTGGACATACACAAACTGTCTGTCACTACCTCTGCCAAAATTTCATCTTCCTTTATTTCCGGCAGCTGAAACTCTTCCAGTCTTAAATCCATTTCCCCATACAGTCTAACTGCCTTTGTCATCATATTTTTCCCTCCTGGTTATGCCAAAATTCCTAAACCATATCCGACAATTCCTACAATAAACAGGATAAAGATAATTGCAATCGGACTGATGTTTTTCTTTAACAGCTTTGATACGATCATCGTCAGCACTAAAGCAAGAAGTCCTGGAAGCAGCTGATCCAAAATATCCTGTACAGTTGTAACCGTTGTTTTTCCATCCGTCGTTACTTTAGAAACAACAAGCGGAACATTGATCGTTGTCCAGGCAGATACCAGGGCTCCCATGACAAACAATCCAAGAATAGAAGCTCCCTCTGTCACTTTCTGCAGCATATTTCCTGCCAGGTGCTGTACAAAATCCAGTCCTTTCTTGTAGCCAAATTCCAGTCCGAAATACAATGCAGCAAGACGTACCAGATTAAAAGCTACGAAAAACAATACCGGACCTAAAAGACTTCCATTCAGGGCAAGGGATGCGCCAATCGCTGCAGTAATCGGGCGAAGTGTTCCCCAAAAAATAGGATCTCCTACTCCACAGAATGGACCCATAAGACCAATTTTAATACTGCCAATGGTTCCTTCATCAATATCTGCTCCGTTTGCCTTGGATTCCTCTAAGGCTGCAGTGACCCCAAGAACTGGCCCCACGGCTCCCGGCGTAACATTGAAAAATGTCAAATGTCTCTTAAGAGCCGCAACTCTTTCTTCTTTTGTATCGTAAAGCCGCTTAATTGCCGGTACCATGTCAAAAGCCATGCCCAATCCATGCATACGTTCATAGTTAAAAGATGCCTGCTGCAGATTGGTTCTTAAAAACATACTAATTCGATCTTTTTTCGTTAATTTTTTTTCACTCATTGTTCTCCTCCCATATTACAGTTCATCATCCAGCTCATCATCCAAATCGTCGTCCGCCGCTCCTGTACCGGATCCTGCCGGTGCAGATACTACCTTAAGATCCGCAAATTTCGGATTCAGCTGTACATAAATGATAGCGAAGACAGCACCCATGATTCCGAATGCAACCAGATTGAAATCTGTGAAGGCCGCGATAACGAAACCAAGGAAGAAAAATGGCATCAAATACTGTGCACCCATCATATTCAGTACCATAGCATAACCAACAACTACAATCATTCCGCCTGCTACTGTCAATCCTCCTGTAATAACTTCCGGGATGCTGTCCAGCAGAGACTGAACACCACTTGGACTGACTACTGCAGCAACTAGAAATGTCGGCACAGCCACACGAAGGGCCTGTACAACCAATGCAGTCACATGACAAACATCAATCATGCGGAAATTAGCATTTTCCGCATATTTATCTGCTGCATGCTGGAAAAAGATAGTTACCGTTCTTGCAAATACTGTTAATACCTGACCTGCTACTGCCACAGGAAGAGCGATGGCAATTCCTGCAGAAATTGACTGATTTCCAACGATTACAAGAATCGTAGAAATAATACTGGCCAATGCAGAATCCGGTGACTGAGCTGCTCCGATGTTCATCCAGCCAAGAGCAATCATTTCAAGAGTTCCTCCCAGAATGATTCCCGTCTGAAGATCTCCCAAGATAGCTCCTACAATCGTACACGCAATCAGCGGACGGTGGGTCTGGAAGGAATCCAGAACACTTCCCATACCGGCAACACATCCAAAGATAACTAACAATATAATCTGTATCGTTGATAATCCCATTTTTTAAATCCTCCTGCCTATTTTTATTCTTCGATCTTGCTCATAAGATCAATCTTTTTATCGGTTGCAACCGGACGAATCTCCAGTTCAATTCCCATTTCATGAAGTTTTTTAAAAGCTGCTACATCGTCATCATCCACGGAAACGGCTTTTGTAATCTGGCGTTTTCCGGTCTTAAATGCCATCCCGCCTACATTAACACTCTTGATCGGCACTCCCGCTTCTGCCATACGCAGCACATCCTGCGGACAGGTATAAAGGAAGAATACCGTATCGTTTTCATATTTTGGATTGTTATATACACGAACCGCCTTTGCCACATTTACAACACTTACCTTGACTCCAGGAGGGCCAACTTGTAACAGCAGGGTTTTTCGAATTTCATCTTTTGCTACTTCATCACTGCAGATAATAATTCTTTCTGCGTTTGCTTCCTTTGCCCACACAGTTGCTACCTGTCCGTGGATCAAACGATCATCGATTCTTACTAAATTAATTTTCATAGTTCGTCATCCTCCTCGTTTTGTACTTCTGTTGTTTTTTCCAACATTGCCTGGCAGGAACGAATATAGGAATCTATTCCCAGTTCATGATACATTTCTGAAGCTTTGATTCCTTCTTTCATCATACGTATTCCCGCCGCATCGATCAGCATCGGAAGACTTAGTCCGGTAATCACATCCATCCTTTTTTGTCCCATGACCATCTCAAAAGCCGCATTGTAAGGACTTCCGCCGAATAAATCTACCAGAAAGAGAATTTCCTCGTCTTCCGGGCAGTGATCTATAATTTCCTGATATTTCTTTTTTAAAGTCTCTGTGTTTTCACCGGGCAAAAAAGTTACCACATCCAGCTGTTCCATCTGTCCAAACACCATATTAGCGGAGTTTACGATCTCCTGTGCCAGCTTCCCATGCCCTGCTAAAATCAAGTGCATTTTGATTCTCCTTCTTTTGCAAAATAATATTTTTTATTTTTGTTCCGCGCGAAATTTTATTTTGTAATTACATTATATGTGCGAAATATTTTTTTGTCAATATCTATTTTACGAAATTTTATTTTTGCATAAAAAAAAGAGGAAATCTTTCGATTTCCTCAAACAAATCAGATTCTGATCATCTGGTTTCCAAAAAAGTCAGTTCCTTCTGCCCGTCCTTATCATTTGGATATTCTTTCACAAATTCTTTGGCGTACTCATATGCCTTATCAAAATCAAAGGTGGATTCATAAGCTCCGATCCTTGTGAACAGAACTTCTTTTCTGTCTTCTAAATTGTCCTGATCCAGGGCGGTCTCCAATACTTTTATACCTTCCTCGTACTTCTCCTGTTTTGCAAGAATTCCATACTTGGTACAGTAAATATCTCCTGCTTCCGGCATCTTTTCAATACCTTCATTGCACACATCAAGTGCCTTGGACTCCTTTCCTTTTCCTGCATAACAAAGTGCCTTAAAGGAATATCCTTGGCTCTCTCCCTTATCAATCAGCTTATCATAGACATCGATTGCATCATCATATCGTTCCAACTGATACAGCGCTTCTCCTTCATAAAGCAGTACATCTGTCTTCTGCTTTGTCCAGAGCAAAGTAAACTTGCCGGCAGCCTCGTGGAACTTCTCATACGCCTTCTGGTACTCCTTGTTATTTAAAGATTCTATTCCATCATTCGCCGTCATTTTCTGTGTAATATATCCATATCCTGAAAAAACAAGCAGGACAAGAATAACCGCCAGAATCACAATGACAATCCTTTTTATCTTACGATCCATAATCATTCTCCTGTCTTATAAGTATTTCGGTACGATGTTGAGTATAACACAAAAAACTCCCGGTTTCACCCTCTTTTTTGATCAAAACAAATAGACTGTCTTAAAATCTTTTTTACTATTGTCTGTTAAATTTCACTTCCTCTTGTGATGACTGCATGAAGTACAAACGGGATAAACAGCGTAATCAGAGCTGCATATCCAAGATAAGCATATCCTTTGCTTACAACTGTCATCAAGCCAAACTGAGCAATCGCAAAAGCAAGGAAGGTAAATACCAGTGTGAAGACCGCATTTCTTGCAAGATGCCCCTTATTTTTCTGTCTTGTATCACGGATTCTCTTTTCCACCGCATTGACACATCGGGTTACGATTCCTGAAATCATATTAACAGCTGTTGAAATTGCTCCAAGAATAATCAGAATGGAGATGATCGGCGTCAGGATTCCAGATCCTACTCCCTGCTGTACTAAAACCAGCATCGGTACTTCTGCCGTCACAAGCTGAGAGGCAAAGCTTACCGCCATCAGCCCGATAATAGATAATTCCATTGCTACAAAATTGCAGATAAACATTCCAATCGCTGCACGATTGATCTGCCTTACATCTGTGATATCTTCCATATGCTGATACATAACAGATACGGATGCCAGCTGGAAGAAGAAATAAAGAATGGCAGACCAGAGAGCCGGTCCAAAATTTCCGCTTTCTTTGGAAATCACAGTCATTTCTCCTGATATCATCCGAGAAGCAGATTCAACAATTGTTCCCCACTGGGCAATGATATTCGGAACCAGTACAAGAATCAATCCGATAATAATCAGTACACTCAGCGTCGATGCACATTTACGAACCACATTGGTTCCAAAAAGAGCAATAACAAAGATGAATACTGCGATTATAACCGTGCACAGCCAGTATGGAATATCAAACAATGCCGCTATCGTGGACCCTCCAGTGGCAAAAGCCGCTGCGGAAGCTGTTCCGATCATAATAAGATAACAGATTTCATAGAGATTGGACATAAAGAACCTTGTTTTTCCATAAAATTTATCTGAAAAGCTTCGGTAGTCATATGCCTTATGCTTATAAGCGTAGCGCATGCCATACCAGAAAAATAAGGCATACAATCCCTGGGTAACAATCGGGAGCACAAGACACCAAATTCCATAATTAATGAAGTACTGATAAATCTGTGCTCCAGAGGCGAATCCTCCTCCAAACTGGGTCGTAAATGCTACAAAGGCCACTCCCATGGCCAGAGGCATTCTGCTTTTATCAACTAATATTTTGCTTTTTCCACTCATTTCCTCTTCCTTTCATGGTTCTTACATCCGATCTTCCTGGAACTCTACTACTTTTCCCGGATTCAATATCAGTTTGTCATCAAAAGCAAGCTTCACAGATTTATAAAGTGCAATCATTCTGGATCCTACAAACTCTTCCAGGAATTTTAATCTTCCGTTTCCGATTCCGTGTTCTCCAGACAGCTGCCCTCCCAATTCTTTTGACAAAGCATATAATTCTGTCAAACTTGCATGAGTTGCGCTCTTCCACTCTTCATCACTCATTTCAGGTCCCCGAAGCATCTCCGTATGGATATTTCCATCTCCACAGTGACCGCAAGGCTCTACCCGAATTCCATGAGAAAGCGCGATTTTTTTAGCTTTTTTTACATATTCTGCAATCCTTGATCTCGGAACGACCACATCACATTCTTCCTGAGATACAGAGTCCGCCTTCATCCCCTCCAGGATTGCTCCTCTTACATCCCATACAGATCCGGCCCGATCCGGTGTCGCGGCAATGCAGCAGTCAAAAGCCCCATTGGCCAAAGCTGCTTCCGCAGCAGCCTGAACTGCGCTGTCTAATTCCTGCTTGCTGGATGCATCATACATTACGATCAAAACAGCTTCTCCTTCTTTTACCGGAAATAATTTGTGAAGGCGACGCTCTACAATATCAATCAGTTCTCTCTCCAGAAATTCAATGGCGGTTGGCACAAACGGAAGCTCCAGTACTTTCGGCACCATATCTGCACATTCTTCCAGACTCGCGAATGGCATAACCAGAGTACAGGAACAAGTCGGAGCCGGCAGAAGTTTTAATGTCACCTGCGTCAGGATACAGAGCGTTCCTTCCGATCCGATAACCAAATCTTTCAAATCATATCCTGTTGTATTTTTTACTACATTAGAAGAAAAATTCATAACTGAACCATCCGGGAGCACCACTTCCATACATCTTACAAAATCTCTCGTAAGCCCATAACGAACTGCCTTCATTCCTCCGGCATTGGTGATTACATTTCCTCCGATAGAAGCTGTCTTCTCCCCTGGATCCGGAGGATAGAACAAACCTTCGGCTGCTGCCGCTGCCTGAATATCAATCAAAAGCGCTCCTGGTTCCGCCGTAATGGTCTGATTTTTATGATCCACCGGGAAAATCCGATTCATGCGCATAATAGAAAGCATAATCCCGCCGTACTTACAGGTGGCTCCTCCGGCAAGTCCGGTTCCTGCTCCTCTGCATACTACAGGAATATTTTCTTTATAGGCATAGGCCATAATCTTAGAAATCTCTTCCGTATTTTCTGCTTCTACGTAAAGTTCCGGAGGATATTCCCCATATTCCGGCATCTCATCATGATAATATTCTCTCGCTATTTCATCTCCAACCCAGACACGGTCTTCGCTGGTGACAGAGCGTATGTAGTCAAAATCTTCTTCCTGCATTTTTTTATAAGGATACGCCATTTTCGTCATCCTCCTTTCGCTTTTTCAACATTTCTGTCAATTTTGGAACAATCTGAAACAGATCATCCACCAGACAGTAATTTGCTGTCTTAAAAATCTGCGCGTCAGGATCTGTGTTGATTGCTACAATATACTCAGATCCGTTCATACAGGAAGTAAACTGGATTGCACCGGATACACCGCAGGTAATGATCAGCTTCGGCCTTACCGTCCGTCCGGACAATCCTATCTGATGCGCCGTATCTCCGAATCCATCTTCCACCATTGGACGGGTAAACGCAAGCTGGCCTCCCAGCACATCTGCCAGATCCTGACAGATCCTAACTCCATTTTCATTGCGGGTTCCCCTTCCTGCAACAACAATGATGTCCTCCTCTTCCAGGCTTTTTTGTTTCTGGATCACCTGGGAAGACAGGATTTTGATTTTGGAATACGCCATGGCATCGTTCACCGGGCACTCGATAATCTTTCCGACCGGATGTTCCACCTTTTTGGCACGGTCCATGACACGGTACCTGACAGTTGCAAACTGAGGTCTTGACTTTGTAATTCCAATCTGCGCCATGATATTTCCGCCAAATGCAGGACGGATCTGCACCATATCCGTGTTTGGCTTAATGTCAAGAGTCGTGCAGTCTGCTGTCAGACCTGTATGGAATCTGGTTGCCAGTCTTGGAGCCATGGAACGTCCAAATGCTGTTGCTCCAATCAGTACTGAACTTGGTTTTGTTGCTGCAATACAATCTGCCACAGCATCCGCATAACAGTCCGCCTTTAATCCTTCAAATCCCTGGTGCTCATAAACATAAACACAGTCTGTTCCATAAGGAAGCAGTTTTTCGGCATTCTTTCGGGTTCCTTCTCCTCCGACAATTACACAGTTTACCTGATATCCTACTTTTTGTGCCATTTTTCTGGCTTCTCCGATCAATTCATAAGTCACTGGATGAATGTCCCCCTGTTCCTGTTCCACATAAATCAGAAAATCTTTCCACTGACTCTTATCAAATGATTTCGCTCTCTGTTCGAATCTGATCGCTTCTTCCGGACACTGCCGTACACAAATTCCGCACATGCGGCAGTTTTCTGACACTTTGATCCCATCATCTTCCATTGTCAAAGCGCCAAACGGACATTTTTCAACACAGATTCCGCACAAACTGCATTTTTGCGCATTAAATTTTAAAAAATCCATATTTGATTCTCCTCTAGATAATTTTCTCTTCTGTCAGGACAGAAAACAACTGTTCTGTCTTCTCGTCTGCGCTTCCTTCCAAATACACCTGTTTTTGTGTCTCCGGTGGTGCAAACATTCGCTCAACCGCTGTCGGTGATCCAATCAGTCCATACCGGCTCAAATCCTGATCCGGCATATCCTTAAAGCTTAAAATTCTAATCGGCCGGTCCTTTGTCTCTCTCATCAGCCGGTAAGATGGGAGTCTTGGAACGCATATATCCTTATCTACTGTAATCAGACATGGAAATGGCAGTTCTGAAACCTGTGTTACGCTGGCAAGATCCTGCTTAACACAGATAGCATCTTCTCTGACATCTACGATTTCTGATACCCATGCAGCATGAGGTATTCCCATATGTTCCGCAATCGCAGGACCTACCTGTGCCGTATCTCCGTCCGTCGTCTGCCTGCCGCATAAAATGAGATCCGCACCCCCTATGACTTCAATTCCTTGTTTCAGAGCATACGACGTTGCCAGAACATCCGCCCCTGCAAACTTTCTGTCTGACAGGATAACCGCTTCATCTGCCCCCATCGTATAAGCATCCCTTATCATTTCTTCTGCCTGTGCCGGCCCCATTGTCAGAACTGTAACTGTTCCTCCCATCTTTTCCTTAAGCAGAAGCGCTGTTTCCAGAGCAAACAAGTCATATGGATTGGTCCTTGTCTCTCCTGACATACGCTTCATTGCGCCGGTTTCAGGGTCAATCTCAACATTGGTTCCTGCCGGCACCTGTTTCATGCATACAATGATCTTCATAGTGTTTCTTCCTTCTTTTTCACTTTAGTGCTTTAAACAACTGTATCATTGTATCACTTTTTCTATACATTGTCGAGAAATTCACCAAAATCTGTACAAGTTTCACATTTTTTTCACTCCAAAGGGAGACTTTCCCTTACACAGAGCCTTCCATATCCTACCTGAGAATTGGGATAGACTTCAAATCCATTCATTTTTCTTGCACCCCGCTGAAGATATGCCCTGACCTTTTCTCCATATAAATAGGGATCATTTTCCTTCACGATTCCCCACTCCATCATCAGTGCACAGGCGCCGGAAATAAATGGTGCTGCCATAGATGTACCAGACATAACCGATTCTCCTCCTCCCGGTGCCGCTCCCAATATTCCAATTCCAGGTGCTACAAGATCGGGCTTTGACATACAAACTTCTTCATCTCCCCTTCCGGAAAATCCCGCATAAGCATTCAGCCGTACATTATATGCGCCTGCTGCTATAATCTTCCGGGCAGTGGACGGAATAGTAAGTGTTAATGTCGACGATGGTTCTAAAAATCGAGTCTGGGAATTACTTCCTGAGGAAACAGGGAGCCAAAGATCATACCTTCCATTCACTATCCGCTCTGGAATCAGTCTCAGTTCCCAAGATCCGCTTTCGATACTCTCTCTGTTTTCTGTCAAAAAAGAAAAATAGATTTCCTGAAGCTCATTATAAGGAGTCGGCGTTCCGTAATATACATAAACCAAAGTCCCGCCATAGCGGTATACTCCTTTCCCCTGCTGGTTTTGAATCTGGCGGATTTCTCCGGAAGGTGCCGTCAGTTCTATGCGAATATCATCTGTGAAATGTTTCCAGAGCTGCAGATTCATATTTGGCTCAAAGGGAGCAATATCAAACAAAATCTTTTCTGCATCCTGTCGCATTCTCCCATGTTTATGCCTCCCTGTATCACCCTCATTTCCCGTTCCGATACAAATCGTGCTTTTCCAGCTTCCTGAAATTCTGGTCACAAACGTTTCCAACAAAGAATTTCCTCTATGATCTCCATAATTATTTCCATAACTTATATTGACCGCCACCGGGCGTCCATGATCCTGAGCAAATCTTACCGTATAATCCAAAGCAGACATCAGCTGTGTAGTCCTGGGAAATCCTCTTCCATCAGCATTGCCCAGCTTGACAACAATCAGTTCCGCCTTAGGTGCGACTCCTTTTCTCCCTGCAGCAATTGACGCCACATGGGTACCGTGTCCCGTTCCATCTGTACTTGGAACCAAACTTCTTCCTCCCGGCTCATGAATAGCCCGGTTAATTTCTTCTTTTGTATACACGCTTCCCTGATAAAAAGGAGACGGCGGATTTCCGGGAATTGTCTGATCCCACAATACGGCAATCAGCGTATTTCCTTCCTCATCGATAAAATCCGGATGAAAGATATCGATTCCGGTATCCAGTATTCCCACATAGACACCTTCTCCGGACAGAGAATCCGGAGGAACCCTCACTGAAATCATGCAGGACGCCGCAATTCCTTCTTCTCTCTCTAGCAAAAGATTTTTGGGTTTTTCTATATAAATGATCTGAGGCAGAGCAGCAAACTCCAAAATCTCCCTTTCCGGCAGGTAGGCGATTCCATATCCCTGACTCAGAAGTTCCACCCGAATTCCTTCTGGGAATTGCTCGGGATGAATCTCTCCTGCATATTGAAACAAAACCTCCCATCGGTCTTCTTCTTTGTCATACCCTACATCCAGATCCAGGGATCTTTCCCTTACCTGGGGGCTCATTCCCAGTGCCAGATTCAATTCATTTTCCAGCTTTTCATCCTCACCCATATCATTTTTCCTTTTTTATCTGATATATTCAAAAAGCTTCCCTCCTATGCAACAGAGAGAAGCTTTTAAATCTAAAGATTAAAAACAATGCTTTTCTATTTTTCCATTGTATAATAACGGCGGATCTGAGTATACATTTTAAAAAACGAAGATGCAATCATAATCCCTCCGGCCATGGCTGCCGCAATCATAACCGTCCTTTGCCCATACTCAGAAAATAAGGGCCATTCTTTTGCAATCGCATAATTCATTGTATAATACAAAGTTCCTCCCGGAACCATAGGAATAATGGCACTAATCAAATAAACTGTTACCGGAGTCTTTTGAGTTCTCGCCATCAGTTCCGCATAAGCCGTCGCCGCCATCGTAGCAAATAAATTGGTTAAAAAAGCGTTTCCTATCACGTTTTGAAATCCAAGATAAGAAGCCCAGCATATCATACCTCCCAGACCGGAGATCCACAGCTTCTTTCCATGAAGATGATACAGCGCCGCAAATCCTGTGCTTCCCACAAAACTTGCCGCAATTTGTATGATTCCTTCCATTTTATATAACACCTCCCCAGAACACGATTGCCGCAAACGAACCACCCGCCAGAAATACTGCCAGGATAATCGATTCACATACGGTCAGTATCCCCGACATCGTATCCCCACTGATCATATCCCGCAAACCATTTACGAAAGCAACCCCTGGCACTAAAAGCATGATATTGCCGATGATTACCGTTCCGTATTCTGATGCTGTTCCTGTTCTTGAAATTCCATAAGCCGCCGACGCCACAAGAAAAGCAGATAAAAAATCTAAAAACATACGGTTGATCAGAAATCTCTTCATATACTCCCGAAACAGCATAACCATGCCTCCAATCGCAAAAGCCGCCAGAGATTCCTGCCATCCTCCGCCGAAAAACACTGAAAAAGCTGCTGCGATCAGAGCCGATACCAACGTTCGTTTTTTTAGGCTCTGTCCATCGCCCTGTTCAATCTTCTCCAGTCTTTCTCTAACTTCCTGAAGATCCGGCTGATTCTCACATATATATCTAGACAGCTGATTTAACTGGTCTAATTTTGTAAAGTCTGTATGATATTCCTTGATTCGTTTTGTTCTTGTATATACTTCACCGCTGTCATCCCGAACAGAAGCAACAATACTTGAGGTTATCGAAAATACATCGGTTTCTTTCGCTCCATATGCCCTGCAGATTCTGTTGATCGTATCTTCCACCCTGGAGACTCCTCCTCCAGATACAAGAAGAGACGCTCCAATGTCAACTGCTGTCACTAATACTTGTTTCATTTCCATATGCATTCTCCTAAGTTTCATAATCGCATCTATTCTAGCACAAAAAATCCTCATACCATAAAAAAGTATGAGGATTTCACTAAAATTTAACACTCAAAATGTTTCCGCGTCCACGCAGCAGCCAAAGCACCATGTCCAATATGACAGGCAACACTTAAAGAAAGAGGATCCATGTGAAACTCCATTCCCGGAAATGCTTCCTTTAATTCTTCGGCCCATTCTTCTGCATCTTCCAGGTTTCCCGTATAAGCAGCCTGCAGATATGCATGTTTTTTGTAATCACCATCTGGGAACTGCTCTTCCAGTTCTTTTTGAATGGCAGCAATCATTTTCTTCTTGGCGGCTTTAACTCCGCGTGTCTTTGCGTAAGCATCCAGTTTTTCTCCATGAATTTGAAGTACAGGCTTAATGCTTAACACAGTTCCTATGGCAGCAGCAGCCGGCGTTATCCTTCCGCCCTTTTTTAAATATTTTAAAGTATCCACCATAATATAAATTCCACTGTCAAATTTTTCTTCTTCCAGGATTTCTTTTATTTCATGGGCGTTTTTTCCCTCTTTTCTAAGTTCTAAAGCATCGAGAACTGACTGTCTCTGTGTCACGGAAATCCTCTGATTATCTACAACCTGTACTTTTTCTCCATACTCCTGTGCAAGCATTGCTGCCGTGGCACAGGAACTGCTCAAGCCACTGGACATGGGGATGTGAACAATCTGATCATAATCTTTGAGAAGCTTGTCCCATAAATCTGTCACGTCTCCCGGAGCAGGCTGTGATGTCTTGATATCCTGGTTATTTTCAAGTTTCCGATAAAAATCTTCCTGAGTCAGCGTAATTTCTTCAAAATACAGTGTCTCATCAATATAAAACGGCATGGGAAGTACGGAAATTCCCAGTTCTTTTCCTTCCTTCTGAGTGATTCCGCTGTTGCTGTCCGTTACAATTGCTATCTTTTCCATTTCAAATCCCTTTCTTTGTCTATGATAAGATTTTCTTCATCTCATGCAAAAATCTTGCAATTGGAAATCCTACCACATTATAGTAGTCTCCTTCAATCGATCGGATAAACACTGCTGCCTTCCCTTGGATTCCATAGGCTCCTGCCTTGTCCATGGGCTCACCAGTACGGATATACTCCTCAATTTCCTGATCATCTATTTCATAAAAACGAACTTTCGTCTCTTCATAAAAAGATGTTTCTTTTCCCTGAAAGATCACAGTCACACCAGTATATACCTGATGTACATTACCGCTTAACATAGAAAGCATTCTGGCAGCATCTTCCTCATCTTTTGGTTTTCCCAGAATCTTCCCCTCAAAAGCAACTACGGTGTCCGCTCCTACAATAATCTCATCTCCTTGTATCTTCTTCCAGATATCTCTGGCTTTCTGCCCAGATAACTCCATGACCGCTTCCTCCGGACGTTCTTTCGTAATAACTTCCTGAACATGGCTTGGCATCACATCGAAGGATAATTCCGCCAGTTCAAAAATTTCTTTCCGTCTTGGAGAACCAGACGCCAATATGATATGCTTCATTTTCGTCTCCTATACAAAAACCGGACATATTATCTGTGCCCGGTTTTCATTTTCTTTGTCTAATCTTCTATTTTTTCTTCCAGCTTCAGGTTAATTCTTCCCATCTTATCAATTTCCAATACCTTAACCGCAACTTTATCTCCAATGTTTACAACATCTTCTACTTTGTTGACTCTCTCTTTTGCCAATTTGGAAATATGGATCATTCCATCTTTGTTCGGAGAAAGCTGCACAAAAGCACCAAACGGCATGATGCGCACAACTTCACCTTCATAGATATCTCCCACATTAAGAGGCTCTACAATAGACTTGATAATACTGATGGCTTTGTCAATCATTGCCTGGTCTTCACTTAAAATATCAATTCTTCCGCTCTCATCAATATCAATCTTAACTCCGGTCTCATCGATGATTCCATTGATCGTCTTGCCCTGTTTTCCGATTACTTCAGAAATCTTATCCGGATCAATCGTATACTGGGAAATCTTCGGAGCATATTTTCCTACATGATCTCTTGCCTGACCAATCACTGGGTTCATTACTTCATGCAGGATATAAGTTCTTGCTTCCTTAGTTCTTGCGATTGCTTCCCGGATAATCTGTTCCGTAAGTCCATGAATCTTAATATCCATCTGGATCGCTGTTATTCCTTTATCCGTACCAGCAACCTTAAAGTCCATATCCCCAAAGAAATCCTCTAATCCCTGGATATCCGTTAAAATAATGTAATCATCATCGCTGTCTCCTGTTACCAAACCAACTGAAATTCCTGCCACCGGAGCCTTGATCGGCACTCCGGAAGCCATCAGTGACAGAGAAGATGCACAGATACTTCCCTGAGATGTAGATCCATTAGATTCCATGATCTCAGATACCGTACGAATCGCATAAGGAAATTCTTCTACTGTAGGCAGTACCGGAACAAGGGCACGCTCTGCTAATGCTCCGTGTCCGATCTCACGACGTCCCGGCCCTCTGCTCGGTCTCGTTTCTCCCACGGAATATGACGGGAAATTGTAGTGATGCATATATCTTTTTTCTGTTTCCGTCACATCGATTCCATCTAATCTCTGAGCCTCTGATAAAGATCCCAGTGTCGTAACTGTCATAACCTGAGTCTGTCCCCTCTGGAACATTGCAGATCCATGAACTCGCGGCAGACAGTCAATTTCTGCATGAAGCGGACGAATCTGCTTCACATCACGGCCGTCTGGACGTTTCTTATCCTTTAAGATCATTTTGCGGACTGTCTTTTTCTGGAAATCATAAACAGCCTCAGATACCTGTTCCATCCATTCTTCATTTTCTGCATAACGCTCTTCCAGTTTTTCCTCAATTTCACGAATATTAGCTTCTCTTGTCTGTTTATCGTCTGTGAAAACTGCTTCTTCCATCGCTTCCGGTGTGATAAAAGATACCATATCTTCATACATTTCCGGATTTACCGTATGATGCTCATATTCGTGCTTTTCTTTTCCGCATTCCGCTACAATCTCATCAATAAACTTAATAATTTCCTGGTTGACCTCATGTGCTTTGAAAATAGCTTCCAGCATAACGTCTTCCGGCACTTCATTGGCACCTGCTTCAATCATAATGACTTTTTCTCTTGTGGAAGCAACCGTAAGTGCTAAATCAGATACCTCTTTCTGTGCTGCAGTTGGATTGATCACGAATTCTCCATCTACAAGACCAACCATCGTAGATGCAGTAGGTCCATCAAATGGGATATCAGAAATTGCTGTCGCGATCGCAGACCCCAGCATTGCTGTTAATTCCGGACTGCAGTCCGGATCCACTGACATAACCAGATTATCCAGAGTAACATCATTTCGGTAATCTTTCGGGAACAGCGGTCTCATCGGACGGTCAATAACTCTGTCTGTAAGAATCGCATTTTCAGAAGGTTTCCCTTCTCTCTTTAAGTATCCTCCCGGAATCTTTCCTACCGCATATAACTTCTCTTCATACTCTACACTCAAAGGGAAAAAGTCAATTCCCTCTCTTGGCTTCTCAGATGCAGTCGCAGTTGACAGCACAACAGTATCCCCATAGTGCATAAACGCGGCTCCATTTGCCTGGGCTGCCACACGTCCGATTTCTACCATTAGTGTACGGCCCGCAAGTTCCATACTAAACTGTTTTATCATAATTTCGTCTCCTTTTATTCTGTTTTGATTATAAGGCGCCGAAACAACTGAAAAACCGGCTGTGTTCTCTCCTTCCGGCAAACCGGCTTTTCAGTAGTCTCGGGAAACGCCTCAATAACCATGTTATTGTACCATACTCTTTTCAAAAAAACCAGCCCTTTTATAGTCTTCAAGAAATCCAAAAAGAACATCATTGGTTTTTTCATTTATATTGCGCCAAAGGCACTCCTGGGCAACATTTCCGGTCCTTGGAGCTTCCCCGCAAATATCAATGCCCAAAACCTCTCTTTTTCTTATGAAAGAATCCAGAATGTGACACATTTCCTCAAGCGTCATATCTCCCTGCGTCCATGCAGTCCTGGCCCACTGTTCCCCCAGCACATCCTTATCGATGGAAATATAGATTGGAAAACCATCCTTTGCTTCTTCTGGTCTGTTTCCTTGATGCATTTGCTCCTGGGTCATAATATGCATTTTCCCCTTATGATAATCTCCGATTCTCTCCACATCTTTCTGTTCCGGTCCAATTAAATAAACCTCTTTCATATTTTCCTGACCTTCCAGGGCATTCCGAAGCCAGCTCCCGCAAGTCAGAAGTTCCTCCAGCATAGGAAAATCCATATCGGTGTGATGATCCAAAACCAGAAGATCAAAAGGCTGTCTGATTTGTTCCATCCATAGCCTCGTCATATAGTGATAATTGCCGGAATCCAGAAAATGAATCCCGCCCGTGCCTTTGACAGCAATCTCCTTCTCCAGCCATTCTCTGGTTTTCTCATCCAGACAGCAGTTGGTTCCATACAGATGTTCACAATCAATTTCTTCTATGTCCTCTCCTTTGTAAAAATCCTGCTGCCTGTACGCGCCGGAAAAATGAAAAAGTATATTCCCGCTGTCCACATTACCATCTCCTTTGTCAAAAAACAAGCATTCAGACTTTTCCAATCTGACAAATATAAAACACCTTTTGTCGTATTCTCGCGACAAAAGGTGTCTGATCCTGATTTATTATTTTCTTAATCCTAATTTTTCGATTAATGAACGATATCTTTCGACATCTTTGCTCTTTAAGTAAGCAAGCAGGTTACGTCTCTTACCAACCATCTTAAGAAGTCCTCTTCTTGAATGATGATCTTTTGGATGATTATTAAAATGCTCCTGAAGCTCCTGGATTCTTGCTGTTAAAATCGCAACCTGAACCTCTGGTGAACCTGTATCCTTTGCATCTTTTCCAAATTCTGCTACAATAGCCTGTTTCTTTTCTGATGAAATCATCTTTCTTCCTCCTTAATTCTTTTATGACACCAAATACCAGGAAAGGGTTTGGAGTGCCCAAATCTGAGTATCGGTCAGCTAACTGTTGTATTCTATCACAGGATTGCCCTGTTTGTAAAGAATTATTTTCCCATATCTCTGCTTTTTTCACTTGCAGCTGCAACTGCTTCAATAACAGCGCTGCGCATGCCTTTTTCTTCTAAGATTCTCACTGCTTCGATAGTTGTTCCTGCCGGAGAGCACACGGCATCCTTCAAAACTCCCGGATGTTCGCCCGTCTCAAGCACCATCTTTGCACTTCCAAGAACTGACTGAGCCGCGAATGTATACGCTTTATTTCTCGGAATTCCCTGCATAACTGCAGCATCTGCCAAGGCCTCGATAAACATATAAACATATGCTGGAGAGCTTCCGCTGACACCAACAACCGCATCTATCAGATCTTCAGTTACAATTTCTACTTTTCCGAAACTCTCAAAAATTCTGCGAACTCGTTCCAGTTCTTCCTCTTCCACATATTCATTGCAGCACATTCCGGACATTCCTTCCCCTACAAGAGCCGGTGTATTCGGCATAACCCGAACAATCTTAACTTCTTTTCCAAACTGCCGTTCTACCTGAGCCATAGTAACTCCCGCAGCGATCGTAACAATCAGCTGCGACTTACTGATATCATCTCGAATCTCATGGATGACTTCATGGTACACCTGCGGTTTTACAGAAAGCACAACAATCTCAGCTTTTGCTGCTTCTCGATTATTCGTTGTTGTCATAATCCCAAACTTTTCTTTTATCTTCTTCATCTTTGACGGTGTTGGGCCAGAAGCAGCCAGCACCTCTTTCGGCATGATATTCTGATCCAAAATCCCTGCTATCATAGCCTGTGCCATATTTCCACATCCAATAAATCCTAGTTCCATATTGTTATCTCTCCTCCTGTCAATGATCCAGTTTTACCAGTAATTCTTTAAAATATTGCGGTAAAGATGTTTCAAACTCCATGTATTCTGAAGTTCTTGGATGAACAAACCCTAAAACCTTTGCATGAAGACACTGTCCTTCCAGTGAATATTTCTGTTTCTTAGGACCATACACATCATCCCCCAGCAGCGGATGCCCAATAGATGCCATATGTACCCGGATCTGATGTGTCCGTCCGGTTTCCAGCCTGCATTCAATATAAGTAAATCCTCTTTTCAGACGCTTTATGACCTTATAGTGTGTGACTGCACGGCGTCCTCCTGACACCACTGCCATCTTCTTCCGGTCTTTTGGGCTGCGCCCGATTGGTGCATCTATGGTTCCTTCATCCTGCTTCAAAATTCCATATACAATGGCGTGATAAACTCTGGTAATCGAATGTTCCTGAAGCTGAGCCGCAATCTTTTGATGCGCCGAGTCATTCTTGCAGGCAATCAGAATTCCTGTCGTATCCTTATCGATCCGGTGAACAATTCCCGGCCTCAGTACACCATTAATTCCCGACAACTCTCCTTTGCATCGGGCCAGCAGACCGTTGACCAAAGTCCCCGTGTCGTGCCCTGCTGCCGGATGAACCACCATTCCTTTAGGTTTATTGATCAAAATCACATCCTGATCTTCATACACGACATCCAGATCCATTTCTTCCGGCTTTACCTCCAGTTCTTTTGGAGCCGGCACTGCCAGAAAAATATGATCTCCTGTCCTGCACTTATAATTGCTTTTCGCTGTCTTTTCATTTACTTTGACTCGCTGTTCCCTGCACAGTTTCTGGAGATAACTTCTCGTATAATCCGGACATCTGCCGGACAGGACAAGATCCAGACGTTTCCCTGTTTCTTCTTCCAGCACAAAAAAATCGATCTCTCGGTCCATCTCATTTCTTTTTTCCAATGAAATCCAGTTCCTCCTCTTTATAATAAAATAGAATGAGAACCAACAACAGAATAACTGCTGTGGTCACATAAATATCCGCTATATTAAAGATTGGAAAATTGATCCACTTAAAGTAAAAGAAATCGATCACATATCCCAGCAGGATCCTGTCAATAAAATTTCCCAGCGCTCCTGCCATAAACAAAACATAGCATACATTCATCGGACGGTACCGGGGCAAATCCGGCATTTTGACAAATAACAACGTCATTCCGATCAAAGCAAGAATCGTAATCAGGCAGAAAATTTCCTGCCGATCCTGGAAAATTCCAAAAGCCGCACCTTTGTTTTCCAAATATTCCAGCTGAAAGACATCTTTTACAATCACAAAAGGCTTTTGAAATTTTAGAAACTGATCCGCCGCCATCTTCGACAGCCGATCGAGAATCGTCAGAAAAACGATCCAGACAAACACCTTTCCATATGTTTTTTTCTTTCTAGTCCCACTGTTCCAAGGCATGTTTCATCTCTTCCTCCGTTACACTCCGGTCGATAAAGGCTTCCCCGATCTGATGAAGAAGAATAAATTTCACATGATTTCCTTCCATTTTCTTATCAGATTTTGTTGTCTGCACCACTTCCTCCGGATTTATCTCGCCAACGGGCTTCCACAAGTCAAATTCTTTAAATACACTTTTTATGTCTTTCACATCATCCTGTGATATTTCTCCTCTGCCGGCAGAAATCATAGCTGCAAGCTGGCATCCAACCCCAACGCATTCTCCATGGAGCCACTGAAAATCTTTCAGTTTCTCAATCGCATGTCCCAAGGTATGTCCAAAATTCAGAAGAGCTCTCTCCCCCTTTTCTTTGGGATCTCTCTCCACAACACCGCCTTTGATCAAACAGCTTCGATAGATCATCTCCCTCAGGACCTGCTCGTCCCTGTCTTTGATTTTTTCTTTATGATCTTTGATCCATTGATAATAGGTTTTGTCTTTGATCAATCCATGCTTAATGACTTCACCCATTCCAGAAAAATATTCCCGCTCCGGCAATGACTTAAGTACTGCTGTATTGATATAGACTAATTTCGGCTGATGGAATGCTCCTACCATATTTTTATACTGAAGAAAATCCACTCCCGTCTTTCCACCGATGCTGCTGTCCACCTGTGCCAGCAAAGTCGTTGGAATCTGGACAAAATCAATTCCTCTCAAATAAGTAGCTGCAGCAAATCCGGTCATATCGCCAACGACACCTCCGCCCAAGGCGATCAAAAGATCTTTCCGGTCAAAGTGGCTGCGAATCAGCTGTTCATATATTTTCTCGATTGTAGAAAGCTGCTTGTTGGCCTCACCTGCCGTAAAACTGAATGTAACAACTTTCGCGGCTTTTTGAGAAATTCTCTCATAGATTTCTCTCAGATAGATCGGCGCTACATTACTTTCTGTCACAATGCACACTTTTCTCTTGGCAAGATTCAGAAACTCCATTGCTTCCATCAGGCCTTCAAATGAATCTTCCAGACGGATTTCATAAATCTTTTTTCCATCCATCTGTATATCAATTTTATGATTCTCCTTCACATTCTCCATTATTATCTTCCTGCCTTTTTTCTTCTTTCTCCTCTTCGCCCTCACTTGTTTCCATTTCTTCTTTTGCTGCAACTTCAAATTCCATCTCATAAACCGGATTATCAAGAATCTCCATTTGGGCTCCTATGATCTGTTTCATCTTTGCTTTATAGTTGAAGTAATCGCTTTCAAGCTTATGAATCAGTTTTTTATAATTTTCCATTTCTGCTATATGCTGATTTTTTTCTTCTTCAAAATCTTCTTTGGCACTGCTGCGGATTTGATCTGCTTCCTGTTTGGCTTTCTGGATCATATCTTCCGCCTTAAGCTTAGCTTCTTTTTCAATGGTTTTTGCAGCTTTTCCGGCATTTTCAATCGTTTCTTTGGATGTCTGCTCCGCAAGAACCAGTGCTTTTTTCAGAGACTCTTCTATCGCACGGTAGTGATTCAGATTTTCTGTCTGAGCCGTTACTTTCTCCTTTAATTCATTATTTTCTTTATAGACTTTTTCATAATCTTTTGCAAGATCTTCTAAAAATTCATCAACTTCAATTGCTTTATATCCAAATCCTCTTTTTAGTTCCTTTCCTAGCACTTCTACTGGTGTAATCATCTTAACCTCCTACTGAAATATTTTTAATACTACTAACTGCCGTCCTTTTCTGGACTGCTTCCCTAATCCCTCCAACAGGAATTTTCCGTATCCGCGGACCGATATGACATCGCCCGTTTCCAGTCTGCCGTCGCCGCTCAAGAACAGTTTTCCATTGACAAACACTTTCTGCTTCTTCAGCAGCTGTCCGCTCACCTTCCTCGAGAGTCCAAACGCAAGGGAAACAATAGCATCCAGCCGCGTTGATGCAGCAAAGCCTTCCTTCGTCAAAAACTTTTGCTGATATCCGCTCTCCTCCCATAGAGTCATCTCTGTCCTGACCTGAGTATTGCGGACCTTAACTAGTTCTTCTTCCAGCAGATGCCCAATATGTGAAAAACAAAACACATATGCCTCTTTCCCATTCATCAGAATATCTCCCAGCTGATGCCGTTCTATTCCCAGATGCATCATGGCTCCAAGGTAATCTCTATGAGTCAGATTCTCCGCGTATTTATCAAAAACAGGTGAGATTCTGGCACAGGCCAATGGAATCTCACCTTGATAACCAAACATATCTTCTGAACCGAAAACTACTGCAGCCCTTGTAAAATATTCATGTCCTCCCTCCAAATGGGAATCTGTGAATGACAATTCCTTCTGCATCTCTTTATAAATACTCTGTTCATACTCATTAAGAAAATGAGTATAAGTATAGATATTCTGCGTATATGCTTTATCTGCCAGCTCTAAAAGCCTCTTTCTTAATAACTCTTCTTCCTTCATGATCTTCGTTCTATTTTAACTGAGGAGAAATTGTATTCTCATTCATGATCTCATTTTTCAGATCACCTGTCACCTCAATGCTGTCCGGAGCGGCAATGAAAATATTACTGGATACTGCCTGAAGCGACCCATTTAGAGCATAGGTAGCCCCTCCGATGAAATCAATGCTTCTCTGAGCGATCGTAAGTTCCGCCCCTTCAAAGTTAATGACAACCGTTCTGCCTTCCTTCAACAGGTCCGCAGCCGTCTGAGCTTCCACAAAATCTTTTGGCTTGATGACACAAACTTCAACTCCTCTTCCATTCATTGATATCACCTTACTGCCCCCTGTCGTGGTAAATCTGCGTTTTTTGGCTTCTCTGCTTGATTCAAAAGGCTGTTTGACAGCTGCAGTCTCTTCTTCTACCGGCTGCTCTTTCTTCCGGAAGAAAGAAAAACGTTCTGGCTTCTCCTCCTCATATTCTTCCTCATCGTCTTCATATTCTTCGTATTCTTCATCATACTCTTCATCTTCCGTAAGCTTCATTAAATTCAGTAACTTGTCAACAGTACCCTTCATTTGTTTTCCTCCGCTAAATACTATAATTTCTCTCACCGAAGATTCCGGTGCCAACTCTTATCATGGTAGCTCCTTCTTCAACCGCTACCTCATAATCATTGGTCATTCCCATTGAGAGTATACTCATATCTACATTATCAAAGTTTTTATTCTTTATGTCAACAGATAATTGCTTCATTGCGCGAAAATACTCCCTGTTTTCCTCTGGATCCTCTACAAAAGGAGCAATCTGCATCAATCCTTTGATCTTAACGTGCTCCATAGATGCAATTTCCCTTATCACATCTTCCACCTCTTCCGGAGCCAGTCCGAATTTTGTATCTTCATGTGCAAAATTCACCTGGATCAATATCGGCACTTCTTTCATCTGCCGTTTTGCAGCTTCCTTGTCGATCTGTTTTGCCAGATGCACAGAATCCACAGAATGTATCAATGCTACTTTATCAACAATGTATTTTACCTTGTTGGTCTGAAGATGTCCGATCAAATGCCAGCGAACCGGCCAGCTGATTTTTTCATATTTTTCTTTCAGCTCCTGGGCTTTGTTCTCCCCAAAATCCATAACTTTTGCCTTCCTGAGCTCTTCAATCATCTCAAGGGGCTTTGTTTTGCTCACTGCAATGATCGTTACATCTCTTGGATCTCTTCCCGCCTTCTGACATGCTTTCTTTACATTTTCCTTTACCTGATTATACTGATCAATTAACATATGCCTCACATTCCTTTCTGTCAGTAAATGATCTGATTTTCTTTAATTGTACTGCTGTCCAGAACAATGAAATCATATAGACTAATACCGTGATCCGTATTTTCCTCAACAATGCAGTAATCATCCTTCTGTGCATTTTTCTGAATCAGCCGGAAATCCGCATAGCCCTGATTCGTGCAGTATACACCTTCCAGCATCTTTGTTTTTTCCACCAGATAGGTGTCATCGGAATCCATTGACTGAAGGACCACATCTTCCCCTACCTCTTCTGGGTCTAGATAACAGTATTTTTTTGTCTTCTTGTATATTGTAAAATCTTTTTGTTCTACCTTTACTTCGCCTTTGTCATCAGTCGTACGGACACTAAAACCTTCTTCTTTCCCGTCATTTCCTTTAGAGATGTATTCCACCGGCACCTGATAAAATTTCTTTTTCACAATTGCCGAATTTGGTATCTTCAGCCCCTCATGTGAGTCCAGAGTAATATCAATGTCCAGATATCTTTCATCCAGATATCTTACCACATAGTCGTCCAGTGAAAGATATCCAAAGTAGCTGTTTCCCTTTTTCTTTACTTCCAGATCCGCTGTTGTCTTTTCCTGATCCGACTGGAATTTCACAGTAACAGAATCTTTATCCTGAAGAAAATCATACTGACTCTTTTCCAGCGGAACAACCAGCATCCAGTTTTCACTGTTTGTTACCCGGCAAACGACATTTCCTTTCTTCACCTGATCAGACGAATTATATCTGACAGCTCTGTAAGTCTCCTGATCAAAATCAGAATCCTTAATGTCATCAGCCGTTTTCCCGTCAAAACTATCCGAATAGAAGGCTACAGCTCCGCTGGCAGGACTTGTTTCCGTGTGGAAAGCATCCTCTCCCAGCTTCTTGCTTACAGCATCAATTACTTCCTTCATAGAATCTTCATTTAGATTGAGAATCGTATTTTTCAGATCATATTTCAGATCGTAGACATCTGAAAACTGACTGTCACTGTAAATGGACTGAAACTCTGTAACTTTTTTCTGTACTTCTTCATCATCCAGAGTCTCTCCTTTTCCTCTTAATGCCTCTGCTTGATCCGCAAATGTTTCCTGAACTTTTCCGTCTTTATCCAATATGTACAATGTGCCGGTTTTTTTGACTCGTTTTCCTTCTTCCACATAATAAGTGATATATCCGTTCTGGGATGCTTTTAACAATTTCTCATCCCTCAGGGCAATTCCCGTAAGAGAAAACGTTGTCGTCATCTCATCTTTTGTTACTCTGTATACCGTCAGTTTCTTTTTTACAAAAAATGAAACGATATTAATCATCACATAGATAAATATAACCAGGAAAACGATCATTCCGATGTTCCATCGAATTCTTCTTTTCCTTTTTTTTGCCATCTACTCTATCCTCCATCTGCTGAGCGCTGATCCGTTCAGATAATCGCATTTGCACCCTTGAACATATCCACTTTCTTCCATCTTCTGGTCAAATAGATCCCGAAGTTTCCACCAGCTGACTCCCCAGTTGGAAAACTTTGCATCTTCTTTCGGAACCCTGCTAAACAGCCTCTCGATCACCATATCTTTTCGGACATAACAGATGAATGCCGTCAGACGGTTGAGATACTCCTCCTTGGAACATAAAGTTATTTTACCATGTTCAAAATCCTGATACAACCTGGATCCCTTTGGAATATACAATGAATGCAGCTTGACGCTCTGCGTCGGAAGAGCCGACAAAATCTTTGCCGTCTCAATTGAATCTTCCATTGTATCTCCTGGAAGATTCAGAATAATATGGGTACAGATATCAAACCCATAGGGTGCTGCCATCAAAACGGCATCCAGATACTCCGCCAAAGTATGCCCCCGGTTGATCTGTTTCAGTGTATGATAATTCACTGTCTGAAGCCCATACTCCAGAGTAATCTTAAGATTATATGTCCGAGCCGTTTCTTCCAGTACATCCAAATAATCTTTCCTGACACAGTCCGGTCTGGTTGACACAGAGATTCCAACAATCTCTTCTACACTGGCTGCTTCCTGAAGATATTTGTGGAATTGCTCCAATGGAAGGAACGTATTCGTATAATTTTGAAAATACGCAATAAATTTCCGCACATGATATTTTGCGGCAATCTTTTCTTTTGTCTTCCTTAACTGTTCCGGAACAGGAACTTGAGCATCCATTGCCTCAAACCCGGTTCCCACTCCTCCACAGAAACTGCAGCCATAACTATCCATCCGATTAGGGCAGGTTACCGGAATATTCAAAGGAAGCTTGTACACCTTTTCTCCGTATATTTCTTTTAAATAACTGCTGTATGTCCGATATCGTTCCATCACTCATTTTCCTTTGATATCACCTGGTTCATTGTTTTATACAAGGCCGGATGATTGTCTGCTTTCATCACAATAGATATATAATCATCCCCATCCTTATTCTCTGTCAACAGGACAAGACAAGCCCCCGCTTCTGTCGTCGTTCCCGTCTTTCCTCCTACTAGAGAAATCTGATTTGGAAGTGCATATTCTCCTGTCAGATATTCATCTGTAGAAGACATATCATAAGCCTGTAAATTGCCGGAAGCATTTTTATACTCGATATAGCTGCTTGCCTTTGAAGCAATATCGAAGTACTCATTGTGTTTTACCAGCTCTTTAAAGATCAGATACAGATCATAGGCGGTTGTATAATGATCCTTCTCGTGGAGTCCATGAGGATTAGCAAAGTGAGTTCCTGTCGCTCCCAGCTCTTTTGCTCTCTCATTCATCATATCAACAAATTTATCTTCACTTCCAGCAACTTCTTCTGCAAGAGCCACTGCAGCATCGTTGGCCGACATAACAATAAGACCATTCAGCAAAGATTCTACAGAAAGCTTGTCTCCTTTTTTCAAATGCATCGCAACCGCGGCACTGTCATCAAATGTAATATCATGCTTGATCGTCACCTCAGTGTCCAGATCCAGATTCTCCAAAACCAGCAGCGCTGTCATAATCTTCGTTGTACTTGCCGGATAGGTCCGATCAAAAATATTCTGACTGACGACCATTTCATTGGTTTCATTATTGACCAGCAGTACCTCCTTAGCATTATCATATTTTGTCTTTGTGGTATCCTCTTTTGAAACAACAGCTGCCTGGGAAGCTTTAGTCTGCCACCGGCTTGTCAGCACCTTGTCCTTGATTTCAAATTTATTTTTCTCAAAATGCGCGTCATATGATGAATCCAGGTTCACCACCCGGTCTGCCAGAGTGCATCCCGGAAGAAAGATCATCAATAATGACATGCAGCAACAAATTATTTTTTTCTTCATATGCTTTTTTGCAAAAAAAGACCGTCAGACGACAGTCTATTTATACATGTTCCTCCAATCTAAGTCTCCTCTGTCTAATGCAAGTATCAATACTTCCGCTGTGGGCAGGTTTGTGGCACATGGTATATTATATTTGTCGCAGAGACTCAGCACGTTGTAAAAATCAGGAGTCCGTTTCTGGTTCGCCGGATCCTGCAGAAAAATCAACAAATCGATCTCATTATTTGAAATCTTTGAGCCCATCTGCTGCATGCCTCCGAAATGTCCGATCAGAAGCTTATGGATTTTCAGATTGGTCACTTCTTCAATCACGCGTCCTGTAGTACCCGTCGCATAAAGCTTATGCTTTCTTAGGATATCCTGGTACGCAATACATAAATTCTGCATCAGATTTTTTTTGCCGTCATGAGCCACTAATCCTACATTCATATGATCCTCCTAATATCTGTTTCCTTGTAAATTAATATTTAACAGCAGTCCTATACATATAGACGCCGACAAAACGGAACTTAATCCATAACTGATAAATGGAAGCGGAAGCCCCGTATTCGGCATAACACCTGTCGCAACGCCGATATTGATGAAAGACTGGAATCCCATATAGCTGGCAATTCCAATCGCCACTAACATGCCTTCCCGATTGTCCGCTTTTCTTGCAATCTGAATACACTGCAGCACTAGAATCAACAGCACCACGATCACGATGACACATCCTACGAATCCAAATTCTTCTCCCACTACGGAGAAAATAAAGTCCGTCTGCTGCTCGGACACGAGATTTACATCACTGGAAGATACATCTGATATAGTGTTGCTTCCGAAACCTTTCCCAAACAGTCCCCCAGACCCAATGGCCATCACCGAATTATTGGTCTGCAAAGCTGTGGAATCCGCATAATCTTCCGGATGCAGGAAAGACATGATTCGCTCTACCTGATGATTCTTGAGAAGAATCTGATACGGCTGCTGCACATACCATAAAAATACCGCAAGCAGAGGAACTCCTACTGCCACGACTCTTACAATCAGTTTGGAATCCAACCCTGCCACAAAGACCATGGCAATTACGATAAAACAGATGTCTAATGTTGTTGACAAGTTTGGCTGCTGCAAGATCATATACAGCGGCGGCGCACAGATCAATATAAGTTTCCCAAGGGTTTTAGGCTCACTTAAGTCATCCTCATGCCGCATCAAAAAAGCTGTAACAACAATGATCATAATAATCTTCGTAAGTTCGGAAGGCTGAAAAGTCCCCAAAGGTCCAAGAGAAAACCAGCGCTTAGCATTGTTAACTTCTCTTCCAAACAGCTTGACTCCGATCAGTAAGATCATATTGATCACATACAGCGGCACTGCGTTTTTCGTAAAAATCTGGAAATCGATCAGTGAGACTATAACCATAACGATCAGTCCCATGATCAGTCCCATGGCCTGCTTCGGCACATAAGAGGCATCTGCGCTGTGAATAAAAATCAGCCCCATAATGCCAAGAACCAGAACATTGATGATTAATTTGAAATTATAATTCTTCAGTCGATAGTTTCGCAACATCTCTTACTCCATGTCATTTTTTCAGTTCCCGAATCGGAATATTGGCATACAATGCCGGTCCTTCCGTTTCGTCATGATTTTGTGTAATCTGAATATCTAACCCCTCGGAATCAATTTCCATATATTTTGAAATCACCTTGATAATATCGTTCTTGATCAATTCCATTGTCTCCGGTGAACAATTGGAACGGTCTGAAACAAGCAGAAGTTTCAAACGATCCTTCGCGACTTCCCCTGAACTTTTTTTTCTAAAAAAATTGTCAAATATTCCCATATAGTTTTCTCCCCTTTACTTTTTAAATACATTAGCAAGCTTCTGGAAGAACGTAGGCCCTGTAATCTCCATAAACGGTACATCTTCCCCCATAACTCTGCGGCAGATATTTGCATAAGCTTTTCCCGCAGGTGTATTGGTTCCAACCAGCGGCTCTCCCTGGTTGGTGGAAATAACGATATTCTCATCATCCGGTACGACTCCGATCAGATCAATGGCCAGGATATCCAGTACATCCTCCTTGGAAAGCATATCCCCACGATTCACCATATCCATACGAATTCTATTGATCACAAGATCTATCTTATGTATCTCATTAGCCTCCAGCAGGCCGATGATACGATCGGCATCACGGATGGCGGATACCTCTGGTGTCGTTACAATGATCGCGCGGTCCGCTCCGGAAATCGCGTTCTTGAAGCCCTGTTCAATTCCTGCCGGACAATCGAGAATGATATAATCAAACTCATCTTTCAGCTCATCTACCAGTTTTTCCATCTGCTCCGGATTTACAGATGTCTTGTCCCGTGTCTGTGCTGACGGCAGTAAAAACAGATTCGGATATTTTTTATCCTTAATCAAAGCCTGTTTCATGCGGCAGTTCCCTTCCACCACATCCACAAGATTGTATACAATACGATTCTCAAGTCCCATAACTACATCCAGATTTCTAAGACCGATATCTGTATCGATCAAAACGACTTTTTTCCCTTCTTTCGCAAGACCCGTCCCCACATTTGCCGTGGTCGTAGTCTTCCCAACACCACCTTTTCCAGATGTAATAACAATCACTTCACTCATTTTATTATCCTCCATTCCCTATACGGTGATTTCATTTAAGAGCGCTTTCGATATGGGCTCGATATATATGTTTCCATCTTCCACAAACGCTATCTGCGCTTCCATCGGCTGGGTGTCGCTCTTTCCCCTGCCGAATTTTCTCTTCTTTTTATCTTTTTCTCCATCAGAACATCTTGCAATCAGACTGCCGATCCTGATCTGCATCGGCTGCATGTCAAGTGCTGCGATAAAAGCTCTCTCATCCCCGTCAGTCCCTGCGAAAACATTTCCTTTTGCGCAGCCAAGAATGACAACATTCCCCTTTGCCTTCACTGCGGCTCCCGGATTAATATCCCCAACAACAACAACGCTTCCGTCAGATTCCAGGCTCTGTCCGGATCGAAGCGTTCCCTTATAAAACTGTCCTTCGCCTACTTTAAAATCTGTCTGTCCTCCCCTCCTGGAATCCTCTTTCGGCCGGAGTCTGGCTTCTACCGCTTCACGGAACGCTGTGTCTATCAGTTGATCATCTTCCATCACATAAGCAATTGTCAAAGCACTGTTCTGAAAGATAACTTCAATCATCTCTTCTACCTGATCTGACGTTAGTCTCCTTCCTTCGATTTTAACCGCAATCTGTTTTTTGCTGTTAAAAAACTCTTTGGCCTGATGGAACTTCTCTCCAATCTTTTCGATCAGAGAGGGAAAATCCATATTCGGATCCAGCACGATCGTCAGTCCAAAATCATTTCCTTTTAACAAAACCGGACTTTTCATACGATTCCTCACTCTCCATTAATCTCCTGATACACCTGAAGCTGCCTCTGCGGCAGTGTTATTATTCTTCTCTAGCTGTGTCTTAGCATTATCATCTGCAAAATAATAATCATAAATATCTTTTGCCAAGGATGCTGCGTTAGACGATGTATATCCGAACGGAATAACAGCGGTTACTGATACTTCCGGATTTTCATATGGTCCATAGGAAATGAACAATGCGTGGTTTGGACGGGTTCTGTCTTCCTGAGCCGTTCCTGTCTTTCCTGCGATCTGATAATTCACTCCGCTGAATATGCTGCTTACAGAACTGTTTGCCCCAGTTACAACCCTGCGCATTCCTGACTGCACGGCATCCCAGTACTTGCTGTCATAATTCAGCTGACGTACTTTTTTAACACCATAGTTTTTCACAGTTTTTCCATTCTCATCTGTAATCTTGTCCATAATACTCAGGTCATACACCGTTCCTCGATTAGACAATGTTGTCACGTAATTTGAAATCTGGCTTGGTGTATAACTGTTGCTGCCCTGTCCGATCGCAGAACGGACGCTTGACTCATCAGATACCTGAGGATCCGCCTCGTCCAGCTCAATTCCTGATTTTTTATTCAATCCAAGCTGCGTCGCATATTTTTCCAGTAAATCCAATCCTTCTTTACTGCTGTATGTTCCGGATTTATTCCCTAATTGATATCCTACCTCATAAAAGAAATAATTACAAGATGCTTCTATCGCTCCAGAGACATTTTTACTGCCATGATGACTTGGATAAATCCAGCATTTTGCCGCTGGAGTAATTTTATCATATAATCCAGTGCAGTTTATGGTGGTTTGTGTCGAAATCACACCTTCATTTAATCCTGCCAGAGCCACCAGAGGTTTGAAGGTAGATCCCGGTGCCGTTTTATGATTCAGTACCTGATTATAAAGCGGCGTTGAAGATGAATTTGCCAGCTGACGATAATAGCTGCTGTCTGTTCCGTTTGACAGACGGTTGCTGTCATATCCCGGATAGCTTACCATTGCCTTTACTTTTCCTGTCTTGGAATCTGTGATCACTACAGATCCTGAACACGGATCCAGTCCAAGCTGTCCCGGCGTAATTTCAAGATTTTTCAGCTTATTATAAATGAAAGAATAGCTGCTCAGGGACCCTGTCTTGAGACTGTTGTAATCGCTGTCTTTCTTTTTATCCAGTACACCCTGTTCATAGAGAAGCAGACAAACTTCCTGTCCTGTCAGTTCACCAGTATTAATCTTCTGTTCACAGACTGTCATATTGAAATCATCTGCATCAACCAAAGCATCTTCCACATAATTTGCCAGTGCTTTCATAATCTCATCTGTATCATTATATTTGCTGCTCACATCCAGATCAGAAATATCAATCCACTCCTGATTGACTGCATATTTCAGAAATGCATTCAGGCTGATCTTCCCATTCTTCCAATTCTTGTAAGTTGTGTTATCTGTATCAATGGCACTGCTCACCAGGACTTTATTATTTGACAGCAGGCTGTAGACATAATCTGCATAAGCCTGATTTTCCTCAGTCTCATCTTTATATGCTTTATTGCTGCTTTGTATCATAGTCTTAATCTGCGAAATAGCGGAATCCTCCAGCTTTTGTATCTTTCGATACATTTTCTTTTCATAATCTGTAGCGTCATCCCCATTCATATTTTCCAGGTCAATGACTCCATTTCCGATCAGTGCATAATAAGCTTTTTTGATTGGAATACGAATATTATCGCTGTCATTTCCTGCGGAATCAGAAGGAGTCAGTTTAGACAGAACAATTCCCGCAATCTTTCTCTCCAGCAGATTGTAAACATATTCCTGCAGCTCACTGTCAATGGACAATGTCACATTATTTCCTGTTCCCGCCTTCACTGTTTTTGAAGTCTTGATCACTTTTCCCACATTATCAACGATCAAAGTTTGACTTCCGCTGTTGCCGTGGAGGTAAGTCTCAAGTTCTTTTTCGATTCCTGCCTTCCCAACCGTTTCATCACTGGAATAATAATCTGCATCTGATTCTTCTTTTCCTTTATTATAAGTTTCGAGCTCATCTGTATTAGCCGTTCCTGTATAACCAATCACATGGGACATAGCCTCACTGCTGTTGTAGACTCTCACAGATTTTGTGCTGATATCAATTCCCGGAAGTTCACTGCTTCTTTCTTCGATTTCTGCAATACTCTTATTGCTGATCTCCGTTGCAATGGTTACCTGCATATACTGAGAATAACGACTCTGAAAGGCACTGTACCGTACAGACATGATCTTTAAAGCCTCCTCGTCGGAATACTTATCATCAATATCAAACATTTTACCGACTCCCGGAGACCCCATAGTTCCATTACGCAGATATTCAAAAACTTCTTCCGCAGTAGCATTCAGCTGCTGCTGTCTTAATTTTTTCTCATCTGCTGTAAGTCCGGACGTATCCGTTCCGATTCCAAATACATCTCTCTTGAATTTCTTAAGGGTAGAGCCTGTCTCTGTAAAACGGAATTTCCCGCTTCCCGTAATTTCAATCGGAATTTCATTAATAAAATCATCTCCGTTCTTTTCAAGAATTTTGATTACCTTATAAATGACTTTATTTTTTTCATAATTTTCCGATGTACCATTTTGTTTCGCTAGATCCTGGAACTCATCATCACTTTGGAATGTTACCGTATAGACCAGCTTGTTGTAAGCCAGCAGTTTGCCATTGCAGTCATAAATATTTCCCCTTGTTCCGGATGTCTTAACTGTTCTTTCTACCTGGTATGTAAAATCCTGCTGATAGGACCCTCCCTGTACGATTTGAAGAACAAACACCCTGGTCACAAGGATACAAAACAATCCTGCAAATAAAACAGTAAGCGCAAGTATCCTGTTTGATAAAATTTTCTCTACTCGTTGATAAATTTTTCGTAACACTAGAACATACTCCTTTTCTCGCCATCACTGATCCGCATGCTAATTGCCAAAAGTATTTTATACAGAATCAATGCCACGACTCCGGTATATACCGCTTCCGGAATCATTACATGAATCAGATAGGTCAGGAAATGAAATCTTCCCCTCAACGCAAAGAAGAAAAAGAAGATCACAAAACTATACACAAGAGAATTGGCAGCCAGCAGTCCAATCGGCAGCAAAATCTCGTCTTCATAAAAGCGGGCATGAAACCATCCATTGGCATATCCAAACAGAAGATATAAAACAGCATACTGTCCCAGCACCTCTCCTGAATAAATATCGATCAGCAGCCCGCAGACAAAACCAATTACAATTCCTGTCTTCTTACCCCGGATAAATCCCAGCGTCACCGTAAGGATCAAAAGAATATTCGGGACCACATCCGCCAGTCTGAAAAACTCAAATACAGCAGTCTGAAGCAGAAAGCATATGAGAACAGCCAAAATATAAAATATCACTCTCTTTATACTCATATCTTCCCCCTGCTATTCTTTCGTCTCTGTATCCAGAGATTCTGTATTTTTAATATCTGTAATAACCAAAACTTCCTTCAAATGCTTAAAATCCACAACCGGAGTCACTCTGGCCGTTTTTGTAAGTTTAGTAGAATCCAGCTTAATATCAGAAACCTTTCCGATGGTAATTCCTTCGTTAAATTTGGAACTTATATTAGATGTAACCAGCTCGTCTCCATCTTTTACATCCGCATCTTTGTCTATATATACGACTTCCAAATATCCGTCTGCCATCGTGTCCAGACTTCCTCTTACGATACACTGATCCGTTGTCTCCAAGAACATGGCACTGACCATGCTGGTATCATTAATGATGGTTCTTACCTTCGCCGTATTTTCCGTCACATCATAGACGATTCCAACCAATCCATTATCCGCAATAACATTCATATCTTTTTTGATACCGTCTTTGCTTCCCTTGTCTATTGCAAAAATCTGAAACCAGTTTCCAGAGCCTTTACTGATTACACGGGCTCCCACCGTATTGTACTCTTTATATTTTTCCTTCAGATCCAGAAGATCCCGAAGTCTCTCAAGCTCTACCTGGTCCTGCTCCAACAGGCGGTTCTGCATTCTGAGAGCATCCAGCCGTTCATTGAGCTTATCATTCTCCGTTTTCAATTCACTGTTGGTTTTGTGTTCCTCATTCCAAGAAAAAATGGTATTTCCCACCGAATTGATCCCTTTCTGCATCGGCGACAAAACCATCGTGACTACACTCTTGACCGGAGACAACACACCTCCCGCAAACACGCTGATTGTCGCCAGAATTCCGCATATCACAAGAAATATCACCAAATAATGTATTGAATTGATCTTCTTCTTTTGCAATTTCATAAAACCATCCTCATTTCCTGTTTATAGATTCATTCCATCCATGCTCTAAGCCCACGGATCACACTTTCTTCTGGTCCCGGCGCAGCACAGATTGGTATCCCCAGTTCTTCTTCCATCCATCCTGGTGCTTTTGGAAATAAAGAACTGCCTCCTGTTATATTTATGCCATGAACCATGATGTCTGAAGCAAGTTCCGGAGGGACTGCCTCCAGGATTGTCTTTGCTTCCTGAGCCACATCATGGAAATAATTCTTTACCTTCTCCTCCGCCACAGACGAAGGAATCATCATTTTCTTCGGCAGACCTGAAAACAGATCTCTGCCTTTGATCATCACATCTCTTTCTTCGCCATTTTCTGCATATTGAATCTTCAGACGCTCTGCGCTCTTTTTCCCAATATCAATATTATACTGACGTTTCATACGGTGGACGATCCACTGATCAATCTGATTGCCTCCATATTTCAGCAGCCGGCTCTTTACGATACCTCCTAATGACAGAACGGATAGTTCCGTCGTTCCGGCACCGCAGTCAATAAGCATATTGCCACATGGTCTGCTGATATCCATACCGCATCCAACCGCCGCAAGCATCGGCTTCGAATACAGGCTGACATCTTTTGGCCTTCCCGCAGACTCCCATACCAGATCATAAAATGCTCTCCGCTCAACACCGGTAATATCCTCCGGCGCGGCAATTCCAACAGAATATCTCTTAAAATGCCTGAAATATTTCTGGAAGATTACAGACAAAAGCAGCCGCATATTCGTATAATCCCCAATCACTCCCCCTGCAACAGGAAAAAGTATCTGGATCTCATGGGGCTCTTTCTCATACATCAAAAAAGCCTCATTTCCTGCCGCTGCAACTTTTCCATTCTCGTCAATCGCAATCATATTTTTGACCCTGAGAAATTGTTCTTTTTCTTTTGTGCATATTCTCAAATGTCTGGTCCCCAGTTCGATTCCAATATGACCCTTTTTCATCTTCTACTCCTTACATCATCTGTTCTTCACGAAAACTAACATATGAGCCGTCTCCGATGATAATATGATCAGATAATGGAATTCCCAGAAAATCACCGACTTCCTGCATCCGTTTCGTCGTCAGGATATCCTGCCTGCTCGGGGTCGGATCTCCCGATGGATGATTATGAATCATAATGACCGACACCGCCTCACAGCGCAGGGCTTCCATGAACAACTCCCGCGGGGATGCCACCGTCTGATTCACAGTACCAACAGAAACTCTCAATTCTTTGATGACTTTATTCTTCCCATTAAAACAAATTAAAATCATCTCTTCTCTGTTCAGATGCCGCATCTTCTCCATATAGTATTCTGCGATTGACCGAGGGGAATGAAAACTCAGCTTATCCTG
Source organism: Clostridiales bacterium (assembly GCA_019420275.1). Classification (GTDB taxonomy): domain Bacteria; phylum Bacillota; class Clostridia; order Lachnospirales; family Lachnospiraceae; genus Anaerostipes. Next base: position 72,880 of record JAHZHN010000011.1, read on the forward strand.
CACCTTGGCCGCTGCCAGCCGCTTTGACAATTCTCCCAATGCGAGAATCTGCATAGCCTTGACGGTTCCAATACCGGAAAGCTTCTGAAGTTCCTCCAAAGATAAATGAAAAATTCCAAGAAGTCCTTTGTAGTAGGGATGAATCTCCAGGATTTCCCTTGCCAGCTCTACTGCAGTCTTTTCCTTGGCTCCGTTCCTAAGAATGACCGCCAGAAGTTCTGCGTCAGACAGCATCTGGGGGCCATATTTCATACATTTTTCATAGGGTCGTTCTGATACTGGTATCTCTTTCATTGTTTGATGCTTATTTTCCATATCCGGTTCCTTTCCAAGCCAGGAACCTCACGGAAGATGGAACTCTTCCTCCGCTGTCAAAAAACATTTCTCATGCATCAATCTTACCATAAGTTTCTCTTGATGTATAGAAAACAAGTCTCTGTTTTCCTTAATTTTTTCTTATTCTCTGCAGAATTTCTGCTGAACTTTTCAACGTTTAGATTTTAATCAGGCCTTTTTCTGCCATGCGCTGTAAAGACATGATAATTCCATATTTAGCATGCGGATACGTAAGTCCCCCCTGAAAATATACTGCATAAGGTTCTTTCATCGGACCATCTGCGCTAAGTTCTATGGAAGAGCCGGATACAAATGTTCCTGCTGCCATGATTACATCGCTGTCATAGCCCGGCATAGCCCATGGCTGTGGGGTTACATAACTGTCTACCGGAGATGCTTTCTGGATTCCTTCACAGAAGGCAACCAGCTTCTCAGGATCATGAAGTTCCACAGCCTGAATAATATCATAACGTTCTTCTGATCCGTCAGGAATTACTTTAAATCCCAGTTTTTCATAAAGATTCGCAGCAAAAACCGCTCCTTTTAAGGCGGCATTCACTACAGTCGGAGCCATAAAGATTCCCTGGAGGAACTGACGGTTCACTTCCAGGGTGGCGCCCACTTCTTTTCCCAGTCCCGGCGTTGTCAGCCGATATGAACACTGTTCAATCAAATCCTGTCTTCCGCAAATATATCCTCCAATCGGTGCCAGACCTCCTCCCGGATTTTTGATCAGAGAACCGACTACCATATCTGCTCCTACATCAGAAGGTTCTATTTCTTCTACAAATTCTCCATAACAGTTATCTACCATAACAATCCATTCTGGATTGAGTTCATGTAAGAATGAAATTACTTGCCCGATCTGCTCCACAGAAAGAGTCTTTCTGGAATCATATCCCTTAGACCGCTGGATATGGATCAGTTTTGTTCGGCTGCCTGCCGCCTGCCTGATTCCTTCATAATCAAACTCTCCATTTCCCAAAAGATCCACTTGAGCATAAGTAATTCCATATTCCGCCAGAGATCCTTTTGATTCTCGGATTCCAATGACTTCTTCCAGAGTGTCATACGGCTTTCCGGAAACTGCCAGAATCTCATCTCCCGGTCTTAAAACTGCTCCGAGAGCAAGTCCTAAGGCATGGGTTCCACAGGTAATCTGTGGCCGCACGAGGGCATCTTCCGTTCCAAAGATGTCCGCATAGACTGCTTCGATTGCTTCCCTTCCGATATCGTTATATCCATACCCTGTTGTTCCTGAAAGATGTGCTTCCGCAATTTTATTTTTCTGCATGGCTTTCAAAACTTTTAATTGATTTCTTTCTGCCACCGCATCCATTGCTTCAAAACGTGATTTCAGTTCTTTTTCAACTTTCTGAGCATAGTCATAAACGGCTTCGTCTACGCCCAGCTCCATATAATAATTTTTCAAACTATCCATGATATATGCCTTTCTCTTTTAAAATACCAAGCATATGCCCCAGTATTTCTTCTTCTGTTTTAAAATTGTCTTTGTCAATCATAATAACTTCTTTTTCTCTTCCAAACCAGGTTAGCTGCCGTTTGGCAAAATGTCTGGTATCTTTTTTAATTTGATCTTTTGTTTCTTGCAGACTCATTTTCCCGTCAAGATAATCAAATACTTCTTTGTACCCGATTCCCTGCATAGAAACAAGATTCCTTTTATATCCTGCTTCCTTTAGACTTCTTACTTCCTCAATCAATCCTGCTTCCATCATCAGATCCACTCTGTGATTGATCCTTTCATATAAAGTGTTCCTGTTCTGATTCAACACAAAATAAACAAACCGATAAGGAGACTCTTTCCTAGATTCCTGTTCATTATGTTCTGAAATCGGCCGTCCGTTGAGATGATAAAATTCCAGCGCCCGAATCACCCTCTTAATATTATTCGGATGAATTTTTTGAGCAGAAACCGGATCAACGCTTCTAAGCAATTCGTGAACGGCCATTGGTCCTTCTTTTTCTGCTTTTTTCTGCAGGTTTTCTCTATAGTAAGGATCCTGTTCTTCTTTCGAAAAATCAATATCATAAAGCAGTCCCTGAATATAAAACCCGGTTCCTCCTACAATTAAAGGAATCTTCCCTCTTTCATAAATTCCTGCCAAAGCATCCTTTGCCATCTTCTGAAATCTTGCCACGTTAAATTCCTCCGAAGGATCTAAGACATCAATCAGATGATGTAAAACACCTTTCATCTCATCCTTTCTGATTTTCGCAGTACCGATATCCATTTTTTTATAAACCTGCATAGAATCCGCAGAAATGATCTCTCCGTCTAACTTTTGGGCCAGCCGAATTGAAAGTTCTGTTTTTCCCACCGCTGTAGGTCCCGTTAATATTACCATTGGCTTCATTTTTCTATCCTTTCGAACCCGCAGAACCTTCTTATCCTGCGGGTTTTACACGATTCTTTTAAATTTTTTTTCTATTTCGTATCTGCTCATCTTAATGATCGTCGGCCTCCCATGAGGACACTGATATGGATTTTCCAGTTCCATCAGTTCGTCCAGCAGATGCTCTATTTCCGGCAGAGACACTTTCTGATTCCCTTTTATGGACATTTTGCACGCCATGGAAGCCAGTTTTGCAGAAATCACGTCTACGCTGACTGTCCCAGCCTCGCGGCTGATAGAATCCAACAGTTCAATAAACAGATCTCTCTCCCCGATGCTGTACAGATTTGCCGGCACTTCCCTGATACAAAATTCATTGCCCCCAAAAGATTCAATCAAAAACCCAAGCTGAGCAAACACATCTTTATACTGATCCAAGACTTCTGCTTCTGTCATAGATACCGTTATAACAATTGGCGGCTCCAGTCCCTGGCTGTAGATTTCTTTGTTTTTAAAATTCTTAATCAGCCGCTCATAATTGACTTTTTCATGGGCAGCATGCTGGTCCATGATAAACAGCTGATCTTCATATTCAATCAGCCAATACGTCTGAAACAGTTGTCCGATCACCCGGCGGTCTGGTTTTGCCTTTTCTTCCAGCACGGAGGTTTCATTCAGCGTCATCTGATAAACGGGCTTTTGTTCTTCCTGAGGGAATTTCCTCCTGTTCATATTATAATTGACTCCGGCATAAACTGTCTTCTTCGGCTGTTCCTTCTGTCTGCGAACCTTTTCAAACGGCTCCGGCATCTTCTCTTTCAGTGCTTTTTGTCCCGCCGTCTCTCCCTGCGCTTTTTTCCCTGTATGTACTGCTTCTTTTGCCTTCGGCTCCTTTTTCTCATCCGTCACCTGAACTTCCGGTATGAGATCTTTTTGAAGCAGAGCACCTCGGATCGACTCTGTCAGAAGATCAAAAATTTCATTTCCATTTTCAAATCGTATTTCCATTTTAGTTGGATGCACATTCACATCCAAAAGCTCCGGCCGTATAAAAAGTTCCAGACACACAAACGGATATTTATGCGTCATAGTAAATGTCTTATAAGCCTCCTCGATGGCGCGGCAGATAAGTGCACTCTTAATATATCTTCCATTAATAAAATAGCTTTCATAATTACGGTTTCCTCTGGAAACATGAGGTTTCCCTACAAACCCTCTGATGGATACATTTTCTGTCTCCGCTTCTACTGGAATCAAGGCTTTGGCAATCTCTCTGCCGTAAATATGATAAATGATATCTTTTACCTTTCCATTTCCTGCCGTATACATTTTATTTTTGTTGTTATTGATAAACTTGAATGAAATTTCCGGATGACTTAAAGCCATATGTACCATAATCTGCTCAACATATCCTGCTTCGGTCGCAGGACTTTTCAAAAATTTTCTCCTTGCCGGCGTATTGTAAAATAAATTTTTTACAAGAAATGTTGTCCCGTCCGGAGCTCCAATGTCACAAAAATCTTCTTCCTTCTCTCCGTTTATTTTATAAGACACTCCACTAAAACCTTCTGCCGTCTTCGTTACCAGTTCAATCTGAGCAACTGCACGAATGCTTGAAAGTGCCTCTCCGCGAAATCCCAGAGATGACACAGTCATAAGATCCTCCACTGACTGGATCTTACTGGTAGCATGGCGCAAAAACGCTGTTTTTACCTGATCTTTTGGTATACCGCATCCATTGTCTGTCACACGGATCAGAGTCGTCCCGCCGTCTTTAATTTCTACCGTAACCGCATTGGCACCGGCATCAATAGCATTTTCCACCAGCTCTTTCACAACAGAAGCCGGCCGCTCAATCACTTCTCCTGCCGCAATATTATCAATGGTTTTCTGGTCAAGTAACTGTATCTTTGCCATGATTAATCCTCTTTTCTAAGCTTCTCCTGGAGCGTGTACAGATAATTTAATGCTTCCAGAGGCGTCATATCTGCCAAATTCTTTTCTCTTAATTCTGCCATAAACGGATGCTCCATTGTCGGTTCGTCCGTATGCTGGAACAATGACAGCTGCTGTGCTTCCCCATAGGGCTGGATTTCTTTGGCTTTGGATGCAATATCATGATCACTTAATTCCTTGGATATTTCCTTCGCCCTGGCAATAACTGCCTCCGGTACTCCGGCAAGCTTCGCCACCTGAACTCCATAACTCTTGTCTGCTCCTCCTCTGATGATTTTTCGTAAAAATACGATATCATCTCCCTGTTCTTTTACCGCAATACAGTAATTATTGACACTGTCAATCTTTCCTTCCAGTTCTGTCAATTCATGATAATGTGTGGCAAACAGTGTTTTTGCTCCAAGAAGTTTTGGATTACTGATATATTCCACCACTGCCCATGCAATGGACAGTCCGTCATATGTGCTGGTTCCTCTTCCAATCTCATCCAGAATCAAAAGACTGTTTTTTGTTGCATTTCTAAGGATATTGGCTACTTCGCTCATTTCTACCATGAATGTACTTTGTCCCGATGCCAGGTCGTCAGACGCTCCTACCCTTGTAAAAATGCGGTCTGCAATCCCTATATTGGCTTTGGATGCCGGCACAAAAGAACCGATCTGTGCCATCAGGACAATCAGTGCCGCCTGACGCATATAGGTAGATTTTCCTGCCATATTCGGACCTGTAATAATCGCCACCCGATTCTTTTTCTGGTCCAAATATGTATCATTTGGAATAAACATATCATTTTGTATCATCTGTTCTACTACCGGATGCCTGCCTTCTTTGATATCAATTGTTCCCCGAAGATTCAATTTGGGACGGACGTAATGATTTCTCTCTGCCACATAAGCCAAAGAAGCTAAGGCGTCCACCTGGGCAATCACATTAGCTGTCTTGGCAATCCTTTCCATCTCTCCTGCGAGAGTTTCTCTTATATTTACAAATGTCTCGTATTCCAGAGCATAGAGGCGGTCTTCAGATCCAAGGATCGTATCAGCCAGCTGATTCAGCTCTTCCGTTGTATATCTCTCAGAATTGGCCAGTGTCTGTTTCCTGATATAATAATCCGGAACAAGATCCTTATAGGAATTAGTCACATCCAGATAATAACCAAATACTTTATTAAATTTTACTTTGAGATTCTTAATCCCGGTGGCTTTGCGCTCCCTCTCTTCCAGTTCCATCAGCCATTGCTTGCCTTCCGTTTTGGCTCTTTTTAGCTTATCAATATCTTCTTTGAATCCTTCTTTGATAATGCCTCCCTCTTTCACAGCAATCGGCGGTTCTTCTACAATAGAGTCCTCCAGCAGGCCGCAAATATCTTCCAGCGTATCCAGCTGTTCCTTCAATGATGTAAGAAGCGGATCTTTGCATTCAGCCAAAATGGTCTTTATTGGCGGCAGCCATTTCAAAGAAGTTTTAAATGCGATCATATCCCTTGGATTTGCCGTTTTATAACTAACCTTCGTCATTAAACGTTCCAGATCATAAATCGGATTTAAATATTCTCTTAGTTCCTCTCTTACCATCGCCTGACTGGTAAGAGAATCTAAAGCATCATAGCGCTCCTCGATTTTCTTTTTATCAATCAGCGGCTGCTCCAGCATATTTCGCAGCATTCTGGCACCCATAGCAGTTTTTGTCTTGTCTAATACCCAGAGAAGAGAACCCTTTTTTTGTTTGTCTCTCAAAGTTTCGCACAGTTCCAGATTCCTTCTGCTGGAACTGTCGATAACCATAAATTCCCCTGTTTCATAAGGCATAATATGCATCAGATGATCGAGAGAACTTTTCTGCGTTTCGTGAAGGTAGCCAAGCAGAGCTCCTGTAGCAATAATTCCCATAGGATTGTCTGTCAGTCCAAGTCCTTCCAGGTTTCCTACTTTAAACTGCTGTTTGATCCTTTCAATTCCCTGATCTTCATCAAAATAATAATGGTCGATTCCGGAAACCATGACGGACATTTTGTCTCTCAAATAATCCAGATCAATCCCACTGATAAAAAACGCGTCATTGCAGATAATTTCAGCCGGCGCGAATTTAAAAATCTCATCCTTTACTTTTGCAAGACTGTCCACCGATGTCGTCCTGAAGTCTCCTGTAGTCACATCCACCAAAGAAATACCAAAACAGTCATCACTGCAGAAAATACACATCAGATAATTGTTTTTCTCATCATCCAGACTCTGCTGGGAAATATTTGTTCCAGGCGTTACGATTCTTACAATTTCACGTTTTACGATGCCTTTTGCCTGGCTTGGATCTTCCACCTGCTCACAGATTCCTACTTTATACCCTTTTTCCACCAGTTTGTTTAAATAGGAATCAGCAGCATGATAAGGGACACCGCACATGGGTGCTCTTTCCTCCAGACCGCAGTTTTTTCCTGTCAAGGTAATCTCTAATTCTTTGGACGCAATCAGCGCGTCATCAAAAAACATTTCGTAAAAATCTCCTAGTCGGTAAAACAAAATGCAGTCTTTGTTCTCCTCTTTTATTTTCATATACTGCTGCATCATTGGTGTTAACTTACCCATTGACCTGCTCTCCTATATAATAAAAACCTTTTTCTTCTGTAAGTCTGACATCTGCCATAGTTCCAATCTGATCACTGCTTCCCTTAAAATGAACCAGCAGATTATTTTCCAGACGGCCTGTTACCATGCCTTTCTCATGGGTATTCATCTCTTCAATCAATACTCGTTCTACTGTTCCAAGCTTTTTCTTACAGTTTTCGGCCGCTGTCTTTTTCAGCAGTGCCAAAAGCCGTGGAAATCTTTCTTTTACAACTTCCGGCGATACCTGATCTTCCATTGCCGCCGCCGGGGTTCCTGTCCTCTTGGAATATACATACGTAAAGGCACTGTCAAATCCAACTTTTCTTACTACATCCAGAGTATCTTCGAAGTCTTCCTCTGTCTCTCCTGGAAATCCTACGATAATATCTGTAGTAAAGGATACCCCTGGAATCCTGTCTTTGATCTTTTGAGCCAGTTCAAGATACTGTTCCTTTGTATAGTGACGGTTCATCCTCTTTAGCAGCCTGGTGCTTCCAGACTGCATCGGCAGATGCATATGACTGCAGATCTTGTCAGATCCCGCCATCACTTCGATTAGTTCATCCGATAAATCTTTTGGATGAGGCGTCATAAAACGGATTCTCTCTAATCCATCAATCTTTTCCACTTCCCTTAATAACTGGGCAAATGTCATCGGTTCTTCCAGTGTTTTTCCATAGGAATTCACATTCTGTCCGAGAAGCATAACCTCCTTTACTCCTTCAGATACCACCTGTCGGATTTCTTTAAGGATATCTTCCGGTTTTCGGCTTCTTTCCCTTCCTCTCACGTAAGGCACGATACAGTAACTGCAGAAGTTATTGCATCCATACATGATATTTACACCGCATTTAAAGGAAAATTTTCGATCACTCGGCAGATCCTCCACAATCTGATCCGTATCCTTCCAGATATCCACAATCATACTGTCTGAATCTACCCTGTTTTTTAAAAGTTCTGCCAGTTTAAAAATATTATGTGTTCCAAAAATAATATCTACAAACGAATAGCTTTCTTTAATTTTTTCAATTACATGAGGTTCCTGCATCATGCATCCGCACAAACCAATTATCATATGCGGATTACGCTCTTTCATCTTTTTTACCTGTCCCAGATGTCCATAAAGTTTTGTATTGGCATTTTCGCGAACCGTACAGGTATTAAATAAAAGGAGGTCCGCTTCTTCCGAATCGATTTCCTGATATCCCATAGTTTCCAGGATCCCGAGGAGCTTTTCTGAATCTTTTTCATTCATCTGGCATCCAAACGTTGTACAATGACATGTAAGCTGACGTCCAAGTTCCTGAGACTTTTTTTCCACCCACTGTTTCATTTGTTCCATATATTCATACTGCTTCTCTGATTCTGTTCTTATTCTTTCCATTCTATCTATCTCCTAAAATGTAATCATCCTTCTTTGCAAGAAAAGAAACCCGCCGCTTTGCAGGAAAGCGGATACTCGGATTCCACTTCGTTTCATTATACATAGAAAAGATTTTTACATCAAGTTTTATCTTTCCGCTAAAACCCCTGCAGATCATAGTTTTTTATGACCTGCAGGGGTTTTTCCTTCATCGATTCTATTTCTTTTCATCCTGAAGTTTTTCTCTCCAGAACTTTAATGCGGATTCAATCACTTTGTCCATATCATAATATTTATATTCACCAAGCCGTCCGCCGAAGAAAACATTCTCTTCTTTTTCTCCCAACTCCTGATATCTGGCGTATAAAGCGCTGTTTTTCTCATCGTTTACCGGATAATACGGTTCCATTCCATCTGTCCACTCTGCTGGATATTCTTTGGACACAACTGTTTTTTCCTGGGTTCCGAAATCGAAATGCTTATGTTCGATGATTCTTGTGTATGGAGTCTCTCCGTCAGTATAATTCATAACCGCCACTCCCTGATGATTGGATTCATTCAACAGTTCATGCTCGAACCGAAGCGTACGGTATTCAAGTTTTCCAAAGCAGTAATCAAAATAAGAATCTATCGTTCCAGTATAAATAACCAGATCTGCCATTCCAGACAGCTTTTCTTTTTCCTGAAGGAAATCTGTATCCAGTATGACATCACATCCATCATACAATTTTTCAATCAGTCCATTGTATCCGCCTTTTGGTATTCCTTGATATGGATCATTGAAATAATTATTGTCATAAATATACCGAACCGGGAGTCTTTTAATAATAGAAGCCGGAAGATCTTTGCATTCTCTTCCCCACTGTTTCATTGTATAACCTTTGACCAGTTTCTCATAGACATCGGTTCCCACCTGGCTGATTGCCTGCTCTTCCAAGTTCTTTGGCTCCCCTGAGACAACCTTCCTCTGTCTTTCGATAATCTCTTTTGCTTCTTTTGGTGTCCGAATTCCCCACATTTTGCTGAATGTATTCATATTGAATGGAAGATTATATATTTCACCATGGTAATTGGCAACTGGAGAATTGATATAATGGTTAAATTCCACTAGATTGGAAACGTAATCCCATACTTCTCGATTGCTTGTATGGAAAATATGAGCCCCATATTCATGGACCATAATATCCTCAACTTCTTTGCAGTGGATATTTCCTCCCAGTACACTTCTTTTTTCTACCACCAGGCAGCTTTTGCCCTGTTTCCCTGCTTCGTGAGCAATAATGCCATTAAAGAGTCCGCCTCCCACAAGCAGATAATCATAATGCTTTCCTGTTCCTTTCACATGTTTTTCCATCATCAATCTCCTTATCTTTCTGTTTTATACTAATTCCAGTATTTTATAATCATACGGCTCAATTTTTTCATGAACCACCGGATCAGACAGATACTGGATCAGGGCACTGTGAGCATGATGCGGCACTCCCTCTTTCTTCGTTCTTAGATCAAATGCTGCCCTTTCCTCTTTTGAAGAAGGATTAACCAGCATAAGAAATGCTTTATTTTCTCCTTTTTCGCCAAACGCATCCTGTCCCCCCGCAATATACCGTACAATTGCCAGAACATTTTCATTTACTGCAAAATACATGGCATATCCCGTCTGCAGCGCTCTCTCTCTGCTCCTTAAATCTGTCATTATCTTCAAATCTTGGTATGTTTTCTTATCATTCTTATAGAACGTTCCACGATTAAACGGATCCATAAATCCGTGCATTCCATATTCATCTCCATAATAAATGGACGGCATTCCCGGAATGAAAAACTGAATTGCCATAGCAAGCCGTGCAAGACATGCTCCTTTTCGATCCATTTTGCTCGTAATCACATAGTCAATCTGAGCCTCTCTGGACGGCATAGTCTCATTCATACTGGTAGCTAGTGTTGTCCTGATCCTTGCGATGTCATGAGAGGATAACAAATTCATCACGGCGTAATACAGCGGTTTAGGGTAATTGCACTGCTGCTCCAGCAGGAATTCCTGCATTCCATAGGCATTCTTATCCCCTAAAAGGTAGCTGGCCGTATTTACTTTGAACGGATAATTCATTGTACTGTCCAGTCCGCCTCCCAGCGCATACTTTCTTTTAACGCCATAGCTTTCCTTTGTAGTTGCATCTTCCCATACTTCTCCGATCAGGGCATAGTTTTTAAACAAGCTTTTTAAAGTTTTTCGAAGTGTAAAAATAAATTCATCCGGAAGTTCATCCGCAACATCCAAACGAAAGCCAGAAGCTCCAAGAGAAAGCCAGTGTTTAATCACAGAGTCTTTGCCCGTAATAATATAATCAATAAATTTTTTATTCATTTCATCCACTTCCGGAAGAGATTCAAATCCCCACCAGCTGTCATAATTCCCTTCATCATCAAAATGATACCAGTCATAATATGTTGATTCTGGTCCCTGCCAGGCACCCTTTTCAGGATAATTGCCTTTTTTATTAAAATAGACACTGTCATCTCCCGTATGAGAATAAACTCCGTCCAAAATAATATGAATTCTTTTTTCTCTGGCTATTTTGCAAAGACGTTTAAAATCTTCGTTCGTCCCAAGAAACGGATCTGCCTTTTTATAATCGGAAGTATTGTAGCGGTGATTTGATGCAGCCTCTCCGATTGGATTTAGATAAATGCAGGTAACACCTAATTGTTTTAGCTCATCCAGTTTGGAAATGATGCCTTCAAAATCACCTCCAAAATAATCACATGGATCATAGAACCGCTTTCCCGGCAAAGGTCCAAACAATGGCCTTTCCTCCCAGTCTTCATGAATATATACATCTCTTCCCATCTTACGATGGTATTTTTCACCGCGCTCCAAGTTTTTTGGATTTCCTTTGCAAAAACGGTCCGGAAAAATCTGATACATGATTCCTCTGGACATCCACCGCGGTGTATCAAAATCTTTTTCATAAACTGTAATCTGAAAGCTGTAAGGATTCTCGCCTGTTGCGATTCCCTCACCCTGGCTTCGCCCTGGTCTTGCACCATAATAATAATAATGGTCTCCTTCCCAAATCTTGAAATAATACCAGACGACACCAGCCCTCTCTGGCAAAAGAAATGTCCTTTCACAGACATCGCCTTTCATTTTCATCTTATGCTCCCGGTGAAAATCTTCACTATAAGTGATGATATCGGCACCCGTAGTTTTCTCCGGTATACCAAAAAGGCGAAGTGTAATCTCTTCGCCTTTTTTAACTGCACCGATGGGAGTTCTGTATTTTTCTATCGAAGCATTGTGAATCATAGTCTCATCTCTAACTTTTCTTATTTTACAGGTTTTAAATTCCAGATCTTCTCGTTGTATTCCTTGATTGTTCTGTCAGAACAGAAGAATCCTGATTTTGCTGTATTGACTACAGCCATCTTCACCCATTCATCATGATGGTTTACATATTTGTCATATACCTTGTCAAATTCTTCAATGTAAGACGGCAGATCATATAATACAAAATACTGGTCTGGCTGTCCATACTCACCAAACAGTAAGGACTGATAAAGATCAGAATATTTTCTCTTGCCGGCTCTTGGAAGTTCTCCATCAATCAGGCAGTTGCAGATATCTCTGATGTTAGGACTCTTTTCAAATACAGTTCCCGGATTATAAGTATGATAACGCTTCATATTGTTGATCTCATCAACAGTAGCACCGAAAATAAAGATGTTTTCCGGTCCAACCAAGTCATGGATCTCTACGTTAGCTCCATCCATAGTTCCGAGTGTCAAAGCACCATTCATCATAAATTTCATGTTTCCTGTTCCGGAAGCTTCCAGTCCTGCTGTAGACAGCTGCTCACTAATATCAGCAGCCGGAATCAGCATTTCTGCAACGGATACAGAATAGTTTTCTACGAATACCACCTGCATTTTATCTTTCACATCAGGATCACCGTTTACCATATCTCCGATAGAATTGATCAGGCGGATAATATCCTTCGCTCTCGCATATCCTGGTGCCGCCTTTGCTCCAAAGATAAATGTAATCGGTGTTGTAATATAATCTGGATTTTTCTTTAACTGCTGATATACATAAATAATATGCAGACATTTCAGCAGCTGACGTTTGTACTCATGGAGTCTCTTACACTGAACATCGAAGATAGAATTCGGATTCACCTTTATTCCCTGTTTCTTTTCAATGTATTTTGCAAAACGAATTTTGTTATCCTGTTTGATCTGATCATATTTCTTGCAGAATGCCTTATCATCCTTCAAAGGAAGAATCTTTTCAAACAGTGTATAATCTTTCAGAATATCCCCTTTTACATGGCTTTCCACAAGTTTACAGAGTTCCGGATTTGCAAGTGCAAACCATCTTCTGTGAGTAATACCATTTGTGATTGCCAGATATTTCTGAGGATACAGATTATAAGAATCATGGAATAACTGCTCTTTCAAAATATCTCCATGCAGCTGTGATACTCCATTGACCCTGCGGCAGACTGCGATACACAAGTTTGCCATACGGATCTGATTGTTCCCAATAATGGACATATACGCAATCTTTCCTTCGTCATTTCCATAATAAGTACGAAGTTTGCTGCAGTATTTTTCATTCAGAACACAGATGATCTGATAAATACGAGGAAGAAGAAGCTTGAACATATTCTCATCCCAGCATTCCAGTGCTTCTGACATGATCGTATGGTTCGTATAATTAAAGATTTTACTTACGATATCATAAGCTTCATCCCAGCCAAATCCCTCTTCATCCATCAGGATTCTCATCAGCTCAGGAATTGCCAGTGTCGGATGTGTGTCGTTAATCTGTACAACCGCATAATCTGGAAGTGTATGAAGATCTCCTCTTCTTTCCTTATGATGCTTTACAGCCAGCTGCATCGTAGCAGATGTAAGGAAATAAAACTGTTTTAAGCGCAGCATCTTGCCCTGCATATGGTCATCTGCCGGATAAAGCACCTTGGAAATAACCTCTGCAAAAGCCTGATCTGCCATTGCTTTCTCATAAATTCCTTCATTGAAAGAATGAAAATCAAAACGCTGTTTGCTTCTTGCGCTCCACAGTCTTAATGTTGCCGGAGTATGGCTCTTGTATCCAATCACCGGTACATCATAAGGAACCGCAACAACAGTATTGTAATCTTTATGTTCAATCTTCAATCCTTCTTCCGTCCAGTGTTCTTCAATATAACCATTGAAATGAACTTCTACGCTCAGTTCCGGACGTTCTACTTCCCAAACATTTCCATCGCGGAGCCAGTCATCTTCTACCTCAATCTGAGTTCCATCAATAATCTTCTGTTTAAAGAGGCCGAACTCATATCGGATACCACATCCCATAACAGGAAGATCCAATGTAGCCAGAGAATCCAGGAAACAAGCGGCAAGTCTTCCAAGACCCCCATTTCCAAGACCTGCGTCCTGTTCTTCGTTCGTGATAACGTCAAAATCAATTCCCATACGATCAAACGCCTGTCTGTAATCATCATACAGTCCCGCATTGATCAGATTATTGGAAAAAGCGCGTCCCATCAGGAACTCCGCGGACATATAATATAATTTTTTAGCTCCGGTATCTTCCACTTTCTTGCGGCTGTCTGCCCATTTTGCCATAATATCATCTCTGATACATCCGGCAGCTGCCTTATAAATATCGTCATTGGTAGCATCTTCTAAAGTAGTACCTAAGGTATTAATTAGTTTATTTTCAATCTTCGTAATGATGTCTTTCACCTTATTGCTACTAACTGCTTTCATCCTCTGTTCTCCTTTCAAATTTCAGCTATAGAATGCTTTGATACATTTCCATATATTTTTTCGCAGAGTTTGCAAAACTATTGTCAGATTCCATTGCTCTGACAATCAGTCCATGCTTTCTCTTTGGACTGTGCAGAGTTCTTAAAGCATAGCGGATTGTATTGAGCATCTCATGTGCATTGTAATTTGCAAAAGAGAAACCATTTCCAGTATCTTCAAACTCGTTGTAACTCTGTACCGTGTCTCTTAATCCCCCTGTCTCACGCACGATCGGCAGTGTACCGTAACGCAGTGCGATCATCTGAGAAATTCCACACGGCTCAAATTTTGACGGCATTAAGAATAAGTCACTTCCTGCATAGATCAGATGCGCAACTGCATTGTCATACGCAATATAGGAACATACTCTGCCTTTATATTTTCCTTCCATGAAACGGAAGAAATCTTCATATTCCTGATCTCCAGTACCAAGAATCACAAAAGCAACATCTTCTGTACAGATAATCTCATCCAGCATATATTTTACAAGATCGAGTCCCTTCTGCTCTGTCAGTCTCGTAACCATTCCAATGATCGGAACCCCAGGTGTAATGGATAATCCAAGCCGCTGAATCAACTCGGCCTTATCTTTTTTCTTTCCTGAAAGATCATCTTTGTTGAAATGATATGGAATCATCGGATCCGTTTCTGGATTAAATTCTTCTGTGTTCATTCCATTTAAAATTCCCCAGGTATCTCCTGCTCTGGCATTTAAAATACCTTCCTGGCGGTACGCAAATGCCGGATCACGGATTTCATTGGCATAAGTAGGGCTTACCGTACTGAGGCGGTCAGCAAATACCAATGCTGCTTTCATAAAGCTTGCACACTCATAATTGTGCATAAATTCCGGTGTATCATATCTTGAGTCAATTCCAACCCATTTCTGGAACTGTTCAAAAGCATATTCACCTTGATACATCATATTATGAATCGTAAAGATTGTCTTAGCGCGTCCCACTTCCCAGTGTCCATACTGAGTTCTCAAAAGAATCGGAATCAGACCTGTCTGCCAGTCATTGCAGTGGATGATATCTGGGATAAAGCCAATACGGCCAAGAGATTCAATGACCGCACGGCAGAAGAAAGCATATTGCTCGCCTTCTGCTACGCCTCCACGGTAAACTGCATCACCAAATTCGCTTTCATTATCAATCAGATAATACGTTACATCATTGTAAACCAGTTCTTCCACTCCCACATAGGCCTGCCCGCCGTTAAAAGCGATATAGAAGTCAGCCAAATGTCTTGTCTGTGTTGCGTATTTCCACTTCATCTGACTGTGGAAAGGCATCATCACTCTGGCATCTGCTCCAATCTTATTCAGTTCTTTTGGAAGCGTGCCCATAACATCAGCCAGTCCCCCAAGCTTAACAAACGGGGCACATTCTGCTGCCACCAGCAATACATTCAGCTTATTATCTCTATTCATTAACACTTGCTCCTTTCGGAATAAATACCGGATGGTTTGCGGATCCTGCCAGATGCGCATTGGAATAAACTTTTACATGACGATCCAAAATCGTATGATCGATATCTGCACCTTTCGCAACAAATCCTTCTGCCATAACGATTGAGTTCTTGATCGTTGCACCTTCTGCAATTTTAGAGCCACGGAAAATGATAGAATTCTCAACTTTTCCATCAATCTCACAGCCGCTGCAGACAAGGCTGTTGCTGATTTCTGATTCCGGTCCGTATTTTGCAGGAGCACCATCTGCTGTTCTTGTATAAATCTTTCTCTTGCCCATGAAGAGCTCATCATATACTTCTTTCTTAATCATATCCATGTTTGTATTATAATATGCTTCCATGGATGTGATGCATCCTACATATCCTTTGAATTCATATCCCTGAATGTGCAGGCGGTTAAAGTTCGGAACAAGGACATCAAAGAAGAAATGTTTCTTATTGTGAGATGTTGCTTCCTGAATGAAATCAAGTAAAAGACTTGTCTTCATAATATACACATCCATACTCTTTTTGTTGGATCTGTGTTTTGATTCTGCATAACACATATCCGTTACACGTCCAGTATCGTCTGTCACCATATATACACCATCCTGATCTACATTGGTTGTATCATTGGTATTGTCAAAGTACATCAGGGAAATATCTGCGCCGGATTTGATATGTTTCTCCAGCATATCATTAAAGTCTGCATTAAATACCACATAGGAACGTCCCAAAAGCACATACTGCTCTTTTGCATTTCTTAAGAAATCCGCTGTTCCTCTCAGGCCATCCATAACACTTGCGTATTCTCCTGACGGAGATGTTCCGGAGATATATGGAGGGAAAATATACAAACCTCCGCGTTTTCTGTTAAGACCCCAGTCTTTTCCAGATCCTACATGTTTCAGTAATGAATCATAATTCCTTCTTGTCAGGATTCCTATGTTCTTAACACCTGCGTTTACCATATTGCTCATCAGGAAATCGATCGTACGATAACGTCCTCCTACCGGCACCGCAGATAAACTTCTTTTGCGAACCAGGTCCTGTAATCTTCTATTTTCTTCTCCTGCATTAATAATGCCTAACATCTGATTATCCATATTTCAATCCTCCCTAATGTAAGATGGTGTCTGGGTAAATCATCGCACCGTCTTCAACAACCGCATTTTCCAAAACTACACTGTGGTATCCGATTACCGTTACGCTGTTGCCTTCGCCGACCGTACATCCCTGTTCGATCACAACTTCTTCATCAATCAGCGCTTTATCAATCGTACAATTGTCTCGAACGACGCTGTCTTTCATGATCACGCTGTTTTTCACAACGCTTCCTTTTCCAATTTTTACACCTGAATGAATGACACAATTTTCAACATCGCCTTCAATATAGCATCCGTCAGCCAGAACACAGTTCTTCACTGTAGCCCCGTCTGCAACAAAATGCGGAGGAAGTGCATAGTTTCTTGTATAGATTTTCATCTTCTCATCATTCAGATCAAGCTGAGGATTTTCATCCAGCAATTCCATATTTGCTTCCCATAAGCTGTCGATTGTTCCTACATCTCTCCAGTATCCTTCGAAAGCATAAGCATACATCTTCTTTCCTTCTTCCAGCATACGAGGAATGATATTTTTACCGAAATCATGTTCTGATTCTGGATCATTGGCATCATCGATCAGATATTGACGAATCAGCTTCCAGTTGAAGATGTAGATACCCATAGAAGCTTTTGTACTCTTTGGCTCTGCCGGTTTCTCTTCGAATTCATAGATGCGGTTATCATCGTCTGTATTCATGATTCCGAAACGTTTTGCTTCTTCGTATGATACATTCAATACGGAGATGGTGCAATCTGCTCCTTTCTCTTTATGGTAATCCAGCATTTTGTCATAATCCATGCAGCAAATCTGGTCACCAGACAGCACGATAATATATTCAGGATCGAAATTATCTACGAAATTAATGTTACGATAAATGGCATCCGCTGTTCCGCTGTACCAGTCACCGGAATCCCCACGTACATAAGGAGGCAGTACATAGGCGCCGCCATTCAAACTATCCAAATCCCATGATCCTCCAGTCCCAATATAAGAGTTTAACTCTAAAGGCTCATACTGTGTCAAAACCCCTACCGTATCGATGCCGGAATTCGCGCAGTTCGAAAGCGGAAAATCAATAATTCTATATTTTCCACCATAGGCTACTGCAGGTTTTGCCTTCTTCTGAGTCAATGCGAACAATCTGCTTCCCTGCCCTCCAGCTAGCAGCATCGCAACAATTTCTTTTTTGTTAATCATAACTCTTCCTCCTCCTTTATTTCGGATCAAATCATTTTCTATTTTTTATTTTTTTGTGTGGTCGTCTCTTTTTTTTCCCCTTTCTCCTTTTCCTCTTTTGTGCTGTTTTCTGGTTGCTTCTTTATTGCAGCTTTCACTGCTGTTTTTTCCTGTTTTAACGCAGTCGTATCTGCTGCCGCTTTCTTTTCCGTTTCTTTCTTAACGGCTGCTGCAGGTTTTTTCACTTCTTTGGCTTTCGCTTCAGCTTTTTCCGGCTTTTTATCTTCGGTGTTGTCTTTCTCTGGGGCAGTACTCTTTGCCGGTTTTTTATCTTCGGCCTTTTTAACCGTTTCCTTTGCCTGAACAGGCTTCTCTTCTGTTTTCTTCAGTGTTTCTGTCTTTTTTTCTTCTGTCTTCTTCGCTGCTGCTGTCTTTTTCTCTTCTGTCTTCTTCACTGCTGCTGTCTTTTTCTCTTCTGTCTTCTTCGCTGCTGCTGTCTTCTTCTCTTCTGTCTTTTTCGCCGCTGCTGTCTCTTTCTCTTCTGTCTTTTTCACTGCTGCTGTTTTCTTTTCTTCTGTCTTCTTCGCTGCTGCTGTCTTTTTCGCTGAAGTCTTTTTCGCTGCTGCTGTCTTTTTCTTTGCTGTTTTTCTAGGCTTGTCTTCAATCTCTTCTACTTTGTAGTAGACAACACTCAAAGCTTTCAAAGAGATATGGGCTGCATTGTGATAGTATCCTTTTCCATCCTCTCCCACAGCTCTGACTCTCTTTGTTCTTGCCTTCTCTTCGCTTACATCTCCGTCACCACCAAAATCAAGTTCACTGCTGTCTAAAATCTTCGTAAGTTTTGCCTTAGTTGACATCGGAATTTCGTAGTTGTCCCATTCCATCGGAGTAAAATTGCAGACACAAAGAATCTGTTCCTGTTTTTTGCCTCTCTTCTTCTTTCCCTTTCGGATAAATGCTACAACACTATGATCGGCATCTCTCTGCAGGCACCATTCAAACCCTTCCGGACTCATATCCAGTTCATAGAGTGCCGGCTCATTCTTATACAGATCATTCAGTTTTGCAACATACTCATGGAAAGAATGATGCATCTCAAAATCATCAATCAGGAACCAGTCAAGCTGCTGCTTGTCTCTCCATTCTACAAACTGTGCAAATTCGCCGCCCATAAAGAGAAGTTTCTTTCCCGGATGTGCATATGTAAATCCGTAAAGCGCTCGAAGTCCAGCAAATTTTTCTTCATAAGATCCGTACATCTTATTGATCATGGATCCTTTGCCGTGCACTACCTCATCATGAGAATACGGCAAAATATAATTCTCACTGTAAGCATAATCCATTGAGAATACGATAGCTCCATGGTTATCTTTTCTAAACAGCGGATCCAGCTCCATATAATACAGAGTGTCATGCATATAGCCCATATTCCATTTGTAAACAAATCCCAGACCATCCGGATCATCAATATCGCTTGTTACTTTCGGGAACGCAGTTGATTCTTCCGCAATCGTCAGGAATCCTTCATATGTTGAACGAAGTGCCGTATTAAGATTCTTCAGAAAGTCAATAGACTCATAATTGATATTTGTTCCATCTTCATTCGGAACATACTCACCTTCCTGTTTTCCAAAATCAAGATACAGCATTGCGCTGACCGCATCAATACGTATTCCATCAACATGATAGATATCCGCAAAAAACATTGCACTGGAAATCAGAAAACTTTGTACTTCCGGTTTTCCATAATTGAAAAGCAGCGTACCCCAGTCTGGCTGACTTCCTTTTCTCGGATCCTCATGATCATAAATGTGCGTGCCGTCAAACATTGCCAGTCCATATTCATCTCTTGGAAAATGCGCCGGTACCCAATCCAATATCACGCCGATTCCTGCTTTGTGAAGTTCATTTACCATATAATTAAAATCTTCCGGGGTTCCATATCTTGCTGTCACCGCATAATATCCGGTCACCTGATATCCCCATGAGAGATCATATGGATATTCCGTAATCGGCATCATCTCCACATGGGTATAACCCATCTTCTGCAGATACGGAATCAGCATATCAGCAATCTCCCGGTAATTATAGAATTCCCGTTCTTCATTTTCCGGCATTCTCCAAGTTCCCAGATGCATCTCATAAATAGACATCGGCTGATCCAAAGCCTGTTTTTTCTTTCTCTGATTGATAAAACGTTTGTCTGACCATTTGAAATCATCAAAATCCCAAACTTTTGAAGCAGTCGCCGGTCTGCACTCAGAATAAAATGCAAACGGATCGCTCTTATAGCGGCATACTCCATCGTATCCTTCGATATAGTATTTGTACAGGTCTCCCTTTTTCAATCCTGCTATCTCGATTGTATAAATTCCGTCTTTGTCACCTTTCATCGGATGAGCCAGCGGATTCCAATAATTGAAATCTCCAACTACGCTCACAAATTTTGCGCTCGGTGCCCAAACGGTGAACCGGTGAGTGTTTGTTTCCTTCTGGTAATGGCATCCAAAGGTTAAATATGCTTTTCGTGCTTTTCCAGTCTGAAACAAATACAAGTCATCACGATTGATAGCTT
>JAHZHN010000012.1 GCA_019420275.1 Clostridiales bacterium
GGACAAACGGTTTTCAAGACCGCCTCGTTATGACCACTTCGATACCTCTCCACATGTATATTCTGTTGTTTTTTGCGTTGCTCTCTCGATGACGCTTGTATATAATAACAAACCAGGATATACTTGTCAACAGTTTTTTTCAATTTTTTATTTTTTTATTTTTTGATGACGTTTAAACACCTGCATCTGGGCATAAATAACCTTATCGTGGATGCGGTGAAGCACCCGCAGAACCTTTCTGGCCTTCATCAGACTTCCTGCAATTCTTACATCTTCCGGTGTTGTAATTTTTATATTGTCATACCCGCCTTCAATTAATTTTACCGGAACTTTTGCGTATGTTTCAACGACCATTGCGTCATCTGTCGCATTGGTTGCTCCGCTTTCCATTAATTTTTGATATGCATTCATAACCAGATTGTATTCAAAACACTGCGGTGTCTGTACCTGCCATAAAGTTTTTCTGTCTGGAGTATGAATTGCATAATTGGTCTGATCCACTACCTTAATCGTATCTTTTGTCGGCATTCCAACCACGCAGGCTCTGTATTCCATAACATTCAAAATGCATCGTTTAATGAGCTCCCGATCAATCATAGGGCGCGCACCGTCATGAATCAGCACATAGTCTGCCTGATTCACGGCTTTTAATCCACAATACACCGAAGCGTAGCGTTCACATCCTCCTGCTACAATTCGGGTCACTTTATGAAAATTATATTTTTCTACAATATATTGCCTGCAGTATTCGATTTCATCCTCTCCAGTCACAAGGATAACCTCATCGACCGGGCTGTTTTCAAAAGCTCTCAGGGCATAATATACCAATGGACGTGATTTTATCAGCATATATTGTTTGGGGATCCCACTTCCCATGCGCTTTCCCTCTCCTGCTGCCAAAACAATTGCAACCACTTTTTTTCGCATATCATACTCCTATCTATTGCCAATCTTCAGCCCTGGCACCGCATTCAAATCCCATCCGCTTTTGGTTCCGTTCATGTATTCATGATATCCGCATACGCCAATCATTGCAGCATTATCTGTACAGAAAATAGGCGATGGATAATAAAAATCAATTCCTGCCTCTTTACATCGTTCTATCATTTTTTCTCGGAAAGCATGATTGGACGCAACACCTCCTGCAATTGCCAGCTTCTTGTAGCCCAATTCGACAGCTGCTTCCACACCGTGAGCGCTTAAGACATCCACAACTGCCTCCTGGAAAGACGCGGCAACATCCGCTTTGTTGACCTCTTCCCCTTTCATCTGACAGTGATTTAAATAGTTTAATACTGCCGATTTGAGTCCACTAAAACTAAAATCTAACTTAGAGTCATTAACTTTTGCTCTTGGAAATGCGATTGCATTTTTATTTCCTTCCTTCGCAAGAGCCTCAATCTTTGGTCCTCCCGGATAGCCTAATCCGATTGCCCGAGCCACCTTGTCAAATGCTTCCCCAGCGGCGTCATCTCTAGTACGGCCAATAACTTCATATGTTACATAATCTTTCACATTTACAAGATGGGTATGGCCTCCAGATACAACCAGACAAAGAAATGGCGGCTCCAAATCCGGATGTTCGATATAATTGGCACAGATATGTCCTTCAATGTGATGAACACCTACCAACGGCTTCTTTTTGGCAAAAGCGATTGCTTTAGCTTCCGCAACACCTACAAGCAAAGCACCCACAAGCCCAGGGCCATAGGTTACGGCCACTGCATCTATCGTATCCAGAGTCTCCCCTGCTTCTTTTAATGCTTCTTCTATTACATAATTGATCTTTTCGATATGTTTTCTAGATGCGATTTCGGGTACAACTCCCCCGTACAGTTTATGCAGTTCAATTTGAGATGAAATAATATTAGATTTTACAATCCGCCCGTTTTCTACAACAGACGCGGCCGTCTCGTCACAAGAAGACTCAACCGCCAGTATTTTTACACACTCACTCATTGGTACTCTTTACTCCTCCTGAAAATCTAAAGTTATTGTCTTTCCGTCCTTTCCCGGCACAGCATTTGGAAAAATTTTACGAACTTTTCCCATAAATTCCTCCGGCCACACTAAAGACGGACTGTAATGGGTCAGCCAAAGACGTTTTACCTCTGCCTCCTTTGCAAGTCTGGCAGCTTCATAAAACGTCATATGCTTATATTCTCTTGCCTTGGCTTCTTTTCCATCTTCCCCATACATGCCTTCGCAAATCAACAAATCTGCATCACACGCATGTCTGACAATGGCTGGCACCGGTCTTGTATCTGTACAATACGTAAGACGGATTCCTTTTCTAGGTTCTCCTAAAATCATGTCACTCGTCAAGATTCGCCCATTTTCGTCCTTCAATGTTTCTCCCTTTTGAAGCCGGTTCCAGTATTTCATCGGAATCTCATTTTCCTTTGCCTTCTGCGGATCAAATTTTCCGGCACGAGGAATCACAATACTATATCCATAGCACACCACGTTATGCTTCACCTGGAACGCTTCAATTGTATATCCATCCATCTCAATCTTATGCTCTTTTTCTTTCAGTTCATAGAATTTAATTGAAAACGGCAGTTCCGGCGCAATGATCCTTAAAGAGTTTACCACCTTTTCGATCCCCCGCGGTCCAATAATCAGCAGCGGTTCTGTTCTCTCCGCATTTCCAAGAGTCAGCAAAAGGCCTGGCAGACCGCTGATATGATCTGCATGAAAATGCGTAAAACAGATAGCATCCAGCGGTTTTACACTCCATCCGCGATCCTTAATTCCTACCTGAGTTCCTTCCCCGCAGTCAATCAGCAGACTATGCCCCTGAAAACGGGTCATGCACGCAGTCAGTCTGCGGTACGGCAGAGGCATCATACCTCCTGTTCCTAACAAACATACATCTAACATATATCATCCTTTATGATAAAACTTCACTTTTTTCAGTTACTTTCGGAGATATTTCAAACTGTTTCACAATACGGTCATAACAGCGTTCGCAAATTTTAAATTCATGTATTTCCATATCTTTATTTGAAAAATATCCCCACTCTTTTTTAATCTCTATAAAATCAGACTTTTCATCAATCTTATTTCCACAAACATTACAAATCATAGTTTCCTCCTCCTTACCCGAATCATTATAAGCCGAAGTATCCCCTGATTCTACTGGTAATGGTTGGATGGGATCCGGATCATCCCAAAACATTAAGATTGCATCTTCCATTGGATCTGAATAATATTTCGGACGTCTACCATACTCCTCAAATCCTGACTTTTTATAAAAATTTCTTGCAGCCTGATTAGATTCCCGCACTTCCAGATAGATGGTTTCAACCCCCATCTTCCTATATCTTTCCCGAAATTCCTGCAAAAGCAGGGTTCCAATCCCCATTTTTCGGATAAAAGGAACAATTGCAATTCGCTGAAGCTCTCCCTGTTCCAGAATATGTTCCGCCATAATATAACCACTGATCTTGTTGCGGTCTCTCCACACGTAAATATCACTGGTCTTCTTGTAATAAAATGACTCAATGCCTTCCAGACTCCACGGCTCATGAAATGTAATCCTTTCAATTTCCGCAATCATTGCAAGATCTTCCGGAAGAGCTTTGTGTACATGCCATTCCCTAGCATTTGCTTTCGCTTTTTCCATGAATCCGCTCTTCCCTCTCTCTTTCTGCCTGTGATTTTCTTAAATATTCCGGAGCAAAAGCATCTGCACTCTGCCATATTCCTTTCTCATAATATACTTCCGCCAGCGCTCCCACAGCTCCGGCTCTCTGACGATTCACATGGGCGGGAGCAAAAATCGCATCTGTTCCCATAGTCTCCTCAATTTCTTTTCTATAAACCGGCACTCCATCCCCTAAAAATATTACAGGTTCCTTGTATTCTTTCAGCTGTTTTAGTGTATCCTCGACACTCTGAGCACACTGCTCTTTCACAACCTCCATCTGAGACCCGTGGAATCGATAGAATCCTGTATACACCTGTTTCCTTCTTGCGTCCATCATTGGACAAATCAGACTGCTTACACCAAACAGCTGATAAGCAAGTCCATCCACCGTTGGAACCCCAATGATCGGTTTTTGAAGCGCCAGCCCAAGTCCTTTCGCTGTTGCCGCTCCAATCCGCAGTCCAGTGAAAGATCCCGGTCCCATTGCCACTGCGATTGCATCAATCTCTTCCATTTCAAAAGATGTTCGCTGAATCACCTCATCCAGCATTGGCAGAAGAGTCTGAGAATGTGTCAGTTTATTTCCAGTCGTATATTCAGCAATCAGTCTGTTATCTTCCAGGAGTGCTACAGAAGCTACCAGCCCAGAACTATCCAATACCAATAATTTCATCTATATCTCCTTTATCTCTATATCCCGATAGTCAAATCCTTTTTCCAGATTTTTTCGTATCTCAATTCTTGTGAAATGATCCGGCAAAATCTCCTGAATCAGATCTGCCCATTCAATCAGACAGACTCCATCTCCATAGATATAATCTTCGTATCCAATCTCATCCATCTCCTCAATATCCCCAATTCGATAAACATCAAAATGATAGAAAGGCAGTCTGCCATCCTCATACTCTCTTACAATTGTAAATGTAGGACTTGAGACAGCATCCTGAATTTCCAGTCCTTTCGCCATTCCTTGGGTAAATACTGTTTTCCCCACTCCCAGATCTCCATACAGACAAAATACCTGTCCAGATTTTGCTTCTTTTCCAATCTTTTCTCCTAACTGAAAGGTATCATTTGCACTATGACTCTGAATGATCATCCTAATCTCCTTTACTCTTCCGTTTTTTCTTCTTCACTTCCATTTTCTTTCATCTCGCCGGAAGCCTTTGCATACTTGGAAATTCCCGAATCTCCCTGTGTACGTCTGACAGGATTTGCTCTGGCCGCTTTCACATGATCTTCAATGTATTTCATGATTTCCTGTTTTTGACTTCCCATGGCCTCATCTGGAAATACAAATGCCTGCTGTTTTCCTGTATATAAAATATAAAGTCCAAAACTGTGTTTTATCTTAATGATTCGATTCCACTCGATGGTTCCGGTATCATCCCCAATCTCAACAAAAATCCCATCCTCTTTCATCGTATAGTAAGATGGCTGCTGATACGTAGGATGGGTGTCGGCCTGTTTTTTAGCTTTCTGATATAAAATGAGCGGATTGATCACCACCAGTAATAAAAGGATTAGTGCTCCAGTCACAATATACGTCCAATCTTGATTCTGAATAATACCTCTGATGCACATAAAAAATCCTACAATGATCATAACAATGGAAAAAATTCCAGATGCTCCGGAATACGTATACATCATTGAAAATTTAAAGATATCTTTTTCTGTCAGTTGTGTTTGAAACTTCATGTTATTTCTCCTTTTTCCTATTAATGAGATATTATAGCATAATCCTGGGTATAAAACCAACCTTTTTACAAATACTATGGATATAAAAAAATAATGGAGGATTAATCATGAGAGCTACAGGTATCGTACGAAGAATAGATGATCTCGGACGAATTGTCATTCCAAAAGAAATACGCAAAACTATGCACATCCGAGAGAGCGATCCTTTGGAAATCTTTACGGAACGGGACGGCGGCATTATTCTAAAGAAATATTCTCCAATCGGAGAAATGAGTCTCTCCGCACAGCAGTTTGCAGATGCGGTTGCTGCTTCTCTTCCCCATACAGTTTGTGTCTGTGACCAGGATTCCGTGATTGCGGCTTCTGGTCCCAACGGCAAGAAACTTCTCGGGAAAATACTGCATCCCAAAGCAGAAGATGCCCTTCACGGCAGGAAGCAGATGATTCTTTCAAAAAAAGATCCCGGCTTCTTCCCTTTGGTTTCAGATTTTCCTGAAGAGTTCATTGAAATTGCTTTTTCTACCATTATTGCAGAGGGAGATGCCATTGGACTGGTTTGCTTTCTTTCCAACGAAGCTGCTTTTACCGATCAGGACCTTTTAATGGCCCGAGTTGGTGCCTCCTTTCTTGGAAAACAAATGGAAGATTAAGAAAAAATCCCCGATCGAAGGCCATATCTTTTGGATCAATGGCCATTCGATCGGGGATTTTTCAGTTTCAGGACTCAGGATGTGTTTCCCGCAAATATTTTTTTAAATACTGCCCTGTGTAAGAGGCCTCTGCTTTGCAAATTTCTTCCGGAGTTCCACATGCTACAACAGTTCCTCCGCCAGAACCTCCTTCTGGTCCCATATCAATAATATAATCCGCAGTCTTAATTACTTCCAGATTATGTTCAATCACAATCACAGTATTTCCGCCTTCGGTTAATTTCCCAAGAATATCAATCAGTTTATGCACATCTGCAAAATGCAGTCCCGTTGTCGGCTCATCGAGAATATAAATCGTTTTTCCTGTACTTCTTTTGCTAAGCTCGGAAGCCAGTTTGATCCTCTGTGCTTCTCCCCCGGACAGTTCTGTCGATGGCTGTCCCAGTCGGATATAACCCAGTCCCACATCTCTTAACGTCTCAATTTTCCTGCGAATGGATGGAATATTCTCGAAAAACGTACATGCCTCATCTACCGTCATATTCAGCACATTATAAATGCTTTTCCCCTTATATTTCACTTCCAGGGTCTCTCTGTTATATCTTTTGCCATGACAGACCTCACACGGAACATAAACATCTGGAAGAAAATGCATCTCAATCTTGATGATTCCATCTCCTGCGCAGGCTTCACATCGTCCACCCTTCTTGTTAAAACTGAAGCGCCCTTTGTTATAGCCTTTGGCTTTTGCATCTTTTGTCATGGCAAACAATTCTCTGATCTGATCAAATACCCCTGTATAAGTTGCGGGATTAGAACGAGGTGTTCTTCCAATCGGAGACTGATCGATATCAATAATCTTATCCAATTGCTCAAATCCAATGATATCATCGTGTTTTCCCGCTTTTGTCTTCGCTCGGTTTAATTCCTTGGCCAGTCTCTTATATAAAATCTGGTTGACCAAAGAGCTTTTTCCTGATCCGGACACTCCTGTCACACAGGTGAAGACTCCCAGAGGGAATTCCACATCAATATGTTTCA
This sequence comes from Clostridiales bacterium, assembly GCA_019420275.1. Lineage (GTDB taxonomy): Bacteria > Bacillota > Clostridia > Lachnospirales > Lachnospiraceae > Anaerostipes. The sequence goes on from JAHZHN010000012.1 coordinate 7,042, forward strand.
AATTATTCTCGGCAGCTCCAACTACTTTCAAAAAACCAGTCGGTTTTCGTCTTTCTTTCGGAACCGGAATCCGAATCCTTCCGCTCAAATAAGCCCCGGTTATAGAATTTTCATTTTCCATGATCTCTTTTGCCGTACCCTGTGCAACTACCTCTCCGCCAAATTCTCCCGCTCTCGGTCCAATATCTACAATATGATCTGCCGCAAGCATTGTGTCCTCATCATGTTCTACTACAATCAGAGTATTGCCAAGATCTCTTAGATTCTTCAGCGTTCGAATCAACTTATCATTGTCTCTTTGATGCAGCCCAATGCTTGGCTCATCCAAAATATAGGCAACCCCCACAAGACCAGATCCGATCTGAGTCGCCAGACGGATTCGCTGAGCTTCTCCTCCGGACAAAGTTCCTGTCGCTCTGGTCAATGTCAGATATTCCAGTCCTACATCATTAAGAAAGCCAATCCTTGCTTTAATTTCTTTCAGAACCTGTTCCCCAATCAACTGCTGCCGCTGGGTCAGTACCATATTTTCCATGAAAGCCGCCAGCTCTCCCACAGACATATCACACATCTGAGCAATATTCTTGTCTGCAATTGTAACCGCCAGAGATTCTGCTTTCAGACGCTGTCCATGACAGGCATCACATGGTGTAATTGTCATAAATGCCTCATATTCTGCTTTCATTCTCTGAGATGCCTCCCTGTATCTTCGGCTCACATTTCTGATGATTCCTTCAAATGCGACATCATAGACACCTTCTCCTCTCTGTCCTTTATAATGGACCTTCACTTCATGTCCATTAGTTCCATAAAGCAGTATATTTTTTATTTTATCCGGATACTCAAAAAACGGTGTTGAAAGATCAAACTGATATTCTTGCGCAAGTGCATCTAAAATCGCCCGAGTATAACTTTTCTTATCTGTGCAGGACTGCCATCCAAACACCTGGATTGCACCCTCATCAATGCTCAGCTTCTGATCCGGTATCATAAGATCCGGGTCAAATTCCATCTTATATCCCAGCCCGTGGCAGACCGGACAGGCACCAAAAGGATTATTGAAAGAAAAACTCCTTGGCTCAATCTCATCAATGCTGATTCCACAGTCGGGGCAGGAAAAACTCTGGCTGAAATTGAGCGGCTCTCCTCCGATGATATCTGCTGTCATCAGACCGTCCGTCAGATTGAGCGTTGTCTCAATGGAATCTGTCATCCTTTTTTCCACTCCCGGCCGAATCACCAGACGATCGACCACAATCTCAATATTATGCTTTTTATTTTTTTCCATGGGAATATTCTCAGAAAGGTCATAAATATTTCCATCGACCCTGACACGTACATAGCCGCTCTTCTTGGCACTTTGAAAAATCTTCTTATGTTCTCCCTTTCTTCCCCGCACGATTGGAGCCAGAAGCTGGATCCTTGTTCCTTCTTCCAGCTGCATCAAACGGTCAACCATCTGATCCACCGTCTGCCTGCTGATGGGCTTTCCGCACTTTGGACAATGTGGAATCCCAATTCTTGCATAAAGCAGACGAAAATAATCATAAATCTCCGTCACAGTTCCTACGGTAGATCTTGGGTTTCGATTCGTAGATTTCTGATCGATGGAAATGGCCGGGGATAATCCCTCTATACTGTCCACATCCGGCTTCTCCATCTGTCCTAAAAACTGTCTTGCATAAGAAGACAAAGATTCCATATATCTGCGCTGTCCTTCTGCATAAATGGTATCGAACGCCAAGGATGACTTCCCGGATCCGCTCAATCCTGTCAGGACAACAAACTGATTCCTCGGTATTTCCAGATCTATATTTTTTAAATTATTTTCTCTCGCTCCTTTGATACGAATGGTTTCCTTCTTCATCATTGCTCCTACTCATCATAATCTCTGTATGCTATCTTAAATTCTTTTAATTCATCCCGCAGCTGCGCTGCTTCCTCAAAATTAAGCTCTGCTGCGGCCTGATTCATCTTCTTTGTCAGTCTTTCTATGATTTCTTTTAACTCTTTCTTAGTCATTGATTCGATATCTTTCTCATATTGATCTGCAGTTTCTTCCTGATCTTCTGAAATTTTAATCAAATCCCTGACATCTTTCTGAATCGTCTGCGGCGTAATACCATGTTCTTTATTATACTGATCCTGAATCTCTCTCCTTCGATTGGTCTCTGATATGGCAGCCTCCATGGAATCTGTCACCGTATCTGCGTACATGATCACATGTCCCTCACTATTTCTTGCAGCACGTCCGATGGTCTGCACCAAAGAGGTCTCAGATCTCAAAAATCCTTCCTTATCTGCGTCCAGAATCGCAACCAGAGTAATTTCAGGAATATCCAGACCCTCTCTTAACAGATTGATTCCAACCAGAACATCAAAAACACCCATTCTGAGATCCCTCACAATCTCGATTCTCTCTAATGTATCTATATCAGAATGCAGGTATTTGACGCGGATTCCCACTTCCCGCATATAATCTGTAAGTTCCTCCGCCATCCGCTTGGTCAAAGTAGTCACTAAAACCTTATGTCCCTTGTCCGTCTCTTTGTGAATTTCACCTAGAAGATCATCGATCTGACCACTGACCGGCCGCACATCAATCCGCGGATCCAGAAGTCCTGTCGGCCGTATGATCTGCTCAGCCCTCAGCATCTCATGTTCTTCCTCATATTTTCCCGGAGTAGCTGACACAAAGAGCATTTGGTCAATCTTCTGCTCAAATTCTGAAAACTCCAGCGGACGATTATCTTTAGCAGACGGCAGGCGGAATCCAAAATCCACTAACGTTGATTTTCTCGACTGATCTCCTGCATACATTCCGCCAATCTGAGGAATTGTCATATGTGACTCATCAACGATCATCAAAAAATCATCGCCGAAGAAATCAATCAGAGTATTCGGCGGCTCTCCCGGCTTTAATCCCGCAAGATGCCGGGAATAATTTTCAATTCCGGAACAAAAACCTGTCTCTTTCATCATTTCAATATCAAAATTCGTCCTCTCTGCAATCCTCTGAGCCTCAATCAGCTGGTCATTCTCCTTAAAATACTCCACCTGCTGCACTAGTTCTTCCTTGATGCCCTTGATTGCCCGCTCAATCTGTTCCTGAGGCACAACATAATGGGATGCCGGAAAGATCGCAATAAAATTAACACTCCTTTTGACTTCACCAGTTAAAATATCAAACTCTACAATCCGATCGATCTCATCTCCAAAAAATTCAATCCTTACTGCATCCTCAAAAGTGGAAACCGGAACCACTTCCAGAACATCTCCCTTCACCCGGAAGGTTCCTCTCTTAAAATCCAGTTCATTCCTTACATACTGGATATTAATCAATTCGTCAATAACCTGATCTCTGTCCTTGATCATCCCAGGTCGCAGAGAAATCATCATCTCTGTGTAACTCTCTTTATTACCAATTCCATAAATACAGGAAACACTGGACACAACGATCACATCTTTGCGCTCAATCAACGCCGCTGTAGCGCTGTGACGCAGCTTGTCAATCTCATCATTGACCGATGAGTCCTTCTCTATATACGTATCTGTCGACGGCACATAAGCCTCCGGCTGGTAATAATCATAATAGGACACGAAATATTCCACTGCATTGTGCGGAAAAAACGCCTTAAATTCACTGTAAAGCTGTGCTGCCAATGTTTTATTATGTGCCAGGATCAGCGTGGGTTTATTCAGGGCCTGTATAATATTCGCCATTGTAAATGTCTTGCCGGATCCTGTAACGCCCAGCAGTGTCTCAAACTGATTTCCCTCTCTAAACCCCTGCACCAGCTTCTCGATTGCCTGAGGCTGATCACCGGTCGGCTCATATTCTGATACTAATTCAAAATGATCCATTATCAAATCTCTCCTTTTGGGCCTATACAGACGCTCTCTTTCGCTTATTATAGCAAAGCAGCCTAAAATTGTACAGACTAATTTCGAATGTTTGTTCTGTTTGCTGGAGTTGAGTTTTCAATTCCTTATCCACATAAAGTGATGAAAAAAATCCGGTGCCTCTCCCTCCGAGACCCGGATTTTTATTTCTATTTTTTATCCTGCAGCACTTCTACCGCCTTCTGAAGCTGTTCATCTGACTTTGTATCCTCATTATCCTTAACCGTGATATCCGGCTGGATCCCCTTTTTATGGATATTATGCCCTGCCGGCGTATAATAAGACGCATAGGTAAGTTTTACATAAGAATCATCTCCCAGACCAAAAAATCCCTGAACGATTCCCTTTCCAAACGTCTTTTCTCCCACCAATGTTCCGGCATCTCTGTCTTTAATGGCTCCCGCCAGAATCTCTGAAGCACTGGCGCTGTTCCCATTGACCAGCACACATAACGGCATATTCAGCTGATCATCATCTTCTGCGTTATAATATTTCTTCTTTCCATTTTTATCTTCCGTATAAACAATTTTTCCTTTTGGGAGAATGTCATCGGCAATATCCACAACTGCTGAAAGCAGTCCTCCCGGATTATCTCTCAAATCAATGATCAGAGATTTCGCGCCTTGATTTTGCAGATCTTTCAGTCCGTCTTCAAATTGTTCTACCGTAATTTCATCAAATTCAGAAATGGAGAGATATCCAATATTCCCATCCAGCAGTTTTGTATCAACCGTTGGGTTTTCTACAGATTTTCTTGTAAACGTGTATTCTTTTGTATCGCTGCCGCGTTTAAAAGTCAAAGTAACCTTTGTTCCTTCTTTTCCCTTTACTTTGCTCACCACATCATTTAAGTCAGCGTTCGTTCCCACTTCTTCATCATCAATTTTTGTAAGGATATCTCCTTTTTTGAGGCCGCTTCCATAAGCAGGACTTCCTTTCAATGTATTTACCACGGTAATTTCGCCGCTGTCAGAATCTTTTGTCATAGTAATTCCAACTCCACTGTATACACCTTCCGTACTCTCCGTCAGTTCTTTATACTCTTCTTCTGAGTAATAATCAGAATACTGATCTCTAAGCCCGGCCACCAGACCTTTATATGTGTAAGTTTCCAATTGCTCCTCATCGATATCACCTTTATAGTATGTCTGGATAGCCCTTTCTATATTCCTGATTTTTTGAACCATTCGCATCGTGTCGCTGGCTCCCCAGTAAGCTCGATATAGGAAAAATCCTTCTGCCAGACACACCAATGTCAAAACCGCTATGACGATTTTCGTAATTCTTTTCTTCATGAAATCTTTCCTCCCGTCTTCGTCCAATGGTTCTTATTATAGCAGATTCTTTTCCTCACTTGCCTAGTATTTGATTGTTTTCACAAATAATTCATAAAAGTTTAAGTTTTTCTTGCTATTCCCCAAAATATTATGTTGAGCCATCTTCATTTGATTATTTATGCCCATCCTCATCCAAGAGTAAATTATAAGCGTCCTATAATAAAAAGGCCTCCAATCCCCGCTTTCAAAGCGGTGACCGAAGGTCTTTTATTATGTACTTTTTATAAATAATTCATTGGATTTACATAGCTTCCATTCTTTTTCACTACAAAATGCAGGTGAGCTCCCGTTACCATTCCTGTTGCTCCGGATTTGGCAATCGTCTGTCCCCGGGTCACATGATCTCCTTCTGATACCAAAAGTTTAGAACAATGCAGATACATAGTTTCAAGTCCATTTCCATGATCAATCTTAATATAGTATCCATTATAAACGCTGTATCCGGCAACTTCTACCGTTCCGGAAGCTGCTGCCACAAGTGTAGTACCTGTGCTGCATGGGATATCAATTCCTCCATGAAGTTTATAAACTCCTGTTACCGGGTGTACACGGTATCCGAATTCGGAAGAAATCGTATGAAGAGACGGTACCGGCCATAAAAGTGTACTGGAAGAACTAGTGCTGCCCGTGCTTGTAGAAGTGCTTGGCTTGCTGCTCGTACTTGTGGAAGTGCTTGGCTTGCTGCTCGTACTTGTGGAAGTACTTGGCTTGCTGCTCGTACTTGTGGAAGTACTTGGCTTGCTGCTCGTGCTTGTGGAAGCACTTGGCTTGCTGCTTGTACTTGTGGAAGCACTTGGCTTGCTGCTTGTGCTTACAGAAGTACTCGTACTTGCTGCGGCAGAATCTGTACTGGTATCTTCCTCACCCTGGACAGATGTACTTGTGGAAGCACTGCTTTGAACCTTCTCTTCCTGAGACACTTCTGTGCTGCTGTCTGCCTCCACGTATGCTGCATCTTCCTCCTGTTGTTCGGCTTTTTCATATACCGCAAGCAGTTCTTTATTCTCACTCAGTTCCTTCTGATACTCCTGGACTTTTTCTTTCTTCGCAGTCACCATCTTATCCAACTGGTCTTTCTCTTCCTTTGTCTGGTTAACCAGTTTCGTGACTTTATCATAGTCTTCTTCCAGCTGCTCAGATGCATTTTCAATTGTTTCTTCTGTTTTCTTCAGCTGTTTAAACATATTGGAATCATATTCTGCTACTTTAGAAACATATTCTGCTTTGGTAACCAATTCCTGAAAGGACTCAGATTTTAATATAATTTCCAGATATGCTGTATCTCCATTTTCATACATGAATTTAATACGTTTGCTCATCGTATCATATTGTTTTTCTCTGGATTCTTTGGCCTCCTTCAATTCCTCTTTTGTATCTTTGATCTGTTCTTCCAAATTTTCCTGTTTTTTCACATACTTTTCATATGTTTCGTTGCTTTCGCTTACCTTTTTATCCAACTGTTCAATCTCATCTGTCATTTGTGCATTGAGACTTTCCAGTTTCTGCGTTTTTTTCTGAATCTCATTTTTGCTTCCTTCTGCCCAAATGTCGGTCCGATATGTTCCTGTCGCAAGGGAACATGCCGCCATCATCGCAGCAGCAGCCAGCAAGACCTGCTTTTTCTTCATAAAATATTCATCCTTTCTTACACTTTCAAGTATTTTCTAATCGTTATGGAACTTCCCAAAAGACCAATAACCAATCCGACAACCAAGGATGCCGGAATCAGGTACATCATGATCTCATGGACCGAAACAAATTCCATAAATGAAGTGACCACATAGAATCGCTCCGCCATCCAGGATATAATATGATGATATCCAAAGAAAATAATCAGGATTGGAATCGCAGAGCCCACAATTCCAATAAGCACTCCTTCCATGTAAAACGGTGCTTTAATGAAACCATTGGCAGCGCCGATCAATTTCATGATTGCAATCTCATCTTTTCGGACAGTTACCCCAATAGAAACTGTATTGCTCACCAGGAAAATGGAAACTCCAAATAAGATCAAAATCAAGGCGGCAGCCACATAAGTACCAAGAGAGTTCAATTTTGCCGCTCCTTCCGCCGCAATTTCAGAATACTGCACTTTTCGGACGCCTTCTATCTTTCTTAAGGTTTGCGCTACCTCTTCATGATCAGCGACTTCATTTAAAGTTATCTCATAGGAATCTGATTCACTCAAAGGATTATCTCCCTCAAACCCTTCCAGAAGATCTTCATTTCCCTTAAAAACCTCTTCCTTATACTGTTCCCACGCTTCTTCCGCAGAAATATAGCTTACACTGTCCACATCTTTATTCTTTTTGATTTCCTTTCCAATCTGATCTTTTCTCTCCTGAGAAAGCCCTTCATCAAAGAAAACTGAAATGCCGACAGACTGTTCCACTTTATGCACTGTAGCTCGTACATTCAGTGCAACGGCAAGAAACACTCCGATCAAAAACACGCATGCGATCGTCGTTCCAATCGATGCGAGAGAAAACACTTTATTACGAAAAATACTTTTTGTTCCCTCTTTCAGTCCATAAAAAAAACGTCTAAATATCATAAGACCCCCTTGCTTCGTCCTGCTCTATCCGTCCATCTTCCAGGGAAATCACACGTTTGCCCATTGCATTCACCAGCTCTTTGTTATGCGTTACTGTTACAACTGTTGTTCCCCTCTTCTGGACTTGATCCAGAAGATCCATGATTTCTCTGGCTGTAACAGGATCCAAATTTCCAGTCGGTTCGTCTGCAAGCAATAACAGAGGATGATTCACCATCGCCCGAGCAATTGCCACCCTCTGCTGTTCTCCCCCGGAAAGCTCTCCTGGAAATGCTTTCAGACGATCCGCCAGGCCCACCAGATCAAGAACATTGAGCACCTGGCGCTTCATATGACGATTGGGTGCTTCAACAACTTTCTGGGCAAACGCTACATTGTCGTAAATATTCCTATCCTGCAATAATCGGAAATCCTGGAAAACAAACCCAATCTGACGCCGCAGATAAGGAATCTTTCTTGATTTAATCTTGGCATAATCATATCCATTGACCATAATTCTGCCGCTGGTAGGCTCTATTTCTTTTAACAGCAGACGCATCAGCGTCGTCTTTCCGGAACCGCTCTTGCCTACCACAAAGACGAATTCCCCTTTTTGAACGTGCAGTGACACACGATCCAGGGCCGGATGACCCTGTTTGTATTCTTTTGTTACATTATCTAGTATAATCATAGCCCTAATCCATCGTATCCATATATTTCATGTACTTAACAACCATTAATGCGATCTTAAACGCTATCGCATCTTCAAAATTCCTTAGATCCAGATTTGTATTCTTCTGAATCTTGTCCAGACGGTAAACCAGAGTGTTCCTATGTATAAACAGCTGTCTGGACGTCTCTGACACATTGAGATTATTCTCAAAAAACTTATCAATTGTAATCAGAGTTTCTTCATCAATGGAATCCGGAGAATAATCTCCAAATACCTCCCGAATGAACATTTTGCACAGCGGAAGCGGAAGCTGATAAATCAGTCGCCCGATTCCCAGCTGATTGTATGCAATCACTGTGGATTCCTCATAAAAAATCTTACTGACTTCCAGAGCAATCTGAGCTTCCTTATAAGACCGGGACACATCTTTGATGTTGTCCGCCGGATTCCCAATCGCAATCTTCACATCCAAAATCTGCTCTGCTTCCAGAGCCTCTACAATCCGAGATGCATGATTGATAAAATTCTTCTGTATATCCTCTTCTCCAACCTCGGTTACATATACTATGCTCTTTTCATCCACTGCCGTAATAAAATCTGACTCTCGGATCAAATTCAGCTGCTTCATAGCTTCCACCAGATTATGATCTTTGCCATAAGAAGTCTGAATCAAAAAAGCAATCCTTCTCGTTTCCACATCAATGTGCAGTTTCTTGGCACGGTTGTAAATATCTACCAGAAGCAAATTATCCAACAGAAGATTCTTTACAAAGTTCTCTTTATCAAATCGTTCCTTATACGCAACCAAGAGATTCTCAATCTGGAAAACAGCCAATTTCCCAATCGTATAATCATTTTCATTCTGTCCCTGGATCAAAAGAATATACTCCAGTCTTTTATCGTCAAAAATCTTAAAATACTGTACCCCATCAATCACCTGACTTTCGGCCATAGATTCAGAAAAGGATCTAACTTCTTTCTCAACATCGTCGATCTCATCCACAGTCTGAACGACCGGATGGCCGGACAGATCCATGACGCATAAATCAACTTCCGTTATCCCCTTAATTCCATTAATTGTTTCCTGTAAAACCTGATTCGAAATCATTCCTTCATCAACCTTTCCCTATGTGCCTTCTTCTTTTTCTTCTACTATACAGCATTTTTAACAAGAAAAAAAGAAAAAATCAGGTTTTTTTTACACTCATTGTATATTTTTCACAAATCCTTCTCCTAAAATCTCCCTTGCATCTGTAATTACCACAAAAGCCTGCGGATCCTTCTCTTTCACGATCTCCTTCATCGCCGGCGTTTCTTTCTTTGATACTATGCACAAAAGCATAGGAATCTGGCGGCCGGAATAACCGCCATATGAGACGATTTTTGTAACTCCCCGCTTTTTTTCGTACAAAATCGCCTCTGCGATTTCTTCTCCCTTGGAACTGATGACCAGAAACAGTTTCGATACTCCTGGGCCTTCTGCAATCGTATCTGCAATTTTTGTGATCCCATAGATGCAAAGCAGCGCATAACAGGCATTCTCAATTCCAAATACAAAGATTCCTAAAAAAACGATTCCTCCGTCAAAAATGCCAAGAAGCACCGCAATACTAACTCTTGGAAATCTCTTTTTCATCAGAAAGGCAATCAGATCAGTTCCTCCGGTGGAATTTCCATCTCTAAGTATAATTCCAATCCCTGTACCCATCAGGAGACTGCCCAATATCAGATTAACATAAAAATCCTGTGGAAAAAAAGCGAATTTTGGCAGCAGCCCCAAAAAAATGACAGCAATACAGCTCCAAACAAAGTATTCCAGAAAAAATTCCTGTTTTTTTGCCGGTAAGCCACAATGAAAAAAGGAACATTCAGTATGGTGTTCGCAGCCCACAACGGTATACCAAACATGCTCCATAGAATGATCCCTAATCCGCTGAATCCTCCAGTCACAATGCCAAATGGCTGAAATACCGTATTTGTTGCTGCCGCCATACAAAATGTCCCCAGCATTATCTTAAAATAATTCTTCAATCGAAATTCCTCCTAAACCATTTATGGTATGGTTAGTATGAAAAAATTTCGAATTCCTATCCACAAATCTTAAATCTCATCTTCTGTTCCAAGTACGATACAAATCTTTGCTCCGCTGCTCACCTGACCAACTTCATATTCCGGATTTTTGAAATAACTCTTTAAATCCTGCCCCAGGCCTTCTTCCGCGATAATAATCTTCGTATGAGTCAATTCTCCCTGCTGGTTTGTCTTAACAGATCCGATACTATATCCGTTCTCTGTCAGCTTATCTTTCCATCGACTGGCCAGACCAGAGATCTGCGTCGAATTCTGAATCTCAATCGTAATACTCTTGGAAGAATCTTTTGTATCTTCTGTAGCGGCTTTCGTTGTCTTCTCCGTTGATGTATTAGTTGCCTCTAGTGCAGAATCAACATCTCCATTTTCAGAAAGAATCTTATCAAACACTTTTTTTGCTGCATCTGTATCTACTTTGAATTTTCCGCCGCTTTGTGTTCCTTCCAGAATTAAATAATTAAAATCATCATCTTTGATGGATTGAATCTGTTCCAGATTATCTGAAACATCACTATATTTTGTATCAGAATTCACCTTGGAATAATAATCCTTGACATACTTGTCAAAATCAGAAGATGTCATACTTGCTGCTGTCTTCGTCGTCTGTACCAAAATATCTCCAATTAATGTCATATGCACATCTTCATCTTCGATATTAGCCCCATTGGACAGCAATGCCAGGACCGCATCTCCATCCACTGTATTTTCCCCTGATGTCAGTGTTACAGATTTTCCGTTTTGATCTTCATAGCTGACAGCCTGACTTAAATCTACTTGAACAGTTCCTGCGTTGTCAACAATATCTACAAGATCATCATCCTTGATCAGCTCATAGGAATTAATTGTAATTCCAAGAGTCTCTTCTACCTGCTCCTTCATCGTATTCCCATCATCGCTCATGGCTTTGATGACATCTGATATTACTGCAGTATCCACACTCTCTCCCATCTCTTGTTCAATGGCCCGTTTTCCATCATCTGTAAGATTCAGCACCATATCTGAGCGGAGTGGGATATAGATCATCTGTTTGTTTTTGCTGTGATACACTCGAATTGCCATCATGTCTCCCGCCTGCATCAGCGCCACATCAACCCGGTCTTCGTTTTCTTTTTTCAGCTGCTGGGAAACCTCTTTTTTCTTTTCCTTTGCAAATTTATAAGAAAAGAATTGCCTCACAGCAAAAAAGCTGGCAATTCCACCAATAGCCATCGTCAAAATCACAACAAGAACCCTTGCAAAAATAGCTCTGATCCCTGCCTTTTCCTTTTTCTTTTTTGACATTTGTCTGCTCCTTCCGTCTACAATTTCGTTCAGTATAACAAATAATTCGATTCATTTCAATAATGCACTATGTTATAATCTTATATAATTGTCCTTAATATTTTCTTAAATTCAAAAACATCGGAGGTTTTTTATGAAAACAGTATTAATAACCGGAAGTTCTCGTGGGATTGGCCGAGCTGCAGCACTGTGTTTTGCTGCCAACGGATGGAACGTCATTATCCATGGATTTAGTCATCCCCAAAATCTATCTTCTTTGGAAGAAGCAGTCAAAAAAAAGGGGGTCTCTTGTCTGTCTTTTACCGGTGATATCAGCAATCCCTGTTTTGTAAACGAAATGATCCACAAGTCAGTCTCCCATTTTGGCACCATTGACTGTCTTGTCAATAATGCAGGAATTTCCCGAATCAGTCTTTTTACTGACACTACAGTCAAAGACTGGCATGAAATGTTAAATACAAACCTCCTGTCCGTTTTTGCTGCCTGCCGCAGCATCCTCCCACATATGATTTCCCGGCATTCTGGAAAAATTATCAATATCTCTTCCATATGGGGAGAGGCCGGAGCTTCCTGTGAAGTTCTCTATTCTGCTTCCAAAGGCGGCATCAACGCATTTACAAAAGCACTGGCAAAAGAAGTCGCTCCCAGCAATATCCAGGTTAACGCCATCGCCTTTGGCATGATCAATACAGATATGAACCAAGAATTTTCAGAAGAAGACCGGCAGATGATCCGTGAGGAAATCCCGGCCGATTATATAGCCAGTCCTGAAGAAGCCGCTTCGATGATTTATCACACGGCCACAGCGCCTGCTTATATGACCGGACAGATCATTACTTTTTCCGGAGGGTGGTATTAACGTTCTTTCATCGTCAGCTGGATCCTTTTTTTTGCTTCATCTACACTGACTACCGTCACATCTACTATATCACCAACACTGACTACTTCCAGAGGATGTTTGATATATTTCTCAGACATCTGCGATATATGGACCAAACCATCTTGATGAACACCAATATCCACAAACGCTCCAAAATCAATCACATTTCTTACAGTTCCTTTCAACTTCATTCCTGGTTTCAAATCTTTCATTTCCAGGACATCCGTTCTAAGGATCGGCTTCGGCAGATCCTCTCTTGGATCTCTTCCCGGCTTTTCCAATTCTTTTACAATATCCCTTAAAGTAATCTCACCGATTCCCAATTCTTGTGACAGCTGGCTGTAATCCGTAATCTCCCTGCTTATCCCCCTAACACCTTCTCTTGTCAGTGCCTCCAGGGAATATCCCAGCCGCTTTAACAGTTGCTTTGTCTCCCCATATGTTTCCGGATGGACGCCTGTTGCGTCCAGGGGCTGATCTCCGCCGGTCACTCTTAAAAATCCTGCACATTGTTCAAATGCCTTCGGTCCCAGTTTGGCCACTTTCAGCAGTTCTTTCCTATTTTGAAATCTTCCGTTTTCTTCCCGATAAGAAACAATATTTTTCGCCACTGTTTTTGAAATCCCTGAGACATATTCCAGCAAAGACGCAGACGCCGTATTTAAGTCTACTCCTACCTTATTTACTGTGGCTTCTACAACTCCTTCCAAAGCTTTTGACAGCTGTTTTTGATTCATATCATGCTGATACTGCCCCACTCCTATGGCTTTTGGCTCAATCTTTACCAATTCTGCCAGCGGATCCTGCACCCTTCTGGCGATAGATGCGGCACTTCTCTGACCTACATCAAAATTTGGAAATTCTTCTGCCGCCAGTTTGCTGGCGGAATATACAGACGCTCCTGCTTCGTTTGTAATCACATACTGCACCGGTTCTGAAATTTCTTTTAACATTTCCACAACAATCTGCTCTGATTCCCGGGATGCAGTCCCGTTTCCGATTGAAATCAGTGTAATCCCATATTTTTTAATCAGCCGCTTCACCGTCTTTTTCGCTTCTTCTACTTTATTTTGAGGTGCTGTTGGATAAATTACAACCGTATCCAACACTTTTCCTGTAGCGTCTACGACTGCCAGCTTACAGCCGGTCCGAAAGGCCGGATCCCATCCAAGGACAATCTGTCCTGCAATCGGCGGCTGCATCAGAAGCTGTTCCAGATTTTTGCCAAATAATTTGATGGCTTCTGTTTCAGCTTTTTCCGTCAACTCGCTGCGAATATCTCTTTCAATAGATGGTGCAATCAGTCTTTTATAGCTGTCTTCAATCGCTTCCAGCAGAATTTTGGTCGTATATTCATTTCTCTTTGTGATCACATGTCTGGTTAAATAACCGGCAATTCTCTTTTGGTCCGGCTCGATCTTTACCTGAAGAATTCCTTCTTTTTCTCCACGGTTTATGGCCAAGATCCGATATCCGGCAATCCGGCAGACCGGTTCTTTAAAATCATAATACATTTCAAAAACAGAAGATTCAGCAGGCTTTTTGGCTGCAGAAACAATGTCCCCATGATCCCACGTAGACTTGCGGATATAGCTGCGGTACTTCGCATTATCTGAAATCATTTCCGCAAGAATATCTTTTGCGCCTTTGACAGCATCATCTGCTGTGGCAACGCCTTTTTCTTCATCAATGTATTTTTTTGCTTCCTCTTCTGCCGGCAGCTTCATCTGCTGCGCAAGAATCATTTTTGCAAAAGGTTCGAGACCTTTTTCCCTGGCAGCCATTGCCCGAGTTCGTTTTTTCTGTTTATACGGACGATAAATATCCTCTACAGCAACTAAAGTCCTTGCTTCCTCAAGACTCTTTGCCAGCTGCGGTGTCATTTTCCCCTGTTCTTCAATGCTCTTTGCCACAGTCTCCTTTCGCTCCTGGAGACTGCGCAGATAAACTAGTCTTTCATACAAATTTCTAAGAGTCTCATCATCCAGAGACCCCGTCATTTCCTTTCGGTATCTGGCGATAAACGGAATCGTATTTCCCTCATCAATCAGCTTAATAGTTGTCTCTGCCTGCTGCCGTTTGATTCCTAATTCTTCCTGCAAAATTCTTATAATATCCATTTTTCCATTCCTTATAAGTCGATGATGATTCTCTGGCCTTTCGCCTGAAACTGCCGATACTTCACTCCGGCCATATCAAACATCTTCTTTGATGCCATCGTCGCGTCTGAATCTGCATATTTGTCCTGCATATAGATGACTTCCTTCATTCCACTCTGAATAATTGCCTTCGCACATTCATTGCACGGAAACAGCGTCACATAGACCCTGGCGCCTTCCAATGAACCGCCTCCATAATTTAATATGGCATTGAGTTCCGCATGGCAAACATAAAAATATTTTGTATCAAGCGGTTCTCCTTCTCTCTCCCACGGCATATCGTCATCATTGCATCCAATCGGCATTCCATTGTATCCCACTGACAGGATTTTATTATGATCATTGACCAGACAGGCCCCTACCTGTGTATGATCATCTTTGCTCCTCTGGGCAGAGAGCAGAGCAATCCCCATAAAATACTGATCCCATGAAATATAATCATTTCGTTTCATCGATCCTGCTTCCATCCTTTCTTATCTGAAAAAACCGCCTGAACTAGTATACAGGCGGTTTTTTCGATTGCTACATTTTAAATGCGCTGTGCGCGGCGATCATTGCCTTTTCCATATCTTCTTTGTTCACCAAAACTGTTACACGAATCTCAGATGTAGAAATCATACGAATATTGATATTGGCTTCATATAATGCCTGGAACATACGGGCTGCCATTCCATAATGATTTCGCAGTCCTACTCCTATGATGGATACTTTCGCCATTTCCGTAGTATAATTAATTCCTTCATAGGCATCATCAGAAAGATGATCTTCCAATGCCTTTACTGCAAGTTCCATATCACTTTCTTTTACTGTGAAAGAAATATCTTTCTTATTTCCTCGTCCCACAGACTGAAGAATCATATCAACGTTTACATTCTTTTTAGCCAGAACATTAAAAATCTTAAATGCCATTCCTGGAATGTCCTCCACCCCAAGAACAGAAATTCTTGCCGCATCATCGTCACCTGCAACACCGCTGATTTCAGAAGTTCTTTTTCTTACATTTTCTTTTACAACTGTTCCTTCTTCCAGAGTCATGCTGGATCTTACCACAAGCTGCACATCATGCTTTTTCGCAAGTTCGACGGATCTATTATGCAGAACACCTGCACCCAGTGTCGCCATCTCCAGCATCTCATCGTATGTGATCTCAGATAATTTCTTTGCATCCGGTACCTTTCTTGGATCGGCGGTATAAACTCCGTCAACATCCGTATAGATTTCACATGCATCGGCATGAAGTGCTGCTGCCAGAGCAACCGCCGTCGTATCAGAGCCGCCTCGTCCCAGAGTCGTATAATTGTCAAAGCGGTCCACTCCCTGGAATCCGGTTACGATTACGATTTTGCGCTGTTCCAGCTCATTCAGAATACGGTCTGTATCAATTCTCTTAATTCTTGCATTGCTGTATACAGAAGTTGTATGCATCGCAACCTGGAATGCGTTCAAAGACACTGCCGGCACCCCTAACGCGTCCATTGCCATAGCCATCAGAGAAACAGATGTCTGTTCTCCAGTTGTCAAAAGCATGTCCATTTCTCTTCTTGACGGATTCGGATTAATTTCCTGTGCCTTGGCAATCAGTTCATCTGTCATCTTTCCCATCGCTGAAAGTACTACGACTACATCGTTTCCTTTCTGATATTCCTCAATACATCTCTTTGCTACATTTACAATACGGTCTTTGTTTCCTACAGAAGTACCGCCAAACTTTTTCACTACTAGCATCTTTGTGCCTCCTACATCTATCTTCTCTTATTTTTGTAATAAACGGTTCATCAGTTCATATCCATATTCCATGACCAGCCCTGTACTTCTAGCTGCTGCTTCACTATACTCTTCCTGACATCCCAAGGATCTGCGGCTGTCATAGATCATAAATGGAATCGGATCCTTTGTATGCGTACGGATTGCAATCGGCGTCGGATGATCTGGCCCAATCAGCATGCGGAAATCTTCTCCCGCCTCTTCCAATCCTTCTTTTACAATTCTGACCACCTGGTCATCCAGATATTCAATTGCCTGAACTTTATGGTCTATATTTCCCTGATGTCCCATCTCATCTGGTGCTTCTACATGAATATACGCGAAATCATCGCCTTTTTCAAGCAGCGCTTCCAGTGCGGCCTGAGCTTTCCCCTTATAATTGGTATCCAGTCCTCCATTGGCGCCTTCCACATCCAGATTTCTCATTTTGGCACCCACGGCAATTCCTTTCAGCAAATCTACTGCAGAAACCATTGCTCCTTTCATTCCGGTCTTTCCTTCAAACTCGTCCAGCGCCGGTTTGGTTCCTGCGCCCCAAAACCAAAGGCTATTTGCCTTGTTCAGACCTTTTTCGGCTCTTGCCTCATTGATTGGATGATGATCCAGAATCTCAAAACTTTTCTTCATCATCTCCCGCAGCTTTTTTTCTTTTGGAAGATAATCTCCGATCTTCTTTCCTAAAATATCATGAGGCGGAACCAGCTCTGCCATCTTTCCATGATCCCATATCGTCAAATGACGATAGCTTACGCCCGGATAGAATTTGTACTCATCATCTTCCAGTTCTTTCCTTACAGCTTCAATCAAAATCTTAGCCTCTTGTGTTGTGATTTCCCCGGCACTGTGGTCAAGGATTGCTTTCTCCTCGTATTCTCCCTCTTCTTCCAGAGTTACAATATTGCATCTTAAGGCAACATCTGTATCCTTCATATCCACGCCGATGCTCAGGGCTTCTAAAGGAGAACGCCCAGAATAATACTTCTGCGGATCATATCCAAGCATGGACAAATTTGCCACATCACTTCCTGCCGGAAGATTGTCCGGCACGGTATAAGCAATACCCTGTTCCGCTTTTTTTGCCATCTCATCCATGACCGGCTTATGCGCCGCCTGCAAAGGCGTTCTGCCTCCAAGGCTTTCAATTGGCTCATCGGCCATTCCATCTCCTAAAATAATTACGTATTTCATATCAGTCCTCCAGATAATTCTAGTCAGCTTATTACTCCATAGCAATGATCTTTACATAAGAAACAGACGCAAGCTGCTCAACCTGCTGAATCATCGCCGATATATTCGTTTGCTCTGAGACAATATCTACACTGACGGTCAGAACTCCTTTTCCATTGATTGGAATGCTCTGATGAATCGTTAAAATATTCGCATGATACCGGGCAAAAACTCCCAAAATAGAAACCATCACTCCCGGCTGATCCTCAATTTCAATGACAAAAGTGATATTCTTTCCCTTTTCCTTTGCATAAAACGGAAAAATATCATCTTTGTATTTGTAATAGGAACTCCTGCTGATTCCTACGCGTTCTGCCGCCTCCATGACAGACACCGCCTGCTTGGAATCAAGAAGTTTCTGCACTTCCAGTACTTTTAACAAAACTTCCGGAACTGCCTTCTTCTTGATCACATAATACTTTGCATCTTCCATACGTCTTTCCTTCTTGTATTTCTGTGGTGTACATTTGTCTTTCTACAGAATACTATCACAGATATTTTCCAGAATCAATAGGAAATTGGAAGATCTTTCAAACTATATTTCGGTTTCGGTTTTGTTACCTTACATTCCAGCCATGCTTTATCTGCTGCAAAAAAATCTCGAAATCTCTCATAGTATTCTCTTTGATATCGCCGGGCATCCGCTTTCACACAAAATCCGTCCATATGAAGCTCACTCATCAGAAATCCAGTCCTCTTAAAATATTTTTCCTGAGTGCAAATTAAAAACCGTTTTCCAAGAAAAGCTTCTCGGCACCGATAAATTGTCGAATAAGTATCTAATCCCCCGTCATCCTCAAAGATATCTTCTGCCGGTACTCCCTGACGAATCAGATATTTTCTGCCTGCCTGATTTTCTCTTTTTATTCCTGATACTATAATTTTATCTGCCTTCCGATCTTCATATAAATCCAAAGCTGCCGTCAGACGATCTTCCAGCGCATAAGACAGCGTACCATCCTGATAAACCAGACATCCCGGCACAATTATAAAATCTGCATGCGGAATTTCCTGTATCTCTTCCAGGCAGTACGTCTTTCTGCTGTTTTTCAGCCTGTGATTACAAAATAATGTAAAAAGACCACCTGATATTCCTACTGTCATCCCTGCTGTCAGAAAAAAAACGGTCTTTCCCTTCATCATTCTCCTTCTTTCTGCTGATTCTGCTGATTTTCCCACGCAAGATACGCATTCATGAAAGAATCAAGATCTCCATCCAAAACGGCAGATGGATTTCCGCTTTCTTCATTGGTCCTATGATCCTTTACCATTGTATACGGCTGCAGAACATAAGAACGGATCTGACTTCCCCATCCATTATCAGATACATCTCCTCGGATATCAGACAGTTTTTCCAGATGCTGCTGCTCCTTTAATAAAAACAGCTTTGTTTTTAACATTTTCATGGCTTGGTCTTTATTTTTGTGCTGAGAGCGCTCATTCTGACATTGTACAACAATCCCTGTCGGAATATGGGTAATACGGATTGCGGAATCTGTCTTATTGATATGCTGTCCGCCGGCTCCGCTGGCCCGGTAAGTATCTATGCGAATATCCTCATCTGCGATTTCCACTTCCAAATCTTCCTCTATCTCCGGCATAACATCACAGGATGCAAACGACGTCTGCCTTTTTCCTGCCGCGTTAAACGGCGAAATTCTTACCAGACGATGCACTCCTCTTTCAGAGCGCAGATATCCAAAGGCATTCTCTCCCTTTATTTTTACCGTTACGGACTTAATTCCGGCTTCTTCCCCATCCAGATAATCCAGAACTTCTGTGGCATATCCTTTTTTTCCAGCCCATCTGGTATACATCCGGTAAAGCATGCTTACCCAGTCACATGATTCTGTTCCTCCTGCTCCAGCATGAAGGGTCAAAATGGCATTGTTTTTATCATACTCTCCTGTCAAAAGAGTGGAAATACGAAGTCTCTCATATTCTTCCTGAAAACGATCCACCGTATCCTGTGCCTCTGCGGCAAGCTCTTTATCCTCCTCTTCTTCTGCCATATCAATTAAAACTTCCGCATCTTCAAACTTAGTTTTTAACTCTTCATATTCTTCTACTACATTTTTTAAACTTTTGACTTCTTTCATGACCTTCTGAGATTCCTCCACATTGTCCCAAAATCCCGGGGCTTCCATGGATTGTTCCAGCTGATCGATCCGATCTCTTTTCGCTTCTAACGCAAGAGAACCACTGAGGTCCTCCAGTGGTTCTCGAAAAGAGTTTAAAGTATATTTTAATTGTTCTAACTCAATCACTGATAAACTCCTTATTTGTTGTTTTTGCCGCAGCAATTCTTATATTTCTTTCCGCTTCCGCAAGGGCAAGGATCATTTCTTCCTACCTTGGCACCTTTTCTCACATAAGGCGTCCTTGGTCCGTCTACGTCCTTGTTGGTTCCTGTAATCTTCGGTGCTTCTTCCTTTTCAATCTTTTGTTCAATCTGTACATGGAACAGAGCACCTGCTGTCTCTTCCTGAATGGCCTTGATCATATCATTAAACATATCAAATCCAACCAGGCGGTATTCTACAACCGGATCTCTCTGGCCATATGCCTGCATTCCGATTCCTTCCCTCAGCTGATCCATATCGTCAATATGATCCATCCACTTACGGTCAATCACTTTCAGAAGAATGATACGCTCAATCTCCCGCAGATCAAATCCCTCAAATTCTTTTTCCTTCTGTTCATACAGATCAACCGTTTCCTGCTGAAGTCTCTCGATCAGTTTTTCAACTTTCTTAGATTTCTTTTCTTCTTCCGTAAGTTCAATCTTCTTCAGAGGAATGATTGGCAGCAGTTCCGCATTGAGTGCAGCCATATCCCACTCTTCCGGAGACAATTCATTGCTGATAACTTGTCTTACCCGGTTCTCTACCGTGTCTTTCATCATCTTCAGAACAGATTTTTTCATATTGTCACCGTCCAAAACTCGGCGGCGTTCTTTA
Organism: Clostridiales bacterium; assembly: GCA_019420275.1. Taxonomy (GTDB): domain Bacteria; phylum Bacillota; class Clostridia; order Lachnospirales; family Lachnospiraceae; genus Anaerostipes. Next base: position 27,850 of record JAHZHN010000012.1, read on the forward strand.
TAAATTACTTCTCTCTGATCGTTGTTGACCCTGTCGTAATCCAGCAGGTTCTTACGTATTCCAAAGTTATTGTTCTCAATCTTTTTCTGTGCTTTTTCAATGGTCCTGCTGATGGATTTATGCTGGATTTCTTCTCCTTCCGGAATACCAAGAGCATTATATATTGTAATCATCCTCTCAGATCCAAACAAACGCATCAAATCGTCTTCCAAAGACAAGTAGAATTTGGATTCTCCCGGATCTCCCTGACGTCCGGCACGTCCTCTCAGCTGATTATCAATTCGCCGAGACTCATGACGTTCTGTTCCGATGATCTTTAATCCTCCGAGTTCTGCAACACCCTCTTCCAGCACGATATCCGTACCACGTCCTGCCATGTTGGTCGCAATGGTAACTGCTCCGATTTCACCGGCATGAGAAACTATCTCCGCTTCTTTTTCATGGAATTTTGCATTCAATACACTGTGCTTGATGTTGCGTTTTTTCAGCATCTTGGATAATTCCTCCGATGTCTCGATTGTGATCGTACCAACCAGCACCGGCTGTCCTTTTTTATGGGACTCGATAATGTCATTTACAACGGCATTCATCTTTTCACGTTTTGTCTTATAAATAGCATCGTCATGATCTATACGGATGACCGGCTTATTTGTCGGAATCACAACAACATCCATTCCATAAATCTCACGGAATTCCTGTTCCTCTGTCTGCGCTGTACCTGTCATACCCGCCTTCTTGTTGTATTTATTAAAGAAATTCTGGAATGTGATGGTTGCCAGCGTCTTAGATTCCCTCTTCACTTTTACATGCTCTTTTGCCTCAATTGCCTGATGCAGGCCATCGGAATAACGTCTTCCCGGCATAATTCGTCCGGTAAATTCATCAACGATCAGCACCTCATCATCCTTTACTACGTAATCTTTATCCTTAAACATCAGGTTGTGAGCTCTCAGGGCAAGGATGATATTATGCTGGATTGCCAGATTGTCCGGATCTGCCAGGTTCTCAATATGGAAAAAGTCTTCTACCTTTTTCACACCTTCAGCCGTCAGCATAATCTGTTTATCTTTCTCGTTTACAAGAAAATCTCCATCTTCCTCGATATCTTCATTCATCAGAATATCCATCTTGGAAAGTTCACCGTCGGAACTTCCTCTTTCCATCTTGCGGGCCAGAATATCACAGGCACGGTAAAGCTCTGTGGACTTATTGCTCTGCCCGGAAATAATCAATGGTGTTCTTGCCTCATCGATCAGTACAGAATCGACCTCATCCACAATAGCATAATTCAGATCTCTTTGAACCAAATCCTTTTTATCAATGACCATGTTATCTCTCAGATAATCAAATCCAAGTTCATTATTTGTAATATAAGTAATGTCACACTGATAAGCCAATCTTCTCGCGTCACTGTTCATATCATTGGTCACTACACCGACACTGAGTCCCAGGAATTTGTGTACCTGTCCCATCCACTGGGCATCACGGGTTGCCAGATAATCATTGACCGTAACAATATGAACGCCTTTTCCTTCCAGGGCATTCAAATACGCCGGGAGCGTTGCTACCAGTGTTTTTCCTTCACCAGTACGCATCTCTGCAATTCGTCCCTGATGAAGAATAATTCCGCCGATGAGCTGTACTCGGTAATGCTTCATTCCAATGGTACGGCTGCTGGCTTCACGAACAACTGCAAAAGCCTCCGGGAGCAGATCATCCAAATTCTCTCCCATTTCCAGCCGCTCTTTGAATTCTTCCGTCTTATGTTTCAGTTCTTCATCAGACAATTTCTGCATTTCTTCATCTAATGCTTCAATCTTATCTACTGTCTTGCTGATTCTCTTGATCTCCTTATCGCTATGAGAACCAAAAACCTTATCTAATAAACTCATTTCTTATTCTCCTAACTTCTCAATGTCCATACATGGTTCTATTTCCTCTCTTTACAGCAATATATAGACTGTTGTATTGTAACACTTCTAAATATAAGACGCAAGTTAACAACCTGTAAATTTTCAAATTTCTTTTTCCTCTGCACAGAAAAAAAGAGAGGTCCAAAGACCTCTCTTTCAGTGACGCAGCTTAAAATTCCGGTTCAATCAAACCGTATGTATTTCCTTTTCGTTTGTAAACTACATTGACTTCAAAGGTATCGGAATTCCGGAATACGAAAAAGTCATGTCCCAGAAGTTCCATCTGGATGCAGGCTTCTTCAACATCCATCGGTTTGATCGCAAACTTCTTGCTCCTGATGATACGGATCTCATCATCTTCTTCATCGTCTTCCATATCCATAAATTCCTGTCTGAAGCTGGTTCCCTCATGCTTCTGATTCATCAATCTCGTCTTATATCTGCGGATCTGACGCTCGATTACATCAACTACAAGATCAATTGATACATACATATCCTCGCTGTCTTCCTCCGCACGGATAATATGGCCTTTCATAGGAATGGTAACTTCTATCTTCTGTCTTCCTTTTTGAACACTGAGGGTAACATTAACGATCGTATCATCTACCAGATACTTGTCAAGCCGTCCAAGCTTTTCCTCCACTGCTGCTCTGATTCCTTCGGTGACCTCAATGTTCTTTCCACTAATAATGAACTTCATGGCTCCCAACTCCTTTACTTTTAATGTAAATTTATTATAACATATAACCCCTGCCAATGAAACAAAATCTTTTTGGAAATACTACACAAAACAAATGTTTCCTTTTTCTGGTTTTTAACAATCGATTTTTGTCGATAACAAACTGTGGATAATGTGGATAACTTTGTGTATAACTATTTTTTGGCTTTCCTGCGTGTTTTTTCATGTGGATAACTTTGTGTATATCATGTGATGTTTTTTTTCAAATACTTCTTGTATTCTTTGCTCTTATACATCTATCACAAATCGTAAAAAAACCCTTGATTTTTAATTTTTTAGTCACCAAGAAATTTTCATTAAAATTATCTGAAAATTATATTTTTTGAAGATAGCGCTCCACTGACTGCACACAATTAGCTCCATCTGCAACCGCAGTCACCACTTGACGAAGGTTTTTAGTTCTTCCATCCCCACCTGCGAAAATTCCCGGCAGATTGGTGACTCCATCTTCTCCTGCTTTGATATAACCCTGATCATCCATTTCAAGACGTCCTTTCAGCAGATCAGAAACCGGCTTTGTTCCCACGGCAATAAAAATTCCATCCACCTGCAGCGTCTTATCCACATGACTATCCACATTTTCGATCTGTATGCTCTCAACTTTATGTTCACCGTCGATTTTTGTCACTACACTATTCCACAAGATTTCAATTTTTTCATTGTTTTTCACCTGTTCTTGAAGAATTTTTGCTCCTCGAAGTTCATCTCTTCGATGAATCAAATACACTTTATCACACATCCTGCTTAAAAAGATTGCATCCTCCAGTGCCACATCTCCGCCGCCGACAACTGCCGTAACCTTATTCCTGAAAAATGCTCCGTCGCATGTGGCACAGTAAGAAACTCCCATACCGGCAAGCTCCTGCTCACCTGGCACTCCTAATGTACGGTGAACCGCCCCTGTAGCCAGGATCACTGTTTTCGTCTGAATCTTTTCTCCTTCTTTGAGAATGATTTCCTTCACATCTCCATCGGGCATAATATCTGTCACTTCCGCCACTCTGGTCTCAATCCCCAGTTCTTTAGCATGCTCCGCAAATTTATTGCTCAGTTCCATCCCATTGGTCTTGGGAATCCCAGGATAATTGTCTACTTCATAAGTCTGGATCACCTGTCCTCCCGGCATATATTCCTTCTCCAGCAAAAGACTGTCCAGCATCGCTCTTTTAGCATAAATTGCAGCCGCCATTCCCGCCGGTCCAGATCCAATAATAACCAGATCATAAATTTTCATCTCTACTCATCTCCTTTTCTTTCATCTTTCTATCATTATACCTTATCCCAAACCACAATTCCATATTCACACCGCTTCCAGGTTCATATCACCCTCCAGTATTTCATCCGTGAATTTTCATTTTGATATTTTTCTAAATATTGTTGACTTTTTATAATATATGTTTTATTATTTAGATAATCTTCTAAATGTTTTTTAAAGAGGTGATTATTTGGGATTTCAGAAAACTTTTAAAGCATTGTCCGACGGTACCCGCCGGAAGATTTTAAATCTTCTCAAACAAGGATCTCTGTCCGCCGGAGAGATTGGACAGCACTTTGAGATGACAGGGGCTACCATCTCACACCATTTAAGTATATTAAAAGATGCCGGTTTGGTGACCGATGAAAAACGCGGAAAATATGTTTATTATGAACTAAATCTATCCGTCCTGGAAGAACTCATCAACTGGCTCCAAGACTTTAAGGAGGATTTATCTTATGAGAAAAATGATCAAGAGAAATAAACTTTGTTTTGTGATTTTCTTATTTTCTATTTTGCTTGCTGCTGCAGTCTTTCCTTTTCTGGATGACCGTATTCCAATTCACTGGAATATGTCCGGTGAAATCGATGGATATGGAAACAAATTCTGGATTTTTATGGAACCACTGATGATGCTGTTCCTCACGATTCTTTTGGACATAACTAGAAAAATCGATCCTCAAAAGGACAACTACGCAAAATTTCAGAAAAATTTTGACGGCATAAAAGCTGCAGTATGTCTTCTTCTCCTGCTGATTCAGTTGATCACCACAGCAGTATGCCTCGGCGTCAATCTCCAGGTTCAGGTAATCCTGCCGATTCTAGTTGGAATCCTATTTGTTTATCTCGGAAATATGATGCCAAAATTCAAACACAACTATTTTGTCGGCATAAGAACTCCATGGACTCTGGCAGATCCAAAAATCTGGTTTCAGACACATCGTCTCAGCGGAAAAATATGGTGCGCAGGCGGATTTTTTATCATTCTGTCCGCATTCCTTCCTTCTCCCTTTAACTTTGCAGTTCTTCTGGCTGCCATTTTGATCCTTTGTTTTGTGCCGATCCTTTATTCCTATTATATCTATCGCAAACACAAAGATTCATAAACATTTTACTTATTTTTCATCCGCTGGTGAATATTCTGTGATATACTTTCGGCAGGAGGAAGTAACACTATGACATCTTTTCAGTTTCCCACAGAAGGAATCAGTTATACGAAAGCCGAGAAAAAAATCATCAATTACATTTACCAGCATCCTTCTGCCGTTATTTTTATGTCCATACAGCAGTTATCTGCTGCTCTTGGGATTTCCGAATCTACGATTTCAAGATTTGCCCGTCACGCAGGATACGAAGACTTTAAAGCATTAAAGCATCATCTCCAGCATTCACTGAATTCTGATACTCTGAGCCCAGCAGATAAAATATCGCGTACACTTCATACAGAAGAAACCCCGTCTATCGAAAAACTTCTCCAGCAGCAGATAGAATATATAGAAGATACAATACAGCAGCTGGATTTATCTGCCGCTTCTCAGGCCGCAAAACTTCTGGCTCACGCTTCTCAGATCCATATCTTTGGAAAAGGCGCATCCCGAGGTCTTGCTCATCTTCTGCATTTTCGTCTGAGACGTTTTGGAAAATCCGTCCGCATGATACAGTCTGCCGGTTCTGAGATTTTTGAAGATTTGATTCATATCCATTCCAATGACTGTGTTCTTCTTTTCGGATTTCAGAAAGTCCCTCTGGAAGTACAGGTTATCTTAGACTACGCAAAAAAACAGGATGCTTCCACCATCCTGTTTACCAGCCAAATGTACGACTCTCCGGAAAACCGAGCCGATATTAATCTATATGCTTACCGCGGTCAGCCAGAAGAATATCATTCCATGACGGTTCCTACCGCTTTGGCAGATGCTCTCATTGTTCTAACTGCGGACGCCATAGATGATTCTGTTGACACACTGGAATATCTTCATCAATTGAAAGAATCTTATTCCAAAGAGATTCCGCGTTAAAAAAGAGGGCACGCCCTCTTTTTTCATGCGCCTTTTACCAGAAAAGACACATAATCTCCACCCAGAGCATTGATTTCCTTTAATGACTTCTTCAGCAGTCCTGCAGTTTTTACCTGAAAAGATGCCATCTGAGAAATTTTGATGTTATAATTTTCTTTCTTCATCTGCTCCCTGATTTCTTCCACTGTGGTACATTCTTTTTCAAATATATTATAAATACATCCATATTGGAAAGACTGATGGGTATCACTGCCCGCTGCTACCTGCTTTTCAAATTTCTGTGCAAACTCATATACCTTTTGTTTCGTTCCGGTCTCATCTTCCGCAATATCTTTTCCATTCAAATCAAAGAAATCGAATTTCTGAATAAGTTCCTTTGGAAGTTCCGGGATATGTCCTCCCGCCCGATAAGGATGCCCTGCCCCTATCAGCAGATCATAAGAATCAAAATATTGACTTAAAATCTCAAATGGAAGAAATCTTCCTTTTTCTTTGTAGGGCTCCAGTCTCTGGTTCAGCTCAATAATCTGCTCTGACGGTCCAATCGAAAGTACATGACCGCCTTCGGCAATATCCGTCTCCATTCCAGGAAACACCTTAAGTCCCTGATCCGTCACATAGCAGTCTCCTTCTTTTTCATAATATGTTTCCAGATAATTGTATATTTCCTGAAAGCCGATTGTATTAAAATGCTCCGTTAGACAAATTGCGTCCAGACCGGCGGCCTTTGCTTCCGTCAGAAGCCAGTTTGTATACGCTCCTGAAAAAGGCAGCTTTTTTGCTAATTTGCCATGGGTATGAAAATCTATCTTCATTTTTCCTCCTTCTTCTATACCGTAAATGACATTCCTATGCTTCCAAAAATCCATATGACAGAAACCACAATAAAGGCGAAATCGTGTTTTACAATTTTCAAACTGGACAACTTGATCCGTTTGACCTCCTTGTTAGAAGCCGCATAGCGGTATCCTCTCAATTCCAGCGCCTCTACCGTTGTCCTGGAACGTTTTGCTGTATTGAGCAGCAGTGGATAAAAAGCCTGGATGATAACTTTCACCTGATAAATCAAATACTTTATTTTTCCTAATACTCCTTTTTTGTTGGGTGCCTTTCCCCGCATCCGATAAGAAAGCAGAATATTTTGAAATTCTTCCATTAAAATCGGCAGAATCCGATACGCAAAAGAAATACTGAAAGACAGCCGCTCCGGGCATCCAAACCACAGCAGTCCATTGGCAAGACGGTCAGGATCCAGCCCTGAAAATACGGTAATCGATGCCATAGATACAATCGCTACTTTTAACGTCATTACAAGAACCGGAACGATTGTTGCTGCATTTCCTCCAAACAGCAGAGAAACAATAAACAGATATCCTGTCTGAGAAAAAACACCCAGGCAGAAGACAAACATCACAAGGGGAGCGATTTTTGCCTTGTATGCCGCTGCCGCAACAAATAAGAACAAACAGATCAACAATACAACATTGCTTAAAAACCATGGAACAATGCCAAAAAAACAATACCATACCAGAAGAACCCTGGGATCTAATCTGGCAATGACCGTATCGTTATTGCCGTAAGCATTTTTTAGTACCTGATTTCTTATATAGTCAATGGATATTTTATCAAAAATACTCTCTGATATTTTTTTCTTCATTTATACTGCCTCCCTGTGAAATAGATGTAAAAATTCGTTCACCGTATAGCATGGAGTTTCCGGACAGATTTCTTTTCCCAACTGATAAATTTCCGGCGGCTGGATTCCTGCCTCCTTCATAACTTCCTGATCTTTAAAGACATCCTCCCTTGTTCCATCTTTTAAAAGTTTTCCGCCGGACAATACAAGAATCCTGTCTGCCCATTCACAGACAAGCTGCATATCGTGAGTCGCGATCATAACAGTATCTGTAATGCTCTTCATATCGCTTAATGTACGCAGGATTTCCTTTCTAGTGGCAATATCCAGATTGGCTGTCGGCTCATCCAGCAGCAAAATAGATGGATTCAGGGCAATTCCTATGGCCAGAGATGCCCGTCTCATCTGACCTCCAGACAACAGTCTTCCGTCTCTCTCCTTAAGATCCTCCAGCTGAAATCTTTCCAAAAGTTCTTTCGTCCTTACCTGATAGTTTTCTATTTCTCGAACCTTCATAGCAAATTCTATATCCCTTTTGATAGAATCTTTAATGAACATTTCTTCCGGATTTTGATAAACGAGGGAAAGAACCTGAGATAGTTCATTCATCTCCATTTCTTTGATATTTTGGTCCCGCAGCAGAATTTCCCCTTGAGATGGTTTGAGCAGACCGCACATAAGTTTCATGATCGTAGATTTTCCAGCACCATTAGAACCAATGACTGCAATCTTTTCTCCTTTATGAATTTTCAGATTAAAGTGGCTAAGCACACGGACCGGATCCCCCTTTACAGAACGGTATTCCACAGATACATTTTTAAACTCTACTACCGTGTTTTTCTTCTGCTGCACATCCAGAATCTTTGCTTTGGCTGCCCTTGTCTGCTTATATCCTTGAAAGAACTTTTTTCCTTCCTCCACAGTGATCGGAAGTTTTGATTGCATTCCTTTCGCAATCCGATCTGCTGCCAATGTCACCTGCGGTGAAAAAATATTGCTCCTTTGCAGCTCTTCTACACGGCACAAAGCTTCTTTTGCCGGCAGTTTCCATGCAATGCCTCCATCCCGCATCAACATGACATGTTTACAGTAACGGGCAATATATTCTGTATGATGTTCGATTACAATGATTGTTTTTCCATATTCCTCATTCATCTTCTTTAAGACTTCATAAATATCTCTTGCATGAACAGGATCCAGCTGAGCAATCGGTTCATCCAATACAAGAATTTGCGGCGAAAGAGCTGCTGCCCCTGCCAGAGCCAAAAGATGTTTTTGCCCTCCAGACAGCTGCCATACATATTCATCCGCCTTGTGGGCAATCCCGCACATTTCCAGTGCTCTGCGTCCTTTCTCCTCGTAATCTTTTACTGCAAAATTAAGACATGCAAAAGCTGCATCATCCAAAACAGTCGGCCGTACAATCTGATTTTCAAAATCCTGATATACATATCCGATTTTTTGTGCCAGATTCCCAATCTCACATTCTTTTGTATTGAGTCCGCTGATAATAACATTTCCCTCCATATCCCCTGCTGTAAAATGAGGGATCAAACCATTCAGGGTCTTGCAGAAAGTTGATTTCCCGCATCCGTTGTTTCCAACGATTGCGAGAAAATCACCTTGTTCTATTTCAACCGACAGATTCTTTAAAGTCGGTTCTGCAGCACCAGGATAAGTAAAAGTCAAATTCTTAATCTGAATCATCCTACACCTCTCCTTGAATGGTTTCTGGTTTTCTGAAATTTTTCAATATCCTTGAGCAGACCAAAAGTATAAGGACTGCTGCTGTTCCAATACCAGCAGCAAACGCTGCAGAACTTTCCGCCCAGGAAGCCTCCCAGTCAATAAGAGACATTCCATTTTCTGCAAGAAACTCAGCCGCAACAGCCACTGCAAAACCGATTCCTGACCATATAACAACTTTTGCCGTAGTTCCTGCATTTCCCTCCGGCAAGTTTTTTTCATCTCTTGGCTTCATTCCAAGCAGCGGTTCAATCTTTCCATACAATCTTGGAACAAGGAACACGGCAGGCAGCATGCAAAACAGAATTCCTGAGAAAAGAACATCATTCAAAAACGCAAATCCTTCTGTAAAATAGACGCTTTGCGGAAGTCCGGGCACCGCCTCAAAATCAGAGACTGCGAACTGTACTTTCAAAATATCTACCACACATCCCATAAACTGCTGCAGGATTACACCAAACATTGATGCTGCTGCAACGGCTTTATGGTTCTTTGGATTCTTGACAAGCCTTCCCGCTACATAGATACCAATAGTTAATGTAAGAAATTTTTCTAATTCTCCCAAACCTCCAAATTGTCCCAGCATAATCTCGCTAAATACAATCTCTCCTGTGGCTGCCCCCAGTGCCGCAGGCATTGGATCAAATAAGATGGCCAATGTCAATGGAATAAATAGAAAATATTCCACAGAAAATTCAACGATTCCAATCTGAAACGATGGAATCAATTCTGTAAATAAGGTTGCTAATCCATAAAGCGACATGCTCAAAACGAAAATCATCAATTTTTGTGACTGTGTAATCTTTGTTTTTTGATTCATTGTTTCCTCCCTGTCATAGGCTTTGTTGTTTTCTACATGACCTATCATATCAGCCCCATGTAAACTGTTCTCTCATTTTTCCGTAAAATGAAAGTTAAATATCATTTTACGACAAAAAGAAAATTTTATTTCATTACAATCAAAAAACTTTCCTGTTTCGTTTTAGCATGCCGCTTTTTCTAATTCTTATATTTTTCTGTTTTTTCTTTCGAAAGCTCCAACAGCATTCCGCTGTAAGGCGGTAATGTGGTGGATATTATTGTCTTGTCCTTTCCTTTTTTTAAGTTCCAGATCTCAGCACCCTTTGGTGTCTCTCCATTCCAGCACTCCCAATCAGTATGCAGAATACAGTTTCCTTTCCAGCTGCCGTCCATCTCCAATTCATATTTTTCCTGCACCTTATCTGAAAAATTAAATACTGCAGCCAGTATTGTTTCTCCACTGCCACGTCCAATAGCATAAATACACCGTTCTTCCTGATGGCAGTCCAGCCATCTGAAATTGTCGGGATTATAATCCTCATGCAAAGCTCTTTCTTTTTGATAAATCCAGTTCAATTCTTTCATATAATGATGGAACGCATCATGAATCGGATATTTCAGCACATTCCAGTCCTGTTCCTGCTTTTCCGTCCATTCCCTGAGCTGTCCGAACTCGTTTCCCATGAAGTTCAGCTTTTTCCCTGGATGCATCATCATATAAAGATACATGGCTCTGGCCTGCGGGAACTTTCCCTCATACTCTCCATACATTTTCTGTAAAATTGCTGCCTTTCCATGAACAACCTCATCATGGCTAAACTCCAGTAAATACTGTTCATTCCAAAAATACATCATAGAAAAAGTGAGCTTGTGATAATCTCGGCTTCTGTATTCAGGAGGAGTCTGAAAATACTCCAGTGTATCATGCATCCATCCAAGATCCCATTTATAATCAAATCCCAGTCCGCCTTCATACACTGGTTTCGTAACACCTGGATAGGAAGTAGAATCCTCAGCTATCAGCATGGCATCTGGATGGCGCTGTTTTAATCCAAGGTTCATATCTTTCAGGAACTCAATAGCAGCACCGTTTACTCCTCTTCTCTCATCTCCCTGCCAATAGATCAGCCGGCTGACCGCATCCATTCGGAGACCGTCAAAATGATATTCCTGCAGCCAGTAATTGGCCGCAGACTGCAGAAAACATTTCACTTCCCTCCTGGAATGGATAAAATTACAGCTGCCCCACTCACTCTCTCCTGTATCCTTGTTGTCATACTCATACAAAGGAGTTCCATCATAAAGTCTCAGTCCATACCCATCGACTGCAAAATGAACCGGAACAAAATCCATGATGACTCCAATTTCTGCCTGATGGAGCATGTCTACAAACTGCATCAGCTGCTGCGGCTTTCCATAACGCTTGGTCGGAGCAAAAAATCCAGTATTCTGATACCCCCAGGACCCGTCAAAAGGATGCTCGGACAAAGGCATTAATTCCACATGGGTATAATGATTTTCCTTTAAATAAGGAACCAGCATTTTTGCAATTTCATCATAATCATACCATCCATTCTCATCGTCTGGATTCTGCCTCCAAGATCCTAGATGCATCTCGTAGATATTCACCGGTTTGTGTTTCCCATTATTTCGATTTATCATCCATTTTTTATCATGAAATTCATACTGATCCAGATTACAAATGATAGAACAGGCCCCCGGCCGAAGTTCCATTTCAAATCCATAAGGATCACAGTGTTCCTGCATCTGCCCGCCTGGTCCGTAAATGCAGTACTTGTACATATCTCCTTCTTTTGCTGCACCCGACTTCATAGAAAAAAAACCACTCTGTCCGTCTTTTTCCATAAATTCTTCTGTCCAGTTGTTAAACTCTCCGATCACCGCTATCTTTTCCGCCCTCGGCGCATAAGTAACAAACTCTATGACGTCTCCTCTTCTGTGCGCCCCCATATACTGATAGGCGTCAAATATTTTTCCATCATAAAAATCCTGTCTGTTCACCAATAACACCACCTTATCCTACATTTGTTGTTTTTCCTTCATATGTATATTATAATAAAGAAAAAGAAACAGAACAACCATCAAACAAGTGTGTTTTGATGGATATCCAACACATTATCACAAATTGTAGGATAGGAGATATTATATGAAAGAAGCAAAAACCGACCGCCGGGTACGACGCACCCAGAATGCCTTAAAAAGCAATCTTTTAATGCTTATGAAAGAACAGCCGATACAAAAAATATCCGTTTCCCGCCTCTGCGAAAAATCGGATATTAATCGAAGCACGTTTTATACTTATTATTCCAGTCCGATGGATCTGCTCCACGAGATTGAAAAAGAAATTCTTTTTGCTTTGGATGAAAACGTAGCACAATATAACAGGGATAATTCTCTGACAGATTTTATGGATTCCCTAATTCATTATATCTCCAGTCATAAAGAACTGGTCCAGCTTGTCTTTTCCGACAATGGAGATCCAAGTTTCCTAGACCAGCTAGACAGCCGGGTTCAGGAAAACAATATTGCAAACTGGAAGCAGCAGTATCCCGATTTTAAAAAAGAGGATCTGGAATTTCTCTATATTTTCATTTCCAGAGGATGCATCGGCATCATACAGCACTGGATTCGGAATGGTTTTGTTCAGTCTGAAAAAGAAATTTCTCATCTGTTAAAATCTTTGTCTTTTTCTGCCGCTTCTAACTTTCTAAGAAATAAAGAACTCTGAAATAATGTCCTGTATATCAGAAAACAGCATGCTGGTATGATATCCATCTGCTGCTGCATGGGAAATCGTCAGCGCGGCTGATAGTTCTTTCCTTCCGTTATTCTCTGCATACTTCCCGAATGTAATAATAGGAAAAAGATTAGGTTCTCCTCCCGGAACCCATGTGCCATATCCTGTAAAATCCATCCATGGCACACAAGAAATACAGTAAAAATTCGGCGGCTGATTTTTCTTTCCCTTGGGTCCTTTGCAGTCTTTATACTGTTCCATATCACCTATAATATTCTCATAGCATTGCTTAAAATCTTTATCATAATAAGACCAGATATCAGAAAAAGTATGATCATCCTCATGAAAAATTGTATAGCTTGGATGCACTACATCCCAGATTCCAGGATTTCCATTTTCATCCTTTCCCATGCGAAATTCTTTTCTCCCGTTCACTGCTCTAGAGACACATGCAATAAACGCCGGATAAAATCTAAGTCCATGTTTTTTCACCTGATCATAGAAATTTGTCACATCAAGCCGGACTGTGACGGAATATCCGCATGGAAGTATTTCCGTATAATATTTATAATGTTCCTTTCGTTCCCATTTTTCCTGATCGATCCGTTGAAACATACATCCTCCTATTCCAGCATCTCATATCCGCCTATGACTACAGGCATATTCAAAACTTCCAGCACTTTCTCAAGCAGCACTCCCTCCCGTTTCGGATAATCGAATCCGTAGCTTGCCTTGATTGCCTGAGTAATAAACTGCACTCCCTTATCCAAGGCAATCGGGAGACTGTCGCCGTTTAGCAGGCTTCCGATCATAACTGATGTGTAGGCGTCTCCGGTTCCCGGATAAGAAGCCGGTATATATCTGCACTGAATCTTCCAGTAAGTATTGCTCCTTCTGTCAAAAGCTACCACATTGGTATCTTTTCCTTCTCCCTGATCGGGCACACTGGTTGCCACCACAATTTCCGGCCCCATATCAGAAAGTGTCTTCAGCCACTTTTTAATCTTATGATCTGTAATTCTTTCCTCATAAGTTTCCCCTAACAGCAGGCTGACTTCGGTAAAATTTGGCGTAATAATGTCCGCTTTTTCCACCAGACGGCTCATCTTACGGACATGATCCTGTGTCATCGTTGAATACAATGCTCCATTATCTCCCAACACTGGATCTACAACCACCATATTATCTTTTGTTCCAAAATCATCAATGAAATCAGATATGATCTGTATCTGACGTTCTGATCCAAGAAATCCAGAATAAATACAGTCAAAATCCAAATTCAATTTCTTCCAGCCATCGATATAATCCTGCATATAGCTGGTAAAGTCTACATAACTGAACGTTTCGAATCCTCCCGTATGATTAGATAAAATCGCTGTTGGCAATGGACAAACTTGAACTCCCATGGATGATAAGATCGGTATGATCGTTGTCAAAGATGCCCTTCCAAATCCGGAGAGATCATGAATGGCCGCTACCCTCTGAACACTGCGCTTTCTCATATTCATCTCCCCTTTCTATCTCAGCCGGAATGTTAAGATTCCCTTGTAATCGATGACATCAATTTCTTTATCCTGCTTCATCTTCTCTATCATCTCATCTGTATCTTCTGTTCCACGGCTGCTCAAAAATCCATTTAACTCAAACTGATTCATAGGATGACGTCCGATAATAGATTTTACAGCCTCATAATCATCCTCGATTTCGCTGAAAAAGCTGCCGGAACTGAGCATCTCAATAGAAATTCCGCCTAATTCTTTTACCGCATACTTCATTCTTTCATCCGATACCACATTGACACCTTCCTCAGCTGGAGGCCGCACCGGCGTATTTAAATACAAACGATCATAGTTTAATTCTTTTAACAATTCTTTAAAATGCGCAATGGATTTCTCATCATCATTAATTCCATCCACCAGCATGATCTCCAACCACAATTCTCCTTGATACATGCTGCAGAACTCTTTCAGACCCTGAAATTCTTCTTCAAATTTAATCGTTCCATACGGGCGGTCAATCTTTTTTGCGATTTCCTGATTATACGCATCCAGCGACGGCAGCACCATATCCGCATGACACAGTTCTTCTCTTACCTGAGGATCTGAAAGCAGTGCCCCGTTCGTAATAACTGCCACCGGCTTGTCCGTCATTTCCTTCAGACCACAGATTAATTCTCCTAAATTACTGCAAAGAGTCGGCTCCCCTTCTCCTACCACTGTTACAATGTCAAATTTGTCAGAATCCTTCAAATACTCCTTAAATTCTTTTAAAATATCTTCTGTCTTATAAAATTCCTGCCGCTGATTGGTCATCCGGTTCGTCCTGCCAAGCTGACAGTAAATACAAGAATAATTACAGGTCTTTTTTGGCAAAGGACTGATTCCCAAAGATCGGCCCAATCTCCTGGAAGGAATTGGCCCGAATATATATCGAAATTCTTTCATATTATCGCCTTCCTTTTAAGTTTTCTTTCTATTATAGCAGAAAAAGGAAAACGCAGCAGAAATTTTTCCTGCTGCGCTGTTTCTTCTATTATTTAATGTATGTTTATTATGCCAGAAGATTGTCTGCCAATTCTTCCATTGTCTTAACATTTTCTTCTTTCATTGTAGATTTGATCGTAACAACAGGATCAACTAATTCTACATTCTTAAAGTTCTCTACAATTGCCTTCATGTTCTTTGCAGCTGTCGGAGCCCAAGAACCATTTTCCATAAAAGCAATCTTTCTCTTCTGATAATTCTTTGCTTTCAGGTGATGCAGGAAATCTTCCATGCAAGGGAATAATCCTCCATCATATGTAGCACACGCAAGAACAAGAGTATCATAACGGAAAGCATCTTCTACAGCTTCTGCCATATCGTCTCTGGAAAGATCTGTCACAACAACTTTCTTTGCACCTTTTTCCTCCAGAATCTCTGCAAATTTCTTTGCTGCTTTTCCTGTATTTCCATGAATGGAAGCATATGCAATTACGATACCTTCATCTTCCGGTTCATATTTACTCCATGTGTCATATAATCCGATATAATACCCAAGATTTTCTTTCAAAATTGGTCCGTGAAGCGGGCAGATCATCTGAATATCAAGTCCCGCTGCCTTCTTAAGAAGTGCCTGTACCTGCATTCCATATTTTCCAACAATATTGAAATAGTAACGTCTTGCTTCACATGCCCAGTCCTCTTCTGCATCTAAAGCACCAAATTTACCAAATCCATCTGCTGAGAATAAGATTTTCTCAGTCTGCTCATATGCCACCATAACTTCCGGCCAATGCACCATTGGAGCCATAAAGAACTGCAGTGTATGTTTTCCGAGAGATACCGTATCCCCTTCTTTTACTGTCACAATACGGTCTTCCAGATTGTCAATATTGAAGAACTGAGGGATCATATTGAATGTCTTCGCATTTCCGATCAGTTTTGCTTCCGGATATTTTTCTACAAGAATCTGCAGACTTGCTGCATGGTCTGGTTCCAGATGGGAAACAACGATATAATCCACATTTCTTCCATCTAATTCTTTCTCCAGGTTAGACAGCCATTCATCGGTTTTTCTCTGATCAATCGTATCCATAACAGCAACCTTCTCATCTAAAATAACATAAGAGTTGTATGATACGCCATTTGGAATCACATACTGGCTTTCAAACAGATCCAGGTCTTTGTCATCCGCACCGATATATTTAATCGCAT
Source organism: Clostridiales bacterium (assembly GCA_019420275.1). Lineage (GTDB taxonomy): Bacteria > Bacillota > Clostridia > Lachnospirales > Lachnospiraceae > Anaerostipes. Next base: position 44,411 of record JAHZHN010000012.1, read on the forward strand.
CTGTAATTACAATATCTTTCATTTGTTACCTCCAAACTCCATGATCTTTATATCATCTTTTCGTCACTACTATAACATATTTGAAATTAGATTACCAGTTCTTCAGTTTTATAATAATTACTATTTTTAGTACAATCTTTAGATCAATTTCCTCTCGTTTTCCAGAGTTTTTACAATATTCGCTGCCGCTGCCTTAGATGCATATCTCTCCACATGTTTTTCATAACATAAAGTATAAACACCATCTCTATAAGTTGGATAGCTGTTTTGCTGTCGTCCACTCATATTTTAAAAAGGGCCAGGCTGCATGACAGCAGTCTGGCCCTTTCCTCTTTGGTATATCATTCATTTTACTGGTTTCGTACATCAATGCTGAATGTTATATTTCCTGTATATGTGCCAGCAGCAATTTCATCATAATTATCTGCTTTGATTACTCTGCTGACGGATGCTTTCCCATCTGTCACTTTTTCATTTCCATAAAAACTTATGAGCAAATCCCCAATGTCATAGGCATCTGATGGTCTGGTGCTGTATCTGCTTGAGTATACTTTATAAGTTGCTTCCTGATTATCTTCACTGCCTAGAGCAAACTTTCCTTTGATATTTCCATATCCAGCATCCGCAATACTTACACTGACCTTTTTCCCATCCGGAATTGCATTTAAGCTGTCTTCATTCATAGTAAACTGAATGGTTGCGGCATCTGCCGAATCCATCGTCACAGAAGCCGGAATTCCAACAGAAAAGCTTGGAGCCGGATTTTCTTTTACAAGAGAGATATTGGTCTGTGCACTTTGATTTTCTCCCTCGCTTACTGATACTTCTGCCGCTGAGACTGGAATCGCACTGCTGATCAGCATTGCACAGACTAATCCCAGAGCTGCAATTTTTCTAAACTTTCTCATAATCGAAACCTCCTTTATAAGTCTCTGTCTTTTCATGTTTTATATCATCCCGCCAGGGAAAATATCTAAGATGCAATCAAATTCGTGGAGACAACCGCATTATTCAATGTTTTCTGATCATCCATTGTATAAGTATCAATGCGGATATCCATCTTATATGTACCAGCCGGAACTTCATCTTCTAAATCCGCCTCTGTCAGTGCCCTTCCCGGCTCAATCAAATCTGATTGATAAATTTCTTCTCCTGTATCGCTTAAAATAAAGGTGTAGACAAAATAGCAGTCATTTTCTTTTGGATTTACGAGCGTCATATCAATCTTGTCAGATCCGCCTTCCATATAAACATCTCCATAATAAGGAATCTGTATATCCGCATTTTTATCTGCGCTCTGCATGTCCTGATCCCATTCAATTGTATTTTTCTGGACTTTCAGTCCATTTGAAGCCGTATCTCTGTCCCCTAAAAGAAAATAGCCAGCTGTTATTCCTGCCGCCAGTACAATAACAAAGACTGCGCCAATCATCCAGATTTTTCTGTTTTTTCGAACATTTTTTTGCTGTGACATTTCTATTTTCACTCCTGACTTTTGACATCTTTTCTAAATACATTACTATTTAACCATTGTTTTGTTAAATCCACTAGAAACATCTTGTTAAATCAACGCAAACTCCTTGCTGCTGCATATTTTTAGAGTATTTTCCGACATTATATTAAAAAAATCCCGGAAGCTGTGCTTCCGGGATAAGAATTCTTTTATGCATTACCGTATTAATTAATGGTAATAATGTCACACTTTTTAATAATGGAATCCGGAATTTCCTGTCCAATTCCTGGACGATCTGGAATTGCAATATTTCCGTTTACCGGACTATCATCATAAACACCAAGACTTTTAGTAAAATCAGTCATATTACCAACATGATATTCATGAATACAGAAATTTGGAATAACTGCTTCTATCTGAAGTGCGGCTGCATTCGAAATTGGGCCTCCACATACATGAGTCTGAACAAGAACATCATAAATCTGTGCCATATCACATATTTTCTTACCTTCGGTAATGCCTCCGCAGTTTGCGATATCTGGCTGAATAATATCCAGAGATCTTGACTCCAAGAACGGACGATATCCATATCTTGAATAGATACGTTCTCCAGATGCTAATGGAATATTCGTTTTCTCTTTCAGCTTTGCCATCAATGATGCTCCAGAATATATCCCCATCAATTCTAACACCCTTTACTTTGTTCTTAATGCTATTTCTGTAGGCAATAAACCCATCCAATCTTTTCTGCCTTTTTTAATCTTTATATACTAATTTTTCACCCCGCTTGTCCACTTTGAATTCTCCTTTAATGATATCAAGTCATTGAAACCACAATATCTAAAAACAAATGATTTGTTCAGCAGCAATTTTAAATAAAATCATTTTCTTCCAATAATAATTGCAGCATCTCCTAATACTTTTTTATTTAGCAAAATTTTAGGCAAATCAATTATATCTTTAAGCTTTTCAATTTTGATATTTGAAACCTCAAGTGAGTTAATGGTATAAAAAAAATCATCATATTTGCCGAATATTTTTTCATCAAGAAATAAATCTAAGAATATAAACTCTCCATTTTTTTTAACAACTCTTAATGCTTCCTTAAATACTTTTATTTTATCATTTTCATCTTTTACTTCATGAAAAGTTAAACAACTCACCACCACATCAAATTCATTATCTTCAAATGGCAGCTTGGATGCACTCGATTTTATAAAAGAAACTCTATCTGATACACCTTCATATTCAGCATTATTCTCACATAATTTTTTTGAATATTCCCAATCATTTCCCCAATAGTCAATTCCTATAAGGGACGCTCTTGTAAATGACTTGGCCATTTTTATTATGAGTGAACCGCTTCCACTGCCTATATCTAATATTTTTCCATTACCATTATAATCAATCTTACTTACGATTAAATCATGTATTATCGATTGAAAGTTGCCACCCAAACTTGAAAACTGATAATAGCAATATATTATTATTATTGAAATATATAGAAATGGCAAAAATAAAATCCCTGCGCTTATTCGTAAAAACAAGTTAATGGGTAAAAAAGCAACCAATATCAATAATATAGAAATTATCGAAAAAATGATTATTTTATTCACTCTTATCCAAGTCTTATAAACGGGTTTTTTATTCATAATTCCACCTCGCCTAATTCTGTTTTCCATTCAACAGCCTTGACTTTATAGATCCCATTATACTATCACTATCTATAAAATCAAACTGACTTAAAATGTTAGTTCTTTTCCCAGTCTTTTTTCTTTTGTTGTTCCACAATTCGTTTTTTCTTCTACAGGGCTAAAGATTGCCTTCCTCCTTTCGACATCTCCAGCAGTGAAGCCGATGTTACCTCAAATCTCAGATCATGGTGGATCAGCGGATTTCCACCCTGTTTTCTGCCGGCGCAGCACGTTTCAAAAGGTAAAAGAAAAACCCCAGAAACTCGTGGTTTCTGAGGTTTTGTAAGTCTTTTTTCGTTCCAAACGATTATCTCTTGGTAAACTAAAATTAACGTTTTGAGAACTGTGGTGCACGACGTGCTTTTCTGAGACCTGGTTTCTTTCTTTCTTTCATTCTTGGGTCTCTTGTTAAGAATCCAGCTTTCTTAAGAACTGGACGGAAATCTCCGTCTACCTGTAACAAAGCTCTGGAAATACCATGACGGATTGCTCCAGCCTGTCCTGTAAATCCACCACCGTGAACGTTTACTAATACATCATATTTGTCAAGAGTATCTGTAGCAACCAATGGCTGACGTACAACTACTTTTAATGTTTCTAATCCTAAATATTCGTCAATATCTCTTTTATTGATTGTGATCTTACCTGTTCCAGGTACTAAATATACTCTGGCAACACTGCTTTTTCTTCTACCGGTTCCATAATATTTTGCTGTAGCCACTTCTTCGTCCTCCTTCTAATTAATACTTGATCTCTAATGCTTTTGGCTGCTGAGCCTGATTGTTGTGCTCTGGGCCTGCATATACGTGAAGCTTCTTAATCATCTTTCTTCCTAAAGGACCTTTTGGAAGCATACCCTTTACTGCAAGATAAATTACGTCTTCAGGTTTTTTGGCTAATTTGTCTCTTAATGTCTGTTCTTTCATTCCTCCGACATAGTCAGAATGACGATAGTAAATCTTCTGGTCTAATTTCTTACCAGTTACTTTGATCTTATCAGCATTAACAACGATCACATGATCACCTGTATCGATATGAGGTGTATATGTCGGTTTGTTCTTTCCTCTTAAAATTTTAGCAATCTCTGATGTCAAACGTCCTAATGTATGTCCTGTAGCATCAACTACATACCATTCTCTTTTAATTGTTGATGGGCTGGCCATAAAACTTTTCATGGTGTTCCTCCTTAATATTATCAATCCTTGTGTCTATATTCAAATACTCCCACCGGGGCTTTGGGGTAGTATTTTCCCTCATGTCACAGTTTTATATTATATAACACAGACTCGGGCGTGTCAATAGAATTTTCCCTAAATCCCAAAGCTCACCTTTCAATCAGGCAATTCTCATATTGTATTCCAATCAAAGTAAGACCTTTGGCTGGAAGCTTTGGCCCTACAGGAACTCTTTCTTCTGATTCCAGAATTTCTTTTATCCACTGTGGTTCTTTTTTCCCTCTTCCAACCTCCAGCAAAGTCCCTGCCATCAGCCGCACCATATTATAAAGGAAACCACTTCCAGTTACCCGCATAGTAATATACTTTCCCTGCTGCATGATATCACAAGAATAAATCTTTCTGATATAAGACGTCACCTGCGCACGGCTGCTGCACAGACTGACAAAGCAGTGCTCTCCTAAAAAATACCGGGCAGCTTCTTTCATTTTTTCCACATCCAGCGGAACATATACAAAATGGTGATACCTTCGGGTAATCGGATTATCGTACGGCGCATTGTAAAACCGATATTCATATGTTTTCTTTGTGTCCTGAAATCTGGGATGAAAATCCGACGGTACTTCTCTGGAAGACTGGATGATAATATCCTCTGGAAGTCTTGCATTTAAAGCCTGTGCCATCCGCTCTCCCGGTATCCGGCTTTCTGTATCAAAAACCGCCACATTTCCAAGGGCATGTACGCCGGAATCCGTTCTGCTGGCCCCAATTACCTTAATTTCTTCTCCCAGCAGCTGTGTCAGATTGTCATTTAATACCTTTTCTATGGTAATATCTTTGGGCTGGATCTGCCAGCCACAGTAATTTGTTCCATCATAAGCTACTTCTAACTTAATTCGTTTCATTTCTCATCTCCATGGACTATAAAAACTCAAATAAATCATCCAGATCGTAAATACGATCAGAACAGCATAGGCTGCCAAATCTCTTTTCTTATAAATCAGAGGTCTCAATTTCGTTCTTCCCTCACCGCCATGATAACATCTTGACTCCATCGCCATGGCAAGATCATTGGCCCGGCGAACGGCTGCAATAAATAAAGGGACAACAATTGGCACCATGCTCTTGACCCTCTTAAAAAGCCCTCCAGATTCAAAATCAATTCCTCTTGCAGTCTGGGCTTTCATAATCTTATCCAATTCTTCCGTAAGAACAGGAATAAATCGAAGCGCAATGGACATGATCATTGCCATAACATGAACCGGTATCTTTACTCTGTTCAAAAATCCTAAGGATTTTTCCAAACCATCAGTTAATTGATTTGGTGTTGTAGTGAATGTCAGCAGTGAAGTTCCCAGCACCAGCATAATCAGTCTGGTTCCCAGGTAAAAAGCAGTCTTAAGACCTTCATCTGTAATTCGGATCCATCTGGTATCAATGACTGCTCGTCCCTCTTCGATAAAAAGCATATTGATCAATACCGAAAAAATCAAAATCACCGCAATTGCCCGAAGTCCTTTTATAATGTAGGAAACCGGCACTTTTGAAATCCCAATGACGGCAATCAGAAAAATAAGGGACATCACATAATTCACGGGTGATTTATGCAGAAACAAAGTAACCACATACACAAGAGTCCCAAATAGTTTGACCCTTGGATCCAGCCGATGAAGCAGTGAATCTGCCCTGTAATATTGTCCTATCGTAATGTCTCTAAGCATTGTTTCGCTTCTTTCTTAAAATATCTATAATTGCGTCTTTCGTTTCTTCCAGAGTCAGTACATCTTCCCGAATCATAAATCCTCGTTCTCGCAGTTCTTGCGCCAAAGACCGATAAAACGGAATGGATAAACCAACCTCTCTTAGTTCTTTCTCATGAGAAAACACTTCTCTTTTATCACCATCATATAAAATCTTTCCATGGCTCATAACAACCACTCGGTCTGCACAGGCTGCCACATCTTCCATACTATGGGATACAAGGATAACAGCAATTCCTTTCTTCTCATGCAGCTCTTTCAAAAGATTTAAAATCTGATCTCTTCCTGCCGGATCTAATCCTGCTGTCGGCTCATCCAGCACAAAATATTCGGGCTCCATAGCTAGAATTCCTGCAATCGCAGCCCTTCTCCTTTGCCCTCCGGACAATTCAAACGGAGATTTATGAAAAATACTTTCTTCGATGCCCACATCCAAAAGGGCCCTGCGGGATATCTCTTCGGCTTCTTCCCTCGTCTTTCCAAAATTCATTGGGCCAAAACACACATCATCCAATACCGTAACTTCAAACAATTGGTATTCCGGATATTGGAAACAGACACCAACTTTCCCTCTCAGTTCCCGAAGGGGAAATCCTTCTTCAAAAATATCCTGATCATTATAAAAGATTTTTCCTCCGGAAGGTTTGAGCAGTCCATTCAGATGCTGAAGCAGTGTTGATTTTCCAGATCCCGTATGTCCGACAATTCCAACAAATTCGCCTTTCTTAATCTCCAGCTTGATATTTTTTAAAGCATAACTTTTTTCTTTTGTATTTTCATCATATTTATAACTGACATTTTCTAAACGAATCGACATAATTCTTCCACCAGCTCTTCCTTCGTTATAATCTGATCCTTCAAGGGAATCCCTTCTTTTCGCAGTTCATAGGCCAGTTCTGCCGCAGGCGGAACTTCCAATCCAATCTCTTTCAGCATTTCTACCTGAGAAAAAACTTCCTTCGGAGTTCCATCTGCTGCTATCTTTCCTTTCTTCATTACAATGACCCGGTCTGCCAGAAGGACTTCTTCCATATGATGAGTAACCATAAGAATCGTGATATGTTTTTCCTGATTGAGTTCTTTTACCAGTGATAAGACATGATGCCGTCCCTGCGGATCCAGCATTGCCGTTGGTTCATCCAGGATGATGCATTCCGGTTCCATTGCCATGATTCCTGCAATCGCAATCCGCTGTTTCTGGCCTCCGGATAAACGATTGGGACTCGCTTCTTTATAAGCGGTCATTCCCACATCTTCCAGAGCCTTGGTAACTCTTCTCCATATATCCTCCGTGGGACGCCCCATATTTTCCGGTCCAAATGCTACATCTTCATCCACAACCGCTCCGACAATCTGATTATCGGGATTCTGAAATACAATGCCGGCGCTCTGTCGAATCTTTAAAATCTGTTTCTGATCTCTGGTATCCATCCCTTTCACATAGACAGCCCCCTCTGACGGCAGGAGCAGTCCATTGATATGCTTTGCAAGAGATGATTTTCCAGAACCATTTCTTCCAAGAATTGCTATAAATTCTCCTTTTTCCACAGAGAAGCTGATATCATCAATTGCACGGATTTCCTGGGTTTCTTCTGTATCATCATATGTCATATATTTATGGATCAAATTTTTTATATTTAAAATCGGCATAAAATTCTCCTTAACTCATTGGGTTCTATTATAGCAAGAAGAAGTTTTTGAAGCAAGTCATCAGCCTGCAGAAGCTGTATCTCCTTTTATCAATTTCCCCTGAAGATTCATACTCCATATTGGGGCAGCTTAAAGCAATACAAAAAGAGTACTCCAGATTCTGGAATACTCTTATGTGTTGTCGATTTGGAATTTTCAATTTATTTTGTATTGGCCGCACTAAGCGCTTGCTCCGCTGACGCCGGCATTCGTTCAGTGCTTAATGCCTATACTAACTCAAGTAATACTTCTAATGCTCCATCACCTTTACGCTGAGCAATCTTTACGATTCTTGTATATCCACCATTGCGGTCAGCATATTTTGGTGCGTACTCATCAAATAATTTCTGAGTTAAATCTACTTTCTTTGTATTGGCTTTTTTGCCAGCTGCATCTGTTGGAACTTCCGTTACAGGATATAATACTTTCAGCATCTGTCTTCTTGCATGGAGACGAGACGGCATATCTTTTTTGATTTCTTTCTGAACAGTCTCATATACTGTGACTTTCTTTCCGTCTACAACTTCTTTTACGCGTTTTCCGTTTTCATCTTTTTTCGCAACTTTTGCATCAACTGTTACAGTCTCAAAGTTGTCTTTTTCTCTTACAGCCAGAGCAATCAGCTTTTCAGCAACCTTGCGGATTTCTTTTGCTTTTGCTTCTGTTGTAATAATCTTTCCATAATGAAGCAGATTTGTAACCTCTGCACGGATTAATGCTTTTCTCTGAGAAGAAGTTCTTCCCAATTTTCTATATTTTGCCATTTTAAATTTGACCTCCTGTGATTTTTCGCCTTGCCTACTTCTTCCTTCAGCCTAGGCGGGTCTCTCTCTTGTTATCTTGTTAATATTATTCATCTCCTGAACTTAAGGATAATCCCAGTTCATTCAATTTTGCCAGAACTTCTTCCAAGGATTTGCGTCCAAGGTTACGGACTTTCATCATATCCTCAGAAGTCTTATTTGTCAGTTCTTCCACCGTATTGATTCCTGCCCTCTTCAGACAGTTGTAAGAACGGACAGATAATTCCAGCTCATCAATGCTCATCTCAAGAACTTTTTCCTTCTCGTCATCTTCTTTTTCTACCATAACTTCTGCTGTCTTGGCATTTTCAGAAAGATCTACGAATAAGTTAAGATGTTCGCATAATACTTTTGCTGCTAAACTAACAGATTCATCCGGTGTCAGAGTTCCGTTTGTAAAGACATCCAATGTCAGTTTATCATAATCTGTGATCTGTCCGACACGAGTATTCTCTACTTTTAGATTGACACGCTCTACCGGTGTATAGATGGCATCTACTGCAATCTCATCAATTGCTTTGCCTTCCTTATCCGCTTTGTCTGCACCTACATATCCGCGGCCTTTTGTGATCGTCATTTCCATATCCAGCTTGCTGCTCTCATCACTTAATGTCGCAATGACCTGATCTGGATTTAAAATTTCGATGTCACTGTCTGCCTTGATATCTCCCGCAGTCACAACACCTCTTCCAGTAAATTCAATATAAGCCTGCTTTGGTTCATTAGATGAACTGTTGTTTTTAATTGCCAGTGATTTGATGTTCATGATGATTTCCGGCACATCTTCCTTAACACCTGGAATTGAGCTGAATTCATGAAGAACACCTTTAATTTTTACGGAACTTACTGCTGCGCCCGGAAGGGAAGACAGCATGATACGTCTCAGAGAATTGCCCAGAGTTGTACCATATCCTCTTTCCAACGGTTCCACAACAAAACGTCCAAAACGATTATCTTCTGAAATCTCACTAATCTCAATATTTGGTTTTTCAAATTCAAACATATTGGCCCTCCTTCTGGCTTAGGATTTAATTGAGGGTTATTATTTAGAATATAACTCGACGATCAATGTTTCATTAACTGGTACGTCAATTTCATCTCTTGTCGGAAGCTCTTTTACAGTTCCTGTAAAGTTCTCATGATCAGCCTCTAACCAAGCCGGAACCATTCTTCCATCTGTGATTTCTAAGATTTCTTTATATCTTGGAGAGTTTCTATGTTTTTCTTTGATTTCGATCACATCTCCGACTTTAACCTGATAAGACGGGATATTTACCTGTTTTCCGTTTACTAATACATGCTTATGTCCGACAATCTGTCTGCATTCTTTTCTTGTTCTTCCATATCCAAGGCGGAACAATACATTATCCAGACGAAGTTCCAGAAGCATCATCAGGTTTGTACCAGCCTGACCTTTCATTCTTTCAGCCTTTGTATAGTAGTTTCTGAAAGGTTTTTCCAGTACGCCGTAGATAAACTTAGCTTTCTGTTTTTCTGTCAGCTGAAGGGCATATCCGCTCTTCTTTCTGTTTGCTCTTGTTAAAGATCTATTTGATTTTTTATCAATTCCTAAAAAGACCGGATCTAAACCTAAGGATCTGCATCTCTTTAAGACTGGAGTTCTATCAATTGCCATCTTTTCATATCCTCCTAAATTAAACTCTTCTGCGTTTTGGTGGGCGACATCCGTTATGTGGAACAGGAGTTACGTCACGAATGCTTGTAACTTCAAGTCCAGCTGCTGATAAAGCACGAATTGCTGCTTCTCTTCCTGATCCAGGACCTTTTACCATAACGTCTACTGTTTTCAGACCATGCACTAATGCTGCTTTTGTAGCTGTCTCAGCTGCCATCTGAGCTGCATATGGTGTAGATTTTTTAGATCCTCTGAATCCCAATCCACCAGCACTTGCCCAAGAAAGAGCATTTCCCTGTGCATCTGTTAATGTAACGATTGTATTATTAAAAGATGACTGAATATGTGCCTGTCCGTGCTGTACATTCTTTTTCACACGTTTTTTTGCACTTTTCTTTGTAACTTTAGCCATAATTACATATACCTTTCTTTCTTCATTTCGATTTCCAAAAAGTTTCAGGCAATAAGAAATATCTTATGCTGCACTGCCCATGCATCCGGGCGTATCATGCCGCAGCCTGCTGTTATTTCTTCTTGTTTGCTACTGTCTTCTTTGGACCTTTACGTGTTCTTGCGTTTGTCTTAGTTTTCTGTCCACGGCAAGGCAGTCCCTGTCTGTGGCGTTTTCCTCTATAACATCCAATTTCTTTTAATCTCTTAATATTAAGAGCGATTTCTCTTCTTAAATCACCTTCTACAACCTGTGTTTCGTTGATCACTGCGCTCAGTCTTTTTACTTCATCATCAGTCAGATCACGAACACGAGTATCAGGATCTACATTTGCCTCTGCCAAAATACGTTTAGAGCTGGACAGACCAATTCCATAAATGTAAGTAAGACCAATCTCTACACGCTTCTCTCTTGGTAAATCAACACCTGAAATACGAGCCATGTTTTTTCTTCCTCCAAAAAATAATTCTCTAAGTTGTTCCTTAAGTTCGATCCATATATCCGCGTACGGTGAAATGACATATATGTCTCTCCCTTAATCATATTTCTATCTATAAATAATCAGTATGAGCAGTACCCACCTCATACTGCAGCCGCTAAAATCATACTGTCAGCAGAACTTCTGCTGCAGTTTCTCCGTATGTCAAATGACATACAAATAGACGCACAAAGGCAAGGACCCTTTGCTTTCTCAAAAAAGGAGCAAATTATCCCTGTCTCTGTTTGTGCTTTGGATTCTCACAGATTACTCTGACAGAACCTTTTCTCTTAATAACCTTGCATTTTTCGCAAATTGGTTTTACTGATGCTCTAACCTTCACTTGAATTCTCCTTTCAAAAAACGTTCGGATACAATTATATCATCATGTTTTCAATTTTTCAAGAGTTTTTTACTTATCTCTCCAGATAATTCTTCCTTTAGATAAATCATACGGGGATAATGCCAGTGTTACCTTATCTCCCGGAAGGATCTTGATATAATTCATACGAAGTTTTCCGCTGATATGGGCAAGAATCACATGCCCGCCTTCAATCTCAACCTTAAACATCGCATTCGGAAGTTTTTCCAATACAACTCCTTCTACTTCAATTGCTTCTGATTTTGACATTTCTTAATCCTCCTTATCAGATAATGTTAATATTTCATATCCATCTTCTGTGATCGCAATTGTATTTTCATAATGAGCAGACAGGCTTCCGTCTGCTGTTACAACAGTCCAGTCATCATCCAGCCATTCAACTTCAAAAGTACCTTCATTTACCATTGGCTCAATAGCAAGCGTCATTCCCGGGCGCAGCTTCATTCCCTTCCGCCTTTCTTTAAAATTAGGAATCTGCGGATCCTCATGAAGATGTGTTCCGATTCCATGACCAACCAAATCTCTTACAATAGAAAAGCCATTGCTCTCCACATGATTCTGTATCGCTTCCGATATATCAAAAAGATGATTTCCAGGCTGTGCCAGTTTTATACCTTCAAAAAAACTTTCCTTCGTAATTCGGATCAGTCTGGCTGCCTCATCAGATATCTTTCCAACTCCATAAGTTCTTGCCGCATCGGAATGATATCCTTCATAAATCAAGCCCGCATCCAGACTTACGATGTCGCCTTCCTGCAAAATACGGTTCTTTTTTGGTATACCGTGAACGACCTCATCGTTCACAGATACACAGATGGATGCTGGATATCCGTTATAGTTTAAAAAATTCGGAATACATCCGTATGCACGGATCGCTTTCTCTCCAAACTGATCGATTTCCAAAGTGGAAATCCCTGGCCGAATAATTTCGGCCAGCTGATTATGAACATCTTCCAGTCTTTTTCCTGCTTCACGCATCAACTGGATTTCGTGCTTTGATTTAATTGTCACTGCCATATCTTATGCTCCCAAAATGGATTTGATTTCCTTAAATACTATATCAATATCTTGTGTTCCGTCTACTTCATATAAAGAACCTGCTGTCTTATAATGATCGATCAGCGGAGCTGTCTGATCATGATAAACTTCCAAACGTTTTTTCACTGTTTCTTCCTTATCATCATCACGAAGGACTAATTCTCCGCCGCATACATCACAGCAGCCTTCTTTTTTAGGAGGATTATATTCGACATGGAAAATTGCACCGCAGTCTTTGCAGGAACGGCGTCCTGCCATTCTTCTGATAATGTTTTCATCAGGAACTTCTACATCGATTGCATATTCAATTGCTTCTCCGTGTTTTGCAAGTGCCTGATCAAGGGCATCTGCCTGAGGGATCGTCCTTGGGAATCCATCTAAAATAAATCCCTTCTCACAGTCATCTTTTTGAATTCGATCAACTACCAGATCACATACCAGTTCGTCCGGAACCAACAGTCCCTGATCCATATATTCCTGTGCTTTCTTTCCTAACTCTGTGCCTTCCTTGATGTTGGCACGAAATATATCGCCTGTAGAAATATGCGGAATGCCATATTCCTTTGCAATCTGTTTTGCCTGTGTTCCTTTTCCGGCTCCCGGTGCTCCCAACATAATAATTTTCATGTGACAAATCCTCCTTTCAATCACAAATAAGCTGTAGTGAAACTACAGCTTATCTTAACACTTACTCGCTTAAAAAACCAGAATAATTCTGTACCAACAATTGTGATTTTATCTGCTTGATGGTTTCTAGAATAACTCCTACAACGATGATGATGGATGTTCCTCCAAACGAAACGCTGGCACCAAATACACCATTAAAGAAAAATGGTACCACTGCAACAATTGTCAGTCCTGCAGCCCCAATAAAAATAATATATTTTAATATCTTATTCAAGTAATCAACGGTAGGTTTTCCTGGTCGGATTCCTGGAATAAAGCCTCCTTGTTTTTTCATGTTATTAGATATTTCCAGAGGATTAAATGTAATCGACGTATAGAAATATGCAAACATCACTACCAAGACAATATAGATCAAAAGACCCAGTGTCCTTTTTGGATGAGAGGCATCAAACCAGGTAGATGAATTTAAACTTGTTAATACCTTTCCAAAAAATCCGTCATTATTATAATTAAACAGATTCTGCAGCATAATCGGGAACTGCATAATGGAAGAAGCGAAAATGATTGGCATGACTCCTGCGGTATTAACTTTCAAAGGAATATAGCTGGACTGTCCTCCCACCAGCCTTCTTCCCTGTATTTTTTTCGAATACTGTACCGGAATATGTCTTTCACCGTCTGACAAGATAACAACAAAAATGACCATTGCCAGAACGACTGCTACGATTACTACACCTGCAAGGACTGCAGGTCCAATCTTTTTCCCTGAAATAAATTGAGTATACAGGGAATAAAAATCACTTGGCATCCCGGAAACAATATTCACAAGCAAAATAATGGAAATACCATTTCCAATTCCGCTTTCCGTAATTCTCTCACCCAGCCACATAACAAGCACGGCTCCTGCCGTCAGAGCAACTGTCATAATGACAATGGTGAAATTCGTATAATCTAAGCCTAAGGCTCCTCTGTTTGCCAGCCCGATTGACAGGCCGCCGCCTTCAATCACTGCAAGGACGAGAGTTACATATCTTGTAATCTTCGCCATTCGCTTTCTTCCATCCTCGCCATCCTTCTGCATTTCCTCTAAAGCAGGAATTACGATGGTCATCAGCTGAATAATGATGGATGCTGTGATATAAGGCGTTACACTCAACGCAAAAATAGACATCTGTGTAAAAGATCCGCCGGTAAAGGAATTCAAAAGACTAATAGAATCTCCTAATACCATTTGCAGATAAAGACTAATCTGCGCGCTGTCAATCTCAGGTATCGGCAGCTGTGATCCAAAGCGCACAACAATTAATATCAGTATCGTAAATATCAGCTTGTTTCTTAATTGCTTGTTTTTAAAAGCGCTGACTACAGCGTTTGCCATATTAGATCACCTCTGCTTTTCCGCCCAGTGCTTCGATTTTTTCTTTCGCACTTGCGCTGAACGCATTTGCCTGTACATTCAGCTTTTTGGTTAACTCTCCATTTCCTAAGATTTTTACTCCATCTCTTGGATTCTTAACGATTCCTGCTTCAATCAGGGATGCAACTGTTACGTCAGCTCCATCTTCGAATCTTTCTAATACAGACAGGTTGATTCCAACGATTTCTTTAGAATTTCTGCATTTGAAACCTCTCTTTGGAATACGTCTGTAAAGCGGCATCTGTCCACCTTCAAATCCTGGTCTTACTCCACCGCCTGAACGAGCTTTCTGTCCTTTATGTCCTTTACCTGCAGTTTTTCCATTTCCTGAACCATGTCCGCGGCCTCTTCTGAACGCGTCACTGTGTTTAGATCCTTCTGCAGGGCGTAAGTTTGATAATTCCATTCCTAAATACACCTCCTTGCCGGATATACTAGATTTCTTCTACTTTAACTAAATGTTTTACCTGGTGAATCATTCCGCGTGTTGCTGCGTTATCCGGAAGTTCAACAGTTTTGTTCAGCTTCTTTAATCCTAAAGCTTCTACTGTTTTTCTGTGCTTCGGAATTGCACCAATCGTTGATTTCACTAATGTAATTTTTAATTTATCTGCCATTCTCGATTTCCTCCTATCCTAAGAGCTCTTCTACTGACTTACCACGCAGTTTTGCTACTTCTTCCGGAGTTTTTAAGTTCTTTAATCCTTCGATAGTTGCCAGAACAACGTTCTGTTTGTTGTTGGACCCTAAAGATTTTGAACGGATATTTGTATATCCTGCAAGCTCCAGTACAAGACGAGAAGGACCTCCGGCGATAATACCAGTACCTTCTGGAGATGTCTTTAATAATACGGATGCTCCGCCGAAACGACCTGTAAAGTCGTGTGGTATACTTCCTTTTTCGTCAATCGGTACCTCTACCAGGCTCTTCATAGCTGCTTCTTTTCCTTTGCGGATTGCTTCTGGAATTTCAGCCGCTTTTCCTAATCCTGCACCAACATGACCGTTTTTATCTCCTACAACAACCAGCGCTGCGAATCTCATGTTGCGGCCACCTTTTACGACTTTTGTAACTCGTTTGATAGCTACGACTGCATCTTCCAGCTCAAACTGGCTAGGATCAATAAGTGTATGCTTCATTTGACTTCCTCCTATTAGAATTTCAGACCAGCTTCACGAGCTGCATCTGCTAATGCTTCAATTTTACCATGATAAATGAATCCGCCTCTATCAAAGACAACTTCTGTAATACCTTTTGCCAGTGCTCTTTCAGCGATTACTTTACCTACATAGCTGGCTGCGGCAACATCGTTTGTTTTGCTGAGTTCTGCCTTTACATCTTTCTGAGTAGTTGAAGCAGATACTAATGTATTTCCAACAGTGTCGTCAATAATCTGAGCGTACATATGATCATTACTTCTAAATACACTTAAGCGAGGTCTTTCGCTTGTTCCATTGATTCTATTACGAAGCTTATAATGCTTTTTCGCACGAATCTTGCTTCTTGATTCTTTTCTAATCATCCTATATCACTCCTTTATTTAGCCCCAGTTTTTCCTACTTTACGTCTGATCACTTCATCAGCATACTTAATACCTTTTCCTTTATAAGGTTCAGGTTTTCTAAGTTCTCTGATTTCAGCTGCATACTGTCCAACTTTTTCTTTGTCGATACCTTTTACAATAATGACATTCTGACCTTCCATAACGGTCTCAATGCCTTCTGGATCAGCCATAACAACCGGATGAGAGAAACCAAGGTTGAAAGTGATTTCTTTTCCTTTTTTCTGCGCTCTGTAACCAACACCGTTAATTTCCAGTTTCTTTTCGTATCCTTCAGATACACCTGTAATCATGTTGGCAATTAATGATCTTGTAAGACCATGCAAAGATTTCATTTTCTTTAAATCATTTGGTCTTGTTACGACAACCTGATTATCTTCTACTTTGATTGTCATTTCAACTGGTAAACATTTCTCTAATGTTCCCTTTGGACCTTTGACAGTCACTTTATTTCCTTCTTCAATCTTTACCTCTACTCCTGCAGGGATATCGATTGGCAATCTACCTATACGAGACATAGGTTACCTCCTTAAATTGTCGGAAAGGGATTTCCCCTTTCTGTTTTCAGAATGGTCTGAGTATTACATTTTCAACCAGCTTTTACACTGACCTCGTGCAGTGCTTTCACCCTGCACTCGCCAAGTGCTCAATGCCTACCATACAAATGCTAATACTTCTCCACCCACGTTTTCTTTTCTTGCTTCTTTGTCTGTTAACAGTCCTTTGTTTGTTGAGATGATCGCGATTCCAAGTCCGCCTAATACTCTAGGAAGCTCTTCTGCTCCTGCGTATACACGAAGACCTGGTTTAGAGATTCTCTTAAGTCCTGTGATAATCTTTTCATTTTTATCAGCACCGTATTTTAATGTGATTACGATTGTGCTGAATGAACCCTCTTCCTTGATGTCATAAGCTTTAATGAAACCTTCTTTTAATAAGATTTCTGCAATCGCTGTCTTCATCTTAGAAGCAGGAATTTCTACTGTATCATGTTTCGCAGTATTCGCATTACGAATTCTTGTAAGCATATCTGCAATTGGATCGCTCATTGTCATTTTTATGTTCCTCCTTCCTTCTTCTTACCAGCTTGCCTTCTTGACACCTGGAATTTGTCCTTTATATGCTAATTCACGGAAGCAAACCCTGCAAATTCCGTATTTTCTTAAATAAGCATGTGGACGTCCACAGATTCTACAACGGCTATATTCTCTTGTTGAGAATTTTGCTTTTCTTTTTTGTTTTGCAACCATTGACTTTCTAGCCATGGGAACCCTCCTAACTATTTCTTAAACGGCATACCAAATAAGGTTAATAATTCACGAGCTTCTTCATCAGTATTGGCAGTTGTAACGAAGATAATATCCATACCTCTTACTTTATCTACCTTGTCATACTCAATTTCAGGGAAGATTAACTGCTCTTTGATACCTAATGCGTAATTTCCTCGTCCATCGAAAGAATTCTGGCTGACTCCTCTGAAGTCACGTACACGAGGCAGTGCCAGGTTGATCAGACGGTCTGCGAATTCATACATTCTCTCACCGCGCAATGTAACCTTGCATCCGATCGGCATACCTTCTCTTAATTTGAAGTTCGCAACAGATTTCTTTGCTCTTGTTACGACAGCTTTCTGTCCAGAGATGATCTCAAGATCAGTGATCGCTGTATCTAAAGCTTTTTTATTTTCTTTTGCTTCACCAACGCCCATGTTGATTACGATCTTTTCAAGCTTTGGTACCTGCATAATATTTTTATATCCAAATTTTTTTGTCATAGCATCTACGATTTCGTTGCTATACTGTTCATGTAATCTACTCACCTGCGTAAACCTCCTCTCTTAATTAGTCAATCACTTCGCCTGTTGCACGGGCAACACGAACTTTTTTGCCATCAACTACTTTATAGCCAATCTTGGTTGTTTTTCCATTATGCACATACATTACATTGGAAACATCCATTGGTCCTTCCTGGCTTACGATTCCGCCCTGCTGGTTTGCAGCGCTAGGTTTAGTATGCTTTGTGATCATGTTGGCTCCCTCTACGGTAACCTTACCATTCTTCTGATCAACAGCAATTACTTTGCCTTCTTTGTCTTTATCTTTACCAGCGATGATTTTTACTAAATCGCCTTTTTTAATTCTAATTGCTGACACAGTGTTTCCTCCTTATAATACTTCTGGTGCTAATGAAACAATCTTCATGAATTTCTTGTCTCTAAGCTCTCTTGCCACTGGTCCAAAGATACGAGTTCCTCTTGGATTCATATCATCTTTAATAATTACAGCAGCATTCTCGTCAAATTTGATATAAGAACCGTCCTTACGACGAGCGCCTTTCTTTGTACGAACAACAACTGCTCTGACTACGTCACCTTTTTTTACAACGCCGCCTGGTGTTGCATCTTTAACCGTAGCGACAATCACATCACCAATGTTAGCATATCTTCTGGTAGATCCTCCTAACACACGGATGCAAAGGATTTCTTTTGCTCCTGTGTTATCGGCTACTCTAAGTCTTGACTCCTGCTGAATCATGCCTTTCTTCTCCTTTCCAACCAAGCAAAATTATTTTGCTTTTTCGATAATTTCTACAAGTCTCCATCTCTTGTCTTTAGACAGAGGTCTTGTTTCCATAACCCTTACTCTATCTCCGATGTTACATTCGTTATTCTCATCATGAGCTTTTAATTTATAAGTTCTCTTAACGATTTTCTTATATAAAGGATGCTTCACGTTGTCTTCGATTGCAACTACGACTGTTTTATCCATTTTATCACTAATAACTTTCCCTACACGGGTTTTTCTTAAATTTCTTTCCACAACAAATTCCTCCTTTCGAATTTACTAAGCATTTGCTTTCGCTGTAATTGCACCCTGAATACGTGCAATATTTCTTCTTACTTCTTTGATTCTGCTTGTATTCTCAAGCTGATTTGTTGCATTCTGGAATCTCAAATTGAATAATTCCTTTTTCGCAGCTACTAGCTCATTATTTAATTCGTCCAATGACTTATTATTTAACTCTTTTACAAAATCCTTAGTTTTCACTGTTGTCACCGCCTTCTAAAGCTTCACGAGAAACAATTTTACACTTTACAGGTAGTTTGTGAACAGCAAGACGCAGCGCTTCTCTTGCAACTTCTTCGCTTACGCCAGCAATCTCAAACATAACTCTTCCTGGTTTTACAACTGCTACCCAATACTCCAAGTTACCTTTACCTTTACCCATTCGAGTTTCAGCAGGCTGTGCTGTCACCGGCTTATCTGGGAAAATCTTAATCCAAACTTTACCACCACGTTTGATGTAACGGGTCATAGCAACACGGGCTGCCTCGATCTGGTTCGCTGTGATCCATGCCGGCTCTGTTGCCACGATACCGAACTCACCATAAGTGATTTTATTACCGCGCATCGCTTTTCCGCGCATGCTTCCGCGGAACTGTTTACGACGTTTTACTCTCTTTGGCATTAACATTATTTATTTCCCCCTTCCGCATTCTTTGTAGGAAGTACTTCACCGTGATAGATCCATGTCTTAACACCGATCTTTCCATAGGTTGTGTCTGCTTCAGCAAATCCGTAATCAATATCTGCACGGAGTGTCTGAAGAGGAATGGTTCCTTCACTGTAAAATTCTGTACGAGCCATATCCGCTCCGCCTAAACGTCCGGATACAGATGTCTTGATTCCTAATGCACCAGCTCTCATTGTACGCTGCATGCAGGATTTCATTGCACGGCGGAAAGAAATACGATTTTCCAGCTGCTGTGCAATATTCTCAGCAACCAGCTGAGCGTCTTTGTCCGGTCTCTTCACTTCTTTTACATCAATAAGAAGTTTCTTGTCTGTCATCTTCTGAAGCTGTCTCTTCAATTCTTCAATAGAAGATCCGCCCTTACCGATAACAACTCCCGGTTTTGCTGTATATACGATTAATTTAACTCTGTCAGATGCTCTTTCAATTTCAATTCTTGAAATTCCGGCATTGTATAATCTTTTCTTTACATATTTTCTGATTTTGTCGTCTTCTACAAGATTGTCTGCAAAATCATCTTCTGCGTACCATCTAGAATCCCAATCTTTAATAATTCCGACTCTCAGACCATGAGGATTTACTTTCTGTCCCATGTTTGCCTCCTTCTATCTTTCATCCAGCACCAGTGTAATGTGGCTCATTCTGTGTTCGATTCTATAAGCTCTTCCCTGCGCTCTAGGTTTTACTCTCTTCATTGTAGGTCCTTTATTTGCATAGCACTCTGCAATATAAAGATTTTCTGGGTCCATTCCGTTATTATTTTCTGCATTAGCGATCGCAGACTTTAATAACTTTTCAATTAATGTTGAAGCATATCTTGGGTTGTAAAGTAAAATTCCAAGCGCTGTCTCTACATCTTTTCCTCTGATTGCATCCAGCACGAAGGCTGCTTTTGTTGTAGACACTCTAGCATTTCTTAATGTAGCTTTCGGTCTTGTATCTTTCTTTGCATTTCTCTCTTTTTTATACTGAGATCTGCTGTATTTCTTTGCCATTGAAATGAAACCTCCTTCCAAATATTATTTCTATCTCATTCCGGATTTTTTCTCAGCTTTTGTATGTCCGCGGAAAGTTCTTGTTGCAACAAACTCTCCAAGTTTGTGTCCTACCATATCTTCTGTGATATATACCGGCACATGTTTTCTTCCATCATGAACAGCAATTGTGTGTCCTACGAATGATGGGAAGATTGTGGAACGACGAGACCATGTTTTAATTACACTCTTGTCTCCTGATTCGTTCATAGCATCTACTTTTTTAAGTAAGCTCTTATCTGCAAATGGTCCTTTTTTAAGTGAACGAGCCATAAGTTACCTCCTTGTACTATTTAACGTTTTTACCATCTCTTCTTCTTAC
>JAHZHN010000013.1 GCA_019420275.1 Clostridiales bacterium
GCTTTTCGTGCTTTTCCAGTCTGAAACAAATACAAGTCATCACGATTGATAGCTTCATTCATAATTACAAGTTCCTCCTTCTCACTCTTGTTTGTCATCATTTCACTTCACTGATGTCAATACTGAAAACCAATTCCCGCCATCCTTGCAAAGAGCAGGATTTCGAATGGTTCAGACCCCCTGTTTTATGATATCATCATCCCTCTGCGGGTCTCAACACAAAAAGCGTAAACAGCCTTTTACAGTCTGCTCTTGTAAAATGGCTCATTTACGCTTCTTAGTTATATCAAATATCACACGATGTATAGCAAAGAACGTGACATGTTGTCCGCTTACAAGACACTGAATTTTTACCTATCGTTTTCACATCATTACTATACCAAATTTTAAACAATAATTCAATAAATTGAATAAAATAAATATCTTTCTTAATCACCATTTTATACGAAACAAACCGGATTTAAAAAACACTTTTTGAATCTCTGAGCACTGGAGCATATCCGGCATTTTTCAGTGCTTTGATAATCTTTTCTTTATGTTCCGTACCAAAGGCTTCCATCGTGATTGTAAGTTCCACTGCACTGTTGCGGTTTATACTTACAAACTGATTATGTTCCAATTTTATAATATTTCCCTGAGTCTCTGCAATCACCTGTGACACCTTCGTAAGCTCGCCCGGTTTGTCCGGCAGGAAAACAGACAGAGTAAAAATACGGTCTCTCATAATCAGGCCATGCTGTACCAGAGAAGCAATCGTAATCACATCCATATTTCCCCCGCTGATGATAGAAACTACTTTTTTATTTTTTGTATTTAAATGCTTCAGAGCCGCAATCGTAAGCAGTCCTGAATTTTCAGCCAGCATCTTATGATTTTCCAGTAAATCTAAGAAACAAGGAATCAGTTCTTCATCCTCTACTGTGATAATTCTGTCCACATTTTCCTGGATATACGGAAAAATCAGTTTTCCCGGTGTCTGAACCGCAGTTCCGTCTGCAATGGTGCTTACGTGATCGCAGGAAACTACCTTCCCGGCCTTCAACGAAGCCTTCATACATGCCGCGCCGGCAGGCTCTACTCCCACCACTTTGATCTTTGGATTCAGAAGTTTGGCAAGAGTAGATACACCAGTGGCAAGACCTCCTCCTCCTATCGGAACCAGGACATAATCTACTGTTGGAAGTTCCTTGAAAATATCCATCATGATCGTACCCTGACCGGTTGCTACCGTTGGGTCATCAAAAGGATGCACAAATGTATATCCTTTTTCTGCTGCCAGGGCAAGCGCATGATCACACGCCTCATCATAAACATCTCCATGAAGGATAACTTTCGCGCCAAGATCCTTTGTACGGTTTACCTTTAAGAGAGGCGTTGTTGTCGGCATCACAATAACTGCTTTCACTCCCTGACGTGCTGCTGCCAATGCCACTCCCTGAGCATGGTTTCCGGCAGATGCCGTAATCAGCCCTTTTTTCTTTTCTTCTTCTGTCAGCGTGCTGATCTTATAATATGCACCCCGGATTTTATAAGCTCCTGTCAGCTGCATGTTTTCTGGTTTTAAATACACCTGATTTCCTGTCTGATCAGAAAAATAATCACTCTTGATCAGTTTTGTCGGCAGTACAATTTCCTGCACTTTTTCATATGCATCTTCAAAGTCTTTTAATGTTAACATTTATTCATCTCCTCTTTCAAACAGTGCGTTTACAAACATATCCGAATCAAATTCCTGGAGGTCATCAATCTGCTCTCCGATTCCAATATATTTCACTGGAATTCCAAGCTCTGACTGGATCGCAATGGCGATTCCGCCCTTAGCTGTGCCATCCAGTTTTGTTAGAATAATTCCGGAAATATCCGTGGCTTCTTTAAACTGTTTTGCCTGTGCCAAAGCGTTCTGTCCTGTTGTTCCGTCAAGAACGATGAGAGTCTCCAGATACGCTTCGCTGTACTCCTTTTGAATGATACGGTTGATCTTGCTCAGTTCATTCATCAAATTTTTCTTGTTATGCAGTCTTCCTGCTGTATCACAAAGCAGAATATCTACGTCCCTCGCTTTGGCTGCAGCTACCGCATCATAAACAACCGCAGCCGGATCTGCGCCCTCTGACTGGCTGATAATATCAACGCCCGCCCGGTTGGCCCATTCTTTCAGCTGCTCGATTGCACCTGCACGGAACGTATCGGCAGCTGCCAGAAGAACTTTCTTTCCCTGTCCTTTCAGAATCGCTGCTAGCTTTCCTACAGATGTCGTCTTTCCAACACCATTGACTCCGATTACCAAAACAACACTTTTTCTATTTTGATATTCATATGCATCAGAGTCCAATCGCATTTGTTCTTTAATGGAATCAATCAGAAGCTGACGGCAGGCTTCCGGATCTTTTATTTTTTCCTCTTTTACTTTCTTTTTCAGATTTTCAATGATATTCATGGTCGTGTCGATTCCCATATCACTCATGATCAGAATCTCTTCCAATTCTTCATAAAAATCATCATCCAGTCCGGAAAATCCGCTGAAAATAGAATCAAATCCTGCGGCTATGCTGTCTCGCGTTTTAGACAGTCCCCGGGCAAGTTTCCCAAAAAAACCTCTTTTCTCGCTCATACTTTCCTCCTATTTGACTTTTAAACATTCCTCTATTCATCCAGATCATTTTCGATCAGATTAACAGATACTTGTGTTGAAACTCCCTTTTCCTGCATCGTAATTCCATACAGGACATCTGCAGCCATCATCGTTCCCCTTCTGTGAGTAATCACAATAAACTGAGTTTCTTTTGACAGCTTATGGAGATATTGGGCAAATCGCTTCACATTGGAATCATCAAGAGCCGCTTCAATTTCGTCCAAAAGACAAAACGGCGATGGTTTCAAATTCTGAATGGCAAACAAAAGCGCAATGGCTGTGAGAGCTTTCTCGCCTCCAGAAAGCTGCATCATATTCTGCAGTTTTTTCCCTGGCGGCTGTGCCGTGATCCGAATACCGGATTCCAACACATTTTCGTCCGTTAATTCCAGTTTTGCAATTCCTCCGCCAAACAATTCAACAAAAACTTTTTGAAACATTTTCTGAATATCTTTAAATTTTTCATCAAACTGTTTTTCCATGGATTCTTCCAGCTCTTTCATAAGCCTGTCCAAATGTCTTTCTGCTTTTACAACATCTTCTTTCTGTGTCAGCAGAAATTCATATCGTTCAGCCACTTCCTTGTATTCTTCTACTGCGTTAACATTAACGGGTCCCAAAGCCCGGATTTCGCCTTTGATCGCTACAATATCCTCTTTGATTTTAGAAAGGCTTTCCTTTGGCTCCTCCGTCAAAGTTTCCTTTAGCTGATGATATGTAACTTCATAATTGTCCCACATATAATCCAGCAATTCCTGCTGCTTTTCCTGCTGCTTGTCTCTGGCACTTATCAGGCGGTACCGCTCCTTATCCATCGCTCCCGCCCGTTCCATTAGTTCTTCCCGCTCCTTCAAAATATCACGGTATACTTCTGATTTTAATTTTTCCTCTTCCTTTTTCTGAAGCAGTTTTTCTTCTTTTTCCTGAATCCTCCGGCTTCCTTCTGCAATTTCTTCTTTCAGATGTCCAATCTTTTTCCCAAAGTTTCCCGAAGTTTCCTTTACGTTTTGAAACTCCTTCTGATTCTTCTCCCGATCTGTTTCCAACTTTTCAAGTTCAAAACCGACCCTGTCACAATTACTCTGAGCAAATTCAAGCTGTTGCTTTAATTGATTCGTCTTCAGGTGCATCTCACCAATGGCTTTTGCCTGTTCTTCGGCCGTCTCTTTGGTTCGTTCCAGTTTCTCGCTAATCCTTTGGATATTTTCTTCATCCTGCTGACTGGAAATCTCAAGATCTGATTTTCTATTCAGCAAAGTACTGGCATCGTCCTTTACCATACTTTTCTCATATTTTAATTTTTCAATCTGCTCTTTAAGAATTTGTTTTTGTTTTTCATAATCTTGTTTTTTCGCCGCTGCCGCAGACAATGAGATTTCCCGCGCATGCTGTTCCATGGAAATCTCCTGAAATTTTTGCTGCATTTGCGCAAATTCTCTTTTGACATTATCAATCTCAGAATCATATTCTTCTTTTTTCTCTTCTGTCTTTTTTAATTCTGCCGCACATCGTTTCAGTCTGTTTTCCAGTTCCTTTACTTCCCTGTTTCGTCCAAGAAGATTCCCTTTGTTCTTAAAAGCACCCCCAGACATGGAGCCGCCTCGGTTCAAAGAGTCTCCTTCCATAGTAACAATTCTCAGAGAATGATGATATTTATTAGCAATAGCAATACCGGCATCTATCGTATCGACTACCAGAATCTGCCCTAAAAGAGACGAAAACAGGTCTTGGTAACGTTCATCATACAAAGCCAGCTGGCTTGCAATCCCCACGACACCTTTTTCTTTCAAAGCTTCCGGTCTTGAAAAGCCCCTTCCCCTCACTGCATCCAGTGGAAGAAATGTAACTCTTCCAAACTTATTTGCCCGCAGGAATCCAATCAGCTTCTTGGCCGTCTGCTGAGTATCCGTCACAATATTTTGTATGCTTCCCCCAAGAGCAGTTTCGATTGCTGCTTCATATTTCTGCTCGACTTTAATAATATCAGAAACAACGCCGACAATGCCAGGAATCCTGCTTTTTTGTTCCATGATTTTTTTGATTCCAAAGCCATATCCATCATAACGCTCTGCCATATTTCTCAGAGTCTCATAATTAGACTGGGCGCGATGAAATTTTTCTTTCTGACCCGAAATAATACGGATTATGTCCTCTCTTTTGTTTTCGGACTGCATCTGAATTTTCTTTTGATCTTCAATCTGTTTTTCCAGTTCTTTCTTTTGTCTTGAAAACGTTTCAATTTCGTCCTGGATTTTTATTCTTTCTGTCTCATTTTCGGCAGCTTCTCCTTCCAGCTGTCCTTTCTGTTCCTCCAGACTCTGAATCCGAACCTGAAGCTGTTCTTCTACTGTCTGAAAACGTTCCAGCTTTCCCGCCATTTCCATCTGCCGGTCGCTGAAATTCCGCATCTGCTGCTCCAAAACCGCAAGTTCTTTTGTGAGATCCTGTATTTCTTTCTGATAAAATGCCAGTTTACTCTCTTTTGCAACTCGTTCTGCCTGTGCTTCCTCAAAACATCTGCTGATTTCTCCTGTTTCTTCCTGAAGCTCATTCATTTCCTGACGTTTTTCATCAATTTCCCTACTTATCCGTTCCTGATTTGACCGAAAATGATCTTCTCTGATCTTTTCCGTATGAATCTGTTCTTCCAGAACTTTAATTTCTCCTTCTCGGCGTTGTTTTTGTATTTTTTCATCGGATATTTCCTCTGTCATATGAGAAATTTCATTCTTCAGCTGATTTCTTTTTGCATCTTCTTGTTCATAATGCTTTTTCGCCATTTCAATTCTTTCATTGGCGTCTTTTAAATCATGTTCCGCGATCTCAATTTTTGTTTCCAGAGACTTTAATTCGTCTGACAATCTTTTGTTTTCCAGCAGGAACAAAAAACTGTCTTTTTCTTTTAATTTATCTCTGAAAATCAGGTATTTTCTCGCCTTTTCGGACTGCTTCTCCAGCGGTTTTATCTGTCGTTCTAGTTCCGATAAAATATCATTTACCCTAGTCAGATTTTCTCTTTCAATCTCCAAAGATTTCTGAGTTTCTATTTGATTTTTTTTATATTTTACAATTCCTGCAGCTTCATCAAATAATTCTCTTCGTTCTTCCGGTTTTCCACTTAAAATCTGGTCAATCTGACCCTGCCCTATAATGGAATAACCTTCTTTTCCCACGCCAGTATCAAAAAATAATTCTACGATATCTTTTCTTCTGCAGGGACTTCCATTCATCAGATATTCACTCTCTCCAGAACGATAAACTCTTCTCGCTACCGTTACCTCCTCGAAAGGAATCGGGAGACTGCCATCCCCATTATCCATCGTAATTGCCACATAAGCCGATCCCATAGGCTTTCGAAGCTCCGTTCCAGAAAAAATCACATCTTCCATTTTGGAACCACGCAGCTGTTTTGCGCTTTGCTCCCCCAAAACCCATCGGACTGCATCTGCCACATTGCTCTTCCCACTGCCGTTAGGCCCTACGATTCCAGTAATTCCGTGTTCAAACTTAAAAATCATTTTGTGGGCAAATGATTTAAAACCGTTGACTTCAATACTTTTTAAGTACATTGTCCACCCTCTACTTTTTATATTGTTTCAGCGCTTCATACGCCGCATGCTGCTGGGCTGACTTCTTGCTTCTTCCGGTTCCTCTTCCAATTACTTTGTCTCCCAGTCTAGCCTCCACCGTAAATTCTTTTTGGTGATCCGGACCTTCTTCCTTTACAAGGACATAAGACAAAGCTTCTCCTCCTTCTCCCTGGATAATCTCCTGAAGATAGGTCTTAGCATCAAAAAACAATACTTTATTTTCCACATCTTTCAGAAGATGCACCTCTATAAATTGTCTGGCCGCTTCCAGGCCCTGGTCCAGATATATAGCACCAATAACCGCTTCAAAAGCATCCGAAAGGATGGAATCTCTTTCTCTTCCTCCTGTCATATCCTCTCCTTTACTTAAAAGAAGATAACTTCCAAGCGAAATGTCTCTGGCACACATGGCAAGAGTCGGTTCACACACAAGGCTAGCCCGCAGTTTTGTTAATTTTCCCTCTGGCTCTTTTTCATACGCCTGATAAAGATAGGTACTGGTTACCAGTTCGAGTACTGCATCACCCAGAAACTCCAGGCGTTCATTGTTTCTTTCCTTTGCCATCTTTCTTTCATTAGCATAGGAACTGTGAATCAGCGCATGGCTGAGCAGATCGGGATTTTGAAAGGAAATTCCGATCTCTTCCTGGAATTTATCAATCTTTTTTCTTTTCATTCTTCTGCTCTTTTCCTTTTAATATTTCTTCTTTGATTTTCTCATTAATCTGCTGTTCTGTAAATGTAACACACTGAATGACTGCATTTTTCATTTCTTTTGATGTGGCAGATCCGTGTACCTTAACAACCAGACCATTTAAACCCAGAAGAGGAGCGCCTCCATATTCAGATGCATCAAATCTTTTCAATGTCTTCTTAAGAGCAGGGAGCGCCAATGCACCTCCGATCTTACTCCTTAATGAACTCATAATGCCGCCTTTAATTTCTTTTACCAAGACTTTAGACAAGCCTTCTGATAATTTCAGAATTACATTTCCAACGAAGGCATCGCACAGCACTACATCGGCAGCTCCATCCGGGATTTCCCTCGCCTCAATACTTCCCGTGTAATTGAGCCCTTCGCATTCCTTCAGCAAAGGTGCTGTTTCCTTAATCAGCTGATTTCCCTTTGCTTCTTCCAGACCTACATTTACCAGGGCAACTCTTGGAGATGAAATACCTACTACATTTTCCATGTAAATAGACCCCATCTGTGCAAACTGCAAAAGATGCTCCGGTCTTGCATCCATATTAGCACCGGCATCGATCAGAAGCATTACGCCTTTTGTCGTCGGCATGATTGCTCCCAAAGGAGCTCTCTTGATTCCTCTGATTCGTCCGACAACAAACTGGCCTCCCACAAGGATCGCTCCGGAACTTCCTGCAGAAACAAATGCATCTGCGGTTTTATCCTTCACCATCTTCATTGCAACCACCATGGAAGAATCTTTCTTCTTACGAATCGCTTCCACCGGTGATTCGTCACAAGAAATCTCTTCTTCTGCATTTATCACTTCGATCTGTTGCTCACTGAACTGATGCTTCTTAAGTTCTTCGTGGATTCTATCCGCTTTTCCAACAAGAAATACTTTGATATCTTTTTTCTCATTTACCGCGTCTACCGCTCCTTTTACGATTTCTCCCGGAGCATTGTCACCGCCCATCGCATCCAGAGCAACTTTTATCATTTTTTCCATAAAAAAACTCCTTTCCAATAAGTTAAAAGCGCCACACGCCTAAACCTTTTGTAAAAGTCTAAACGCATGACGCCTGTCATTCATCAGGTGCGCCCTGACGTACCCGTTCTATTCAGCGTGTGCTGAAACAATTTCTTTTTTATTATAAGATCCACAGGATTTACATACTCTGTGAGGCATCATAAGAGCACCACATTTGCTGCATTTTACAAGCGTTGGAGCTGTCATCTTCCAGTTTGCTCTACGTCTGTTTCTTCTTCCTTTGGATGATTTATTCTTTGGACAAATTGACATCGGTTTACACCTCCTTAAAATTCTTAAAAATATCCTGAATTGCTGCCATACGCGGGTCTGCCACCGTACGATCGCAGCCACACTCTTTTTCATTCAGATTCGTCCCACACACCGGACAAAGTCCTTTGCAGTCTTCTCTGCACAGCACTCTGTAAGGCAGCTGCGGAACAATTTCATCGAAGATCAGCATGTCCAAATCCAGTTCCTTCTCCTCCACACAGGACGCCAGATCATCTTCTTCAGATGTATGAAGAAAATCGCTCTTTCCTTCATACTCCAGAAAAATCTCATACGGCACCTCTTTAAGGCACCTGCTGCATGGGATTCCAAGAACCACTTTTGTCTCAAATTTGACAGATACAGATTCTCTTCCTTCATTTTTCAGCATTACAGGAAACGAATGTTTCTCAAGGACAGGATACACTGCTCCCTTTAGCCGCACTTTCTCCATATCCATATGACACTCTATGGTTTCCGTATAATTTTTTACTGAAATTGCTTTTGATAACTGAACCTTCATACTATCTCCTAAAAATCATACTATACTATTATACGAATGCCCCTATTGTTTGTCAAGAAATTTTTCTTGACTTTTCTTTTTACTTTTTATTTTACCAATGCTACTGTATCTCTTGCGATCATCAGTTCTTCATTTGTTGGAATACAAAGAAGCGTAACTTTGGAATCATCAGATGAGATTACTGCTGCTTCTCCATGGACATTGTTCTTTTCCGGATCAATCTGTGCTCCAAGATATCCCAGATAACTGCAGATCTGTGCTCTTGTGACATCATCATTTTCTCCGACTCCTGCTGTAAATGCAATAGCATCCACTCCGTTCATGGCTGCAGCATATGCTCCAATATATTTTACAACACGATAAACATATGCATCTAATGCAGCAGCGGCAGCTTTATTTCCTTCTTTTTTAGCAGCTTTGATATCTCTGAAATCAGAAGATACGCCGGATAATCCATAAACACCGGATTCTTTATTCAGAATATTCAGAACTTCTGAAGCTGTCTTATTTTCTTTGTTAGCAATAAACTCAATGATTGCAGGATCTAAATCTCCGGATCTTGTTCCCATGATCAATCCCTCAAGCGGTGTCAGTCCCATGGAAGTATCAACAGACTTTCCGCCCTGAACTGCAGTCACGCTTGCACCATTTCCTAAATGGCAGACAATGATTTTCAGATCTTCTATCTCTTTTCCTAACATCTTTGCAGCTTCTGTGGAAACAAACTGATGAGAAGTTCCATGGAATCCATAACGGCGAATTCCATCTTCATCATAATATTTTCTAGGAATTCCATATAAATAAGCTTTTTCCGGCATTGTCTGATGAAATGCCGTATCAAAAACAGCAACCATTGGAAGATTCGGCATCAATTCCTGACATGCACGCACTCCAATCAATCCTGCCGGATTATGAAGCGGAGCAAATACACTGCACTCCTCTACTTCTTTAATGACTTCATCCGTAATAATACAGGATTTTGTAAATTTCTCTCCGCCATGCACGATACGGTGTCCTACAGCACCGATCTCATCCAGACTTTCCACAACTCCATTTTCTTTGTCTGTCAGCTGCTCAAGCACAATGCCAATCGCTGTCTTATGATCCGGCATTGCAGGCTCAGACTTGATCTTTTCTTTTCCTGCCGGCTGATGAGTCAAAGCTCCGTCAATCCCAATTCTTTCACATAATCCTTTTGCTAATACTTCTTCTGTTTCAGAATCGATCAGCTGATATTTTAATGATGAGCTTCCACAATTGATAACCAAAACTTTCATGAAATTTATTCTCCTTAATCCTTTTATCCTTTTATTTTTCTGCTTCTAACGCTGCTGCCTGTACACATGTAATCGCTACCGCTCCGACGATGTCAGAAGCGACACATCCTCTGGATAAGTCATTAACTGGCTTTGCAATTCCCTGTGTAATCGGTCCGTAAGCCTGAGCTCCGCCCAGTCTCTGTACCAGTTTGTAGCCGATATTTCCAGCATCAAGATCAGGGAACACTAATACATTCGCCTGTCCTGCCACCTGACTCTCTCTCGGCGCTTTGGATGCCGCTACTTCCGGTACGATCGCAGCATCCAGCTGAAGTTCGCCGCAGATCAGATACTGAGGATATTTTTCTTTTGCAATAGCAGTTGCTTCCACAACCTTTGTAACATCATCATGTTTTGCACTTCCGCATGTAGAATGAGAAAGCATTGCAACTTTCGGCGTTTCTCCAATCAGCTGTTCAAATGTCTTTGCGGAACTTGCAGCGATAGCTGCCAGCTGTTCCGGATTCGGATTCTGATTTAATCCACAGTCAGCAAACACAAAGCATCCGTTGGCACCTTTATCTCTAACTGGTGTATCCATCAGCATAAACGCTGAAACAATTTCTGTATTTGGTGCTGTCTTTACGACCTGAAGAGCCGCTCTTAATACGTTGGCAGATGAATTGATCGCTCCCGCAACCATACCGTCAGCATCTCCTACGCGCACCATCGTTGCTCCAAAGAACAGTGGATTTGACAGCAAAATCTCTTTTGCATCTTCCGGAAGAAGTCCTTTGCTTTTTCTGGCCTCGCACAGAGACTCGATATATGTACTCAGTCTCTCACAATTGTTAGGATCCACAAAAGAAGCTGCGGAAATGTCCAGATCTCCGGCACGGTCTTTGATTTCTTCTTCTTTTCCGACCAGAATTACATCTGCGATTCCGTCTGCAAGCACTTCTGCCGCTGCTGTCAATGTTCTCATGTCTGTTGTTTCAGGCAGTACGACTGTTTTTTTGTTCGCTTTTGCCTTGTTCTTAATCTCATCAATAACACTCATTTGCGTTGCTCCTTTCAACTTTCTGCAAAGATGAATTTAATCCATTTAAATTATACAACATCATTTGTTTGTATACAACTAAGGTATTTGTATTTTTCACCGTACACAAACCAGAACCAGGATATAAATTCTGGTTCTATCATGCCGTAAAACTATATTTATTCTACATTTTTTTGTACCTCCTGACAAGATGCTTGCTATTTATTTTTTATTTTTTGTGCAGTTTTACTTTTGTTTTTATCTCGTTTATAATGATTCTAATAAAAAACAGAAAGGAATTTACATGAAAACAGCTGCTATTATTTGCGAATACAACCCATTTCATAATGGACACGCATACCACATCCGCAAAACAAAAGAAAAGACCGGAGCCGATTATATCATCGCCCTGATGAGCGGAAACTATGTACAAAGAGGAACTCCCGCCATCATGGAAAAACAGCTTCGGACCAAAATGGCGCTTTTAAACGGGGCTGATCTGGTCATTGAACTTCCTTTATGGTTTGCCTGCAGTTCTGCCCCAAATTTTGCCTCTGGAAGTGTTGCCCTTCTAAATCATCTGGGTATTATCGATTTTCTCTCTTTTGGAAGCGAGTGCGGGAATATCCGCCTCTTAGAAGAAATCGCTGATTTCCTGACTCGGAAACATGAGGACCTGGAAGTTCTTGCCTCTGATTACGTAAGACTCGGGCATTCCTATCCAAAAGCCAGAGCCCTTGCCCTGCATCGTCTTGCTCCTGATTCCGACTGGATCGGCGTTGCAGAAGAACCCAACAACCTCCTGGCACTGGAGTATCTGCGTGCTCTTCGCGAAAGCGGCAGCCCAATCCAGCCTTTTTGCGTCACACGGCAGACAAGCAGACATCACGAATCCACGCTTCCAAAAGACGGTTCTATTGCCTCCGCAAGCGCTATCCGGACCTGCATAGAAACAGGCAGAATGCTTTCCTCGATTGCGCCTGCAGTTCCCGAAACGGCCTTTCCTGTGATACAGGAACATTTTAAAAAGGATTTCCCAATCTCCTGCGATGACTTTTCTCTTCTTTTAAAATACAGGATTCTGTCACAGCCAGATTTGACAGACTATTGGGATGTCTCCAACGATCTTCAGGCTTCTATCCGAAAGGCCGCTGACTTTTCCTGCAGCTTTACTCAAATTATATCCCGCTGCAAAGGCAAAAACATTACGTGGAGCCGAATCAGCCGCAGCCTTATGCATATTATCTTAGGAATGACAAAAGAACACGCCAAATTTCTGTCTCATGAAAACCATGGGCTTTATTATCAGATCCTGGGATTTAAAAAAAATGCATCCGGCGTCATTGCCGCCATGCAAAAACATGCCTCCATTCCTATGGTCCGCCACTGCCGTCCTTTAAAAGACACACTGTCTCCGGAACTTCTGCCGCTTCTTTCAATCGAGCAGAAAGCAAACCTTATATATCACACAATTCTAGGTGAAAAATTTCATCAAAACTGGAAAGATCAGCAAATTATCGTCTAGTTTTTCCTCCCGGCACATAAACTAATACAAGAACTGCCGGGAGGTTTTTTATGAAGAAATTACAATTTCAGCTGGTCCTTCTGTTCTTCGCCTGCTTACTGTTCTTTTTTCCAGGAATCTGCATAGAAGGAGCAAAAGACGGCCTGCTGCTCTGGTCCGGAACAATTGTACCTACCCTTCTTCCTTTTCTTGTACTTACCGGTCTTATGAATAAATTTCAGGCTCTCCACCTTGTATCATGGCTCTTTTATCCGATTTACCGGAAATATCCCGCCTTGAACCGGAATCTTGCCTACACTCTGATCCTGGGCCTTTTCTGCGGATATCCTCTTGGAGCCAAGATTATCAATGATCTCATTCTTTCCGGTTCTTTCACAAAAAAAGAAGGCCAGTGCCTTCTTGCTGTATGCAATCATGTAAGTCCTATGTTTACTATTGGATACACGCTGCATCTAATTTTAAACAGAAGCATCTCTGCCCCATTGTTTTTTCTTTGCCTTTATGCTCCAGGCGCAGTCTATTTCCTTTATCATGCAGTCTGCCTGCATAAGAAAGGATTTTTTTGTGAACATCCCGAACGGCCAGTGCGTTTTGCACCAAAATCTCTGGATGAGATTCTGTTCGACAGTCTGCATTCCATCTTTACAATCGGAATCTATATCATGATATTTTCCATCGGAGCCAGTCTGCTGTTATCGCTTCCTTCTTTTCCGGCAGTGGATCTGCTGATCGGAGGCCTGGAAATCACAACAGGAATCACTCATTTCGGATCTCTGTCCCTTGCGCTTCCGCAAAAATCAGCTGCATTGTGTGCCATCAGCGCATTCGGAGGACTTTGCAGTGCCGCACAGACAGCCGCAGTCTCCAGAGAAAGTCATTTGTCGATTCTCCGGTACATAAGGACAAAAGCCATCTTTTCCTGTCTGAGCGGATGTATGGCATTACTCCTCTTTTGATATGAAATCTTCTACCGTTCTCGCCTTTGGCTGAGAAGCTCCAGTCAGCTGCTCTTCAATTTCTCTGGCATTTGCAGATATAGAATTCAGGTCAGAATTCAGAGTATCCATCAGCTGCCCGAAAACGTTTTGCTGCGCTTCGATAACACTTGCAACATATCCCTGCACATCTTCCATGATCTCTTTCGTATACTGCAGAGCACCAATTCGAATCTGATCTGCTTCTTCATTGGCGCTGTGAATGACGGCCTGCGCATGGCCGCTGGCGCTTCCTTCGATCTCATCTGCTCTCATCTTCGCCATCTCTACTATCTCATTTTCATCAATCAGCGTCCCCGCTTCTGCGGCTGCCTGATTGATCATCTCCTGAGCCTGGGTTCTTGCTTCTTCCAAAATTGTTTCTTTGTTCCTTATGATCTTATGGCTTCGCTCAATTTCCCCCGGGATCTGTTTGCGCAGCTCCTCAATCACCGTTACAAGAACATCCTTGTCAATTACGATCTTTCCCGGATTGAATCTTGCCGGTTTTGCCTCATCAATCAAAACTTCTATATCATCAATCATTTCATGCAAATATTTTTCGCTCATCTTATGCCTCCTATCGTGCAAATTTATCTCTCAGACACTTCTCTACAAAAGGAGTCACCATTGTTGATACATCTCCCCCATAGGATGCGATTTCTTTCACGATTGTTGAACTCACATAGGAATATTCCATGCTGGTCGTAAAAAACATCGTATCCAGATTTTTATTCAGCTGACGGTTAGTCTGAGCTATCTGAAGTTCATACTCAAAATCCGTGACCGCCCGCAGTCCCCTGACAGAGACATTGGCATTTTGCTGTCTTGCGAAATCCACCAGCAGCCCGGAAAAAGAAGTAACCTCTACATTATCCAGATGTTTTGTTCCTTCCCGAATCATCTCTATCTTCTCATTCGTTGTAAACAGCGGCTTTTTCTCGCTATTTATCAACACTGCTACTATCAGCTTGTCAAATACCTTCGCTGATCGTTCAATAATATCTAAATGCCCATAAGTCACCGGATCAAAACTGCCCGGATATACGGCAATACTCATTGTTTTATCCTCCTAAGATTTCTTCAAAAATGTATGCTTATTTGTCTTATATTCCTTCACCCGAATAATACGAAGGTTCTGAAACCATGAATCTGAAATCTCCGTATCCAATGAAGATTCTGCAATCACAGTTGTATCCTCTGTGCATACCGGCGACTGATCCAGCTGTTTTAATACTGCTTCTTCAAATCCCTTTTTATACGGCGGATCCATAAATATGTAATCAAATTCTTTTCCCCGCTGTTCCAGACGACGGAGTGCTTCTGAAACCTCCATTTCCATGATCTGTGCCCGTTCTGCCAGATGGGTATGGGCAAGATTCTCCCGGATACACCGCATGGCCCGCCTGGACTTCTCAACAAAACAGGCTTCTCCTGCCCCTCGGCTCAAAGCTTCGATTCCGATTCCTCCGCTGCCGCTAAATAAATCCAGGAAAGAAGATCCAGCTACATCATACTGAATCATATTAAACAAGGTCTCTTTGATCCGATCCTGGGTAGGTCTGGTATCATTCCCCTCAATTGTCTTTAATTTTAGGCTTTTAGCGCTCCCTGCTATCACTCTCATTATATAAAACATCCTTATCTTTTACTTCTCTTTATTTTATTATATATTAAAAATTTGTCAACCAATATAGAGAAGAAGCAGCGAAACTTTATTTTCGCTGCTTCTTCTCATGCTGACGAATTTAAAATCCGCCTTCTTTTGTTTTCCTTAAGCACAATTTATTTTAAAATCTGTGCTTTTATTATCTTTTGTTCTCTTATCGGGACATTTCCTCTTCCTGTCTGCGGATCATTTTACGAACCATTTCGCCTCCGACAGAACCAGCCTGAGCTGTTGTCAGATGTCCGTTGTATCCTTCTTTTAAGTCTACCCCGATTTCATTCGCGACTTCAAACTTAAATCTGTCTAATGCACCTCTAGCTTCAGGTACTTCGACTCTGTTTGTTCCTTTGCTTCTTGCTGAAGTTCGTTCTTCCATGTTGAATGTCCTCCATTTCTTTTGTGGTTTGTTGTTACGATGATAGTATGCTCCAACCATCAAAAGATACACTAGGAGTTTTTACATGGACTGACATTTTTTTCAAATGAGCCCATTATGGTTTAATAAGCAACTCTAAACTTCTTTTCTCCTTCTTTCAAAGGTCTCTCACTGCGTTCTATATGATCAATCCGGATAAAATGATATGCATCATTCTGCGTCATGTTCACAAATTTTTCAACTGCAGGCGCAGGTCCCTGAACCTCCGCTTCCACAGAACCGTCCGGCAGGTTTCTGACATACCCTGTCAGTCTGCATTTTTCTGCATTCATACTGACAAAAAATCGAAAACCAACCCCCTGCACTCTCCCGGTAAACCTAAAATAATAACGAACCATACTCATTCCTCCTTACAAATTGTGCGCCAGGCTGATCTGCTTTTCCAGCCTGCTGTTTTTGATTGCCGAAAAATCAAATCCTTCTTCTTCCAGTTCCTTTACGGCATCTGCCGCCTGCTTCATAATATCCGCGTCATTATATACATCCGCAAGAACAAAATCCATCATTCCACTTTGTCGTACACCAAAAAAATCTCCTGGTCCTCTCAGCTTCAGGTCTTCATTGGCAATATAAAACCCGTCATTGGATTTGTTCAGGACTTCCAGACGTTTCATCGTCTCCTTTTTCTTTGATCCCGTCATAAAAATGCAGTATGACTGATATTTCCCACGCCCGACTCGGCCCCGCAGCTGATGCAGCTGTGCCAGCCCGAATCTTTCTGCATTTTCTACCATCATGACCGTAGCATTAGGAACATTGACCCCCACTTCGACTACAGTAGTGGACACAAGAACCTGTATCTTCCCATCAGAAAAATCATCCATTATCTGCTGCTTTTCTTTCGCTTTCATCCTCCCATGAAGGCATCCGATCTGAATAGACGGCGGCAGATGATTTCGCAGCATGCCAGCATACTGAATGACATTTTCTCCTTCCATCGCTTCACTTTCTTCCACCATCGGACATATCACATAAGCCTGCCTGCCTTCTCTTACCTGCTTTTCAATAAAACGGTATGCCACTGGCCGATAGCTGGTATTGACCACACAGTTTTTGATCGGAAGCCGATTTGCCGGCACCTCATCAATCAAGGACACATCCAAATCTCCATACAAAATAATCGCAAGAGTTCTTGGAATTGGCGTAGCGCTCATCACAAGAACATGCGGTCTTTCCCCTTTCAAGGACAGGCTTTCTCTCTGGCGCACTCCAAAACGATGCTGCTCATCCGTAATCACCAAGGCAAGCTTATCATATTCTGCTTTTTCCTGAATCAGAGCATGCGTTCCTATAATAATATCTGCCTGATGGTTCTTCATTTTCTCGTAAGTCTCCCGCTTTTCCCTGGCTTTTGTTGACCCGGTCAGCAGGACTGTTCGTACACCATAAGGTGAAAGTAATTCCTGAAACGTCTCATAATGCTGATTTGCCAGCACCTCTGTGGGTGCCATCAAAACCCCCTGATATCCTGCCTTTGCACACATCAAAAGCAAAATGACTGCCAGAATTGTCTTGCCGGATCCTACATCGCCCTGAACCAGGCGATTCATCACCTTTCCAGAAGAAAGGTCCTGCTTCATTTCTTCCAAAGCCCTCTCCTGAGCTCCGGTCAATTTATACGGAAGTGACTGGATTAATTCTCTTGCCTGTGGACATTCAAAAATCGGATAGCTGCTTTTTTCTTCCTGATCCTCCGACAACATATGCATGGCAGAAATAAAAATAAAAAATTCATCAAAAATCAGCCTCTTTTTTGCCTGAATCAAAGTACTTTTCGACTCTGGAAAATGAATGTTCCAAAGTGCCTGTCCATAATCCATAGGATGATACTTTTCCACGATTTGTTCAGGAAGATATTCCGGTATCTGCAAAATATAGTCTTTTGCCTGTGCCACTGCCTTGGAAACCTGTTTGTTGGTCAGGCCTGAAGTCAATGGGTATACGGGCTGCAGAGTTTCCTGTTTTTCCTTATAATCCTCTGGTTCTGAAATTTCCGGATGTTCTATGCAAAGCCGTCCGTTTTTAAAGACCGGCGTTCCGGTAAAAACATAATCTTGCCCACGGTGAAGCTGCTTTTTTAAATATGGCATATTAAACCAGCTGAGACTTAATACACCTGTTTCATCTTTTCCAAGACAAGTTACAATCTTCATCCTTTTTACATATCTGATATGAATCTCAGAAGTAATCCTCACCATAACAGAAGCCCTCTGGCCGATTTCAAGATCGCTGATTGAAACCGGATCATCGTATGTCAGATAATATCTTGGATACATACTGATCAAACTGTCTACTTTGCGTACGCCCATTCTGGCAAATGCTGCTGCTGTCTTCTCTCCAATGCCTTTTAATTCAATCAAATTCGTCATTCCATCCATTCTGCTTTGCTCCTATCTGTCACCATTGGATTCTTCCTCCTTCATCAAAAATTCTTCCTGTCTGTTAAAAAGAGGAAGCAGCAAAACGGATCTGCCAAAATCCGCTTTTCCCTTCCTCATAAATACCAGCTGTCTTTTATTCCACGGACATCAGAAAATAATAAATTGGCTGTCCCCCATATTCCAGCTGTACATCACAGTCCGGATATTTTTCTTCTATCTTCTCTGCCATCTGTCTGGCATCTTCTTCTTTCACATCTTGTCCATAATAAACACTGATCAGCTCACTATCCTCATCCGTCATGTCATCCAGCAAATCCATTGCGACTTTTTCGATGCTTTTGCCTACTTCCCTAATGCCGTCATCATCAATTCCCATAATATCATTCACTTTGATTTCCTTTCCTCCCACAGACGTATCTCTCACTGCGTAGGTCACTTCACCAGTTCTGACATTCTCCATCATCTCTGTCATATTGTCCACATTCGTTTCCACATCTTGTTCCGGTTCAAATCCGATAAAAGCAGAAATTCCCTGAGGAATTGTCTTGGTTGGAATGATAATAATTTTTTTGTCTTCCACAAGAGACTGGGCCTGAACTGCCGCAAGAATAATGTTTTTATTGTTCGGAAGAATAAAGATGGTGTCCGCGTTGACCCGATCAACTGCCTCCAGCAGATCCTCCGTACTTGGATTCATCGTCTGACCGCCCTCAATCAAACAATCAACTCCCAGATCCCTGAAAATCTGATTCAATCCATCACCAATTGAAACGGCAATAAATCCATAAGGTTTTCTAGGTTTTGGTTTTTTATTCCCTTCTTTTTCCCCGGATGTTTCCTGAGTCAAACGCAGCCGTTCCTGATGCTCTTCTCTCATATTATCAATTTTCATACTGGTCAGTTCCCCGTAAGTCAGGCCTTTTTCGATTGCTTTCCCAGGATGATTGGTATGAACATGGACTTTTACAATCTCCTCATCTCCTACAACAACCACACAGTCACCAATATCCGTAAGATATGACTTAAAATCCTGTTCTTTCTCATTGCTCCAGGTTTCTCTAAGCATTACAATAAATTCTGTACAGTAACCGTAACGGATTTCTTCTTCAGAAATATCTTTTTTCTGAACGGAAACTGCCTTTTGAGATGCTTTTTTCATTTCTTCCAGCTGTATTTTCTTTCCAAGCATCACTTCTACTGCTCCCCGCAGAAACTCAACCAGTCCTTGTCCGCCGGAATCCACGACTCCGGCTTCTTTTAAGACCGGAAGCATCTCCGGCGTCCGTTCCAGTACCTTTTGGGCTTCTTCTAAAACAATCCGGGCAAATTCTTCAAAATTCTCTTCCTGACGAGCTGCATTTACTGCTGTATCCGCCGCTGCCCTGGCCACTGTAAGGATGGTTCCTTCTTTCGGCTTCATTACAGCCTTGTATGCCGTGTCTGCGGCATATTTAAACCCTGCCGCTGCAGCTTTGGTAGTCAACGCCGGTTCGTCTTTAACTCCTTTATAAAATCCCCGGAACAGCTGTGATAAAATAACTCCTGAGTTTCCCCTGGCGCCCCGAAGAGAACCGCTGGACAGTCCCCTGGTAATTTCTTTAATGGAAAGTTCCGCGCCGGCAACTTCTTTGGCCGCCGCCATAGCTGTCATAGTCATGTTTGTTCCTGTATCTCCATCCGGAACAGGAAAAACATTCAGCTCATTAATATATTCTTTCTGTGCCTCAAGACGCTCGGCACCACCGATCAACATCTTCTGCAGCAAAGACGCATCTATCTGTTTCATGTTTTCTGCCTCCATCTTTATCCTATATCTTTTACGCTTTCCACATATATATTAATTCCTTCAACCTCTAGGCTTGTGAATTCTTCTACTCGATACTTCACTGATTCCATTAGATTATTCACAACCGCAGAAATTGAAACCCCATAAGATACGATGATGTGAAACTCTATGGTAATCTTATTCTCCTTTACCGAAACAAAAACACCTTTCCGAATATTGTCTCTCGTGAGCAGCTTTACAATCCCATCTTTTACGTTCACCATTGCCATGCCGACGATTCCGAAACATCCAAGGGCACAGATTCCGGCATATTTTGCGATTACCTGGTTATCAATGGTGATCTCCCCATTCTTTGTCTTTATAGAACCTTTCATTATAATTACCTCCAGCCAAGAATTATAAGATGATTATACCTTATCCCACAAGGTGCGTCCAGTCCCGAACATCCCTCAGGACGCACTTGTTTCCTTGTAAGTATCCCTCTTTTTCTGAAAAAATAAAAACAAATTTTATCTTGATTTTTAGAAAACTATCTGTTAGAATGAAATAGTTGTCGAGCCCGGAATGAACATGGGAGAAGATTTGAAGAAGGAGGTGCTAACATGGCAAAATGTGCTATTTGCGGAAAAGGCGCTCATTTTGGAAATGCAGTCAGTCACTCACATAGAAGATCAAACAAAATGTGGAAATCAAATATTAAATCCGTAAAGGTGAAAGTTAACGGCGGAGCAAAGAAAATGTACGTTTGTACTTCTTGCTTAAGATCTGGTAAGGTTGAACGCGCCTAATCACTTTGATTTGTTTAATATAAAACCACAAAGAGTTGGATAAGCCATCCGGCTCTTTTTTATTTCACAAAAATATATTATCAGTAAAAGAAGAGACAGTATCCCATAATTACACACACAATACACATAATAATTTGTGTAAAATCATGACTGATAAATAATC
Organism: Clostridiales bacterium; assembly: GCA_019420275.1. GTDB lineage: Bacteria > Bacillota > Clostridia > Lachnospirales > Lachnospiraceae > Anaerostipes. The sequence continues at coordinate 20,751 of JAHZHN010000013.1, forward strand.
CGGTTGCCAGTCCTATGCCAAAAAAGCAAATCGCAATCGCACAAACTCTTTTCATGTTCCCACCTGCCGCTGATCTAATTATTTCCTACTACAAGCATATGCACAAAAAAGCAAAAAGAGTCCTTTCGGACTCTTTTATTCTTTCTCTTTTTCCAAATCTTCCACGATATCTTCCAGCGTCTCTTCCTTTTTTGTAAATTTATCAATTACATCCGGCACCATATCAAGAAGCTTCACAATCGTTTCCTGATTCTTTACGTTGACAAGTTTTGTCTGTCCATCTCGGATTACAAGGACTGCGCTCGGCGTAAGCTTGCCGCCGATTCCGCCGCCGCTTCGGTTCTTCTTATCTGCTTCAAAAGCCCCTGCTCCCATTCCAAAAGAAACATCCACCAATGGCAGTATGATGGTATCTTTAATATAAATTGGTTCTCCGACTACTGTTTTGGAAGTCAGGAATCCTTCCATTCCCTGGAACAGAGAACTTACTGTTTCATTAAATTTTTCTTTTCCCATAACATCAACCTCCTACTATCTTTACTGCCCGGTCTTTCTGCCGGATCAGATCCTTATCACGATAAACATCCCATACAAGTTTCAGTATTTTATAACGTCTGATTCGTCCAGCCACCAGAACTTCCCCCTCCAGAACCTTACGGTTAAAATCTGGCATTACATCCAGACGATCGCCGTACAGCGGCATAGCAGCAGCAATCCAGCCAAGTACTTTCCCCGTATCCGCCGGATCCTCCAGACCGAATACAATCTTGCCCTCCAGCTTCTGAGGCATCAGATATCCTGCTCCCCGCAGCAAATACCCCTTAATTCTCACTACAGCTGCCCTCAGCTGCTCATCTTCTAAAAGATGCAGGATCGATCTTCCTTTTTGTGTTAGTCTCTTTATCCTGCTTAAAATATTTTTCCCTTTATTATAACACTTTTTTAAAAAATCTACGAATCTTTCAAAGATTTTTTTTCGTGATTTTTCTGTCGGACCAGGAATCTCCTCTTCCAGCACCACATCTTCCGGCTCTTCCTCATTCCAGGCAAGATCGAGAATATCAGTCACCGGGCCTTCCGGCTCTGGTTCGGGCTTAGTAAAATCACCTGAAAACCGTTCTTTTAAATCTGTGGAACTTTCAGACTTTTTTACCTCTTCTTTTTTTTCTGCTTCCTCCACAACAGAAGCTTTTTTTTCTCGGCCAAGCAACGACCACTTTTGGGGATCTGTCCGGTAAATTGGAATTCCCATGACTCTCACTGCCACATCCAGCTTTTCTTCATAAGATGCCTTCACTCCAAATAACGGAAACGCCCATCGAACCCTTGCTTTCACATGCGGTCTTCCATCAAATTCTGCCTCCAGACGATAAGCAATCGGACAGATCAGGAAAACCGCAAGAATAACCAGCGGAATTAAAATGATAATGCCTATAATTTTTAAAATCAAAAAAATGATCGTCATAATTCTTCTCCACAAAAATATTCTACAGCTTCCTTTACTTGATCTGCACATATTAGATCCTGCACAATCCGTTTTGTCATTATCAGAGCATCTTCCCATCCAATCGCCAGACCAACAATCACAATGTCCTCCCCCTGATAGAAATCAGAAAGCAGCTCATTATATTCATAAATCTCCAAAAATGCAGAGTTCCACAAAGGCAAGGTAACACAATATAAAAAAGGAATACTTTTCTGTTTTTGGATTCTTTTTATGATCTGTTTTTCTTTTCTGTGCAATATTTCTGATATGTATGCATTTTTTGAAATTATCATTTTTCCCACCCGATAAAACAAAATGAGGATGTAGCGCTACATCCCCATTTTAACACATATTTATGTCGATTATTCACCAATTTTAACAACTTTCAGCATATTTGTCACTCCGCCGCGGCGATCTGCGACTCCGCCTCCTGTAAGAACTAAAACATCGTTGTTATCCGCAACGCCTGCTTCTAATACGATTTCTGTTGCTTCATCCAGAATTTCCTGTGTTGTATTTGCTTTATGAGATAAGAATGGACGAACACCCCAGTATAACTGCATCTTACGAACAACTGCAGGATCTGGAGAAAGACCTATGATCTGAGCATCTGGTTTAAACTTAGATACGATTCTCGCCGTAAATCCTGACATGCTGGATGCAAGGATACATTTTGCATTTACATTTGTTGCTGTCTGCACTGCAGCATAGGCAACAGCAGCAGAAATTCCTCTGTGAACATAAACAGAGCGGAAATTGTTAACTTTTGCATCTAAATGAAGTTCGGTAGAAATAGCGATCTGATTCATCATACGCACAGCTTCTACCGGATGTTTTCCTTTAGCTGTTTCACCAGACAGCATGATTGCGTCTGTTCCGTCATAGATTGCATTTGCTACGTCTGTAACTTCTGCACGTGTTGGACGAGGATTGCGGATCATAGAATCCAGCATCTGTGTTGCTGTTACAACTGGCTTGAACGCATTGTTACATTTCTTGATGATTGCTTTCTGTAAGAATGGTACTTCTTCTGCCGGAATTTCTACTCCAAGGTCACCCCTTGCAATCATGACTCCATCTGATGCATCAATGATCGCATCGATATTTTCAACACCTTCAATATTTTCAATCTTGGAAATAACACCTACATCCATTCCATGAGCTTCAACGATTGACTTGATTTCTTTTACCGCATCTGCATTACGGATAAAGGAAGCAGCAATAAAATCAATTCCATTTTCCAAACCGAATTCAATGTCTGCTTTATCTTTTTCTGTAATAGATGGAAGATTTACTTTTACATTTGGTACATTGACACCTTTACGGCTTCCAAGCATACCTCCATTTTTTACAGTACAAATAACATCTGTTCCGTCTTTGATCTCATCCACACGAAGTTCAATCAGTCCGTCATCAATCAGGATCGTATTGCCTGCTTCAACATCCTGAGGAAGTTCTTCGTATGTAACACTTACGATTTCCTCTGTTCCTTCTACATCTCTGGTTGTTAATATAAATTTCTGATCTTCTTTTAATTCTACATCGTCTTCACCTGCCAGCAATCCTGTACGGATTTCCGGTCCTTTAGTATCCAGAAGAATAGCAATCGGAAGATTCAGTTCTTCTCTGAATTTCTTAATTCTCTTAATTCTTCCCAGCTGTTCCTCATGATCTCCATGAGAAAAGTTCAGGCGGGCAATATCCATTCCTTCCTGCATAAGCTGTTTTAATACAGCATCATCATCTGTTGCAGGTCCCATTGTACAAATAATTTTTGTCTTCTTCGTTAGCATAATAGTCTCCTTTAACCTCATATATATTAAAATTAATAACTCACTTCTTCACATGCTTATGAGTAAACAAATGATCCTGACAGTATTCATAGTCCCCATCGCACTTAGAACAATACCGAAATTCCAGGGTCGGATCATCAAGTTCCGTCCTGTGGCAGACCGCACATTCATGCATAGCGCCATTTCTCTTCCGGCCGTTCTGCGGCATTGTCTTTGTCTTAAATTCCTTCTTTCTACGCCGATTTGCAGTATTTCTTGCAAATGCTGCTCCTTTGCTGCGAATCTTCTTCATAGAAAAGAAGAACAGCAGGAAATTCAGCAGTGCAACCACTATAGATACTTTAACCGAAATTCCGGCAGCTGTAAAGCCTGATGTCAGAAAAACATAAGCAAGGTATATTCCATCCAGCACCGCAAGCCATTTGACTCGGATTGGGAAAATCATATAAAAATATACCCGCATATCCGGAAACATCATAGCATAGGCTAAAAACAGCGTCATATTCAGATAAAAAGTATCCATACTTACGGAGGCAGCTGCTATCTCCCCATAAGCAAAATACAATACCGCATATGTAAGGAACGATCCGAGGATGGTTCCCAACACTCCAATAAAATAATACATATTAAAACGGAAACTTCCCCACACCTGTTCCAGCGATGCCGCCAGTGAATAATAAAACAACAGTACAAAAACAATAAAGATCAGACTGCTGTCAGGTCCCATCAGCAGGAACGTTGCAATCCTCCATACCTGACCATGCAAAATCAGATAAGGATTCAGTGTCAGCAAGGAGGCGATTCCCGGCATCATCAGCCGAAGAATATAACCAATCGCGTACATGGCAACGATGATCATCGGCAGATTCGAAATCGCATATTTTCCAAATTTTTCTTCCAATTTATTCAGCCACATATTGAACCTTTCTTAAAACATTTTTTTTCTTCCCAAAAAGATGCCGCCAATCACTGTTAGAATCAAAGAAGCAATAACAAGGACTGCAAAGCCATGGGACGAATCAGCCAGCGGAACCGGAACATTCATTCCCCAGAAACTTGCAATCATCGTAGGGATTGACATAACGATCGTGATGACTGCCAAAACCTTCATGACGATGTTCAGATTGTTGGAAATAACAGACGCATATGCATCCATTGTTCCGCTCAAAATATTGCTGTAGATATCCGCCATCTCAATTGCCTGTTTGTTCTCGATGATAACATCGTCCAATAATTCCTCATCCTCTGGATATTGTTTGATCTTCTCAATCTTTAACAGTTTTTCCAATACAAGTTCATTTCCTCGAAGTGAAGTAGAAAAGTACACCAAACTCTTTTCCAGTTCCAGCAGTTCAATCAGCTCCTGATTTTTGGTGGAAATATGCAGCTGTTTTTCTACCTCGTCACTCTTTTTATCAATAGAACGCAGATACTGCAGATACAAAGAAGCATTTCGGTACAAAATCTGCAGAATAAATCTTGTCCTCTTAAATGTCCAAAAATTACGTACCCTTCCGTCTCTGAAATCCGTAAGCACAGGTGTCTCCATAAGACATACCGTAATGATCACTTCGTTCGTCAGGATAATTCCGCACGGAATTGTAAGAAAATATTCTTTTTCCTTTCTCTCTTCTGTTACAGGAATATCCACAATGATCAAAGTATAATCGTCTTCTACTTCGATACGTGATCTCTCTTCCTCATCCAGAGGAGCTTTCAGATGATCCAGATCAATCTTATAATCTCTGGAAACCTGTACCAGTTCTGCTGCCGTTGGATGAATCAACGAGATCCAGGAACCTTCAATCACTTCACTGATCTCATTCATCTGATGATCCATTGTACGGTAGTAGTTTACCATCTTTACGCTCCTTTCCTTCTTCTGTCTGCATGTCCACTCTGCTCTGCGCAGAATCGGGTTTCAAAACAGGAGTTTTCTCCTATCCGCAAAAACCTTCTGCGCACGTCTTATTTCATTATAAATAACTCATTTTGCTTTGTCAATTAACAGTACTGTACCAACTGGCAGGGTCAATTCCCTTATTTTTTTGTTAGATTTTGCTAAATTTTCCACTGTTGTTTTGTTAGATTTTGCTATACCAAGGATCGTATCTCCCTTTTTTACTACGTAAGGGACAAAGGCGCCTGAAATTACCGTTGTAAATGCCGGAATGCACAATTCATCCCCCGGCTGAAGATTATACACATCAACATATGGATTCTGACGCATAATATCCTTTACCTGGACGCCATATTTTTTTGCAATCTGGTATAACGTATCCTTGTCTTTCACCACATATACACTGCCCCTGCAGCTTCCCTGATTTTCCATATTTTTTTCCTTGCTTTTTTATTAGATTATGCAGATTTCACAATTTGTTGCCCTTATTCTTTCCAAAAAAAAATAAAATATGCCTATTTTCAAATGCTTTCTTTTCCATTATAATATAGTGATACATGGAGCACTGACAGGATTTCACATAATTCGCCGTCGTGTTCTTTTTGTATGGTTTTTAGAAAGGAAGTATTACAATCCATGAAACGTTTAGGAATTGATATTGGTTCAACTACAGTCAAAGTTGCTGTAATCGACGAACAACATAATATTCTTTTCTCTGATTATCAGAGACATTTTGCAAAAATCCAGGAAACTTTGGCTTCCTTATTAAAGAAAGCCAAAGACCAAATCGGAGAGATGACGTTTGCTCCTACCGTTACCGGTTCCGGCGGACTGGCAATCTCTTCTTATCTGGAAATTCCATTTTGCCAGGAAGTTGTCTGCGTGTCCTCTGCTCTGCAGGACTATGCACCTCAGACAGACGTAGCCATTGAACTTGGCGGAGAAGATGCCAAGATCATTTATTTCACCAATGGCATCGACCAGCGAATGAACGGTGTCTGTGCCGGAGGTACCGGTTCTTTCATCGATCAGATGGCATCGCTTCTTCAGACTGACGCTTCCGGATTGAATGAATATGCAAAAAACTATGACACTATATACCCTATTGCTGCCCGCTGCGGCGTGTTCGCAAAATCCGATATTCAGCCTCTGATCAATGAGGGAGCAACAAAAGAAAATCTTGCTGCTTCTATCTTTCAGGCGGTTGTCAATCAGACCATCAGCGGACTGGCATGCGGAAAACCGATTCGCGGAAACGTAGCATTTCTTGGAGGACCTCTTCACTTCCTCCCGGAACTTAAAAATGCATTTATCCGCACACTGAACTTAAAAGATGAAGAAGTCATTGCACCGACGCATTCTCATCTGTTCGCAGCAGTAGGTGCTGCCTTAAATGCCAAAGAAGATGTGACAACAGATTTTGAACACCTGTTAAAACAATTTGAAAAGAAAATTGAACTTCAGCAGGAAGTTGACCGCCTGGAGCCTTTGTTTGCCAGTGAAAGAGACTATAAAGATTTCATAAAAGAACATAACCGTCATATAGTAAAACGCGGGGATCTGGCTACATATAAAGGCAACTGCTATCTTGGAATTGATGCAGGATCCACAACAACAAAGGTTGCTCTCGCCGGAGAAGACGGAGAACTTCTCTACAGCTATTATAATAATAATAACGGAGATCCTCTCCATGCTGTCATTGAAGCACTGCATGAAATCAAAAATCTGATGCCAGACGCAGCTAAGATCGTATGCTCCTGTTCTACCGGTTATGGAGAACAGCTGATTAAAGCTGCACTGAACTTAGACTATGGCGAAGTAGAAACAATTGCCCATTACTATGCGGCTGCTTTCTTCGATCCTGAAGTTGACTGTATCCTGGATATTGGCGGACAGGATATGAAATGCATCCAAATCAGCAATGGAGTCGTAGATAACGTTATGTTAAATGAAGCCTGCTCTTCCGGATGCGGATCTTTCATCGAAACCTTTGCAAAATCTCTGAATCATACAGTAGAGGAATTTGCAAAAGTTGCTTTGTTTGCAAAACATCCGATTGACCTTGGATCCCGCTGTACGGTATTCATGAACTCTAAAGTAAAACAGGCACAGAAAGAAGGTGCAAGTGTAGGAGATATTTCTGCGGGTCTGGCTTATTCTGTTATCAAAAATGCTTTATATAAAGTTATCAAGCTGACCAGTCCGGAAGATTTAGGAAAGCATATCGTTGTACAAGGCGGTACTTTTTACAATGATGCCGTTCTCCGAAGCTTCGAGCGTATTTCCGGCTGTGATGCAGTCCGTCCAGACATCGCTGGTATTATGGGAGCTTTTGGTTCTGCCTTGATTGCACGGGAACGCTATGAAAAAGGTTATCAGACTTCTATGCTTTCATTTGATGAAATCTTTGCCCTCAGCGTAAAGACATCTATGACGAGATGTAAAGGATGTACCAACCACTGTCTGCTTACGATCAACAAATTTTCCAACGGCAGCCGTTATGTTACCGGAAACCGATGCGAACGGGGTATTGGAAAAGAACCAAACGCAGATCACGTTCCAAACTTATATGATTATAAACTCCACCGCACCTTTGGCTACGAACCGCTGACAGAAGATGAAGCAGTACGCGGTGTCATCGGTATCCCGCGAGTTTTAAATATTTATGAAAATTATCCGTTTTGGTATACATTCTTTACAAATTTAGGGTTTAGAGTTGTACTTTCACCGGAATCTTCTCGTAAAATTTATGAGCTTGGAATTGAATCCATCCCGAGTGAATCCGAATGTTACCCTGCAAAACTTGCCCACGGACATGTTATGTGGCTGATCAAACAGGGGATCAAAGATATTTTCTATCCTTGCATTCCTTACGAACGGGAAGAAATTGCTGAGACAAACAATCACTACAATTGTCCAATTGTTACTTCCTATGCAGAAAATATCAAAAATAACATGGAAGAACTGGAAACAGAACATATTAATTTTATGAATCCGTTCCTTGCACTGGATAATGAAGAAGCATTAAAACCTCGTCTTTTGGAAGAATTGAAAAAACATTATGATGATCTGACTTCTGAAGAAATTGACCATGCCGTTACAAGAGCGTATGAAGAACTTCAGCAGGTAAGAGAAGACATCCAGACAAAAGGCGAAGAAGTCCTTGCTTATCTGGCAGAAACCGGACGTACCGGAATCGTTTTATGCGGCCGTCCGTATCATATTGATCCAGAAATTAACCATGGTATTCCTGAATTGATCACTTCTTACGGAATTGCGGTGCTGACGGAGGATTCTATTTCTCACCTGTCTAAGGTAGAACGTCCTTTGAATGTATCCGACCAGTGGATGTATCATTCAAGGCTTTATGCTGCTGCAAACTATGCCAAGGCCAACAAACAGCTTGAAGTAATACAGCTAAACTCCTTTGGCTGCGGACTGGATGCAGTAACAACCGACACTGTAAGAGATATTCTGACAAAATCCGGACGTATTTATACGGTATTAAAGATTGATGAAGTCAACAACCTGGGAGCTGCAAGAATTCGAATCCGCTCTTTGATCAGTGCGGTTCGGGTCCGCAAAAAACATAGAATCCAGCCTCATCCAGTATCCCCGGCAATCAAACGCGTGGAATTTACAAAGGAAATGAGCAAGGATTACACAATCTTGGTACCTCAGATGTCACCGATTCATTTTGCATTTCTGGAGCCTGCTTTAAGATCCTGCGGCTATAAAGCCAAGATTCTTGCACAGGGCGGAATGAAGGATGTAAATACAGGTCTTAAATATGTAAATAATGATGCCTGTTATCCGTCTCTGATCGTTATCGGACAGCTGATGAACGCATTGTTGTCTGGAAAATACGATACACACAAAGTGGCTCTGGCTATTTCTCAGACAGGCGGGGGATGCCGTGCTACAAACTATATCAGTTTTATCCGCCGTGCTTTAGAAAAAGCCGGTTTTGGCTACATTCCGGTGATTGGAATCAGTACTCAGGGAATTGAGAAAAACAGTGGATTTAAATTCACTCCTTCTCTCCTGAACAAGGCAGTTCAGGCGATTGTATACGGTGATCTGTTTATGAGGGTTGTTTACCGCACAAGACCTTATGAGAAAAAACCGGGTTCTGTCAATAAGCTCCATAAACAGTGGGAAGCAAAATGTAAACGAGATGTTGCAAAAGGCAACTTCCTTACGTTCCAGAAAAATATTAAAGGAATCATCCGTGATTTCGACCGCATTCCTCTGAAAAATATCAAGAAGCCGCGTGTTGGAGTTGTCGGTGAAATCCTCGTTAAGTTCCTTCCTGACGCAAACAACCATTTAGTGGAACTGCTGGAACGCGAAGGCGCCGAAGCCGTTGTTCCGGATCTTTTAGACTTTTTCATGTACGGATTCTATAACAGTAACTTTAAATACCGTTACCTTGGAAAATCCAAAAGAACTGCTATTGTATGCAACTCCGCAATCTGGGTGGTAGAACGTTACCGCAAAACTCTGAGAAAAGAACTTGCCAAGAGCAAACGTTTCGATCCGCCGGCATATATCAAGGATTTAGCAGCATATGCAGAACCATTTGTATCTATCGGAAATCAGACTGGTGAAGGATGGTTCCTGACCGGAGAAATGATTGAGCTGATTCACAGCGGAGCGCCAAACATTGTTTGTACCCAGCCGTTTGCCTGCCTTCCAAACCATGTGGTTGGAAAAGGTGTTATCAAAGAATTGAGACAATCCTTCCCAGAGGCAAACATCGTAGCCATTGACTACGATCCGGGAGCCAGCGAAGTTAACCAGATCAACCGAATCAAATTAATGCTTTCTGCAGCACAAAAGAACTTGGAAAAAGAAGCATAAAACAAAAAACACATATCCCTCAGCAATCTGGGATATGTGTTTTTTTATCTAAATCCTCCGTCCTTCTATTCAGGAGATATCATCCTAAGCATTATAAAAAAGGAAACCATTAAAAATGATTTCCTTTTTCTTTTTGAGTTAACTCTCCTGTAAAATATCTTCCAGAATCTCTGCCGCGTCTTCCACACATCCCGGACATGACCGCAGCATTTTGCCTGTTTCAATTCCTTTTAATTCCTTGCAGATGACTGCCCCATTTTTCTCCTGAAAGCGTCTGGTCAGTTCTCTGGACAGACGAATCGTCTGTCCTTTGGAATTAGTTTTTTCAAGATCTGCCGTACTGTTTACTGCTCCAAGGACTGCCGCTGCTCCTGATAAGGCGCCGCAGTGTCCCTCCATTCCGCCTAATCCAACACCCTGTGCTTCTGTCAGACGAAACATCGTTTTCTCATCAATTCCTGCTTCCTGGCAGAAAGCACATGCCACTGCCTGAGCACAGGTATATCCATTCTTATAGTTATTGACTGCTTTTTCTGTTTTTTGACTCATAGTTCTCCTTCTTCCTTTGCTTTTATAACTTGTATTTACCTATCTGCGCACGCTGATACCACGTTCTGCAAGGTATTCTTTCAGATCAGAAATTTTTAACTCATTAAAATGGAACAGTGATGCTGCCAGTGCGGCATCTGCCTTTCCTTCCGTCAATGTGTCATAGAAATGTTCTTTTGTTCCTGCTCCGCCGGATGCAATGACCGGAATATCCACATTTTCAGCGATCGTCCTGGTCAGTTCATTGTCATACCCTGCTTTTGTTCCGTCACAGTCCATACTGGTAAGAAGAATTTCGCCTGCTCCACGGCGATTTGCTTCCATTGCCCATTCCACAGCATCCAGACCTACGTCAATTCTTCCGCCATTTTTATAAACATTCCATCCAGAACCATCTTCTCTCCGCTTTGCGTCAATGGCAACCACTACACACTGACTTCCAAACTTATCTGCCGCATCATTGATCAGATTTGGAGTATTAATGGCAGAAGAATTAATTGAAATTTTATCAGCTCCTTCCCGAAGAATTGCCTTAAAATCATCAACAGTACGAATTCCTCCGCCTACTGTAAACGGAATAAAAACTGTTTCTGCTACTTTCCGTACCATATCAATCATAATACTTCTTGCATCGGAAGATGCAGTAATATCAAGAAATACCAGTTCGTCGGCTCCTGCCTTATCATAAGCGGCTCCAATTGCCACCGGGTCTCCCGCATCGATTAAATTTACAAAATTTACACCTTTTACTACGCGTCCGCCTTTTACATCCAGGCATGGAATAATCCTTTTCGTATGCATAAGTCTGTCCCTCCTTATAATGATATAAAATTCTTGAGAATCTGAAGTCCTACTGTACTGCTTTTTTCCGGATGGAACTGACAGGCAAAAATATTATCCTTCTCTACAGAAGCATGAATGGTCACTCCATATTCTGCCGTGGCTGCTACGATAGACGGATCATCCGCCTGAAGATAATAAGAGTGCACAAAATATACATACGGATGTTCCTCGAGCCCAGCAAACAGTTTTGCTCCTTCTTTGATCTTAATATCATTCCATCCCATGTGAGGGATTTTCATATCGCCTTTTTTCGGAATTCTAAGGATCTTTCCCGGAAGAAGTCCCAGTCCCTTTACGCCCGGCGCTTCATCACTGCTCTCAAACATCAGCTGCAGTCCCAGACAGATTCCAAGAAACGGAATCTTACGCTCTGCAACTTCTTGGATCGTATCCACCAGTCCATACTGATGCAGTTTTTCCATTGCATCTCCAAAAGCTCCTACTCCTGGCAGAATCACCTTATCACTATTTAGGATTTCTTCCCGATTTCTGGTAATCAAAGCTTCTTCTCCCAGATACTGGAGCGCTTTCTCCACACTTTTAATATTTCCAGCATCATAATCAATAATCGCGATCATATACTGTCTCCTCCTCTTAAAATATATTAGAGGCGGTCCTTTTATCAAAGACCGCCTTGTCTTTTAGTCGAGTAAAAATTCTTTGCTGTCCATAGCAACCGCTGTGCCCTTTCCTTTTAATTCCTCCCCAATCTGGTACAAGGATTTGTGTACTCTTACAAACACAGCTTTCTGATTATAGAATGCCATCTTTTCAAACGGCCACCTGAACAGATTTGGATTTTCAAATCCTTCTCCTAATTCTAATATAAAAAGCTTTTTATTTAAAGTCCCCTGAAGCCATTTTGTATAATTTGCCCATGAAGTCAGGTAAGCCCCCTCTACATAAATATGTTTTGTCTCCCCGGTACGCACATTGAAAATTAACTTTTCCCCGCACTTCGGACATTCCAGATAATCTATTTGCCCACTTTTTTCATAATAGTCAATCAAATCCTTCAATCCAGGCTTTGCCGGATACAGCTGTTCATCACACGGCTTGCTGCACTGAAAGAAATCTCCATTCCCACATGGAGCTGTAATTCTTCCTTTGTCCAGCCTGGAATGAAAGAGAAGTCCGTCATCATTGCTTGTCACAACAAAATAGTTCTTCCCTTCCAATACTTCTTCAAGAGCCTTAAAATGATCTATCTCTCCCATGGTCAGAAGATAATTTCTTTCATAGACCTCTCTCATCCATGCGGCATCTTCTCCTTCCTGTCCGATTAGTTTCTGATAGTGAGGATTCGAAATTTCTTTCTGAAAATCTATCATCCGCTTTGCCTGCAGCTCTTTGCCAATGCCAACCAATACCAAATCCGCTTCTTTGATTTGTTCCAAATAATCTTTTAACATATGCTTATCCTATCCTTTGTTCTCATTTCTTATCTAATTCTACTTCAAAATAGAATTCTACGCCACCCTCAATATTAGAAACTCCATAATCTTTTCCATGGGCTTTCATCGTGGCTTCTACAATGGACAGTCCAACACCGCTTCCTCCATATTCCCTGGTACGTGCTTTGTCTACCTTATAGAATTTTACCCAGAGTTTATCCAGATCTTCTTCCGGTATATGTTTTCCGGTGTTATATACCTTAACTCTTAGATTATCTCCATGGCGGCAGTAGCTGATTCGAATCGTGCCATGATCACTGACATGATTTCTTGCATTGCTCAGATAATTCCCTACAACCTCCTCAATCATAAACTCATCTGCCCAGACATGAATCGGTTTCTCATCAAATTCCACATGAATTCCTCCTTTTTCCAAGAGAATCTGATTCGAAGTCAGCATATTGGAAATCAGTTCCGTCATGTCAAATCGCTCCATCTCAACTTTATTATTTCCAAATTCAATCTGATTTAAAGTCAGCAGCTTTTGTACCATGCGATTCATCTTCTTAGCTTCGTCTGTAATGACATCACAGTAAAAGTCCCTGCTCTCCTCATCTTCTGAAATATTGTCTTTCAGACCTTCTGCATATCCCTGAATCAATGCGATTGGAGTCTTAAGCTCATGAGAAACATGCGAAAGAAATTCTGTTCTCATCTCATCAATCTGGACTTTTTGTTCAATATCTTTCCTCAATTCATTATTAGCCGTCTTAAGCTCCGATATGGTCATCTCAAGCTTAGATGATAATTCATTCAGGCTCCGACCCAGCCTCCCCAATTCATCTTCTCCTGAATCATCAATCTTTACATCAAAATCCAGATTTGACATACGATTCGCAGCTCCTGCCATCTCCTCAATTGGCTTTGTAAACTGTTTGCTGAAAATATACATGGCAATTCCGCCGCCAATGATCAAGAAAATACCGACATAAATGGTAAAACGCCCCGACAGGGATGCACTTGTCTGAATGCTTTCCATTGGTGTATTAATAATGACCGTGTACTGTCCATCCAAATATCCCATCAGATTAATGCTGGTTCCCTGACTTTGGCTGGTGTTTGTTGTAACCGCATAGCCTTTCTCATTAATCTGATTCTGTATCTTATCAATATTTTTTAAAATATTTTTCAAATCCTTATACATGACCCCCTGTTCGCCTTCTGAACTGTACACCATCTGATTCATGGGATCACTGATCATAATACGATAATCATATCCTCTGGCAATCTGATCCACATCTTCTTTATTCACAGTGTCCTTCTGGAAAATCTTTTGGATCTTATAATACGCTTCCCGTATATGTTTCTTCTCTTTCATAACATAGTACGGTTTCAGCATCACCAGATTGATCAGTACAGATAATAAAATAGTCGATGCCAAAATGACGATCAGCATCAGAGTCATCTTTACCTGTATGGATTTGTTTTCTAAAATCCGCTTTTTCAATTTCTATTCAACCTCAAATTTATATCCCATGCCCCAAATTGTATGGATATATTTTCCTTTATCTTCCAGCTTGTTTCTGAGCTTTTTCACATGAGTATCTATGGTCCTGGCATCTCCAAAGTAATCATAATTCCATACTTGGTTTAATATATTTTCTCTTGTTAATGCCCGTCCTTCATTGATCATAAAAAACTGCAGGAGTTCGAATTCTTTAAAACTTAATTCAACAGTTTTTCCATCGATTGTTACGTGGTGTGCTCCCACGTCCATACAGATTCCTCCGGCTTCAATATTCTCATTTTCCAGCTGATTCGTTCTGCGCAAAATTGCTCCGATTCGAGCCACAAGAATCTTGGGACTGAATGGCTTTGAGATATATTCATCGACCCCCAGCTCGAATCCCTGCAGTTCATCCTGCTCCTGATCCTTGGCCGTCAGCATAATGATCGGAACCTGAGATACTTTGCGGATTTCACGGACAACTTCCCATCCGTCCATTTTCGGCATCATAACGTCCAATACCAGAAGATCAATTCCTTTCGTAGAAAAAAACACGTCCACTGCTTCCTCACCATCTGATGCTTCCAGCACCTGATATCCTGCCCGTACTAAGAAATCTTTTACCAGTTTGCGCATTCTGCTTTCATCATCCACAACCAATATCTTCAAATCGCTCATTTTTTCTTCTCCCTCCTGCTTTTGCACCATTGTATCATAGGAATATGTCAAAATTGTGAAACAAAAATAGAGAGGGACTAACCATTATAATCCCTCTCTGTTATATCTTTTTATTTTTCTGAAACTGCCTTGATTCTTTCCAAAGCAAAAATAATTACAATACCGATCACAAAAAATACAGGATGGAATGTATCAATTGTCATCGCTGGTTTTGTATTTTCCAGCGTGGTTGGTCCCATTACAATTGCATACAGAGACCCGATCATCATCCCTACAATAAAATAAATCATCTGAGAACGATGTTTATCCAAAGCATTTTTGATCGTCTTGATTACAACCGCAATTCCGCATAAAATTCCAAGAGCGAAAATTCCAATTACTGGAAGATATGAAAAATTCAGCGTCATTGTCTCTTTTAATGCTGAAATGATTGGCACATACAGCCCAAATACAAGCAGCATCGTAGAGCCTGAAATTCCAGGAAGCACCATGGCTGAAATTGCAATCATTGCTACAACAAAAATATAGATTGCCAAAGGCGCAGTCAGATGTTCTACACTGACGCTGACCCCTTTTCCTGATACAGGATTAAAATAAGTAATCGCTGCTACAATGACAACTCCAAGAATTGCCCACGGAATATTCTGATATTTTCCTTTTAAAGAATCCTTTTCCTCTCTCCAGATTACTGGAATCGCAAAAATAATCAAGCCCAGGAAAACAGAACTGATTTCATAAATTCGCTCATCGAAAATGCTTGCCAGAACAGAAACAGCCGCGGCCATCCCTATGATCCATCCGATTCCAATACGAATCAGAAATTTAACTGCCCTAATTCTCTGCTGTTTGTTTCCGGAAATAAAATAATCCAGTGATGTAATAAACTTATCATAAAATCCAAGTAAAAACGCTACCGTTCCTCCCGATACTCCTGGAACACTATCGGCAAGCGCCATACAAAATCCTCTTATAAGATTCAGCATATCTTTTCTCCTACCTATTCATTTAAAGCAACTCCCTCATTGTAACATAACTTTATATTATGGAAAAGCGGGAAATTCTTATTTTTCTCTTATTTTTGCTATTCCATGCTTCCTTTTATGATGGTTGCTCCTCCGGCAACCAGACTGCCATCATAAAAAACAACTGCCTGACCCGGTGTCACAGCCCTCTGCGGCTCATCAAATATTACTTTTATCATGTCCTCTCCTGCCATCTGAACCGTACACGGCACTTCCGGACTATTATATCGAATTTTTGCCTTTGTTCGGAATTCCCCGTTAATTCCAGGAATTGACATAAAATTGCAGCAGTCTGCATACAGAACATTAGAAAACAGCTTATCTCTTGTTCCTATTACGACCTCATTCTTTTCCTTATCTACGCGAATAACATATCCCGGCTGTTTCAGAGACAAACCAAGACCTCGGCGCTGTCCGATCGTATAATATATGATTCCCTTGTGAGTCCCCAGGATATTCCCCTCAGTATCCACAAAATTTCCCGGCTGAATGGAGGCTCCGGTGGTCTTCTCAATAAATTTTCCATAATCATCTTCCACAAAACATATGTCCTGGCTGTCAGGCTTGTTCGCCACCGGAATCCCCGCTTTCTGGGCAATCGCACGGATTTCATCCTTTGTATACTGTCCTACCGGCATTAATGTCTTAGACAGCTGATTTTGTGTCAAATTGTAAAGAGCATAAGTCTGGTCTTTGGCTAGTGTCTTAGAACGCTTCAGAGCATATCGCCCATTGTCCAGATGCTGTATCTGCGCATAATGACCTGTAGCAATATAATCTGCTCCTATATCAAGACACCTCTTCAGCAAAGACTCCCATTTTACATAACGATTGCAAGCGATACATGGATTCGGCGTCCTGGCATTTAAATATTGCTCACAAAAATAATCTATGACCTTTTCCTTAAAATCCTTCTTAAAATTCATCACATAATAAGGGATATCCAGAGTCTGCGCTACCCGTCTTGCATCTTCTACCGCTGACAGCCCGCAGCATCCTCCGTTTTCTTCCAGCACGGCTTCCTCTTCTTCCTGCCAGATCTGCATCGTCACCCCAATTACATCATATCCTTGTTCTTTCAGCAGATACGCTGCCACAGAGGAATCAACGCCTCCTGATAATCCAACTACGACTTTCTCTTTCACAAATTCCTCCTAGTATTCTTCCTCTTCTTCCTCTTCACTAATATCTGTTTTGGGTTTTTCCAGGCCTTCAATCTTGATTCCATTTTTCTCGGCGTAATCCCATAATGCCGCATGAATTGCCTCTTCCGCAAGAAGAGAACAGTGTACTTTGACCGGCGGAAGTCCATCAAGAGCCTCCATAACGGCTTTATTTGTAACTTCCAAGGCTTCCTGGACAGTCTTTCCTTTTACAAGTTCTGTTGCCATGCTGCTTGTTGCAACGGCAGCTCCGCATCCAAAAGTCTTAAACTTAACATCCTGAATCACTTTATTATCATCAATATCCAGATAGATTCTCATAATATCTCCGCATTTAGCGTTTCCAACCGTACCAACGCCGCTTGCGTTTTCAATTTCTCCTACGTTTCTTGGGTTCTGGAAATGATCCATTACTTTTTCACTGTACATAATAATTTTCCTCCTGTTATTCAAACCGCCAGACTATTTGCCCTGTTTCACAAAATCCTCATAAAGCGGTGACATGCTTCTCAATTTGTTTACAATTTCCTTTAATTGATCAATGACGTAATCCATATCTTCCTTTGTTGTTTCTTCTCCCAAGGTCATACGAAGAGAACCATGGGCGATCTCATGAGGAAGACCAATGGCAAGCAGCACATGAGACGGATCCAGAGATCCGGATGTGCAGGCAGAACCGCTGGATGCACAAATTCCTGCCATATCCAGCATAATCAGAAGAGATTCTCCTTCGATAAACTGAAAACTAATATTTATGTTGTTCGGCAGTCTTTTTTTTCTGTCTCCATTCAGTCTGCAGTAAGGAATTTCCGCAAGAATTCTGTCAATTGCGTAATCTCTGACTTCTTTTTCTTTTGATGTACGCTCTTCCATTGTATCAAAAGCGATTTCAACTGCCTTCCCAAGACCAATGATGCCGCTGACATTCTCTGTTCCAGCCCGGCGTTTTCTCTCCTGAGCGCCTCCATGGATGAAAGATCGAAGCTTCAGACCCTGTCTGATATACAAAAATCCGATTCCTTTCGGTCCATTCAGCTTATGGCCGCTGGCACTTAACATATCGATTCCATACTCATCGACATTGATTGGAATCTGCCCATATGCCTGGACTGCATCTGTATGGAAAATGACACCGTGCTTTTTGGCAATTTTACCAATTTCTTTTACCGGCTGAATCGTTCCAATTTCATTATTGGCAAACATAACGGAAATTAAAATGGTATCTGGACGAATTGCTTTTTCCAGCTGATCCAATTTTAAAATTCCATTCTCATCAACGTCGATATAAGTAATTTCAAACCCTCTTGATTCCAGATAATCACATGTATGGAGAATCGCATGATGTTCAATTTTACTCGTAATGATGTGTTTTCCTTTCGTCTTATAAGCTTCTGCAGCAGCTTTTAAAGCCCAATTGTCTGATTCAGAGCCGCCTGCTGTAAAATAAATATTTTTTCCTTCTGTTCCAAGAGTTGACCCAATCAGCTCCCGGCACTGATCGATTGCCTGTTTATTCTCAGCTGCCGGAGAATAAATGCTGGATGGGTTCCAAAACTTTTCTGTAAAATACGGCAGCATTGCCTCAACGACTTCCGGTCTGGCTGGCGTTGTTGCTGCGTGATCTAAGTATACAAACTTTCCCATAATCTATTCCTGCCTTTCTATAATCTCTATATGATATGATAAACTTATAAAGTAAATTTCATTTTTCTAATTCCTTTAATCCCTACCTATTAACTAGGATTTACAGTGTCATATTATCATTTCCTAATTTCTCTGTCAACCAAAATCGGGCATATCTTGTTTTTTCTTTTCATACAATGAAAAAAAAACAGAAGGTATCTTCATGAAAAAGGCAAGCCCGTTCATTCATGGAACGCTGGTTCTGACAGCAGCAAATCTTTTTTCCCGTTTCATCGGATTCTATAATAGAATATTTCTGGCTGGTCTGATTGGTGCGCATCAGATGGGAATTTATCAGATGATCTTTCCCATCTATATGGTTGGATTTTCACTGTGCTTTCAGGGATTTCAAACCGCTTTGTCCAACATGACCGCTTCACTTCACGCAAAAAATCTGGAAGGCGATGCGAAAAAGATACTTTCTGTTACTATTTGTTTTACCTTTACGCTTTCCATCCTGTTTGCCCTTGTTATTTTCATTTTCGCGAAAACAATCTGCAATACTTTTTTCCATGAAAACGACTGCATTCCCTGCCTTAGAATTGCTGTATTTGCACTCCCTTTCGTGGGCATCAAATCCTGCATCCACGGCTATTCTCTCGGCACCGGAACATCTTCTCTTCCTGCTCTTTCTCTTTGCATAGAACAGATTTCCAGAGTTGTCAGTATCTTTTTAATCTCTGTAACTTTTTATGCAAAACTGCCAGCCGGGGCAGTCCTTGCAGTCCTTGGAATGGTCATTGGAGAATTTATTTCGTTTGTCTTTACAATTCTTTCGTTTTATTCCCAGCAAAAGAACTCTGAAACCTCCATCTATACAAAACGTTCCTTGTTTGGTCAGCTTCTCTCTCTTGGTATTCCCATGACTGGAAACACGCTGTCTGTCACACTGCTTCAAAGCGTGGAAAGCATTCTGATCCCTCTTATGCTGACCAGGTTTTACGGAAACCAGCATACCGCCATTGAAACTTACGGTATTTTACATGGAATGGCGCTCCCTTTTATTTTATTTCCTTCCACAGTGACAAATTCTTTATCTGTTATGCTGCTGCCTAAAATATCCGCAGCCAAAGCAGACGGCAGTGAAAAGATACTCCGACGTGCCTCCCGATATCCTGTTGTTTTTTGTCTGCTTCTTGGCCTTCTGGGGTTTTTCGGCTTTTTCACTTTGGGTCCATGGATCGGACGCCTTGTGTTTCAAAGCAGTGCCTGCGGAACTTATCTACGGCTTTTGTCATTTCTATGTCCGTTCCTATATATTTCAGGAACATTGTCCAGTATTTTAAATGGGCTTGGCGAAACAAAAACAACCTTTCTTCACAATGGACTCTCTCTGACACTTCGGATTCTTTTCATCCTGTTTGTTATTCCTCGCCAAGGCATTTACGGATATCTATTCGGATTGACGGCAAGCAGTATTCTGCAGGTTGCACTAAATTTCCGCCATCTAAAACATGTCTTATAAAAAGAAGGCCTCACCCAGGATGATATGTACCCAGAATTCTGGGTACATACCGATGTCCAGGAAAGGTCTTCTTTTTATGTTATCGTATTCTTAAGAAAGTTTCATATAAATCTACTGTTCCATATCCCCATTCTCTGTTTGGATAGATTCTCTCATCTTCCCGGCGGGCACCGCGGATAAGATAATTTTTAATTCTTGTGGTATTGACATCCAGATCATTTTCTTTGACATATCCCCATTCCATGACCAATGCCGCAATCCCTGCTGTAACAGCTCCGGATACACTGGTGCCTGTTTTCCTTCCAAAGCGGTTTCTTGGCAAAGGTCCATATACTTCAACTCCAGGCGCAGCAAAATCGGGTTTCACCGCATTTCTTGGAAAGCCTCTGCTGCTGTCAATATAAATGCTGCCATTGTTCTGATTATAATTTGATGCACACATCAGCAACTGCGTATTTCCTGGTGATACCAACGTATTGTATGGAGAAGATTCCAGAAAAAATGTATCTTCTGTAAGGAAATTAGTAATAGGAAGCCAAAGATCAAATTCCCTGCTTCCCATTTTGTCATCACTGACATAAATATTCCATACGCCTTCCGCCGGATGAAGAAACCTCATAATGATGCCAGGTGCACCAGCTGATGAATCCACTGTAAAATAATCTACCAATAGATTTGTCTTTTCCAGCAGAAAACTTACTTCCCTTCGTCCTTGGCGTCCTCCCGCAATCCTCCCGGTCCTCTGTCCAGAAGGAGATTCAATGTCCACATAATATCCGTTTGGAGCCATCCCCCAAAGTTCCATCGTAAAGCCATATTCAGAACTTCCTACCTTCACTTCGACTTTAGCAGATCCATTTCCTACCTCACCAGAATAGTGATGCCTTGCCTGCCCTTCATTCCCAGCACTTGCAACAACACCAACTCCTTTTAAAGGCGCTATTCCCGCCAGATATTGATCCAAAGGTCCGGTTCCAAGATGTGATGCCTGGCTCGTCCCCAGACCCAGATATAGAATAACAGGCATCTGAAGCCTCTCTGCTACCTGGGTAATATAATAGACACCAAGCATAATATCTGTTTCCGAATAGGCTTCATAAGATGGATCCATGCAGTAATATTCCTTTAAATGTGCCTTTGCCTGTCTGAGTTTTACAACACTTAGCCGGACATTTGGCGCAATCCCAGAAAAACCATCCTGTGTTTCCGCGTTGCCCGCAATCAGTCCTGCCAGAAATGTTCCATGTCCCGATGAATCTACTGACGGCACGATTTCCGCCGGATTTTCACTCTGAACTGCTCTCTCAATCTCTTCTTTCAAATATTCCGTTCCATATCCAAGAAAAAAAGGCTTGGTTTCATCTTCTATTGTCTGATCCCATATTGTCTCTATCTTTGTGGTCTGATCCGCATACTGGAATACAGGATTCTGATAATCAATACCTGTATCAATCACTCCGACCATGACACCATTTCCATATAAATCCAAATTTGATCTTCGCACCTGTGCAACTCCCACATCTTCCAGCACAACTGTATCCATCAGCCCGAAGCATCTTGGAATCGCATTATACGGATAATTTCCACGTTCAAAAACCTCTTTTCCCTGCTGAGGAACATAGGCAATCGAAAACCGGTTGTTGATGGGCAAAATACAATCGGTTTGAAAACGTTCTCTTACGCTTTCCAAAACCCCATTGTACTCTGCGATAAATTCAAAATAATCATTGCTGACGGCTGCCTTAGAACAATCCATCCTTTCACCTCTATTTTTTACTATATAGAACTTATGATGAAATGATTGATTTTATTCTATAACTCAGACTCGCTCTGTCAACAGTCCTTTTTGATAGGCCCAGAGCAGCTGCTCCAGATCTGCTATCTTTTCTTTGATTCCTTTTCCGATATCCGTATCTTCCACACATTTTCGTCTGGTAACTTTTCGAATTACGATTGTATCAGAATAAATATCCGTTTCTTTTCGAATTGCCTCATCCCTTGACTCAAATGGTTCATGTGCAACCAGCTTTAACCCATAAGAATTTGATACTAAGGTATATCCGGCAATTCCCGTCGTTTTCTGATATGCTTTGGAAAATCCTCCGTCAATGATAAATAATTTTCCATTGCACTTAATCGGACTTTCTCCCTTTTTAACAGCAACCGGCATATGCCCATTTACGATCTTTCCGGTTTCTGGATTCAGTCCGAACTCCTCCAGGATTTGATTGACCACTGCTTCATTTTCCAAAAGCTGATAGTAATAATCTTTTTTTTCTACTTTCACAGAAGCATCATCCAGGAAATACCGCTCATACGTCGCCATTTTATCCTTTCCGTATACCGGTGAATTCTCGTTTGACCATATAAACCACATGATATCCTGTCCATAACACCGTGCTTCCATATCTTTGGTCTCATAATATCCCTGTCTCGCCAGATGTTCCAGCACATCATACAATGCTTTGCCGGAATATGGAACACCCTGAATTTCTACTTGTCGTAAACTTCCATCTTTATTTAACGGCACACATCCATGATACAGAAGCATATCATTATAAACTTTATAAAGTCCTCCTTTTGAAAAAAGGAACCTAACATGCTCATTAAGATAAGAGCAGTATTTAAACGCTGTATTCAAATGCTCAACAACATACTCTTCCTCTTTGGTTAGTTTATATGGATCCTTTGGATCGATCGTTGGAAAATTAGTATCTTTCAGTTTATATTCTTTTCCTTTGATGCTGATCGTTCCTTTTTCATAATCGACTTTATCCAGCAAAAGCCGGTCTTCCATTTTAAAATCGGGCCTTCTCTGAATCAACTGCCCTTCCAGTTTAAACTGAATGATTGTAATTGCTTTATGCATCTTTCGATTTAGCTCTTCTTCCCGGAAATCTTCTTTTTGTACATCACCAGACACATGGAACAATTCACACGGATCATCTCCATATACATCCAGAGCAAATCTTGCCAGAGGAATTAAATTGATTCCATACCCGTTTTCCAACACATCCAGATTATTGTATCTGGCACAGATACGAACTACATTCGCAATGCAGGCCTTATGTCCCCCAGCTGCTCCCATCCAGAGAACATCATGATTTCCCCACTGAATATCAACTGTATGATAATCCATAATACAGTCCATAATTCGATGCGGCCCCGGTCCCCGGTCATAAATATCTCCAATTACATGAAGATGATCAATACAAAGTTTCTGAATCAGATGTGCCATGGCCGCAATAAACTGGCGGACTCTTCCTGTTGTGATAATTGTCTCCAGAATCTGCTCAACATAATTTTTTTTATCCAGCGTCCTGTGTTCTGTCATCAGCTCTTCCATGATATAGGCAAATTCCTTGGGCATCGCCTTTCTAACCTTTGATCTGGTATATTTGCTGGCCGTAAGTCTTGCAATATGAACTAAACGAATCATTGTAATATGATACCACTCAATCAATTCATTCCGGGTCATGTTCTCTTCCATCAGATCCATCTTCTGCTCCGGATAATAAATTACTGTGGCAAGATTCTTTTTTTCTTTTGTTGTCAGCGTATTTCCAAATTGATCCTCAATCTTGCTTCGCACCGCTCCAGATCCATTTCTCACGATATGGCTGAATTTTTCATATTCACCATGCAGATCCGAAACATAATGCTCTGTTCCTTTCGGCAGATTCAAAATTGCCTGCAGATTGATGATCTCCGTAGAGGCGGCCGCAATGTTAGGATAACGCACCGCCAGTTCCTTTAAGTATTTCATTTGATCCATGATGGAACCTCCTTCTTCCTGCTTCCTTTTCCTGCTGCTGTCCTCTTCTCTTTCATCATCCCATGTTCTCCATTATATCATAAGAAATCCACAAAAAAATACGGTTTACGTCTTTTCATCAACGTAAACCGCTTTTTTTACTGATCTCTTAATTCAATCACAGGACTTCCGTGCCCCTCAATATAATCTCTTGTGATTACCACTTTGCCGATTGTGTCATCTTTTGGAATCTCATACATAATATCCAGCATGAATTTCTCGATAATCGCCCGCAGCGCTCTTGCTCCAGTCTTCTTCTCCAGTGCTTTCTCTGCAATGGCTTCCAAGGCTCCATCATCAAACTCCAGCTTAACTTCGTCTAACTCCAGCAGCTTTTGATACTGTTTTAAAATAGCATTCTTAGGCTCTTTTAAGATTTTTACCAGCATATCTTTCGTCAGACCATCTAACGTAAATACCATAGGAAGTCTTCCGATAAATTCAGGAATCATTCCGTATTCCCTCAGATCCTCATTGGTTACATTTGCAATGATGTTTTCGTCTTTATCGAACTTATCTTTTAAATCGGCCTCAAAACCGATGGATGTCTTCTTCATCAGACGCTTCTTAATGATTCCCTCCAGATTTGGAAACGCTCCGCCGCAAATAAAAAGGATATTCTTCGTATTCATTGTTGTAAGCGGAACCATGGCATTCTTACTTGTAGCTCCAACCGGAACTTCAACTTCTGCACCTTCCAGAAGTTTTAACAATCCTTGCTGCACAGATTCACCACTGACATCCCTGCTGTTGGTATTTTGTTTCTTGGCAATCTTATCAATCTCATCAATAAAAATAATGCCGTGTTCTGCCTCTTCTACATCGTTATCTGCTGCCTGAAGCAGTTTGGACAATACGCTCTCCACATCGTCACCGATATATCCGGCTTCCGTCAAAGATGTGGCATCAGTAATCGCCAAAGGGACCTTAAGAAGTCTTGCCAGCGTTTTAACCAGATATGTCTTCCCGCTTCCGGTTGGACCGATCATCAGCATATTCGACTTGTCAATCTCAATCTCATCCATTGTATTGGTCACAACTCTTTTATAATGGTTATAAACCGCCACTGACATAACCTTCTTTGCGTAATCCTGACCTATGACATACTCATCCAGCATCGCCTTGATCTTATGGGGTGCCGGTATATCTTTAAGACTCAGTTCCTCTTTATCTTTTTCTTTTTTCTTTTTCTTCTTTAGAGCAGGCTTCGGCTGCATTCCCTGCATATCTCCCATCAGCTTGGAAATATCAAGATGTTCCAGATCCATATTCCTTGCATCAATAAATCCAAATTGTCCGTTTCCCATGGAATCCAAGGTCCTTTGCATACAGTCTGTACAGATATAAATATCATTCGGCAGCTTCAGCATTTTCCCAGTCATAGATTCCGGACGATGGCAGAGATAACAGTAATGTTCTACCTCTTTCTTATCGTCATCCTGCTTTACTTCTTCAATCTCATGATTGTTATGTTCTTCCGACATACTGTTTCCCTCATTTCTCACTTTATCGTAGAAAGTACTTTTCCTATTTTTCTGGTTCCTTCTATAATATCTTTTTTTTTCATTCTCGTAAACCCCAAAATGTATTGTTCTTCCTGAGGCTTTCCTTCAATATAGTAAAACGACAACGGGTAAATTACAATCCCAAGCTCTCTAAGCCGCTGCTCAAATTCTTCTTTTTTGCGAATATGAAAATCAACAATGACATGCACGCCGGCACCTTCTCCTGAAACTGATGCACCAGGAATATTCTTCTGGATGCTTTCCAGCAGAATATCATGTTTTTCCTTATACAAATTGCGCATACGGTTTAAATGACGCTCAAAGTGACCTTCTGCCAGAAAAAAAGTCAAAACTTTCTGATCAATTCTGGATACAGAACATGAAAACGCAGTGACATTCTTTCGGTACTGTTCCAGAAGGTTAGGCGGGAGAACCATATAACCCACACGGATTGCCGGAGCAATTGCTTTTGAAAAGGTTCCGATATAAATGACTTTCCCGCTTTGGTCCAGTCCCTGAAGAGCAGGTATTGGCTTTCCATAGTATCGAAATTCGCTGTCATAATCATCTTCGATGATATAGCGCTCCTCTTTTTCTCTTGCCCATCGAAGAAGCTGTCCCCTTCTTCCCGCCGGCATTACAACTCCTGTCGGATATTGATGAGCCGGTGTTACATAAGCTAGATCTGCATCCGTTTCCCGAAGTTTTGCTACATTTAAGCCACTTTGATCCATTGAAACCGGACGGAGCTGAAATCCAAGTTCTCTTAAAATACCGCACGCATTGGTATATACCGGATTTTCAATTCCTACAACACGTCTTTCTCCAAATGTCTGCCGAAGAAGAAACAGCAGATTTTCCATACCTGCGCCAATGATGATCTGATTGGCATGTACATGAACCCCCCTGGACTGCCGCAGATAATACATGATCGACCTGCGAAGCTCAAAATCCCCCTGGGGATCTCCTTTTTGAAACAATTCGCTGTTATCATTTATCATGATTTCCTTCAGCAGCTTTCTCCATACATGATAAGGAAAATATTCCATATCTGTACCGGATGGGGAAAAATCATACGGCATTTCCACCTTTTGATCTTCACTTTCTGTTTCTTCTATTTCTACTGGAATATCAAGCACCGCCAGTTCTTCTACCTGACACACATAAAAACCGCTTCGGGGGCGGGATTCAATATATCCTTCCGCTTCCAGCTGTCCATATGCAAAATCCACGGTATTCCTGCTGATTTCCAAATAAGCCGCAAGCTTTCTGGCCGATGGAAGTTTTGTTTTTTGCGGCAAATCTCCCATCTGAATTTGCTTTTTTATCTGTTCATATATCTGGCTATACAGAGGTTTCCCGTTCCGATTATCCAATTCTATCATCAGCATGACAGTTTCCTACTTTGCATTTTCAATGGTCACAGATTCAATAACGACATCTTCTACCGGCTTGCTCTGTTCACCGCTTCCATTGTCTTCGACTGGTGTTGCTGCAATCTTGTCCAGGATATCATATCCTTCGATAATCTGTCCAAAAACCGTATAACTTCCTGTCAAGGAAGGATCACCGCCCTGTTCTTTAAACATCTTTTGCTGTTCATCCGTCAAATCCACAACCCCGGAATCCAAAATCTCTTTTGCAGTATCCGGCTTTGCCTGTACAATAAAAAATTGACTTTCATTGGTATCCGGTCCTGCGTTTGCCATACATAAAGAGCCTCTGATCGGAAGAAGATTTTTGGAAATCTCATTTTCAAATTCCTCTCCCCAGATACTTTCTCCGCCGGTTCCGGTTCCTGTAGGATCTCCTCCCTGAATCATGAAATCATTAATAACCCGATGAAAAATCTGATTGTTAAAATATCCATTATCTGCCAAAGTTACAAAATTCTTGACTGCCAGAGGTGCATCTTTTAGGAAAAATTTGAATTTGATTTCACCAAAATTTTTCACTTTCATAACAGCGATTGTTTCTCCCTTTTCAGTTTTCCCTAACTGATCTGTTTTTTTTGCACCAGTAATTTCCGGCACTTTATATTTTGAAAGTACTTCTTTTCCTTTTTCAGAAGACTCGGCTGTTGTCGTCTCCTTTTTATCATTCGAGCTGCATCCTGCGCAGAGAGCTATTGCAAGCACCATGCATCCTGCTAAAATTATTTTTTTCATAACCTTCCAATCCTCCTATTGTTCCCGAATTTTATCTGCCGGAAATACGATTCCATTCTGACTTCGCACTTCATCTGAAAGATCCATTTCAATTTTGGATGCTTCGAGAAACTGATGATCGATTTTATGTTCTTTGATAAGCTGTATGAAATCCTTTGTTTCATAGATCATTGGATTGTCTCTGGACTCAAATTTCAGTTCCTCACAATCTCCGTTTCGATACTGAATCGTTATTTTCTTGATAATCGGGCACTCCTCAATGATCATACATCCCTTTTCTCCCTGTATCTGCGTCGGAAGCATAGAATCTGTAATCTTAGAATACATCAGTTCTGCCTGTTTATCTCCATAAGAAGCAATAATGCTCCCTGCTCCGTCTACACCATTGCTCAGGAAAATGCTGTCAGATAAGATTTTTTTCGGAGCTCCAAAAAGAGCCGCAAGAAAATGAATACAATAAGAACCGATGTCCATTAAGGCACCATTTGACAGTTTCGGATTAAAGGCATTTTCTATGATTCCATTCTTATATTTGTCATACCTTGAGGAATACTGACAGTACTGGATCGTTGCTCTGCGGATATCTCCCAATTTGTAAAGATGATCCAAGATTGCCTGAAATCCCGGCGAATGAACATTCTTCATTGCCTCCATAAAAACCACGCCTTTTTCTTTCGCAGCCTGAATCAGAAAATCTAATTCTGTCCGGTTGGAGCAGACCGGTTTTTCACATAACACATGTTTCCCATAATTGATCATTGTAATGGAATGCGTGTAATGCATATACGTAGGACTTGCCACATACACAGCATCAATTTCCGGATCCTGTGCCATTTCCTCATAATTATCATAGACTTTTTCCACTCCATATTTTGCCGCAAACTCCCGGCCTTTTTCCATGCTTCTGGAATAAACCGCCACAAGCTGGATATCGTCCAGTTCCTGGACACCTTCCATGAGCCAGTCTGTAATAAAATTCGTACCAATGGTTGCTAAACGTACCATAAACATTCCTCCTATCACGCTTCTCCTTAACAGAAAACAGCTCATAAATCCTTTTCTTTCATCTCGTACACAGCGGTTTCAAAATTTCCTTCATACTCCGAATCCCCTTCGGTGATTCCTCGTTGAGCCCGCCTCTTTGCCCGCCCCGCCTGCAGTCTGATATATCGCCTCCCTGCTTTGCGGGCAAAGTCTTGAAAACTTTGTTTTCAAGCTGAAATTGCTCTGCAATTTCTAGGCGGTCTCAAACTGGCTGTTATAAAGATCTGCGTAGAAGCCTCCTTTGGCTAATAATTCTTCATGATTGCCTTGTTCTACAATGTCTCCGTGATTCATGACCAGGATTACGTCGGCATCTTTGATCGTGGATAATCTGTGAGCGATAACAAAACTTGTTCTGCCTTCCATCAGGTTATCCATAGCCATCTGGATTCTTTCTTCTGTTCTTGTGTCCACAGAGCTGGTTGCCTCATCCAAAATCAGAATCTTAGGATCTGCCAGGATTGCTCTTGCTATCGTCAGAAGCTGTTTTTGTCCCTGAGAAACGTTGTTGCTTTCTTCATTTATTACCATATCATATCCACCTGGCTGTGTCACGATAAAATGATGAGCAAATGCCGCTCTTGCTGCTCCCTGGATTTCTTCTTCTGTAGCGTCTAATTTTCCATACCTGATATTATCCCGAATGGACGCATTATACAGCCATGTATCTTGGAGAACCATACCAAACATCTGTCGGATATCACTTCGAATAAACTCCCTGATATCGTGTCCGTCAATCTTAATGGATCCCGCGTTTACATCATAAAATCTCATCAGAAGTTTGATCAGCGTTGTTTTTCCTGCTCCAGTTGGTCCGACGATTGCTACCTTCTGTCCTTCTTTTACATCAACAGAGAAGTTATGAATAATCGTCTGATCCGGATTATATCCAAAATGCACATTTTCGAAACTTACGTTTCCTTTTAATGTTTCAACCGGAACAACATCTTTTGCGACTTCCTCTTCTTCTTCCTCCTCAAGGAATTCAAATACTCGCTCTGCAGATGCTGCCGTCGTCTGCATCATATTTCCTACCTGCGCAAGCTGAGTAATTGGCTGATTAAAGCTTCGCACATACTGGATAAAGGACTGAATCTGGCCTACTTCAATCGTATTCTTGATTACAAGGAATCCTCCAAGAATCGCAACCAACACATATCCCAGGTTTCCCACAAACTGCATCAGCGGCATCATAGCACCAGAAAAGAACTGGGATTTCCATGCAGACTGATACAATCTTCCATTTACTTCTTCAAAATCTTTGATAATGCTTTCTTCCTTATTAAATGCTTTCACAATATTGTGTCCGCTGTAAATTTCTTCCACCTGGCCATTTAATTCTCCCAGGTTGGCCTGCTGCGCCTTAAAATAAGGCTGAGATTTTCCCATGATGACACCAATCATTCCCATGGATAACGGAAGTGTTAAAAGTACAACAACCGTCATTGGAATATTGATCCGAATCATCATGATCAGTACTCCGATAATCTGTGTCGCAGAAGTAATGATCTGTGTCATACTCTGGTTCAAACTCTGACCCAGAGTATCAATATCGTTTGTTACACGAGACAGTACTTCACCATAAGTTCTGCTTTCAAAATATTTCATCGGCATACGATGGATTTTTTCTGAGATATCTTTTCTCATCTGATACGTGATATTGTTGGATACATGCGTCATGATCAGTCCCTGAATAAAAGAAAATACCGCGCTTACAATATATAATCCCATCAGCATTGCTAAGATACTTTTGACTTTGTCAAAATCAATGCCGCCGGTTCCTGTGACTTTCCTCATCAATCCGTTGAAAATTTCCGTTGTAGCGTCTCCTAAGATTGTCGGACCAACAATATTAAAAATCGTACTCGCAATTGCAAATAAAATTACAAATACAATCGGAACATAGTAACGCCGAATATATTTAATCAGCTTTTTCATGGTTCCTTTTAAATCTTTTGCCTTTTCGCCAGCCATTCCTACTCCTGGTCCGTGTCCCATCGGTCCTCTTCTTGTGTTACTCATGTGCAGACACCTCCCTTGCTTTTTTCAAATCATCTTCAGACAGCTGAGATTTCGCAATCTGCTGATATACCGGACATGTCTGAAGCAATTCCTCATGGGTACCCTTGCCTACGATGTTTCCTTCATCCAGAACAATGATCTGATCTGCGTGAAGAATTGTGCTGATTCGCTGTGCCACGATCAGCGTCGTGCTTCCTTTTGTTTCCTTCTGAAGTGCACTTCGCAGTGCCACATCTGTCTTATAATCCAATGCAGAAAAACTGTCATCAAAAATGTAGATTTCCGGATCTTTGGCAATTGCTCTTGCAATCGACAATCTCTGTTTCTGTCCGCCGGATACATTAGATCCACCCTGAGCAATCGGTGACTGATACTGTCCTTCCTTTTCTTCGATAAAATCTGCAGCCTGTGCAATTCTGGCAGCGCGTCTGACTTCTTCTTCCGTCGCATCTTCTTTTCCATATTTCAGATTGGATTCAATGGTTCCAGAAAACAGCACTCCTTTTTGCGGCACATAACCAATCTTCTCGCAAAGATCCGCATGTCTTACCTCACGGATATCCCGGCCATCTACCAAAATACTTCCTCTCGTCACATCAAAAAATCTTGGAATCAAATTGATCAAAGTAGATTTTCCACTTCCGGTACTTCCGATAAATGCCGTCGTTTTTCCTGCCGGTGCTGTAAAACTGATATTATGAAGCACTGCTTCATCTGCATCTGGATAACAGAAGTACACTTCTCTGAACTCTACTTCTCCCTTTTTCTCTGGAAGAAATTCTTTTGGCTCTTTCGGGTCTTGGATCATAATATCCGTATCCAGTACTTCATTGACACGTTCTGCAGCAACCTGAGCACGAGGCATCATAATAGAAACCATGGAAATAAACAAAAATGCCATAATAATCTGCATTGCATACTGAATAAATGCCATCAGATCTCCTACCTGCATTTTGCCTGCATCGATATTTCCTGCTCCGGCATAAACAATCAATACGGTCATTCCGTTCATGATCAGCATCATGACAGGCATCATGAATGTCATTGCCCGGTTAACAAACAGATTCGTCTTCATCAGATTCTTATTTGCCGTATCAAATCTCTCTTTTTCATGGTTTTCTGTACTGAATGCCCGGATAACAGGCAGTCCAGTCAGGATTTCTCTGGTCACCAGATTTAGCCGGTCAATAAGTTTCTGGAGTATTTTAAATTTTGGCATAGCAACTTTAAATAAGATAAAAATTACAAGCATAATTGCTGCAACTCCCAGAGCAATCGTCCATGTCATGGCAGCATTGGTACTAAGAACTTTTACAATTCCTCCAATTCCAAGGACCGGTGCATACACTACAATACGAAACATCATTGTCATAAACAGCTGAATCTGCTGAATATCATTGGTGCTTCGTGTGATCAAAGACGCTGTAGAAAATCGATCAAATTCTGAATTGGTAAAATCCATTACCTTCTTAAAAATCTTATCTCGAAGCACACGGCTTAATCTTGCCGCCAGTCTTGCAGAAGTCAATGTAACCAAAATAGCTGCTGCCATAGA
The DNA here is from genome assembly GCA_019420275.1 of Clostridiales bacterium. Lineage (GTDB taxonomy): Bacteria > Bacillota > Clostridia > Lachnospirales > Lachnospiraceae > Anaerostipes. Next base: position 53,205 of record JAHZHN010000013.1, read on the forward strand.
CAAAAAAGCGATTCCAATCATCATTGCCCCTGTCTTCAACAGATATTTTGTCTGAATTCCGTCCAGATCCAGTCCGACTGCTTGATATTCTGCCTCTACAAAAGAAATAGCTGCCTGACTGATAATGCTGTCTGGCATATCATCTACATCCATCTTTTCCATCTGCTTCATCATTTGCTGCTGATCTTTACTCAGCTGAGCAGCGGCCTGTGGATTTGCCTCAATTTGTTTTGCCATCTGAGCAGAAAGCATGATCATTGCCTTTGACATTATTTGGTTTAAATCTTCCCTCTCTTTGGAAGAAATATCTTTTCTTACGTACAGACGGCCTTCTTTATATGTGTCATATTTAGAATCCGCCACTTCTTCTTTGCTGTAAAGCTGATATGCGCTTTTCATTTCTTCTGCGTCATCTTTGTCCATAACTGCAGAAAGTCCCTGAAATGTCTGCTCCCGCATAACTTCCGGCACAGCATCTTCAATACCGCCCTGCTGAATTCCTACATTCACAATGTTTGATGTATAGGTTGGCAGAGACAGTTCACAAAGTGCCTGCATGATCAGCAAGGCAACGATGCAGATAACCGGAAGATAAGCTTTTTTTAAGTACCGAAATAATTTAAGCATCTTTTTCTTCCTTGTCCTTTCTTGATTCTAATTGTTTCATTTGCTCATCCAGGCAGTCACAGAATTTCTGAAGCAGCCTGCAAAGTTCTTCTTTTTCTTCTTCCGAAAAAGAGTCCAGAACAACGTCTTTAAATTCCGAAAATTTTTCCTTCATCTTTTCGCATACTCTTCTTCCTTCTTCTGTGAAATATATCAGACTCCTGCGCTGATCGGCAGTATCATGTTCCTTCCTGATATATCCGTTTTTTTCAAGCCTCCCAATCATAACATTCAGTGTGGACGGCTTGATATCCAGTCTTTTTGCAAGTTCCCTTTGGCTCAGTCCTTCTTCCTTCCAGAGCAGGACCAGAAGGGGCATTTGTCCTGGATGAAGATTTTCCTCCTTTAACATTGAAAATCCATAAAGGAAATTTTTATGGCTTACTTTTGCCAGTAAATGATAAATACCTCCTCTGCTGTACATTTTGGCTCCTTTCCTCTTTAATCCTAATCAATTAGTTGTCTAATCATTAGGTGACTAATCAAAATACTACCACATTGTATACACAAAATCAATATAAAATTTGACTTCTACACTAATGAAAAAAACAAAGGATCGGCTTTAATCAAAAAAGGATATACACTCAAATTTTGAGTGTATATCCTTTTTCTATTTTTTATCATATATTTTTTATGCGTTTCTTCCGCAGCATTTCTTATACTTCTTACCGCTTCCGCAAGGACATGGATCATTGCGTCCAATCTTCTTTCCTTTCACTACAGTACCAGAGTTTCTTGACTCTTTGTACAGCTCTTTCCTTCTTTCTTCTGTTAAAATATCATCCCATGCATCTAAAGTATAAAGCCATTCTGCACGGCATCCTACCATGTTATAATATAATTTTTCATAGTCGATGTCTAAAGAAACCTGCGTATTTTCATCCATATCCTCAATTGGATTTGGCTCTTTTAAACTGTCATTGATTCCATCTAAAAAACCAACCATCATCTGAAGATCTGTCTCGTATTTATCTGCCAGCTCTTTCACAGTCCCTGAAACAACTACGTCTCTGTCGGCCAGCAGTTTCTCATAAATTCCTTTTTCGATATTAAAGTATGTAAGCCAGAACTGCTGTCCTTCCTTTGTTCTGTCATCAAATTTATACGCGTAATCACGCCATTCCTGTAATAATCCCATTTTTTTCCATCCTTTTCTACTATTATAAAACATGTTATTACCTTTGCTACTATAACAAATTTCGTACAATTTTTCAACATCTATCATGAACCAGAAAAAAATTTTAGCAAAGTGTGTATAAACTTACGCCGCCGGGACATAATAGTACTATCCAATCGATGATTGGATGTGAAATACTTATCCTCCCCTATTAAGTATAGGACAGCGGAAAGCTCATATTTCAACTGTTTTCCGCTGTCTCTACATACTAACAAATCGTCATAACCATAAAAAATATCATACAATACCAGTATCTTGATGCCCTTACGGCTCAAAGTTTATTTTCAGGGAAGCTCTTGTTCAGCTTCCCTATTGATGTTTCCGAATCATGGTGCCGCTGTGTAAAGTCAAAAAGGAAAATAGTAATTTAGGACTTTTCTCTCAAAATCAAAGGTAGCCATATAAAAAAAAGTATGCTAGGATTAATTTAAATCAATCAAATGCAGCAGCATACTTTTTAGAAAGGATAATCTATATGTTTTCAACGATCAAAAGAATTTTCGCCCTGCTGATCGTACTGTCTCTTTTGGCAGTTGCCGGGCTTACTTTATTTTTTGCTGTTACGGGCAGTGAATACTTCTGGGGCATGCTCGTCCTAATGTTTTTTTACCCAGTTTTTCTTTGGGCCATGGCTCTGGTTCACAAGTGGGCAAAAAAAGCCAAAAAAGAGAATCACTTTTAATCATCCCGGTTCCTTATATGTTCCAGATATTCTTTGATTTTCTTTTCATAACCGTTATCTGACGGTTCATAGAAAGCAGCACCCAGCAGCTCATCGGGAAGATACTGCTGTTTGACATAATGTTCCGGATAATCATGGGCATATTTATATCCAATTCCATGACCGAGTTTCTGTGCTCCTTTATAGTGAGCATCCTTCAGATGATTCGGCACTTCTCCGATCTTATGATTCCGTACAGTTTTCAGTGCATTATCGATTGCCATACAAGAGGAATTGCTCTTTGGCGCACACGCCACATAAGATGCAGCCTGAGCCAGAATAATTCTCGCTTCCGGCAGTCCGATCCGCTCCACTGCCTGAGAAGCAGCCACTGCCACCTGAATTGCCTGAGGATCTGCATTTCCCACATCCTCAGAAGCACATATCATAATACGCCTGGCAATAAAAGTAACACTTTCCCCTGCGTCAATCATACGGGCCAGATAGTAAATCGCTGCATCCGGATCTGATCCTCTCATACTTTTGATAAACGCTGAAATCACATCATAATGATTATCCCCATCCTTGTCATATCGGATGACTCTTCTCTGAATACATTCCTGAGCGACTTCCAGATTGATCACAATTTCTCCGTTTTTCTCTGGTTCCGTCGTTAAAATTCCAAGTTCTACCGCATTTAATGCACTCCTTGCATCTCCTTCTGCCATATCTGCTAGAAAATCCATGGCCTCTTCCGTAATCTTGGCATGATAAACCCCCATGCCTTTTTCTTCATCATACACCGCCCTGCGGATCAGCTCTTTGATATCATCCTTTTCCAGTGAATACAGCTGAAACACATTAGAACGGGAAATCAAAGCCTGATTAACTTCAAAATATGGATTTTCCGTTGTTGCACCGATTAGGATCACTGTGCCGTCTTCCACGAACGGAAGCAGATAATCCTGCTGTGCCTTATTAAATCGATGAATCTCATCAATAAACAAAATAGTCTTCTTCTGATACATCCCCAAAGCTTCTTTGGCATTGCGTACAGCTTCCTGCATTTCCTTTTTTCCGGATGTTGTCGCGTTCATCTGCACAAAATTTGCCTTTGTCGTATTCGCGATCACTTTCGCCAGTGTTGTCTTCCCTGTGCCCGGCGGTCCGTAAAAAATGATGGAGCTTAGTTTATCCGCCTTAATAGCTCGGTAAAGAAGTTTATCCTTTCCGATAATATGAGACTGTCCCACTACTTCATCCAACGTTGTCGGACGCATTCTTCCTGCCAATGGTGCCTCTTTTTCCTTATTCATTTCTCTTGCATAATCAAATAAATCCATCGTTTTCCTCCAAAAATTATCTTAGCACAGCGTCTCTGTAAAATCCATGAATTCTTAAGAGTTTTTTTATAAATAGGACATGAATTTATCATATTACTCTGCTATAATGATATACAGTAAATGACAAAGCACCATACTGGAGTTATTATGGGTAAAATATTAGTTGAAAAGATTTCTTATACGGAAGTAACGAAAAATATCAGTCAGGCTGAGTACAACCGGACACAGGAAGAATATCTTTTGTCCCGATCTCCGGAGAAGTATATGATCAGCCTTCCGATTCGAGTACTGATGTTTCAAGGCGTTGAAGAAGACCCTCTGTTTACATATTATTTTTTTGAAGAGAACAGAGAAGATCTTTTCTTAATTCAGCGGCAGCGGAAAAACGGCGTGGTGAATAAGACCAAATATTCTCTTACGATGGATCAGGGCCGCAAGATCCTTCACGGGGACTATCAGTTCCTTTTAGACAGCGATGAACCGGCATTTAACTCTCTTTACTTCCAATTTACAGTCAACCGTCTGCGGCCAATCTACAAAAAAGAATGCATCCGCAAGATTTTTCATCAAAACCGTTTTCTAGATGAGATTGTTGATATTTCAATTGTGCGTACACCGTACAATGGTGAAGAATTCTTTGACGAAGAACCTGTTAAATTAAAAAATATCAACTCAAGCAATCTTCGCCGCAATACAAGACAATATCTGACACTTTCAGAACCGATGAAAAACCTTCTGAGTTTTGAAAACTCACTGATGGAATAGACATCAATGGCAGGTACTTCCTATATGAAGTGCCTGTTTTTTTATCCATGCTGATGAAGATATTTTTCTCTTGTTGCAAATCCTCCCCTGATATGGCGCTCCTGCTTATTGACATTAAGCACTTTCCTTGCTTCTCCAGCCAGCGCAGGGTTAATCTTAAGAAGACGTTCTGTCACATCCTTATGTACCGTTGACTTGGACACCCCAAAAATCTTTGCAGTCTGGCGTACCGTCGCCTTGTGCTCAATGATGTAATACGCTATTTCTACTGCCCTCTCCTCAATATAATCTTTCATAAAAAGACCTCTGCATAATTTGTTTTTTACAATCTATGCAGAGGATTTTTATAGTATGTCTTTTAGAAATAAACTAACGTTTGTTTCGGCGGTTCGGCCTTTTCAATCCTGGTTGCCGTTAAAACCGGCATCGTCTTATCATAGGCTTCATTATACTTAGAATGGATCTGTGCCGTTACTGTCACCCATTCTTTGTTGATGATTCGCTTTAGTGTCTTTGATTTCGTTTTATGAAGTCTGCAGAGATATCCAATAAAGGTAATATCATCCTCACAGCAGGTCATGGCTCTTCGGCCCGGGATGATCATGCCGGACGGCATTTTCGGACTTCTCTGAACCTCTCCTTTAAATTCCACCGTTTTTCCTTCGTAGACCTGCGGCCGTTCCATGGCATCAATATACCATATTCCGTAATCTTCATCTGCTACCTTTATGACTTCATCCTGAAGATTGTATGGAAGAATCTCTTCCATCTCCATTTCCCTGCCGTCTGCCCGTTCAAAACCGACCTGCGCCCTTGGATTCACTGCCTTGATGCTTCTGCGGTAGCTTCCTACGTTGGTCTTATCGTCACAGCGGTTGAAAATCACCAAATCCGCCATCTTAAACATTTCTACAAACAGAGATTTCATATTTTTAAGATACATATCTGCGGTGGATGCATCTACTGTCACGATCGTCTGATAAACTTCCAGGTCTGTTTCATCCACCACATCCATCAATCCTTCAATCTGATACATCCCATTGTATTCGATCATAACTCTGTCCGGATGATAGTTTTTCTGGCAGGAAATGATAAAATCTTTGGTCAGATCTTCTATGCTGTCCAGCTGAATAACAAAAGAATTAGTCTTTTCCAGCATTTCCTTGTCGTATTCTTCTTCCCCTTCTTCGAAGCTTAAAATCATGGTTCTTTCGCCGTCATTAAAATAATCCTGGCTCAGGGTATCTTTGATCAGCGTCGTCTTTCCGCTCTCCAGAAATCCCCAGAACAAATATGCCGGTAATTCATACATATGTCTGTCCTCCTATGCCTGCTTCTTGAATAAATCTTCCAATTTGTCTTCTTTCAATTTGGATCCGATCACGCAGATTCTTCCTGTATAGTCAGCACTTCCCTCTCTGATTTCATATTCTCCCGGAACAAGGTCAAACTGCACCCATCCGTCTTCTGTTGTCGGAAGAATTCCTTTCGCACGGAGAATTACGCCATATTCTTCACTGTCAGACAGGATCTTTAGGATGCTCTCCAGTACATCTTTGCTGTATTTAGCCGGCGTTTCTTTTCCCCAGCTGGTAAATACTTCGTCTGCATGATGGTGATGATGGTGGTGATCATGGTCATGATGATGGTCATGATCATGCTCGTGATGATGGTCGTGATCATGCTCGTGATGATGGTCATGCTCATGCTCATGATGATGTCCGCATACCGGACACACATCCTCTTCTTCCAGCAGTTCCTTTACTAAAGTATTTCCTTCTTCCATGACTTTTAAGATCTGCTTTCCTGTCAGATCATCCCATGGAGTCGTAATGATCGCAGCCTTCGTATTGTGTTCTCTCAGCAATGCTGTGCACTGATCCAGTTTCTCCTCAGAAATAGTATCTGTCCTGCTTAAGATGATCGTTCCTGCATGTTCAACCTGATTATTATAAAATTCACCGAAATTCTTCATATACATCTTACATTTCTTTGCATCTGCTACCGTTGTAAAGCTGTTCAGTTCAAGATCTGCGTCCTCGGCAGCATCCTGTACCGCACGGATGACATCAGACAGCTTGCCTACACCTGATGGTTCAATGATAATTCTGTCTGGAGCGTACTCTTTGGAAACTTTGCGCAGGGCTTTTCCAAAATCTCCCACCAAAGAACAGCAAATACAGCCAGAATTCATCTCTGTTACTTCAATTCCAGCATCTTTTAAAAAGCCGCCGTCAATTCCAATCTCCCCAAACTCATTTTCAATCAGCACAACCTGCTCACCCGTCAATGCTTCTTTTAATAATTTCTGGATCAGGGTTGTCTTCCCGGCACCTAAAAATCCTGAAATAATATCTATTTTCGCCATTTTATCGTTCCTTCTTTCATATTGATTCTTATACTATGATACAAAGCTATTTTACTACTTACAAAAAATTTGTCAAAATATTCTTTGTGCCTTATAATAGTTCTGATATGAATCATCAATTAAAGGAGGAAATTATGGAACACTCAAGATATTTTTATCCAAACTATTCCATCGGCACAGACGCTTATATGGACATTCCTCAGGTGTGCCGCAAATATGGAACCAAAGCTGTTATCATTGGCGGAACTCGTGCATTGAGAGCTGCCGCGGACCGAATCAAGGACGCAGTAAAGGGCAGCGAGATAGAAATTACAGGAGTTTTTGAGTATGGAGGAGAAGCCAGCCGTGAGAATATAGATATGCTGAACTCCCATCCGGAAGTCCAAAAGGCAGATATGATCTTTGCCTGCGGCGGCGGAAAAGCAATTGATACATGCAAAGTGCTTGCTCAGGAAAGTTCCCGTCCGTTCTTTACATTTCCAACCATTGCTTCTACGTGTGCTTCCTGCACATCCTTGGGCATCATTTATCATCCTGACGGATCATTAAGAGAATATTCCTTCCAGGAGAAACCGGCAGAATGGATTTTTATCAATACACAGGTGATCGCAGAGGCTCCGGAGAAATATCTTTGGGCAGGGATCGGCGATACTATGGCCAAATTCTATGAATGTACCATCAGCGCCAGAGGAGATGTCCTGGATCATGCCACTTCCATGGGGGTGCAGATCAGCCATCTTTGTGCCGAACCTCTGGTAAAATACGGCGTAGAAGCTCTGGAAGAATGCAGAAACAACAAAGCAGGCAATGCTTTGAGAGAAATCGTGCTTGGCATCATCGTCTCTACCGGTTTTGTTTCCAACTTGGTCGGCATTGACTTAAACACCGGTCTTGCTCACGCATGCTACAATGGCTTTACCGTATGCAGATCAACAGAAGAACATGGTCATCTTCATGGTGAAATCGTCGCTTACTGCATTCTGATCCTTCTGCTTGTAGATCATCAGGAAAAAGAATTTGAAAGAATTTTTGAATTTTCCAGAAAGATGGGATTCCCGACACGTCTTTCTCATATCCACGCTTCTCTTGCCGATATGGATGCAGTCATCAAAAAAGCATTAGAAGGCATTGATGTCAGAAAATGGCCGTATGAGGTAACACCAGACATGATTCTTGATGCTGTGAAGAAAATTGAGGCTTATAACGATGAAAGAGGTGTAAAATAAGCAGAATTCTTTGCGCAAACAGCAAGAGGGTGTCCCAAAAGTCATGAAATGACTTGAGGGATACCCTCGTTCTTTTGT
>JAHZHN010000014.1 GCA_019420275.1 Clostridiales bacterium
ATATGCGATAGTGGCGTAGCTGGTAACGCGCAACCTTGCCAAGGTTGAGACCGCGGGTTCGAACCCCGTCTATCGCTCTTTTTATTTCTCCCAGAAATCACATAGAACGGTGGTTCCTGGGATTTTTTAAAATATAAGGACAAATAAGATCAGATGATTCTTTTTTATAATAAAACAGCCTGGAGAATTGGCAGTATTTTAAGCTGCACATTCCAGGCTGTTTCTTTGTATTATTGACTAATCTCAATTTTTCTTTTTAATGCGAAAAGAGATGATAAATCCTATGACAGCGAGTGCCAGTGTAAATGTAAATCCATAATGTGCCCCCTGTGTAAAAGCACCGGCACTGTCAGCACTTCTGACTGCTAAATATGCACTCTGACCGATACCGAGAAGACTGGTTGCCACCGCAGTGCAGACAGCTCCAAGTACCTGCTGCATCGTGTTTAAAATCGTACTTCCATCTGTGGAGAGCTGCGGCGGAAGAGAATTAAGACCACTTGACTGGGATGGGGACATTGCCAGCGGGACACCTATCATCAGGATAATATGACAAATAATGATATATGTAACGGAACTGTTTTTCGTAGTAAACAAAAGCAGCCCTGAACCGATAATTGACAGAAGAAAACCGCATCTCGCAGGCATCCCTGCGCCAATCTTGTCATATAGTTTGCCTGCGCCAAGGGATACAAGAGCATTTACCAATCCACCGGGCAGCATCACGATTCCGGTCATTGCAACAGGAATAAGCATTCCGTTCTGGATATATTGCGGCAGCAGATACATTGCTGACAGTGTAATTCCAAAATCGATCATAACAAGGAAAGCTCCAATCCGGAACTGAGGAATTCCAAATGCTTTCAGATTCAGCACTGGGTTTTCCATCGTAAGCTGACGTTTCCCATAAATGAAAAGTACAATCACACCAGCAATAAGAGAAATCAGCACTGGTGCTGAAATCCATCCATAAAGACTAGCCAGGCCGGCTCCTAGTACGATGCCTCCAAATCCAATGCAGGATGTAATACAGGACGGTACATCAATATGCGGTTTTGTAAGCTGATATGGATTTTTCATATATTTGGCTGCAAAAGCAATAGCGACAATGAGAACAGCCGCAAACATAACAAACAGCCAGCGCCAAGACAGTGCTCCTAGTATGATTCCGGATAATGTAGGACCAATTGCCGGAGCAAACATGATGATTAATGCAGTCAGTCCCATTGCCGCCCCAATCTTATGAGGAGGGAATACCTCAAGTACCATGGAAAACATCATCGGAAGTACCATTCCGGTTCCAATTCCCTGAATGACACGTCCCGTCAGAAGAACAGTGAAATTAGGGGCAAGACCACTGATTAAAGATCCGACAAGAAAAGCACTGAGAGCGAAAAATGTCAGTTTTCTTACAGGAAACCATTTCATCAGCATGCTGACAAAAGGCAGAACGAGTCCGATCATCAGCATATACCCGACAACCATCCATTGTGTCAGGGCTGTATCAATTCCAAAAACTTTTGAAAGCTCAGGAAGCGCAATATTCAGTGAAGTCTCACTGAACATGCCAATAAAAGCTCCCAGATAAAGTGCCATCATCACTAGATAAGGATGCTTTGTCTGTACTCTTGCGCGGGTCATATCATATTCGTTTTCATTCTCATTCATATTAAATATACTCCTTTCTGATATTTGCGGATATCCGGCATAAAAAAAAGCAGTGATCTTATAAGCCGTATTATAACTTTCGCTACAATTATGAACTCATAATTCTCACTACCATTTTCATCTGACCATATTTATTTTTTATCAATACACACGTGATGCATTTCATCATTTGAATGATATCCGTTTTTCAAACTAAACCATATTATATCAGAACTTTCGGACAGATGTAAGTATTTTTTGTTTTTTGTGTTTTTTATTTTCCAAAAAAATGCTGCCATAAAAGCATTGGATGCTTATGGCAGCATGGAAAAATTTAAATAAGGTTATGGATTGTCTGGTCCAAATGTTTAAGATCGTCCTTGTTTGGATGCAAAAGAGCCTGATCAAAGTTTGTGATCAGCTGTTTCGCTTTTTGGGGATCCTGCGGCATCATAGATTCATATCGCTTTCGTACAGAATCCGGCATCTTTCCCTGACACATAAATGTACCGGTTACCTGGCAGGATTCCGGGATCTTTTCTTTGACTCTGGAAAGGATTTGCTCAAAATAAGCATCATTTTGTCCAAATCCAGCAGTGCCAAATAAAAAGAGTTTCTTACTTTTCAGTGGAGCAAGGAATGAGCTTATGGTTTCGTCACAGCATCCTTTGTCAGTCCAGAAACCAAGAAAGATCAAGTCAGCCTCTGCGGCTTCTGGAGATGGTTCTCCAAAATAAATGACAGAAGCATCCGGAAGGATGGATTTTAAGTGTTCTGCCAGAAATTTTGTATTTCCGGTACGGCTGCTGTAAACAATAGAATATTTCATATGATATCTCCTGTTATGTAAAAATAGTAGTTATCGTGTTTAGAATGCAATTAGTATATGGGGTTGGCTTAGATTTGTCAAATGAAAGTCATGAAAAAAGGGCCGCACCCGAAAAGACTCCATTGGATACGGCCTGATTTTCAATGATGCCTAAATATTCTTTTTGCCGCAGTAGCGGTAAAAACTCAGCAGATATAATCCGCAGATACCAACGAGATCGTAGATAATGCGGGAAACCACGCTCATGTTTCCAAAAAGAAAGGCGACAAGATCGAACTGAAAAAAGCCGATCAATCCCCAGTTGATGGCACCAATGATCACGATGGTCAACGCTGTACAATCTAAAAATTTGTTTCCCATAAAGAACCTCCTTTTCACTTTGATCAGGAATCAGTGAATAGTATGGCGGGAAATGAAACAAATTATTCAGGAAGTATTTCACGAAAAGAACGAATTACCTTTAAAACGCCAGGTTTTCCTTCAAATTCAGAAAAATCTTTTTCAGCAGCCATAACAATGATATTGGAACATCCAGATTGGTAAGCATTTTGAATGCCCGAACCGGAATCTTCAAAAATCAGAGAATGTTTTGGATCGGATCCCAGGATCCGGCATGCGTCGCAAAACATTGCGATTTTATTTTCATAAGAACCATCATCATAGACAAAATTTTCCCGAGGAATCCACCGATCCAGATGAAAATTGTCAATGAAAAAATCAACATTTGGTTTTATAGATGCAGTAGCGATCGTAAAAGGAATATTTTGAGATTTGAGATAATCAAAATATTCTTCTGCACCATCAACCAGATGAAAATGTTCAGTGTCTTCCAGACATTTTTGGCGGTAAATAGCCTCTTTCTTTTGAGAATAAAACTCAATCTGCTCTGGACTATAGGTGCCGTTGGACAGGAAAAAAATCGTCTGTTGGTTGGGAACACCATTGATATTTTGGTGAAGTTCTTCCGGGGTAATGCCAACGCCGCGGATTTCTTTTGAAATTTGATTCCAGGCTGCGACATGTTTGTCATCATCAAAAAACAGGGTTCCATTAAAATCAAAAATAATACAGTCAAAATTCATTGCATACTCCTTATATATAGGGTGAATGTTTCTATCTATTGTAGCATGAAAGGAAGAAATCGTAAATGAAAGAAAAGCATCCGCATTTACAATCGTATGGAGAAATAGTATAATAAGAACGATTTAGAACAGGTCTGCCGAAGGAAGATAGAGAGAAGAGGATTTCTTAAAAGTATGGAAGATGTTTGTTTCAAAGTGCAAAGCAGTTGCCATGAAGGAGGAAGGCAGAATGAAGGTTATTTTTCTGGATGTGGATGGCGTGTTGAATTCTCAGGATTTGTTTGAAAGATGCGGTGACGAATTAGTGCCAATCGATGAAGAGAATATTCGCTTCCTGAAGGAGATCGTTGATGCAACTGGAGCTGAGATTGTTTTATCATCATCCTGGCGGTATGGATGGACGGAACACCGGGATGAGGTTCAGGACTGGTGCCAGCTGCTGGTGGAAACTCTGGAGAAATATCAGATGAAGATTATTGACAAGACGGAGTATTTCAGCAGCGGACGACGGGAAGATGAGATCAAAGACTGGCTGGAAAGATGTCCGGAGAAAGTGGAGAGTTTCGTAATTCTTGACGACGGAGATTATGACTGGTATCGTCATGGATATGATAAGCATTTGGTAAAGACAGATTTTTGTACAGGAGGTTTGCGTAAAGAGCATGTACAGCGTGCAATCAGGATTCTGAACAAGAAACATTTCTGGACATTTTTTGAGAATAGGAAAAGAGGAAAAGGAAAATGAAGGCAGGAATGTTAGTAAAAGAGATGATTTCTTATTATGAAGGAGATCCCAGGCGTATTCAGCATTTTTTAAAAGTGTATGCTTATGCCAAAATCATAGGAGAGGGAGAAGGTCTTGATGAGAAGACACAGAATATTTTGGAGACAGCGGCAATTACTCATGATATTGGAATTAAGCTAAGTGAGCAGAAGTATCACAGCAGTAGTGGAAAATATCAGGAGATTGAAGGACCGGCAGAAGCAGAGAAGATGCTGACAAAACTGGGATACGATAAGGAGCGGATGGAAAGGGTCTGTTATTTGATTGGTCATCATCATACGTATCATCATATAGAAGGTTTGGATTATCAGATCCTTGTAGAAGCAGATTTTTTGGTGAACCTTGCAGAGGAACATGCAAAAGAAGAAACGATACACAATGTCCGGGATCGGATTTTCCGCACGGGGACTGGAAAATTCATGCTGGAGAAAATTTTTTCAAAAAAATCTTGATATATTCCCAATGATATGGTAAAGTATAGGAGTCGCAGAAATACGGCAAAAGATAGGAGCCCAGATAGCTCAGTCGGTAGAGCAGAGGACTGAAAATCCTCGTGTCGCTGGTTCGATTCCGGCTCTGGGCACTATGCGGGTGTAGTTCAATGGTAGAACTCCAGCCTTCCAAGCTGATCACGTGGGTTCGATTCCCATCACCCGCTTAAGACATAGAGGCATGTAGAAGAGAAATACTTTTACATGCCTTTTTTTGGAAAAGAATAGGAGACAACAGGATGAAGATTAGAGAATTTGAGCTGAAAGATCTTGAGGAAATGAGAAGTATATGGAATGGGGTCGTGGAAGCGGCAGATGCGTTTCCACAGGAAAAAGGTCTGGAGGCAGATGAAGCGTATGAATTTTTTCAAAGTCAGTCATTTACCGGAGTGGCGGAAGAAAATGGACAGATTATAGGGTTATATATTCTGCATCCGAACAACATAGGGAGATGCGGACATTTGGCCAATGCGTCTTATGCTGTGAAACAGGATATGAGAGGCAGGCAGATCGGAGAAAAGCTGGTGCGCCATTCTATTCAAAGGGCAAAAGAACTGGGATTTGGGGTTCTTCAGTTTAACGCGGTTGTGGCATCCAATCAGGCTGCAGTCCATCTCTACGAGAAAATTGGATTTACAAGACTGGGAATTATTCCGAAAGGATTTCGGGCAAAGGATGGATACCAGGATATTATTTTATATTATATATCCTTACCACAGGAATAAAAAGGGCAGATGGGAATTTTATATCTCATCTGCCTCTTTTTTGCTGATATACTTAAAAAGTTATTTATTAATCCTCTTTCTCCATCGATTTGTTCCAGATAGAAGCGAGGATATCAACGCATCGATCAATGCCCAGGGTGCCGCTGTTTAACATAATATCGTAATTCTTTGCATCTCCCCATTTTTGATCTGTATAAAACTCATAATATGATCTGCGGCGAAAGTCTTTGTCTAGAAGCCGTTTTTTAGGGGATTCACTGGAGTCTCCATATACTTTTAGAATTCGTTCCATCCGGTCCTCGAAGTCTCCGTGAATAAAGACTCTGAGACAGTGGTGGAGATGAAAGAGAAGATAATCGGCACAGCGCCCGATGATGATACAGTCAGAACGATTGGCGAGATCAAAAATGACTTTTCTCTGAATCTGCCATAGATGATCCTGCAGAGCCATGCTGTATTGATCTCGAGTCTGGAAGGAATTGACCAGCGCATTTGTGTGAGCAGTAATTTCTTCTTGAGCACGAATATATTCTTGCGTCATGCCGCTTTCGGCAGCAGTCATCTGGATGATATCTGCATCGTAATATGGAATTTTCAATCGTTTGGAAAGTTCTTTTCCAACCGTTCTGCCGCCGCTTCCAAATTCTCGGCTGATTGTAATAATCTTGTTCTTCATAAATGTTTCTCCTTCGTTGATTTTAGACCTTGGACTGCAGTTGTCTGGCAAGCTGAATGACCGTAATTTCAGCTTGGGAATGGTAAAATGGATTATTGTGTTAATGTATTTATATTTATTATCATACCATAAACATACATGATATTGATACCTGGATATTTTATAATTTGTTATTTAATAAAATTGTCAGCATTCTTTTTGTGCCAGACATTGAAAACCAGTCTCTGTACGTGCTATGATAGTCGAAAGATAAAAAATAGTAAAGGAGAAAAAGATGGATTACAATAAGCTTGCACTGGAAATGCATGAAAAACATAAAGGGAAAATTGCAATTAGCCCGAAGGTAGAAGTAAAAACAAGAGATGACCTGAGTACGGCGTATACACCTGGAGTAGCGGAGCCATGCCGGAAAATTCGAAATCATAAAGAAGACGTATATCGATATACAGCAAAAGGGAATCTGGTAGCTGTAGTATCTGACGGAACCGCAGTGCTGGGATTGGGAGATATTGGACCGGAGGCGGCTATGCCGGTCATGGAAGGAAAAGCACTCTTATTCAAGGAATTTGCGGATATTGACGCATTTCCAATCTGTCTGGATACCAAAGACACAGAAGAAATCATTGAGACAGTAAAGAGAATTGCACCGGTCTTTGGAGGAATTAATCTGGAAGATATTTCTGCACCGAGATGTTTTGAGATTGAAAGACGGCTGAAAGAAGAATTGGATATTCCTGTTTTTCATGATGACCAGCATGGTACAGCGATTGTTGTTGCGGCCGGACTGATCAATGCTCTGAAATGTGTTGGCAAGACTATGGAGGAAGCCAATATTGTGATTAATGGAGCTGGATCTGCGGGAATTTCTATCTGCAGGCTGCTGCTTCAGTTTGGTGTGGGTAATATTGTACTTGTAGATCAAAAAGGAGCTTTGTGCCCTGGAGAAGAGTGGATGAACGATGCCCAGAAAGAAATGGCGCAGCAAACCAATAAGGAGAAACAGACAGGTCCTTTATCTGAGATCATAAAAGGAAAAGACGTATTTATTGGAGTTTCCGCACCAAATATTGTAACAGCTGAGATGGTATCCGAGATGGCAGATGATGCGATTATTTTCGCTATGGCAAATCCGACACCGGAAATTATGCCGGAAGAGGCCAAAAAAGGAGGAGCGAAAGTAATTGCAACCGGACGTTCTGACTTTCCGAACCAGATTAATAATGTTTTGGTGTTCCCTGGAATTTTCAGAGGAGCACTGGACGCCAGAGCTGGCCAGATTACAGAGAAGATGAAGATTGCTGCCGCAAAAGCCATCGCAGGCATCATCAGCGATGAGGAGTTAAATGAAGAATATATCATTCCGGGTGCTTTTGATGAAAGAGTCTGTGCGGCGGTTGCCAGGGCAGTAGCAGAAGAAAGCAGAAAATAGGGGAAATTGTACACGATTTTAAAACGCAGGTTAGAATAAAATGTGTTATACTAAACATATTGGTTAGAATAAATAGAGTTTAAGGAGAATTTGATGAAAGCAAGTGGAATTTTGTTACCGGTTTTTAGTTTGCCATCTGATTATGGGATCGGCTGTTTTTCAAAAGAAGCATATCAATTTGTTGATTTTTTGAAAGATACAGGGCAGAAATATTGGCAGATACTGCCGCTGGGAACTATAGGAGCGGGAAATTCTCCTTATCTTTCTTTTTCAAGTTTTGCCGGAAGTACGTATTACATTGATTTGGAGCAGCTGGTAGAAGAAGGACTCTTAAAACAGGAAGAGATCAATCCGTACAAAGAAGAAAATACATCAAGAGTAGATTATGATCGGGTACGGGAGAGCCGCCTTGAACTGCTGCAGAAAGCTTATAAGCGTTTTAAACCGGATAAAGAGTTCCAGAAATTTAAGAAAGAGCAGAGATACTGGCTGGATGAGTATGCTGAGTTCATGCACGATAGAAAAGAGGAATTAAGTGAGGAATATTTCCGATTCTGCCAGTATCTGTTTTTTAAACAGTGGCTGAGATTAAAAAAATATGCCAATGGAAAAGGCATCCAGATTATTGGAGATTTGCCTTTTTATGTGGCGCTGGAAGGAACCGCATTCAAATATCACAAAGAACTGTTTAAGACTGATGAGGAAGGAAATCCAACGGTGGTCGGAGGATGTCCTCCGGATGCCTTTGCGGAAGACGGTCAGGTATGGTCCAATCCTGTCTATGACTGGGAGGTTCATAAGAAGACCGGTTATCGGTGGTGGATGGAACGGCTGAATCATAGTTTCCTGATTTATGATGTTCTGAGGCTGGATCATTTTCGCGGATTTGATGAGTATTTTGAAATTCCTGCGGAAGATGAAACTGCGGTCAATGGACAGTGGGTCAAAGGACCTGGATATGACTTTTTCAAAGTGATGAAAGAAAAATTAGGAGATAAGAAAGTGATTGCCGAAGATCTGGGATTTTTAACGGATGAGGTACATAAACTTTTGGCGGACACAAAGTATCCTGGAATGAAAGTACTGGAGTTTGCATTTGGAGCATGGGATGACAGTATCTATCTTCCGCATAAATATCCGGAAAATTGTATTGTTTACACGGGAACGCATGACAATGATACGGTTGTGGGATGGTATGAGACAATGTCAGAGGATGATAGGAATTTCCTGGAGCATTATCTGGAGCACAGTACCATAGACAGGACCGGAAAGATTTATCTGGATTTGATTTCTCTGGCCCTGGAGAGCCGGGGAGATACAGTGATTATTCCGCTTCAGGATTACATGGGACTTGGAAGTGGGGCAAGGATCAATACACCGTCTACAGTAGGGAATAACTGGGAATGGCGTGTCAAGGAAGAACAGCTGGATGAAGATCTCAAAGAAATGATTCGCACTCTGACAGGGAAATATCGTGCAAAAGCCCAGGAGAGGTCCGAGGAAGAACGAAAGAAAAAAGAAGCAGAAGAAGCTGCGTTGAAAGAAGAGAATACAGAAGAATAAAAATCAGATGGGCATGTTCTATTGCATGCCCGTTTTTTTAAAATCTGATGCCGGACTGGAAAAGCAGCCAAGTCCGGCATTTTGTATAAAAACAAAAACTTTCTTGCTTTTTCACAGGGGAGATGCTATAGTACGTCATGGATGGTATTCTTGAGAGAAATCATACCGCTAATTAGAACATCACCTGACGAAAGTAGGTGATAGCATTCAGAAAGTAGGATTTATCGGAGCAGGTAAGGTAGGATGCTCCCTTGGAGATTACTTTAAACGCAGCGGAATTGACGTTGCAGGGTATTACAGCCGTACACAAGCGAAGAAAGCAGGTGAAGCGGCAGCACAGCATGGCACGCATATCGATTCGATTGATAAATTATTAACAATATGTGATGTTCTATTTTTAACGGTACCAGACGATGCAGTTGCAGATGTCTGGGAACAGGTCAGAACTTTTCCGATTCAGGGGAAGTACATTTGTCATTGCAGCGGATCTTTAAGTTCTGCTGTTCTTTCTGGAATTCGGGAGACCGGAGCGTACGGTTATTCCATTCATCCAATGTTTCCATTTAAGAGTAAAAAAACTGCATATGAAGATTTAAGGCATGCTTTATTTACCGTAGAAGGTGATGCCCGCCACAAAGAAGAAATTGAAGCTTTGCTTCGTCACTGCGGGAATCCGGTTGTTGGAATCCGTCAGGAAGATAAAGTGTTGTATCACGCAGCGGCTGTTTTTGCATCCAATCTGATGGTAGGATTGATGGAAGAGGCAGTCCAGATGCTGATTCAATGCGGATTTGAACGGAAAGAAGCTATGGCAGCACTGAAGCCGCTGGCCGTGTCTAATCTGGAAAATATTTTTGAGGCTGGAACAAAAGACGCTCTGACAGGACCAGTGGAACGCCACGATGTTCAGACGGTGAAGAAGCATCTGAAGGTTTTAAAACAGGATCAAAAGGAGACATATCTTTCTCTGACGGGAGAAATCATAAAGATCGCAGAGAAAAGACATCCGGAAATATCATATGCAGATATGAAACAAGTGTTGGAGGAAGAAAGATGAAAAAGACAGTAAGCACATTACAGAAGATGAAGGATAATGGTGAAAAAATTTCTATGCTGACAGCATATGATTATTCAACAGCAAAGCTGTTTGATGAGGCAGGAATTGATACTATGCTGGTGGGAGATTCTCTGGGAATGGTGATGCTCGGATATGATTCTACAATTCCGGTTACGGTGGATGATATGATCCATCATGGAGCTGCCGTGTGCAGAGGTGCGAAAGAAGCACTGATCGTGGTAGACATGCCGTTTTTATCTTATCATACGTCTGTTTATGATGCCGTTGTAAATGCAGGCAGAATCATGAAAGAAACAGGATGCACGGCTGTAAAGCTGGAAGGCGGGAAAAATGTATGCCCGCAGATCAAGGCAATCGTGGAAGCGCAGATTCCGGTTTGTGCGCATATCGGTCTGACGCCTCAGTCTGTGAATGCATTCGGAGGATTCAGAGTACAGGGCAAGAGTGAGGAAGCAGCAAAAGAATTGATTGAGGCTGCGCTTGCCGTGGAAGAAGCAGGAGCCTTTATGGTAGTACTGGAGGGAATCCCAGCGAAACTTGCAGCAATCATTACATCAAAACTTCATATTCCTACGATCGGCATCGGCGCGGGAGCTCAGTGTGACGGACAAGTGCTGGTATATCAGGATATGCTGGCGATGTATGGAAATTTCGTTCCGAAATTTGTAAAACAGTTTGCTCAGGTAGGCGAAATCATGAAAGGTGCAGTTGCGGATTATATGAAAGAAGTCCAGGAAGGGACTTTTCCAGGAAAGGAACATACATACGCAATCAGCGATGATATTATAGAGAAACTGTATTAAAGGAGAAGAAAAAGATGAAAATCGTTGAAACAATAGAAGAAGTAAGAAAACAGGTAAAAGAATGGAAAAAGCAAGGCTTGACGGTAGGGCTTGTCCCAACGATGGGGTATCTTCATGAAGGACATCAGAGTTTGATGGAGGCTGCCAGAAAACAAAATGATAAGGTGGTTGTCAGCATTTTTGTCAATCCTATGCAGTTTGGTCCGACAGAAGATTTGGCAGAGTATCCGAGAGATTTGGAACATGACGCAAAGGTTTGTGAGAAGGCAGGGGTTGATTTGATTTTCCATCCGGAACCGGAAGAAATGTATGCACCGGATTTCTGCTCTTTTGTGGATATGACCGGATTGACAGAAGGTCTTTGTGGAAAAACCAGACCTATTCATTTTCGAGGTGTCTGTACTGTAGTCAGCAAGCTGTTTCATATCGTGAAGCCGGACCGGGCTTACTTTGGGCAGAAAGATGGTCAGCAGCTTGCGGTTATACGCCGAATGGTAAGAGATCTTAATATGGATATTGAGATCGTTGGATGTCCGATTGTCAGAGAGGAAGATGGACTTGCAAAAAGTTCAAGAAATACCTATTTGTCTCCGGAGGAGAGAAAGGCAGCGCTGATTCTTTCAAAAACGATCGCTCTTGGAAAGAAGATGGCAGAAACGGAGAAAGATGCGCAGAAAGTTGTTGAAGCAATGAAGAAAAATATAGAAACAGAACCTTTGGCAAAGATCGACTATGTGGAAGCAGTGGATGCAATATCCATGGAACCGGTAAAAACTTTGGACGGAGAATGTATGCTTGCTATGGCAGTTTATATCGGAAAGACAAGACTGATTGACAATACACTGTTAAACGCTTAGGATAGAAGGAGAAATTAGAAAAATGAACATTAGCATGTTAAAAGGTAAAATTCATAGAGCAACGGTAAAGCAGGCAGAACTTGATTATGTGGGAAGTATTACGGTGGATCCGGTACTGCTGGATGCAGCAGGTATTCTGGAATATGAGCATGTGCATATTGTGGATGTAAACAATGGCAGCCGTTTTGAGACATATACGATTCCGGGTGAGCCGGGAAGCGGTATGATCTGTCTGAATGGTCCGGCAGCAAGATGTGTGGCAACAGGAGATAAGATCATTATCATTGCTTATGCAGATATGACGCCGGAGGAAGCGAAAACCTTTGAACCGAAAGTAGTATTTGTAGATGATAAGAACCAGATTTCACGATGCACAAATTATGAAAGGCATGGACGTCTGGAAGATATGTAGGAGAAGATTATGTTAAAAGGAAAGACTGTAGTATTAGGTGTAACAGGCAGTATTGCCGCCTATAAGATGGCAAATGTGGCCAGTATGCTGGTAAAACGAGGATGTGAAGTTCATGTGGTCATGACAAAGAATGCCACACACTTTATCAATCCAATTGCCTTTGAATCGCTTACCAATACGAAATGTCTGGTGGAGACATTTGACCGGAATTTCCAGTTCCATGTAGCTCATGTATCTTTGACAGATAAAGCGGATGTGATGCTGATTGCCCCTGCATCTGCCAATGTAATTGGAAAGATTGCAGGAGGAATTGCGGATGATATGCTGACAACTACGGTGATGGCATGTAAGAAACCTGTGATCATTGCGCCTGCGATGAATACAAAAATGTATGAAAATCCGATACTGCAGGATAACCTTAATAAACTGCGCAGATTTGGATATGAAATCATTGAACCGGCCTCCGGACATCTGGCCTGCGGAACAAGCGGAGCAGGGAAGATGCCGTCCGAAGAAGTTCTGGTTTCTTATATTGAGCGGTGTATTTCCATGGAAAAGGATCTTCAAGGAGAAAATGTTCTGGTAACTGCGGGACCTACAGTAGAGTCCATTGATCCGGTGAGATATATTTCTAATCATTCTTCCGGGCGTATGGGATATGCTGTCGCAAAAGCAGCTATGCTGCGGGGTGCGAAAGTAACTCTTGTTTCCGGTCCGACGAGTCTGGAGCCGCCGATGTTTGTAGATGTCATAAAGATTCAAAGTGCGGCGGATATGTATAAAGCAGTTATGGAACATAAAGATCAGCAGGATATTATTATCAAAGCTGCCGCGGTAGCCGATTATACACCGGCAGAAGTCAGCGATGAGAAAGTAAAGAAAAAAGATGATGATATGGCAATCCGGCTGAGAAGAACCAGGGATATTTTAAAATCACTGGGAGAAAACAGAAAAGAAGGACAATTTTTGTGTGGATTTTCCATGGAAACTCAAAATATGCTGGAAAACTCCAGGGCTAAGCTGAAGAAAAAAAATATCGACATGATTGTGGCAAACAATCTCAAAGAAAAAGGCGCCGGATTTGGAACAGAGACTAATGTGGTGACTTTTATTACTGAGAAGGAAGAAGCAGAACTTCCAATCATGTCAAAAGATGAAGTAGCAAATCAGCTTCTGGATTTTATTTTAAAACAGAAAAAAGGAAAAAAAGATTGTAAAAATTAAATAAAAATTCGTACAAAAACTGGTTTCCTCGTATGCCTATGTTATAATATATGCATAAGAACAAAAGCAGATGAAAGGAAAACAGAATGAAAGCAGTGAACAAAGTCCGTCTGATTTATCTGCCGGCCATTATCCTGCCTATTTTTGTTATGATCGTATCGATTTTGGCGTTAGGGTTTGGATATGTGAGAATTAATAATACCGATATTTCGGCAGATGGATTCGAGAGATTCGTGAATCCGCTTAAGACGATGAATAATTCAACAAAAGAGATTTATCGGGAACTGGAAGAGAAGATCCTTATAGAGCCGTCGGCTCTGGAAGATGAGGGATATCTTGAGGATGTCAATCAGCGTCTGTCTGAAAAAGATTCCTATCTTCTGGTTCGAAAAAATCAGGACATTGTATATCGGGGAAGTAAGGACAGCAGTCAGGCTTTGGAAGAGAAACTGCCGGCGTACGGAAATGATGAAAGTGATCAGGACAGAGGCTTTTTCGTCAGCAAACCAGGCAATTATCTTGTAAAACAACAGGATTTTGAATATCAGGACGGCGGAAAAGGCTCTGTTTTTATTATGACAGATTTAGGAGCTGTGCTGCCCCATTACCGTAATATCATCATGCAGGTATGTCTTGCGGTTGTGGGGGTGCTGATTCTTACGAGTACGTTCCTGTCATGGTTTATGTATCGTGAATTTGTGGGGCCGATCCGCGAATTAAAGGCTGGAGCAGAGCGTATAAAAGATGGCAATCTGGACAATGATGTTGTGATCCGCAGCGGAGGAGAAGAGATTCGGGAACTATGTGATTCCTTTAATGAAATGCGGGCGGAATTAAAAGATTCTATCGATGCCCGGATGGTCTATGAGAAACAGAACCGAGATTTGATCAGCAACATTTCTCATGATCTAAAGACACCGATCACAGCGATCAAAGGATATGTAGAAGGTATTATGGACGGTGTGGCAGATACACCGGAGAAGATGGACCGATATATTAAAACGATCTATAATAAAGCAAATGATATGGATGTGCTGATCAATGAGCTATCGCTTTATTCTAAGATTGATTCCAATATTATTCCTTATAATTTTGAAAGAATCAATATCAATGCGTATTTCAAAGATTGTGTGGATGAGATCGGAGCGGATCTGGAGCAGAAAGGCATGATGTTTTCTTATCGGAATTACTGTTCAGAAAATGCCATGGTAACCGCAGATCCGGAGCAGCTTAAACGAGTGATCAACAACATTATTAACAATGCCTGTAAATACAATAACAAGGCGAAAGGAAAAGTAAGCATTACCTTAACGGAATTTGACCGAAAGATTCAAGTGGAAATTAAAGATAACGGAATGGGAATTTCCAAAGAGGATCTGCCGCATATCTTCCGGAGAACTTATCGGGCGGATATGTCAAGGAACTCCGCCGGAGGAAGCGGATTGGGTCTGTCCATCTGCAAGAAGATCATAGAAGAACATGGGGGAGAAATCTGGGCAGAAAGTAAGCTGCGTGCAGGTACGACCATATTCTTTACATTAAATAAAGTACTGGAAAAGCCAAAGGAGAATAAGAATGAGTAAAGTGTTAATCGTAGAGGACGAACTATCCATCGCAGAATTAGAAAAAGATTATTTGGAACTAAGTTCATTTGAAGTGGAGATAGAGACGGATGGAAAAAAGGGCATGGAGATGGCGCTCAAGAATGATTATGATATGATCATTTTAGATATTATGCTGCCGGGAGCGGATGGATTTGAAATCTGCAAACAAATTCGTGCTGCAAAGGAGATACCGATTCTCATGGTATCTGCCCGGAAAGAAGATATCGATAAGATCAGAGGTCTGGGATTGGGAGCAGATGATTATATTACGAAGCCGTTTAGTCCAAGTGAACTGGTGGCACGTGTAAAGGCACACCTGAATCGGTACCAGCGTTTGATCAATAATCAGACGGAGGTGAATGATGTCATTGAGATCAGAGGGCTCAAGATTGACAAAACCGCAAGAAGAGTTTATCTCAATGATGAAGAAAAGATTTTTACGACGAAAGAATTTGATTTGCTGACATTCCTGGCAAGTCATCCAAACCGTGTATTTACAAAGGAAGAATTGTTTAATAAAATTTGGGATATGGAATCTCTGGGGGATATTGCCACGGTAACTGTCCATATCAAAAAGATTCGGGAAAAGATTGAAACAGATACGGCAAAACCGCAGTATATCGAGACGATTTGGGGTGTAGGATACCGATTTAAGATGTAGGAGAGGCAGATGAGGAGAAGGAAAAGAGTCAATATTGTATATAAAGACAGTGATATTTTAGTATGTGAGAAACCGGCAGGAATGCCGGTTTCCAGTGATAAGACCGGAGATATGGATCTATTGCATCAGCTGAAAAATCAGTTGTTTTTTGAGGGAGACCAGAAAGAGGAGCCGGAGCTATACGTGGTCCATCGTTTGGATCGGCCGGTAGGTGGAATCATGGTATTTGCCCGCAGAAAAGAAACTGCAGCAAAACTAAGCAGACAGATCAGAGAGCGGGAATTTGAGAAGGACTATCAGGCGGTTTTGACTGGATGGCTGCCTCAGGATGAAGGAACATGGAGAGATTTCCTAAAAAAAGATTCAGTGGCGAATTGTTCTTTTGTCGTGCCGGAAGGCACTGAAGGAGCGAAAGAAGCAGTTCTGGATTATGAAGTGATTGATATGATGGAGTCCTCAAAGATGAAATTTACTTATTGTTTGATTCACTTAAGGACAGGCAGGCATCATCAGATTCGGGTACAGACATCGTCCAGGGGCTTTGGAATCTGGGGAGATACGAAATATAATCCGCTGTTCCAAAAGACGAAGAGGACATATCGCGAGATTGGACTGTACGCTGCAAGAATTGCGTTTGCCCATCCGGTATCAGGCAAAAAGATGGAATTTAAATCCGAGCCGTCAGGACAGGCGTTTGAACTTTTGGAGATGGAAGATTTTTAAACAGGAGCAAAAGACATGAAATTTAGACCATGCATAGACATACATAACGGAAAAGTAAAACAGATTGTAGGAGGCAGCCTTCTGGATCAAGGAGATCAGGCAGAAGAAAATTTTGTTTCTGCGCATGATGCGGGCTTTTATGGTAAACTATATAAAAAGAACCAATTATCCGGAGGTCATGTAATTTTGCTGAATTCCAAAGACTCTTCATATTATGAAGCTGACCGCAGGGAAGCAGTGAAAGCGCTGGAAGCTTTTCCAGGAGGACTTCAGGCAGGCGGAGGAATAACCGATGAAAGCGCCGCATACTTTATCCATAAAGGGGCTTCCCATGTCATCGTAACTTCTTTTGTATTTTCAGAGGGAGAGATACGGTATGACCGGCTGGAACGTCTCAGGGATGCAGTGGGGAAGGAACATCTGGTATTGGATTTGAGCTGCCGTAAGAGAGAGAATGATTATTATGTCGTTACAGACAGATGGCAGAAATTCACCAGAGAAAAGATGAACAGGGATCTTTTAAAAACGCTGGAGGCCTACTGTGATGAGTTTCTGATCCATGGAGTCGATGTAGAGGGGAAATCCCAGGGAATTGATCAGGAACTTGTAAAGATTCTGGCACAATATCAGGGAAATCCGTTGACATATGCCGGAGGTGTCCGGAGTTTCAAAGATTTGGAACTGCTCAAAAAGTATGGAAAAGACAGAATCGACGTAACAATAGGAAGCGCTCTGGATTTATTCGGCGGTCCTATGGAGTTTGCGCAAGTGTTATCTTACTGCAGTCAGTAACGAAAAGGAGGGAGAAGATATGAAACTATTATATGAGGCAAGTAATTTTACGATACAGGTACATTGGGTAGTACCGTTCGCAATTCTTGGATTTATTGGACTGATGTTATTGATTTTTGCAAAGAAGCCGTTTTTTAAATTATTATCGGCGGTCTGCCTGATCATATGTGCTGTGGCGGCTTTGCGGTTTATTTTTGGATATATGCAGATTATCCACACTTACAAGCAAGGAGATTATAAGACCGTAGAGGGATATGTAGAGAATTTTGTTCCGGCATCTGACGGAGGAGAAGACGAAGAAGATATGGAAGAAGAAAGCTTTGATATCAAAGGGGTTCATTTCTCTTATGGAGACCGGTTCATCAAGAAATTCGGGTATCATCTTCCGTCCACACAAGGAGGCTATATCAAACAGGATGGTCAGTATTTAAGGATTGGATATATTGAGACTGATAAAGGACTTGTTATTGTTAAGATAGAAGAAAGACAAAAATAGCCGGCGGAACATAAAAAATCCTGCGTGCTTCTGGCACGCAGGATTTTTGCTTTATAGAGTAATCCATTTTTACTTGCGCAGATACTGTGCGCTTTTTTTTGCGAGTTTTGCCCGAAGACCTTTTTTTTCAGGTTCCGGCGGGGTTACATTACGTAAATTTTTGATCTTTGTAATATAGATGCCGCTTATAACTGCTTTGACTTCAGTCTTTACAGGAACGTCATCGAAGATTGCTTCATCACATAATAACGGGGTGATCTTTGGTCCGATCTTAACTTTTACGATTGGAACCTTTGCCATCTTTGCCCGTTTTGGAATATTGTCAATGATCATTTTAGGAAAACCCGCATCTGTCATCTTCATCCGCTTCTTGTCGATTACCAGCATGGAAACGGTCTGTGCCATCTCATCCAGCTGAGCGCGCTGTTCTTCCTGCTTCTTCTGCATCTTATTTCCGACAAAATACAGAACGGCGAAAACAATCGCAATAACTACAGCAATGATTAGTAGGACTATCCATATGTTCATGATATTTCTCCTCCTGTTACTTTTTGACTATCTGTTGTATTATAGCACTTTTTTACTCACTTGTCTTATGTTTTTTACGCATTTCTATAATTTCTTCACGAATGAATGCGCCTAAATGCTTTTTCTGGAGACGATCCAGCTGATCCGGATAGATTGGATCGCCAAAAGAAATGTAAACAGTGCTTGGCTTTACCGTATATTTCCGATTATTTTCCAAAATATCAGGTGTACCCGTAATTGCAATCGGAATGATCGGCACATTGGCTTTGAGAGCAGGACGAAGACTGCCTTCCTTGAAAGCATGAGGTTCTGGATCCTGGCTCCTGGTTCCTTCCGGAAAGATCACCATGGAAAAGCCCTGTTTCAGATATTCGGTTCCCTGGTTCATAGTCTTTAAGCCTTCTTTAATATTTGTTCGGTCCAGAAACAGGCAGTTGATAAATTCCATCCAGTGTTTTAGACATGGAACTTTTGACATCTCCTTCTTAGCGAAAAAACCAACTCCGGTAGGAGTGGCAACGTAACTGCATAAAATATCATAATAGCTGCTGTGGTTTCCGACATACAAAACAGCAGTATCCGGAGGAATCTTTTCTTTTCCTTCAACGATTACCTTGACGCCGGCAAAATGCAGACAGATGTGAAACGCGTTCATGACCATTCGCTGTGCCATTGCAGAACGTCGGTGAGACTGGCCGGTCTTATTCCAATGGTTGAACAAAGGATACAGAGGGGCGGTCAAAGTAAGGAAAAAGAATAGATAGATGATATCGGCTAAAAAACGTATCATTTGTTTTCTCCCTTCTTAGTTTCGTGTTTTTGATCAAGCAGCTGATGTTTCAGCTGGTAAAGCGGAAGTGACAGATCTACGTACACTTCCTGAGGGTTCAGACGCCGCCGGCTTTCATCCCATAAAGTATTTAGTTCTTTTTGACAGTAGCTGCGAATTTCCATGACAGAAGGACTCTCGTAAACACATTTTCCTTTTAGAAAAACTGGGACGAGAAGTTCCCTTATTTTGTAAGTTCCGCCCTTTAATGTTGATTTCTTCCAAGTGGCAAGAGGATCAAAAATTGTCAGATCTTCTGACGGATCATAAGACTCATCGGATAAACAAATCAAATCACCTCGTATCTTGCCGGTTTCAGAATCATAGAGCCGGAAGAGAATCTTATCACCAGGATTGGTAATCTTGGCAGGGTTTTCGGAAATTTTGATTTTAGCCGTAAATTTGGTTTCGCCTTTGTGACGGGAGGCTGCCAGTTTATATACACCGCCAAAAGCCGGGCAGTCAGCAGATGTGATTAGTTTAGTGCCGACGCCCCATGAGGTAATCGGTGCCCCTTGATGAATCAGACTGGCAATCAAATGTTCATCCAGATCACCAGAAGCAGAAATAACAGCATCTTCAAAACCGGCCTCATCCAGCATCCTGCGGGCTTGTTTTGAAAGATAAGCCAGATCACCACTGTCCAGCCGGATGCCATATTTGGCAGGAGTACGGCCTGCATCCCTAAGTTCCTGGAAAACACGGATCGCATTTGGTACACCGGAGCGAAGGGTGTCATAAGTGTCTACCAAAAGGGTACAGGTATCTGGATAAAGATCTGCATAGGTGCGGAATGCCGTATATTCATCATCAAAACTCATGATCCAGCTGTGAGCGTGGGTACCCAGGACAGGAATGTCGAACAGTTTTCCCGCCAGCACATTGGAGGTACCGTCGCATCCGCCGATAACAGCAGCTCTTGCACCGTAGGTTCCTGCATCAGGTCCCTGAGCACGCCGAAGACCGAACTCCATAATACCGCTTCCGCCTGCAGCATATACGACTCTGGAAGCCTTTGTTGCAATCAGGCTTTGATGGTTGATAATATTTAAAAGGGCTGTTTCGATCAGCTGTGCTTCCATCATCGGGGCGCATACTTTCACAAGGGGTTCCATTGGAAAAACAACGGTGCCTTCCGGTATGGCGTAAATGTCACCGGTAAAATGGTATCCGGCAAGATATTCTAGAAAATCTTCATCAAATATATGAAGCCCTCTCAGATAATCAATGTCTTCATAAGAAAATGAGAGGTTTTTGATATAGTCAATCATTTGTTCCAGACCGCATGTGATCGCATAGCCGCCTCCAGAAGGATTCTCCCGATAAAATACGTCAAAAATTACGGATTCGTCGTTTTTAGATTTAAAATATCCCTGCATCATGGTCAATTCATAAAGATCCGTCAGCAGGGTCAGTTGGTTGATGTCCATGAAAAACTCCTTTCATGTAATTTTGTGATTTCTCTAAAAAATGAATAAAAATCACACATATTCATAATATATCACAATTGGGCAGGAAGCAACAATCTTCTACAATTCATTTTCTACAATATTTTGAATCGCATCTGCGGCCTCACATTCATCATTGCCTGAAATCTTAAAAATTATCTCATCATTGCAGGAAACGCCGGCACTCATAAGAGCAATCGGATTCGAAGCATTATAATCTGCTCCGTGAAATGACATAATAATAGTGGATTCAAAGTTTCTTGCGGCAGCCGCAAGATTTGCGCAAGGTCTGGCATGGAGACCTTGTGCTGCTTTGATAATAAAAGAGCGTGTCTGCATCTAGAAAATCCTCCTTTCATATTTTTTTCCATTGTAACATAAAATAGTAAGACGGACAAAAGGAGGATGAAAATGAGATACAAAATGACATATATATTTTTGGGGCTTTTTTTGTTTTTTTCGATCCCATATTTGATTACGGTATTTATGGCCCCGCGGGATCAAGAAAGAGAAGTCGATTTTAGTACATATGACAGCGGATATCAAATTGAAACAGAAGATGGCAAGTTCATAGACTTGGAATCTTATCTTTGGATGATTCTGCCGGAACAGATTTCACTGGACTACGAAGAGGAGGCACTGAAAGCTCAGGCAGTTATTTTAAGAACCGATATGATACGGAGAATGGGAAATTCAAAAAAAATAAAGGAAGAAAAAATTCCCTATGAAAGGATAACTGACAAGAAACTGAAAGAAGTTTTGGGAAGTAAAAAATACTCCCTGAAAGACCAAGTAAGAAAGCGAGCAGTCAGTGATACTCTGGGAAAAGTTATTTTATATCAAAACATGTACATAGAGCCATTTTTTCATGGGCTAAGCGTTGGAACTACCTTAAGCGGAGAAGAATGGTTTGGAGAAGGGTATCCGTACCTGCAGGAAAAAGACAGTCTGGAAGATACAGAGTCCACAGATTATATGTCGGTTACTGTATTAACTTATGGAAAAATTTTGGATAAAATAAAGGAATCTTATGAGACAGATCTGACGACCGACCAGCTTAAATCTAATCTTTCTGTCAGTCAGGCAACGAAAAACGGATATGTAAAAAAGGTCAAAGCTGGTGATTTTGAGATATCAGGAACCACATGGGCCCAGTGGTTTTCTCTTGCTTCTAATAATTTTTATCTGGAGCCGTATGATGGAAAAATGAGAATTGTTTGTCTGGGACAGGGAAATGGATTGGGAATGAGCCAGTATGGAGCTCACAAATTGGCAGAAAAAGGGGAGGATTATCAGCAGATTCTTAAATACTATTATACAGGAGTAAAAATCAAAAACATAAATGAATAAACAAGAAAGAATCGGCAAAACTAAGTTTGAGGTGATGATAAT
This sequence comes from Clostridiales bacterium, assembly GCA_019420275.1. Lineage (GTDB taxonomy): Bacteria > Bacillota > Clostridia > Lachnospirales > Lachnospiraceae > Anaerostipes. The sequence goes on from JAHZHN010000014.1 coordinate 22,074, forward strand.
GAGAAAAAACAGCAGGCAGACCCCTTTTGCTCTTAGAAAATATTATGGGGTTATGATTATTGGTTTTGTCTTGTTTCTTGGGATTATGGCATATTACAGTGTAAAGTTTAAGGAAAAACGAGAGCTAGCCAAACAGGAAGTAGAACTGGAAAAATCCGTAGATGTAGCAAACAGCGCTACTCAGGAAACTGCAGAGACATCAGAAACTACACAGAATACGGCAGAGACATCGACACAGAAAGCAGCTCAGACAATGAAGCAGACGGTCACATACGACGGTAAGACGAAATTGTCCTGGCCGATTACAGGCAATGTTCTGCTTCCGTATAGTACAGAAGCAACGGTCTATTTTGAAACTTTGGATCAGTATCGCACAAATCCGGGTATTTTGATTGAAGCTCAGGAAAATGCTTCAGTTAAAGCGGTAAAACAGGCGAAAGTAACGGAAATTAAAAACAGTGCGGAGTATGGACAAACGGTCTGCATGGATCTTGGAAGTGGATACACAGCAATGTACGGACAGATGAAAGAATTGACTGTAAAGGCAGGAGATACGGTAGAAAAAGGACAAGTGATCGGAAAAGTAGCAGCACCTACAAGCTATTATACATTAGAAGGAACGAATCTGTATTTTCAGATGGAAAAGGATAAAAAGAGTATTGACCCGGGGAAATATTTAGAATAACATTGGAACCATAATGGGCAATCCGCCGTATAATAAGAAAGAAGCAAAAGACAATAACAGCAGGGAAATCCCAGCTGATGTAGAAGAAAGGCCGCCGCAAACCAGGCGGTTTTTTCTTCGAAGAAATGAGGAAGTCATCATGAAAAATTATACATATATACTGGAATGCGGGGACGGCACTCTGTATACGGGATGGACTAATGATCTTAAGAAAAGAGTAAAGAGGCATAATGAAGGAAAAGGAGCGAAGTATACGAGAAGCAGGCTCCCGGTAAAATTAGTATATCAGGAGAGCTTCGATACAAAACAGGAAGCAATGAAATGGGAGGCACAGATCAAAAAACTGACAAGAAAAAAGAAGCTTCTGCTGATTGACGCTTATCAGCAGAAGCTAAAATATATCGAAGGAGATTGATAAAATACAATCTTTTTTAAATCTGGAACATTAGGACCATATGACATGCACTGCCGCCCATAACGAACAGATGAAAGATTTCGTGAAGCCCGAATTCTTTCCAGTGGTTTTCAAACCACGGAATCTTTAGGGCATAAATAACGCCGCCGGCAGTATAAATCAATCCTCCAGTCAGAAGCCATGCGAAAGAAGCTGCAGACAAACTGTGGATGATTGGAGCAATGGCTACGATACAGAGCCATCCCATTGCGATATACATAACGGATGAAACCCATTTCGGGCATCCAATCCAGAACATCTTAAATAAAATGCCAAGAACGGCGATAATCCAGATAATGGTCAGCAGTCCGTATCCAATTTTGCCGCCGAGAACAATCGTACAGATTGGGGTGTAGGATCCGGCAATCAGCACAAAGATCATAGCATGATCCAGTTTTTTCAGGACTTTATTGATTCGTGGTGAAATATTAAAAGAATGATATGCAGTACTTGCCCCGTACAGACCAATCATACTGAGGGTGAAGATAGTAAGAGAAATGATTCTGATATAATCTCCAGTCATAAAACTCTTAATAATCAGCGGAACAGAAACAAGAGCGGCAAGAATCATTCCGATAAAATGTGTAATTGCGCTTCCAGGTTCTTTTAATTTATGGTTTGACATAGGATTACCTCCAATCTAAGAAGTTCTTAAGAAAATGTTAAAAAGTTTTTAATAAAATAATAAGTAGTTTTGAAAACTACATTTAAATTTCTTATATACTACACCTGTTTGCATAAGATTGCAAGGGTTTTCATAAAAATATTTCTTTGTTATAATAAGGAACAGGAGGAAGAAATGAAAAAACAAAAGAAAGCCTACGAGATTGTGATCGATTATATTAAACAGCTGATTCGGAATCGGGAACTGATGATAGGTGAGCTGCTGCCTCCGGAGCGTGAGCTGTCAGAAAAACTGGGAGTCAGCAGGAATTCTGTTCGGGAAGCGCTCAAGATCCTGAGTGTCATTGGAGTCATTTCCAGCCGGCAGGGAGCGGGAAATTATGTATCCTGTGATTTTGATCATTATCTGGTTGATACCTTCTCTATGATGTTTATTCTGGGAGAACTGGATTATGACCAGATTAATCAGATTAGGATTGGATTGGAAATGCAGGCTTATGCACTGGCTGTAAAGTACGCAGACAATTCTGAAATTCTTCAGATGCAGGAATATGTGGAAAAATTGGATCGAAGTCAGAATGAGGAAGAAAATACTTTATGGGATAAGAAGATTCATTACGCAATTGCTAAGGCTTCCAGAAATCTGCTGATCCAAAATATTTTAAATGCTCTTTCTGAAGTGATGGATGTATTTATTGAAGATATGCGGCGGGAAATCCTGCGCACAGAAGAAAGGAAAGAGCTGCTGCAGGAGTTTCATAAACAGATGGTAGAATGTCTGATAAAGAGAGATGCAGAGAATGGACAGAAAGCCTTGATGCAGCATTTTAAAATGATCGATCAGATCATTCACAAGGAAATGAAGATTTAAGTGAAAGATCAGAAAACCGATAAACTCTATGAAAATATAGTGTTTATCGGTTTTTTCTAAAAATAAAAAAGAATTTACAAAAACTATAGACAAAAATGAACAAAAAAGATATAATAATGGCATAGATTGGTAGTACCAATAGAAGCAAACAAACGCTGCTTATTTTTTTACAGGAAAAATTGGTAGTACCAATAGAAACGAACAAGCAAATACAAAGAAATAGGAGGAGCGGATATGGATATTTTGGTATGCATCAAACAGGTACCGGCATCAAATAAAGTAGAAGTCGACCCGGTGACCGGCGTACTGTTAAGAGACGGAGCTGATTCTAAAATGAATCCTTATGATCTCTATGCGCTGGAAACGGCGCTTAGGATTCGTGAACAGGAAGGAGGAACTATCAGTGTGATCAGCATGGGACCGCCGCAGGCACAAGCGGTGATTCGCGAAGCTTTTGCTATGGGAGCAGACAGGGGAGCTTTGCTTTCAGACCGGAGATTTGGCGGAGCAGATGTACTGGCAACCAGTTATACGATTGCCCAGGGAATTCGAAAGATGGGAAAATTTGATCTGATCTTGTGCGGCAAACAGACAACAGACGGAGATACGGCTCAGGTTGGCTCTGAGGTCTCTGAATGGCTGGGAATTCCCAGCGTCTCTAATGTAAAGAAAATTGAAAAGGTAGAGACAGATGGAATTACAGTAGAAATGGATCTTCCAAATGAGCTGGAAATTGCCAAAGTTGCTTACCCATGTCTTTTGTCCGCAGATAAGGATATCTTCCAGCCGAGGCTGCCTTCCTATGTAAAGAAGATGGAAACAAAAGATCGGGAAATTGAAATATATTCATTGGATGATATGGATGATAAGGATGAAACTCATTATGGACTGAATGGTTCTCCGACCCAGGTAAAGAGAATTTTCCCTCCGGAGAGCAATGACCACAAAGAAGTGTGGACGGAGGAAGGAGAAGTAATGGCAGACAAGTTATTCCATATGATGAAGGAAATGAAGTTTATTTAAGGAGGAGAAGATTATGCCAAAATTAGTGATTCATCAGGAAAAAATAGAAAATCCCAATGCGCTGGCAGCGATCTGTCCTTTCGGAGCCATGGAGGTAAAAGACGGAGAAGTTTCCATCAATGCGGCTTGTAAGATGTGCCGTCTGTGTGTAAAAAAAGGGCCAAAAGGTGCAGTAGAATATGTAGAAGATGAGAAAAAGAAAACCATTGATAAGAGCAAATGGAGAGGAATCGCAGTCTACGTCGATCATGTAGATGGTGAGATTCATCCGGTAACTTATGAACTGATTGGAAAAGCAAGGGAACTGGCAGGAAAAATCGGGCATCCGGTGTATGCTCTTTTTATGGGAAGTAATATCCAGGAAAAAGCAAAAGAAATCCTCCATTATGGGGTAGATAAAGTATTTGTGTATGATGATCCGCAGCTGGATCGATTTAAAATTGAACCATATACAGCTGTTTTTGAAGATTTTATCAAGAAGAATCAGCCGACAGCAATCCTGACGGGGGCGACGACTGTAGGACGGCAGCTCGCTCCTAGGGTGGCAGCCAGAATGAAGACAGGACTCACAGCAGACTGTACGATTCTTGATATGGATGAAAATACAGACCTGTCTCAGATCCGCCCGGCGTTTGGCGGAAATATCATGGCTCACATTCTGACACCGAATCACAGACCGCAGATGGCAACGGTGCGTTACAAAGTCATGAACGCCCCGGAACGGCAGGAAGATGTTTCAGGAGAAATCATTTCCTGCTCCATGGATCAGGAATTATTAAAATCCAATGTGGATGTGCTGGATATTGTAATGAAAGAACAGGAACAGTTTATAGAATCCGCAGATGTGCTTGTGGCAGCCGGACGAGGCGTGAAGAAAGAAGAAGACCTGCAGATGATCGAAGACCTGGCAGAGCTTCTCGGAGGACAGGTTGCATGTACCAGACCGTTGGCGGAAGCCGGATGGGTGGATGCTAAACGTCAGGTAGGATTAAGTGGAAGGACCGTTCGTCCAAAACTGATCATTACCTGCGGCGTATCAGGAGCCGTTCAGTTTTCTGCAGGAATGAACAATTCCGAATGTATTGTAGCAATTAACTCAGATGAGAAAGCGCCGATTTTTGAGACTGCTCACTATTGCCTGGTGGGAGATCTCTATGATATCGTGCCGAAGCTGATTGAAAAAATTAAGGCTGTGAAAGGGGCGTAGGAATATGAGCTATAAAAAATTTGATGAGGCCGATCTGGCTGTCATAAAAGATATTATCGATGATCCAGAAAGAGTTTTATATAAAGATCAGATCAATGAAGAATATAGTCACGATGAATTGAGCGGAACAAGCAGTTATCCGGATGTTGTCGTGAAAGCTGTATCTGCGGAAGAAATTTCTCAGATTATGAAATATGCTTATAACAATAACATTCCAGTGACACCGAGAGGGGCCGGCACTGGTCTGGTAGGTTCCTGCGTTGCTATGGAACATGGGATTATGATAGACTCTAGTCTTATGAATCATATTCTTGAGCTGGATGAAGAAAATCTTACGGTCACTGTGGAACCAGGAGTTCTTTTGATGGAACTTGCATCCTATGTGGAAGACCATGATTTCTTCTATCCGCCGGATCCAGGAGAAAAATCAGCAACAATCGGGGGAAATATCAGTACCAATGCCGGAGGAATGCGTGCTGTAAAATACGGAGTTACAAGAGATTATGTAAGAGGACTGGAAGTTGTTCTGCCAAATGGAACTATTGTAGAATTCGGTGGAAAAGTTGTAAAGAACAGCTCCGGATATTCTTTAAAAGATCTTATGATTGGTTCAGAGGGAACCTTGGGATTTATTACAAAGGCTATTTTGAAGCTGCTTCCGCTTCCGAAAAAAGCCATCAGTCTGCTGATTCCATTTCCTACTTTAAAACAGGCAATTGATACAGTACCTCTGATCATTCAGTCAAAGGTAATTCCGACAGCAATTGAATTTATGCAGAGAGAAGTTATCATTGATGCAGAGGAATATCTGGGTAAAAAATTCCCGGATTCTCAGTCAGATGCGTACCTTCTTTTAAAGTTTGATGGAAATTCAACAGAAGAAATTGAGGCAGCATATGATAAGGTGGCAAAATTGTGCTTGGAGCAGGGAGCCATTGATGTATTGATTTCTGATACGGAAGAAAGAGAAGAATCTATCTGGAAAGCAAGAGGAGCCTTTTTGGAAGCAATTAAAGGTTCTACGACTTATATGGATGAGGTTGATATGGTCGTGCCAAGAAACCGAGTCAATGAAATGGTGGAATATCTTCACAGCCTTCATACAGAAGTGGATATTCGAATCAAAACATTTGGTCATGCCGGAGACGGCAACCTCCATTCCTATATTTTAAGAGATGATTTGAGTCAGGAAGAATTTGAGCGGAGAATGGAATTAGCTATGGAAAAAATTTATCAGAAAGCAAAGGAGCTGGGCGGTCAGGTATCCGGGGAACATGGAATTGGCTTTGCTAAGAAACCATACCTCAAGGAATCTTTGGATGAAGCAAACCTGGCGCTGATGGCAGGCATCAAAAAAGCATTTGATCCAAAGAATATTTTAAATCCTCATAAAGTTTTTCAGCAGTAAGTAAATAGAAAATATAGAAAAGAAACGGATCCCGGTATACACGGGGTCTGTTTCGTCTGGTAAAAAGTTCAGAAAAAAGGAAATGTTTGGACACTTGACAAAAAGGAGGTCATCTCTTAAAATAAAAATAGTAATAATTATTGTTATGAAAGGAGTGTCCTATGCAGCCAGCAACAAAGAGAAGTAAACAAAGAGATGCAATCATAGCTTTTCTCATGACACGCAAGGATCATCCGACAGCGGATACAATATATATGAACATAAAAAAGCAATTCCCAAACATTAGTCTGGGAACCGTGTATAGAAATCTTGCTCTTTTATCAGAAAGAGGCGATATCTTAAAGCTGAGCTATGATAATGGAGCAGATCGGTATGATGCGTCTATTGAGCCCCATTATCATTTTATATGCAAGGAATGCGGCGAGGTCATAGATATTGAAATGGAATCTTTTGATCAGGAAGTCATAGAAAAAGCGAATCAATATTTTCCGGGAAAGATTACAGAAAGTGTGACATATTTCAGAGGGACCTGCGAAAAATGTTTGCGAAAAATTCTTGACAAGGATACCGACTAGTGATAAGATGAATTTAGAAAACAGGAATAATTCCTATTTTTATGAGGGATATGATCCCTTTTGATTCTAGTCGTAATATAAATAAAGAAAAGGAGAAAACGATTATGAAGAAATGGGTTTGTACAGTATGTGGATATGTACATGAGGGAGAACAGCCGCCGGAGAAATGTCCAACATGTGGAGTACCAGCAGAGAAATTTAAAGAAATGTCCGGAGAAAGAGAATGGGCAGCAGAACATGTAGTAGGAGTAGCTCAGGGAGTGAGCGAGGATATCTTAGCAGACTTAAGAGCAAACTTTGAAGGAGAATGTTCAGAAGTAGGAATGTATCTTGCAATGGCAAGAGTAGCACATAGAGAAGGATATCCGGAAATCGGATTATACTGGGAAAAAGCAGCGTATGAAGAAGCAGAGCACGCAGCAAAATTCGCAGAACTGTTAGGAGAAGTAGTAACAGACAGCACAAAGAAGAATCTGGAAATGAGAGTAGAAGCAGAAAACGGAGCAACAGCCGGAAAGTTCGACTTAGCAAAGAGAGCAAAAGAAGCGAACTTAGATGCAATCCATGACACAGTTCACGAGATGGCAAGAGACGAAGCCCGTCACGGAAAAGCCTTCGAAGGATTATTAAAGAGATACTTTGGCTAGACTGCAGGCCATGCGGAGATAAAAAAGGAAGCACCCAGAGAAGAGGAGAGATCTTCATCTCTGGGTGTTTCCTTTTTTAGGCTTATTTGGTGTCAGCCAAACATTGAGAAGAAGCGGCGTGGAATCAAGATGGGCATGGTTTGTATTCTATACTTATTAATGAAATCCACAGTAATATTAGTAGTTATAAACGAAAAAGTAAAATTTATATATATATTGCTGGAAAGAGCTGATATACATGATAAAATCAATTATAAAGTAGAAATAATAAATATAATAATACAATTTCAAAAAACTTGGTAAAAAGAAAATATTAAAAATGTAAATATAAATGTCTCGCAACGGCACCTTGGTTTTAATTTCTCTCTTTAATAGGTATGGATAAAAATTATATGAGAAAGGACAGGTTATGACTGTAATGAAGGGGATAAGAGGTTTTGTAAAAAATCTGAAAAGGGTAAATATCTATAGAGGTTCGAACATCTCTCAATATCAGAAGATCCAAGAGGTGTTGGAACAACAGGGAATCAGGTATTGGAATTATGTTATTGATACGGCAAGTCAGTCTAATATTCCGAAAATTATGTACTTTTTTACGCCGGTACTATTTCTTGCGCCCAGGGCTTTTAAAGGCAGCAGAGGGATTCCGGCAGATCAGTTAAAGACATATCTGATCGATGCGAAACAACAAGATGAGGAAAAAGTAAAGGGCTGTAGAAAGAACGAAGATGAACAGGACAAATAAGTATTGAGCAGAAAGATAAACCAGGAATGGATTTGATTTGTATGTCTTGGGACAGATTCAGAAGCTGGGAAGAAGAGCATTACGCCGCAGCAGAAAAGCTGCGGCGAAAGCTCTTTTTTTATTGCGAAGTGGAGAAATAGAAATTGTGCAGATTATACAAAAAAATAAAATAAAAATAGATAATAAGTGAAAATTGTACGAAACATCTTGACTTTTTTATAAATTGGTCCTACCATATAAATATAGATTGGTAGAACCAATTTTGTGCGCGCATGAAGTAATAGGAACTAAAAACAGAAAACGGAATAAAGGAGGAGAGTGTGACACTATTTGTGAATTTTATTTTAGCAATGCTCCCGATTATCTGGCTGATTATTGCTTTATGTGGAATAAAAATGACTGGTTATAAAGCATGTATCATTGCTTTGGTCATTGCGGCGGCAGAAGCGTTGTTTCTTTGGAAGCAGGAAGCGGTTGATGTAGCAACAGGAGGCTTGGAGGGATTTGCGATGGCTCTCTGGCCAATCTGTCTTGTGATCATTGCAGCGGTTTTTACTTACAATCTGGTTGTGTATACGAAAAATATGGAAGTTATCAAAAGAATGCTCGTCTCTGTATCAAAGGACAAAAGAATTTTGATGCTGATCATTGCCTGGGGATTCGGAGGTTTTATGGAAGGAATGGCAGGATTTGGGACAGCAGTAGCCATTCCGGCAGGAATTTTATGTGGACTGGGATTTGAGCCGGTTTTTGCGGCAACAGTTTGTCTTATCGCAGATACAACACCGGTAGCATTTGGTTCCATTGGAATTCCTACCGTAACGGCAGCCGATATTACAGGGGTCAGTCAGCATGACACGGCTTCTTTTGTTGTAATTCAGCTTGCACTGATGGCTGTTTTGGTACCGTTTTTGATTGTATTTATTACAGGAAAAAAAGAAGGCGCAGAAGGAATCCGAGATTATAAGGGAATTCTGCTGATTACCTTGATGTCCGGTATTTCTTTTGTTTTGCCACAGTATCTCACGGCAAAATATATAGGTGCTGAGCTCCCGGCCGTGATCGGATCTGTCTGCAGCATGATAGTGACGATTCTTTTGGCAAGATTTTTACGAGGAGGCAAAGAGACAAAGTTTGATCTGGAACTGCCGCAGCAGGGAGATGAACCATTAACGGTAAAAAAAGCTTTGACAGCGTGGAGCCCATTTATTTTAGTGTTATTTTTTCTGATTCTGACATCGTCTATTTTTCCAGCAATTCATGATCCGCTTGCAGCAATCAAATCTGATGTGAAAATTTATGCTGCATCGGGAGCAGATCCTTATACATTTACATGGATTGCAACACCTGGAGTTCTGATTTTCATTGCGGCATTCATTGGAGGTTTCATCCAGAAATGTTCTTTGATAGAAATGCTGAAAATCTTAGCAGATACGATCAAACAGATGGCAAAAACCATCATTACGATTATGGCGGTTCTTGGAACGGCAAAAATCATGGGATACAGTGGTATGACCCAGTCAATCGCCGATTTTATCGTAGGAATTACAGGGGCTTTCTATCCGATCGTAGCTCCGCTGATAGGATCCATTGGAACTTTTGTAACAGGAAGTTCAACTTCCAGCAGCGTTCTGTTTTCAAGCCTGCAGAAAAGTACAGCGGAAACTCTGCACATGAATCCTGTCTGGCTTATCGCGGCCAATACAGTGGGCAGTACTGCAGGAAAAATTATTTCACCCCAAAGCATCGCGGTGGCCACAGCAGCGACCGCAACAGTAGGAAAAGAAAGTGTAATTTTAACAAAGGTCATGAAGTATTATATTTTGTTTGCTGTCGTTTATGGGGTGGTAGCCTTTTTGGGGGCAGGATTTGTTTAATAAAAGAAGATAAGGCAAACAGAAAGGGAGAGAGATATGAAGAAAATAGAGCTTCCTTTTGGAAAAGGGAGAATAGAGGCACAGATACCGAAAGAAAGAATTCAGGGAATTTTGATTTCCGGTGCTCATTCTTATCATCCGGAATATAGTGAAAAAAAGCTTGTGGAAGAAGCAATGAAACATCCTATCGGCAGCAAGCGGCTAAGAGATCTTGCCAAAGAAAAGAAAAATATTGTGATGATTGCCAGTGATCACACAAGACCTGTGCCAAGTAAAGTGATTATGCCTGCCATGCTGAAGGAAATCAAGGAAGGCAGTCCGAATGCATCAATCACGGTTTTAATTGCCACAGGGTTTCACAGACCGACAACAAGGGAAGAATTAATTTATAAATTTGGTCAGGAAATTGTAGATAGGGAAGATATTCGATTTGTTGTGCATGAGAGTGGAAAAGAAGAAGATATGATTGAGATCGGAACGCTGCCATCGGGCGGAAAACTTCGGATCAATAAGATTGCTCATGAAGCAGATTTATTGATTGCAGAAGGATTTATTGAACCACATTTCTTTGCAGGATTTTCCGGTGGAAGAAAAAGTGTGCTTCCAGGCGTATCCAGCAGGGAAACCGTAATGGCCAATCATTGTTCGGAATTTATTGCGGATGAACATTCCAGAACAGGAATTTTGGAAGGAAACCCCATTCACAAGGATATGGTATGGGCGGCCAAAAAGGCAAAGCTTGCATTTATTGTAAATGTGGTTTTGGATCAAGATAAGAAGGTAATCCGGGCATTTGCAGGACATTTTGATGAAGCTCACAGGGAGGGATGCAGATTTGTGGATCAGCTTTCCGGAGTGGATGCAGCACCGGCAGATATCGTAATTTCAACGAATGGAGGGTATCCTCTGGATCAGAATATATATCAGTCCGTAAAAGGGATGACTGCGGCAGAAGCCACCTGCCGTCCGGGAGGAGTTATTATCATGGTTTCAAGCTGTATGGATGGCCATGGCGGTCAGGAACTATATGATACTTTTGCCAATGAAAAGGATAAAGAAAAAATTATGGCCGGATTTTTGGCAACTGACCGGGATTCTACAGTGCCGGATCAATGGGAATCTCAGATTTTGTGCCGGATTTTATTGAAACATAAGGTGATTATGGTAACTCAGGCACCTCGGAAAATGGTAGAAGAGATGCAGATGGACTATGCAGAAGATCTGTCTCAAGCAATCCAAATGGCAGATGCCTATTTGGGAAACAAAAACAGCAAAATTACGGTGATACCAGACGGAGTATCAGTGATAATAAGAAAATGAATCAGAAAATGCAGGCAATATCTATAGTTTCCCGCAAAACAATAAGGCCCCCGGTTTTCCGGAGGGCCTTGTTGTTATGGATTTAAAATATTTTTGATGATATCTGCATCTCCCAGATATACCATATCGGAATCAGAAAGTTTCACGTAATAATAATCTCCAGAACTGTCTTTTGACCCGATGCAAAGAGTAATAGATTTTTTCTCATTGTTGTCATCGGTATCTTTATAAGAAACTTTGACTGTAATTTGAGAGTCTTTATCCAGTCCATATTTGGAAAGAGCACTGTCAGATGCAGAGTAATTTTCACAGTCCCCAAATGTGAAAGTACCAAGACCTCCTGCAATGGAATCAATGTCATCATCGGATTTATATGTCGTTTTTTTGCCGTTTTGAGTGACTATGACCTTTGTAATATTTCCCGAACTTAAAGTTGGGAATGTATCTTTTTGGATAAAATCATCCAAAGTTGAGGAAAGACTGGTGACCACATCGGATGAAACTGTGTAAATGGTTGACTTATCGTCTACGGTCAGATAATAATTTTCACCGGTGGCATTTCCGATGTAAAAGGATGTCTTTGTTCCATCTTTATCTTTTACGGTGACAGTGTAAGACGGATTTTTCAGACCGTAGTCATCCAGGCCGTCGCCTTTCCCCAGTTTGCGGACAGCCTTCATCTTTTGGAAAGTCGATGCAAGGGTGTCCACAGTGTCCTGTGCAATTGGATAATTATGGTTGTCTGCATAATACCAGGTACCGTCTTCTTTTATGAACGACAGATCCTCACCATTGTTGTAGGAGATTGAAGTGAGGGAACTCATATTTTTTACAGTGATCGTATGATCTGAATTGTCGTCCTTGCTGTTTTGATAAATCCTGAGCCCGCCGTACAGTACGAGAAGTACTGCAAGGATAAGTACAAGAATGGATAATGTTCGTTTCTGTTTCATATATGCCTCCTTATCTTCTTCTGCGCCGGAACCATACGATAAATCCACCAACCAGAAGACCAAGCGGGATAACAAAAATAATCAGGATGCTGAAGAATCCAGGATAAGCAATACTGTTATAGGTAACTTCCAGACTCTTGGAAGCAATGGAAATATTGTCTGCATTGTCAAGGCTGGATGTGACAGAGTTCATAAATAATGTCAGATTCTCAAGGTTTGAGAAAGAAGACGTAATCTGATCATCGATCAGCATATTGCTTCCGTAAACTGTGAGACTGCTTTCCGTATTTTCTTTTTCACCGTCATCATTTTTGACAGTAACTGTTTGAGTTGCGGTTGCTCCTAATGTATAAGTGCCCTGTTTTTCATTGTTTTCTGTAATATCATACCCGTTTTCAGAGGTGGTCATGAAAGATTCTGTGGTGATTGAATCATCATCAGGATCTGATAGGGTAAGACCTTTTGAATTAATCATCAGGACAGAATTAGAACTCATTCCAGATGCCATATCTCCGCTGGCAGTTACATTAGGAATCAGATAATAATAATTCCCCTGATAGCACCGTTCTGTATCCGCAATATAGCCGTCAGATACTGTCATTCCGTAATCTTTCAGGAATCCGTAAAGATTGCTCATTGATTTATCAGTATAAGCGAGGAGGCAGATGATCTTTCCACCGTTATCCATATAATTCTGCAGTACTTTAACTTCATCATCGGTCAGGTCGCTGGTCGGGCCGTTCATGATCAGAAGATCACAGTCATCCGGAATAGAAGTAGAACTTAAAAGGTTCAGGACTTCAGAAGAAACTCTGGATTTTTCCATCAGATCGGTAACGGAAGTAGAAAGATCCGTTTCACCGTGTCCTGTTGTGTAATAGGCTTTGTATTCTTTGGAACTTGTGACATAGTTCAGTGCACTTGTCAGCTGTCCGTCTCCGTCAAAGGAAGTGGCAGAAGTTGTCGTTCCGTAATAAGATGAAGATCCTGCAAGAATATCATCAAAAGAAACAGTTGTCTGCCGGTCCGTTTTTGCACACGATACAACAATGCTGTTTTCTTCTGCGTTATATTTTGTCAGAGTAGAAGGATGCAGTACAGGATCGATCCACTCCACTGAAATTTTATTAGACTGCCCGGCATATTTGCTAATGAAATTTTTAATCCGGTCGTCGGTTTCACTTTTATCAGCAAGAACATAAAGCTTTATATCATAATCGAGATTTTTTACTAGTTTTTTTGTTGTTGAAGATATCTCATAAATACTGGTATCACTGATATCAACCTGCCGGATATTATCTGGCAGCTGCCGTATCAGCAGATTTAATACAAAGATGATTGCGATGACCACGGCAGTAACAGCGATACTGTAGGATCCTTTTTTCGTGTTTTTGGTTCGAAATAAATTTTTTAGTTTTTCCACGTTAATTTCCTCCTAACTCCATCGTCTTTTCTGGAATGTCTGTATGGTCAAAAAAACAAATAGGATGATAAGGGACAGATAGTAAAACAGTCCGCTGACATCGAAAATATAATTTTGTGCAATATTGTAAAATACATCCGTTACAACGAAATTTTCTAAAACATCGATTACCAGATTTTCAAAAAGAGATGATTTTACAATGTATACAGCAATACATGCAATCAGACAGATGACTTCCAGAATGCCGGCAATAACAGGGTTTCGTGTAATGTAATAGATTAAAGCGCAGATCAGAGAAAAAAAGATAATCAAGATGATCAATCCGCTGACAGCACTGGAGGGAATATAGTCAATCAGACTTCCGAGCATATACATGAAGAATAAAACCGCACATGTACTGATGGCGGCAATGACTGGACTTTCTGTTAAAGATGAAAGAAACATGCCGACTGCAATAAACAGACATCCCAGAAGGAAAAACGCAAAAATGGAAGAATAATCAACCAGAAGATAGGCGTTGCCCTGCAGTTTGATAATAAGAGGGAATAAGCAGAAAATCAGGCATGGAACTGCAAAGATTGTAATCATTGCCAGATATTTGCCCAGTACGATTTCAATCAGAGAAACCGGAGAGGTTAGAAGCAGCTGATCCGTTTTATTTTTCCGCTCTTCTGCAAAACATTTCATTGACAGAACCGGAACCGCAATCAGCATGACAAAAATAACACCTGACAGGGCATAGGCAAAGTATGGATATCCGCTGTACAGGTTATATACCATAAAATAGACACCTCCAATGATGGTGATAAACGCAATAAAAGCGCATCCGATCATGGATGTGAAGTAGGAGCGGAGCTCCCTTTTATAAATCGCTCTCATCTTTTAGTTTCTCCTTCCTCGTCTTTTTGACTGCTTTCTGTTAATTCAAGGAAAATATCTTCCAAAGTTGCTTTTAAAATATTGATTTTTGTGACAGGTATACGTTCTGTGGCAAAAGCAATGGAGATATCTTCGCAGACTTCCTGGGCAGACTTTGAAGTATCGACCAGAAGATCGCAGGATGCATCCTCCTGGTTTTGCCAGGTTACATTCTGAATTCCATCAATCTCGTCCAAAACAGACTGAATGGTAGCAGGGTCTGATTTGATAGTGAGTTCAATGGAATCTTTTCCATGGGATAATTCCTCTAATTCTTCTGGAGTACCGCTTCCTGCAAGCTTTCCTTTGGAAATGATTAGAACATAATCACAGATTTCCTGTACTTCTGCAAGAATATGAGAACTTAAAATGACCGTATGATCTTTCGCAAGTTTTCGAATGAGCTGCCGAATCTCGATGATTTGTTTTGGATCCAGACCGACTGTAGGCTCATCTAAGATAATGATATCAGGAAATCCCAAAACTGCGGCAGCAAGACCGGTACGCTGTTTATAACCTTTTGAAAGATTTCGAATCAGACGATTCGAAACGTCATTCAGCTTGACAAGGGTACTGGCTTTGCGGACTTCTGCAGAACGTTTGTCTTTTGGGATTTTCTTTAATTCTGCAACAAACTTAAGATACTCTATAACTGTCATATCCAGGTACAGAGGAGGAATTTCCGGAAGATATCCGATAGATTTTTTTGCTTTTTCCGGCTCATCCAGGATATTATGTCCGTCAATCAGAACCTCTCCGCTGGTTGCGCTGATATAACCAGTCATAATATTCATTGTTGTTGATTTACCAGCACCGTTCGGACCAAGAAAACCGTAAATTTGTCCTTTTCCAATGGTAAATGACAAATCATCCAAAGCGAGATGTTTGCCGTATTTTTTCGTAAGATGTTGTACTTCTATCAATTCGCTGCCTCCTTTCAATGGCACTTCCTTAACCTTAATGGAAAAAATAAATAAAACTGTGATAAAAGTATGTTGATTTTGTGAACAGCAGAACAAAATTGCTGTGAATTTTTGAAGAAAGTAATAAAAATAGTTGACAAGTACAGAAAGAGGTGCTATATTGTAAGCATAAACAGTAATGATTACTGTTATTATAATAAAAGTAATGCAAAGGAGATAGAATTATGAAGAAATGGGTTTGTACAGTATGTGGATATGTACATGAGGGAGAACAGCCGCCGGAGAAATGTCCAACATGTGGAGTACCAGCAGAGAAATTTAAAGAAATGTCCGGAGAAAGAGAATGGGCAGCAGAACATGTAGTAGGAGTAGCTCAGGGAGTGAGCGAGGATATCTTAGCAGACTTAAGAGCAAACTTTGAAGGAGAATGTTCAGAAGTAGGAATGTATCTTGCAATGGCAAGAGTAGCACATAGAGAAGGATATCCGGAAATCGGATTATACTGGGAAAAAGCAGCGTATGAAGAAGCAGAGCACGCAGCAAAATTCGCAGAACTGTTAGGAGAAGTAGTAACAGACAGCACAAAGAAGAATCTGGAAATGAGAGTAGAAGCAGAAAACGGAGCAACAGCCGGAAAGTTCGACTTAGCAAAGAGAGCAAAAGAAGCGAACTTAGATGCAATCCATGACACAGTTCACGAGATGGCAAGAGACGAAGCCCGTCACGGAAAAGCCTTCGAAGGATTATTAAAGAGATACTTTGGCTAGACTGCAGGCCATGCAGAGATAAAAAAGGAAGTACCCAGAGAAGAGATCTTCATCTCAGGGTGCTTCTTTTTTAGATTTATTTTAGCAGTAAAAGAGGAGATAAATGAAAATATGATAAGATAGTTTTTTAGCCTGGATCATGAGAAGTATTTTAGGGTTTCAGGAGGAAAATAACAGACTTGCAAAGAATGCAAAAAGAAGCAGGATCATGAAGCAAAGCAGCTGTCTTCCCGGGACAAAGAATTATGGCCGGATACAAGGATGCAAATTCACAGAAAGAAGAGGGAAAACCTTAAGAATACAGCACACAAATAAGATAAATAATATAGTACAGAATGCTCAGATAGGCTTGCATAATTTCCCATTGCTTAGTATAATATAGGAGTAATTTTACTGGTAAACTTGACAATCGGTGCCAGAAGAAGTTATACTTTGATAATCAAACTAAATTGAATGTATGAAGGAGAAAGATTATGTTAGAAAAGATGAAAGAAATCATTGCAGAGCAGTTAGGTGTAAGTGAAGATGAAGTTACATTGGAAGCTTCCTTCAAAGACGATCTGGACGCAGATTCTTTAGATTTATTCGAATTAGTTATGGCATTAGAAGAAGAATATGATGTTGAGATTCCATCTGATGATCTTACAGAACTGAATACTGTTGGGGATGTCATCAATTACTTAAAAGACAAGGGCGTAGAAGACTAAGAAATTTGTAAAATTGACTTATAACATATGTTATAAGTCAATTTTTTGAAGCATATATTTTGAGATTCAAAATAAATGAAAATTGGCGAGGTGAGGATTATGGGTAAAACCGTATTTATGTTTCCTGGACAGGGAGCACAGTATGTAGGAATGGCAAAAGATTTCTATGATTCTTTTGAATGCAGCAAAGAAATCTTTGACAAGGCAAACGAGGTTCTTGATATTGATGTAAAGAAACTTTGTTTTGAGGAAAATGAAGATCTCAATATTACAGAATTTACACAGGCAGCGATGGTCACAGCCAGCGTAGCGATTCTTAAGAAGCTGGAAGAGATGGGTCTAAAAGCAGATATGGCAGCCGGATTAAGTCTTGGAGAATACTGTGCCTTGGTAGCAGGAAATGTCATGAGTTTCGAGGACGCTGTAAAGGTGGTAAGGCAGAGAGGAATCCTTATGCAGGATACAGTTCCGGCAGGAGAAGGTGCTATGTCTGCTGTTCTTGGGATGAAAAAAGAAGAGATTGAAGCGGTTTTAGAAGACGCAGAAGGAATTGTCACCATCGCGAATTATAACTGCCCTGGACAGATTGTGATTTCCGGAGAGACACAGGCAGTAGCAAAGGCAGGAGAAGCTCTGAAAGAAGCAGGAGCCCGAAGAGTGATTCCGCTTAAAGTAAGCGGACCATTTCATTCTCCAATGTTAAAACCGGCAGGAGAGAAACTGCTTGATGTACTTTTGGATGTAGAGGTAAGAGATCCGGAGATTCCATATGTTTCTAATACAACGGCAGAATTTGTCACATCAAAAGATGATGTAAAAGAATTGCTTGGAAGACAGGTTTATTCTTCTGTCCGCTGGGAACAATCTATAGAGAAAATGATTGCGGACGGAGCAGATACATTTATTGAAATCGGACCTGGAAAGACTTTATGCGGATTTATGCGTAAGATCGATCGAAGTGTTAAAGCAATTAATGTTGCGACAGTAGAAGATTTGGAAAAAGTAAAGGAGATCTTGGGATGTTAGAAGGTAAAGTTGCAGTAGTCACCGGAGCAAGCCGTGGAATTGGAAGAGAAGTAGCTCTTACGCTTGCGGGATACGGAGCAACCGTCATTGTCAATTACTGTGGATCTAAGGATAAAGCAGAAGCAGTTGTGGAAGAGATCACAGCAGCCGGAGGAAATGCCAAGGCATACCAGGGAGATGTGTCTGATTTCAACGTGGCAAAAGAGATGATGACTTCTGTAAAGAAAGAATTTGGATCAATTGATATTCTTGTAAACAATGCGGGAATCACAAAAGATAACCTCATTCTGAAAATGAGCGAAGAAGAGTTTGATAAAGTCATTGAGGTTAATTTAAAGGGAGCCTTTAACTGTATGAAACATGTTTCAAGGATCATGCTGAAACAAAGATATGGACATATTATCAACATGTCATCTGTTTCAGGTGTTATGGGAAATGCAGGACAGGTAAATTATTGTGCTTCAAAAGCTGGAATCATCGGTATGACGAAATCCCTGGCAAGGGAACTGGGATCCAGAGGAATTACAGTGAATGCTATAGCTCCTGGATATATTCAGACGGAGATGACAGATGTACTTCCGGATGATGTAAAAGAAAACATTTTAGCAACGATTCCATTAAAACGCATGGGACAGACAAAAGATATAGCAGAGACAGTTGCGTTTTTAGCTTCTGATAAAGCTGCATATATTACAGGGCAGACTATCAGCGTTGATGGCGGAATGGGAATGTAAAGGAGAAAAACATGAGAGATTTGAAAAGGGTTGTCGTTACCGGTATGGGAGCCATTACTCCGATTGGAAATAGTGTAGAAGAGTTCTGGAGCAGTGTGAAAGAACAAAAGATCGGCTTTGCACCGATTACACACTTTGACGCATCAGAGTACAGGGCACATCTGGCGGCAGAAGTAAAAGATTTTGATCCTAAAAAATATATGGACAGAAAATCTATCCGAAGAATGGAATTGTTTTCTCAGTATGCAGTAGCTGCTGCAAAGGAAGCAATTGAAGATTCCGGACTTGATTTGGAAAAAGAAGATTTGGCAAGGGTTGGAGTTTCTGTTGGTTCCGGAATCGGAAGTCTTCAGATCATTGAAAGTACGACTAGGCTGATTGATGAGAAAGGCCCAAGGAGGATCAAGCCAATGGCTGTGCCGATGATGATCTCCAATATGGCGGCCGGGAATGTTTCCATTGCATTTGGCCTGAGAGGCAAGAGCATTAATGTGGTGACTGCATGCGCCACAGGAACACAGTCTATAGGAGAGGCCTATCGCTCCATACAGATAGGAGAAGCTGATGTTATGGTAGCAGGAGGAACAGAAGCAGCCATCACTCCGGTAGCGGTTGGAGGTTTTGCTGCACTGACAGCGTTAAGTTCTTCTGATGATCCTGAAAGAGCGTCTATACCATTTGATAAAGAGAGAGACGGATTTGTCATTGGTGAGGGATCAGGAGTTGTAGTACTTGAGACTCTGGAACATGCTCAGGCAAGAGGTGCTAAGATTTTGGCAGAGCTCGTGGGATATGGTGCGACCAGTGATGCGTTCCATATTACTTCACCGGCTGAGGACGGAGAAGGAGCGGCAAGAGCAATGAAATTTGCCATGGAAGAAGCTGGAGTTAAGCCGGAGCAGATTGATTATATCAATGCTCACGGAACTAGCACACATGCCAATGATCTCTTTGAGACGATGGCTATTAAAAAAGCACTTGGAGACAGTGCCTACAAAGTAAAAATTAGTTCTACAAAATCTATGATCGGACATGGACTGGGAGCAGCCGGGGCAATTGAATTTATAACTTGTGTAAAATCAATTGAAGATAATTATATCCATCCAACAGTTGGATTAAAGGTTCCGGATGAAGAGTGCGATCTTGATTATACACTTGAGCCAGTAACAGACCGTGAAGTGAATTATGTCATGAGCAATTCTCTTGGATTCGGCGGACATAACGCGACGCTTCTTGTGAAGAAATTCGAAGAATAGGAGGATCTGTAAGTATGAAGATCGAGGAAATGAAAGAATTGATACAGGCAGTATCAGATTCAGAAGTAGATGAATTTAAATACAGTGATGAAAAATGCTCTGTTCGTATCATGAAAAACAAGACACAGGTAGTCGCAGCGGAAGCTGTTCCAGCTGCACCTGTAATACCGGCACCGGAAGCAGTGCCTGCAGCACCGGAAGAAAAAGTGGCTGAAGTTGAAGGAAATCAAGTAAAAGCACCGCTGGTTGGTACATTCTATGCAGCGCCGTCTGAAGGAGCGGATCCTTTTGTATCTGTCGGAGATACCGTGAAGAAAGGACAGGTTATCGGAATTGTAGAAGCGATGAAGCTGATGAATGAAGTGGAAAGCGATTATGATGGAACGGTATCTGAAATTCTTGTAGAAAATGGTGACATGGTAGAATATGGACAGCCATTGATCGTGGTAAAATAAAAGGGGGCATATCATGTTAATGGACATTAAAGATATTATGAACACGATTCCCCACAGAAGTCCTTTTCTGCTGGTTGACCGTGTAGAAGAAATGGAGACCGGAAAACGTATTGTGGCAAAGAAATGTGTTACATATAATGAGCCTTTTTTTGCAGGACATTTTCCTCAGGAACCGGTTATGCCAGGTGTCCTGATCATTGAAGCGCTGGCTCAGACTGGTGCGATCTGTGTACTTTCTGATGAGGCAAACAAAGGAAAGATTGCGTTTCTCGGTGGTGTAAATAAAGCAAAATTCCGCGGCAAAGTTGTTCCGGGTGATGTTTTGTCACTGGAAGTTGAAATCATTAAGGTCAAAGGACCTGTTGGTGTTGGAAAAGGAACAGCCAAAGTAGACGGAAAAGTTGTTGCATCTGGAGAAATCACATTTATGATTGGATAGAGAGGGTGTCGATATATGTTTAAAAAGATACTAATCGCAAACAGAGGTGAGATTGCAGTACGAATCATCCGTGCCTGCCGTGAGATGGACATTATGTCTGTAGCCATCTGTTCAGAAGCAGATAAAGATGCTCTTCATGCTCAGCTGGCAGATGAGACTGTTTGTATCGGTCCGGCTCCGGCGAAAGACAGTTATCTGGATATGGAGCGTGTCGTAGGAGCGGCGATGGCGGTTGGAGCTGATGCCATTCATCCGGGATTTGGTTTTCTGTCAGAGAACAGTAAATTTGTGCGGATGTGCGAGAAATGCAACATCACATTTATCGGACCTTCTGCTGAGATTATTGATAAGATGGGAAATAAATCCGAGGCAAGGAAAACAATGATGGAGGCAGATGTTCCGGTCGTTCCTGGAACAAAGGATGCTGTTTATGAAGCGGAAGAAGGCAAAAAGATTGCAGATGAGATGGGATATCCGGTTATGATCAAGGCCTCTGCCGGAGGCGGCGGAAAGGGTATGCGGGTGTGCTATTCTTCTGATGAGTTTGCGCATACGTTTGAGACAGCAAAATTGGAAGCGGAGAATGCGTTTGGAGACGGAACGATGTATATTGAAAAATATATCGAGAATCCAAGACACATTGAGTTCCAGATTCTTGCGGATAAATATGGAAATGCGATCCATCTGGGAGAGCGTGATTGTTCCATTCAGAGAAGACATCAGAAATTGATTGAAGAATCCCCTTCACCAGCTATTGATGAAGAGACAAGAGAAAGAATGGGAAAAATTGCTGTCAGAGCAGCAAAAGCCGCTGGATATTACAGTGCAGGGACAATTGAATTCCTGAGAGATAAACATGGAGAATTCTATTTTATCGAGATGAATACGAGAATTCAGGTTGAGCATCCGGTAACAGAATGGGTTACAGGAATTGATCTGATTCGTGAGCAGATCCGTATAGCAGCCGGACAGCCGCTGACTTACAGCCAGGATGATATCCAGGTACGCGGTCATGCCATTGAGGTACGTATCAATGCAGAAGATACAGAACATGATTTCCGCCCGAGTCCTGGAACCGTAACAAATGTGCATTTTCCGGGAGGCAAGGGGGTAAGAATTGATTCTGCTCTGTTTGCGGGCTATGAAATTCCGCCATATTATGATTCTATGGTGGCAAAATTAATTGTACATGATAAGAACCGGCAGCTTGCTTTAAGAAAGCTCAGGAACGCTTTAGGAGAAGTTGTACTGGAAGGAATTAAGACGAATATCGATTATCAGTATGAGATCATCAATGATCCGGATTTTGTTGCAGGAAATGTGGATACTGGTTTTATTGAGAGATTTCAGAAGGCAAGAGAAGAGAATTCGGAGGATGAATAACAATGCCATTAAAAGAAATGTTTAAGAAGCGGACTTTAACGCCGCAGGAGAAAAAACAGGCAGAACGAATCCGTAAAGCGAAAGACACTCTGTTAGAATATCAGGTGCCGGAAGGACTGTTCCAGAAATGCAGCAGCTGCGGAAAGCCTGTGTATAACGAAGATATCATTGAAAACTATTATATTTGTCCTTACTGTGGAAATTATTTCAGAGTACGTCCCAGAAACCGAATTGCTATGGTGTTGGACAAAGGAACTTTCCAGGAATGGGATGAAAGAATGGAGACTTCAGATCCATTAAACTTTCCGGGCTACAAAAAGAAATTGGAACGTCAGAAATCCGTAACTAATATGGATGAGGCTGTCATTACCGGAAAAGGTGAGATCGGAGGAAAAGAAGTTGTGATTGCCGTCATGGGAGCTGACTTCATGATGGGAAGTATGGGAGAAGTTGTGGGAGAAAAAATTACCCGTGCAGTTGAGAGAGCGACAGAAATGCGGCTCCCAGTCATTATTTTCACATGTTCCGGAGGTGCCAGAATGCAGGAAGGAATTATTTCCCTGATGCAGATGGCCAAAACCTCAGCGGCTCTTAGAAAGCATGATGAGGCTGGACTTCTTTATATTACGGTCCTTACAGATCCGACGACAGGAGGTGTAACTGCAAGTTTTGCTATGCTGGGTGATGTAATCCTGGCAGAGCCGGGAGCCCTGGTTGGATTTGCCGGACCAAGAGTCATTGAACAGACCATCGGTCAGAAACTGCCGGAAGGATTCCAGAGATCAGAATTTCTTTTGGAACATGGATTTGTTGATAAAATCGTGGAACGTAAAAATCTTCGCAAAGTATTGAATACGATTATAAGGAGTTGTGAATATGAGCAGTAATTTTACACCTTGGGAGAGGGTGGAAATATCCCGATCACCGGAACGTCCAACGAGCCTTGATTATATTTCCACGATTTTTGACCGTTATATGTCTCTTCATGGAGACCGCCTCTATGGAGATGACAAAGCTATCGTGGGAGGACTGGCATCCATAGGCGGAAGAGCAGTCACAGTCATTGGACAGCAGAAGGGACGTTCTACAAAAGAAAATATCATGAGAAATTTTGGAATGCCTTTGCCGGAAGGATACCGCAAGTCTTTGCGGCTGATGCGCCAGGCAGAAAAATTCCACAGACCGATCATTTTGTTTGTTGATACTCCGGGTGCGTTCTGCGGAATTGAAGCGGAAGAACGGGAAGTAGGAGAAGCAATCGCAAGAAACTTGTTCGAAATGTCAAATATAAAGGTACCGATTCTTTCTATCATGATTGGGGAAGGCGGCAGCGGAGGAGCCATAGCCATGGCAGTTGGAAATGAAGTATGGAGTATGGAAAATGCAACATATTCTGTTCTTTCTCCGGAAGGATTTGCTGCGATTCTCTGGAAAGACGGAAATCGTGCTTCTGAAGCAGCAAAAGTTATGAAGATCACAGCGCAGGATCTGAAAGAACTTGGAGTTGTTGAAGAGGTGATTGAAGAGCAGGAGCCGGCATGCATCGACAACATCCTGGAAATTTCAGAAAAAATGAAAGACATGATCTGTGATTTCCTGGAAAGGTATGAAAAAATGACTCCGGAACAGATTGTAAATCAGAGATACGAGAGATTCCGTAAATTCTGATCCGGAACGGATGAGAATAACTTATCATAATTCTATAAATAAACAAAAAGGGTTCAGACCTAGTGTCTGAGCCCTTTTTTGTTAATTATACATCTACGAGAATAACATTGGTCATTTCACTGATGGAGTCATAGATTGGTTTTGGAAGATTGCTGTCAGTAATGAAGTAATCAATATCCCTCCAGCTTGCATACTGGATCAAAGCAGAAGTTGACGCCTTGGAACTGTCTGAAATAACAACATTCAATTTTGAATTCGGGATAATGGCTTGTTTTGTCTGAGCATCTGCAAAAGCAGAAACAGCAGGACCCTTATGCTGTTCAAATCCATTGGTTCCGAGGAAAGAAACTGCCACTTTCAAATTATTGATAAAATTGGTTGCCTGGAATCCTTCTGCAGACATATTGCCGGAATTTAATTGTCCTCCGGTGATAATGGTCGTGTTGTCACTATTAATCAGAACATTAGCAGCACTTAAAGAACAAGTGACGATGGTACATCCGGAACGCTGGCTTAAAAGCTTGGCCATATGAACGATCGTGCTTCCGGCATCTAGATAAATCACCCCTGTAGGAGGAATAAAATCCAGCGCTTTTTCACACAGCTTGATTTTAATATCGGCATCTTTATTAATCCTTGTTTCAATCGGAACAGTTCCAAATTCGTACATGGAAGTTGCGCCGCCGTGACTTCTTTGTGCAGCACCGATTTCGTTCAGATAAGACAAATCGCGGCGGATCGTCTCACGGGAAACCTGAAATTGTTCCGCCAGCTGTCCGATTTTCACACTGCCATTGTCGTGCAGCAGTTTCAATATCTCTTTTTGCCGCTCAGCGGCGATCAATTTACCCATATATTATCTCCTTCCTGATATTATAACTTTATTTTACAACATGTAAATGCGCAGGTCAATGTGCATAATTGTGGATTATTCTTGAAAAACCACAAAAATACAAAATAAATATTGACAAATGTGGCAATTCAATATATTATAACATCATAAAACAACAAAATAACACATAAAAACACAACAAACTAAAATAAATTTAAGGAGGAAAACAGATGGAAGCCAGGAAATTAAAATTAATCACAGATGAGCTGTCCCAATATGCGGGCAGGGTGAAAGAGGAAGAAATACAGGCTGCTGCAGATTTTATAACATCGGCAGATAAAATTTTTCTTGCAGGAGCAGGCCGTTCGGGACTGGCAGCCAGAGCATTTGCCAATCGGCTGCTTCATATGGGATTTGATGTGCATTTTGCAGGCGAGATTTCCTGCCCTCCGATTAGGAAGGGAGATGTGATAGTATTGGGTTCTGGTTCCGGGACCACAAAAAGTCTGATCGTTATGGGTGAGAAGGCAAAAGATGTAGGCGCAAAAATTATGACAATTACGATGTTTCCAGATCATACGATTGGGAAAATGGCAGATGTCATTGTGAAAGTTCCGGGATCAACTCCGAAAAAGGCATCGGGAGAGAAAAATCCTGCGGAGTCCATACAGCCGATGGGAAATCTTTTTGAACAAATGAGCTGGCTGACATATGACAGTATTATCATGGTTTTGATGGAAAAACTTGGTCAGACAAGTGAAGAAATGATGAAACGACATACTAATTTAGAGTAAAGGAGTTTCAAAATGCAGAGATTTTTAAATAATCCGGATTACATTGTGGAGGATATGACAGAAGATTTTTTTAGGACATATGAAAGTAATGATCAGGAGGAAGAAAAATGAAAGCGGTACATTTTGGAGCAGGAAAGATTGGAAGAGGTTTTATCGCGGAGCTGCTGCATGACACTGGATATGAAATTGTATTTGTGGATGTGAATGAAGCAGTGAATCAGGAATTAAACCAGTATCATAATTATTATCTGTATGTGATTGAAGAAAACTATAGGCGAAAAGAAATTGATAAAGTTTCTTCACTGTCTCCGGTGACACAGGCAGAAGAAGTTATAAAGGCCGTTGTGGATGCAGATTTGGTGACAACGGCGGTATTGGCGGACAATTTTTCTAAAATTGCAAAAAATCTGGCAGAAGGACTTAAAGAAAGGCTCAATGCAGGAAAAGAAAGAATCAATGTGATTCCGTGTGAAAATGCAATTTTATGCGGCGACATGCTGAAAAAAGAAATTATAAAAACAGGAATGATAGAGGAAGAACAATTAGAGCAGATTGCGGCAATTCCGAATACTGCTGTAGATCGTATGGTTTTTGGAACGAATCGTGACGGAAGAGATGGAATCGAGATTGGAAAAGATCATGAATTGGTTATTGAAAAAGACAAGCTTGCGGATCCAAAACAGAAACCGATCAGAGGTGCAGAGTATACGGATAATCTTCAGAAATTCCTGGAACGAAAATTATATGTTATTAATTGTGGTCATGCTTGGTCCGGATATATGGCGCACTTGATGGGCTATAAGATTATTCAGGATTATTTCGCAAAAAAAACAAATGTCGAAATGACCAGAGCGGTTATGAAAGAAGTGGCAGCTTTAGTGGAAAAGAAACATGGATTTTCTCATGAAGAAATGGAAGATTATGTAAATTTCGCTTTGAATCGTTTTCTTACACCGGGGATTACCGATACGGTAGAGCGTATTTCCAGAGCTCCGATCAGAAAATTAGGGGCTAATGACCGCCTGGTGGGACCGGCTTCTCAGTGTGAAAAACTTGGGCTTCCAAATGAACTGCTGCTAAAAGGCATTGCAGCAGCGTTCTTATTTGATGTAAAAACGGATGAACAGTCTGTGGAGCTATTGGATTATGTGAAGGAAAATGGTATTGAAAAAGCAGTATCACATTTCACAGGAATTAAGGAAGGCACCAGAATGTTTCGTGAAATTGTAAGCAACTATAAATCATTAAAGGAACAGTATCAATAACGTGATAATATTTCAAAAGAACAGGAGGGAAAATTATGAAATTACAATTAGCTTTAGATGAGATGAAGATGGATGCAGCGTTGGAATTGATGGAGAAAATAAAGGATTATGTGGATATTATCGAGATTGGAACTCCTTTCTGTCTGGATGCAGGCAACAACGCGGTAGAAACGTTTCAAAAGGCTTATCCGGACAAAGAGATTCTGGCAGACTGTAAAATTATGGACGGAGGATATTTAGAAGCAGAAAATGCCATCAAAGCCGGAGCCGATTATGTAACAGTATGTGCCGCTGCTGATGTACTGACAGTAAAAGGGGCCTTTAAGGCGACCCAGGACTATGGAAAGAAATTAGTCGTTGATATGATCACCATTGAAGATATCCCTGGAAAAGTAGCAGAATTAGAAGAGATAGGAGTTGATGTGCTGGCAGTACATACCGGAGCAGATGCTCAGGCAGTTGGCAGGGAACCAATTCAAGATTTGAAAGTTATGACCAGATGCGCAAAGAAATCTGCAATTGCAGTAGCCGGAGGAATTAGCAGCAAAACGATTGATAAATATGTCGCTTTAAAACCAGAAATTATTATTGTTGGAAGCGCTATTGGAAAAGCCGAAGATCCGGCAGCGGAAGCAAAAGCAATCAAAGAGGCAATGCTTTGAGAATCAGGAGGAACATCAAATGAAAGAATCAGAAAATATCACTGCAATTCTTGATGAACTGAGAGAAAATGCAAAACAGGTAGATGATGACAAATTAAAAGAAGTAGAAACACTGATCACAGAGGCAAAAAGGATTTTCATAAGCGGAGCAGGACGGTCTGGATTTGCAGCAAGAGGATTTTCTAATCGGCTGATGCATCTTGGGTATACGGTATATTTCGTAGGAGAGCCTACAACACCGTCTATTCAGGAAGGAGATCTTTTAATTGTAGGTTCAGGATCTGGCAATACAGCGAGCCTTGTATCTAATACAAAAAAAGCAAAGCAGCAAGGGGCAAAGGTTGCAACTCTAACTATGTTTCCGGAAAATACGATCGGTTCCATGGCAGATGCGGCAGTCCAAATTCCTGGAGTAACAGAAAAGGTAGAAGGGAAAGGCCGGGCAAGTGTGCAGGCTGCAGGATCATCTTTTGAGGAATTGTCTTGGATTGTATACGATGCTATGGTTATGGATCTTATGAAAATTACAAAACAGACGGACAAAGATTTATTTAAACGCCATGCGAATATGGAGTAAAAAGCGCACGCAAAAGGAATAAAGTAAACAAAGGGAGCACTGTATCTATTTTAACAGTGCTCTTCTTGTTTTGCAGATATGCAAATTTAATGGCATTTTATGAGTAAAAATAATGTGAGTTGGGGAATATTTTTATTCATTCAGATCAAAAATCATAGGGATAAAAACAAGTTTCTTCTATATATAAATGTACGAGAAATTTCCTGTATTGTACTTTCTTTCATACATTCAAAAAAAGTAAAAAAAATCCTTGCATTTCTTTATTTTTTCATATATAATCAAATCGTTGTGACCTTGATAGCGTTGAAGCGTGAGGTTGCTGCATCGGTAAAAGCCGTTGCAGGTTTTCCGTGGAGCGAATGTCAAGTTGTTAAAACTGGCGACAAGTCACTGTACGAATTACAATCTATTTATTGTCGAAAGATCGAGAGCGTATGAATAGAGACGCAGTGTGTAGATTTCACGATACACACGGAGGAGTGTACAGTCACCACTTGTCGTGCTACAAGCAAATTATAGTACGAAAAGGAGGCGGCTTTTTTTATGGCAGCAAGTCAGGTAATGAGAATTACATTAAAAGCATATGATCATCAGTTAATTGATGCATCTGCAAAGAGTATTATCGAAACAGTAAAGAAAACAGGATCTAAGGTAAGCGGACCAGTACCTATGCCGACAAAGAAGGAAATCATTACAATCCTTCGTGCAACACATAAGTACAAAGATTCCAGAGAACAGTTCGAACAGAGAACTCACAAAAGACTGATCGATATCATTACACCGACACAGAAAACAGTTGATGCTTTATCTAAACTGGAAGTACCAGCTGGTGTGTACATCGACATCAAGATGAAAACAAAATAGTAATCCCCTTGAGCCTTTTGGCGTCTAGGATGATTACAACGTAACACGTTATAATCCGCTGTAGATTAAATAGGAGGAATATTTAAAATGAAAAAAGCGATTTTAACAACAAAGATCGGTATGACACAGATCTTTAATGAAGACGGAGTATTAACTCCAGTCACTGTAGTGCAGGCTGGACCATGTGTTGTAACACAGGTTAAAACAGTAGAAAATGATGGATACAGTGCAGTTCAGGTAGGTTTTGTTGACAAAAAAGAAAAAGGAATCAACAAACCTCAGAAAGGACACTTTAATAAAGCAGAAGTATCTCCGAAGAGATATGTAAAAGAATTCAGATTTGAGAATGCTGAAGAATATACAGTTGGACAGGAAATCAAAGCTGACATTTTTGCGGCTGGAGATAAGATTGACGCAACTGCAACATCAAAAGGTAAAGGATACGCTGGCGGTATCAAACGTCATGGTTTGAAATCCGGTCCATCCAGCCATGGTTCTAAATATCATCGTCATGCAGGTTCAAACGGTATGGCTTCTGATCCTAGTAAAGTATTCAAAGGAAAGAAGATGCCAGGACAGATGGGTGCAGAAAGAGTTACGATCCAGAACCTGGAAGTAGTAAGAGTTGACGCTGATGAAAACATTATTTTAGTAAAAGGTTCAGTACCTGGACCAAAGAAATCTTTAGTAATGTTAAAAGAATCAGTAAAGGCATAGGTCTTTAGAAGAAAGGAGGACTATATAAGATGGCAACAGTATCTGTGTTGAATATGGAAGGCAAAGAAGTTGATAAATTAGATCTTAACGACAACATCTTTGGCGTAGAAATAAATGAACATTTAGTACATCTGGCAGTTGTAAGCCAGCTGGCAAACAATCGTCAGGGAACTCAGAAAGCGAAAACACGTTCTGAAGTTCGCGGCGGTGGAAGAAAACCTTGGAGACAGAAGGGAACAGGTCATGCAAGACAGGGATCCATCCGTGCTCCGCAGTGGACTGGCGGTGGAGTTGTATTTGCTCCGACACCAAGAAGCTACACAAAGAAATTAAACAAGAAAGAAAGACGTCTGGCTCTGAAGTCTGCGCTGACATCCAGAGTACAGGAAAACAAATTCATCGTTGTTGACGAATTTAAATTCGATGAGATCAAAACGAAGAATGTAAAGAACATGCTGGACAGCTTTAATGTAAAGAAAGCACTGGTTGTTATGAATGGAAAGAACGACAACCTGATTTTATCTGCCAGAAACATCCCTGGTGTTAAAACAGCATTAACAAGCACAATCAATGTGTATGATATTTTGAAATATGACACTGTAGTTGTTTCTAAGGAAGCAGTTGCAAATATCGAGGAGGTATATGCATAATGGCAGATATTAAATATTATGACGTTATCTTAAAGCCGGTTATTACAGAGAAAAGCATGAATGCTATGGCTGAAAAGAAATATACTTTTTTAGTTCATCCATCTGCAACGAAATCCCAGATTAAAGAAGCAGTGGAAAAAATGTTCGAAGGAACAAAAGTAGAAAAAGTCAACACAATGAACAACGCAGGAAAGACAAAAAGACGTGGAATGACTTTTGGAAAAACTGCTAAAACAAAGAAAGCAATCGTTCAGCTGACAGAAGAAAGCGCTGATATTGAAATCTTCGAAGGATTATAAGATTCGGCAAGAACGAGAGATGAGGCAGTAGACTATACGCAACAAAAGCGTGATAATAAATCAGATTTGAAAGGAGATTGACATGGGAATCAAGACATATAACCCATATACACCTTCTAGAAGACATATGACAGGATTAGATTTTGATGTTATTACAAAATCTACACCAGAAAAATCTCTGGTAAAATCCTTAAAGAAGAATGCAGGCCGCAATAACCAGGGTAAAATCACTGTAAGACACCGTGGAGGCGGATCTAGAAGAAAATACAGAATCATTGACTTTAAGAGAACAAAGGACGGTGTTCCTGCAAAGGTAACAGCGATCGAATATGATCCGAACAGAACAGCAAACATCGCATTATTAACATATGCAGATGGTGAAAAAAGATATATCATTGCTCCGAACAAATTAGCAGTTGGAACTACTGTTATGAACGGTCCGGAAGCAGAAATTAAAGTTGGAAACTGCCTTCCATTGGCAAACATTCCGGTTGGTACTGAAATTCACAACATTGAAATGCATCCTGGAAAAGGCGGACAGTTAGTTCGTTCTGCAGGAAACTCAGCACAGCTGATGGCAAAAGAAGGAAAATATGCAACCCTTCGTCTTCCATCTGGTGAAATGAGAATGGTACCTGTTGTATGCCGTGCAACCATCGGACAGGTTGGAAACATCGAACATGACCTTGTAAACATCGGTAAAGCGGGACGTAAACGTCACATGGGATTCCGCCCGACAGTCCGCGGTTCTGTTATGAACCCGAATGACCATCCACATGGTGGTGGAGAAGGTAAGACTGGTATTGGTAGACCGGGACCATGTACACCTTGGGGAAAACCTGCATTAGGACTCAAGACCCGCAAGAAAAACAAGCAGTCTAACAAGATGATCGTAAGAAGAAGAGATGGTAAAAACGTTAAATAGTACAAGGAGGTAACTTATGGCT
>JAHZHN010000015.1 GCA_019420275.1 Clostridiales bacterium
TGTTATATTTTATCATCTCGAAGTTTGTTTGTCAAGAACTTTTTTCAAGATTTTTGTTGCTTCCTGATTTACTACCAGAAGCAACTTTTATAATATATCATGTCTTGTTATCTTTGTCAAGAACTTATTTGATTTTTTATTATGCTAAACACTCTCTGTTAGCAGATAATATAAAAATCATTTATGTCTTTTTCCAAAAGATTCTGATGAATTCCGTCCGTTTATGTCGGTGCTTTCATCAGCGACGTTGTATATAATATCACCCTTTTCTCTCTGTGTCAATCATTTTTTTCTTTTTTTTCATGATTTCTATGTATAATAAAAAAGAGTCATTTTTTGAACTTTACATTTATAGAAAGGAATCATATTATTATGGAAAAAATAGCGAGTTTCACAATTGATCATCTAAAGCTTTTACCGGGAGTTTATGTTTCCAGACAGGACTCTGTAGGAACAGAAACCCTGACTACTTTTGATCTGCGTATGACAGCGCCAAACCGTGAACCGGTAATGAACACCGCTGAAATGCATGCAATCGAACATCTTGCCGCGACATTTTTAAGAAATGATCCAACATGGCAGGATAAAATTATTTATTTTGGGCCGATGGGATGCCGTACTGGATTTTATCTTATCCTTTCAGGCGATTATACATCTTCCGATGTTCTTCCTCTTATTATAAGTACATTTGAATTTATTCGCGATTTTGAAGGTGATATCCCTGGTGCATCTGCTCAAGACTGCGGTAATTATCAGGATATGAATCTTTCAATGGCAAAATATCTTGCCAATCGTTATCTGAAAAATGCTTTATACTGCGCAGATAAAATTAATCTGAATTATCCGAAA
Source organism: Clostridiales bacterium (assembly GCA_019420275.1). Lineage (GTDB taxonomy): Bacteria > Bacillota > Clostridia > Lachnospirales > Lachnospiraceae > Anaerostipes. The sequence continues at coordinate 850 of JAHZHN010000015.1, forward strand.
TGATTTTGTTCATAATATAAAGGTACTAATTATCAAAGGAGGCTTTATATTATGAAAAATCAAAATCAGGTCTATCGTCAGGTGGCAGAAGAATGTGCTGAATACTGTCCTTGCGGATGCGATCACTCCGTAAAAAATGTAAGCACAGGAGATGACGCAAAATCCCCTAGCTGTCTGAACTGTAAACATTTTTCTTCTTCCAGCCAGCACTGCAATCTGGATTTATATGACCAAATCGTAACAAAACTTTAATGGAAAAAGGAGTCCTAAGGGCTCCTTTTTCATGTTTAAAATTTATTCTTTTCTCTTTTTTATAACAAAAACTTTTCAATAAGTCCAAAAATATACTTGAAATATTTTTTTTTAGGATTAAGATAATTTATGACAAACGATTTAGGAGGATAGAAAAATGTCACTTCAACAAATTATTGCTATCGTCATTTTCCTTTGTACGATCTCTGCAATCATTACAGGGAAAATCCACAATACGGTAGCTGCAATAACAGGTGCAATACTGCTTGTTTTAACCCACATCCTTACTATTGAAGAATGCGTCGAAGCTGTCGATGTGGACACAATCTGTATTCTGGTAGGCATGATGCTGACGGTTGCGGTCATAAAAAACTCAGGTATTTTTGAATACATAGCAATCAAGGCCGCAAAACTGGCAAAGGGGCGTCCCTGGCCGATTATGGTAATCTTTATTATCATAACCGCAGTACTTTCAGGAATGTTGGATAACGTAACGACCGTGCTTCTTGTTGGTCCAATGACATTGGCCATTACAAATATTTTAAGGGTCGATCCTGTTCCATATATCATTTCTCAGATTATAGCATCCAATATCGGCGGAACTGCTACTTTAATCGGTGATCCGCCCAATATTATGATCGGAAGCGCAGCAAATCTGGGATTTGTAGACTTTATCTTAAATACAGGTTTTGCCGTCATATTCGTCGTTATCGCTATATTGATCTGTTTCTATTTCATATATGGCAGAAAATTATTTGTCACCGATGAAGCAATTGAAAAAATCATGAAACTAGATGAAAAGAAAGCTATCAAAAATCGTCGGCTTATGCACGAAAGCGTTGCTGCGATCATCATCATTGCCGTGTGCTTTATTTTCCATGATCAATTGGGAGTGGAATCTGCTACAATCGCAATTGCCGCTGCATGTGTCATGCTTTTAATCGGAAAACAAAATCCAGAAGAAATCATCTTAAGCGTAGAATGGCCCACTATTCTCTTTTTCATTGGACTTTTTATCGTCGTCGGCGGTGTTAAAAAAGTGGGCGTCATTACAATGCTGGCAAATGGATTAATTGCTGTTACAGACGGAAATGTTATCCTTACGATGCTTATCATTTTATGGGTATCCGCAGTTGTATCTTCTTTCCTGGACAATATCCCATTTGTGGCAACTTTAATTCCTTTGATTCTGTCCATGCAGTCTCAAGGAATGGATGTTGCTCCAATCTGGTGGGCATTATCCCTCGGTGCATGCCTTGGAGGAAATGGTACATTGATTGGCGCTTCCGCAAATGTTGTCTTATCGGGAATCAGCAAAAACAATGGACACCCGATTACTTTTGGGCAATATTTCAAAATTGGCTTTCCAATGATGATCTTATCCATTGCGGTATGTACTGTATTTTTATTAATTCGTTTTGCATAACAAACTAAATTGAAAAGAAAGGGGATTGATTTTATGAATCAAAACACGGTAACCGGAGACTATATCAATATCAATCTGCGTCAGCTGGGTGCCTGCTCAATTAAGGAATTTAACAGTATGATGCATATAGCTGAATTTGATCTGGGAGATGGACTAATCGTTTCTTATGTATTTAATATTACGAGACATAACAAATATTTTCTTCAAAGAGTTCAGCCTTATGCAATGATTCACGGAAAATTTGCCAGCGATCAGGAAATCATTGATTTTATTACAGAAGATTTGAATCGTTTTAGAAACGCCAAAAACAGTCATAACTTTGATACATTCCTTTTAATTTCTCATCTGGGGCACCATGTAACAGAAAATATTGAAAAACTGTTTCTTAATTACAACGTAGATTCACAGCATTTGGAAAATATCCAGGATGAACTGGAAAATTCTCTCCGGCACATCCTTTCTCTCTTTGAGAATTCCCAAAAAATTGAATTGGAAAACATAAAAAAACAGTAAAAGAAATCCCATACATGGCCTATCCTGTGTCATGTATGGGATATTTTCTTCTACTGAATGTCTACGACAATTTTCTTGTCACCTTTGTCAACCGAAGCCTTTACCACAGTACGAATCGCTTTTGCGATACGTCCCTGTTTTCCAATGACTTTCCCCATATCGCCTTCTGCGACATGCAATTCCAATACAACAGCATCTGCTGTTTCTTTTTCTGTCACCGTTACTTTATCCGGCTGATCAACGAGGGCCTTTGCAATCACTTCCAATAAATGTTTCATGCGCGCCTCCTAACTATTTTTCGATTCCTGCAGCTTTCAGCAGTTTTGCAACTGTATCTGTTGGCTGAGCGCCTGTAGATAACCATTTTTTTGCTGCTTCTTCATCGAATTTGATTACGCTAGGATCCTGATTTGGATCATAAGTACCGATTTCTTCGATGAATTTTCCATCTCTAGGAGATCTTGAATCTGCAACAACAACTCTATAAAAAGGAGCTTTCTTCTGTCCCATTCTCTTTAATCTCATTTTTACTGCCATTTGTTTCACCTCCATTAATAAAATATTAGCATTATATATTAAGGCTTAAAAAGGTAATCGAAAACCACCTTTTTTTCCACCTCTGCCACCTAACATACCAGACATCTGCTTCATCATCTGTTTCTGGTTCTGAACCTGCTTGCACAGTCGATTTACTTCCGCAATCGGAACTCCTGCTCCTGCCGCAATTCTCCGCTTTCTGGAGCCATTGATGATCTTTGGATTGGCTCTTTCTTCTTTCGTCATGGAATAGATGATAGCTGCTGTCTTATCCATCATACTGTCATCAATATCAATTCCCTGAAGCTTACTGCCCATTCCTGGAATCATAGATAATAGACTGGATAAGCCACCCATCTTTTTCATCTGTTCCATCTGTTCCAGGAAATCATTAAAATCAAAAGATGCTTTCTTCATCTTTTCTGTCATCTTCAGAGCCTGTTCCTCATCAATCGCTGATTCTGCTTTCTCAATCAGGGAAAGCACATCGCCCATACCAAGGATTCTGCTTGTCATTCGGTCTGGATAGAACTGCTGCAAATCTTCCAGTTTTTCTCCCATACCGACATAAAGAATCGGTTTCCCCGTTACTGCCCGAATGGAAAGAGCTGCACCGCCTCTTGTATCACCATCCAGCTTCGTAACGATAATTCCGTCAATTGCTACTTTATCATTAAACTCTTTTGCAACGTTAACTGCATCCTGTCCTGTCATAGCATCAACAACAAGAACCGTCTGGTAAACATCTACATTTTGTTTGATTGCTACCAATTCTCCCATCATGTCTTCATCAATATGAAGACGGCCTGCTGTATCCAGAATCACAATATTATTGCCATTTTTCTGAGCATGCTCTACTGATGCTTTTGCAATATCCACCGGACTTTGCTTATCACCCATGGTAAAAACAGGAACGCCTACTTTTTCTCCATTAACCTGGAGCTGCTTAATCGCTGCCGGACGATACACGTCACAGGCAACCAAAAGAGGACGTTTCCCTTTTTTCTTATACTGACCTGCGAGCTTGGCACAGGTAGTCGTTTTTCCTGCACCTTGGAGACCCGCCATCATAATAATGGTAATCTCATTTCCAGGACGCAGAGCAATCTCTGTCATTGTAGATCCCATGAGAGTTTCCATCTCTTCTTTTACGATCTTGATTACCATCTGTCCCGGATTCAGTCCATTTAACACGTCCTGTCCGATTGCTCTTTCCTGTACAGTTTTTATAAAGGATTTCACGACTTTAAAGTTAACATCTGCTTCCAGTAAAGCTCTCTTAACCTCTTTCATCGCCGCTTTTACATCTGCCTCTGTCAGTCTTCCCTTGCTTCTTAAATTTTTAAATACATTCTGAAGTTTTTCGGATAAACTCTCAAATGCCATCGTATCACCTCATTTATAAATCTTCCAAAATTCCATTGGAAACACATTCAATCTGTCTGATATCATTCTTCATCTGTTCTTTGTCCTCATGAAGAATCTTCTGTGATAAAGTATGGATCTCCTTCACCTTCTCCTTGGTCTTTAAAAACTTATGGACCAGCTGAAGACGTTCCTCATAGCCTTCAAGAATTTTATTGCACCGACGGATCATATCATACGCTGCCTGTCTCGTAATTCCATAATCAGCTGCTATCTCACTAGGAGTCATATCATTGAGAATATGCTCCCCATAAATCTCTTTCTGATGTTCCGTCAGCAATTCTCCATAAAAATCATACAATAAATTCTGCTCGACGATTCGCTCCATTGAATCCTCCTGTAAAGCGTTTTTCCTTTACCACGTGTTAGTTTACCTAATTTCTCTCTTATTGTCAAGTATTTTTACTTGCACAATTTCACTTTTCTTCTGCTTCTTATAGATTTTCCCTTGCAAAAGTCTCATTTTTCTGTAAAATGGAAAGGTGTGACACTATAAAATACTAATTAATATAGAAAGGTTTAATCACGTATGATACAAGCAAATAATGTAACTCTGCGTTTGGGTAAGCGTGCTTTGTTCGAAGATGTTAATATTAAATTCACAGAGGGAAACTGTTACGGACTGATCGGTGCCAATGGTGCCGGAAAATCTACTTTCCTGAAAATTCTTTCTGGAGAACTTGAACCTTCTAAAGGCGATGTCTCCATAACACCAGGACAGCGCCTCTCCGTATTAAAGCAGGATCATTATCAGTATGATGATTTTATTGTGCTGGACACTGTTATGATGGGCAATCAGCGTCTCTACGAAATCATGCAAGAAAAAAACGCGATTTATGCCAAAGAAGATTTTACTGATGAAGACGGAATCCGTGCCAGTGAACTGGAAGCTGAGTTTGCTGATATGAACGGATGGGAAGCCGAATCCGATGCCGCTACCTTATTAAATGGTCTGGGCATTTCCAATGACTTTCATTATATGAAGATGAAAGATTTGAATGGTTCTCAAAAAGTCAAAGTTCTTTTGGCTCAGGCTCTGTTCGGAAATCCGGATATCCTTCTTCTGGACGAACCAACGAACCATTTGGACTTAGATGCCATCTACTGGCTGGAAGAATTTTTGATTAATTTTGACAATACAGTTATTGTTGTATCCCATGACCGTTATTTCCTGAATAAAGTCTGTACTCACATTGCTGATATTGATTATGCCAAGATTCAGCTGTTTTCCGGAAACTATGATTTCTGGTATGAGTCCAGCCAGCTTCTGACTCGTCAGATGAAAGAATCTAATAAGAAAAAAGAGGAAAAGATCAAGGAACTTCAGGATTTTATTGCCAGATTCAGTGCCAATGCTTCAAAATCCAAACAGGCGACCTCAAGAAAGAAGGCCCTGGATAAAATCCAGCTGGATGAATTGAAACCTTCCAGCAGAAAATATCCTTATATTAATTTCAAGCCTAACCGTGAAATTGGAAATGATGCTCTTATAGTCGAACATCTTTCAAAAACCATCGACGGGGTCAAAGTTCTAGACGATATTTCTTTTTTAATGAAACCTACAGACAAAATTGCTTTTGTAGGTCCCAATACACAGGCCACGACTACTTTATTTAAAATCCTTTCCGGTGAAATGGAACCAGATGAGGGAACCTACAAATGGGGCGTTACCACAACACAGTCTTATTTTCCAAAAGACAACACAAAAGATTTCAGTCAGGATGAAACAATTGTCGAATGGCTGACACAGTATTCTGATGATAAAGACGCAACCTATGTTCGCGGATTCCTTGGCCGTATGCTCTTTTCCGGTGATGACGCACTGAAAAAAGTCGGCGTCTTGTCAGGAGGAGAAAAAGTACGCTGCATGCTTTCAAAACTGATGATCAGCGGTGCTAACATATTGATTCTGGATGAACCAACCAACCATCTGGATATGGAATCCATTACTGCATTAAATGAAGCTTTAAAAGATTTCAGCGGCGCCATGCTGTTTACCTCTCAGGATCATCAGTTTGTTCAAACTACTGCAAACCGCATTATGGAAATTACAAAAAACGGATTGATTGACAAAGAATGCACTTACGATGAATATCTTGAGAACAATGCTGATGCAAGAAAACGCCAGATTGTAGAAATTTCAGAAGAAGATTAGAACGATTATTTTTACTAAAGCCGAAGATCATTTTTGGGGATTCACAGCAATATGCCAAAAAACTGATCTCCGGCTTTTTTACAAAGAAAAAGCCAGAAACAAGAATATCTCCTGTTTCTGGCTTATATTATTCAGACAATCCTACACATACTGAATATTTACTGCAACTGGTCTGAATACTCTGCTTACCATATTCAATACACTTTTTACAACCGTTGTGCAGACATGTACGATATATCGAATATCTTCCTGTACCGTATGTTTCAGCTTCATATAGCTGTTGTGAATGCTTCGAATATAACTGGAAAGCTCTTCCATGGAATCATATGTCGCCACCTGTTTTCGAATCTCGAAGGCTTCCTCCGTTGCAAGAAATGTTTTCATCTCATGCTTTAAGTCTCTTTCATAATAGCAGTGATCTTTTACATTGCCATCATAATGATTATTGTGAGGAAATGTAAAATAATCTGCAATATAATGAATAATGACACCCAGTCTTGCGCAATGACGCATATCCATCCCTCTCTCCGGGTCATAATTGGATACAAACTGTTTCATCTTTTTTTCTATATCTTGATAAGTGATATCGAACTTGTGGGGTGTAGTAACAAAAGAAGGTCTGCAGTCCGGCCAAATGCTTCCAACGTAAAACGGAAGTTTGTAGTCAAAGACATCTTCTAATTCCAATGAATCCATAATCTGTCCGGCTAATGAAATATGTGATTTCTTTCTCATATCAACAAATACTCCTTCATATGTTATATGCTGATTTACAGTTAGGGAACACCCTTGATTTGCATTATATATCGCTTCCAGATAATAATCAACAAAATTCTTTATTGTTTATATTTTTTTAATAAATATAAAATAGAATTGGGAGAAAATCCTTTTCTCGCAAAAAAACCGTAATATTTTTGAAAATTCTCCTGGGTTACCGGACCTTTCTGACGAATCCGTTTCTCTAACTGCTGTTCTAGTATGGCCATCTCGTCGTATTCATATTCATCCCATATACGGTCTATGATATGGCGGTCTATTCCCTTCTGCGACAGTTCCTGCCGAATCTGAAGAGCGCTCCTGGAAACTGCTCTGTATTCCATGTAACGCCTTACATATTCTTCATCATTAATATATCCATAAAACTCTGCATAAGTGACTGCATCTTCCGCGATTCGATCTGGAAATTCCAGACGCATCAGACGTTCTTTCAGTTCTTTTCTCGTCCGATCACGGCTCTTTAGCAAAGCAAGTGCCTTGCGCTTTGCTCTGTACAACAGAAGATTCTGAAGTTTGATCCACTCCTGCGAAGTCAGCTCCTGATTCTCCCGAAATCCTAATTCTCTAAATTCATTTAAATAAAGAAGGCAGAATTTTTCTTCATCCAGAAAAATTCTGACCTGCTTTTGACCTTTGGATTCTATTTTGGTAATCTGCATTATTCATCTGCCTTCTTTTCTGATTCTGCAGCTCCTTGTTCTTGTTCCAAAGGCTGTTCCTCTTCAATCAAACCGTAATAAACCCGGACTGCGTGTTCCACTGTCTCTGCGATTTCCGCATGTTCTTCCAGATATTTTTTACTGTTCTCTCTTCCCTGGCCAATCTTCTCTCCATTGTATGCATACCAGGCACCGCTCTTATGAATGATATCTGCCTGAGCCGCTAAATCCAAAAGATCTCCATATTTTGAGATTCCCTTTCCGAACATAATATCAAATTCTGCCTGTTTAAACGGAGGTGCTACCTTATTCTTTACAACCTTGATTCTTGTACGGTTTCCAATCATCTCTCCGCCCTGCTTCAGTGTCTCAATTCTGCGGACATCCAGACGAATAGAAGAATAAAACTTCAGTGCTCTTCCTCCTGTCGTTGTCTCCGGATTGCCGAACATGACGCCTACCTTCTCACGAAGCTGATTGATAAAGATAACCGTACAGTTAAATTTACTGACAACACCGGTCAATTTTCTTAATGCCTGAGACATCAATCGAGCCTGAAGACCTACGTGGGAGTCTCCCATATCACCGTCAATCTCCGCCTTCGGAACCAAAGCAGCTACAGAGTCTACAATGATAATATCAATCGCTCCGGAACGTACCATCGTCTCTGCAATCTCCAGTCCCTGCTCTCCTGTATCCGGCTGAGAAATATAAAGATTGTCAATATCAACCCCGATATTCTTCGCATAAACCGGATCCAGCGCATGTTCTGCATCAATAAAACCGGCAATTCCGCCTCTCTTCTGCACTTCTGCAACCATATGAAGTGCCACTGTCGTCTTACCGCTGGATTCTGGGCCATATATCTCAATGATCCTTCCTTTCGGTATACCACCGACTCCCAGCGCAATATCTAAGCTGATGGATCCCGTCGGTGTTACCTCGATGGTCCGGTCAGCCTGATAATCTCCGAGTTTCATGACAGAGCCCTTGCCGTAATCTTTCTCGATCTTAACCAGCGCAGCATCCAAGGCTTTTAACTTTTCGTCCTGCTTCATAATATTCTTTCTCCTTCGCTCAAAATTTATACTCTCCGGGCAGCAATAGTCCCCGTCTTATCTTTATCGTCTATCTTTTTTGTGAATGGCTTCAGTATATCACAGGCCCCAGACAAAAACAAGTGTTCGTACGAATATTTGTTCGTTTTTTAATCTTCGCACAAGGCCAGACGCACCATTGTCATTGCGCGGCTTACTGTAACCTGACGTACTTTCTGCCGGTTGCCTTTCAGCTGATATTTCTTTACTTTTGTTTTTCCATGGACACAAACTCCAATATAGACGAGTCCTGGTTTTTTATCTTCTGTCTCTCCTCCTGGTCCTGCAAGTCCGGTAATTCCTACTCCTACATCTGCCTTTGCTGCTTTGGCCGCTCCCTGTGCCATCTGCATTGCTGTTTCTTCAGAAACTGCTCCAACGGTATTCAATGTCTCTTCTTTTACTCCCAGATACTTCATCTTTGCCTCATTAGAGTAAGTAATAAAACTTTCGTTCAGCACATTTGATGCTCCTGGGACATTCACCAGTCGTCCCATAAACATTCCTCCTGTACAGGATTCTGCTGCAGCAATCGTATATTTTTTCTTAATCAGCGTCTCTACCAGTACTTCCTCCAGTGTGATGTCTTCCTCTTCTGTATAAATTTTATTTCCGAACCGCTTTTCTAATTCTTTCTGCATCGGTTTTACTAATTCTTTTGCTTCTTCCATTGTATCCGCATTTGCAGTAATTCTCAGGTGTACCTCGCCCAATTTGGCATACGGAGCTACTGTAGGATTACTCTGTTTCTCAATCAGATCAAGGATTTCTGTCTCAACAGAACTTTCCCCCATGCAGTCAATTTTTACGACTTTTGAAAAAAGAACTCCCGGTCTTAGCTTCTGGAGGATTGGCTCTACCTGATGATGGAACATTGGAATCAATTCGCTCGGAGGACCTGGAAGCAGGATCACTTCTTTTCCTCTCTCCTCATGGATGACCATCCCAGGAGCTGTTCCATTTTCATTATAGAGCACGGTACAGTTCTCCGGCACCATCGCCTGTTTCAAATTATTATCCGTCATCGGGAGTTTCGTAGCGCTGAAATATTCTTTCAGCCGTTCCATAGCTTCTGCATCTTTTACTAATTTCTGTCCGCAGGCTTTTGCTGCGATTTCCTTTGTCAAATCATCTTTTGTTGGTCCCAGTCCGCCTGACAGAATCAAAATATCAGATCGTTCCAGTCCCTGATGAACAACCTGTTCCAGTCTCTCAGGATTGTCGCCTACTGTTGTTTCAAAAAAAACGCTTATGCCTAAAGCGGCTAAGCGTTCTGATAAGTAGGCGGCATTAGTATTCACAATATTTCCTAATAAAATTTCTGTTCCTACACAAATAATCTCTGCCGTCATATGATTTAATTCCCTTCTGATAATACTTGTCTGTTTTTATATAAATAGTCGATCAAAGAGATGATTGTCAGCGCTACTGCGATCACAATCAAGATATTTTCAATCAGCACTGCTGTTTCATTTCCAAGATCAATGATCAGCATAATGATCATAAACATCTGAAAATTGGTCTTAAACTTTCCCCAATAACTAGCCGCGATCACGACTCCGTTATCAGAAGCTACCAGACGAAATCCGCTGATAATAAATTCTCTTGCAATAATGACTATGGCTACTAAAGAAGAAAGACGATCCATGCCGACCAAAGCGATCATAGCTGAGCAGACAAGAAGTTTGTCAGCCAAAGGATCCATAAACTTTCCAAAATTTGTTACCAGATTATATTTTCTTGCAATATGTCCGTCCAGAAAATCGGTCAGACTTGCCAGAATAAAAATAATCACTGCGATCCATTTGCTGGCCGGTCCTGCTACATCCGCCAAAAGGAAAAACAAAAAGACCGGAATCATTAATACTCTTAATATCGTTAGTTTATTTGGTAAATTCATACGTTACATCTCCTATGACATCATATTCTTTTCCCTGTGTAATTTTAACATAAACAAAGTCGCCTGTCATTAACTCTTCCGGGGAATTTACAAAAACACATCCATCTACTTTTGGCGCATCCATGTAAGATCGTCCTACATAGATATCATCTTCATACAGATACCCCTCAATCATGACTCGTATGACCTTTCCCACCATTTCTTCGGCATGTTCAAAGGAAATCTGCTGCTGCAGTGTCATAATTTCATCTCTTCGCCGTTCTTTTGTCTCCTCCGGCACCTGATCTTTAAATTCTGCAGCAAGTGTATCTTCTTCCTGAGAATAGGTAAACACCCCCAGCCGTTCAAACCGACATTCTTCTACAAATTTCATTAATCCCTGATGATCTTCTTCCGTCTCTCCTGGGAACCCAGTAATCAAAGTCGTTCGAATCGCAATATCCGGCATAGCCTTTCTCAACTTCCCAATAACTTCCAGCAGATCTTCTCTGCTGGTGCGGCGTCCCATTCTCTGAAGGATCCGGTTTTCACTGTGCTGGATCGGAATATCAATATAATGGCAAATTTTTTCTTCTGTTTTCATTACATTGATCAGTTCATCTGTAACTTCCTCAGGATAACAGTAAAGAAGCCTGATCCATTCAATTCCTTCTACTCTGCACAATCTTCGAAGAAGTTCGGGCAGTTCTTTCTTTCCTGTTAAATCTTTCCCATATAAGGTAACTTCCTGAGCAACCAACACCAATTCTTTTACTCCATCGTCTGCCAGCCGCTTTGCTTCCTGAAGCAGTTCTTCCATCGGAACACTGCGGAAACATCCCCGAATCTTCGGAATGATACAGTACGTACATTTTTTGTCGCATCCTTCTGCAATTTTCAAATACGCCATATGGCTTCCTGTTGTTACAATTCTTTTTACTTCTGGATGATTCGGCAGATAATCGATGCTTTCATAATGCTCATAAGTTCTGCCGGCAAGTGCTTCCTCCACGGCTTCTACAATGGAATCATAACTCGTCGTACCAAGAACTGCATCGATTTCGGGAATTTCTTTCAAAATTTCATCTTTATACCGTTCGGACAGACAGCCAGCTACGATCAGAGCTTTCAAATTCTGCTCTTTGTACTGTGCCATTTCAAGGATTGTCTCAATGCTCTCTTCCTTTGCATCATGGATAAAACAGCAGGTATTGATCACAATGACATCTGCCTGAGTCTCATCGTCTGTCAGTGAGTAGCCTTTCTCCGCCAGCATTCCAAGCATTACTTCGCTGTCTACCAGATTTTTATCACATCCAAGAGAAATAAATAATATCTTCATTCTTTATTCTCCAAACAATTTTTTTGATTCTACACAATTTTTCATCAGCATTGCGATTGTCATAGGACCAACACCGCCCGGAACAGGAGTAATTGCAGAAGCAACTGGCTCAACTTTTTCAAAGTCCACATCTCCACATAATTTATTATTTTCATTCCGATGAATTCCCACATCAATGACAACCGCATTTTCTTTTACATAAGAGTCATCAATAAACTTTGGTTTTCCAATCGCTGCTACCAGGATATCTGCTCTTTTACAAATCTCCTTCAGGTTTTTTGTATGAGAATGACAGATGGTTACCGTTCCATTCTCGCGCAGAAGAAGAATAGACATCGGTTTGCCTACGATATTGCTCCGTCCAATCACAACACATTCTTTTCCATCAATTTCCACACCAGAGCGTTTCAGAAGCTGAATGATTCCCGCCGGTGTACAAGGCAGAAATCCATCTTCACCGATTACCATATTTCCTACACTGACCGGATGAAATCCATCGACATCCTTTTTCGGATCAATCGCAAGCAGAACCTCATCCTCATTGATATGTTTTGGAAGCGGAAGCTGTACCAGGATGCCGTTTATCGCGGCATCCTCGTTGCATTCTCTTACTATTTTCATCAATTCTTCCTGTGTGGTTTCCTCTGGAAGTTCATAACTTACAGAACGGATTCCCGTATATTCACAGGCTCTTTTTTTGTTCCGTACATAGACACTGGAAGCTGGATCTGCCCCCACCTGAATTACAGCCAAGGCTATTTCCTTTCCTTCTTTCTTAAGCGCTGCAACCTCTTCTTTTACTTCATCTTTGATTTCTGCTGAAATCTTTTTACCATCAATTAGTTTTGCCATCTTTCTTTATTTCCTTTTCCTGCTATTTTAAAATAAACCGCTGATCACGCCATTTTCATCTACATCAATTCCTTCGGCTGCCGGTTTTTTCGGCAGTCCAGGCATTGTCATAATATCTCCGGTCAGTGCTACTAAAAATCCTGCGCCGGCATTGACATAAATTTCACGGATTGTAATGTCAAATCCTTCCGGACGTCCAAGTTTTTTCGGATCATCTGATAAAGAATACTGATTTTTGGCCATACAGATTGGAAGATTGGAAAAACCAAGCTCCTCCAGACGTTTTTTCTGGCGGGCAGCTGCCGGAGAATAGCTGACTCCATCCGCTCCGTAAATCTTTTTCGCAATTGTCTCAATCTTTTCATCAATAGACGCATCATAAGAATACAGCGGCTGATAATGGCTTTCTTTTGTTTCCAGCGTTCGAATAACGGCTCTTCCCAGTTCTTTTCCGCCTTCTCCGCCTTTCTCCCATACCTGAGAAAGAGCAAATTCACAGTCTCTTGCCTCACAGAATTCGCGGATAAATTCAAGTTCAGCTTCTGTATCTGTCATAAACTGATTTAAAGTTACGACTACCGGAACTCCAAATAACTTTAAGTTCTCAATGTGTTTCTCCAGATTTACGATTCCTTTCTTCAAAGCTTCCAAATTCTCTTCTGCCAGCTGATCTTTCGCAACGCCGCCATTATATTTCAGCGCACGTACTGTAGCTACAAGAACTACTGCATCCGGACTGAGTCCGGCCATCGGACATTTAATATCCATAAATTTCTCCGCTCCAAGATCTGCACCAAATCCAGCTTCTGTAATTGTGATATCAGATAATTTCAGTGCAAGCTTTGTTGCCTGCACACTGTTGCATCCATGCGCAATGTTTGCGAATGGTCCTCCGTGTACAAATGCTGGTGTATGTTCCAAAGTCTGAATCATATTTGGTTTCAGCGCATCTTTTAACAGCGCTGCCATTGCTCCAACTGCATTTAAATCTTTTGCTGTTACTGGCTCACGATCCATATTGTATGCGACAATGATCTTGCCAAGACGTTCTTTTAAGTCTTTCATATCATTGGCAAGACAGAGGATTGCCATAATTTCGGAAGCCACAGTGATCACAAAATGATCCTCTCTTACAACTCCATCTACTTTGCGGCCTAATCCTACCACAATGTTTCTGAGAGCACGGTCGTTCATATCAAGACATCTCTTCCAGACAATATCTCTCGTATCGATATTCAACTTATTTCCCTGCTGGATATGATTATCAAGCATTGCTGCCAAAAGGTTATTGGCAGATGTAATAGCATGAAAATCCCCCGTAAAATGAAGATTCAAATCTTCCATTGGGACAACCTGAGCATATCCTCCTCCTGCAGCTCCGCCTTTAATTCCAAAACATGGTCCAAGAGACGGCTCTCTCAAGGCGCAGATTGTCTTTTTCCCGAGTTTATTCAATGCCTGAGCAAGTCCAACGCTGGTTGTTGTCTTTCCCTCTCCCGCTGGTGTCGGGTTGATCGCTGTTACCAGAACTAACTTTCCGTCTTTATTATTCTTTACTTCATCCATAAAGCCTGATTCAAATTTTGCCTTATACTTTCCGTAAAGTTCCAGATCATCTTCTTTGATTCCAATGCTGGCTGCCACTTCTTTAATTGGCTTTAATTCTGCTTCCTGTGCAATTTCAATATCTGTTTTCATAATGTCTTCCTTTCTTTATGGTATATTAATACTTCTTTTGTTTACAAATATTCTTCTTTATATTGTTCAAATTCTTCCTGACTCATCAGCACTCTGCGGGACTTAGTGCCTTCTCCCTCACTGACAATACCTGCCTCACAAAGCTGATCCATTAACCTGGAAGCCCGATTAAAGCCAATCTTAAAGGCTCTTTGAAGACTTCCGATCGATGCCTTATCCTTATCAATGATAAACAGAGCGGCTTTTTCAAAATATTCATCTCGTTCTTCCGAAGTTGCCGCCTTAACTGCTGCCGTGTGAATCTTCTCCTGAATTTCCGATCCATAGCTATCCTCCTGCTCTGTATTCTGACTCTTCAGAAATTCAACGACTTTAGCGACTTCTTCATCACTTATAAATGCGCCCTGTACACGAATTGGTTTTTGATATCCAGATGGATAGAAAAGCATATCTCCTTTTCCTAACAGTTTCTCTGCCCCATTCATATCAATGATCGTTCTGGAATCTACCCCCGATGAAACAGAAAAGGCAATCCTTGATGGTACATTTGCCTTGATCAAACCAGTAATGACATTGACAGACGGCCTCTGCGTAGCTATGATCAGATGGATTCCTGCTGCCCTGGCGAGCTGAGAAAGTCTCACAATTGCATCTTCCACTTCTCCCGGAGCAACCATCATAAGATCCGCCAGCTCATCTATGATAATAACAATCTGAGGCAAAGTCTGAAAATCTTCTCCTGCAGTTTTGTCTTTTTGAGCCTTTGCAGCTTTATCGTTGTAGCCTTTTAAGTTTCTTACATTGACTTCTGCGAATTTTTTATAACGTTCTCCCATCTCCATAACAGCCCAGTTTAAAGCGCTGGACGCCTGCTTTGGATCTGTAACAACTGGAATCAGCAAATGCGGGATCCCCTGGTATGCACTTAGTTCTACAACTTTCGGATCGATCATGATCAGCTTAACCTCATCTGGACGAGCTTTATACAAAATACTCATAATCAGTGTATTGATACACACCGACTTTCCAGACCCAGTCGCCCCTGCGATCAACAGATGCGGCATTTTAGCAATATCCGAAACCACAATATCACCAGACAAATCTTTTCCTACTGCAAACGTAATTTTTGAATCAAATTCCTTAAATTTTCTGCTCTCTGCCAGTTCCCGGAACATGACCATCTGATTGGTTTTATTTGGCACTTCAATACCAATAGCTGCTTTCCCCGGAATCGGAGCCTCAATTCTAATATCCGCTGCCGCCAAATTGAGTTTGATATCATCTGCCAGTCCGACAATCTTGCTGACCTTCACGCCTTGTTCCGGATGAAGTTCAAATCTTGTGACAGAAGGTCCGCAGCTATACTTGTCAATCTTTACATGAACACCGAAGTTTTCCAGTGTCTGCTGCAGTTTATTCGCTGTTTTCTGCATCTCGGTCCTGCTCACAGTTCGTCCGGAATTTCCCCGCTGAAGCAGTGTGATCGGAGGGAAGATATAACTTCCGTCCTCTTTGGCTGCCGGAAGGATTTCTACTTCTGCAGAATCTTCTGATTTTTTTATCTTTTCTGTTTTGACTTCTCTGATTGGTTCCGGCTCTGGTTCCATGATTTCCTCTGGTTCCATGATTTCCTCCGGTTCCAAGTCAACTCCTTCTGAAACCACTGCTGTCTCTGTATTTTCTTTTAGTCCCTCTTCTGTGAGCGGAAAATCAAACATTGCTGTATTTTTATCTTTTCCTGTCTTCGGAACCTCAGCTTTGGCTTCTTCCGGCTTCGGACGTCCCATTTTAAAATTGGAGATTTTATGCTGCCATTTTTTTTGCAGTGTCTTTTCCAGATCCTTGACCTTTGTCTGCATTCGCTGCGACTTTCTTCTTGTTTTTTTCTTCTTCTTTTTTTTCATAAATGGTGCTGTCACTTTTCTTAAAAATGAAAGAAATGACCTTTCCGTAATCAAGATCACAGAAATCAATGAAAGAAAGAATACTATCACAATCGTTCCGCCAAGACCAATTTCCCGATATAATAAAGAACAAATCCAGGTTCCAACTACACCGCCGCCCAAATGCTGATTGCTGCTGAAATAAAAAGCCTCATTCAGATTATCTGCCCTGATATCCACAAACATCTGCAAAATAGCAGAAATCATACATAACAGCAGCAGAGAGAAAAAGGTCTTCTTCACTGCAAGACTGCTGTAATCATTGGAAATCAGCAGCAGGGACAGCAGAAGCCCCACGACCGGAACAATATAATAGGTTCCGCCAAAAACCCCAAACAAAAAAGAACTGATGTTGTCACCGAGATAACCACACCATCCGAAATTACTGAAAAATAAAAAAAGAAAAAGTGCAAAGACAATCAAAACCGCAATTTCTTTATAAAAGGGTTCAAAATCTTTCTTTTTCTTCCGTCTTCTCCCGGACGTCTTTCTTCTTCCTGTTTTCTTTGCTGCCATAGAAATTATTACCTTTCTTATTATTTATTCATTGTACAATTAAATGCGCAAATACGCAAGTGATAGTTCTTATATTGATTTATTTATATAAAATCTGTATTTTTTTTCAAAAAATCTGTTCAGATCAAAAGAGGAACAGCCTAATTAGGCTGTTCCTTCTTATCTTCTGTATATTCTATATTCTGTTCAATCCTAATATTTGGCTGTTTCCGGCGGAACAAAAGCCTCTGCCTCGTTTACAAATTTCTTAACCTGCACATTGGCTTTGTTTACCGGGATATTGGTTCCCGCGCCGGCAACGCATCCTCCCGGACATCCCATACCTTCGATCAGATATCCATTCTTTTTGCCTGCCTTTGCCTGAAGCAGCATTTTTCTGCATTCAGCAAGTCCTTCTACATGATCGATCTTAATATTCGTACCAGGATAATACTCTTTTACACACGCCTCAATGGCTCCGGCAACACCACTTGCAACCGCATATCCTCTTCCGGCTCCAAATGCGTCATTTAATTCTACTTCCTTGTCATAAGTATTGAAGTCAATCTCTTTGGCCTCAAACATCGCTGCCAGTTCCTCAAATGTGATAACAAAATCTACTTCACTTCGAACAGACTTGCGGGATGCTTCCAGTTTCTTTGCAACACAAGGGCCTACAAAAACAATCTTCGCGTCTTTATTCGTCTCTCTCGCAGCTCTTGCTGTGGCAACCATAGGAGTCAGCGCATTAGAAATCTGATCGATCACTTCAGGGAAATACTTCTTTCCAAGCATTGCCCAAGACGGACAGCAGGAAGTCAGAAGAAACGGTACCTCTCCGGTCGCAACTCCATGAGCATAATGTTCTGCTTCTTCCAATGCACCGGCATCCGCACCTACCGCAACTTCCCACACATCGAAAAATCCGATGTCAAGCAAAGCGGCTTTGATCTTATTCGGCGTTGCTTTTGGTCCAAATTGTCCTACGAAAGCAGGAGCCAAAATCGCTATGACTTCATTTCCCTCGTTCATCGCCTTAATCAGCTGATAAATCTGTGATTTATCTGCAATTGCTCCAAACGGACAGCTGACCATACACATACCACAGGAAACACATTTCTCTGGATCGATCTTTGCGCGTCCTGCGTAATCCGTTCCGATAGCTCCTACACCGCAGGCAATCTCGCACGGTCTTCTTCTTTCATAAATGGCTCCATATGGACAAACTTTGCTGCACTGGCCGCATTTAATACACTTGTCCTGATCAATATGAGAATACCCATCTACAAAACTGATTGCATCCTTTGGACACACTTCCATGCAAGGGTGAGCCATACATCCCTGACACTGTTCTCCTACGATATAAGCTTTGTCCTTGCATGCATTGCAGGCAGATGGAATGACCTGAAGAAGCGGCGGCTCATAGTATTTTTCCGCAATATTACTTTCATCGATTCCTTTTGTAATCCTTGCCGGCTTATCTGCCGGTCTGAGTGACATTCCCATGGCAAGGCGGAGCCTCTCTCCTACAACCGCCCTCTCCCTATAAATGCTGTCGCGATACCGCGCAATCTCTCCAGGAACAATCTCATATGGCAAATCCTCAATCTTACTAAGATCTTTTTGCTCATATGCAAATTTTGCAATTTCCTTAAATACGCGTCTCCGTATCTCACGGACAGGGGTCTCAATTCCTCTCATCTGCATCCTCCTTACCTGTTTGTTAAATAAAAAACAATCTTTTTTTCTATTTTACACTATGTCTTATGAAAATAAAAGGCTTTTTTTGTATTTTCTGCATAATTTATTGTACATTATTTTATACATTCAGATGAGATATCACAAAGTTCTCTCAACTTGGAAAAAGCTTCCTTCATGCCGCCCAGACAATCGATCAGTCCTCTCTCCACCGCTTCTTCTCCTGACAAAATCGTTCCCACATCTTTCACTTGTTCGCCTACCGCGAGCATCAGGCGTTCAATTTCTTTCTGCTTTATATGAGAATGATCACTGATAAACCTGGTAATACGATCCTGTATTTTTTCAATATTTCGATAACTTTGTATAACTCCGATAAAAGTGCCTCCAGTTCTTACTGGATGAATCATCATAGTGGCACTCTTTACAATAAAGGAATAGTCCGCTGACACTGCCAGAGGTACTCCGATTGAATGGCTTCCTCCTAAGACAAGGGAAACCGTCGGCTTGCTCAAAGAAGCAATCAGCTCTGCCAGAGCCAGCCCGCATTCTACATCTCCTCCAATCGTATTAATGAGAATCAGTACTCCTTTGATTCGCTCATCTTTTTCCACTCTGGCAAGATCAGGTATCATGTGCTCATATTTTGTTGTCTTAGTTCCCTGGGCCGCATTCTGGTGTCCTTCGATTTCCCCAATAATCGTCATAATATGAATTCCATCTAAATCTAAACTTCCTGTTTCTTCCATTTCGTCTCGTTGTTCTTCTCTCATATTTTCCTGCCTTTCCGTCAACTATATTTTTTTGTACATAAAAAAAGAAGGAAGTGTATACTTCCTTCTTTTAGAATTTCATTTTTTTCTGTTTTTATTCTGCAATTTCGAAAGAAATCAGAAGATCTTCCTGGTTCACCTGTTCTCCTTCTTTTACATAAATCTTGTCGACTTTTCCTTCTACTTTAGAAACTACGGTTGTCTCCATCTTCATTGCCTCTACTGTCATTAACGGCATATTGACCGTTACTTCATCTCCTTCTTTTACAAGAATCTTGCCGACAGTTCCAGGAATCGTAGATCCAAGATGCGCAGGATTTGACTTATCTGCTTTTACTCTTCCGTCTGCCTTTACTTCCAGATTCTTATCCAGAACTCGAATTTCACGAATGGATCCATTCACTTCGAAATCCAGCAGACGATATCCGTCTTCATCCGGCTCTGACATATCCATAAATTTGATAATCAGATATTTACCTTCATCAAGGCGAAGCACTGTCTCTTCTCCCTTTCTCAGTCCGTAGAAATATACATGGCTTTCCAGTCCTGTTACATCATTATACGCTTCGAAATGTCTGCAGTAATCTTCGTATACTTTCGGATACAGAGCATAACTCAACGCCTTCTGCTGGAGTACTTCTGGATCTTCCATATTTTCAGTATAGAAATTTTCTTTTAATCCGTTTTTAATATAATCAAAATCTTCATCTGGAAGCAGGCTTCCAGGACGTACTGTAATCGGTTTTTTGCCCTTAAGAACGATTTTCTGAAGTTCTTCCGGGAATCCTCCCTCTGGCTGTCCGATCATTCCCTGGAAATATTCCACAACAGAATCCGGATATGATAAATCTTTTCCTGCTGTCAAGATATTTTCTTTTGTCAGATTGTTCTTGAACATGAAAATTGCAAAATCTCCGACTACTTTGGAAGACGGTGTTACTTTTACGATATTTCCAAGCAGCTGATTTGCATCTTTATAAAGTCCCTTGATTTCTTCAAAATCTTCTGCTGCTCCCATTTCTTTAACCTGGGCCAGAAGATTAGAATACTGACCACCCGGAATCTCATATTTGTAGATTTCCGTATTTGGAGCATCCATTCCGCTTTCAAATTGTTTGTAAACCGGACGGATTCTTTCATAATAATGACTTAATTCTGTCAGTTCATCCGGATTCAGTTTTGTATCTCGCTCTGTTCCCCGCAAAGCTTCCACAAGAGAATTCATGCAAGGGTTACTTGTCATGGAACTCATAGATCCAATAGCACAGTCAACAATATCTACCCCTGCTTCTGCTGCCATCAGCAGCGTGCTGACTCCGTTACCCGTAGAATCATGGGTATGTAAGTTTACCGGAATCTTTAATTCTTCTTTCAGCGCAGAAATCAGCTTCTTGGCTGCATATGGCTTTACAAGACCTGCCATATCCTTGATCGTAAAGATATGAACTCCTAAGTTTTCTAGTTCTTTTGCCTTTTTCACATAATAATCTAAGGTATACTTGGTTTCATTCGGATCTGTAATATCACCAGTATAACAGATAGTTCCTTCTACAATCTTTCCAGTCTTTAATGCGATCTCAATCGGCATCTTCATATTTTCAACCCAGTTCAGGCTGTCAAAAATACGAAAGACATCTACACCTCTTTTTGCTGCCTCTTCAATAAAAGTACGAACTACATTATCTGGATAGTTGCTGTATCCAACTGCATTGGAAGCGCGCAGCAGCATCTGGATCAGAGTATTTGGCATATGCTTCCTTAAAAGTTCCAGTCTTCTCCATGGTGATTCTTTCAGGAAACGATAAGCCGTATCATAAGTAGCTCCGCCCCATGCTTCCACAGAAAATGCTTCCTGCATAAATGCATTCGTCGCATCGGAAGCACCGACCAGATCTTTGGTACGCATACGTGTTGCCATCAAAGACTGCTGGGCATCCCGCATTGTTGTATCTGTGATATATAACTTCTTTTCATTTAAAATCTTTTGCGTAAATCCTTCTGCTCCAAGTTTCAGGAATTCATCTCTCGCTCCGTATATCTGGCGTTCCCTGTCAAACTTCGGAGGCACCATATTTTCAAAATATGGCTTTTCTTCCGCATGCTGCTCATTTACCATCTTCTGTCCAAGAAATTCCAAAATTTTGGTAGCGCGGTCCTGACTTTCCGGAAGAAGGAACAGTTCAGGAGTATCCTCAATAAATGTCGTATAACAATTTCCGGAACGGAATGTCTCATGATTGAGCACATTGATCAGGAACGGAATGTTTGTCTTTACTCCACGGATTCTTGTTTCCTTCAATACACGAATGGATTTATCTACAGCTCTCTTAAATGTCCTGTCATAAGAAATTGCTTTTACAAGCAGACTATCATAATATGGTGTGATTTCTGCTCCCGCATAAGCATTTCCGCCGTCCAAACGGATTCCATTTCCTGCACCAGAACGATATACGGTAATCTTTCCGGTATCTGGAAGGAAATTATTGAGAGGATCTTCTGTTGTGATACGTGTCTGAATAGAATATCCATTACACTCAACAGATTCCTGAGATGGAATCCCGATTTCCTCAGAATCCAATGGGTAGCCCTCAGCGATCAGAATCTGAGCCTGTACGATGTCAATTCCCGTTACCATCTCAGTAATCGTATGTTCTACCTGAATTCTTGGGTTCATTTCAATAAAGTACGCATTGTTGTCTGCATCTACCAGGAACTCCAGAGTTCCGGCATTTTTATATCCTACATGTTTTGCCAGGCGGATGGAGCAGTCAAAAATCTGCTGACGCACATCATCCGGCACACTGAAAGCAGGCGCATATTCTACTACCTTCTGGTGCCTTCTTTGTACAGAACAGTCACGGTCAAAAAGGTGAACAACATGTCCATATTCATCTCCAAGGATCTGTACTTCGATATGCTTTGGACTCTTTAAATATTTTTCAACAAAAATCTGGTCATCCCCAAAGGCCTTTTTGGATTCGTCTCTTGCTTCTGCATATTCTTTCGGCATCTCCTCAGCGGAATTTACAATACGCATTCCACGGCCTCCGCCTCCATTCGAAGCTTTCAGCATAACCGGATATCCTACATGATCTGCAATTTTAAGAACTTCATCCAATTCATGCACTGCATGATCAACACCTGGGATGATCGGCACATCTGCCTCAATCGCCATCTGCTTAGAAGAAATTTTGTCTCCCATCTTTCGCATCAGATCAGAAGAAGGTCCGATAAAAGTAATTCCATTCTTCTCACAAGCATCTACAAATTCAGGATTCTCTGAAAGAAATCCATATCCAGGATGAATTGCATCAACGTTCTTCTCTTTTGCAATTCGGATAATCGTATTGATATCTAAGTATGCATCAATTGGTCCTTTATCCGGATTCAGCTGATAGGATTCGTCTGCTTTGGAACGAAACAGAGCATAACGATCCTCCTTTGAGAAAACGCCTACCGTAGTAATTCCAAGCTCACTTAATGCACGGAAAACTCTGATTGCAATCTCGCCTCGATTGGCAACCAAAACTTTTTTAAATTTCTTTATTTCCATGGTTTTCTCCTTTTCATAATTTCATACAAAATTGTATTTTTAAAGAACATTATATCTTAAAATACCACTTTTTACAATAGTACAAAAAAAGAAAGGGTCTCCTTTCGGAAATCCCCTTTCTGATTTTTATCTTATTCTTCTGATTTTTCTTCTTCATTCAGAAGTGCTTTCATGCTCAGGCTGATCTTCTTTTCATCTTTCTTGAAGTCAACTACTTTTGCTGTGATCTCCTGTCCGATATTCAGTACATCTGATGGCTTGTCGATATGTTCTCTTGCAATCTGAGAAACATGTAAAAGTGCGTCAATTCCAGATTCCAGTTCAATAAATGCACCAAAATCTGTCATACGAGCAACACGGCCTGTCACATTGTTTCCAACTTTATACTTATCTTCTGCTGTCAGCCATGGATTCTCTTCTGGGAATTTCAGACTCAGAGCAATCTTCTCACCCTGGATATCCTTGATCAATACGGTTACTTTATCTCCAATATTGAATACTTTCTTAGGATTCTCAACACGTCCCCAGGACATCTCAGAAATATGAAGCAGTCCGTCTGCTCCTCCTAAATCAATAAATGCACCGAAATCTGTCACATTCTTAACAACTCCGTCGATCTTCATGCCGACTTCAATCTTCTCAAATAATTCTTTCTGTTTTTCTTTCTTAGCGGCTACCAGAAGCTGCTTACGGTCACCAATCACTCTTCTCTTGCGAGGATTAAACTCACTGATCACGAACTCAATTTCCTGTCCTTCATATTTTTTAAGATCTCTTTCATAAGAATCAGAAACCAGACTTGCAGGAATGAATACACGTGCTTCATCGATCAGAACACTCAGTCCGCCGTCTAATACCTGTGCTACCGGCGCTTTCAGTACTTCTTTATTCTCATAAGCTTCCTCAAGGCGCTTATTGCCTTTTTCAGCTGCTAGTCTCTTATAAGTAAGGAGTACCTGTCCCTCTCCATCGTTTACTTTCAGGACTTTTGTCTCCATTGTATCACCAACTTTTGCAACAGTTGTTAAATCTAAGTTGGCTGAATCATTAGAGTATTCATTTCTTGTCAGGATACCATCTGCCTTGTATCCAATATTCAGGATAATCTCATCTGGTTTTACATCGATGACTGTCCCTTCAACTACTTCACCATTATGAATCGTAACTAAACTTTCCTCTAATAATTGTTCAAAACTCTTTTCTGTCATGCTAGCATGAACCTCCTTGATAATTTTCTGTGGGGTTGAGGCCCCCGCTGTAATACCTACCTTACCAGTCGATTCAAAAAGCCTCAAATCCAGCTCCTCCAGTGTTTGTATGAAAAAAGTGTTTGGGCACTCTTTGCTGCTGATTTCAAATAACTTCTGGCTGTTGGAACTATGCCTGTCTCCAATGACAATCATAGCATCCACATTCTTCGCTATAGATCTTGCTTCCAGCTGACGCTCTTCTGTGGCATTACATATTGTATTACATACTTCTATATCATACCCCTTTTTCTCAATAATTTCAACTATATCTTGAAATTTCTTGTAATTAAATGTCGTCTGAGAGACCAGGCAGGCTGGCTGTTTCCAGTCAATTTCATCCAACTGAGACGTCTCTGAAATGATCGTGACCTTTCCCACACACCATCCCCGGATTCCCTCGACTTCCGGATGCTCTGCACTGCCAGTTATGATAATCTGCTTTCCTTCTTTTCCTGCCTTCTGTACCGTTCGATGTATTTTTCGAACAAACGGACAGGTTGCATCCACCAGTTCCAATCCTTTCGACGTAATGATATCGTAGATTTCCTTAGGAACACCATGGGAACGTATGATTACAGTTCCTTCTTTCAGCTTCTCTAACTCGTCTTTTGAATGGAGGACTCGGACTCCTTTCTTTCTAAGATTAGATACGACCTGTTCATTGTGTATGATTGGTCCATAAGTATACACATGCTGCTTGCTTGCCTGCTCATAGACAGTATCCACTGCACGTTTGACTCCGAAACAAAACCCGGCAGTTTTTGCTAATATAACTTCCATTCTTCCTCCGTTATCTTACCTTTTCAAATTCTTCCATGATGCGCTCAACAACTTCTTCGATTGTCATATCAGAAGAATCGACCAGCACCGCGTCTTCTGCTTTCTTAAGCGGAGCAATCTTTCTTTCCATATCCTGTTTATCGCGAATGATAATATCCTGCTCAATCTGATCTAAGTCCGCATTTTCTCCTTTTTCAATCAGCTGGTCATAACGGCGTTTGGCGCGTACTTCAGAAGATGCAGTCAAATAAATCTTAAGATCGGCATCAGGAAGCACATGAGTCCCGATATCTCTTCCATCCATCAAAATATCCGCTTTCTTCGCAAGCCCTCTCTGAAGATCCAGAAGCGTGGCTCTGACAGCCGGATATGCTGATGTTTTAGAGGCCATATTCCCAACTTCTTCTGTACGAATCATTCCGGTTACATTTTCTCCATTTAGCAGCACCTGCTGAGCACCGTTCTCATAGGTAATTTCCACATGAATATCACCGCATGCCGCATTCACTGCTTCTTCATCAGACGGATCAATCCCATTGCGGATAAAATAAAGAGCCATTGCCCGGTACATAGCTCCGGTGTCTACATAGATAAACTCCAACTTATTTGCAATGGTTTTGGCAATCGTACTCTTTCCTGCTCCTGCAGGGCCGTCAATTGCAATACTGTACATAATTCTTCCTCCTAGTGATTGGATCCCGCAAGATATCCTGTGGACCAGGCAATCTGAAGGTTAAATCCTCCTGTAACTGCATCCAGATCCAAGACTTCTCCTGCAAAATATAATCCTTTTATTTTTTTTGACTCCATGGTTCCAGGATCGATTTCTTTGACATCAATCCCTCCCTGAGTGATAATCGCTTCTTTAAAGCCCCTCGCTCCTGTAATCGTCAATGTAAAATCTTTCATAACGTGGAGGAGTCTCCTGCGTTCCTCCTTTGTAATCTCATTGACTTTTTTACAGCCGGGTATCCCCGACATTTCAATCATAACAGGAATGGCTTTCTTTGGCAAAAGATGATCCAGAGAATTTTTAAATTCTTTATTCAAAACTTTCTTAAAATCTCTTAACAGTCTCTGATCCAGCTGTTCGTAAGAAAGCGCCGGTTTCCAGTCAATATGAAGCTTCAGATCTCTGCCTTTATATTGCTTCAGATGGCTGCTTGCGCTTAAAATAACCGGACCACTGACTCCAAAATGAGTAAAAAGCATCTCCCCAAACTCATCAAAAACTTTCTTTCCATCTGCCGTAAGTGTTGCCTTCACATTTCGAAGGGACAGACCCTGAAGTTTGGGGCAGACATCCCCCTCTGCCTGGAGCGGAACAAGCGCCGGCACAAGTTCAGTTATATGATGCCCGCTCTCTCTTGCAAACCGATATCCATCTCCTGTTGATCCAGTGGTTGGATAAGACATTCCCCCAGTAGCAACAATAATCCGATCCGCTTCTATTACATCTCCGGAATCCAGCCTGACTCCTGCTGCTCTGCCGTCTTTCTTTAAAATCTGCTTCACTTTCGTATTCAGCAGGATTTCTACTCCATTTTTCCTTAATCCACGCTCCAGGGCACGGATGACATCAGAAGAATGATCCGACACAGGAAATACACGATTCCCTCTTTCTGTTTTCATTGGACATCCCAGCTCTTCCAGCAGTTCAACTACCATTCCATTGGAAAAACTGTAAAACCCGCTGTACAAAAATTCCTTATTAGTGACCACATGATCCAGAAGTTCCTCAATTTCACAGGCATTTGTCACATTACAGCGCCCTTTCCCTGTGATAAACAACTTTTTCCCAAGTTTTTCATTTTGTTCCAGGAGAATTACTTTTTCTCCGCTTTTTGCTGCCCAGAAGGCGGCCATCATCCCGGCAGCACCTCCGCCGACAACAACTGCTTTTCCGCGTTTTGTTCCCTGATCCATCATGAAAACTCAATCCCTGCCTTTTTTCGTGCTTTTTCCAGAATTCCTACCACATCGATTGTTTCTGTCAGGAATTCACGAGCTGTCTCGTAATCTTTTTCATCGATGACTCTGGCAAAATCAATAAATTCCTGTGTCATTCGATGATGTTTTTCAGGCGCTTTATAATCTTCTGTAATCGTAGCGCGGACCATGGCTCCTGCGGCATCTCTAACCTTTTCTTTTACATTTTCATCGACATAAGTCGTTGTCAAAGCATCCGCAATATTTGGCTTGCTGTTAATCTTCATCCAGCCTTTTTCTCCCTGAACTGAAATGAATCCCGGACTATCAGAATCTTTCGTTCCTGTACAGACAGCGCTAAATCCGTTATACCGCATCACCAAAGTTCCGGACACATCCACACCGTTTGGCCCTATATTCGGATAATATTCCACATCCTGCGGTTTTCCAAACAAGCCGACGCAGTAATGAATGTTATAAACATTAATATCATATAAAGCTCCTCCGTAGTATTCCGGATCAAAAGAGTGTGTGATCTCTCCCTCCAGATAAGCATCATACCTGCTGGAATATTGAGAATAATTGCACAGCGCCATACGGAGTGTCCCAAGTTTTTTAAGGTTTTTCTTCATCTCGTAAAATACATCATTATGGAGAACTGTAATGGCTTCAAAGATAAATAATTTCTTATCTTCAGCAATCTGCCGCAGTTCTTTTGCTTCCTCATAAAATCCGGTAAAAGGTTTTTCCAGGATTACATTTTTCCCATGCAGAAGTGCTTCTTTCGCATACGGATAATGAGCACTATTGATCAATCCAATGTACACTGTATCAGCTGCAGTCTCCTCCAGCAGCTTTGTATAGTCTGTATAAACCTCGGAAATCTTATACTGCTCTGCAAAGTCCTCTGCTTTCTTTCTGCTGTGGGGTCTCGCAAAAATCGCTGTTTTTTCAATTGTCTTCACAGGATCTACCGCAAACAGTGCATCTCCTATGATCTTTCCTGTGCCAATAAACGCAAGTTTCATAAATTCCTCCTCATCATTTGATTACTGGTTTAAAATTTCAATATCTTTTTTCATCTGCTCTGCATCGGCAGCTTCAAGTTCCACTTCCAATGACTTTGCATTGTCTTCAATCTGTTCTGGTTTTCTTGCTCCTGCCAGGATACAGAGAGAATCTATCAAACGAGCAGTAAACGCAATCACTAGATTTGCGCAGCTGCATTGATATTTTTCCGTGTATTTTTCCCATCCGTTTAAAATATCCAAAATTTTCTTTCTTCTATCTGGATGAAACGAAGGGTTGTTATTTCTTACATCCCCTTCCGGAAATATCGTATCCATAGTAAATTTTCCCGTCAGCAGCCCCTGTTCCAATGGTGAATAGGCTTGAATAGAAATTCCATATTCTTTGCAGACTGGTACCAGGTCTTTTTCAATTCCTCTGGCTGCTATGGTATATTTTTCCTGGATCACATCCAGCTGACCGCAGCGGCTGTACTCTCGAATATCTTCTGCTGTTACATTCGATGCCCCAATGGCCCGAATTTTTCCCTGCTTTTTTAAAGACATCATCGCATCCATCGTCTCCTCAATCGGATAAAGGACTGGATCCGGTGACTGCCAGTGGGTGTACAGTACATCAATATAATCCGTCTCAAGATTTAAAAGACTGTGATCCACTTCTTCTATGATATTCTTTTTGGATAAATCCCGATAGACTTTGGTTCCATCCACATCTTTATGAAAAACGGGGGTTTCATGATTCCACTCTAATCCACATTTTGTAGAAAGAATAATCTGATCGCGATGATTCCGAATGGCCTCTCCGACAACCTTTTCACTATGATAAAGTCCATAAATTGGTGCCGTATCAATCCATATAATTCCTAATTCTATGGCTCTTTGAATTGTTTTCACAGACAGCCGGTCGTCATTATCTCCCCACCAGCTGCCGCCTCCGATAGCCCATGTTCCTAAACCTAAATACGGTACCTCAATGCCGCTTTTCCCTATTTTGATCTTTCTCTGTGCCAATATCTTCCTATCCTTTCTTAGTCCTTTCTTATCATATCACATTTTGATTTTTTATTGCATAAAAAACACGCTTTCTTAAAGAAAAGAAAGAACAGGCACAGCTTGTGCGCCCGTTCAAAAATTTCTGCATATTTTTTTAATAAATAAACATCGCATCTCCAAAAGAGAAGAAACGATACCTTTCTTTCACTGCTACCTCATAGGCATGCATAATGTGATCTTTTCCCGCCAGAGCAGAAACCAGCATCAGCAGTGTGGATTCCGGCAGATGGAAATTGGTAATCAGCCCATCGATTGCCTTAAACCGATAACCCGGATAGATAAAAATATCTGTCCATCCGCTTTTCGCCCGGACAGTTCCATCCTCCTCCGCTACAGACTCCAAAGTTCTCGTACTGGTTGTTCCAACAGAAATGATTCTTCCCCCTGCTGCTCTTGTCTCATTGATAAGACGGGCATCCTCTTCTTCAATCCGGTAAAATTCTGAATGCATATGATGCTCCTGAACATCCTCTACTTTTACCGGCCGGAAGGTCCCCAGTCCAACATGGAGAGTCACATAGGCAATCTTTACTCCCATTTCACGAATCTGATCCAAAAGTTCTTCTGTGAAGTGGAGTCCTGCTGTAGGAGCAGCGGCAGATCCGTCATATTTCGCATAAACCGTCTGATAACGGTTTTTATCTTTTAGCTGATGCGTAATGTACGGCGGCAAAGGCATCTGGCCCAGCTGGTCAAGTACCTCCTCGAAAATTCCTTCATATTCAAAACGAATCAGGCGATTTCCTTCCTCTACCACTTCCAGAACTTCTCCTGTCAGCATTCCGTCTCCAAAGGAAATCCTTGCTCCCGGCCTCGCCTTTTTCCCCGGTTTTACCAAAGTTTCCCACACGTTGTCCTGCTTTCTTTTAAGAAGCAGAACCTCGACTTTGCCTCCAGTCTCTTCCTTTGCTCCAATCAGCCTTGCCGGTATGACTTTTGTATTATTCAATACCAGACAATCTCCCGGTTTCAGATATTTTTTAATATTCTTAAAAATATCATGACAAATCTCACCAGTCTCTTTATTCAACGTCAACAGCCTTGAACTTGAACGATCTTCCAGTGGATCCTGCGCAATTAATTCTTCTGGAAGATCATAATAAAAATCACTTGTTTTCATCTCACTTGCTACCTTCTTTAAAAAACTGTCCCTGCATGACATTCATACAGGGACTAACCTTATTATACTTTATTGTGTCCTGAGTTCTGCTCCCATTTGTTTTGTCAGTTTTTTCATTACTTTATTTGCGGCATTTTCAATCTCCTGAGATGTCAGAGTCTTTTCATCAGATCCGATTGTCAGACGAATCGTTACAGATTTTTTACCTTTCGGAATCTGTTTTCCTCTGTATTCATCTACAAATGACGCATCTTTGAGCAGAGCACTTGCCTTCTTCTTGCCCATGATCGTATCATACATATCTTTCCACATGGCGTCTACATCAAACAACATGGAAATATCATAATCTGTTTCCGGATACTCCACAAGATGTACAAAATGATTTGTTCTGGATTTTAATGGTTTCAGTTTTGTTGCATCCAACTCAAATAACATGACGGAAAGATTTTTAATTCCACATTCCATAGAGGCTTTCTTTGCCAGCAGACCCATATCACCGATTTTTTCATCATCCAGATAAATGTTCAGCCATACCACATTATCGGCCCATACCGGTTTTTCCTCTTTTCTAAACTCATAGGCTTCCATGTGGGTAAAGCGCGGCATATTTTCCAGAACGCCTTTCGCCTCTCTAAACAGTATATTGATGTCTTTCTCACTGCTTGCAAAGGCAGCTCCGATATGACGGCGCTGCTCCGGAAGGGATTCTGTCTCATCATATACATTGGTATAGTTTCTGTCAAAGAATACCTGCGCTTCTTCGAAAATAGAAAAACTGTTAAAGTAACGCTCATTTTTTACAACCGCTTCACAAAGATTTGGAAGCAGTGAAGAACGGATATAACTCAGATCCGGAGCAGGCGGCGTAGAAAGCTTCAAAATTCCGTCTGTATTCGGGAGAACTGCATTCACAAATGTATCATTCATCCAAGGATACGTATAAATCTCCTGCATACCACAGCGGATTGCCAGATATTCTTTAATATTTCGAATCAGACTCTTATCTTTCTGATTGATTGCTCCTGTAAATGTAGTTGTGAATTCTGTTGCTTCAAAATTATCGTATCCATACATTCTGGCTACTTCTTCCATCACGTCGTCTTTAATGGAAATATCTCCGGTAGAACGCCAGGTCGGAGCCGTTACATGCATATTGCTGCCTTGAATTTCCACATCGAATCCAAGCTGATTCAATTTTCCCTGGATCTCATCGTTTGTCAGATGTTTTCCAAGTCTCTTCTCCAGCCATACCAGATCCACATCGATTTCCGCACGATCAAGCTTTTTCAAATAGTTATCACAGTATCCTGTTACTTTTAATTCTGGATACAATTCTTTGAAATATTTCATGGAAAGTGCCAGAGCCTGATCACATCTTTCCGGATCAATTGCTTTTTCATAACGGGAAGATGCTTCGGTACGATTATCATAACGAAGGGCAGTACGTCGGATACCTGTCGCTTCGAAGTTAGCAACTTCAAGGATAACACGTTCTGTTTTTGGAAGAATGGAATCTTTTGCTCCTCCCATAACACCTGCAAGAGCAACAGGACCTTCTGAATCTGTAATCACCAAATCATCTTCACAAAGATTGACTTCCTGATCGTTCAGTAAAAGAAGTTTTTCCCCTTCTTCTGCATGTCTTACAACAATGTGATCCGTAATATTGTCTGCATCAAATGCATGTGTCGGATTTCCGACTGCAAGCATTACATAGTTGGTAATATCTACCAGTGCGTTGATCGGACGCATGCCGACTTTCCAGATTCTATTCTGCATCTGATACGGAGACGGCTTCACTGATACACCAGACATTTCGACTCCGATATATCTTGGACAGCGGTCTGGAGCCATGATCTCTACCTTGAAATCAGATGTGACATCCGTCTCAAATGGTTCGATCTCTGCCAGCGGAAGATCATAAAGAGCCGCAATTTCCCTGGCGATTCCATAATGTCCCCAGAGATCCGGGCGGTTGGTCATTGATTTATTATCGATTTCAAGAAGGATATCGTTCATATCCAGGGCATCTGCCAGAGATGTACCTGCAGGAACGTCAAAGGCAGACAGATCAAGGATTTCTGCTTCCTGCTCTGCCGGGAATAATTCACCCAGACCAATTTCATCGGAAGCACAGATCATACCGAAAGATGCCACACCGCGCAGTTTGGAATTTTTAATTACAACAGGTTCTCCTTCTCCATGCCAGCGCACAACTGCGCCTGGGCAGGATACTGCTACTCTCATTCCTTCTCTTAAATTGATGCCTCCGCAGACAATATCTTTGATCTCGCCGTCACCAATATCCACTTTGCAGACTCTCAGCCGATCTGCATTTGGATGAGGTTCAATTCGTTCAATCACTCCGACTACCATATGATCGAAACGCTGTGCAAGCTCTTCTACATCTTCTACTTCTACTGTAGACATTGTCAAATCATATGCCAGTTTTTTCAAATCCATATTTTCTGGAATTTTCACATAATCTTTTATCCATGATAATGATAATTTCATTTTCTTCTCTCCTACTATCTATTTAAACTGTTTCAGGAATCTTAAGTCACCGCTGTGGAACAGTCTTACGTCATCAACACCGTAGCGCATCATAACAAGACGGTCCAGTCCGATATTTACATAAAATCCTGTATATTCATCCGGATCCAGTCCTGCTGCCCGCAGTACGTTCGGATGCGGAGAACCACCCGGCATAACTTCGATCCATCCTACATGTTTACATACGCTGCATCCTTTTCCTCCGCAAACCTGGCACTGCATATCGATCTCGAATCCAGGCTCTACGAACGGGAAGAAACCAGAACGCATTCGAACCGGCACATGCGTGCCGAATACTTTGCTTAAAATACTCTGGATCATTACTTTTCCTGATGTAAATGTAATATCTTTATCTACAATCAGCGCCTCATACTGGAAAAATGCTCTCTCATGATGGGCATCTGTAGTCTCATTTCTGTAAACACGTCCCGGATATACAAAACGGTACGGCGGTTTATGGGTCTGCATATAACGAACGCTTCCGCCTGTCAGATGAGGACGCAGGCAGAGTTTTTCATTGGTGCTGCCGCTGTCATGTCCTTCGATCCAGTAAGTATCCATGCTCTCACGGGCCGGATGATTCGGTGGGAAGTTCAGTTTATCAAATGCATACAGCTCACTGGTGATCTCATCTTCTTCAAATATCTCAAATCCCATGGAACGGAATGCATCATTGAGGTCATAGCACATCTGTGTGATCGGATGCAGGCCGCCTCCAGATGGAAGGATTCCCGGAACAGAGCAGTCAAAGTCGGAAGATACTTCGGAAGCTTTCAGCTTTAATTCCACTCTCTTCTCATCGATCAATTCTGTTACCTGTTTTTTCGCCTGATTCAAAAGTTTTCCCATCTCTGGACGCAAAGATACATCCAGCTTTGGCATCTCTTTCATCAAAAGACTTAAGGAGCCCTGTTTTCCAATGTATGAGCTCTTTACACTCTGCAGCTCGCCTTCGTTTGCCGCTTCCGCAATCTTGTTTTTCGCTTCGGATAAAATGCTGTTGATTTTATCTTTCATTTATATTTCTCCTTTCTTACTTCAGGGCGGTCTCCATAAAATTTCTGGCAAATAAAAAAACACCGCCACTTGTTATAAAACAAGGGACGATGTGTATCTATCGCGGTACCACCCTATTTCAGAGTATTCTTTCTTACTCTGCACTCATTTTGTGTAATGTTCTGCTACACAGGCATCCGGCTTAACGCATGCTGCTTTTCGCCGGAAAGCTCCCATACTGAAATTTCAAGAAGGCTCACGCGGAATGCTTACAGCCGGTGACACTCCGTCTCTGGGTCGCTACATCTCCTTTACTCACATATGTTCACAGCTCAAAAATCTAGAATATTATGACACAGATTCTGTCTTTTGTCAATAAATTCACATCTTTTATTCTTTGAGAAATAACAGTCTGTCTTCTCTGTTTTTCTTACCGCAGCATTCCTCTTCTTACCTTGTCTTCCGCTTCTCGATTAAAATATGGAATATCGTGAACATCCTTGCTTTCTGATGCCAGAAGATGCACCTGTCCTTTCTGAATTCCCAGTTCACGGGCGATAATATTTTGTCTCCACTCCACATGCTGAATCTTTTCATAAGGGACCGCCATATAGGTACGCCCAAAAAATCCATTGGATACTTTTAAAAAATCTTCCCCTATGCCGGTACCGTCAGACAGATAACTTAGAATCATTCCCAGCAAGGCCAGAAGAATCAGGCCTGCTGCCCCTCCCCAGATCAGAAGCGTGTATCGTTCCAAAAGGCTGGCAGCAAAGGCTCCTGCCCCACATACAACCAAAAGGTAAATAAAAAATGGAATCGTCCATACTGCCCAGGTACTCC
The DNA here is from genome assembly GCA_019420275.1 of Clostridiales bacterium. Taxonomy (GTDB): domain Bacteria; phylum Bacillota; class Clostridia; order Lachnospirales; family Lachnospiraceae; genus Anaerostipes. Next base: position 35,476 of record JAHZHN010000015.1, read on the forward strand.
TTGGAACTTTGTCCACCTTCTGCTCTACTGTATCCAAAAATTCCGGCAGCAAAAGACCAATCTGTTCTTTCAGCTGTTTCTTGGTTCCGTAAAGAACAAGGAAGGAATTTTTTTCCTCTTCCTCATCTCCCATTCCGATATTTATAATTTCAGCCTTGTAGCGGTGAAACAGTCTGGCGATCAAAGACTGGCGAATCATAAGTGCCTGTATCTTATTCACAGGGATTGTGTATTCCACCGTTTTTAAAAGGCCATAACATATATAGATTCTGCTGCCCTTCCTTCTGGCCCGAAAATCATAGTAGCGGATGAAATCTTTTAGGGTATCCCACAACGCAGAGGCCATAATAGATACTACAACAACAGCCGCCCCTGCCATACCAAACAGAGATCCTATCACATCCGGCTTGGTCAGAACATGAACAGCGCCCACGATGGAACCGATGATTCCCAGAATTAGAAAAATAACGGATGTTATATTGATCGAATAGATCCCATGACGGATAATATCTCCCAGATCCGCCCGAAAATCAAATTTCTCTTCTGCCTGATTTTCCGGTTTCATTTCTTCCACGCCCTGCATCTTCTCCATAATCTCATATTGAAATGCCTGGGCATCTGCTTTTTTCAAGACGATCTTTACATCTGTGCTGTCTGCCGTAGACCGGCTGTTGGTATCAATCTTGATCTTACATGTTCCGATTATCATCTCAAACAGATTCTGTTCAATGTTAATGTTGGAAATATTCTGAATGCTGATCGTATTCTTTTTTTTATTGACCGTATTCCTCTCAACCACGATAGCATCTTCCTCTATGGATATGTAAGTCTTTGCCCATACCAGAAATCTGCTTGCAATAATGACCGCAAAAACAAGAATCACTGCCAGTACAGCAAAAGATATCTTATCCAGGATTGCTGAAAAATCCATCCGGGAAAGTTCATCTGCCTCCTGAAATATTTCCACCGCAAAAATAACGATCAGAGCAAAAATTCCTCCAAAAATCTGTTCTGCCACGATTGATATATGATTTCGAAATCTCTTATTCTTCTCCATACGCATCCCTCTGTCCTGCCGCAATCTCATTAATCCTATGTCTTAAAGCATCCGCAATCTGATCTGCCTTCTCTTCCTCTAAAAATGACAGCGTTACATCTCCCCCTCCTGTTGTCACGATTACTTTGGATACTTTAAACATCTGGTCAAAAGGACCTCTTGCCGTCTGAAGTTTGTGGAGACGCTCGATCGGAACGATATCTCTCTTCACTATCAGGTATCCTTCCCGGATATCAATGCATTCTTCATTGATACTGTATCGGTATCTGTGAAATCTGAAATATGGGCTGATCAGCATATTCAGCACAATCAAAATCAAAAGAATCAGCGATATCCACTTTCCAACTGCAATATTTTTCGGAATCATCCAAAAATAATTTATCACGCCCAGAATAATCAGGCCGATGACTCCGGCCACGGCTGCTGAAGCATACATGCAGTAAAGAGCTCGCTTCGGAAGTTTCTCATAGGTTATACCCGATGTTTTCCTTTGCATTTGGTTAATACTTTCTGTCTTCATGACTCCCTCCTTTGTATTCAATGATCAGACATTGATTGTTTCTTACAAGACCATACTACAGAAGCCTCCTTTTCCTGTCAATCATATTAGGACGTAATCTCCACCGTCCTGGTTGCGATCCGATCCGCAAACATCCGGTCATGCTCCACAAATACCATCGTCGGCTGAAATTGCTTTAAAAGCTCCTCCAGCTGTACCCGTGAAAAAATATCAATATAATTCAGGGGCTCATCCCACAGATACAGATGCGCCTGGTCACACAGACTGGCTGCGATCAGCACTTTTTTCTTCTGCCCCTGACTGAAACATTCCATAGCCTGATCCAGCGTCTCCCTGGAAAAATCCAGTTTCCGAAGGATGGTTTTCAGGAGGGTCTCATCCACCCCTCTTTCCCGGGCAAAATTTCTCAGAGTTCCTCGAAGCATGGAAGTATCCTGGGATACATAGGAAATATCCATCTGTCCCGCAGTCTCTATCGTACCCTGATGCTCTATTTCCTCTCCCCGGATCAGTTTTATCAGACTGGACTTGCCGCATCCGTTGCTTCCTCTTAAATTTACCCGATCTCCCTGGGACACTTCAAAGGTCAGAGGTTGGAAAATCTTCCGGCCGTCGTACAGGATCTGCAGGTTTTCACACCGGACAAGCCGCTTTTTCTCATGTTCTTTCGGGCTCAGCTTCAGGGACTGTATTTCCTCCAGATCTTTCAAAAGCGTAGATTTTTCTTTTACTGCCCGGTTCTGTTTCTGCTGGATATCTTTCTTCCTGGCCTGCATCTTCCTCGTCTTCTCCCCGATATATGGCCGTCTTCCTTTCCAGTCGGTCTGCTTGATTGGATCACGGCCGATCTTGGATCTTTCGGATTTATCCGCCCACTGTCCTGCTCTTCTGGAAGCTTCCTGCAGATGACGGATTTCTTTTTTCAGTCTGGCATTCTGAGCCGCTTCAAACTGATCCTGTCTCTGTTTATTCTCATACCAGGAGGAAAAATTTCCTTTCTGCAGCTGGATGCTGCTCCGGTTGATGGCCAGTATATGGTCCACGCACTGATCCAGAAAAGCCCTGTCGTGGGATACCAGAATAAATCCCTGTTTTCCAGACAGATACCTGGCCACCGACTCCCTTCCTTCCACATCCAGATGGTTGGTCGGCTCATCCAGCAGAAGAAAAGAATTTTCTCCGGCGAACAAAACAGCCAGCTGGATTTTCGTCCGTTCTCCGTAGGACAATGTCTCATAAGGCCGGAACAGCACATCCTCCGGAATTCCCAGCAGATTCATCTCCCGGAGGATTTTCCAGAATTCATACTGCGGGTCCATATCCTCCAGTACATCGATGGTGTTCTGTTCCTGGTTCCCTGCATGAAACGGAAAATACTGAAACGGCATACTGGTCTGAATTTCACCTTTATACGGATATTTTCCTTCCAGCAGATGGAGAAGGGTCGTCTTGCCCTTTCCATTCCTTCCAATCAGTCCGAGTTTCCAGCTGATGTCTGCCTGAAACGATATGTTCTCAAATACATTTTCCGAACTGGTATCATATCCAAAGGTTACATTTGCAACACGAATCATTGACATTTTCATACCTCCTTCTGCCCGATAAATACCTGCTCGTGCAGGCACGGCAGTCATTTTCCGGGCTTAGCGCAAAAAAATACTGCAGGGGAATTCCTGCAGCATCAAAATACAAAACTTATGAAACCTGGCGGCGGATATACACCGGATGCACACTCGTGCAAGCACGGCGAGCCGCCCTTTGGCGTATCACACAAAACACCGTCTCTTCCAACGGCTGTTTCTGTCTCTGTCTGACTCATATCTATGATTCTTGCTGATCATGAAAATCTGCGGAATATCCCTGCTAATCACTGTCACCGTGTATCAAAACGGTGCCCTTTTCTCTTCTTAGCAAGCTTATTTCCGCATGTTTTCACCTCAATCCTTTGTTTTCTTCTTTTTCTTTGTATCATACTCCTTCCCGAATGTCAACTGTGAATAACAAACTGCACTCAGCCTCTTGATAAATCAGCTAGTTTTCGAAAGTAATGATCAACTTCTGTATCTAGTGTAAATACGTCATTTATTCTGCTCCCTACATCGAATTTCTTGTAAAATTTTTTATATTCCCCTGGACCTGCGAATATAAGACTGTAAAACCACTCCACAATAAAATCATCAGGATTTTCCTTTCGTATTCTTTTCACTAATCTTTTCCCTTTTTCTTCTGATGCTTCAATTTTCAGTTCCGGATTCCCCCAGAAAAAATATTCTGTTGTCGCTTGAATATAACCATCTAATAAAACGAATTTTTTGTTTTGAATCAATGTCTCTTCTCCATACTCTAAGAGATAAAAAAATAACTTTTTCTCAAAAAAATTTGTATTATAATATTTATCCACGTCTTCTATGTATATATCTTCCAACGCTATCCACGTCTGTGCTAATAATACAAGAAATTCGTCAAAATCTCTGCTGATTTTCCATTGATCAAAAACCTCTGACAGAAACTTTCTTTGATCTTTTATATTTCTCAGCATCCAGCCCTTTCTGAAAAAAGGCTGAATGCTGCTCTTACTTTCTTCTATATTCTCTTCCTCATATCCATGAGATAAACGATAAATATACATAATATGTCTCTCCTTTTTATCGAATTGACTAATTCTGTTTTATTTCCGTCCATGTATAGGAATCAATGTCACAATTCTGTTTTAAATAAGCCGAAAATTCCTCCTTATCCTTTGTCTCAAACCTTATTTTCTTTGTCTTATGATCCGGATCAACACAGTAAAAATTTTCCGTTTTTTCACTTTTCAGCAGGATAATCCTGCCTGCTGCTGCATAGAATTCTGCTTCTCCTTCGAAAATGTAATATTTATTCGTTCCATCATCTAATTTTATTCGCACATCGTTATCATCTATTTTTTTCATGATTAAATCATCTGCCAGTTGTACAAAAAAATACTTATAAAATTCTCGGCTGAATCCTTCCGGCCACCATTTGTCATTGATCTCATATTCCCAAATTTCCAATGCTTCTTCTTTTCCTCTGAATCTTGGCTGTTTTGCGAACTTTTTGCGGCCGCGTTCTGCCAATTCATAACTAGAATATACCGCTATGAAAACAGTATCATCCTTGTCCGGATCATCCTCATCCCAATAATCAAAAATCAACTCATATAACATTATGATTCCCTCCTCCAAAACTAACTTGCGTTAACATCCATTTTTACTTTCGTTTCTTTTCTTTCTCCTTGTTCATAGTAATATATTTTTAGCATAATATCCGGGGTATCTGATCCCCATATCACAACACTATAGTAACTTGTTTTCCCACTTGTTTTTGGCACTATTTTTTTATAGTCATCTATGTACTCTTCCGCATTTATCTTTTCTTCTCTTTTCTCTTCCCCGATTGTTCCGGAAATCTTTATTTCTCCAATATTACCACTCGTATTTCCGAAATAAATCAAGAATCCTTCCCAAAATCCTTTCTCATCTTCCACAGCATATAATCCCCATTTTCCATCTTTGCTTTCTGCCGACCAATATTTTCTTTGATTCTTTTCTTTCACTCCTGCCGCTATCAGGAAACATCCAATTAAAACAATAAATACAATTATAAATTTCTTAGTTCTCAAATTATTTTTCATAACTATCCCTCACTTTCCTGGTTTTCAGTTAAAGGAACATCATCATCGCAATTCCTGAAACAATTCTTCTGATCCAGAACACATTTCTTCATGTGAGATTGTTTCCAGTACGATTTCGTCCTTCTTTATAAAACAAATATCAAACCGATAATCAGCGAAATTATACAAGTCAGGATACTTTCTTAAAATTTTTATACTTTCTTTATTGCATTGATAATAATACCAATTATCTGTCATTACATACCCTTTTTTACTCTTCTTTCTCTTTATTATGGATCCATTCTTTCTACATAATCTGCTCTCCAGAAAAAAAGGTTCTAAATCCTTAAAAAAATAGCAATTTTACATTATGTACATAATCATAATCCAAGCTCCGAATATAACTATCATTAAATTGATTCCATCTATTTTATCTTCTGCTGATCCTTTATAAAAATATGATAATAATAATATTATTAAATACCCAATTAAAACAAAAATGCCCAATATAAACTTTCCAAATAATTCATAAATTAAAATACAAAAAAATAATCCTACTCCTTCTTTTAAAATAGTCTTAACTTCTCTTTTTAGAAATGACAGAATTGTAATTTTTTTCATTACAACACTAATGATAAAATCTTTAAATAACAGTACTATTAATAATGGTATAAGAAGAATTTTTATTTCTTGCAATATTGTTCCAAAAAAATCCATTTTGTATATATAGCTCCTTCCAACCTTTCATAAAATATGTTCTACCATCTAATACAAATATGAACGCAATCTCTTCCTTCGCATATGCGTTTTTTTGATCTTTAAAGCATAAAACTTCCTTTGTTAATCATAAAAATAATAGTTATCACGGTTCAATTCCATTTTCTTAATCTTGAATCCATGAGAATGGTCTTTGTATCCCGGAAGTTCTGAACTATATTTTTTCATGATTTGTCTGGCTTTTTTATAACTGCTGAAATATCCTATCAGGCTTGCAAAGCCTTTTTTCTCTTTCTTATACATTAATTGATAAACGTACATGTCTTCTCCCTTTCCCTCCTCCAAAACCAGCTTAGATTAAAATTCAATGATCTAAATATATCCTGCTATTCTCTTTTATCTAATACGTCTTTTGTAACATTTAATTTATCTCCATTTATTGTCATCTTTTCTTCTGATATCCATTTCATTCTCACATCCAAATTGTCCTGCGCTGCCAAATATATGTTTTTCTCTTTTTCTGATTTCTTTTCTTTGATTTTAACAAATACAATGTATTCCTCTTTTTCATTCATGTCATACATATACGAAATTGCTGTATATGTTCCTTTTGGAGAATCCATGGAATCCATCTCATACATACTGCTGTAATCCTGTATGCTTTTTTCAAACAAATAATACGAGCTGCCGCTGTACATAAGGCAGAAAATACCAAAACATAAAAACATTTTTGTAAATGCTCTGGCTCTTTCTTTTCTTAACTCCCACCCTTTTTTTATAAGAAAGACAATACATGCTGAGCATAGATAATCTGCGATATGTATCACTGCCATTTTTGAATCAAATTGGTAACCAATAGCGACACCTAAAAAAATTACTGCAAATATGCCTTTCATCAGCATATCCTTTTTCCTTTTCTCTTTAAGGAACAGGCAGCCATTGATCAAAAGAAACATGCTTCCAATAAATATTGAAATTTGTTCTGCAGTATAATGTTCATAACTGTTTTTCATCCAAATACAAACAATGGGTATTAGACAAACAGCTGTTATATCTATCATTCTTTTTCGCATTCTTTTCTGTTCTTTCATCACAATTCCTCCCATTTGATATTTCTTTTTCCCAATACTTTTTGGGAGAAATTTTTTACTTTATCCTCATCCTGACTTTTAAATATGATTTCTTCATTTTCTCTGTTCACACAATAATATGTTTTATTCTTCATTTCAAAAATCATAATATAATCATCATCTGCATAAAATTTTTTAAAAGTTCCGTCTAAAATGAGTGCTGCGGAATTCAGAGAATCTTTCTCTTCTCGCTCTTTCGTCCACCGGATCAGTGACTGCTCCTCTGCATTCGATGATTGCATGATATATCCTTCATGAAGATTGATCTCCCAATCTTTTCCTGTTGGATCAATTAACAACAAAAGCAACAGTGAAATAAATATAAAGATAACCGCCAGCAGCACTTCCAATACACTTACTAATTTTTTCATTTTCTCTTTTCCTCCCTTATATCTTCACTTATATATCCGGAAAAAGAAGGCCAAAGTAACGGTGGACCTTAAATTTTTCAACTTTATGAAAAATGCACAAAAATAAGTTGTCGGCTTTGGTTACTCTTTACATGGCATGGCTCATTTTTTACCATTGTTCCAGCAGTACAAACAACTGCGCAACTGCAATTATAATGACAAATGACACCACTAAAAGTATCATCGTATCTCTTTTTTCTTCTGCATCTTTGCATTGTTTATAGCAATAAACCGCAAAAAGAAGAAAGAACAAAAGAGCAAAAACTTTTCGCAGCGGTACTCTCAAGCCAAGCACAATTTCCAGATAATCTACAATTCCGAAAACAACTGCATCTACAATAATCCAAAACACTAATTTTTTCTTGCCAAACATTTTTCTAAACTCACTGAAATCCGAACCAATCGTCATTAATGTCTCAATTAAACTCAAAATAACAGACACTAAAAGTATCAGAAAAACTGAACCAATATATTTCAAATCAAAATCACCCACCCTTTTATTTTTCGGTTAAAGAAAAATCATCATCGTTACGAGAATTGCAATATATAATGCACACAATACGATCTTTTCTCGTTCCAGCCGTGTCTCCGCTTTTTTCAGCTTCCATGCAGTAATTCCAACAATCTGCAAATAGGCAAACACCTGGGTCAGAGGAAAATGCAAATGAAAATAATCTTTTATAGAGTAGAGTGCACAGAGAGCCATATATTCCAAAAATACAAATGCTAATATCCTTCTTCTCCTGTGTCTTTCCTTTATTTCCTCATAGTCCTCTTCCTCTTTGATGTACATATCACTCGTTTCGGCATTTCTGTAAAAAAAGATCATCATTCCAAGCATAACAGCAGAAGCAAAAACAAAAAAAGCAATTACTG
>JAHZHN010000016.1 GCA_019420275.1 Clostridiales bacterium
TTCAAGGATTTCTAGGTATCTTTCCTTTGTAGTCCCACCACAGTCTCCACATGACCGCTGTGTCCAAACTGATCTACGACACTTACCTTATCCACTTGGTATCCCTGTTCTCCCAGGATTTTAACATCTCTTGCCAGTGTAGCTGGATCACAGCTCACATAGACAATCCGTTTCGGCTCCATTTTCACCATCGTATCCAGCAGTTTTGCATCACACCCTTTTCTCGGCGGATCCACCACGATCACATCTGCGTATATCCCGTTCTTTTCATATTCTCTCGGCAGTACTTCTTCTGCTTTTCCTACAAAAAACTTTGCATTGTCAAAGCCGTTCATCCTGGCATTGCGTTTTGCGTCCTCAATGGCTTCCGGCACAATTTCCACACCATAGACATATTTCGCTTTTTGCGCCAGGAAAAGAGAGATCGTTCCGATTCCGCAGTACAGATCCCATACGGTTTCTTCGCCTTCCAGCTGTGCATATTCCAGCGCCTTTTCATAGAGGACTCTCGTCTGTTTTGGATTCACCTGGAAGAAGGACAATGGGCCAATCTGATATTTTACGTTTCCAATATAATCATAGATATACGCCGGTCCGTACACTTCTTCAATCTGACTTCCTAAAATCTTATTGGTTCGCTCCCGGTTGACATTGACACAAATGCTGGTCATGCCTTCAATTTCCCGAAGGGAATCCACCAGCTGTTCTATGTTTTTCAGTTTTTTCTTATTCCCGTTAAGGACAAGGCAGACCATCACTTCTCCGGTGACAAAGCCAACTCTTGTTACGATATGGCGCACAAGTCCCCTGCCTGTCTTTTCATCGTATGCGGCAACATGATTTTTCTTCATGTAGCTAAGCACTTTTTCCAGGATGATCTCATTGACCGGATGCTGAATGGCACAGTCCGTACACGGAATGATCTGATGTGATTTTCCGGCATAGAATCCGGTTACCAGATTTCCCTCTTTATCGGTTCCTACAGGAAACTGGGCTTTGTTTCGATAATGATATGGGCTGTCCATGCCATAAATAGGCTCCATCTTTTCCTCAATGTTTTTCAGACCGCCGATTCGCTCCAGACAGTTTTTTACCTTGTCAAATTTATACTCCAGCTGTTTTTCATAACTCAAATGCTGCAGAGTACATCCTCCGCACGGCCTTGCCACGGGACAGACTGGTTTTACCCGGTCTTTTGACGGTTCCAGTACTTCTTCCACCCGGGCATATCCATATTTCTTCTTTGCTTTGATAATCTTCGCCCGGACCCGATCTCCTGCCACGGCGTCCTTTAAAAAGAGGGCATAGCCGTCCACATGGCCGATGCCCTCTCCTTCATTTCCTATGTCATCAATATTCAGTTCAACTATTTGATTTTTCTTAAATTCCATATTCACCTCTAGATTGATGTTTTTCGGATTCTTGTATCCAGCAGTCTCTGGAAACCAGACCACTCCTGGTCTTCTTTCTGTTTTTCAATGATTTCTGCGAATGTTTCCATTCTGGCGTCCAGATTATCTGCCTGGCTCAGTGCAATTGCCTCCAGCAGTGCCGGTTTTTTCGGAGAACCGAATTCCAATTCTCCATGATGCGCCAATATGCAGTGTTTCACTTCATTTGCCAGTTTTGGCGGGAATCCCGGAATCTGACGCATCAGTCTGTCCAGCTTGATCGCTCCCATGACGATATGGCCTACCAGCTGTCCTTCATCTGTATAATCATTTTCCGGAAATGAAGATAATTCTTCTACTTTTCCCATATCATGCCACAATGCACTCATGACCAGAAGATCCCGGTTCAGCTGCGGATACAAAGCGGCATAACTTTCACATATTTTTGCTACGGACAGACTGTGTTCCAGCAGTCCTCCAATATAGCCATGATGTACGCTCTTGGCTGCAGAATGAACCTTAAACTCTCTGGCAAAATCCTTATCTTCGATAAAAATCATCTCTGCTAATTTTTTCAAATGCGGCTCTTTCGTTCTCTGGATCATACGAACAAGCTCATCATACATGCCGTCAATGTCTTTTTTCGTGCTCGGCATGTAATCGATCATATTGTACTCTCCGTCTTGTGCCTTACGGATTCTTTGGATATTCAGCTGATTTGATCCCTGATAACTGGTCACCTGTCCTCTTACATGGATATAATCCATCGCTTCAAAATGACCAATCGCATTGGTCAGTTCCCATACCTTTCCGTCGATAACTCCTGTCTTATCCTGAAGGGTAAGGGAATAGTAAGATTTTCCATACTTTGAAGTTCCAGGAGATTTTGTCTTGCACAAATATACCTCAGAAACCTGGTCTCCCTCTCTTAATTCGTTAATATATCTCATATCATTGCCTTTCTCATTCAAAGTCAACACGCAGTCTTATCTGCGCATTTATATTCCATTATGCCATAGATTTTTCTTAAAATCCATACGAAATGAAACGAATCCTTTTATGCATTAAAAAAAGTACCTTCCGGCAGCCGTTCAGCTGACCGCCGATGGGTGCCCCCGGAAGATACTTTTTATTATATTAATTCTTTGTTAAATTATGAATTTCTAAGCTCCATTGCCTGATCATAGGCCTGCTGATAGAAGAATTCCTGAGAATTTAAAGGTGTATCCTGATTTTTCGGACGTTTATAATTTCCTTCAGAATCCTCTTCTTTTGCCTTCTGATTGTCGCTAAGCATTGTAATGAACATTTCGATGATCTGCAGCTTCAGATCCGGATCATAAACCGGAGCCGCTACTTCTACACGCCGCAGCGTATTTCTTGTCATGAAATCGGCTGACGCAATATAGACTTTTTCCCTTCCTTTGGCACCAAAAATGTAGATGCGGGAATGTTCCAGAAATCTTCCTACAATGCTTCGAACCGTGATATTTTCTGTCTTTCCTTTCACTCCCGGAATCAGACAGCAGATGCCTCGAACAATCATATCGATTTTTACCCCTGCACAGGAAGCTTCGATAAGTTTTTCCATAATCTTCTTGTCTGTCAAAGAATTCATCTTAAGTCCAATATAGGCATCTTCTCCAGCTTTTGCATGCTCAATCTCTTTGTCGATCATATCCAGGATCCGATTCTGCAGACAATTCGGTGCAACCAGAAGATGTTCAGATTCTTGTACTGTCTCACCCATGGACAGTGCCTGAAAGACATTGGCTGCATCCTCGGCAATGCTTTCGTCTGCCGTCATAAGAGACAGATCCGTATACAGCCGGCTGGTCTTTTCATTATAGTTTCCAGTTCCAATCTGTGTAATACAGCGGATTCCGCCTTTGGTCTTTCTCGTGATCAGACATAATTTGGAATGGACTTTATATCCATCCAGTCCGTAGATGACACGGCATCCGGCGTCTTCCAGCCGGCGGGACCACTGAATATTATTTTCTTCATCAAAACGTGCTTTTAACTCCATCAAAATGGTAACTTCTTTTCCGTTGTCTGCCGCTTCAATCAGCGCTGCTGCAATCTGGCTCTGTTTTGCCACACGATAAAGCGTCATCTTAATGGATACAACATCTTCATCTTCGGCCGCTTCACGCAGCAAATTCAAAAACGGTCTCATACTCTCATATGGATAAGACAAAAGCTTATCTTTCTTTTCAATCTGTTTGATGATTGATTTATGATCTTTAAACTGCGGTGATTTCTGAGGAACCCGTCTTTCATAAAATAATTCTGATTCTCCTCTTAAACAGTCTCTGACAGCGTCTATAAAAGATAAATCAAGCGGAGCACGGCTTTGGAATACATAATCAGTACTCAGGTGAAGATATCCGCAGATTGTCTCGATACTTTCCCCATCCATTTCCTTTGTATATTCCAGACGAATCGGAGCCAGTTTTCTTCTCTTCTTGATCAGATCTTCCATAAAATCCCTGTAGTCCAAATCCTCATCGTATAAGGCATCTGCATCAATGTCCGCATTCCTTGTGACACGAATCAGACATTTTGACTTCACATGATAGCCTTTGAATACTCTTGGAACATAGTGAAGAATGATTTCCTCGGACAGCATATACTCATCTTTTCCCGGGATCTTGATCAAACGCGGAAAAACTTCAGTTCCACATGGAATAATGGCCAGTCTTTCTTTTCCATTTTTTGTTTCCAGCACAGCCACCACATAGATTTCCTTATTTTTTAAAAAAGGAAATGGCTGTCTCTTGGCAATGATCGTTGGAGAAATCAATGGTGCAATTTCTGCCTTAAAATATTTTCTTAAATATTCGCTTTCCTTTTTAGAAATCTTCTGGAAGTTGACCAGTTTCATTCCATAATGCTCCAGCTTTTCCATTAAATCTTCATAAATTGCATCTTTTTTTCGATTCAGTCTTTTTACTTCCGGAATAATGGCATCCAGCTGTTCCTGAGATGTCATCTTTGTCTTATTTTCTCTTATTTCACGGCCAATGAGCAGCTGATCCACTAATGTTCCCACACGGACCATAAAGAATTCATCCAGGTTGCTCTGATAAATTGACGCAAAGGACAGTCTCTCACATAAAGGAACCTGGGGATTCTGGGCTTCCGCCAGAACTCTTTCATTAAATTTCAGCCAGGATAATTCCCTATTCATATAAATCTTTTGTTTCATCCACTTTCACCTTTCAGTTTTTTTGCGTTTTACCCCTACATCATACGATGATTGTGTTAATATTTGGTAATCGTTATGTTAAGTTCCTGTAAATATCTTATTTGTACTTAAAATTTTTTCCGCTCCTACCTGCATTTACACCCAAAATAATATATGTTACACTTTTTATAAATTGTTGTTTATATTATAATATGTAACATTTTTTATTTCAATATTATGAAAAAGGAACATTAGTTATGAATCAAAAAGTATTTCAGACACTGGAATTTGATAAAATCATAAAGATACTGACCGGATATGCTTCCACTGAAATGGGAAAAGATCTGTGCCAAAAACTGACCCCTATGACAAAGGAAGCTGACATTTTAACTGCACAGGATCATACTGAAGATGCTCTGACCCGGCTTTACCGCAGAGGCAGTGTATCCTTCTCCGGCATTACAGATTTAAAGCCTTCCATCGCCCGGCTGAATATGAAGGCCAGCCTTGGATCAGGGGAGCTTTTAAATATCGCCAAATTACTGGAGACAGTTAAAAATGCTGCCGCATACAATTCAGGTGAAGAGGATGATATGGAAGCCGATTCCCTCGATGAAATTTTTGACGCCCTGGTACCTTTAAATGATCTTCTGCGGGAAATCAGGCGATGCATTCTTTCCGAAGACGAGATCAGTGACGATGCCTCTTCTTCCCTCAAAAGCATTCGCCGCTCCATAAAACAGGTCAATCAAAAGATCCATAACCAGCTGACCGCCGTTGTCAGTGCATCCTCCAATCAGGACAAACTGCAGGATGCAATTGTCACCATGCGAAATGGCCGATACTGTATTCCGGTCAAACAAGCGTATCGGAATTCTTTCCCTGGTATGATCCATGATCAGTCTGCCTCTGGAAATACGCTTTTTATTGAACCAATGTCCGTAGTCGCTCTGAACAATGAGCGAAAAGAACTGGAAGGACGAGAGCTGGCAGAGATTGAGCGGATCCTCGCTCTTTTAAGTGAACAGGCATCTTACGCTTCTGAAGATATCGCAAAAAACCAGGAACTCCTGGTTCAGCTGGATTTTATTTTCGCCAAAGCGAAATATGCCAAGGATCTGGATGCCACCCGGCCAATCTTTCGGGAAGACGGAGTAATCAATATCAAGCAGGGCCGCCACCCGCTGCTGGATCAGAAGAAAGTCGTTCCAATTAATGTATCACTGGGACAGGATTTTTCCATGCTGATCATTACGGGACCAAATACCGGAGGAAAAACCGTTTCTCTAAAGACCGTCGGTCTTCTGACTCTGATGGGTCAGGCCGGTCTCCATATTCCGGCTTTTCAAGGTTCTTCTCTTGGTATTTTCCGGGAAGTATTTGCCGATATTGGGGACGAACAAAGTATTGAACAGAATCTCAGTACCTTTTCTTCCCATATGACCAATATTGTATCGATCATCCAGCAGGCATATAAAGATTCTCTTGTGCTTCTGGACGAGCTGTGCGGAGGTACCGATCCGATTGAAGGTGCCGCCCTGGCAATCTCTATTTTAACGGATCTCCATGACCGGGGTATTAAGACGATGGCAACGACTCATTACAGCGAACTTAAGATGTTTGCTCTTTCCACCGATGACATTGAAAATGCATCCTGTGAGTTTAACGTTGAAACCCTGTCTCCGACTTACCGCCTGATGATCGGAATTCCAGGCAAGAGCAACGCTTTTGCGATTTCCAGGAAACTGGGACTTGATGAACACATTATTAAAAGCGCTTCCGGACAGATTGATGAATCCGTAAAAGATTTTGAAACCATCCTCGCAGATCTTGAAAAGAGTAAGCAGACTATTGAACAGGAACAGGAAGAAATCCTTGCCTATCGAAAAGAAATTGAATCCCTGCGCCGGAGTCTCAAAGCCCGTCAGGATAACATTAAGGAAAAGAAGGAAAAGACCCTTAGAAACGCCCGGGAGGAAGCCCAGCGGATTCTTCAGGAGGCAAAAGATGTGGCAGATCAGACCATCCGTGAATATAATCAGCTGAAAAAGCAGACAAATAAAGATACCAACAAAAAGATGGAACATATGCGAAGTGATCTCCGCAGCCGAATGAACAAACTGGAAAATCAGATGGCTTATAAGAAGAAAAAACGCTCCGGCAAACGGCACGATGCGGGAGATTTCCACGTTGGAGATGAAGTTTACGTATCCAGTCTGTCTTTAAATGGTACTGTCCAGACTCTGCCGAATGCCAAAGGAGATCTTTACGTTCAGATGGGCATGATGCGCTCTCTGGTCAATATCAAGGATTTGGAAATTACCAAGACCGCAAAAGAAGTAAAACGAGACAATCAGCGAAATGAAAACAGAAGCCGGACCCGAACAGCGATGAATAAATCCGCTACGATCAAACCGGAAATCAATGTCATGGGAATGACCGTTGATGAGGCTATTGCCCAGCTGGATAAATACATCGACGATGCCTGTCTGGCGAATCTTGCTCAGATCACTGTCGTTCATGGAAAAGGCACCGGTGCTCTGAGGAAAGGTCTCCACAATTACTTCAAAACTCTGAAGAAGCAAAAACGTATTTCCGGATACCGGGATGGAGAATACGGAGAAGGTGATCTCGGCGTTACCATTGTAACTTTATAATAGAACCAGCAAGGAGACATCATGAAGAGACCCCCATATAATACAAACCATACTTCCGGACAGATGAAAAAAGAAGAAGTTCTCTGCCATGACCAGGAACTTTATCAAAAAATAAAACAGGAAGACATCATAGAAGCCAGGATGCATCAGGCCCTGCGGGCGGCAGAATTTAAACTTTTTCTCCAGCCCAAGGTTCATCTAAAAAGCGGCACGGTCACTGGAGCAGAAGCTTTGGTCCGCTGGATTTCCGATGACGGCCAGACCTTCTTTCCCAATGACTTTATTCCTTTATTTGAACGAAACGGCTTCTGTGTTTCCCTCGATCACTACATGCTGAAACAGGCCTGCTGCCTGATTCAATTTTGGATAAAACATGACTTCCGGCCGGTTCCGATTTCAGTCAATCAATCCAGACAAACCTTTTTGCAGCCGGATTACTTTTCCCGGCTGCAAGATTTGATAAAGACCTGGCAAATCCCCGATGGTTTTTTGATTCTTGAAATCACAGAAGGAATTGCCCTGGAAAATGAGCAGGAACTCAATGCCCTCCTTACACAAATCCGCACCCTTGGAATCCAAATTTCCATGGACGATTTTGGCACTGGTTATTCTTCTCTTACGGTTCTTGGAAACCTTGAGATTGATGAGCTAAAATTGGACCGCGGATTTTTGCTGAAGGCGTCAGAACCATCAAATTCCCGTGCCCGCATTATTATGGAATACACTCTCCAGATGGCAAATCGTCTCCAGATACCCACCGTTGTGGAAGGAATTGAAACATGGGAACAGGCAGAACTTTCACAAAACCTTGGCAGCATCTACGGTCAGGGATATCTCTATGGGAAACCAATGCCCGTGGAAGAATTTCATGTTAAATATGCTGCTTGTAAAAAATAAAATCCCCGGAATTTCTATCTCTTAGAAGTTCCAGGGATTTCTTATATGTGTTATAATGATTTTCCAATAATACAGGAGGCAGATACCATGAAAAAACAGATTTTATTATATAATATCAAAGACAAAAAAAGGGCCATGGACATTCGCCGGGTTTTAATGCCGCTGAAAATCCGTATCAAAACGATTTCTCCAGATGAGTTTGCTCATCCGATCGGATACCTCCTGGGGCTGAGCGGATACGAAGCATCCGATGCTCCTGCCCAGGACTATTTCTTTGAAGATGAAATGATGATCATGGCCGGATTTACCAGTTATGACATTGATCAGCTCATTCGCGGATTCCATAAACGCAGAATCCAAGGGATTCCCTTAAAAGCGATTGTCACTCCTCACAACCAGGAATGGAATTCCTTTAAGCTGTATGGAGATCTGAAAAAGGAACATGAAAAAATGACAGAATAGAAACGCCCCCAAAAGTACCTTCAATTGGACTTTTGGGGGTTTTATATTAAATATTTTTAAAATGTTACCGTTTTCGGTTCTTTTGTAAAAGATGAAAATGTTGCTGTGGCATCTTTCAGATAAAATACCTGGGTATTACCATCGTTCGGCGCATACATTTCTTTCAGAGACGGATAGGCATCCAGAAGAGAAGCTCTTGCTTCCTCACGGTCATCTTCCACCAAAGTCGCTGCTACCCGAAGCCAGTCACCGCCCTTCATCGCACAAATTTCAACTTTTCCATTCTTCATGATCTGTTTGGATACGTTTTTGATCTTTCCTGTCTGAAGATACATCTTTCCTTCAAACATATGTATTGTTCCAAAAGGCCGTACCCTCGGCTGATCACCATCCATCG
This sequence comes from Clostridiales bacterium, assembly GCA_019420275.1. Taxonomy (GTDB): domain Bacteria; phylum Bacillota; class Clostridia; order Lachnospirales; family Lachnospiraceae; genus Anaerostipes. Next base: position 8,995 of record JAHZHN010000016.1, read on the forward strand.
TGGCCAGATAATAAGTTTCTGCATCTTTCAGAAATTGATAAACTTCTTCCATCTTTATTCCTCGCTTTCTGCCTGTGCTTCACGGTTTCCTTCCTGCCCCGTTATGGTCCCATATCAAATCCGCTCTGCCTTCATCTTCTCGAATTCTTCCTTTCCAAGAACCATTCGCAAAGCCTTGATATACTCATCATAAGTAAGGCTTCCTTCCGGTACCAGAAGTTCGAAATCCGTATGATAAACATTTACGAACAGATTGGTTTCTTTTAACCCGTTTTTCATATAAAACTTTTTCCTGCTGGCTCTCTCTTTTGCATTTGGTGCAAAGGCATCCTGCTTTTCAATTTCCAGAATCAGTTTCCTGTCCTGAAATCGTTCCATGATTTTTCGGATTCCAATACTTCCGTATCCGCCGCCGCGTTTTTCCGGCAGTATGGCATAATAATCCAGAATTGCCAGATCCCCTGCCAGCATATTGATATTTAATCCTATCAATTCTTCCTTTTCCATCAAAGACAAAATTTCCATTTTCCCTTCCTGCTCCAATTTTCGCATGAACTCAAAGGGCTTTTTTTCCTCTGCCGGAAAAGCTTCTTCATACAATGTCTTCAATCGATTTGCTGTCTCTCTCCTCAAATCATCAAATCGTATTAAATCCATATTATCCTGATTCCTCTTACTCTCTCTTATGATTGTATTTTTATCTGACATACCTTCATGGCTTCCAGCGCGTTTGCATGGCTTTCCGGCGTCACCCCGGCACAGCATTGGGCATCCACTGTGATCTCAGCTTCCGGAAGTACGGACTTTAAGATCATTGCATTAGAGATCACACAGATATCCGTGCACAATCCGATCAGTTCAATTCTGCACTCTTCCCCGCCGCATTCAGCTGCCAGGATATCTCCCAGATCTTTGGATCCAAAGGCGCCTTTTCTGCAAAAATCATGGACATCTGCTTTTGTTTCAGCCAGGGCCTGAAGTATCTCTCCATTCAGCGCCCAGCCGTCTTCTCCGTAAATACAGTGGCGAACCGGAAGATTTTTCCCTTCCTGGGTTTCCAGGTAATCTTTTCCATGGGTATCCAGCGTGCCATAAATATCTCCCTGGAAATTTCGGATTTTATCTGCTGCAGCTTCCACGATATTCTGCGCTTCTTCTGTCCCCAAAGTTCCGTCGATAAAGTCATTCTGCATATCAACAACGACTAAAATATTTCTCATTGAAGTTTTTCTCCCACCAGCTGATTTACTAATTTACCGTCTGCTTTTCCTTTGACTCTAGGCATCAGATTCTTCATGATATTTCCTTTATCTTTCATTGTCGGCGCATCAATTCCAAGCTCAGATAATACTGCGTCAATCTCTGCTTTGATCTGATCCTCGCTCATCTGCTCCGGTGCAAATTCTTCCAGAACCGCAAGTCTTGCCTTGCACTCATCAATAATATCGGTACGGTCTGCCGGGCAGGCATCCATCGTCTCTTTTGTCTGTTTGATCTCTTTTGCAATAATTCCGTTTTCTTCTGCCTCGGTCAGATCTTCTCTCTTGTCAATCTGTGCGTTTTTTAATGCCGTAAGCAGCATAGAAAGGGCATCTTTGCGCTCTTTATCCTTATTTTTCATTGCTGCCATCATTTCTTTTCGAATTACATCGATCATACTCATATTTCTTTTCCTCCTCTTACAAATCTTGTTTTGTGTCTATATTAACACACCACATGCCGTTCTTCAAATTTCCCAGAAATACATATATCCTTCTATGTCTCTTCTCCTGCTTCCTGCCAGCCAGAACTCCTTATAGGCTCGTAGTTCCTCAAACTGGCCTTCCGGCAGATTTTTTAAATTGCTTTTCTGGAATACATATACATAAAAAGGATCCTGGGGCTTTTCTTTTTCTATGATTTGCGCCGCATCCACATATGCGCTTCCGATATCCAGCCGTTTCCCCTGACGGGAACATACCGTTGTCTGCTCATATATTTCAATTTCCTTTGTCATAAACAAAAATAACTTCACGGGATGAATCCAGATGCAGTCTTCTGATATCACCTCCATCTCGCACGGAATCTGCTTCCTGGAAATATAATTTTTCAATTGATGCAGGCTTTTTCTTTCGCTGCGGTTCCCTGCCCTAAGAATGCCCATTCCTCCCAGTTCCGGCATCTGAGAAATCACTTTTTCTTCCAGTATCATAACGGCTTTTCCCTGAACATGCTGAAAATATGCTTCCACTGCGTTTTGCAGAGTTGCTCCGATATACACAACATCCGCCTTTTTATCTCTTTTTAAAATAGGATATTCAGGAAATTCGATTTTTTCCTGCCAGATTGAATGCATGATGCTGCCTCTCTTTCTTCTTTTCCGAATTTTTCTAAGAAGTAGCATATGCATTTTATCTGTTAATATTTACATTTTCCAACGGTTCTTGGATACGGAATCACATCTCTGATATTTGCCATGCCTGTCACGTACATGACCATTCTCTCAAAACCAAGTCCAAATCCGGAATGTCTGGTAGATCCGTATTTTCGAAGATCCAGATAAAACTCATAATCTTTTGGATCCATGTGCAGTTCTTCCATTCGTTTTTCGAGCTTCTCCAGTGAATCTTCTCTCTGGCTTCCTCCTATGATTTCTCCGATCGCCGGTACCAGTAGATCCATGGCTGCTACTGTTTTTTCATCCTCATTCATTTTCATATAAAATGCTTTGATGTCTTTTGGGTAATCCGTTACAAACACCGGTTTCTTAAATACTTTTTCAGTCAAGAACCTTTCATGTTCTGTCTGCAGATCGATTCCCCAGGATACTTTATACTGAAACTCATCATTATGCTGCTCCAAAATTTTTACTGCTTCTGTATAGGTCACTCTGCCAAACTCAGATTCCGCTACATGATGCAGACGCTCCAACAGTCCTTTATCCACAAACTTGTTGAAGAATTCCATTTCCTCCGGCGCATGTTCCAGGACGTAAGTAATAATATACTTGATCATCTGCTCTGCGACCTGCATGTTGTCTTCCAGATCAGCAAACGCCATTTCCGGCTCGATCATCCAGAATTCTGCCGCATGTCTCGTTGTATTAGATTCTTCTGCACGGAATGTCGGTCCAAACGTATAAATATTTCGAAATGCCTGAGCAAAGGTCTCTCCTGCCAGCTGTCCGCTGACCGTCAGGCTCACCGGTTTTTGGAAGAAATCTTCCTCGTAGTTGATCTCACCTTTTTTCGCTGCTTCTTCTAAATCCAGAGTTGTCACCTGAAACATCTCTCCGGCTCCTTCACAATCCTGACCTGTAATGATCGGTGTATGAACATAAACAAAATCCCGTTCCATAAAAAACTTGTGTATGGCATAAGCTACCAAAGACCGCACCCGAAATACCGCCTGAAATGTATTAGTTCTTGGCCGCAGATGCGCAATCTTTCTCAAATATTCAAAGGTATGGCGCTTCTTCTGCAGCGGATAATCGGAGGAACAGCTTCCCTCAATCTCCACACGCGCTGCCTGAATTTCAAATGGCTGCTTTGCCTGAGGAGTTACCGTCAGTGTTCCAGATACGATCACTGCCGTTCCTACATTTAGCTTTGCAATTTCCCCGAAATTCTCCATCTCTTTATCATATACAACCTGGATCGGCTCAAAGAAAGTTCCGTCATTTACAATTAAAAATCCAAAATTTTTAGATCCGCGGTTGCTCTTCACCCAGCCGCATAGTTCCACTTCTTTCTGATCATACGCTTCATAATTTTTGTACAGCTGTCTTCCTGATATCAAATTCATTTACAGAATATCCTCCAAATCATTATATTTAAAATTCAAAAAGATTCAGTCCAATTTCTTCATCAAACTTTCGGTCTACATTCCCATTGATCTCTGTCAGTACCAGTTCTCCTGTTCCGCTGATGACTGCCTCCTGCAGATGACCGCCAAATACACTGCCCTGTTCATCTGCAACACTGATATGAAAATGTACATAGGTTTCCCCGTTCATTGTATTGATATTCCCGCCTATGGAAACGACTTCCAGGTCACCTTCTAATGTTTTGCCTTTAAATACTTTTTCTTTTGTATCAAACACACCGGCTGTAACCTTTCCGACCGCACCGATTCCTGTCAGATACGCAAGTTTTATGTTTTCTTTTTCCGCGATCGTTTTTAAACTTTCTACAATTTCTTCTCCGCGGTCCAGACGAATCACATACTGATTTTCAAATTTGCGATAGTTCATTGTTTGCCTCCTTCTCCATCAACCGAAATCCCATCGGTTTCTCTATAATCTAGATTATAAAACAATCCCTCTCATCCAACAAGACAGAAAAAGTCTCCGGCGGCTCCTTTCCTGCCGCACAGAGACTTCTCTTATCACTGTCTCTGCGAATCCCATTCCCGGGTTCGCAAAAGCATATTTTGAACGTATTTTGTTATCTCATGCCTTCATACATATCTCTCAGTATGTCATCCGTAATTTCCACCGGATTATTATACAGATTCGGATGGTGGCTGATCTGAATCAATTCATCTATCTGCTCGTCTGTTAACTTCAGATCTTTCAAATCATTTCTTAATCCCATTTTTGCCTTCAGTTCATGGATTGCGTCCGCCATTTCGTCCACATCTTTGAATCCAAGCTTTTTAGCAAAATCCTGTACTCTTCCTCCTTCTGTATCTTTATTGATTCTTGCAAAATAATCTAATGTCAGTCCGCATGCTTCTCCATGAGGAATATGATACAGATTCGTAAGAGGGAAAGAACACGCATGGGATGATGTCGTCTTTGGAAGTGTAAACGCAAGCCCTGCGATGAGAGATGCCTCACACATTTTTTCTCTTGCTTCTTCATCTTTTGGATTCTCATATGCCCGATAAAGATACTCAAATACCAGTCCTGCCGCATGAAGCGCACAGGCATCACAGATTGGCTGATGTCCCTTGCTCCAATACCCTTCCAGTGCATGGGATAAAACATCAATTCCGGTTCCCGCCGTTACCTTAGGCGGCATTGTATACGTAAGCTCCGGATCAATAATGGCATAAGCCGGGTAAAAACTGTCAGATACAATCGGTGACTTTTTCTGATTTTTATGATCTGTCAGTACAGCTACACAAGTTACTTCGCTTCCTGTTCCTGCCGTCGTTGGAACCGCAATCACCGGAAGATGCTGCTCAGGGATATTCTTTCCTGTTCCATGATATTCCCGGATGGAATCCCCTGTCACAGCAACGGCTGAGGCCGCTTTCGCACAGTCCATAGAACTTCCGCCTCCCAATGCCACAACAAAATCAATCTTTTCATGACGAATCATTTCCGCACAGGCATCCACCTCTTCCACATCTGGATTCGGCGATATTTTTCCGAAGGATCCAACAAGAATTCCATCACTATCCGCAATGATTTGGTCTGCTACGCCATTGGTAAAGAAAAATGGATCCGCTGCCAGAAGTCCTCTTTTGCATCCCATGCTTTCTGCCAGTTCTTTGATTTCTAAGATTCTTCCTTTTCCGAACCGGATTTTCACCGGCTGTAAATAGTCCCAATTCATATGTCCACCTCTAATCGCAGTATTTTTCATCAACCATTGTCAGCACCTCATCAAGAATCGGAAGGTATTCTTCCAGCTCTTCTTTTGTGATGATAAGCGGAGGACAGATCTCAATGAAATTCTCTCGTCCAAACGTTGCAAATCCTCGTTTCTTTAATTCTGCAAAAATCCATGGCATTACTGGTCCCGGAACTCCATATTCCTGCATCGGTTCTCTTGTTTCTTTATTTTTTACAACTTCCAGTGCACCAAATAATCCGATACATCTTGCCTCGCCAATGCATTTATGTTTTTGTACCATTTCATTCATGAAAGCAGAAACAATTTCATGCATCTCGGCTACATGTTCTCCGATTTTGTGTTCCTTATAATACTTCATAGCCGCTACTCCTGCTGCACAGGCTAATGTATGACCAGAATAAGTAAGACCACACTGAAGTACATTTTCCTCAAAATATTCTGCGATTTTTTTGTTTACAATCACACCGCCCAGAGGAACATATCCGCAGGTAACTCCTTTCGCAAAGGTAATCATATCCGGCTTGAAGTTAAAGTTCTGCCATGCAAACCATTTTCCTGTTCTAAAAAATCCTGCCATAACTTCATCACAGATCATCAGGATTCCATATTTGTCACAAAGTGCTCTGACTCCTTCCATGTAGCCGTCCGGCGGAAGAATCACACCATTGGCACCTACAATGGATTCCATTAAGATCGCTGCTACATTGTTGGTTCCTTCGTATCTGAGCTGAAGGTCTAAATCTGCCAATGCTTTTTTTGTCACTTCTGCATCGTCTTTTCCCTTTGTGTATCCGTCCCGATACATATGCGGATTCATAAATTTTACAAATCCATTGGCACCGCCGATTTCTGCTGCAAATCTCCTCCAGTCACCGGAAGCATTGGATGATCCAAGCGTTGCTCCATGATAGCTTCGATAGCAGGAAAATATTTTCGTTCTCCCTGTTACCATCCTTGCCATCTTAATGGCATTTTCATTGGATTCTGCACCTGCATTCGTGAAGAATACTCTCTGATATGTGTCTTCTCCTGCTGCTTCTACCAGCATCTTTGCCAGCTGGCTTTTTGGTTCACTTGCATAGGCCGGAGCCATGAAACACATCTTGTCTGCCTGTTTTTTGATTGCCTCCACAATTTCCGGAAGCTCATGTCCCAGATTGGAACATACGAGCAAAGATGCCATATCTGCGTATTTATTTCCATCATAATCCCAGAAGTAAATTCCTTCTGCCTTTTCCACCGGCAAAACATCCTGTCCTGCCTTTCCCCATGACTGGAGAATATATTTTTTATGCATTTCCTGTACTTCTTTTCCTTGTAAACTCATCGTTTCTGCCCCTTTCTTTTGTCATTGTCATTGGCTTTTTTGTATCGTATCCTCTTTTATTCTTCGATTCAATGTGTCAAGACCTGATTTTAAATAGGCTTTGGCACACTTTAAAAAGTTCAGATGCCTACAGTGTTTCCTGTATCATAAATGCGATTTTAAACCTGGCCCGCACATCCAGACTGGACAGATCAAATCCCGTAATTTCTTCAATTTTATTAATCTTTTTGTTGATCGTATTGCGATGTACATATAATTCTGCCGCGGCTTCTTTGACGCTTCCGTCATGGTTCAGATAACACTCCAGCACTTTACAGTAATCTGTCTGCTTTGCTTCATCATATTTTAGCAGCGGACCCATCATCTCCATATAGTACTCTCGAACAACTTCTGTATCTTCCATGGCAAGCAAGAGCTTGTACAGTCCCAATTCCTTGTATACAACAACTGTTTTGCTCTGATTTCTTCTTTTTTGCAGCTTTAAAACTCCCTGAGCCTGACGATAGCTTTTGGCAATACATTTCATATTTTTTGTACATCTTCCAATTCCGATGTAGCTCTTCTCTTCTTTTCGCAGCATACATTCGTACTGCTTCATCAGCTGCTGTAAAATTACTTTTACTTCTTCTTCCGTCATCTGATGAAAAATCAGCAGGATTTCTCCATCCTGCTCAAAAATAATCACATCCCGATATCGATAAGACAGCTGATTTTCTATGTATTTTTGAAATCTCTGGCGGCGTTCTTCCTCAATGGGCTGTGCACCTTCCAGGATTTCTATGGCAGCCACACAATAAGACCATCCAGGGGAATAATGATATCGTTCCAAAGCCGGAATATACAAATCTTCCTGCATTGGCAAAAAAATCGCATTTTTTACCGCACTGGACAGCTCCATGTTGGCTTTATCTTCTTCTGTAATCTTCAGACAGAAAATCTGCATAATATGAGCCATATGGGTTTCCCACGGTACTGTGATCAGCGGAAAATCTCTTTCCTGACAGTATTTGATGATTTTTTCCGGTACTTCTTTAATATAAGGTCCGATATTTACAATGATAGCCGTCGCCTGGTTTTTGATAATACACTGCACCATTTCCAGGAAATCTTCCTCTGATTTTAACGCTGCTCCTGTAGTAAATGCGATTTCCTGCCCTTCCAAAAATGTAGAAATTTCAATTGATTCCACCATGTGCGTCCATCGTACCGCCCGGTCAAGATTATTTTCTCCAGCTAAGATTTGTATCTTCTCTTCTTCTACACATTCGAGAAGCTTCCGTAATGTTACCGCCATGTCTATTCCTCCCTTCTTTCTGTATCCGTATTCTTATGGCACCAGCACTGAGATTCCGGAAACTGCCAGAAGAACATAAGTCAATTTGAGAAAAACTGACGGATTGATTTTCTTTTGTATTTTATTTCCAATATAGATTGCCAAAAATAATGGGATAATTCCCAAACCTGTCATTTTAAAAATTTCAGCTGTCATATATCCATGAATTTCATCAGAAAGCATCAAAAATAAATTCAATATCACCCAGACCGGAGCCACGGTCGCCCTGAACTCATCCTTATCTTTGATGACAGATGAAGCGTATACCACCAAAAGCGCACCCCCGGATACAAACATCCCATGCAGAATGCCTGCTGCCAAAAGACTCAATGTCAGAAGCCAATCTGGTACTGCAGTCTCCTTTGGAATCAGCAGCTTCTTCAGCGCAATTGCTAAAATAAAAACCCCATAGCAGGGAAGAAGAAAATCCAAAGAAATCTTATCAAATATCCAGATCCCGGCTATCATTCCTACTCCCATCAAGAGAATGATCTTCCCGAGTATCTTATACTGAATGTATTTCCGATTCTCTACTGTAATCCAAAGGCAAGAGACAAAGGCCATAATATTTAATATGACCTTCGCCTCCAAAACACCAATCAGCTGCATTGATACCGGCATCGCCAGCAGCGTGCCTGCAAATCCTGTGATTGCCTGTATGACATTTGCTCCAAACAAAACAAGAAAGAAAATGATCATTTTCATAGTTTCAGCGTCTCATTCTGCTCATTGATGATGTTTAAGATTTCTTCACGGATCTGCATATATTTTTTTGTGTATCTGGCACTTTCTTTATTCACGCCGCCAATATCATAAGTAAAATCTGTCTCGAACTCTTTTACAATCCTTCCCGGCCGGCTGGACATTACAATAATTCTCGTTGCCAGTGCTAATGCTTCATCCACATCATGCGTAATCAAAAATACTGTATTTTGTGTTTTGCTCCAAATCTTTCGAATCAGAGTCTGCATGTTCTGACGTGTCAAAGCATCCAAAGCTCCAAACGGCTCATCCATCAAAATCATTCCCGGCTGATTGACCAGCACTCTGGCAAGAGACGCTCTTTGTCTCATTCCACCGGACAACTCATAGGGCTTATGATCTCCGAAGTCTCCCAATTCTACCAGATTCAAATATTTTTGTGTCAGCTCCTCTGTTTCTTCCTTTGGCATATGGCGGACGTTTGGTCCAAAAGCCACATTGTCATGGATATTCAGCCACGGATACAGTGTCGGTGTCTGGAACACAACAGCCCTTTCCCAGCTGGCTCCTTCAATCGGCTTGCCGTTCATTTCTGCCTCTCCTTCTGTCGGTTTTAAAAACCCTGCCATGATATTCAGCAGTGTACTTTTTCCGCATCCAGAAGGTCCCAGAACACAGATGAATTCTCCTTTTTCAATTTCCAGGTTAACATTCTGGAGAGCTGTAACCTCTCCGCGTTCCCCGTTATATCTCAAATTGATATTTTTTAATGTCACCACATTCTGCGGTTTCGCATTTAAAATTTCTTCCATAAGCTGGTCTCCTTTTCTGCTATTTTCCTAAGACGGACTCAATATACTCCGGTGCCATTGCATTTTCGAATGTTGATTTATCCGGCACACTTGTGATATTCTTCTGATCTTTCAGGAATTTTGCTGTATCCAGAAGGTTTTCTGCCATTTTGCCCACCTTATCGCTGGTTCCAAGATATTCGTCACTGATCTGATCTTCGGCAGATACCCATTCAGAGCCAGCAATCTGTGTTTTAATTTCATCCTGTTTCAGTCCTAATTGATCTGCTAATACAGAAGTTGCTTTGTCTTCATCATCACTGTAGAGTTCTCTCGCTTCCTGCATTGCTTCAATATACTTTTTCACAAGATCCGGATGTTTTTCAGCAAAATCAGAACTTACAACCTCTACGTTAGCTGTCATATAACCTTCCTTCGCTGCATCTCCGTTGGATACAAGGATTTCTCCTCCATCATCCAGAACACTCTGAAGAGCCGGCTGCCAAATCCATGCGGCATCAATATCTCCTCGTTTCCATGCAGCATATGCACTATTCGTATCCATATCCAGCAACTCCACATCAGATTCAGACATTCCCTGAGATTCCAGATAACGAAGCAGACAGTAATGAGACGTTGTGGCAAATGGTACTGCGATCGTCTTTCCTTTCAGATCCGCAATGCTCTTAATATTATCTTTCTTTCTTACCGCAAGAGACTCAATATCTCCAAGGACCTCATGAATCCATATCAATTTGACATCAATTCCTGTTGAAAGCGCCAATGCTGTTGATGTGCTTCCTTCCAGACCAAAGTCAATACTGTTTGCTTTTAATGCGTTGTTGATATCTTTTCCAGAATCAAACTTAACAAGTTTAACCTTAACGCCCATTTTTTCTTCCAAATAGTTTTCTGCCTTCGCAATTCCCTCATCGTTCGGCATTTCCTGTGTTCCGATTCTTACAGTATCAACAGAATCAGAATCTTTCTTATCACTGCTTTTACATCCAGTCAAACCAGTAATTGCCATAGTTCCTGCAAGGGCACAAGCTGCTAATTTTGTCCATAATCTTTTTTTCATATTCATTCTCCTTTTTCTTGCTCTAATCGATCAGTCTTTTCCTTTCCACGGAACAACACATTTTTCCACAAAAAGAATAATTCCATTTAAAATAATTCCTGTAGCGCTCATAACAATGATTCCCATGAAAATTATGTCATACCGGAGATAATTACTTGCATCCAGAACCAGCCATCCAAGACCGGAACTTGCTGCTACCATCTCGGCTGCAACCAGTGTTGTATATCCCACACCAAGTGCTGTTCTTAATCCCATAAAAATGTCAGGAAGACATGCCGGGAAGATAACTTTTGTAAAGACCTGTTTCTTTGTCGCTCCAAGAGTGTAGGCACTGTTAATATAGTCTTTTTTCACTCTCATAACTGCAGATGTACACTGAATATAAATCGGTGCGAAACATGCTAAAAACAGCAGTGCGATCTTAGATGCATTGTCAATTCCAAGAATCAATACAAGCAGTGTATAATATGCCAGCGGCGGAAGCGGACGATAGAATTCGATAACCGGCTCCAAAATTGCACGGAATTTACTGTTGCTTCCACTTAAAAGTCCAAGCGGTACAGCTACGATTACTGCCAGTATGAAGGATACCAGCAAGCGGTACATACTTGCTCCGATATGCTGAGCAAATGTAAATCCTTTATATCCATTCACCGCAATGTCTGTAAATGCTGCCCAAACTGTCTGAGGCATCGGAAGCAATGTTGTATCTACAAGCTGCAGATTTGTAACCAAAAACCATACACCTAATATGATTACAACGGTTGCTATCGTAATTGTCTTCTCTATCGATAACTTCTTTTTCTTCATTGCATTACCTCTTTTTATTTTCATTTGACTCATTGTTCCTGTATTACTAATATGCATCAGCACCACCCTCTCCATTTCGAACCTGATAAGATTCACAAATTGGCATTACAAAGATCTTGCCGTCTCCAGGTGTTCCTGTATGATTGACTTTTATGATTGTCTCTACTACCCGGTTAGCTTCTTCTTCTGATACGATCAGTGTAATCAGACGTTTGGGAAGCAGCCGGTGCCTCATATTTTCTGAAATGTCTCCGGCAAAATTAAATGGTTTCTTTCCCCGGCCTCTTACCCTGATACAGGTATAAGCAGGAAATCCTGCTTGCTCCAGCGCATCTTTTGTTGCGCCTGTCATATTGGGCCGGATTACCGCCAATATCTCTTTCATAAAACTCCTCCTTCTAAAGGCCTTCGTCTTCTGTACTAATCGTATAGGCCTCATCTACCGGACTGATGAAGATACGTCCGTCACCGGAGTTACCATTTTCACCTGTCCTGGCGTGCTCCATGATGATATCTTTTACTTCTTCCTTAACTCCATCCTCGATTACCATAAAAATCATTTCCTTTGGAATTTCATCATAAAATACATCACCAATCTGAATTCCTTTCTGTTTTCCTCTTCCATAAACTTCCATTTTCGTTACAGAGGAATATCCTTCCTGTAATAAAGCATCCAGCACTTCTTTTACCTTTTCCGGCCGGATGATTGCTCTCAATAACAGCATATCTGTCCTCCTTTCATTTTCCCATTAACATCGAAGTTTGATATACGTATATTGCATACATATATACTGCATCCTCTTTTCACTTCAATACAAATCCCCCCACATACAAGCAAGGCGCCAGCTAACTTGCTGACGCCTTTGCCAAATTGTTTGTGATGAATTTAGGTCTTATTATAAACTTTTCTAAAAATAACACAAGGTGCTTCAGCACATTTATTTTTATGCTGACACCATTCTGGGGGATTTACCACAGAGACTGATAGATTCTTATGATATCTTCTTTTTTTACTTCTTTTCGTGTGTTGGCCGGACTTCCGCTTGCAACAGCATCGTCCGCCATTTTTGGTACGGCTTTTAAAAATTCTTCTTCTTTGATGCCATAAACATCCGGCTTTCCGATACCGCATTTTTGGCATAATTCCTGTACTGACTCAATAAACTTTTCTGCTGCTTCAGCATCGCTGTCCTCATCTGATGCTGCTCCTATCTCCCTGCCAAGTACAGCAAATCGGTCAGCCGCGCCGTCAACAACATATTTTAGACATGGATACAGCAATATCGCATTAGATGTTCCATGCGGCACATGGAACAGAGCTCCGATTGGACGGCTCATTCCATGAACAATGGTTACGGAGGCATTGTTAAAAGCAATTCCTGCTTCCAGTGCTGCCAGTGACATTTCTTCTCTTGCGCTTGAATTCTTGCCATCCTCATATGCGGCAGGCAGGTTTTTAAAAATCCGGCGGACAGCAGAAACCGCAAAAATATCTGTCAGCGGCTGAGCCTTTTTCGATGTATATGCCTCAATGGCGTGTGTCAGAGCATCCAAGCCTGTGGACGCAGTTACACCCGGCGGCGCTGTAAATGTAAATGCCGGGTCAATAACAGCCAGGTCCGGCATGAAAGATTCCCCTTTTAATAACATTTTTACATCATTTTTTGTATCCGTAATAATGGTAAACTGTGTCGCTTCAGATCCGGTTCCTGCAGTTGTTGGAATCGCTGCCATCGGCGGCAGCTTTTCCTCCACTGACACTCCCATATAATCAGACATTTCTCCTCCGCATACAGCCTTCAGAGCAATGGCTTTTATGGCATCCAGAGAGCTTCCTCCTCCGACACCGATCAGGAAATCACAAGATTCCTTTTTATAGATTTCGGCTCCTCCATCAATCATCTCATCTGTCGGTTCTCCTGTGATATCAGAATAAACAGCATACGAAATCCCGCGTTTCTCCAGTTCTCCTACAATTTGCTTTACAACGCCAATTTTTTTTACATTGGGTCCGCATACGATCAGCGCTTTTTTTCCCATAGATCCTATGCTGTCTCCTGCTGCCTCCAGCGCATTCTTCCCTGTTATGATTTTTGAAGGAATAAAAAACTGTTCTGCCATCTGTTCCTCCTTATCTCATTGTCTTATCTGCAATTCCCATCACTTCATCCATCTTTTCCATTTCCTCACGAAGCTGCTCTTCTGTGATGATCAACGGCGGTGCAATTAAAACCATATTTTCGTGAGAATATGTCATAAATCCTCTTTCCTGCAGCATGTTGATGATTTTTCCCATCTTTCCTTCAGGATCTTTTCCATAAGGCACCAATGGTTCCTTAGTCTCTCTGTCTTTCACCAGCTCAATGGCAGAAAACAGGCCAATATAGCGGACATCACCAATGATCTGATATTTTTCCTTTAATTGTTCCAGAATCTCACCCAGTACAGCTCCTACTTTGTTAACATTTTCAAGTACATGGTGTGTCTCATAATAATCAACACAGGCATTGCCTGCAGCACATGCCAGCGGATGTCCGCTGTAAGTCAGTCCGCAGGACAAAAGATGATCATCGAAATATGCCGCGATCTCTTTGCTGACTGCCACACCTCCTAATTGTACATATCCGCATGTAATTCCCTTTGCAAAAGTAACGATATCAGGTTTGACATCAAAGTTTTCGAATGCAAACATTTTTCCCGTTCTTCCAAATCCGGCCATAACTTCATCACAGATCATCATAATTCCATACTCATCACAAAGCTTTCTGACCCCAGGAAGATAATTGGAAGGCGGAATGATTACTCCGTTTGAACCCGTAATCGTTTCCATGACAATGGCTGCGATACTGTCTGCTCCTTCATATAGTATTTGTTCTCTTAATTTTTCTACATAAAATTTTCCAGCCTCTTCTTCGCTGGCAAAATTAATCTTTTCTCTGTATACATATGGATCAAAGAACTTTATAAATCCAGGAATTCCAGGCTCCAGAGGGAATCTTCTCGGTTCTCCGGTCAGATTTCCTGCTCCAAAAGAAGATCCATGATAGCTGCGGTATCGGCTCATCACCTTATTTCTTCCTGTATACATTCTTGCCATTTTAATCGCATTTTCATTCGCGTCTGCTCCGGCATTTGTAAAAAATACCTTGCCTATATTATCCGGCATTAAGCCTACAACCTTTTCTGCCAGTGCAGAACGGCTTTCCACTGCATAGCTTGGTGCCATGAAACAGAATTTATCCACCTGTTCTTTAATTGCATCTCCTATTTCCTTATTTCCATGTCCGAGATTCATATTTACCAGCTGTGCTGACATATCCGTATAACGATTGCCGTCATAATCCCATAAATAAATATTATCTGCCTTTTCAATCGCTTTCGGATTCAGGTTTCCCTGGACTGACCAAGACTGCAGATTATATTTCAAATGTTTTTCAATGACTTCTTTTCCATTCATTGTTTTGCTCCTCCTTTTGCCGTTTGATATTTTGTAATCTCAGTATAGCAATTCCAATGGCATCCACAAGAGCAGGTCAGCCCCTATTATTCTCTGACTTTTGTATACGCAGCACATTTATTTCTTTTCCAGATCCATAATCGCAAATGCCAATAACAATTCCACTTTATCATAAATTCCTATTGACGCTTTCCCAAGAATCTGTTTCATCTGATGGATTCGGTGATTGATCGTATTTCTATGGCAGAATTCTCTTCTTGCGGTTTCCTGCACACTGCAGTCCGTTTCCAGATAAGTCCTCAAAATCTTAATATAATCTGTACCATTTTCCCGATCGTAATCAATCAAATCCTTTAATATATGTTCTGCATATCCCTTTAAAGCAGCTTTGTCCGGATTGGTCAGAAGCAGCTGATAGATTCCTATATCATCATAAATCATTTCTTTTTGTTTTAATTTCTCTGCCAGACCGATCATGTCCCTCGCAATCTGATAGCTTCTCGTTAATTTCTCCACACCATTAAGATTAGGACCGGCTGCGACTGCCTGCAGGGAAAAGGATGGCGTTTGTTTTTTATATTCATTTATTTTTTTACAGCATTCTAAAATTTGATCCTTGTTTCCATTATATAAAATAACCACAATATACTGATTGAATTTAAATACAATGATCCTTGAAAAATAGAAAGACAGCACATTTTCCAAAGATCCGGCAAACACTTCTCTTTTTTCTTCCGGAACTGATTTTACATCTAATAAAACAGGGCAGAATTTATGATTCAAATCATATCCATACCGTTCCAGCTCTGTTTTATAAATTCCATTATCTGATGCGTAAAAAAGGGCATCTTTCATCGCGTTTACGATACCTGCTTTTCGTTTTTCCTGATCCAGCAAAAAGGCAGAAATGTATTTGAAAACATCCACCAAATGCACTTCCCACGGCATTTCCATCAATGCGAATTCGTGCTTTTTCCCATATTCTATTACGTCTTCCGGTATCTTCTCGATATATGGTCCAATATTCACCACAAGCCCGCTTGCATGATTTGCATCCAGCCTTTGTACAAACTTCAAAAGCCAGGACTCTTCATAATCCGCAATTCCTGTAGTAAAAATCAATTCATTTCCATTAATATATTCGGCCACTTCCAAATCTTCCACCATATGGACCCACTGTACTGTTCTGGACATTCCAATGTTTCCATTTACCGAACGAATTGGAAATGTTTTTTTCATTTTACTGTAAATCTCAGCTAGTCTCATTTCATCCTCCATTTCATGCTTTTCGTTCTTTTCTAAGGTGAGTATAGAGCAAACTGTAAGTATAAAGCAAGATGGCAGATAACTTAAAACCAACAGAAAAAATCCTTCTGCCATGATTTTCATCCGACAGAAGGATTCTTTCCGCTGTTTTTATCAAAACTTATTCAGGATTCTATTTTTCTACAATCGTTGTAAATTTTTCCCATGGGATATTCACTTCTGCGCCCTCATTGATGATGGCATCTACATGCATCAAAAGTGGGAAATCATCGAGTGAAACAATACCTCTTTCTGCCAGTTTACGCACAGCGCGGGCCGTACGTGTAGCAATGACGATGGATTCCAGTGTCACTCCCTGGAGCTCTTCCATTGCCTCATCAAAGGTCAGTCCCCGTCCAAGCAAAGTACCGATTTTACGTGTACGTCCTCCAAATACGGTTACATATAAATCTCCGGCTCCATGGATGATGTTTTCCGGTCCTCCATGAATCAATTCCAACAAATGGATCATCTCTTTTACACCCTGACCGAACAATGCAGCCTGAGAATTATAATGGACAGCTCCGATCTTTCCATCTCTCTTTTCAGCAAGACCTACTGCAAGAGAAACTCCCAATGCATATGCATTCTTCATTGCAACCGCACACTCAACACCAACAACATCTGTAGAAAGGCTGATATGATAATAGTCCGTTGCAAGCAGAGATTTAATATATTTCAGAGTTTCCATATCCTTTCCGCAGAAAGCAACATGGCTGTCGTCATGATCTGCCAGCTCATAACTGGTACATGGTCCTCCAATTGCATTAAAGTTAATATGTTTTCCTTCCGGCTGTCTCTGTGCAAAGATATGAGGATAAGGGACCAATGTTCCGTCATCTAAATCTACCATACCTTTTGTTACCGTAAGCAGCGGTACATCTTCCGGAAGTACCGGCAGGATTTCATCACAGAACCAGTCTAATCCGAAACTGCTGACTCCGCCTAAAATCAGATCTGCGCCTTCCAAGGCTTCCTCTAATTCTTCAATCTGATAATATTTAATGCCGTCATGCAGTGTTCTTTTTAATGTAATATGAAAATTATCTTTTCTTAATCCATCGATGATATCTCTGTCCAGAGGAGATCCTACCAGACGTACTTCATGTCCGTTCTCAAATGCTGGGAATGTAATTGCAGAATTCATCTGACCTGCACATACAAATGTTATAACGCTCATTTCTTTTCCTCCTGAATTTAAAGTTATTCTGTTACCTTCTTGCAGGCAACGATATCTACACCAAGACCTAATACATTAGGAATTACCACATCTCCAATCTGTATTGGTGCCTTGACAGTTACCTTATCCAACTCTTTCATAATATCATAAATCTTGCCTTTCGGAATATCTCCGGCGGTTTTTACCGGCACTCTTCTGGCTGTTTTTGCTTCTGCCTTCACTGTAGAAGTAATGACTCTGGTAGGATTCACCAGTTCCTTCTCTCCGTAAGCAGCTCCTCTTGGGCATCCGTTTCCAGTTACCTTATATCCATTTTCTTCGTCTACTTTCAGATGGCATCCTTTCGGACATACAATACAAATTAACTCTGTCATGTTATGCACCTACCTTTTCTACTGACACAGTGATCTCACCATTTTCCACTTTATCTAAAAATGCCTTTGGAATCACAATCTTCTCCATTTCACCCGGAGCCATATGTTCCCGTTTGAAAGAAGCTAATTCTTTTCCGTCAGACTTCACTTTGATCTGCACATCTTTGTAAACATTACGGGCACGGAACATAACTTCCACCATTTTATCCACATTAGATGGGCGTACTTTCTGCGGTACGATTCCGTTTACTCCATCTCCATTTTTTATATCAATATAGGTCTGGTCTTTTGTTTCACCATTCTTTACATACTCCGCAGCACTCTTTCCTGCCTTCTGGCTTTCTGCCGTTACAAAGTCTACCAGGTCATGTACATGGACAACATTTCCACTGGCAAAAATTCCTTCTGCAGAAGTTTCCATATTTTCAAAAACAATTGGCCCGCTGGTTGCCGGGTCCATAGCAATTCCGGCAGATCTTGTCAGCTCATTTTCCGGGATTAAACCTACAGATAAGAGGACAGTATCCACATCAAATTCTATTTCTGTACCAGGAATCGGCTGGTTATTTTCATCCACTTTCTGAACGATAACTTTCTCCACACGTTTATCTCCCTGGATATCTGTAATCGTATGGGACAGATACAGCGGAATATTATAATCTTCGAGGCACTGTACGATATTTCGGGTCAGTCCGTTAGAGTATGGGCACAGCTCCACACATCCAACGACCTGGGCACCTTCCAGACTCATTCTTCGTGCCATGATCAGGCCGATATCTCCGGATCCAAGAATCAGGACTTTCTTTCCAACCATGTATCCTTCGATATTTACATATCTTTGTGCAGCACCAGCTGTAAATACACCAGCCGGACGGTCTCCAGGGATGGCAATGGCCCCTCTGGTTCTCTCACGGCATCCCATATTTAAGATGATGGCTTTCCCTTCCAGTTTCATATACCCATTCTTTTTATTCATGGCGTGCACGCATTTTTCCGTTTCATCTACGTCAAGCACCATCGTATCCAGCATGACCTCAATGTTGGTCTGCTCCAGCATATCGATAAATTTCCCTGCATATTCCGGGCCGGTTAATTCTTCCTTGAAATAATGAAGTCCAAATCCATTATGGATGCACTGATTTAAGATTCCTCCCAGTTCCTGGTCACGTTCTACAACCAGTACTTTTTCTGCACCGTTCTTATTGGCTTCTACTGCTGCCGCTAATCCCGCAGGACCTCCGCCGACTACAATTACATCATATTTCATTATCTGGCACCTCCGTCCTTGGTTTCTCCTGTAATAATATCTGTTCCCTTACGATCCTGAGGAACGTCCTCCAATGGAATGTTTAATTCTCTGGCAATAATTTCCTGAACTCTTGGTCCGCAGAAGCCTCCCTGACATCTTCCCATACCTGCGTTGCATCTTCTCTTTACCGCATCAATGGAAACTGCAGGAATCGGACGGTGGATCGCATTTATGATTTCTCCTTCTGTTACTGTCTCACAGCGGCAGATAATCTTTCCATACGCCGGATTCTCTGCCACAAGTTTTGCTCTGTCTTCATGGCTTAATCCTTTGAATCTGGCGATCTTTCTTTCATCTACGATTTCTTTCTTTGCTTCCAGTTCCAGTCCGGATTCTCCCAACATTTTCACAATATCGAGGGCGACGGCAGTTGCAGAAGATAATCCAGGAGATTCCATTCCTCCAATATTAATGAAACCTTTATTTTTCTTATCTTCGTAAATTTGGAAATCATGTTCTTTTGTTCTTGCTCTGACTCCGGCAAAGTTACGGATGGATTCTCTAAAATTGATTCCAGGAACAGATTTCAATGCGGTATTGCGGACAAAATCCAGACCCTGTCTCGTTGTAGACACATCATTGCCGGAGGTTGGCTGTGAATCCGGTCCTACGATCAGATTGCCGTGAACGGTCGGAGCAACCAAGACTCCTTTTCCTTTCTCATTCGGACATTGGAAAATAACATGATTTACCAGATTTCCCTGACTCTTGTCCAGCAAATAATACTCACCTTTATTTGGTGTAATCTCAAACGTCTTTTCATTCACCATCTCATTGACCTTATCTGCGAATACACCGGCTGCATTGCAGATATATTTTGCTTCTACGGTTCCCTGATTGGTTTCGATCTGATATCCTTCTTCTGTTTTCTGAATTCCGGTTACTTCTGTATTCAGTTTATATTCAACACCATTTTGTACTGATACTTCTGCCAGTGCAATGGCAAGCTCCCAAGGGCTTACGATTCCTACATTTGGTGAGTACAATGCTGCCAGTGCTTTTTCTGAAACATTCGGCTCTTCTTTTCTGAGTTTCTCCTGATCCCAGATTTCCATATCCGGAACACCATTCTGGATTCCTCTTTCTTTCAATTCTTCTATGGTCTTTTTTTCTTCCTCGCTGAATGCTACGACCAAAGCTCCGATCTGTTTAAAAGGTACATCCAGTTTTTCACATAATTCTTTTGTATACTGATTTCCCTTAATATTATATTTGGCCATTTTGCTTCCAGGTTTTGGATCATATCCGCCATGGATGATTGCGCTGTTTGCTTTTGTTGTTCCTACAGATACATCATTTTCTTTTTCGATCACGACCGCGTTCACCTGATACTTTCCAAGTTCATATGCTATAGAACAGCCTGTGATTCCCGCGCCGATAATTGCTACATCATACACTGTTTTACCCTCCTGTTTTCGCTTGCGTTTGTTGCTTTCTGACCTAATCTAATCACAATTTTTTTGCTCTGTCAAACTCATAAAACCGCCATTTTATGCGGTTTTGCAGTAATTATAATTAATCATTGATTTTGATTAATCCGTCAAAAAAATGCACCTGCTTCTTCCATTTTTCATCATCCGCGAAAACCCTTGCATTCTCTATTAATCATTTATATAATATTAATAATCGAACTTTTATTTCAATTAATAATTTGCATTAATCAAAATAAATCATGAATTTTTGCACATGGATGCCAAAAAAACAAAAATTTTACAAAGGCTTTTCATTTGCATTTTTGGGATTTAACATTATAGAAAGGAGTTTTCCACATGGGAAAGAGAAATAAGGTTACAACAAGAGATATCGCAGAATATACTGGAGTTTCCCAATCTACCGTTTCTATGATCTTAAGCAAGAAACCCCATGTATCATTCTCCAAAGAAACCGTGGATAAGGTCCGGGCTGCTGCCCAGGAACTCGGATACCGTAAGCCCCAGACTGGCATTAAGAAAAAAGAAACGGCTCTTTCCAGGAGCATTATCGTGATCTGTCCCATCCTTTCCAACGGCTACTATTCCATGATCATCCATTCCATCACCGAGAGGGCCCAGGAATATGGATATACGGTTTTCACGATTTCCACCTTAAGAGATGTATCCAGAGAAGAACTCTACTTCAATCTGCTGTCCGGATTTGAACTTGCCGGCGTTATCTCTCTCTATCCGCCTTCCAAGATTGCTGAGGCCAATGCTCTGTCAAAACAAGTACCTGTTGTTTCAATCGGTGATAAACCAGAAGCATGCCGATTTGACTCTGTAGAGCTGGACAGCAAGAAACCGGGTTATATTATAGCGGAACATCTGATCTCATTAGGACATACCCATATCACTTACGTATCCACTCCGATCCGGCCAAAGGAAATAGGGCGAATCCATCGTCTGAGAGGATTAAAGTCCTGTTTTCGAGATCACGGCCTGGATCCTAACAATATCGAGGTCAAATCTCCGACTCTGGCAGCTTATGGAAGATATTCTTCTGACAATTCAGAATATCAAAACGGATATGACCTTGCCGCAGAAGCTTTGGATGAACATACTTTGTCTACTGCCTTCGTTGGAAATAACGATATGACAGCCTTCGGAATTATGGCAGCCATTTCCGATTACGGATATCGGATTCCTGCAGATTATTCTGTATGTGGTTTCGACAACATTGCTTTATCGGCTATGCCGCAGATTTCTCTGACAACGATCGAACACGCATCTATTTTCAAAGGACAGGAGGCTGTAGATATCATTTATAAAAAGAATGCACAAAAAGATAATTCTTCCAAACGCCACTATATTATGCGGATGGAATACGAACCGGAACTGATTGTTCGTAATTCCACTGGAAAATGCAGACATTAAGTCTGTTTTTTCTCTCCATTCAAAATTTTTTTATTTGTATCAATTGTTTTGTCTCAGATATGAAACAAAATTTTGTCACTGGGTCGTCTGAAAAAAATGTCATTAGTGTGCATTGATTCCTGTACAATCCCTGGGGTATGATATAAACATGATAAACGTTTATACAAGCAAGAGTAAGGAGGGCGCATGGCCAGCAAACTTCTATCTGATGATTTTCTTAATTTAATATGTCTGGACTTTTCATGTCAAACGGCAGAAGAAGCAATCCGGCAGGCTGGGAATCTTCTTCTTGAGAATCAGTACATTACCAGGGATTACATTGACGGTATGCTGAACAGAGAGAAAGAACATCCAACTTATCTGGACTATGGCGTCATGATTCCTCACGGTACACAAGATACTTTGTCCTGCGTGCTTCGTCCCGGAATTAGCATCGTTTTTATCCCAAAAGGGTTTTCATATCTTGGACACAGAGTTTCTTTTGTCATTGGAATTTCCAGCCAAGAAGAAGATCCGCTGCAGGAATTAATGCAGATTACGGACATCCTTCTGGAACCGGAAAAGCGCATCCGGCTCCTCAATCCTTCTTCAAAACAGGAAATCATCGATGTAATCAATGAGAATTATTTTGAAAAAGGAGAATTATAATATGGCAGAAGAAAAAACTACTGTATCACAAAAACTCCAAAAATTTGGAGCCTTCCTTGCCGGAATGGTAATTCCAAATATCGGAGCATTTATTGGATTCGGATTAATTACAGCCTTCTTCATGGAAACTGGCTGGACTCCTAATGCCAAGCTGGCAACACTTACGACACCAATCCTTAACAATCTTCTTCCTATCCTGATTGGTCATACAGGCGGTAAAATGACTGGCGGAGATCGAGGCGGTGTTATCGGTGCCTTTGTTACGGTCGGTGCGATCGTAGCAGTAGACGGAACTCCGATGTTCCTGGCAGCTATGATCCTCGGACCTCTTTCTGGATGGATTATTAAGAAATTCGATCAGGCTGTTGACGGAAAAATCCCTGGCGGATTTGAAATGATTGTAAATAACTTCTCTTTAGGTATCATCGGCGGAATTCTCTGCTGTATTGCATATCTTGTATTCGGTCCTGTTATGGAAACAATCACAAGAGTATTAACAAACGGAGTTAACTGGATTGTTGCGCATAACGCACTGCCATTATCTGCAATCTTTGTAGAGCCTGCAAAAGTATTATTCCTGAATAATGCTCTGGATCATGGTATCTTTGGACCAATCGGTTACGAACAGGTAAAAACACTTGGACATTCTGCCCTGTTTATGCTGGTTCCTAACCCTGGTGCAGGTCTTGGATTGCTGCTTGCTTACTGGTTCTTTGGAAAAGGTGAAATGAAAGATGCCGCTCCTGGAATGATCCTGATTCATTTCTTCGGCGGTATCCATGAAGTATACTTCCCGTATGTATTGTCCAACCCTCTTACCATTATCGGTATGATTGCCGGAGGTATCGTTGGAACAGGAACACTTACTGTTCTTAATGTTGGTACTGTTGCCACACCATCCCCTGGAAGTATCTTCTCTGTCCTTGCATTGTCACCGAAAAACTGTATGCTTGGAGTCATTTTAAGTGTTGTTCTCTCTTGTGTTGTATCCTTCGTAGTGAACGCAATCTTCGTAAAACGAATGGTTGCAAAAGGCGGAGATACCTCTCTTGGAGAATCTGTTATTCCAAAAGAAGCCATGGGAAATTCTGCATCTAAGGACTCTTCCAGTGCTTCCAAAACAAACGACACAAGCCTTGGTGTTGACGGACTTGACGTATCTAATATCAAAAAAATTGTTGTAGCATGTGACGCTGGAATGGGATCTTCCGCAATGTCTGCCGCAGCACTTAAGAAAAAAGTAAAAGCCGAAAATCTTCCGATTGAAGTAATTAACACAGCAATCTCAAGAATTCCAGATGACGCAGATCTTGTCATCACACACGTAGAGCTGACCGGTACTGCAAAAGCTGCTCAGCCAAACAAACAGCATTTATCCATTTCTAACTACTTAAAAGCTCCAGAATATGATCAGCTGGTAGAAAGATTAAAGAACGAACGATAAAATACATAACTATCAAAGACTAAGGATCCTGGATTCTTAGTCTTTGATTCTACTATTAAAAAGGAAGGCATCTATGAAAGCAATTATGTATGGCGCCGGAAGCATTGGCCGAGGCTTCATTGGCGCATTGTTATCTGAAATCGGTTACGAAGTCGTATTTATTGATGTCAATGACCAGCTCGTTGATATGATCAATCATGAAAAAACTTATCCACAAATCATCATGAAAAAAGAACAGGAAGTCCACTGGATCAAAAATATCCGGGCAGTTAACGGAAATGACTTGGCTGCAGTCCGTGATGAGATTGCCGGTGCCGATCTGCTTGCCACTGCTGTAGGAGCTTCTGTTCTTGAAAAAATCGCTCCAATCATTGCCAAGGGTCTGATCAAACGTTGGGATGCAGATTCTGAAAATGCATTGGATCTTCTGATTTGTGAAAATCTTATGGATGCAGATGTTCTGTTAAGAAACTGGCTTCTTCAGGCTCTTCCGGAATCTTATCATTCCATCATGGAAGAAAAATTGGGACTTGTTGAAACTTCGATTGGAAAGATGGTTCCGCCTCCAAGTCCAGATGTGGATTCTGATATCTGTCATCCTCTGGCTGTCCGCGTAGAAGCCTATGACTATCTTCCAGTTGACAGTGCAGCATTTAAAAATCCAATTCCAGATTATAAGAAAATTGTGCCTTATACACCATTTCATTATTATCTGGAACGAAAGTTATATATTCATAATATGGCTCATGTAACCACCGCATTTCTCGGCAAACTGCTGCATTTGACTTATATTGATGAAGCAGCTGGAAATATTTATATCCGTAAGATTGTACAGGGATGCATGACAGAAAGTGCCATGATGCTGTCCAGAAAGTATCATATTGATTTCGCACAGCTGCAGTTCCATATAGACGATCTTCTTTTCCGTTTCCGAAATCCTTATCTTAAGGATACCGTAGAACGGGTAGCCCGGGATCCTATTCGGAAATTAGGTCCAACGGATCGTCTGGCAGGCTCTGCCAGAAGCTGTGAAGAACAGCAAATTGATCCTGTTTATCTGTCATTTGCCATTGCTTTGGGACTCTACTTCCTGGGCAGTGATCAGACAGAAGATTTCCTCGAACAGACCTGTCAGATTTACAAAAATGAACCATTGTTTGACCGAATTATGTATTTTTATCATTTTATTGAGCAAAATAATGATTCGTTGAATTCTATCTTAAACTGTATTGAAGAGGTTCAATCAGATCTTCGAGGAGAAACTATTTAAATCACAGAAGAAAGAAGAGGGAAATCATGCTGATTTCAGATCGCTCTAAAGAAATAATCGAATACTTAATGAATGCAGCCGGTCCTCTGACTGTATCTGACCTCGCCAAAGAACTCCAGGTTACGGAACGAACCATTTACCGCCAAATGCCGGAAGTTACCAAAATCATTGAATCTTTTGGTCTGACTTTAGATCATTCTTCCGGCAGGGGCATGATGATCTTTGGATCTCTTTATAATATCAAACGGCTGAATACGGCTTTTGAAGAAGTAAAAACAGAACAAAATTATTCTGCGAAAGAGCGGGCCGATATGATCATCCTGATTCTTCTTAATGCAGATGAATACGTAAAAACCCAGTCTTTGGCAATTGATCTGAATACTTCTTCTCAGACAATCCGAAATGATTTTTCCTCTGTAAAGGATAAAATCCATACACATAATGTTGATTTTGAGACAAAAAAGAGTGAAGGGGTACGGCTAATTGGAAAAGAGATTCCCAAACGGCACCTGTTTATCAATATCATTCTGCAGAATATATCACCTGACAATTTTTTTGACTGGCTAAAAGATGAAAAATATAAACAGAACCCTTTTATCTCCCTTTTGAAAAAATTTGATTGTGAAAAATCATTTAGGATTTTATATGAAGCCGTACAGCCAGTGATTCATAAACGCCATCTGAATATATCAGACAGCGAACTTCAGGAATTTCTGCTTCTTATTGGGATTTTTATTCAGCGCCACTCTTTGGTCGGCGATATGGGCAGTGAGGCAGATCCACTGAAACTGAATATTAATGTGCCTGCCACAGAATCTGATTTCCAAGAGGATATTCTCTCGATTTTGAAAAAGAAGTTTGGTATCATATTATATAAGAATGAAGAATCCTATTTTCACTGGATCGTTAATCTATATGTAGGACGCACCCATTATCAGGTGAATCATCCTGCTTCCGCACTTCAGATTCTTGATAATATCAGCCGTCTTATCGGAGAAATTGAATCCAAACTGCATGTTCCATTCAGTCAGGATAAAAATCTGGCAGAAAACCTGATGCTTCATGTCAATATGGCAATCGAACGAATCCAGAATGGCATCAATGTTACCAATCCTATGCTGGAAGAAGTATATCAGTCAAATCCAAAATTATATGAGATCGTGAAGCAAAGTTTTCTCGACATTTTCGAGTCTGTCAATGTTCCGGAAGATGAAATAGGCTACATTGTTATTTATTTCATTGCTTCCATGGACTACTTAAGCAAGAAATCTATTTCTGTTCTTGTCGTCTGTTCCAGCGGCATAGGCTCTTCTAAGATGCTTCGCAGCCGTCTTGAACGTGAATTTACAGAAATTGATGTAAAAAAGATCATTTCTCTTCATAAGCTGCATGATGAGAATCTTGATGATTACGATTTTATAATTTCAACAGTTCCTTTAGATTTGGATGAGGACAAATATTTATGTGTATCACCCTTACTAAATGAAAAAGAAAAAGAAGAAACAAGGAAACGATTAGAAACTTTAAATAAAAAAGGAGATTACTATGAATGAAATTTTTAATGAAAACAACATTGTATTAAACGTATCTTTACGCGATAAACCAGATGCTATTGAAAAAGCCGGCAGAATTCTCTATGAGCAGGGTTATGTGGATGAGCAGTATGTTTCCTGCATGCATCAGCGCGAAGAAGTTATTTCTACTTATATTGGAAATAACGTAGCAATTCCTCATGGCATCGATGGATCTGAAAAATATATCAAAAAATCTGGTATTTCTTTTGTTCAATGTCCAGATGGTGTTATGTATGGAGATGAGCCTGCTTACATTATTATGGGTGTTGCAGGCAAGGATGGAACACATCTTGACATCCTTATGAAATTAGCCGAAGTCATCTGCGAAGAAGAAAATATTGAAAAACTCCGCAATGCCAAGACAAAACAGGAAGTTTTGGACGTCTTCGGAGATCTAGAGCTGTAATCATACATAAAATTTCCGAGCGCTGGAAATTTTATGTATTATATATTAAATTGCTGATTTTTATAATAATTTACAGGAGGACTATTTTATGTTAATTTTAATTGATGATGCAGATTTAACAAAAATCGAACAGCTTTACAACATGTATCCTTATGATGGAGTAACAACCAATCCTACTATTTTAAGCAAAACAGGAAATCCAAACCCAATGGATCAGTTAAAAAAGATTCGTGCTCTGATTCCTGCTGATGCTATGCTTCATGCCCAGGTTCTTTCTACGGAAGCTGATGATATGGTAAAAGAAGCAAAACATATGGTTTCTGTTCTCGGTGAAAATACATATATTAAAGTACCTGTTACAGCAAACGGACTGAAAGCTATTTCTATTTTAAGCAAAGAAGGCATCAACGTAACTGCTACTGCTATCTACGGTGTTCTTCCTGCTTTCATGGCAGCCAAAGCCGGAGCAAAATTCCTGGCTCCATACGTAAACCGCTTAGATAACCTTGGATATGACGGCGTTCAGATTGCCAAAGATATTCATACTATGGTTAAAGCTGCAGGATACGAGGCTGAGGTTCTGGGAGCTTCCTTTAAGAATTCACAGCAGGTTCTGGAAATGGGCAAATTCGGAATTGGCTCTGTAACAGTAAATCCAGATACATTAAAAGCACTTGCCTTCAATGGTGTTGCTGAGACTGCAGTAAAAGATTTCATCCATGATTTCGAAGGATGCTGCGGTGAAGGCAAAACAATGCTTGATTTTGAATAATTTAATACTATTTCTAAAAAGAGCAGTCTCAGTTTACAGACTGCTCTTTCTTCATTTATTTATATCCTCAAATCTGTGTTCCAGTCAAAAAGAATCCCTGTTGTTGTTTCTATTTCAAACTCATATACTATGTAGTCCCCCTTCATAGCGTTTTTCTCCCTTTTCTAACTCCTACTGAATCTAAATATTGTCTGTAGAAGCTCCTGATCTATTGCTTCTTAGGATATCCTTTGCTTTCCCTGCAATAGCAGCCTGACCATCCTGCGGCGCATCCATTCTTCCTCTGCTTTAATCAGCCCCTATCATCTTTCGTCCATATTATGGATTGGAATACTGTCATCTTAAAAGCACCGGATTACTAACTTCCACTTTCGTACCTGCTCCACCCGCCAGTTTCACAGTCAAGCTCTCTTATTTCTGCTGCATCATCTAAGACAATTTCCAATACATTCTCCCTGCTGATTTCCTTTCTTGCTGCAGATATGTTTTCACTTTGCCATGCCCGCCGCTTTAAAACTAAAACGAATATTCAATATCTTTTTATTTATAAAATTACATAAAAAAAAGACTTTGATATGAATCAAAATCTTAAAGAAATTGCGGGGGCCGGATTTGAACCAACGACCTTCGGGTTATGAGCCCGACGAGCTACCAGACTGCTCCACCCCGCGACAATATATAATGAGTGCATTCATTAAAATGTCTCAAAGGCGCCGACCAGATTTGAACTGGTGATCAGGGAGTTGCAGTCCCATGCCTTACCACTTGGCTACGGCGCCATATGATATAGTATATTCAACTAGTAATAAAAGTATGACTCCAACGGGATTTGAACCCGTGTTACCGCCGTGAAAGGGCGGTGTCTTAA
>JAHZHN010000017.1 GCA_019420275.1 Clostridiales bacterium
CATGGACTGGATGGAACAGGAGCAGGAAAGAGGTATCACAATCACTTCCGCTGCTACAACATGCCACTGGACTCATCAGAAAGAGAACAAACCAGAGCCGGGTGCTCTGGAGCATCGTATCAACATCATTGATACACCAGGCCACGTAGACTTCACAGTAGAAGTAGAGCGTTCCCTGCGTGTACTTGACGGTGCAGTTGGTGTGTTCTGTGCAAAAGGCGGAGTAGAACCTCAGTCTGAGAACGTATGGCGTCAGGCTGACACATACAATGTACCAAGAATGGCATTTATCAATAAGATGGATATCTTAGGTGCAAACTTCTACGGAGCTGTAGACCAGATTAAAGAACGTCTGGGTGCTAATGCAGTTGTACTGCAGCTTCCAATTGGTAAAGAAGATGACTTTAAAGGAATCATCGACTTATTTGAGATGAAAGCCTACATCTATAATGATGAAAAAGGTGAAGATATCTCTATTGTTGATATTCCTGAAGATATGCAGGAAGATGCAGAACTTTACCATACAGAGCTGATTGAAAAGATCTGTGAGTTAGATGATGATCTTATGATGGAATACTTAGAAGGAGATGAGCCTTCTGTTGAATCATTGAAAGCAGCGTTAAGAAAAGGAACATGTGAATGTACAGCTGTTCCAATCTGCTGTGGATCTGCTTACAGAAACAAGGGTGTTCAGAAATTACTGGATGCAATCCTTGATTATATGCCAGCTCCAACAGACATCCCATCTATCAAAGGTGTAGATGAAGATGGAAACGAAGTCGAGAGACATGCCTCTGATGAAGAGCCATTCTCCGCACTTGCATTTAAGATCATGACAGACCCATTCGTTGGAAAACTTGCATTCTTCCGTGTATACTCTGGAACATGCAAATCTGGATCTTATGTATTAAATGCTACAAAGAACAAAAAAGAACGTGTTGGACGTATCCTTCAGATGCATGCCAATAAGCGTGAAGAATTAGATACTGTATATTCAGGAGATATCGCTGCTGCTGTTGGATTTAAGACAACAACAACAGGTGATACAATCTGTGATGAGAAATATCCGGTTATTCTGGAATCCATGGAATTCCCAGAGCCTGTTATCGACGTAGCGATCGAGCCTAAGACAAAGGGAGACCAGGGCAAGATGGCAGAAGCACTTGCTAAACTGGCAGAAGAAGATCCTACATTCAGAGCTCATACAGATCAGGAGACAGGACAGACGATTATTTCCGGAATGGGAGAACTTCATCTTGAAATTATCGTTGACCGTCTGCTTCGTGAATTCAAAGTAGAAGCAAACGTAGGTGCTCCTCAGGTAGCATACAAAGAAACATTTACAAAAGAAGTCGATGTCGACAGCAAATATGCAAAACAGTCAGGTGGACGTGGACAGTACGGACACTGTAAAGTACACTTTGAGCCAATGGATGCCAATGGAGAAGAACTGTTTAAGTTCGAATCTACGGTTGTTGGTGGTTCAATTCCGAAGGAATATATCCCAGCAGTCGGAGAAGGTATCGAGGAAGCAGCTCAGTCTGGTGTCTTAGGTGGATTCCCAGTACTTGGTGTAAAAGCTACAGTATATGATGGATCTTACCATGATGTCGATTCCAGTGAGATGGCATTCCACATTGCCGGATCTATGGCATTCAAAGAAGCAATGCAGAAGGCAGATCCAATCCTTCTTGAGCCAATCATGAGGGTTGAAGTTACAATGCCGGAAGAATACATGGGTGACGTTATTGGTGATATCAATGCACGCCGCGGACGTATCGAAGGTATGGATGACATTGCTGGCGGTAAGATGGTTCGTGCATTCGTACCACTTGCAGAAATGTTTGGATATTCTACAGACCTGCGTTCTAGAACACAGGGACGTGGTAACTATTCAATGTTCTTCAGCAGCTATGAGCCAGTGCCGAAGAATGTACAGGAAAAAGTACTTGCAGATAAGTAAGAAAACACGCTTTTTTCAGGAAAATAGGCTTGAAATATTTATGTAAATGAAATATAATCAAATTTAGGACAGCCCTTGTACGGGCGGCTATATAGAAGTAGTAAAATTTATTATTTGTAATTGCCCGTAGGGCGAATAAGGAGGACATTTAAAATGGCTAAAGAAAAGTTTGAGAGAACCAAACCTCATTGTAACATTGGTACCATTGGACACGTTGACCATGGTAAAACAACTTTAACAGCAGCTATCACAAAAGTTCTGGCTGAAAGAGTAGAAGGAAACAAAGCTGAAAACTTCGAAGATATCGATAAAGCTCCAGAAGAGAGAGAACGTGGAATCACAATCTCTACAGCACACGTTGAGTATGAAACAGAAAAACGTCACTATGCTCACGTTGACTGCCCAGGCCATGCTGACTACGTAAAGAACATGATCACTGGTGCTGCTCAGATGGATGGTGCTATCCTTGTTGTTGCTGCAACTGATGGTGTTATGGCTCAGACTAAAGAGCACATCCTGCTTTCTCGTCAGGTAGGTGTTCCTTATATCGTTGTATTCATGAACAAATGTGACATGGTAGATGACGAAGAATTATTAGAATTAGTAGAAATGGAAATTCGTGAATTATTAAATGAATACGAATTCCCAGGTGATGATATTCCTGTAATCCAGGGATCTGCTTTAAAAGCTCTTGAAGATCCAAGCGGAGAATGGGGAGACAAGATCATGGAACTTATGGATGCTGTTGACAGCTACATTCCAGATCCACAGCGTGATACAGACAAACCATTCCTTATGCCAGTAGAGGACGTATTCTCTATCACAGGACGTGGTACTGTTGCTACAGGTAGAGTAGAAAGCGGTGTTCTTCATGTATCTGACGAAGTTGAAATCGTTGGTATCAAAGAAGAAACAAGAAAAGTTGTTGTAACTGGTGTAGAAATGTTCCGTAAACTGTTAGACGAAGCTCAGGCTGGTGATAACATTGGTGCATTACTTCGTGGTGTTCAGAGAGATGAAATCGAAAGAGGACAGGTTCTCTGCCAGCCAGGAACTATCACATGCCATACAAAATTCACAGCTCAGGTTTACGTATTAACAAAAGATGAAGGTGGACGTCATACTCCATTCTTCAACAACTATCGTCCACAGTTCTACTTCAGAACAACAGACGTAACAGGTGTTATCGAATTACCAGAAGGAACAGAAATGTGCATGCCTGGTGACAACGTAGAGATGACAATCGAATTAATTCACCCAATCGCTATGGCTCAGGGATTATCTTTCGCTATTCGTGAAGGTGGACGTACTGTAGGATCAGGACGTGTTGCTCAGATCATCGAGTAATCATATCTGATAACAGAATATTGATGTAAATAAAACCCTGGAAACTTCGGTTTCCGGGGTTTTCTGTTATCTGATAAAAAAGTCCCGATAGTTTTCTAACTACCGGAACTTAAACTCAACTTCAATCTCTTATTCAACAACAACAGCGGTTCCGCTTGCAGTTACCATAAGCATACCGTTATCAGCTCCAAGAATCTCATAATCAATATCTACTCCGACTACAGCATTGGCTCCCATAGCTGCTGCTCTATTTTCCATTTCCTGAATTGCGTTTTCTCTTGCCTGGATCAATTCTTTTTCATAACTTTCTGAACGGCCTCCGAAGAAATTGCTGAAAGAAGCTGCAATATCCTTTATAAAATTGACACCAGAAATTACTTCTCCAAAGATAATACCCTTATATTCAATGATTTTTTTCCCCTCTACTGAAGGTGTAGTTGTAGTAACCATAACAATTCTCTCCTTTCTCTATTTAATATGTAACAATAAAAGTATACCATATCTTGTTTAGATAACAATCGGTTTGCAGGGTCTTTTGGTGATTAAATTGTAATTTTCTTTAAGTTGCAGGTGTTGTATAGAAGAGGCAATTTGAAATTCTTTTCCAGGGATAAGATTGAAGCGACTCTGGATACATTAAAGAAGATTGAAAAGATTCTGAAAGTCCGGTATGTGGAGGGAATTCTGCTTTTTTCTGGCCGTATTGTTTCCGATTATTGAACAATCAGAGATTCCACCATATGAAGGGAAATACAGAAACTGCTTTCGGACGCGAAAATGTTATGCAAAAGATAAAATTTTGGGAAGTGAAGGACGCGCATGAAGAATCAGGAGGAGATGTCCACAAAAAAGTTCTAATTAGCAGAGAAAACTTAAGAAAAATAAGAAATTCCTCATTTTGTTTAGAATACTTTTAGAAATGTTTATAGGGAGAATATTGATGAGAAATGGCATTTTGCTATAATTAAGACATACTTTTTCATATATTTTTTAATCCTCTCTTTTTTGAACCCCGTGAAAGCGGGGTTTTTTGATGAATATAATCAGATTCAATAAAGACCCCTTTTCTTTTGTCCTTCAATTCTATACAATAAAATAAGATGACAGCATTTGTTAGAATGAAGAAAGAAGAAGGTAATGATATGTCAGTAAAGAAAGTAGAAGAATATTTAAAGCAGTTCCATATTGAGCATAAGATTCAGATTCTGGATCAGTCCAGTGCTACGGTGGAACTGGCGGCCAAAGCACTAGGATGTGAACCGGCAAGAATTGCGAAAACACTGTCTTTTTATGCCGGACCTCAGCCGATTCTCATTGTAGCGGCTGGTGACGTGAAAATTGACAACAAAAAATATAAACAGGAATTTGGGACAAAGGCAAAGATGATTTCATTTCAGGATGTAGAGAAAGTCATTGGACACGCTCCAGGAGGTGTATGCCCTTTCGCTGTAAATCGGGGAGTTAAGGTGTATCTCGATCAGTCGCTAAAACGTTTTAAGACAGTTTTTCCGGCGGCGGGAAGCGCAAACAGCGCCATTGAGATGAATATGAAAGAATTGGCACAATGTTCAAAAGCAGAAAAGTGGATTGATGTATCCAAAGAGGTGTAAGTTTTTACACCTCTTTTTTCATAAGCCAGGATTCTTTGGATTTTTTTAGTTTCAGGCAGTCACAGAGATAGAAAGAAAAAAGGTATTCCAGGCTTTTTTCCATAGGATCCGCATGAAGAAGACCGCGAGCTTTCTGAATCCGATAATTGACCGTATTTCGATGGAGAAATAAAACCTGAGCGGTAGCCTGTACGCTCCCGTTGTTTTCCAGGTAAAGACGGAATGTATGGCGCAGTTCCTTGTCCTGCAAAGGGGACAGAAGATCACTGGCCCGTTTCAAAACATCCGGATCATCAATTGCGAGGGCAGCATCGTAAAGGCCAATCTCATTGAAAAAGGAAACTTCAATGTTTTTAATTTGGCTTACCTGCATAGAACGATATGCCTGTTTCAAAAAACGAGCGATTGGCTGCTGATCTTCTATCAAATTACTGACACCACAGTGATTTGTAAAGATAATATCATTAAGATCCTGACAGAGATAATAATAGGTATTTTCATGTAAAATAAAGGCATATGCATCAATCGAAAGTTTATGATCAGAAGCGACAGCATAGCCGGAAAGAAAGTCAGGGCATAATGTTTGAAAAGATAGAGGTTCTTTGGATGTAAGATACTGGAATAAAGCGGAATTTCTCCTTTCCTGTGTTCTTTCTTTGGAAATGATCTGGTTGCAGTAATCCTGCATCAAATCTGCAATGTGTATTTCCCAGGGCATGGTAAAAAGAGGAAAGTCATGCTGTGAACACCATGAGATCAGACGTTCGGGAACATGATAAATGTAATTTCCGATATTCAAAATTAATCCGCTGGCACCGCTGGAGTAGATCTTGGAAGCAAGTGCAAATAACAGATTTTCTTCGCCGGCGTTTAATCCAGTTGTGATAATAAGTTCCCCGCCTCGGATAAAAGAACAGTTGTTAATGTCCTCTAAGAGATGGATCCATGTAATTTTATGGTCTAAAGAAACAGATGGAGTTATGAATTCAAGCTTGTATTTTTGTTTTGACTGATGATAAAAATGTTTTAATGTAAAAGACATAAATTTCTCCTTTTGATATGATTACTATCATATATCATATCATCTTTATGCTAACATCACAATTATTATGAAGAAAATTGGGCTCAAACACATAGAATAGAAAAAATGATTGTGCTATAATCTAAATATCAAACATGACAAGGACGGCATGAGGACAAAGCCGTCGGCTGTCGTGTTTTTTTTATGAGTATAGAAAGAAAAATAAATTGAATGATTTGAATACAGCAGCAGAGGTTGTACAAAGAGGTATATGAGCTATGGCTTAATATACCTCTTTTTTCATAAATAAAAGAAAGGAGATTATTATGAGTGAGGATATTCTAACGGTTGCAGTTGTGAATTTCAAACCGAATGCGGGACAGAAAATAGAAAATCTGCGGCGCATGAAAGGATTTGCGGTATCTGCATCGAAACGGGGAGCTGATTTAATTCTTTTCCCGGAAATGTGTTTGATGGGATATGATTATTATATTAGTCAGGACATCACCATGGAAGAAAAAAAAGAATCCGCAGAGACATTAAACGGAAACAGTGCGGAGACAATGGCTGAGATTTCAAAAAAATATGGCAATTATATTGTTTTTGGAGCTGCCGAATATGGAAACAAAGAAGATTGTCTTTATAATTCTGCATTTGTAACAGGCCCCGATGGTGTCATTGGAACTTATCGAAAAATTCATCCATATGATGCAGAAAATATGTGGTGTAAAAAGGGCAGCAACCCTTTTCTGTTTCAAACTCCGTGGGGACCAATTGGAGTTGGAATCTGCTATGATTCTTATCAGTTTCCAGAACTGATGCGATATTATGTAAACCAGGGGATGAGGCTGTATTTAAATCCGACAGCAGAATTTGAACAGGTGGAACTGGCAGGGAGCAGAGAATCTTTCCTCCATTATTACAGTACGCTGGATTATGGAGTAATTTGTAATTCGATATATATTGCCAGTGCGAATCTGGTGGGATATGATATGGAAACTTATTTTGCAGGAGGCAGCTGTATTATTGGACCTAAAGTAACGCCATTTGTGGAAAATGATGTGTATTGTTATGGAGGAAGCCGTGATAACCGCCAGGAAACACTGGAACTTGCCACGATCGATCTTTCTCTTGCCAACAGAAGCTTATGCAGAGAAAACAAATGGACGGGGGAAATGGACTATCGTCCGCATATATATAAAAAGTTTCAGTAAAAGGAGGGAATGATATGATAACAGGTTATATTGTAATGGCAGTTTTAGCGGTTGTATTTCTCAGTATATCGTCTTTCATTGCCAATCGATTTTCAGGAGAAGGAGTTGATGATTTTGTAGCAGGCGGAAGGAAAGTACCTTTTGGTCTGGTAACATCAAGTGTCATGGTATCATGGCTGTGGGCAATCACAGTCATTGGCTCTTCTGAACAGGGAATGGTATTGGGAATTTCAGGCGGTATTAACTATGCGGTGGGATCTATGCTTCCATTTTTTATTTTTATTCCGCTTGTGCTGACGCTTCGAAGGAAAATGCCTAAATGTACAACATTTATAGAATTTATCAAAGTACGTTATGGTGAAGGACTTTCAAAAATTTTCATTGTTTTTGCATTTTTACTGACTTTATACATCCTGCTTTCGCAGGGAATGGGAGTAGGCGTTGTATTCCATACGATTTTTGGCGTTCCTTATAAAGTAGCGGCAGCAGTTCCGATTCTGATCGTTGCTTTGTATATTTCAAAAGCAGGATTAAAAGGTTCTATTGTAAATGACTTTATTATGTTTATTATTATCTCTATTATTATGGTGGCAACAGTACCGATTATTTTGAAACATTTTGGAATGGATGCTATTTATAAAGGTATGATGGATGCTGTTACTAATCAGTCAAATCCGAATTATAATCCGGATGCTTTAAATTTATTTTCAAAATCCGGGCGTAATTATGGCCTTGTTTGTATCATTGTGTGTATGGGGCAGATTCTTCTGGATCAGGGATATTATTCTAAGGCAATTTCTACGGCAAGTTCTAAAAAACTTCTTTTGGCATATATCATTGGTACGATTTTTGCCTGGATGCCGATACCGCTTCTGTGCGGCAATGTGATAGGAAGTGTTGGACTCAGTCTTGGTCTTGGAGGTGATGTACTTTCTTCTACTTCTGATATAGCTCCATATGTATATCATGTTGTCTTTGGCAGCGGAGCAGGGAGTATTTTATTTATTTTAATGATATTTATGGCCGGGCTGTCTACCGGAGGAGATGTTCTTTCAGGAGCTCAGTCTATTTGTACAGTAGATATTTATAAGAAATATATCAATAAAGATGCAACAGAAGCTGATCAGGTAAAATTCGGCAAGAGAATGACCATTGTAATTGGCGTGGTGATGGCGGTTGTCGCAATGTTTTTTGAAGGGAAATCGCTGGTTTCCATTGATGTGATGACAGGTATTTTGTTTGCGGCTCCATGTGCAGCATTTGTAATCGGAGTATTTTGGGAAAGAGTTTCCGCAAAAGTTGCCGCCATCTCTATTTTTATTGGAATCATCAGCGGAATCATAGCCTATCTGATGATTCCAGATCCAGATATTAATTATGTAATCGGAAACTTATGTTCTCTGATTGTTCCGATTATTGTCATCATAGTTGGATCACTGATAGAAAATTATGAATTTAATTTTCAGAAGCTGATGGATTATGAACCGGATCATAAAGTTAATGTATAGAAGAAAGTGAGGATAAATTATGATTATGAGTAAAGCAGCATTTGAAATTTTTCAGTATGTGTCTTATGCTTGGTTTTGTGTTGGAGTTGTTAGTGTTGGCTTTCTGGCAATCCGGGATTTGATCAAAATGATACTGAAGAAAAAATAAACAGAATGAAAATAAAAAAAGACAGGCATGGCACCAAAAAGATTTTGGATGCCATGCCTATTCTTTTAAATAGGGTACAATTACAGACAGTATATGAGCAACCTGATTCCTTTGGGGTGATGAGAGCATGGAAATTAAATGTTCCAGCTGGTCATGCCGGGAAGGAGAATCGGTCTCCAGGTCATAGCAAACACTGCCAAATAACAGATAATCAGCAGAGGTATGCAGGGAACAGGCAATTGCTGCAAGAATCGGACAGGACATAGTTTTGAGCCCAGCTTCAATTTCATACACATAGTGAGTACTGATATCAGCCAGTTCAGCTAGTTGTTCCTGTGTCAGATTCTGCTGTTTTCTGAGTTCCTTTATTCTTTTTCCGATTGCTTTTGTGTTCAGTTTCATTTCGGTACCTCCATGAAAAATACTATAACTGTCAGCCACATACAGCCACGATCTACAGATACAGATAGATGTTGCTGAAAGCAATAGCTGATGGCATAATAGATAAGGAAGAAATAAAAAGAAATGTATGTTTGCAGCAAAATGAGGTAAACTAATGAAAAGTCAAAAGAGGAAGAAAGAATGACAAAGAAAGTTTGGAATGAATCGGTGAAAAGCAGAATTATGCTGTATCTTGTAAATTATCAAAGAAATAAGGAACAGCTTGTTCGGCGGCCATATTTTATCTTTGAAGATCTGGCAGTGGTTTTTCGCCTCGCAGATCCCAAAGAGCCGCTGAAGGGGGAACCGGTGGATCATGATGATTTGAATCGGTGGGGAATCCAAAAAGAGGAACTGTACCGATATGCCATGGAAAATATGAGGGAACAATTTCCTGTCCATGTAAAAACGGCGGCGAGAAATCTGGAAGGACTGGATCAGGAACCTGTTTTTATTGTGTCCAATCGCCAGGGAATTTATGGTGCAGGCGTAATATTATATCCTGGATTTTTGAAGGAACTTTCAGGACAGTATGGCTGGAGCCTGTTCCTTATGCCATGGAGTGTTCATGAAGTTTTTATTTTGCTGGACCGGGGGCAGTTCAGACCGGATCAGCTGCGGAAGATGATG
Source organism: Clostridiales bacterium (assembly GCA_019420275.1). Classification (GTDB taxonomy): domain Bacteria; phylum Bacillota; class Clostridia; order Lachnospirales; family Lachnospiraceae; genus Anaerostipes. Next base: position 9,883 of record JAHZHN010000017.1, read on the forward strand.
CAGAAAAATGTTTCGGGATTGATTTCTGAACAAGACTGTCTTTCCGATAATCTTTATTATTATGATTTTTTTGAAAAACAGATTTTAACTTTATATTAGGAATACAGTATAATCCCTGTCCGTGTGCGGGCAGGGATTGTTTTTTATTGGTAAACCTTAGGTTGCAGATACAGACTGGTATCGGCTATAATGAAAAGACAATGCAGAAGAAAAAAGGAGGTGTCGAAACATGGAGCAAGTAAGACTTCACACCGGCTGTATCCATTGTATGGTGGACCGTCATTTAAATCATTATGATGTGGATGCCCCAGAAGCAAAAAAACTTGCTTATATGCAGGGGGTGCTTGGAATCGTAAGCCAGGCAAAAACATTTGAAAGTGCGCCTGTCATTACAGAACGGATCTATGAACTTCAGCGAAAGATGTTTGGGGAGACAGTGGATTTTTCGGAAATTAAGCATACATATAATCAGATGATGAAAAAGGAAGAAGAGAAAATCGTACAGGAAATTGCTAAGGCAAAAGATCCTCTTAAGAGAGCCATTCAATATGCCATGACAGGAAATTATATTGATTTTGGGGCTATGAGTCATGTTGACAATGCAAAGCTGGAAGAACTGCTGGATAGGTCGCAGGAAAATCACATAGATGAGAAGGAATATGCCAGATTAAAAGAAGATCTTGAGAAAGCTTCTAAAATGGTATATCTGACAGACAACTGCGGAGAAATCGTCTTAGATAAAATTTTGATCGGACAGATCATGAAGCGCTATCCAAAGGTTGAGATAACGGTGATCGTCAGAGGAAAACCGGCTTTAAATGATGCAACCATAGAAGATGCCCAGGAAATAGGACTTCCTGATCTGGTAAAAGTAATTGGAAATGGGAGCGGCATTACAGGTACCTGGCTGCCGCAGGTATCCCGGGAAGCCGGAGAAATGATCAATACAGCAGATCTGATCTTGTCAAAGGGACAAGGAAATTTTGAGACGCTTCAAGGCTGCAAAAAAAATATTTATTATATGTTTTTATGCAAATGTAAGCTGTTTGTGGAAAGATTTCAGATGAAGCAGTTTGAGGGAGTGCTGGTCAATGAACTGCGGTGTCAGGAGATGCGGTGATGGAAACCAAAAACAAAGAATTGGCAGAATACTGTATGTACTGCAATGGAAATATTTTTACTTCGGATGAGGAGAATCCGTACGCAGATGCCATGCTTGTGCAGGACGGAAAGATTCAATGGATCGGAAAGGAGGAACAGGCACCTCCCACAGAGTGTAAAAAGTATAATCTGGAAGGTGCCTGTGTAATTCCAGGTTTGATTGATGCTCATATGCATCCAATGATGCTGGCAGATTACAGTCAGCAGATTTCTGCTCTGCCGCCGGAAGTATGTTCTATTGAAGAGCTGGTGCAAAAAATAAAAGAGCGCCGGCTGCATCAAAAACCAGGAGAATGGATTCTGGGATGGGGATATGATGAAGGAAAATTCGCAGAAAAACGATCCATCACACGTTATGATCTGGATCGGGGATGCAGTGACGCTCCAGTATCTATTGTAAGAACCTGCGGGCATATCCGCTGTGTTAACAGTAAAGCTCTGGAGCTGGCAGGCATCAGCCGCGGTACGCCGGATCCTGAAGGAGGAGAAATTGAGCGGCATGACTCAGGAGAGCCGACGGGAGTATTAAAAGAAAGCGCCAGAAATTTAATTACAAAATGGATGCCCAAAGACAGCAGAGAAGATCAGATTGAGAAGCTTGTGGATCTGGGGAAATTATTATTATCTCAGGGAGTTACTGCGGTGGCGGATATGGGAAATTTGGAGCCGGGAGATAATCTGTCTTTATTTCAGGAGGCTGCAAAAAAAGGATGGAAGCAGAGGACTGCGGTTTATCGAATGTGGGAATTTTTCAAAGATGATCCATCTTTTGATATAACAGAGGAAGAGATGAACCGGGATCAGCAGATCTTTGCTGCAGGACTGAAATTAATCGGCGACGGGAGCGTATCCGGACGTACGGCGTGGATGGATCGTCCATATTGTGGAAAAAAGAAGGAATATGGAATGCCGGTGTTGACAAAAGAACAATTGGAATCTGCTATTGCATTCTGTAAAGAACATCACTGTCAGCTTTCGATTCATGCCATGGGAACCAGGACCATTGCGATGGCAGTGGATCGGATCTGCAGGGAATCATCGTGGATGAAGGAAGAAATTCCTTCTGTCAGGATAGAACATGTGACAGATCCTGACAGAGAAAGTGTGAAAAGAGCAGCAGAGCACAACATTGCGGTGGTAACGCAGCCGATTTTTATGTATGCGGAGGTGGAAAGCTATCAGAAAAATCTGGGCGGTGACTGGATGAAACAATGTTATCCTGTAAGATATATGCTGGATCATGGGGTTTTGCTTTGCTTTTCTACGGATGCGCCGGCAACTGCATGGGCAGTGCCTTCAAATCCATTTCCAAATCTGAAAGCGGCAGTTACAAGAAAGGCTTATGATGGAACTGACTGCGGCAGGGACCAGGCAGTAGATATTGAGACTGCTGTAAAATTGTACACGATTAAAGCAGCGAAGATTATAGGATTTCATGGAATTGGAATGCTGAAGAAAGGATATCAGGCAGATTTTATTGTTCTGGATCGGGATATTTTTCAGAGCAATTTAGATGAATTGGATCAGACAGAAGTTTTGGAAGCGTATATTCATGGAACCTGTGTTTATCAACGGCAAATAGAGTAAAGGAGAGAATGGAGGGATGGAATGTTTCAGATGCCAAAATACCGGGCGCCGGATTTCAAAGAGAAAAAATTTATAAATGCTCCGGATGCAGCGTGGGAAGAAGTAAAAATGGCAGGTGTTGCCCCGGAAGGTTATCACAGTACATCTATGTATCCCGAATATTATAAGATACAAGGAGAATGGAAACTGGCCCAGGAAAGCAGGATGGATGCCAGCGTTGTTCTAAGAGAAGATGGAAATCTGAGAGTCGTGGAGAACCGCAATCTGCAGGTCGGAGACAAAGTGATCCTTGGGCGAAGTGAAGACGCACAGGAAGGAATTTATCTGCATACATGCGGATTCGGCCGGGAAGAAGAAGGAGAAGATCAATTTGTGTTTCGTCAGGGAAGGAGCAGGGAGACTTCTTATGCCAGAGATTATGACCGGCTCTTTGAGCTGCTTCGTTATGAGAGGGAACATGGAAATATTTTGTGGGTCATGGGGCCAGCATTTTCCTTTGATGCGGATGCCAGGGCAGTCATGGAGAAAATGATTGAGAATGGATATGTAAATGGACTTATGGCAGGGAATGCCCTGGCAACTCATGATCTGGAGGGAGCTTTGTTCCACACGGCTTTGGGACAGGATATTTATACACAAAAATCCCATCCAAATGGTCATTACAACCATCTGGATGTTATCAATAGAGTTCGGAAGAGCGGGTCGATTCCTCAGTTTATTAAGGATTATCATATCGATAACGGCATTATTTACAGCTGTGTGAAGCATGATATTCCTATGGTTTTGACTGGATCCATAAGAGATGATGGACCGCTTCCGGAAGTGATCGGAGATGCCTATGAAGGGCAGACTGCTATGAGAGGTTTAGTAAAAAAAGCGACTACCGTTTTATGTCTGGCGACAATGCTTCATACCATTGCAGCAGGAAATATGACACCGTCTTATCGGGTAACAGAGGACGGGACCATACGTCCAGTCTTCTTATATACTGTGGATGCTGATGAATTTGTTGTCAACAAACTTCTGGACCGCGGAAGTCTTTCTGCAACGACGATCGTAACAAATGTACAAGATTTTATCATGCTGGTCGGAAGAGGGCTGGATGTGGTATAAGACAATAGGAAAGGAGAAAGCATATGATACCATTGATTGTAGTTGGAGTGATTATTTTAGTGATTCTCATCTGGGCAATTGCTTCATATAACGGTTTTATTCAGCTGAGAAATAAGACGGAAGAAGCGTATTCTGCAATTGACGTATCCTTAAAAAAACGGTATGATCTGATACCAAATTATGTGGAAACTGTAAAAGGATATGCAAAGCATGAGAAAGAGACCCTTCAGAATGTCATTTCCGCAAGAAATTCTGCTATGGAATCTTCTGGACCGGAAGAGCGGATGGCCAATGAAAATGTACTGACGGGAGCCTTGAAATCTCTGTTTGCGGTAGCGGAAAATTATCCGGATTTGAAGGCAAATCAAAACTTTATCAAGCTGCAGGATCAGCTGGACCGTCTGGAAGAGGAAATTGCTGGTTCCAGACGATATTATAATGGTGTGGTAAACCAATATAACACAAAGGCAGAGATGTTCCCTGGGAATATTATCGCCGGTCTGTTCAAGTTTAAGAGAAAACCATTATTTGAAGTAGATTCAGAAGCAGAGAGAGAGAATGTGAAGGTAGATTTTTCATAATCAGAGAAAGGAGGGGCAGGGAGATGATCAAACGTTGTGTGACATGTCTGGCAGTTCTGATAATGCTTCTGATGGGATCTGTTGGATGGGGCAGCTGTTTCGTGAAAGGAGCAGAGGAAGTATCCAATGATGCTGCTATGCAGACCCAGCAGTATAATGTGGATGTTACGGTCAATGAGGACCGAAGCTATACGGTAATGGAACATATCAAAGTAAAATTTTTGGAAGACCGCCACGGCATTTACCGTTATATTCCAAACAAGGGGAAAATGCTGTATGAGGATGAAAACGGGGAGAGTCAATGGATGCCTTATTATGCGGATGTAGATATGAAAGAATGTAATGAGACATACCAGGAAAAATCAGACGATGGCAACGTACTTTTTCAGTTCGGGGATAAAGATATTTCTGTGAGAGAAGGAGATTATCAGTTTACCTATGATTTTGTCCCAAAGTATCAGAAGGAATCTTTTGATAAGGCATATTACAATATTTTCCCGGTGCAGTGGCAAAATAAGATACCGAAAGGCAGCAGGTTTACGATTCATTTTACGAAAGATACAGATCTGAAGAATATCCGGCTGTTTGCAGGGGAGTATGGATCAGAAGAAGATGCCTCCAATCTGGTTGATTTAAGGATAGATCAAAATCATCATATAATTGAAGGAACCCTGAAGCAGGATCTGGCTCTGGGGAACGGACTGACTTTTTATAAACCGATGGAGTCTGGATATTTTACGTCCGTACATCATCCGGGAGGAGCTAAGATTATAGGGGGACTGACAGCTGCTGTTCTGATCGTAACAGCCATTTTCTATTTTGTATTCGGAAGAGATGAAAAAATCATACCTTCCATCCAGTATCAGCCGCCGGAAGGACTGGACAGTGCAGCGGTCGGCTATGTGATAGATGGGACACTGGAAGATAAAGATGTTGTGTCTTTGATCCTTTACTGGGCGGATAAAGGATATCTTCGGATTGAGGAAAAGAAAAAGCAAGATGTCCTTCTGGTAAAAATCAAAGATCTGGAGGAGGATGCTCCAGGTTACCAGAAAGAGATGTTTAGGAAACTGTTCCAAAAGAAGGATTCCGTTAAGACATCTTCTCTGAAGTATAAATTTTCAGATACAGTTGCAGTAGTAAAGGATCAGATTAAGATTGTCTATAAAGAGCAGATTTACACGGCTCAGTCCAGAGTGGTCAGAATCATTGCGGCATTGATGACACCGATCCCTTTCATTGCATTTATTGTTATGATGGCTATTTATTCCTATCAGGGAGGATTGATTATTCTTTTATCCATTGTGTCCTGTATTCTGCTGATCACGGGGGAAATATGGGCTATATTTGCAGTGGATACCTGGTATAAGACAAAGGCAGGAATGAGAAAAGGAAACATTGCAGCGTCAGTGCTGCTTCCGGCAGCAGCCGTGGCTATCTATGGAATTGGATACTGGAGAGAAATAAGGCAGGGAAATGCGTTTGACTTTCTTTGGCTGTATGTTTTTGTAGGGGTGGTCTCTCTTCTGGGAGTTCTCTTTACGGCATTTATGAAACAGAGAACGAAACAGTGTATTGACTGGATGGGACGGCTTGCAGGTCTTCGGGATTTCATTGAAACGGCAGAGTTAGATCGGATGAAGGCAATGGCCGAAGAACATCCAGAGATGTTTTATCATATTCTTCCATATGCGTCTGTTCTGGGGGTATCGGATATATTTTCGAAGAAACTTGACGCTATTTCTCTTCCCGCACCGGAATGGTATATTCCTTATGCAGGACATCCGGTGTTTCATTATTATATGATCCACAGCTGTATGCAGCATGTGGCATCGGATTCGCTGATGGCGGTAAAAGCGCCAAGCAGTATGGGAAGCGGCGGTTCAGGAGGATTTTCAGGCGGGGGATTCTCCGGAGGCGGTTTCGGCGGCGGAGGCGGCGGAAGCTGGTAGTAGGATAGATTAAGAGGGTATTTCATTATGGGATACCCTCTTTTTTTATGCCCGGATTCAGTGGCGGAATGAAAAAATTACCGGATTTTATATTCCATATAAAAAGAAAAACCGGAAAAAGATACCACATTAAAAAGCCCACAATTGATAATACGGATCCTGTTTTGCGTGATATACTTATATCATCTCAAATGCAGGGAAAACTTGTGGATGCTGAGAGGAGCTTAAAAGATGAGACGTTCAAAAGATAAATTTTATATGAAACAGATTTTTGACTGCATTATGGACGGAAAAGTTTATGCAACAGGGAAAATCGCACAGGAAATCGGTCTGTCGGAGAAATCTGTAAGAAACAAGCTAAACGAGATAGACGAATTCCTGAAAAAAAACAATCTGGGAGAGATTCAGAGAAAACCTAGGGTGGGAATATGGCTGGAAGCATCGGCTCAGCAAAAAGAACAGATTCAGGCTTCCATAAATACCCGGGAAGATTTTCAGATCAGCAGCTATGATCCACGAGAGCGTATGACGGAAACATTAAAAATCTTTTTTAATCTGAGGCCATGGCAGACGATCACAACGCAGAAACTGTCAGAAAAGCTGTATCTGAGTGTCCCCACGATGCTAAAAGTTCTGAAAGAATGTGAAGAGTGGCTGACAGTCTATCACATTACGCTGGTAAATGAGCGGGGAAAAGGATACCGGTTAAAGAGCAAGGAAAATGAATACAGGGTAGCGCTGAAAAATCTGATTATGGAAAAGGGATCTGCAGAAGATATGAAGGAAAACATACAGTATTTTTTTTCCAACATGGATGTATCAGCCGTGACTAAATGTATCATACAAACTGAAGATGAATGGAATTATCGGTTTACAGATGAATCATTTTACGAAATTCTGATCTATTGTTGTCTGGCATATAAGAGAAAAGAACTGGCAATCCCAATGGTAAGTGACTACAATCCTGAAGAATTAAAGATTCTGAAGAAATACAGCGAGTACGCCTTTACCGTAGCAATTTTTGAAAAGCTGGAAGAAGTCTTTCATGTTCATTTCCTGTCAGAAGACATTTTGTTTTTATCCATACAGATCCTGTGTTCTAAATTTATTGGAATTTCGGATGTGGAAGTAACTTTAGGACAGGTAAAAAAATATGACAACAAACTGGTGGAGTTTGTGGACCGGATGCTGAAGGTTATATCGGATATTCTGGAAGTTGATTTGTCAGATGATCTGAAACTGAAGGAAAGCCTGATTGTTCATCTGAGGCCGACCATTTTCAGACTCCGGTATGGAACGCCGCAAAATAATGCCCTGATTGATTTTATTAAAGAAGAATATAAAAATGTGTTCCGGGCGAGCTGGGCTATTAGTATTTTGTTTGAGGAAAGCTATAATCTTCAGATTACAGAAGATGAAATCGGCTACATTGTTTTGTATATTCAGGCGGCAATTGAGCGGAAAAAACATGAGTATAAAGCTGTTGTGATCACCAATTCCAATATGGGACATGTTCAGCTGATGAAAGAAAGAATCAAGCGGGCAGTCCCGGAAATCGGATGGCTGAATTTTGTCAGTACTCATGAATTCAGACTGATGGATTATGATGACTGTGACATTATTATTTCGGCGACGCCGCTGAGAGAAAAGGATAAGCGGTGTGTCGTTATCCCCAATATCTTAAGTGAAAATGGCCTTATGGTACTTCGAAACCATTTAGATATGATCAATTCCCAAAGAGAAGAAAATCAGACGCCGTTTTCGCCGGAGTGCTGTCTCTTATTTTCACCGGAACTGATTTTTACTGATCTGGAAGTAAAAACAAAGAAGGAATGTCTGAAGATCATGTGTCGGGCCATGGAAGATAAAGGTGTGGTAACAAAAGATTTCTTTGACACAGTAATGGAAAGAGAGAGAAAGACAACAACGACCATAGGAAACGGAATCAGCATTCCACACGGTTCTCCGACGGAGGTCAATGAACCGAAAGTTGCGATTGCTCTTTTAAAAGAACCGATCATTTGGGATGACGAACCGGTCAGCATGGTTTTTTTACTGGGATTTCGCATGAGTACCAGAGATGAGATCAATCGGATTCAGCTTTTTTACAATGAGTATGTGTCACTGATCGACACGGAGGAAAAAATTCGTACGCTGCAGAACATGAAGTCAAATATAGAAGTCTATAAATATTTAATACAATAAATTTTAATAAAACAGGAGGAAAGAAACATGGATATCAAAAGCGTTTTAGACGATAGGGTCATCGATCTTAAAATGAAGGCAAAGAACAAAGAGGAGGCGATTACTTATCTCGCAGAGAAATTAAAAGATGCCGGGTATATTGCTGATGTAGAGGAATACGTGGCAGACATTTATCTGAGAGAATCTCAGGGACAGACTGGAATCGGACATTATGTGGCAATTCCGCATGGAAAAAGTGATTCTGTAACTCAGGTAGGTATTGCCATTGGAAAATTGGAACAGGAGATTGAATGGGAAACGTTAGATGGTAAGGGAGTTAAGCTTATTTTCTTGTTTGCCGTAGGAAATGATAATGAGAATGCGAAAACTCATTTGAAACTGCTGGCGGAAGTTGCAAGGACGCTTGGAAATGATGAAGCAGTCCAGGCCCTTCTGGATGCTCAGACAGTGGAAGATTTAAAAGCCGTCTTCTAATAATATTACATATTGAAACCATACGAAAAACGTCTGCCGGTTCTGGCAGGCGTTTTTTAAGTACAGAAAAATATCTTTTAAAATTTACCAGATTAAAACGTCCAGAAAAAGAAATAACATAAAAAATTATGCCGGATTAAAGTGACAAAAAAACACTTTTTTTTTTGAAATGCGGAAAAAACTTCCGCATTAAAAAGCCCTGACTTAATGACCACAGGACAGGATTTCATAGTATGATTTGAACATAGCAAAAGAGCTTAAGCGCAAATAACTCGCAGGCGGGGAAAAAATTCATTTGAAAACGAAAGGAGATTTGTTATGAAAATTGTAGCAGTTGCAGCATGTACTTCAGGAATCGCGCATACTTACATCGCAAAGGAAAAATTAATCCGGGCGGCAGAGAGTATGGGTCATACGATCAAGGTGGAAACACAGGGAACGATTGGTACAGAAGATGAACTGACGCCAGAAGAAATTAAAGAAGCCGATATTGTAATTCTTGCAGTAGATATTGCCATAACAGGAACAGAAAGATTTGAAGGAAAACCAACAGTAAAAGTTCCGACGAATGTATGTGTAAAGGCGCCAAAACAGCTGATCCAAAAGATCGAAAATGAATTGAAGAAATAATTACAAAGGAGAAGAGAGAATATGAAAAAAATCTTAGAAGAGTTAAAGAGCCATGCCTTGACGGCCATTTCTTATATGCTGCCGTTGGTTGTTGCTTCCGGACTGCTGATCGCCATTGGTAATCTGACAGGCGGAGAAAACGTAACAGAATTATCCAAGATGACGATACCTAGTGCGCTTACTACTCTGGGTACATTGGGAATGGGATTGTTGCCATCTTTCATCGCAGGATATATTTCCTACTCCATTGCAGACAGACCTGGTATTGCACCTGGTTTCTTAATGGGTCAGATTGCTTCTTTCTTGGGTGCAGGATTCCTCGGTGGTATGATCGGTGGTTATCTGGTAGGTTATATTGCTTTATTTATCCGCAACCACCTGAAAGTACCGAAATGGGCAGAAGCTTTGATGCCAATGATGATTATCCCGACATTGTCTGCACTGATCGCAGGATTGATTATGTTCTTTGTAATTGGTAATCCAATCGTATGGGCAACAAATGCATTGACAAACTTTATTACAGGACTTGATCAGTCTTCTAAAGGTGTTTATGGATTTATTATCGGAGCTTTGGGATGTATTGACTTTGGAGGACCAATCAGTAAAGTTCCAAACCTGATCTGTGACGGACTGCTCCTGGAAGGAATTACAGAACCGGAAGCAATTAAAGTACTTGCAGCTATGGTTCCGCCTCTGGGAATCACATTCTCATTAGTATTATCTAAATTAATAAAGAAACCAATCTATGCTGCTCAGGAAGTGGAAAACATCAAGGTTGCTTTCCCAATGGGACTGTGCATGATTTCTGAGGGAGTTATCCCAATCGCCATGAATGACTTGATTCGTACTTGTATTTGTACAGCAACTGGATGTGGTGTAACTGGAGCTATCAGCTTCTCACTGGGAGTTGGAAGCAAGGTTCCGTCCGGCGGAGTATTTGTTATCCCAGCCATGTCTAATCCTCTGGCTGCATTGGTTGCACTTCTTGCAGGAACGGCTGTAACAGGTGTCCTTCTTGTACTGATCAAGAAGAGAAGAACTGGAGATGAAAATCCAATCATAGAAGACAAAGAAGAAGAGATGGACTTATCAGGATTTACGATTTCTTAGTAGATAAAAAGGAGACATGCTATGTATGTATCAATGAAGGGAATGCTCAAAAGAGCGAACGAAGGCAATTACGCAGTGATGGCAATCAATTGTTTTAATATTGAAACGACAAGAGCAGTCATTGCCGCAGCCCAGTCAATGCGGGCGCCGGTCATTATCAATATCGTCCAGGAGCACATGGTAAATCACTGTGACAGTAATTTGATCGCGCCGATTGTAAAGAAACTGGCAGAGCGGGCCAGCGTGGAAGTGGCATTGAATTTTGACCATGGCCAGGAAACAGGCCTTTTGAAAAAGGCACTGACGGATGGCTATACAAGCGTAATGGTAGATGCATCCCGATATGATCTGGAAGGAAATATAAAAATGACCAGAGAAATCGTAAAATTCGCGGAAGCATTTGATGCCAGCGTAGAAGGTGAGATTGGCTGTATGGGTGCAAGTGAAGGGGATCAATATACAGATGATGATATGAAAACAAATCCGGAGGAAGCGCTGAAATTTGCCAGGGAAACGGGAGTTGATGCATTGGCAATTTCCTTTGGAAGTTCTCATGGAAATTATCCGGAAGGATATGTACCAGAATTTGATTTTGAAATTTTGAAAAAAATCAAAGAAAAAACGCATATGCCGCTGGTTCTTCACGGAGGAAGCGGATCCGGAGATGAAAACATCAGAAAATGTGTGAAATATGGAATCAACAAGATTAATGTGGGATGCGATTTCATGAATGCAAATACAGAAAGTATTAAGAGACAGCTACAGGAAAATCCTGACATCAATTACTGGGTTATGATGCATCAGGCAGAAATTGACAGTCAGGAACTTGTAAAGAAATATATCCGATTATCAGGATCAGAAGGAAAATCATTATAAAAAGGAGATACATATTATGTTAATGAACATGAAAGAATTATTAAAAGTAGCAGATGAGAAAGGATTCGCGGTTCCGGCATTCAATATCGGAAGTGATCAGCTCCTGAAAGCAGTTATGCAGAAAGTAAAGGAAATGAAGAGTCCTGTTATCCTGGAACTTTCACCAGATGAGTTCAACTTTGTAGAAACAAGCTTGATCAAAAGCATGATTTATGAAGCTTCTAAGACAGATGTTCCGGTTGTTATTCATCTGGATCATGGTGATAAGTATGAGACTGTTGTACGTGCTATCCAGGCAGGATTTACATCCGTTATGATTGACGCTTCCAAACTGCCTTATGAAGAAAACATCGAAATCACGAAAAAAGTATGCGAGGTAGCTCATCTTGCAAATGTATCTGTGGAAAGCGAACTTGGAACAATCGGAACAACAGGAAACTCCATTGAGGGAGGAACTGTAGGTGTTATTTATACAGATCCTGATCAGGCAAAAGATTTTGTTGAGAAGACAGGAATCGATACTTTGGCCGTTGCTATCGGAACAGCACATGGAATTTACCCAAGTGATATGAAACCGGAACTTCGTCTGGATATTTTACAGACATTGAAAGATACTTTGGATATTCCTTTGGTACTTCACGGCGGTTCCAGCAATAAAGATGAAGAAATTGCAAAAGCTGTTAAGATTGGAATTTCCAAGATTAATATTTCAAGTGATATCAAAGTTGCTTTCTATGAGAAGTGCAGAGAAGTATTAAATGCTCATCCGGAATACCGTGAGCCGCTGGAAATCTATCCAGAGCCAATCGAGGCATGCAAGAAAGTAATTGGAGAAAAAATTACATTATTTGACTCTGCAGATAAAGTAAAATATTACTACGAATAAGATATAGGATGACGGGGGCGGCATATGCCGCCCTCTTTTTGAATGGAGGGTTTGCAAATGAAGTATGCAGCAGGGATTGACGTAGGCGGCACGAACACGAGAGTTGCGCTGATCAGTGAAACATATGAAATTATAGACAGAAAACAATTTCCTACCAATGGAGACAATCCAGAGGAAACATTAGAAAAAATTCGCGATATCATTCGGGGATTTGAATGCCAGATTGAAGGAATCGGAATTTCCTGTCCGGGACCTTTAGATCTGATTCATGGCATGGTACTGACACCACCTAATCTTCCGGGCTGGCATTATCTTAAGTTAACACAGCGTTTGGAAGAAATGACAGGTGTGAAAGTATACCTTGAAAATGATGCGAATCTTGCTTGTTTGGCTGAGGCAGTGACAGGAGCCGGAAAAGGGAAAGAATATGTTCAGTTTTTAACAATTTCTACAGGTGTAGGAGCAGGATTTTGTGTTAATGGGAAAATTTACCGGGGGTCAAGAGGGTTCGCTCAGGAAGTAGCAAATTCTATTTTGTGGAAAGGAGGACCTTCTCAGGGAGATTTGAAAAAAGGTTCTATTGAGTCCATTGCCAGTGGAACAGCAATTGTTACTCGTGCCAGGGCAGCGGGAATTGAGGCGGAGCATGCAGGGCAGGTGTATGAAAAAGCAGAAGCCGGCAATTCCAAAGCACAGCAGATCATGGAAGATGCATATGAATATCTGTCCAGTTTTCTTGGAATTTTGTATGGAGTGCTGGATCCGGATCTTTTTGTTATGGGAGGAAGCGTCGCTTTGAAAATACCTGGATTTATTCAGGAAATAGAGAGGCGGGTAAAAGAAAAAGTATATGATGCGCTAAAGGACAACATTCATATTGTGCCGGCAGTACTGGGAGAAGACTGTGGACTGATTGGAGCGGCATGTCTGGCGTTTTTATCACAGGAATGATGATTTTTGCAACAATCCAATGAAAAATAAATCCAATAATGTTATAATGAATACATCACATTCATTTGACAGAAAGATTGGAGATAGAAAAAATGTATAAGATTGTTTCAGAATTATTACTATATGGAGATATGGACAAAGATTCTATTTTAATGCAGATCAGTGATATTTTCCGATGTATGGAGGAAGAATCCCAGAGCACGGATGTTTTAAGAACCCGTGTTTTTTGCCAGATTAAGCGGCTGCTGCAGACAGCAACAGATTATGCTTTTGACCGGAATCTCTGGCATAATTATCTGACGTTTCTTTTGATAACCAATGAAAATCCGTTCAGCATTACTTGCGAGAAGACCGGTGCTCAGGATGGAAGCGTAAATTATTTTGCAAAAAATGATTTCAAGGCATTTCAGGAACTTTTTAATTTTGATTTTTCCGGAATTGAGGAGAAACTTGGAATCGATTGTTTCAGCAGACTTTCTGATTACAAGGCAATTGGAAAACCGGAATTAATGTATAATAAAAATGTCAGTGAAAAAGTAAGAGACTTAAGTGCAAAATTAGAGACTGCGAAGGATGAAAATGAATTTTTTGATATAGTAACAGACTTTTACCGGGCTTACGGCGTAGGAATGTTTGGATTGAACAAGGCATTCCGGATTGAAGAATGCGGAGATAATGATATCCGGTTCCGTGCGATCAATAACATGGATAAGGTTGTATTGTCTGATCTGGTAGGATATGAGATTCAGAAGAAGAAGCTGGTAGACAACACCGAAGCCTTTGTACAGGGAAGAAAGGCAAATAATGTACTGTTATTTGGTGACAGCGGTACAGGAAAATCAACCAGTATTAAGGCTATTGTCAATGAATATTATGATCAGGGACTGCGCATGATCGAGATTTATAAGCATCAGTTTAAAGATCTTTCTAATGTTATTGCGAAGATTAAGAACCGCAACTACCGGTTCATCATTTATATGGATGATTTGTCTTTTGAAGAGTTTGAGATTGAATACAAATTCTTAAAGGCTGTGATCGAAGGAGGAGTGGAGACAAAACCAGAAAATATCCTGATCTATGCAACCTCTAATCGCCGTCATCTGATCAAGGAGACCTGGAATGACAGGGATGACGTGGAGAATCATAACGGAATTCACAGATCTGATACAATGGAAGAGAAACTTTCTCTGGTGAACCGTTTTGGCGTGACGATCAGCTATTCAAAACCTAGTCAGAAAGAATATTTCCATATCGTTACAGAATTGGCTCATAAAGCAGGCGTAGGAATGGACGATGAAGATTTATGCAAAGAAGCAAATAAATGGGAGCTAAGCCATGGCGGAATTTCAGGGCGGACTGCGCAGCAATTCGTCAATTATCTGCTGGGCATGAAGGCGTAAAGAAAAGAAAGGACCTAGGTCCTTTCTTTTGCTTATTTATCTGGAAGGATAAGTTTCCTGGAGAAAAGAGAGTCTGGAAGGAGGCAGACAGTATGAGCGTGATGAAGAAAAACAGCCAGCTGATACCGGTGGATGAGTATGACGGGTTCCGTATCCGCCCAGGCTTTTTTCTGGAAAATGGAGCAGTGGCGATTCCAGGTGGTGTAAGTTTTACTGTGCAGACCCAAGGCGGAACGGAATGTGAACTGGTTCTGTTTGAAAGGGAGGCTAAGGAACCTTATGCGGTGATTCCTTTTCCAGAGGAATACAGGATCGGACATGTATATTCCATGATTGTTTTTGATCTAGATATCAGTGAGTTTGAATATGCTTATCGAGTCAACGGACCATACGATCCTAAAAAGGGTCAGCTGTTTGATAAGAACCGGCTGCTTTTAGATCCTTATGCAAAGGCGGTGACCGGCCAGAGTGACTGGGGTGTTCATCCAGACTATGGTTTTGCCTACCGGGCCCGGGTGGTGGCACCGGATTTTGACTGGGGAGAGGTGAAAAAGAGTCCAATTCCTATGGAAGATCTTATTATTTACGAGCTTCATACGAGGGGATTTACGAAAGATCCATCTTCAGGAGTATGTTATCCGGGAACATTCGAAGGAATCAAAGAAAAAATTCCATATTTAAAAGAATTGGGAATTAATGCAGTAGAACTGATGCCGATTTTTGAATTTGACGAAACCAGGGAAAACCGGGTTGTAAACGGCAAAAGGCTCCTGGATTACTGGGGATACAATCCCATTGGATTTTTTGCGCCAAATACCAGCTATGCTTCGGAAAAAGAATTCAACCGGGAAGGAGATGAACTGAAATCTTTGGTGAAGCTACTTCATGATGAAGGGATGGAGATTATCCTGGATGTAGTATTTAACCATACGGCAGAAGGAAATCAGAACGGACCCGTGATCTCACTGAAAGGGTTTGATAATAATGTTTATTATATGTTAACACCAGACGGACAGTATTATAATTTCAGTGGATGCGGCAATACACTCAACTGTAATCACCCGGTGGTGCAGAACATGATTTTGGATTGCCTTAGATATTGGGTCATCGAATATCGGATTGATGGTTTTCGGTTTGATCTGGCATCTATTCTGGGACGAAGTGAAGATGGTACACCTTTGAGCAAACCGCCGCTGCTGGAACGTCTGGCGTTTGATCCGATTCTTGGAAGAGTAAAATTGATCGCTGAGGCATGGGATGCAGGAGGATTGTATCAGGTAGGAAGTTTTCCCTCCTGGAATCGCTGGTCAGAGTGGAACGGAAGATACAGAGATGATATGCGCCGGTTCCTGAAAGGTGATGCAGGAATGGTTCCGGCGGTTATGGAGCGGATGACTGGTTCTAAAGATCTTTATGATCCGTCTGTGCGCGGCTATGAGGCGTCTGTCAATTTTATTACCTGTCATGATGGATTTACTTTATGGGATCTGTATTCTTACAACGAAAAACATAATGAAGCCAATGGCTGGAACAATACGGATGGGGAGAACAACAACAATAGCTGGAACTGCGGAGATGAGGGGGAGACGCAAAGAGAAGATGTTCTTCGGCTTCGAAAGAAACTGGTTAAAAATGCAATTTCAGTTCTGATGTTAAGCCGGGGCGTACCGATGATTTTGTCTGGAGATGAATTTTGCAATACTCAGTTTGGAAATAATAATTCATATTGTCAGGACAATGAGATCTCATGGCTTGACTGGGATCAGCTTCAGAAAAACGAAGATATTTTTCGACATTTTCAAAAAATGATCCATTATCGCAGAAAGAAAAATGTATTAAAAAAGACTGCGAAAGCTCCTTTGAATGGGCTGCCGGGTGTAAGTTTTCATGGAATCCGTCCTTGGGAAGCCAATCAGGAACCGGAATCCAGAGTCCTGGGCATTATGTTTGCCGGAAGAAACACAGAAGAAACTGAGGATGAAGTTATTTATGTGGGTATGAATATGCATTGGGAGCCATGCACCATAGAGCTTCCAGAGCCGGCAGAAGCATGTTGGTGGGAAATAATTTCAAATACTGCATGGAATCAAGACGTTCAGGTATATGACCGAAACAAAATCTGGATGGAAGAACGCAGTGTTGTGGTATTGGAAATGATGAGAGGTTAAGTCCTTTTGTCAGAACAATTAGAAAAACAGCTTGAAATTTCAAGATTTGACATTATAATAATTGAGAAGCAAGAAATCAGATCAGAAATGTTATAAATAGAAAGTGAGCGTTTATGTGGATTGCAGATCAATGGAAAGATTATGAGATACTGGATACTTCCGGCGGAGAAAAGCTGGAGAGATGGGGGGATTATATCTTGGTAAGGCCAGATCCCCAGGTGTTATGGAATACTCCGAAGAAATTAAAAGAGTGGAAACATCCGAATGGACATTATTACAGAAGCCGCAAAGGCGGAGGTCAGTGGGAGTTTTTCCATCTTCCGAAAAAATGGGAAATCCAATACAAAGATTTGAAATTTCATCTTCAGCCGTTTAGTTTTAAACATACAGGGCTGTTTCCGGAACAGGCAGTTAACTGGGACTGGTTTTCTGAAAAAATCCAGTCAGCCGGACGTCCGGTGAAGGTGCTGAATCTGTTTGCGTACACAGGAGGAGCTACTTTGGCGGCAGCTGCCGCTGGAGCATCGGTGACACATGTAGACGCTTCCAAAGGTATGGTAAACTGGGCAAAAGAAAATGCCCAGCTGTCAGGATTAAGGGAAAAACCGATTCGATGGCTGGTGGATGACTGTGTAAAATTTGTGGAAAGGGAAATCCGCCGCGGCAATCATTATGACGGAATCATTATGGATCCGCCGTCTTATGGAAGAGGACCGAAAGGCGAGATTTGGAAGATAGAAGAGAAAATCTATCCGTTTATTCAGCTTTGTACCAGGATTTTGTCAGACCACCCATTGTTCTTTTTGATAAATTCTTATACAACAGGGCTGCAGCCGGCAGTTTTGACTTACATGCTGGAAACAGAACTGGGCAAAAAATTTGGAGGACGCATAATATCCGATGAAATCGGGCTTCCAGTCAGTTCCAATGGACTTGTGCTGCCATGCGGAGCTTCGGGAAGATGGGAGAAATCTTAAATTTTGCTGAATTTTTGGTGAATCTGTAAAAAACAATTGAATTTTTTGAAGAAATGTTTATAATTAAGAGAGTATGTATACGAATAATCAAACATTAACATAATAAAAACAGAAGAGAAGAGCAATAGTTAAGAGAAGAAAATCGAAAGGGGAAAATAGTTACCATGGCAGCAGGAACAGATATTGGAATTGATTTAGGAACAGCCAGCGTCTTAGTATATGTAAAAGGAAAAGGCGTTGTTTTAAAAGAGCCGTCCGTTGTGGCTTTTGATAGAGATACAAATAAGATTAAGGCAATCGGAGAGGAAGCAAGACTGATGCTTGGAAGAACTCCAGGCAATATCGTAGCAGTCCGCCCGCTTCGTCAGGGTGTGATTTCTGATTACACTGTAACTGAGAAGATGCTCAGTTATTTTATCAACCGCACAGTGGGAAAATCTTTATTTGGAAGAAAGCCGCGCATTAGTGTATGTGTGCCGAGCGGAGCAACGGAAGTAGAGAAAAAGGCAGTAGAAGACGCAACATATCAGGCAGGTGCAAGAGAAGTATCTATTATTGAAGAACCGGTTGCAGCAGCAATCGGAGCAGGAATTGATATTTCTAAACCTTGCGGAAATATGATCGTAGATATCGGAGGAGGTACAGCAGATATCGCAGTAATCTCTCTTGGAGGTGTTGTTGTAAGCAGCTCTATCAAAGTTGCAGGAGATGATTTTGATGAAGCGATTGTGCGTTTTATGCGCAAAAAGCATAATCTTCTGATTGGTGAGCGTACTGCAGAAGAAATTAAGATCAATGTTGGAACTGTTTACAAACGTCCGGAAAATTTGACAATGGATGTAAGGGGAAGAAATCTTGTAACAGGTCTTCCGAAGACAGTAACTGTTACATCTGAGGAAACAGAAGAGGCTTTAAGAGAGCCTGCTTACCAGATTGTAGACGCAGTACACAACGTATTGGAGAGAACTCCACCTGAACTGGCAGCTGATATCTCTGATCGGGGAATTGTTCTGACAGGAGGAGGATCACTGATTCAGGGATTAGAGGAATTAATTGAAGAAAAGACAGGCATCAATACGATGACAGCAGAAGACCCGTTAACTGCCGTAGCAATTGGAACTGGAAAATATATTGAATTTCTTGCAGGAGAATATAAGAAAAAGAAATAATATGGTTTTCAGAAGGTCAGGATTTCATCCTGGCCTTTTTTAATTCATGTTTGAGGTGAAGCTGATGGAACATTTGGAGGGATATGTGGACCATATCCGTTTTCGAAATGACAAGAATGGGTATACGGTGCTGAGTCTGAATCTGGATGGAGATGAAGAGACGGTTGTTGGACTGTTTCCATTTTTAAGTGAAGGAGAATACATTTCCATGGAGGGAGAATACACGGAACATCCCATGCATGGACCCCAGTTTCAGATGAAAACCTATGAGATCACCGCGCCTGGAGATATCCAGAGTATGGAACGGTATCTTGGTTCCGGGGCGATCAAAGGCGTGGGACCTGCGATTGCGAAGAGAATCACGAAGAAGTTTAAGATGGATACGTTTCGTATCATTGAAGAAGAGCCGGAGCGTCTGGCGGAGGTCAAGGGAATTACAGAAAAAAAAGCTCGGACTATAGCGGTAGAGTTTAGCGAAAAGCAGGAAATGCGTCATGCCATGATGTTTTTGTCAGAATACGGGATTAACTATAATCTGGCGGTAAAAATTTTTAAAGAGTACGGTGATGAGATGTATACGATCATTCGGGAGAACCCATACCGGATGACGGATGATATAGCCGGGGTGGGATTTAAGATCGCAGATGAAATTGCCCAGAGAGTCGGAATCGGAACAGATTCTGATTATCGTATCATTTCTGGTATTTTTTATACTCTTATGAGAGCTTTGGGAGAAGGACACGTATATCTTCCCAAACATATTTTGTGCCGAAACGCAGCCTATATGCTGGGGGTATCTGAGGAGACTATTGAAGAACATCTTCTGGAAATGATGATCGAGAAAAAGATTGTGATCAAAGAAGAAGATGAGGTCAGGATCTATGGGGCGGCACAGTATCATATGGAAGTAAATACAGGGAGGATGCTCTGTGACCTGAATCTATCGTATGATGTGTCAATTTCTGAAGTAGAGACAACGATTGCACGAATTGAAGAGGCAGAACAGATTACCTTTGCTGAGAAACAGAAGGAAGCAATCGAAGCTATTGCGAGCCACAGCATTGTGGTTTTGACCGGAGGACCAGGAACTGGAAAGACAACGACAATCAATGGAATGATTCGGTATTTTGAAACAGAGGGTTTGGATATACGTCTTGCTGCTCCGACGGGAAGGGCGGCTAAGCGGATGACAGAAGCAAGCGGATATGAAGCGATGACGATTCACCGTCTTCTGGAATTGAATGGCGAGGCAAAGGAAGAGATGGACCGGATGGGAATGTCCTTTGAGCGCAATGCCGGAAATCCTCTGGAGACGGATGTTATTATCATCGATGAAATGTCCATGGTAGATCTTTCCCTGATGAATGCACTTCTGCAGGCCATGGTGCCCGGCACCAGGCTGGTAATGGTGGGAGATGCCAATCAGCTGCCGTCTATCGGAGCTGGGAATGTGTTAAAAGATATTATTGCGTCGGGGGAATTTAAGGTGGTGGCACTGAATCAGATTTTCCGACAGGAAGAAGGAAGCCATATTGTCCGCAATGCTCACCTGATCCATCAAGGGAGAAGCATTGAACTGGATAATAAGAGCAAAGACTTTTTCTTCCTTCAAAGGACGTCCATTCAGGATATCCTGGGAGTCATGGTTTATTTGATTCGGGATAAACTGCCGGCTTATGTCCATGCGGAGCCATATGAAATTCAGGTTTTGACGCCGATGCGCAGAGGAGAACTAGGGGTGGAGCGGCTGAATCAGATTCTGCAGCAGTATCTGAATCCGCCGTCAGCAGATAAAAATGAAAAAGAAACTGCCTCTGGTATCTTACGGGAAGGCGATAAGGTTATGCAGATCAAAAATAATTATCAGATGGAGTGGGAAATTCGGAATCACAAAGGTTTTACTGTGGACAAAGGAGTTGGAGTTTTTAACGGTGACATTGGAAAGATTACAGAAATCAATGATTTTACGGAAAAAGTCACGGTAATTTTTGATGATTCCAGAGAAATCCAATATAGTTATGCCATGCTGGATGAACTGGAACTGGCTTATGCCATAACAATACATAAATCCCAGGGAAGTGAGTATCCTGCGGTGGTCATGCCTCTTTTGAGCGGGCCAAAAGTATTGTTCCATCGAAATTTATTATATACTGGTGTTACCAGAGCAAGAAACTGCCTTACAATTGTGGGAGACCGAAGGACGGTGAATTCTATGATCCAGAATGTCAATGAGCAGCGCAGGTATTCAACTCTCGCAAAAAGGATTCAGGAAATTGCCTCAGAAGGAGAAGAAAATCCTTTTGAAGACGTATGAACATAAAAGAACTATAAAACAGTTTATCTAAGAAAAATAGAAGGAACCGTCGTCTTTTAGAGGACGGTTTTTCTGTACCTGAAACTTTCTGCCTTTTATAATGAAGAGGAAGAAAGGAAGGGACTTATGAAAGAAAGAAAACGCATGATATCCGAGGCCGCCAGGGAACTGGGCTTGGAAACTTATCATTTGAGAACGTGGGAAGATGAATTTGGAATTCTTATTCCAAGAAATGAGAAAGGATACCGATGCTACGGGGAAAAAGAAATCCATATGTTTCAGGAAATCCGTGATATGAAAAATGAAGGACTGGATACAGAAGAAATAAAGAAAAAGATATCAGGCAACATTATTCCGTTTCCGGGAGAGAAGCAGACGGAGATATCTGGAAAAATGGAACAGTTTCAGAACGTGATGGTAAAGATCATGGGACAGGCAATCAGGGAACAGAAGGAATTTCTGGGAACTGAGATTGGCGCTCGTATTTCTGATAAGGTCTCAAAAGAGATTGACTATCAGTTCCGGCTGAGAGAAGACGAAGAGGAAAAAAGATTCCAGAAGTTGGATGAGATGATCCGGTCTCAGCAGAAAAGCAGAGAAGAGGTCGCAGCAGCCAGAGAGAAAAGAAGATTCCTAAGGCGCAGAAAAAAAGAAAGATAATTATATTTCCAGAAAAAGAATCTTAGGTTATAATAGATTATAATATAATAAGTTGAAATACCAGAGCGGAGAATTTATTATGGAGAGAAAACCTAAGATTTTAATTGTAGGAAGCCTTGTCATGGACCAGATTGCAATCACAAAAGAGGTCCCGCAGGAAGGGCAGAGAGTCTTTGGGGAAGAATTCGTCAAGACTCCGGGCGGGAAAGGAGCGAACCAGGCTGTACAGGCGGCAAGACTGGGAGCGGATGTGACGATCATCGGAAAAGTGGGCCGGGATGCCAACGGAAGAGAACTTCTGCAGGCATGTCAGCAAGAAGGAATCGATACGAGCAAGATGCTGTACGATGAGGAAGGGGCATCCGGATGTGCCGTGATTATTTTGGAAAAAGTTCCGGGAGAGCGCAGCAAAAATCGGATTCTTGTAATCTCCGGATCCAATATGAAGATCCAGCCGAAAGAGATTGAGTTTTTGAAAGATGAAATCGGTCAGTATGATATGGTCATGCTGCAGAATGAGATTCCATTGGAAGTCAATGAAACGGCGGCAAGATACGCTTATGAGCAGGGAGTTCCGGTTATGCTGAAACCAGCGCCGGTTATACGGCGGCTGTCAAAAGATTTTATCAGGCATCTGACGTACATAGCCCCCAATGAGCAGGAGATACGAGCGATGACCGGGGTTATCATCAACAGAAAAAGGGGCGTGTTTAATTTTGAAGAGGCTAAAGTCGCTTCTGCTATCATGAGAGGGAAAGGATATGCAAATATCTTAACGACTCTTGGAGAATCCGGAGCTTTGCTGGACGCTCCCGATAAGACCATATATAAGAGAGCAGCGCCGGGCATTGAAGTCGCGGACCCTACAGCAGGAGGGGACTCTTTTGTAGCAGCCTTTTGTACCAGAGTCTGCAAGGGAGATTCCAGGGGACAGGCTCTGATTTTCGCAAATTATACGGCGGCAATTACTATTTCAAGAATGGGAGTCATGTCTTCTCTTCCAACCACGGAAGAGGTAATAAAACTGATGGAGGCCAATGGAAGATCCCGTATTTAAGTGAGAAATTTTCTCAATAAAAAATGGATAAATCTTCAAAATAATGGAAAAAACAGGGAAATAATATAGTGCATTGAGGACGAAAAAAGAAGATAAAAAATGAAAAAGGGTGTGCAGCCGTAAGGCCGCACACCCTTTAATGCACTGTGGAAATTATTCCTGGCTGATAGCGCCAGCTGGACATCCTTCTGCACAAGCTCCGCAGTCCATGCATGTATCAGCATCGATTACGTACTGTCCATCACCTTCGCTGATTGCTCCTGCTGGGCAAGTTCCTTCGCAAGCTCCACAAGAAATACAAGCGTCTGAAATTACATATGCCATAGTTAACATCCTCCTTATATAGTATAATAATCAATAAAAGCGGTCACCCGCCTGATTCAATCTTATTTTAATATACTTATGCAGGAATAGCAAGTAATTTTGTTGTATTTTTAACGATACTGTATTATACTATAAATGTTGATTTTTTTGAATGGAGGAAGATAGAAATGACAATTTCAAAAGATATGGTAATCGGTGATTTGATCGCGCTGGATCAGAATTTTGCGGCAATCTTAATGGCATCCGGAATGGGATGTGTTGGATGCCCGTCTGCTCAGGGAGAGACCCTGGAAGAAGCAGCATTCGTACACGGAATGGATGTAGATGAACTGGTTGGTAAATTGAATGAATACCAGGCATCCAAAGAGGCGTAAGCTTTGGATCACAGATTATAGGTTTAAAGAAGAGGGAGCTGTGTATAAAACGTTGTTTTATGCGCGGCTCTTTTTTTGTGCAATGTTGCGCAAAAATGATGGTCATCACAGGAATGAGCAATCGGTGGCGCATTATTCGAACCCAAATCAGATTGTACGGGAAAAAATACTGAAATATAATGAATACAGCAGGAAAAATGTTGAAAGATGTTCAACAAAGTTTGAAAAGCCTCAAACAAATGAAAGGAGAGTGGTAAAAGGTGGCAAACCGTGACACAATTTACAGGGAGCTGATTCAGCTGGACTGGGAAGTTGCAGATCAGACAGAATTCTTTGACAAGATGGCTGCAAAGCTTGAGAAGCTTGGATATGTAAAAGATACTTTTGCAGATGCTATCAAAACAAGAGAAGCGAATTTCCCAACAGCACTCCCGGTGGAGCCTTATCCGGTTGCAATTCCTCATGCAGATCCTCAGCACATTATCAAACCATTTATTGCATGCACCAGATTAAAAGATTCGGTGAAATGGTGTGAGATGGCAAACAATGATCAAGAGCATGATGTGAAGTTTATCTTTATGCTTGGTTTCCTTGGCGGTCATGATGATCCAAACGGAGCCAATGAACATGTGGAATTGCTTCAGGTTTTGGTTACGAATTTCCAGAATCCAGACATTATGGATAAACTGGTAAATGCGAAGACTGAAGATGAATACATGGAAGCCGTTTTATCTATGGAAGGTCTTTAGGATGTTAGGAACTGACAATATTTTTTAGAAAGGAAGATGAAAGATGAAACAAATCGTAGTAGCATGCGGAAGCGGAGTGGCAACCTCTCAGACTGTTGCAAGTAAGGTAAACCGTTTATTAAAAGAGAATAATATCCCGGCAGAAGTTTTAGCTGTTGATATTAAATCTGTAGACCGTTATATTCCAAGCAGTGTTGCGTATATCGCAATCACAAAAGTAGATAAGGAATATCCAATCCCAGTCATCAACGGAATTGCATTCTTAACAGGTGTTGGTCAGGACGCTGAATTCAAAAAACTGGTAGACGCAGTAAACAACGGCTGATGCTGAAAAAAAGAGTTGGAGGGAAATTATATGAGTATTTTACAAGATGTTATTAACTGGTTACTGAGTTTAGGAGCAGCGATCTTTGTACCGATCATTATCATTATCGCTGGTCTGATCGTAGGAATGAAGATCAAAGATGCGGTTTCCGCAGGTATTACTCTTGGTGTTGCATTTACCGGTATGAGCATGCTGATCAACTTTATGTCAGATGCAATTGGGCCGGCAGCAGAAGCCATGCTGAAAAGCACAGGAATCAATTTGCCGATCGTAGACGGTGGATGGACCACATTATCTGCAATCGCATGGTCATGGCCATATGCATTCTTAATGTTCCCATTGATGATCGGTATCAACATTGTTATGCTGATCATTAACAAGACCAAGACATTCAATGCGGACTTATGGAATGTATGGGGCAAGATTTTTACAGGTGTAGCGGTAGCGGCTGTATGCCAGCCTTACTTTGGAACAGCAGGTTCTATTGTAGCAGCTTTTATTACAGCAGCAATTCAGATTGTATTCGAACTTAAAATGGCAGATATGTATCAGTATCGTATCGAGAAACTTTCTGGAATTCCTGGTGTTACATGTACCCATAAAATGGGATTCACAAGTATTTTCATGTTCCCAATCGACTGCCTTTTAAAGAAAATACCGGTATTAAACAAACGTTTTGATGCTGCAGTGCTGAAAGATAAGATTGGTATTTTTGCAGAATCCCATGTATTAGGATTTATATTAGGTATTATCTTTGGTATCTTAGCAAGATATGGTGTAGCAGAAACACTGACATTAGGTATTCAGGCATCCTGCTCACTGACATTGTTCCCAGTAATCTCCAAGTATTTCATGATGGCGTTGGAGCCAATTTCAACAGCAATCAGTGCGTTTATGAACAAGAAGTTTGACGACAGAACTCTGGTTGTAGGACTTGACTGGCCATTTATGGGTGGTGCAAATGAAATCTGGCTGGCAGTATTCTTATGTATCCCGGTTACGTTAATTTACTCCATGATCCTTCCGGGAAATGAGATCCTTCCATTTGCAGGTATCGTAAACAACGCAATTGCCGTTGCAGCATTCCTGGTAACAGGAGGAAACATTCTTCGTATGTGCATCCTGGTTATCATCTTTGCACCAGCATACCTTTGGGTCGGTACTATTATGGCGCCGTTCATTTCAGATCTGGCACGTTCTACAGGTGCTGTCAGTCTGAAAGCCGGAGAATTGATCTCTTGTTCTTCCATTGATGGACCAATCCAGACCTATGCTTTTTCACATCTGTTTAAGTTGCTGGATGGAAACTTCTTCCCGTTAGCCCTTTGTGTTATCTTTGTTGTATGCTTTGTAGCTCTTTACAAATATCTTGGAAGGGAAGAAAAAGAAGGAAGAGAAATCAACTAATCATCATGTTTGTGTGATGACCCAATAAAGAGGAAACGAGGTTAAATACATGCAGAGATTTGTAAATGATCCGGATTATGTTGTAGAAGATATGTTAAAAGGTTTCGTAAAGGCTCACGGTGATTTGATTGTGCGCTCTGAAACAAATGACCGGGTAGTACAGTACATAAATGCTCCGATCGAAGGAAAAGTAGGACTTGTGACCGGAGGCGGAAGTGGTCATGAACCGGCGTTTCTTGGCTATGTAGGAAAAAACATGATGGATGCAGTAGCAGTAGGTGAAGTATTTTCTTCACCTTCTGCCCAGGCATTTTATGATGCTTTTATGGCAGTAGATTCCGGAAAAGGTGTAGCATGTTTATTTGGAAACTATGCCGGGGATAATATGAATGTCAAGATGGCAATTCGAAAAGCTAAGAAACAGGGAGTTACAGTAAAATATGTAACTGCCAATGACGATGTAGCGTCTTCGCCGAAAGAAACCAAAGAAAAACGTCACGGCATTGCCGGAGGCGTATTTATGTGGAAAATTGGTGGTGCACGGGCAGCGCTCGGCGGTGATTTGGATGAAGTCATTGCAGCAGCACAGAAGGCAGTGGACAATACAAGAAGCATTTGCGTCGGGCTGGAACCTTGTGCGATTCCAGCAGTCGGACATCCAAATTTTGAGATCGCTGACGGGAACATGGAGTTTGGAATCGGACACCATGGAGAACCGGGAATCAATGTGCAGAAGCTGGAGCCGGCAAAAGACATTGCCCGCAAGATGGCAAAGACAGTGATTGATGATATGGAACCGGAAGAAGGATCTGAAGTTGCGGTTCTGGTATCAGGTCTTGGTGCTACACCGGTAATGGAATTATATATTCTATATGATGAAATAGAATCTTATCTCAAGGAGCAGGGACTGTCTGTTTATAAAGTTCTGATCGGAGATTACGTAACATCACTTGATATGAACGGAGCAGCCTTGACTATAATGAAACTGGATGATGAGCTTAAAGAATTATTAGATTATGAGGCAAAATCACCAGGAATCGAAGTTTAAAAATTGCAGTTGAAAGAGGTGCACCATTGTATTTAGATGAAAGAGGTTATACTGT
>JAHZHN010000018.1 GCA_019420275.1 Clostridiales bacterium
GAAAGAGGATGCCCCTTTCCTTTGGATCTAAAATTCATAGTTTTGGGACACCCTCTTCTTTCATTTCCAGCGGCGTATGTCCGTACATAGTGTACAGCCGCAGATTCATCCACAGTTCTATCAATTCCCCGGCGAACTCATCCGCCTGTTCTTCATTGATAAATGCTACGTCCTCTCTTTCTAAAAGTTCAAACACATCCTCCGGATCCGCACCGATTTTTAACATACCTGCTGCCAGTTCAGTTACACCCATAGCCGCCTGAACAGAAAACTGCATATATTCCATTAAATACATTCCAAAAATCATCAAGGGATCTTCAATTCCGTGAGCCAGCTCATATATTTCATTTCTTTCTGGAATATACGGATCATAAGATTTTCGAATCTTTAATATGCTGTCCATTAATCCATCTTCATGCAGCAAAACACATTCTACCAGCATATCGTCCGTATATACAATTGCCTTGCTCCGCTTCAGGGACGGCAAAAAGATGTCAAACAGCATTTCTTCCGGCGTCATATTTTTCTTCTCGTAAATATTATATAATCTTGTAATCTCTCTTAACGATGCCAGTCCATAAAGAGCCGTCAGCCCACAGCAGTAATTATATGCCGTATTATATTCTCTATGTGCCTGCTGAAACTGCGCTGTATTAAACCTTCGGTAGGCCGATTTCACTTCCTGAGGAATGATCATCTTTCCCTGGGCATCCTGCAGGATATATCCTCCCCGGCAAAAATACTTCATCATCTGTTTCAGATCTTCTTCCTCTTCTTCCATGTCCCGGGCATCCTCCATCATCTGTTCAAACAACTCAATTTCTTCACTGGACGCACATAAGAAAAAATCCCACATGGTTTCTTTGCTTAAAATATTGTTTACGATCATTTCAATCTGTTTTGACTTTCCACATTTGTACAATCCTGCAATTTCATGAATCCTGGCAATCTCTTTTAACTCTTTCAATGTCATTTTTTCATAGAGTTCTTCTATACTTTCCTGCCAAATATCAGGGAAAAAAATTAAATTATCTTTCATAGTCCTATTCCTCTACATACTTTTTAAATGGCCTTGGTGTCATGAATGTTCCCATAGCACTTCCAGCCAGTTCATCCCCTACATATGCTTTTCCCATGAAGTTCATCAGTGTTTTTCCAACGGAAACCGCTTCTGCGCGAATAATAACCTGAGTTCCCACAGGAATTCCTTTCAAAAAACTCACTGACAGCTGTGCCGTAGGAGCAATATCATAGTCTCCTAACCCTGCTGTCAGAGTCCCAAAGGCAATATCAAACATGCCCACCAAAGATCCCCCAAACATAATGCCAAATCCGTTTTTATGAAATTCAGTCGCTTCAAATGCCATGGAAAGGCTCTTCGTATCGTAATCATAATCTAAAATTCTGCCCTGCAGCTCATGAAAAATACTGTGTTCGTCGTTTTGCTTTAAATCTTTTATGTGTTTTTCCATGTGGGCTTCAAAATTTTCCCTGCTCATCCTTTCCTCCAAATTCGATTTCTAGTTCCATGGGCTTATTTTAACATATTTTGTTTTTTCTGTATAGAATGAAGCCAAAAAGGACATTTTAAGAAAAAAGGAGTTGTGTATTGTATGGACAATGAACAGTTACTAAACCGCATGCAGCAAAACATTCAGATGGTGCTGGAAACCATTCCGGAAATTCAGAAAAATGCTTCTGACCATGCCTTAAAATCGGATCTTGCATCCCAGGAGTCTGTGTACCAGGATCTTCTTTTTAAAATCCGCACAATTATGGATGACAACGATTACGAAATTGAAAATGTAAATGAACTTCTGAAGCTTTATTCCGAATGGATGACAAAATTAAAAGCTATGACCGATAACTCAGCCAGCCACCTGGCGGAACTTTGTATCGAAGGATACACCATGGGGATGGTCAAAGTCCTTCAGGATCAGCATCAATTTTCCAGCGCTTCTCGTGAAAGCCTTGCTCTTGCTGCGGAACTTGCAGACCATCATCAAAAAAGCATTGAATGCTTAAAAAAATATTTATAATTTATCAGAAATTTAAAACGGAGGTACCTGAATGAAAATCGGGACAGTAAAATGGTTTAACCCGGAGAAGGGATATGGATTTATTTCACAGGAGGAAGGAGACGATGTATTTGTACACTTTTCCGCAATTCAGGAAGAAGGATTCAAAACATTGGAAGAAGGACAGCATGTCAGCTTTGACATTGCGGACGGTCCAAAGGGAAAACAGGCAGAAAATGTAGCAAAACTTGCCTGAGATTTAGAAAATAGTAAAAACCATGAGAAATAGAATATTTTTCCATTTCTCATGGTTTTCTTTGTTTTAAAATTCCTGATTCAGCAAAAGAATCTTCTTTGCCGCACTTTCATCTGTGATCAGAGTCTTGATATATCCTCCCCGGATTGCCCCTAAAATCGCTTCTGCTTTCATATCAAGACCTGCGACACAGATAACATTCTTTGTTTTCTTAATATCCTGGATACCAAGACCAATCATTTTTCCGACGAAAGGTGTCTTGACTTCATTTCCATCCTGATCATAAAAATGTCCGCCAATATGTCCCACAGCACCTTTCTTTTCCAGATTCTTCATATCCGTCGTACTCAAATAATCTTTCCAGCTCTTATATTCAATGGAACCTACACTGGTAAGAATAATATCCGCATGTCTTGCCAAATCCAGACACTGTTTGATATTAGGTTCTTCCTCCAGGCTTTTTCTGACTTCCACCGAATTTACAAACAGCGGAGCATAAATATAATGGTAACTTCCGCCATAAGCAGCAGCCAGCTCTTTTGACAAATCCAAAGAGTCTCTTTCCGGTTTTCGCACATTGGCTGCTCCCATGATCGGGACCACTGTGATTGGAATATTCTTGCTTGTTTTTACAGCTCTTACCGTATGGTACATGGTATTTCCCCAGGACATCCCCAGAATTGTGTGCTCATCCAAAAGATTGTCAAGATAATAAGCTGCGACTTCTCCAAGCTTCTGAAGGACCAGGGTACTTGTGGTCTCCTTCGTCGGGATGACCCTGACATCTCTTAGAAGAAACTCTTCCATAAACTGTCTCTCAATGTCAGTATTGCGATCCCATGGTTCTCTGATCTTGATTTCCACGATTCCCAGACGTCTGGCTTCTTTCAGCATCCGTGAAATCTTAGAACGAGAGGTAAAGAAACGTTCCGCGATCTGATTCTGCGTCATTTCCGCATTATAATAGAGGTTTGCAACACTGGCAAGCATATTTCTTTTTTCATTGTCATTTAAAGTATCATAATCTTTCATTTCTTCACCTCATTTCGTTCTTTCATTATATCATAATTTCTTTTTGATTTTATTGATTCAGCTGATATAAGGCAATTTCGTCGATTTCACGATTTGTGGAAAGCACATAGTCTTTTCCATCCTTTTCGTAGTGAAGAACGTTGGCAGGCCCTACATCATGATCCAGCATCTCTGCCTGGAAAGTAAGTTTCTCCGGATCATCACAAGTAAACAGCAGAAGATCTCTTTCTCCCTTTCTGTGACCAATCAGGACTCCCTGGCGTCCGCAAATTTCACCGCCCCAGATTGCATGTGCAAACTCGGCATCTTTTTCGTAAGTATATATTTTTTGATAAACCCCATTTTGCTTCTTAAAAATACTGATTTTCTCACCATGGAATGGAGAAATTGTAAGCATCTCTTTTTCCCCATCGTTGTCAAAGTCAGCAAATGCTGCATCACTGGCAGGCTCATCGATGAGCTGTTCGATTTCCCAGCTTCCATTTTCATCTTCCGGAGGTGTTACACAGAAAACTCCTTCGTTAGAAGCAACAAAAGCTCTCTCGATACCATCCATCTCTGTTTTGCAGTAACCATGATTTTTCAGCATATTATCTTTGATTACCTGGAATTCAAGCGGATGATCTTCATCTACCTGAGACAAATCATTTGGCAGAACACAAACCTGAATCTTTCCTGGGAATCTCCAGTCTTCTTTATATTCATGTCCTGATTTTAATGTACATGCAATGACATAGTTAACGCCGTTTCTTGTGATAATGTCAAATCGATGCACAAACGGGAGCTCAGCTAATGTTCTAATCTCCCATCCATTTTCAGATGGAGATGCCAGTACAAGTTTAGCTTCTTTAGAATCATTTGGAGAATAAAACTTATGAGTGGCCATAAACTGTCCGTCAGATCCTGGAACCTGAACCATAGACATCGTTCCTCCTGGTCCTTCCCAAATTACCTCTTCAAAATTTCCATCTAAATCATACAGACGGCACTGATTTACTTTTTCCGCTGCCACCAGCATATGCTGCTTTCCCTGATATGTTAACGGAGCAATGGAATAGCATTTTTCCAGATTTCCAATTACCTTTTTTGTTACATTCATGTTTGACACCTCTCTTATAAGCAAGAACGGAATGGAATGTTCTGCGGTGCTTCAAAGCAGTCCTCAAATCCTCTTCTGTGATGATATGCTTTCTTGTCTTTGTCTGTCGGATATACATATTTTCCTCCTACTTCCCAGAAGAATGGATGGAATTTATATCCCAGACGATCTTTCTTCATATCATAAAGTACTTTGATCTCATTAACATCTGCCATAAAGTTTGTCCATACATCATAATGAATTGGAATTACAACTTTTGCCTGAAGAGCTTCTGCCATTCTCAGAATGTCAACAGATGTCATTTTATCCTGCATTCCAATTGGATTTTCTCCATAAGAACCAAAGGCCACATCCACATCATAATCTTTTCCGTGTTTTGCAAAGTAAATGGAATAATGAGAATCACCGCTGTGATAAATATTTCCGCCTGGTGTCTTGATCAGATAATTGACTGCCTTATCGTCCATATCTGTTGGGCAGATTCCTGTCAATTCTTCTCTGTTTTCATCTGTACGATCTGTTGTTACAAGACAAGTACGATCAAAAGAATCCAATGCTACGATTTCAATATCTTTAATCTTGATGGTATCTCCAGGTTTTACTGTAATGCAGCGGTCTTCCGGAACACCCCATTTTTTCCATAACTCAACAGATTTTTTCGGTCCAATAAATGGTACTGGGATTTCTTTTCCGTTTTCATCTACTGTTGTCATATTGCTCTTGATGACATGAGATGCATATTCTGCACTCATATGATCCTGATGATAATGAGTTGCCAGTACTGCGTCAACCTGTTTGATTGCAAACGGATCGATTACAAATGGAACTGCACGGAGATTTGGCTGCATTGCTCTTGCACCGCACATATTTGCCATCTGATGTCCGACTTTCATCTTTCCATCTCCATGAGTACGTTTTCCATTTCCGCACCATAAGTCAACTGTAATATTGCATCCTCCTGGTGTTTTAAACCACATACCAGTACATCCAAGCCACCACATTGCTACAGTTCCTGGCTTTACTTCTTCATTTTCAATCTCTTCATTGAGCCAAGTTCCCCACTCTGGGAAAGTTCCCATGATCCAGCTCTCTCTTGTAATTTCATCAATCTTGCTCATCTCTGTCTCCTTTCTGATATAAATATAACTAACTTTTCTTTTTATATGTCATTTCCGTAATAAGCATTTTCCCCATGTTTGCGGAAAAAATGTTTATCCTGAAGTTCCTGCGGAGCTTCTGTAATTTCTTCTTTCAGATGTTCAGTCCGATATGCCATCTTTGCAACTTCTTCCATGACAACTGCATTATGAACTGCCTCGGCTGCATCTTTGCCCCATGCAAATGGTCCGTGGTTGGAACAAAGGACGCCCGGAACATAGATTGCATTCTTCCCTTTAAATGTCTCTGCAATCACTAATCCTGTATTTTTTTCATACTCTCCGGCAATTTCTTCTGCTGTCAGAGATCTGGCGCATGGAATATCTCCAAAGAAATAATCTGCATGGGTTGTTCCGTAACATGGAATTGGCCGTCCTGCCTGTGCCCAGGATGTAGCCCATGGAGAATGGGTATGTACAACACCCCCGATTTCAGGAAACGCTTTGTACAGTTCAATGTGGGTCGGTGTATCGGATGATGGATTTAAATCCCCTTCCACTTTATTTCCATCCAGATCCAGCACAACCAACATTTCCGGTGTCAGTTTTTCATAATCTACACCACTTGGCTTAATGACAAATAGTCCTTTTTCTCTGTCAATGCCGCTTACGTTTCCCCAAGTATAAGTTACCAGCCCTTTTGCCGGCAGCTCCATATTTGCTTCATATACCTGCTGCTTTAATTCTTCCAGCATCTGAAATCTCCTTTCTTTTTCATCATAAATTAAATATTTGTTCCAGTTTCTTAGCTACGCCATCTTCGTCATTCGATGCCGCAGTCGCATCCGCATTCTTTTTCACAATGTCATCCGCATTTTCCATGGCGATCCCAAGACCTGCCTTCCGGAGCATTCCAATATCGTTTACCTCATCCCCGAAAGCAACCATTTCATCCGTCCTGATTTTCAGGACTTGTGATAATTTTTCCATTGCCGCCGCTTTAGAAACACCGACTGCCTTAATTCCCAGTACATTTTTCCCAGACCGTGTAGCATCAACAAAAACTTCCTGTTTTATTTTTTCTGCCGTCAGATCCAAATATTCTTTTTTTTCATGACTGGCAACAATTTTGCAGACTGTAGTTTTTTCCACAAATTCTTCCAGATTTTCTGTAAAAGAAATCGGTATCCTCTCATCCGGCTTTACCGTCTGGTTAAATTTTTCATGAATCCGCAGTCTTTCGTTTTCCCGGTCATCACCGACCAGACAGTCTTTTGTAAAAACATAATAGGAAAGCCCATGTGTCCGGCAGATTTCAAACACTCTCCGGCAGATATCTGCCGGCAGAGTATTTTCATATAGGATTTCTCCCGTCTTTATATTCCGTACCATGGCGCCGTCACATCCGATGACAATATTGACACAATCTAACGCATTCAGATATGGTTTTGCCATAACATCCAATCTTCCGGTAGCCGGTACAAATAAAATTCCTTTTTGTTCCAGTTTTTTAACCGTCTCTATTGTCTTTTCTGAAAGCTGTTTTTGAGTGTTTAATAATGTTCCATCCAGATCTGATAAAACCAATCGATACATTTTTCTCTCCTATGCTTTGACTTCCATTCCTGCTTTCTTCATCTTGTCTTCTACAAAAAGCCTTGCATCTTTTATGGTTTTTACTGCTTCTTCCATTGTCTGTTTTCTGGAATTATCCGCCCACATTTCAATTAAAAACATTCCTGTATAGTTGAGTTCTTTTAACTTTCTAAAGATATCCGTAAAACGTACCGTTCCTTCTCCAAACGGGACATTTTTAAAGACTCCCGGTTTTGTTTCCTTGACATGAATTGCTACTGTTTCTGCAATTCCAAGTTCAAACTCACTTTCTACATCATTGCTGAACTGTGTCAGATTTCCCATATCCGGATAAATTTTAAAATAAGGAGATGGTATTTCCTTAATATAATGCATAGCCCTTAAGATCGTTCCCACAAACGGAGTATCCATGATCTCCATAGCCAGAATCACTCCGGCTCTGCTTGCCATTTCTACTGATTTTTTCATTCCGTCCAGGAATCTTCTTTTTGTTTCTTCATCAGATTCTTCATAATACACATCATAAGTTGCAAGCTGAATACAGCGCACTCCCAGTTTTTGTGCCAGAAGGATTCCTTTTTCCATGATTTCAAAAGCCTTTGCTCTTGTCCCTTCATCTTTGCTTCCAAATGGAAATCTCCTATGACCGCTTAAACACATAGTCGGAATCACAATTCCTGTTTCTTCCATATAAGAACGGATTTCTTCAATTTCCTCATCACTCCAGTCCAACCTGGCAAGCCGCTCATCAGACTCATCGATGGATATCTCTATGTAATCAAATCCTGCCGCCTTAGCTGTCTGCATTTTCTCTTTCCAGGAAAAATCATTTGGAATGGCCTTTTCGTAGATTCCAAGAGGTCTCCTCTTAATATCATACATATAAACTCACCTCAATTATTCTGCAGGCATATCCAGTGCTTCTCTGATCTTAGACTCGATTTCTTTTTCAGATAAAAGATTTTTCAGACCAATCACTTTTGTGTCTTTTCCCGGTTTGAACTGAGAAGTAAATGTTTCAGATACAAATACCATATCATAATTATTTGCGACACCTTTTGCTTCTCCAACGCTCATATGTCCGATTTCTGCGTCAATGCCTAATTTTTTGAAAACTTTGTTGATTTTCATTTTGATCATCTGACTAGATCCCATACCATTGCCACATGCTGCGATTGCTTTGATTTTCATAATAACTACCTCCTAAATTTATATAATTGATTGTTATGTTACTTTTTCTAACTTTATCCTTTGCCGTTGGCTCGGATTTTATAAACTCTCTAGTCCTCTTCCTGACCTACTGTAAAATATTTTTCTTTGTCTGATTTCCTGTACTGAATCTGTGGAATAATCAGCATTGCGATTACACAGATAATGACTCCAGGTACCTTTAAGTATTTTACGATGTAAGATACTGCAAGGAAAATTGTTGAGAAGTCGAAGTTTCCATGCCATCCTCCGAATGCTACCAGCTGAAGCAGTGCCGCACAAAGTGCTCCGCCAAGAACCTGTATAATTCCACTGCAGAAGGATAAGATTACTGCTGCTTTTACTCCGCCGCGGTGATTTGCGTATACTGCGATACTGGCATTATCGAAGAACAGCGGTACGAATCCTGCGATGATCATAACTGGTGAATGGAAGACCAGTAATCCGGCAATTGCCAAGAACTGTCCAAGGGCACCACAGAAGAAACCAACTGTTACCGCATTAGCAGGTGCAAATCCATAAGATACTGCACAGTCAACGGCTGGGATTGCTCCTGGAAGAAGCTTATCAGAAATACCCTTGAAGGATTCTGTCAGTTCGGCTACGAACATACGAACACCAGCCTGCAATACATTTAAGTAAACTGTAAAGCTTAACGCTTTGGAGAATATGTAGAATGGGAATGCTGTAGTTTCTGTGAATGTATTATCAATGCCTCTCATAAAGTCTTCTCCCAGGACTACCATAATAATTCCGAAGAATACAAACATCAAAACAGATGTAGATACTACATTGTCGCTGAACATCTGAAGGAATCCAGGAAGTTTCAGATTCTCGATAGAATCTTCTTTCTTTCCAAGTTTCGGTGCCAGTTTATCTGCAAGCCAGATTGCAAACATCTGCTGATGACCAATTGCAAATCCGCCTTCTCCATCTGTCAGACGGTCTGTTGGTTCGACGGTAAGATTTGAAAATACTGCCTGATAAGTACCTACCAGAATTCCGACTGCTACAGCTCCCCATATATTACGAAGCTGTGGAATAAACAGGAATACGATCCAGGTAACAGTTGTTGCCTGCTGTACCATGATATGTCCTGTCAGCAGAAGGGTACGAAGTTTTGTGTACTTGCGGAAAATCAATAAAATGATATTCCAGATGAATGCCAGAAGCAGAGAAGTCATCGTCCACGCTGCGGATAATCCGATGTTCTCCAGTGCAGCATTTACTGCATTCAAACCAAAATAAGGATCGATAACAACGGCATCCAGATTAAATTTCTGGTTCAATCCACTAAGGATTGGACGGAATGTTGTAATCAAACCGTTGGAACCTACCGTCAGGATCATGTATCCTACAACTGCTTTAATAAATCCAGCAAGTGTTTCATACCATTTTTTTCCCAGCAGGATATATCCTACCAGTACGATCAGTCCTACAAACAATTCTGCTTTTGTCAGAATGTTGTTGGAGATAAAAGTAAAAATTGTGTTTAATATTTCCATCCTCTTTCTTCCTTTCTACTATTCTTCTGGCTCGAATTCATTGATCGCCTTTGCGACTTCTTCCGGAGAAGATGCATTGCGGATAAATTCGATGTTTTCTTCTTCTGAAATAAATTCTGCCATTCCCTGTAGTTTTTCAAGATGTGCCGTATCATCTGTTGCTGCGAGTGTTAAAACGATGTCAACCGGATCATTGTCACAATTGAAACAGACTGGCTCTTTTAAGGTAATCAGACTAAGACCTGTTTTCTTTACACTCACGTCCGGTCTTGAATGTGACAGTGCAAGTCCTGGCGCAATTACGATATAAGGGCCGTTATCCAATACACACTGGATGGTAAGGTTGATGTAATCTTGGGTTATGTAACCACTGTCGATCAGAAGCTGTCCTGACTTAATCATGGAATCTTTCCAGTCAGAAGCTTCTACCTGTAACTTAATGTTTTCTGCTGCAATGACTTCTTTCATTTTCTTCCTCCTGTTCTTTCTTTTACTTTTTATGACTGCCTTCCTTTAAGTTGCTTACATATTATCATTTTATGAAATTCTGCTCAACATTATTTCAATCTTTGCACATATGTGCAATTCCAATGAAAATATTGACAAAAAAAGAAGGATTGTTCTTTTTTTTGAACAATCCTTCTTTCGGGAAATTATATTATTTTACTCTAATTGTTACTGTTTCACTGTAGTTTTTAATCTTAGCAGTTACCTGCACGGTTCCGGCTTTTTGTCCTTTCAGAACCCCCGTTTTTGAAACAGAAGCAATTGATTTATTACTAACTTTCCACTGCACGGATCCTGAAACGCCATAACCTTCTGCTTTCAAGGTTACAGACTGACCAACCTTAATCGTTTGAGGACAGGTAATCTTGATTCCTGCAGATTTAATCGTAATCTCAACTGATTTTCTCTGAGAACCGCTCTGTGCTGTTACAGTGACTTTGCCTGCTGATTTTGCATGCAGGACACCATTTGCATTGATTGAAGCATTTTTGCTTGGAGAAACACTCCATTTCACTTTTCCACTTACACCTTTTCCAGATGCTTTCAACTGAACCTTTTCTCCTTCATAGACAGAAGACGGTGCACTGATTGTGATAGAAGATGTTTCCTTTTTCAATCCGCTGATCGCATCTTTCAGTGCATCAGATGCTGCATCAATTTCTTTTTGTGTCGCATCCGCATTCTGGAGTACAGTTTTTGCTTTTGCAAGAGCTGTTTCGTAGGCTTTATAGCTGTCCGCCGTATAGTCTTCTGGATTGTATTCCTGTTTTGTCAATGCTGCTAACTCTTTATTTGAGCGGACTGTTACTTTCACTGTTGTTGATGCTTCGCCGACTTTTCCCGTTACTTCATAAACACCAGGTTTGTCAGGATCCACCTTGCTCCAATCCCAGTTGATCTCTGCCGGATCTTTTTTCACAAAATCATCTCCCGCAACAACAACTTTTTCTGGCAGTGCTTTCTTCATATCTTCCAGGCTGCTGTTGATTGCCGGATACAGATCATTAACCTTTGTCACAATCTTGGTTACCGGACTGTTTGTGTTAATATAGAAGTTCTGATACTCGGCAGATGCATTATACAATCCAAGTCCGACATATCCTTCGCTGTACTGATGATCCTTGTCTGTAATTTCGGTATCAATGTACTGTTTTCCATTTACAGTAACAATAATATGATATCCATCTACTTTGATCTCCACATGGTATTTTCCGTCATCTGCCTTTTCAAGAGTATTTGTCTCCGCAAATGTCTTATCTCCTTTGAAATCAAATAAGCGGACTCTGTTATCTGCCAGCTGGACCGCATAACATCCATCAAAAGCATTTTGTGTCTGAGACTGGAAAATAAAGTTTAAGATACCAGAAGTAAATTTAGCATCCACTTCATAAGTAAATTTATCCGTATTTACTTTATCGGCAAACAGGAATCCATTGTCATTGTGACTTCCATAGTAAGTCTCTCCATCAATGTACCATTTTCCTGCTACTGCATTGAATTTTGTTAAATTGGTCTTAAAATTATTCTCCCGAATTGTCACTTCACAGGTCTTTTTAATCTCCGGATGATCTTTTAAACTGACTGTAATTGTAGCTTTGCCTTTTTTCACAGCTGTAACTGCTGCTTTTGTTCCATCCTGAGACAGTTTGACTGCATCGCCTTCTACAGTGTAAACAACATCTTCCTGTGTTCCCAGCGGTACAACTGTTGCATTTAAGCTGAATTCATCCCCTACATAACCTTCAAGACTGGATTTATTCAGACGGAGTCCTGTTGGAGCTGCTTCTTTGTCTGTCCAGATTGTCTGCAGAGGATATACCGTAATATCTGCCTTGGAATCGCCGCCTTTGCTGTATACTTCCAGTCCTCTGCTTGCGATAGACGGGAAGATTTGCATTGCTCCGGCAACTGTGTAGTCTTTAGAAAATACTTCCACAGAACTGCGGTCCACGTAAATATGGAAATCAATTGTTCCATCGTCATTCTTTGTCACTTTCTGTCCGCGGACATTGATATCTCCATTGGCAACCAACGTTCCAGATTTGCTTCGGTCAATCGTCATCTGCTCTGTCTGAGTATTATATTTTATAACTGTTTCTTCTCCTTCACCAGTTCTTACTTTGAATCCGATTTCTGTAGCATCATCTTCTGGTTTTATCGTAGCTACAATCTCATAGCTGTCGCCGTCAAAGTCTTTTAACGGATTATTGTCTTCTGTAATTGTAGCATCTTTCACTTCAACCTTATTCTCAGTATCTCTCAGATCCTTGTATCCCTTAATCGGAGTCTGTGTAAGATAATACTTTCCATCACTTTCTTTTTGTACTCCAAGGGTACACTCCAGATTATAGGTTCCATTGAACACGGTATTTCCATTGGCATAAGGGATCGCATTACAGAAACCTGATTCCCATGTATTCATCCAGTTAATGGCTACTAAATCTGGAAGCTTCATATTATCTTCTGTTCCAAAATCACTGACATAATATGTCATAGCCGCATAAGAATCCGGGCCGAAATTCATAATACCATCGTTGTCTTCATTTCCCATGCCATTTGCATTGGTACTCTTATACTGCTCATCCGGCACAAAGGTCCACTTTCCATCGACCTGTTTAAAATCACCAATCTTATATTTTCGTCCCCCGCGGTTTAATACCCATTTATGTTCTCCGGTTTTCTCTCCGTTTTCATCATATACTGCAAGAGGATAAAGTTCCGGACATTCTGTATTAAGATCTGGATATGCAGATTCCTGTTTCCAATTTACTAAATCTTTAGAAGAATAAATTCTAAGTGGTCCTCCCGCAACTACCATAAACCACTGATTCTCATAGCGGAATACTTTCGGATCACGGAATGCTTTATTTTGGAGGCTGTCATCTTTCCAATGGAGCAAAACTTTTCCATCTTTATATTTGTGGAACGTTTTCCCATCTTTGCTGTAGGCTCCAATAATCTTCTGTCCCTCGCTGCCGCCATCTGCGGTGATCAAAAATACAATTCCACTTTCGCCTTCTTTAAAAATATCCGGCGCAGTACTGTGATCAGCAGTTACCGCACATCCGGAATACATTGCCCCATATTCATCCGGATAAAACTGAATCGTATCTTCTTCCCAATGAATCAAATCTTCACTGGTAGCATGCATCCAGTGCATTGGTCCCCATGCTTCTTTGTCATAATACTGATAAAACAGATGATATTTTCCACCGAAATATATTGTACCATTTGGATCATTGCCCCATCCGTCTTTTACAGAATAATGATACTGTCCCCGGTAGTCCTCATTGTAATATTCCGCATCTGGCTGCATTTTATGGATCCTGACCCGATAAACAACTTCAGCATCTCCATTTTTTGCTGTCAATGTATATGTCTGCTTTTCTTTTGTAACTGGAAGGCTGTTGATATCTGCCTCTTTTCCATCTTCATCTGTAACCGTAATCTCTGTGTCAGCATTTTGTTTTTTCGGAACTAACTTTACGCTCTGCGTGGAATTGGTTACATATGTAATATAAACATACTGATCCTGGTCAAATGCAATTTTCTTATCTACTTTCCCGCCGTTGCTTTCTGCCGTCAGTCCAGATAACTGCGGAGTGTTTCCCTCTGTAATAGAAGACATTTTCACATTTTTGTACACAACATTTGCTTCCCATGTAAGGAAACCAAATTGTCCTTCTGTCAAGGCATCATCCTGGCCGCCAAGTACTGCAGCGGCATTATTCGATGCATCATCTCCCATTGTGTAGTCTGCTGTGTTCATCACCAGTTTGTCATTGATGTAATATACCATGTGGCTTCCAATGGCTACCACTTTCAAGTGATAGGTATTGTCATCTGTCAGGCTGACTTTTTGTTCCTTGAACAGATCGGGGGCATCATTTCCCTCAAATTTGAACAACCTTACTGCACCGCTCTCACCATTGATATTGGCAACATACATTTCTTTCTTGTCATCCGTTTTTCCATTGGAACGCATGATCAAAGATGCAGCTCCTTTTCGTTCTTTAAACTGGATGTCCGCTTCATAGACAAAATCTTTTCCTGTTGTATCGCTCAGCAGGAAAGAGTCCCCCTTGCCGATGGAATCGCAGGTAATTGCTCCGTTTTCTTCCTTGTAATTGCCGCTGACATTCCAATTCAGAGACTGAGACTTCTCAGCCGCATTTACCACTCTTTGAAATGCTGTTTGGGGCATGACTGCACTGGAATTGCTTCCAACAAGAACAAAGCCGCCCACTGCCATCGTCGCAGCAATTGCGGATGTCGTCATCCTGGTCAAAACTTTTTTCATAAATTCCTCCTTCTTCTTTTGGATACGATAAACAAAAAGGCCCTTTTATCCATCTATGACACCGTATGTCGCACGACAAGATCAAATAAATCTGCTGTCGTACTATATGAATTATTTTAACAAGCATAAGAAAAAGTGACATCTGTAAATTGTCATCTTATCCCATTTACAAATGTCACTTTTTTGCTGATATATGTCACGTATAAAAACTCTATTTTATTCTTAATTACAGCCAAGCTGCAGGGCTTGCGTCACTCGGCATCCTCAGATCTCCCCTTGGAGATACCGCCACGCTTCCAACCTTTGGTCCGTCCGGCAGGCAGGAACGTTTAAAATGCTGACTGAAAAATCTCCAGTAGAATTTATCCAGCCACTTACGGATTGTCTCGTCATCATAAACACCTTCAAATGTTTGTTTTGCAATCCGATATAATTTCGTTTTCGGGAATCCAAACCGCATCATATAATATAAGAAGAAATCATGCAGTTCATATGGCCCCACTAAATCTTCGGTCTTCTGGGAAATCACTCCATCCACCGGCGGAAGCAGTTCTGGACTTACCGGCGTATCCAGCACATCCATCAAAACTTCAGACAGTTTCTTATTTTCTGTCGTGTCGGCATAGTAAAGAACCAGATACCGTACTAAGGTTTTCGGTACGGAACAGTTCACTGCATACATAGACATATGGTCTCCATTATAAGTTGCCCAGCCCAGAGCCAACTCTGACATATCTCCGGTTCCAATAACCATTCCATTATACTGGTTCGCCAGATCCATCAAAATCTGAGTTCTTTCTCTTGCCTGAGAATTCTCATAAGTTACGTCATGCACATTCTCATCATGTCCGATATCCTCAAAATGCTGTCTTACAGCTTTTTCGATTCGAATTTCCTTTAAATCAGCTCCTAATTCACGAACCAGAGAAACCGCATTCTGATAAGTGCGGTCTGTCGTTCCAAAACACGGCATTGTCACACAGATCAGATTTTTTCTTGGGATCCCCAGCATGTCAAAGGCTCTTGCCGTTACCAAGACTGCAAGCGTTGAATCCAAACCTCCGGAAATACCAATCACTGCGTGCCTGCAGCGGGTATGCTCCAATCTCTTTTTTAATCCCATGGATTGGAGAGAAAGAATCTCATTGCATCGTTTCTCCCGTTCTTCTTTGTTGTCCGGTACAAACGGAGCCTTCGGATACGTCCTGGAAATCGGATTTTCACGAATTTTTAATGAGAATGGAATCTCACGGTACTTTCCGGTCTCTCCTCCAGGAAAAGACGTCATCTTGCGTCTTTCTGCCGCCAGACGCTGTACATCAATGTCTCCATAAATCGTTTCGTTAGTAAAACGTTCTGCCTCTGCAAGTACAGACCCATTTTCACAGATCAAATGATGACCGCTGTAGACTACATCCTGTGTAGATTCTCCTTCTCCTGCATTTGCATACAGATACGCTGCCAGAAGCCTTGCTGACTGGTTGGATACAAGGCTCCGACGATAAACCTCTTTTGTTGTAGTTTCTACACTGGCCGATGGATTACAGATTACGGTTGCTCCTGCCATGGCATGGTATGTGCTTGGTGGAAGCGGCACCCACAAATCTTCACAAACTTCACATGCAATGACAAGCTCTGGGATCTCACGGCACGCAAACAGCTGATCCGTACACACAGGGATTTCCATATCTCCCAGAATGATCACCTCATCGATTCCCTTTCCAGAAGCAAAATGGCGCAGTTCATAGAATTCAGAATAATTTGGAAGATGAGTTTTTGGCACCGCTCCCAAAATCTTTCCCTCATGGACAACCACCGCGCAATTGTATAACTTTTGTTTTACAACCAACGGACATCCTACAACTACCAGCATATTTCTGCCCTTTGTAGCAGCAGCAACCCTCAGCAGTCCCTCTGTACATGCTTTCAGCAGTGGCTGCTGCAAAAAGAGATCTCCGCACGTATATCCGCTGATTGTTAATTCTGAAAATACCAGAATATTCGCTCCCTTATCCCCTGCTTCTTCTATGATTTTTATGATGGCTCCGGCATTGTATTCCGGATCCGCAACCTTCACTTTTGGCGTTGCACATGCAACCTTAATAAATCCATCTTTCATCGTGCACCTCAGCTATTTTTTCTTATTCTTCTTCCATATTGCTCAATTTTGCTGCCTGATCTGCCGCTGTCAGGCTGTCAATCAGTTCATCCAAGTCTCCATTCATAATGGAATCCAGCTTATGGAGTGTCAGTTTAATTCTGTGATCTGTCACACGCCCCTGAGGATAATTATACGTACGAATTTTTTCAGAACGATCTCCCGTACCAATCTGGCTCTTTCTCTTGGCCGCTTCCTCATCATGAGCCTTCTGCTGCTCTAATTCATACAAACGGGACCGTAAGACTTTCAATGCCTTATCCTTATTTTTCAACTGTGATTTTTCATCCTGACAGGAAACAACGATTCCCGTCGGAATATGGGTCAGGCGGACCGCAGAATCCGTCGTATTGACACACTGTCCTCCGTTTCCTGACGCACGGAATACATCGAAACGGCAGTCATTCAAATCAATTTCCACTTCAACTTCTTCTACTTCCGGCATAATGGCTACTGTAATTGTAGACGTATGGATCCTTCCCCCGGACTCTGTCGCCGGAATTCTCTGAACTCTGTGGACACCGCTTTCATATTTAAATCTGGAATAAGCTCCATGTCCGGAAATCATAAATACCAGTTCCTTAAATCCTCCGATTCCACTTTCATTAAAACTCAAAGTTTCTACT
Source organism: Clostridiales bacterium (assembly GCA_019420275.1). Lineage (GTDB taxonomy): Bacteria > Bacillota > Clostridia > Lachnospirales > Lachnospiraceae > Anaerostipes. The sequence continues at coordinate 17,404 of JAHZHN010000018.1, forward strand.
TTCCAATGACGTCTTTCTGCATAACTGCGGTACATTCTGGCCACATCAGCCACAAACAGTCCAGCTTCATCTCCGCCGGCTCCCGCTCTCATCTCTACGATAATGTTTTTATCATCATTTGGATCCTTCGGAATCAACAGAATCTTAAGCTCTTCTTCCAGTTTCTCTACCTTATCTTTGGATTCCGCCAATTCTTCTTTGGCAAGTTCTCTCATCTCTTCATCACTTTCTTCACTCAGCAATTCAAGACTCTCTTCTACATTTTGTTTCTCCGCCTTGTATTCCTTATATTTCTCAACAATTGGAGTCAATTCATTTTGTTCTTTCATTAAATCACGGAATCGGTTCTGATCCGATGCCACAGATGGATCGTTTAATTCCTGCAGCACAGTATCCAGACGATCTACTAAACTTTCTAATTTATCAAACATAATCTTCTCCTTCTTATTTATTTCCAAAAACCAGCCGGTCAAGTCCTGCCAGATCTTTCTTTATCTTCACAGAATGAAACCCTTGTTCCTGCATCATTCCCTTAACTGCCTCTCCCTGGTCATATCCGATTTCAAAAGCAAGCATTCCTCCTGCATTTAAATATCCGGGAGCTTCTTTTATAATCTTACGGTAAAAATACAGACCATCCTCTTTGCCGTCCAGGGCAAGTATCGGTTCATGTTCTCTGACTTCCGGCATCAGCTCTCTGCATTCTGCCGTTTTAATGTATGGTGGATTCGAAATAATCAGATCAAACGTTCCCTCCACCTGGTCAAACAGATCACTCTCTACAAATTTTACCATAGGGCAGAGTTTTTTTCCATTTGCTTTTGCCACATTCAGCGCTTTCGGGCTGATATCGGTCCCAATACAAAACTTTGGTTTCATCAGCAGCGCCAGACTAATTGCAATACAGCCGGATCCTGTACACAAATCCAGGATCTTCTCAGGATGAATCCCAGTCGCTATTACTTCTTCTAAGACAGTCTCTGTATCTGCCCTGGGAATCAGCACATCTGAATTCACCAAAAAAGAATATCCCATAAATTCCTGGGTTCCCAGCAGATATTGCAGCGGACATCTTTCCTTTGCTCTTTTTTGCAGCAGTTCCTGATATTTCTGCAGGCCAGGTACATCCGTTACTTCTTCTGTCATTCCAAATAAATAATCTTCCCTGGCAACGCCAAGACAATCGGAAAACAAATACCACGCTTCTCCTGAAGCATTCTCAATTCCTTCTTTTTCCAGTATCTCCTGTCCAAAAGCGACCCATTCTCTTCTATTCATGACGTCTTCTTTCCTTTTCTAAATATTCTTTCCAGTCAAAGACTCCTTCGACCGATGCGACTGCCACCTCGATCATAGATTCATCCGGCTCTTTTGTCGTCAGTCTCTGAAGACACAGTCCCGGCTTGCTGAAAATCTGCACCAGAGGATGATCACTGTTTCCTGCCAGACGAATGAACTCATAGGAAACTCCTGCCACAACCGGCAGAAGAAGAAGCCTCAATAACACCCTGAGCCAGATTGCATCCACACGGATAAAGAAGAAGAACACCATACTTATGATCATTACGATGAAAATAAAACTGGTACCGCATCTTTTATGCAGCCTTGAATATCTCTTGATATTTTCTGGTGTCAAATCTTCCCCCGCTTCCAGACAATTGATCGTCTTATGTTCCGCGCCGTGATACATAAAGACTCTTTTAATATCTTCCATTCTGGAAATCAGCACAATATATCCCAGAAAAATTCCAATCCGAATCAAACCTTCTACAAGAAGGATAAGATAAGTATTCCGAATCCATCTTCCAAGAACTTCCGATGCAAGATACGGCAGAACCATAAAAAGTCCTATAGACACCGCCAGAGAAAAAAGCAGCACAAACGCCATCATAATACTTTCTCCCTTTCCTGAGCTGATCTTATCCAGCATCTGATCAATTTTCCCCGGTTCTTTCTCTTCTTCTTCCTCGAAAAAACTTGCAGAATAATTCAGAGTAGAAATTCCAATCACCATAGATTCCACAAAATTGACTATGCCCCTTAAAATCGGCAGTTTAAAGATTGGATGTTTGTCCGCAAAGCTCACACATTTTCTTACTTTCGTCTCTATTTTCCCATCCGGCTTTCTTACAGAAACGGCATAACGATCCATATTTTTCATCATTACACCTTCCATCACCGCCTGCCCTCCGATACGAACCGCCATGATTGTCTCCTTTATTCCTTGCAATAAAAAAGGCTGAGATTAAAAGATAACCTCAACCTGATTTCCAGTTTTTCTACTTAACACCATATTTACGATTGAACTTATCAATACGTCCGCGAGCCTGTGTCGCTTTCTGCTGTCCTGTGTAGAATGAATGACATTTAGAACAGATCTCCACATGGATATCTTCCTTTGTTGATCCTGTCACAAATTCATTTCCACAGTTGCATACTACTTTTGCCTGATAATATTTTGGATGGATTCCTTCACGCATGTTTTTCACCTCTTCTTAAAATTTCTGTTGGATTTTGCCAACGTATACATACTTTGACTTTCGTCATTTCTTGTTTTTATAACAGCTTTTTTATTCTATCACATGAATAGAAAGAATGCAAATACTTTTTCTTAATTTTTAAAAATCTTATTATCTTCTCAGAAGAGATCTTTTTGTAAGTTCCACAAACTCCTCGTTGCTCTTGGTCCGTTTGAACAAATCCAGCATCTGCTCTAAAAATTCTTCCGATCTGCTGCCTGACAATTCTTTATGAAGAGCTGTTACAACCGAAGTTTCGTCCTTGCTCAAAAGCAGTTCTTCCCGTCTGGTTCCTGATTTCGCAATATCTACCGCAGGGAAAATCCTCTTTTCTGACAATTTTCTGCTAAGAACAATCTCCATATTTCCCGTTCCCTTAAATTCTTCAAAAATAACATCATCCATTTTGCTGCCTGTTTCCACCAAAGCTGTAGCAAGAATAGTCAAACTTCCGCCTTCTCTCATATTTCGGGCAGCACCAAAAAATTTCTTCGGCATATACAAAGCAGCCGGATCCAATCCGCCGGTAAGTGTTCTTCCGCTTGGCGGTACTGTAAGATTATAGGCTCTCGCCAAACGGGTAATGCTGTCCAGCAAAATCACCACATCTTCCTTGTGCTCAACCAAACGCTTGGCTCTTTCTAATACCATCTCTGATACTCGTTTATGATGCTCTGGAAGTTCATCAAACGTAGAATAAATGACTTCTACATTCTTTCCCTCAATAGATTCCTTAAAATCCGTCACTTCTTCCGGACGCTCATCGATCAAAAGTACGATCAGCTTAATATTCTTATAATTGCTGCTGATACTCTGGGCAATTTGTTTCAGCAACGTGGTCTTTCCTGTCTTCGGGGGTGAAACGATCATTCCTCTCTGACCTTTTCCTACCGGAGACAGCAAATCTACCATACGCATAGGAAGAGACGCAGATCCTGTTTCCAGATTTAACCGCTCCTGTGGAAAAATCGGAGTAAGATCTTCAAAATGTTTCCTTCTGGCCGCTGTTTCCGGCGGATATCCATTGACAGACTCTACGAATAACAATGCACTGAATTTTTCACTCTGCGTTTTTACGCGGATTGCTCCAGACAAAATATCACCTGTCTTCAAATTGAATTTGCGAATCTGAGCCGGAGATACATAGATATCATTTTCTCCCGGCAGATAATTCTCACTCCGAATAAATCCATATCCATCCGGCATCACTTCCAGAATACCGTTTGCCTTCTCACCGCTGTCTAAACTTTTTATATTTTTTGGAAATTCTTTTCCCATATTTTTCTTCTGATTATGCTTCTGGTCATATGCCTCAAGAGCTTCGATCAGTTCTTTTTTCTTTAAGGCAGAAATTCCCTTCATCTTTCGTTCTTTGGCAATTTCACGCAGCTCCATTACCGATTTTTCCTGATATATCATAAATGTTTCTCCTTTGTTCTGGGAAAATGGACGATCTGTCCACAGATTTGATATTTCCATTTTAGCATATTTTTCCGGAATGTCCAATGATTTGTTCTCTCAGCCTTCTTAATATCTTTTTTTCCAACCTTGAAACCTGCACCTGAGAAATATGAAGAATGCCTGCAATTTCCTGCTGAGTCTTTCCCTGAAAATATCGGTATTCAATCAATTTTTTCTCCTCCTGAGATAATTCTTTCATAGATTCTTCCAAAATAACATGATTGATTACCGCTTCTTCCTCATTTTCTTTTTGAGGCAAACGGTCCAGAAGCAGAATCTCACTGCCGTCTCCCTGATAGGTTGGCTGATGGAGCGATTCCACATCCTTATTAGCCTCCATCGCCACTACAATTTCTTCTCTTGCAAGATTTGTTTCTTTTGCCAGCTCATCCAGCGTTGCCTCTCTCTGGTGTTCCATGGAAAATGCCTCCATTGCCTGCCGAATCTTATAGGCATTTTCCTTTAGAGACCTGCTCACTTTGATCATTCCGTCATCTCTTAAAAACCGTTTGATTTCTCCTGTGATCATTGGCACTGCATAAGTTGAAAATTTTACATCATAAGACAGATCAAATTTGTCCACTGCTTTCAGAAGACCAATGCTCCCAATCTGGAACAAATCATCCGGATCATATCCTCTGTTGGTAAAGCGCCTTACAACGCTCCAGATCAGTCCCATATTATTTAACACGATTTTTTCTCTTGCTTCTTCATCTCCTTCTTTGGTAAGCCGCAGCAATTCCCTCGTCTCATCCATGAAAAGCTTCTGTACCTCCAATGGTCCGTTCCATGATCACTTTCGTTCCCCTGCCTGACTCTGAGATTACCTCTACCTTGTCCATAAATGCTTCCATAAAAGAAAATCCCATTCCTGTTCTCTCATCTTCTGCTTTTGTCGTATACATAGGCTCCATTGCCTTTTTGACATCTGCAATTCCAACCCCAAAATCTTCCACTGTTATCATCATGCACCTTCCTTCATGTGAGATATCCAAAATTACCTTTCCCTCTCCATTGTCATAGGCATGTACAATACAGTTGGTAACTGCTTCTGATACTGCAGTCTTTACATCCGCCATTTCCTCCACTGTAGGATCAAAGCGCATCATATATGCTGCCGTTACCACACGGGCAATTCCTTCATTCTCAGATTCACTGTTAAATTCTAAATGTATCATCGATTCTCCTCCCACTTGATTCTATTTTTCCTTAACGATTCGATTCAGTCCCGCCATATGAGCCACCCTTTTTACAGCTTCATTCATATGACTGACAGAGACTGTCCCGCCCATAGGCTGTACCTGTTTGTACCGTCCCAGAATAACACCAACTCCTGAACTGTCCATAAATCCTGATTTTGAAAAATCAAATTCAATATCTCGAATTGGATAAGATTTTAAAATCACCTCACACTGTCTGCGGACCTTTTTCGCCAGATGGTGATCCAGTTCTCCATCAAGACGAATGTACAGCGTCCGATTTTCTACCTGATATTCCGTTGACATTCTGCTGCCTCTCTTTCTTTTTAGAAATGAAATGCCATCTCCTCCACGGCATTCCTTTATAAACAAAAAAAGATAAAAGAAAAGAAGAATGTGTTTCTTTTCCATTCTTCTTTCTTTTATCTTTCGTGTTTCAGTCTTTCTGTCCAGTGCCTTCCAAAACTACTGAAGCTGGCTTACTTTCTGTTTTGCCGTACTTGCACTTCTTGTGGAAGGGAACTTCTTAATGATCTGGTTGTAAATTTTTACTGCGTTATCAGTATCTTTATTATCTTCATAAGCTCTTGCAAGATAATAGTAAGCATTCACCTGTGTATTATCTACTTTTGTCGCATTGGTCAAATATGTGATTGCTGTCTTATAATCTTTTGATTTATAGGCGCTTAACCCTTTGCTGTAAAGACCGCTGTAGGCACTTGGATAAACCTTCTTTGTAAGATCTGTATAGATTTTTTTCATATTGTCTGTCGTAAGCTTATCACTGTCAATGCTGAGCAATGCTGTAGCAGCTTCATCATACTTATTGTCTGTATAGTCCTGCATTGCAGTCAAAAGGGTATCATAAATTCCGCCTTCTTCACCGTTTTTTGTATATTCTTCCAGCTCATCCTCTGCTTTCTTCTGAGCATCCTGAGCTTCCTTTAACTGTGTCTCTTTAGTAAGAAGCTGTTCCTGATAGTCTTCTGACTGACTGGACGCCTGGCTCTTGAAACTGGCTCTTACTGTAGGATAGATCAGTACAGCTGCAACAACGATCCCGATCACAATTCCTGCAATCATATAAAACATTGGACTCTTTGTCTTTCCGCTCTCCTGGGAAATGCCGCCGCTAAACGGATTGGAAAGTCTCGTTTTTGGAGATTCCTGTGCTGTCTCCTTTTTTTCCTTTTTGTCCTTTCTTTCTTTCCGTTCCTTTTTTTCTTTCTTTTCTTTTTTCTCTTTTCTTTCTTCTGCTGTTACTTCTTCTTCCGGTTCCTCTTTAAATTCCCGCATATATTCTTTTGCAGATTCATTTTCAGGATCAATGGCAAAAATCTGATCCAGCGCATCTTTTGCAGCTGTGTAATCTTCTGCCTTCATGGATAAAAGAGCCATCAAAAGATATGCATCCGTAAAATTTGGAATGGCCGCCACTACATTTTTAAGCTGAAGCATCGCCAGGTCATCATTTCCCTGCTTTGCATAATTCAATGCCTGATTATACTTCTTGATCATCTGATTTGCTTTATATAATTCGGTCTTATTATGTTTAATCTGTTCTAATTCATCTCCGTTAAAATTCTCTTCCGCGTCTTCTAAATCTGCACAAGGCTGAAACTTCTCCAACTCTTCATTAAAGTCTAACATGTTATTTCCTCCTGATCATATACACTTCTTTGTTATCCCTGCCAGATAAAATGAGCCTACAATAAAACATACCGTATCCTCATCCCTATCTTTTATCAACTGTTCAAATGCGGACGCAAATTCCTGTTCATCAATCCTTCTTTTGTCAATCCCAATCTGACAGAACCATTCTGTCTGTGAAAGAGTACCTAATCTTGCCCGCATGTAATCTTCTTCATTTTTATGAGATGCTGCAAATAAAATTCTCTTTTTTTTCCCAGCAAACTGTTTCTCCACCGTACGGCAGAACGCTTCGATTCCCTGCATATTATGCGCTACATCGATATAAACACAGGGCAGTACTTCTTCCATACGCCCTGGCAGTACAAGATGCCCCAGTCCATTTAAAATCATCTCATCACTGAGAGAACCTGCCAGCAGCTCGGCCGCCCGTATTGCAAGGGAAATATTTTCTTTTTGAAAATCTCCTGCAATCCTCTTCCTATCATAAGCATTGGAATTTAAAAAATCAATATATTTTCCAGGTTTTTCATTAAAATTAAGATTATCTTCAGAAACTACTTCTAATAAAGCATATTTTTTGTCCGCTTCTTCCCGAATAACCTGCATAACTTCCTTTTCCTGACCGCAGGACAAGACCCGTTTTCCCGGTTTTATGATGCCTGCTTTATGGGATGCAATTTCTTTCAGAGTGTTCCCAAGAAATTCCATATGATCCATACTGATCGATGTAATCACTGAAATTTCAGGATTCAAAAGGTTTGTTGCATCATATCTTCCGCCCATTCCGGTCTCTATGATGCAGCAGTCTGGCTTTGTCTCATGGAATATGATCAAAGCCATGAGAAATAAAAATTCAAAAAAAGACGGATGAACTCCCCCTTGTTTTATATCTTCCTCTACTGCCTGTTTTACTATCCCGCATGCTTTTGCAAAAATCCTGTCTGAAACATCTTGTCCATTAAGACGGATTCGTTCATTGACGGATACAAGGTGAGGAGAAGAAAAAACACCCGTTGTCCATGACTTTTCCTGAAGAAAAGCTTCCAGAAATGCACAGACTGAACCTTTTCCATTGGTGCCGGCCACATGGACGAAACGAATTTCTTTCTGGGGATTTCCCAGACGCTCCATCAGATATTTTATATGTTCCAGCTTATTTTTTTTGGCGAAACATGCCGTTTGATTCAAATAATTTACTGCTTCTTCATATGTCATCTTTATTTCCCACTTCTTGGCATAAGGCATAGTCAACGTCTTCTATAGTTGTCACTACATAATCTGCCGATTCCAGAGCCTGATTTCCACATTCCAGATTTCGAAATCCTATGACTTTCATCCCAGCTCTTTTTGCAGCAAGGGCCCCATTGCTGGAGTCCTCAATTACGAGACAGTTTTCCGGCTGAATGCCCAGCTTTTGAGCCGCTTTCAAAAAAACATCAGGAAATGGCTTTGCATGCTCACATTCATCAATGCCCGAAACAATGTCACTAAAATATTTTCTTACATCCAGAAACTTTGTCACCTTCTCAATTTCTGCCAAAGAAGATGATGAGGCCACAGCCATAGGGATTCTGCGGTCATACAGATCCCGGATCAGCGGAATCGTTCCCGGAATTGCCCGATAGCCTTCTTGCCGGATCATCTTCTCCCGTTCTTCTTCCATTCCCTTTATGCATTCATCTACCGTCAGATGATTCAGTCCCACATGTTTTTTTGTCGCCTCCCACATATCATAGGCAGATCCACCAAAAAACTGTTCATTAAATTTCGAATCAATCGCTTTCCCAAATCTTTTCAAAAATCGGTTGACTGCGGTCAGATATCCCGGTTCTGTATCTGCAATGACACCATCCATATCAAAAATTACCGCTTTTAGCATAGCTCACCTCGAATCACAGCTTTTAACACCTGCAGGACCCCGTCCTCTTTGTTGGAAGCTGTGACAAAATTTGCAGCTTCTTTCACCTCATCCCTTGCGTTTGCAACCGCAAAACTATGACTTGCCCGGCGCAGCATTTCAATATCATTAATATTGTCGCCAAATGCCAGTGTTTCATCCGGTGTTATTCCATATTCATCCTGAAAATGCTTCAGTCCAGACCCCTTGGTTACATCCTTGTTTGATCCGTCAACCCATAACTTCCCTGACACTGTCACATGCATAACACGGTTCCATCGTTCCAGAAAATCCTGTCCTACCGCTTTTTCAGCATCATTATGATGAAAAATGCTGATCTTGCATACACCATCGGCATAATCACACACATCATCTACGAGCTTTCCTCTGTATCCATAATCTCCTACCAAATGCTGATATATACCAATATTTTCATAATATCCCATGTTATCCTGATTGACTCCAACTTCACATCCCGGACATCTTCTTGCTTCTTCAATAAAAGCACGAACGACTTCCGGCTGAATCCGGTCTACATATTTGTACTCTTTGGAATAAATGCATGTGCCATTTTCCGAAATGAAGATCATATCATCCAGCACTGGCGTAAACACTTTTTCAATGCTTGCTCTCTGCCGTCCGCTGGCAGCAATAAAAAGTACACCCCTTTTTCTCAATTCCTGAATCACACCATAATACTCTGGATTCAGGTCCAGACTCCCATCTTCCACTAAAGTGCCATCAATATCCGTCGCAATTAATTTAATCATGAAAAACCCTTTCTCTATCCTCTTCTTTTGTTGCTTACAATATGTACGGAGTTACCTGATATACGTAATAATTCAGCCAGTTATAATACATGGCGTTTGCATGACACCTCCATGATTTTACTGGACCTTTTGCCGGATCATTATCTTTGTAATAATTTTTCGGAATTTCCGGATTTAATCCCTTCTTTAAATCTCTTCGATATTCCTGATCCAAAGACATTACGTCATATTCCGGGTGTCCTGTTACAAAAATCTGGCTGCCATCCCGATTTAAAATCAAATATGGTCCTGTCTCATCCGATTCAGCTGCTACCGTAAGTTCTTTGTTTCTCCGGATTGCCTCTCCATCTACACCGGTATTTCTGGAATGAGGAACGTAAAACATATCATCAAACCCTCTGACCAGAGGAATCTTGTTGTGAAGCGGATGATGTTCATACACACCTGAAATCTTTTTGTCAAGCACATGCTTTTTGATTCCATAATGATAATAGAGCCCCGCCTGTGCGGCCCAGCAGATATGAAGAGTTGACGTCACGTGAGTTTTGGACCATTCCATGATCTGTGCTACCTCATCCCAGTAAGCCACTTCTTCAAATTCTTTTAATTCCACCGGAGCTCCGGTTATAATCAGTCCGTCATATTTGCAATCTTTGATCTCGGAAAAATAATGATAGAATTTTTCCAGATGGGATCCTGGCACATGGGTTGGTACGTAAGACTCTGTCTGTAAAAATGTGATATCCAGCTGCAGCGGCGTATTAGAAAGACTCCGCAGCAAGTGGAGTTCTGTATCCAGTTTATTTGGCATCAAATTCAAAATTGCGATACGCAGAGGACGAATATCCTGTGTGCAGGCCCTTTCTTTATCCATGACGAAAATATTTTCTTCTTCCAAAATTGCCTTGGCCGGCAAATCATTGTCAATCCGAATCGGCATAATTTTCTCCTCCTCTAATCTAATGCATCATTTCAAGAAAATCTTCTTCACTGATGATTGGAATCCCCAGCTCTTTTGCTTTCTTATTTTTCGAAGATGACGATTCCTTATCATTATTGATCAGATAATCTGTTTTTTTTGAAACAGAACCTGTGACCTTTCCTCCAAGCTGTTCAATACGCTCCTTTAGGTCTTTGCGATTGCCAAAATGACGCAAAGATCCCGTGATTACGATTGTTTTACCTTCCAGAATCTGTTTCTCTGTATTTTCTTCTTCTTGTTTAAAATGAATTTTTTCCAGCAGTTTATCCACAACTTCCGCATTGTGAGCTGTCCTAAAATAAGATACCATCGCTTCTGCAATCATCGGTCCGATTTGATCGATCTGTGTAAACTCTTCTACAGAAGCATGGCGGATTGCTTCTAAATCATTATGGAAATGACGGCAGATCAGCTTGGCATTCGACAGTCCAACATTGGAAATACCTAGACTGTAAATAAAGTTTGCCAATGCCGGTTCCCGGGCATCGTTAATTGCCTGGATTAAATTTTTAAATGATTTTTCTCCAAATCCTTCCATGGCAATAATTTCTTCCCGGTATCTTTCCAGATAAAAAAGATCATACAATTCTTTTAAATACCCTCGGTCTATCATTTTTTCCAGTGTAGCTTCTGACAATCCGTCCACATTCATAGCATCTCTGGAAACAAAGTGCGAAAATAACTTAATCTTTTTGGCACTGCAGAACTCATTCGTACATACTAGAGTCTTAATACCATTTTGATCATCTATCTTCGTCTCTCCGCCACATGCAGGACAAAGTTCCGGTATTGGAATGTTTCCGCTTCTTGTTTTATTTTCTGCCAGCTGAGGAATGATCATATTGGCTTTATAGACCGTAATCTCATCTCCAATCCCCAGCTCTAATTCCTCCATTACACTTATATTGTGGAGACTTGCACGGCTTACCGTCGTGCCTTCCAGCTGGACAGGCTCAAAAACTGCAACCGGATTGATCAGTCCTGTCCTTGACGGACTCCACTCCACCTCCAGAAGATGAGTATCTGCTGTTTCATCGGCCCACTTAAATGCAATGGAATCTCTTGGGAACTTAGCCGTTCTTCCGAGACTTTTTCCATACGCGATATCATCCAGCGCCAGAACCAGACCATCAGATGGAAGATCAAAATCCTGTATTTTCTCAGAGAAACGTTCTACTTCCTGCTGAACATTTTCTGCATTGACCCTCACAAACTCTACCATGTCAAATCCCAGATTTGATGCCCAATTCAACTTTTCTTCCAAAGAATTGTGAAAATCTACACCTTCGGCATCGCCTACACTGAATCCATAAAAATGAACCTTTCTCTTTGCAGTAATTTCACTGTTAAGCTGACGTACGGAACCGCTGCAAAGATTCCGTGGATTCTTGTATTGACTGTCCACATCTTCGATTTCCTCGTTCATCTTTTGAAAAACTGAATATGGAATTACCGCTTCTCCGCGTATGACCAATTGTCCCTGATAGGAAATCTTCCGAGGAATGTTAGCAAACACTTTCGCATTGCTGGTTACCACCTCTCCTTCTTCTCCATTTCCTCTTGTTACTGCTTTGACAAGTTCCCCTTCTTCGTAAGTTAAAACGATCGTCAGACCGTCAAGCTTCCAGGACAAAAGACCTTCCTTGGTTCCGAGCCAGGCAGAAAGCTCATGCGGATCCTTCGTCTTATCCAATGACAGCATCGGAGATGGATGTGCTTCCTTCTCCAAAGATGTCATCAACTCATATCCTACGTGAATTGTCGGGCTGGAAGAAAATACCGTCCCTGTCTTTTCTTCCAGATGCTGCAATTCATCATATAGTTTATCATATTCATAATTGCTGATTTCTTCTCTGTTTTCCTGATAATATGCTTTTCCTGCCCGATTCAGGACAGCAATCAGTTCTTTCATTCTTTCTACATCATTCACAGTCTAATTCCTCTTTCAACTGGCATAATTCCCGGGATGTCAAAGGCCGATATTCTCCTTCCTTCAAATCTCCCAGATGGATATTCATAATCCTGACCCTTTTTAGTTTGGTAACCCGGTATCCAAAATATTCACACATCCTTCGGATCTGACGGTTTAATCCCTGTGTCAGGATAATCCTAAACTGATTTGGTCCTTCTTTTATAACTCTGCATTCTCTTGTCACAGCATGGATTTCTTTCAATGGCACAGGTTTTCTCATTCCTTCTATAAACTCTTTGGTAATCTTTTTATTTACTGTCACTTCATATTCCTTCTCATGATAATTCCTGGCCTTCATAATACGATTTGCCGCTTCTCCGTCATTGGTCATAAGAATCAGTCCCTGAGAATCCTTATCCAGACGGCCTACCGGATAAATTCGAGTCGGATATCCGATATAATCAACTATATTATCTTTCTCCCTGCGGCTGGTCGTACAGACAATCCCTCTTGGCTTATAAAATGCCAAAAAAACAAGATCCTCCTGAATGCAGACCGGTTTTCCATCCACAGTTACCTGCTGACCTGTAAGTACTTTCATCCCGCTGCATGCCAGCTCTCCGTCAATCCGGACTCTTCCCTCGCCAATCATAACATCCGCCTGTCTCCTGGAGCAGACGCCCGCCTGACTTAAATATTTATTAATACGGACCGCTTCCTCGTGCTTCCTCTTTCTCTCATCCATGTTTCCATGCACTCCTTCTCATGAACCTTCCCAGATTTGTCCCAGGATACCTTAATAGATGGTAACATACTCTGTGTGAAAATGCAAAAAGGATATTGCTTCACGCAATACCCTTTTTTCTGCATTCTTATTCTGCTTAAACTGCAGTTCAAATTTCTTCTGCCAGAAACCCCAGATCTCCCAGAATCTCTTTTGCTTTTTCAACGATATCATCGTCTCCTTCTATTCTCACCGTCTTATCGCCTAGGTCTACCTCAGCATCGATATCCGCATCTTCCAATCCATTCTTAATCCTGTCGACACAATGGTCACACATCATATCCTCTGCTTTTAACACTGTCATACTGATTATCTTCCTCCTGTACTTTAACAGAAAACAAATTTATTATGCCTGCGGGTATATTCATACCCCGCCCCTCTTCCGAGCAAGAGGGCATCTATGACACATAGCATACCGATTTTACAGACATTTGTCAATAATATGGCGGATATTGCCATCAGCGGTCCCATTTGTCGCACAGTGCAAGAATCTGATCTGCAAACCTGGCCAGATCCTTATTCGTTCCGCCTTCATTATGCTCCACTACAGCCTGAAGTCTCTCTGCAGCAGATTTCAGACGAATATAAGCACCACTTTGCGGGCGCGGTTTCTTCTTTACCAGCTCTCTGGATCCCCATGCCGTCCATCTTCCGGATACCAGATCAAAAGTATCTCCGCTGTATGGTGCTTTTGCCTGCAGTTTATATTCCTGCTGCAGACATTCTGCAAAAATATCGCACACTTTATCTTCACCATGAACGACAAATATCATATCCGGCTGTTTTTTAAATTCCCGAATCCACCGAATCAGTCCTTTTTTGTCCGCATGGCCGCTGATTCCTTCCAGGCGAAGGATGTCCGCCTGCACCTTGATTGTCTCACCAAACAGCTTGACTTCTTTGGCACCTTCTACCAAAGCCCGCCCAAGTGTTCCATACGCCTGATATCCAACAAATACGATCGTATTTTTAGGATCCCAAAGATTATGTTTCAGGTGGTGACGAACTCTTCCTGCATCACACATGCCGGATGCAGAGATAATAACTTTCGGTTCTTCATCAAAATTGATTGCTTTAGACTCTTCTGTCGAAATAGAAAGCTGAAGATTGGAAAATGTAATCGGATTGATTCCCTGGCGTACCAGCTCCATTGCGTCTTCATCATATGTTTCTTCCACATCCTTATTAAAAATTTGAGTAGCTTCCACCGCAAGCGGACTGTCTACAATCACTTTAAAATCTCCATGATTTTTTACCAGTTCTTCACTCTTAATCTGGCGGATATAATAAAGGAGCTCCTGGGTCCTTCCCACAGCAAAAGACGGAATTACTACATTTCCCTTTCGGTCAAACGTTCTTTGTATTACTTCTGCCAATTCATCCACATAATTCGGATGTTTCTCATGGAATCTATCCCCATAAGTTGATTCCATAATTACATAATCTGCCTCGTCCGTATAATGAGGATCTTTGATCAGCGGCTGATTGATATTTCCGATATCCCCGGAAAATACAAGTTTTTTCTGTACATTTTCTTCATCCAGCCATACCTCAATACTGGAAGATCCAAGCAGATGCCCAATATCCGTAAACCGGATCTCAATTCCTTTGCATACTGATATGATTTTCTCATACGAGCAGGGGATAAACTGATCCATCACATTGACCGCATCCTCCATTGTATAGACCGGGATAACCTCCGGCTTGCCTGATCTCTTCGCCTTACGGTTCCGCCATTCCGCTTCAAATTCCTGGATATGTGCGCTGTCACGAAGCATAATCTGGCACAAATCCGTGGTTGCTTTTGTCGCATAGACCGGACCTCTGAATCCTCTGGCATATAGAAGCGGCAGCATTCCCGAATGATCAATATGGGCATGGGTCAGGAGTACAAAATCCAGTTTTGCTGCACTGACCGGAAGTTCCGCATTCTCATAGATATTGACTCCCTGTTCCATTCCATAGTCTATGACAAACCGTTTCCCGCATGCCTCCACATAATGGCAGCTTCCAGTCACTTCATGATCTGCACCGATAAACATTAATTTCATAGGTCATACCTCCTCCGAAATATAAACAGGTCCTGCTGGCAGGATACTCTTTAAGCAAGGATACTGATTCAAAATTTGTTCCGTATCATACCCAAAGAATACCCTCGTTAAATCCTCCACTAAAATCTTTTCGGCATCACCGTCTTCCTTTTCTTTTCTTATTTTTACTCCTTCCTTTCCTCCCTCAAAACAGAATGTTCCATTGTTTTCCCTGATCAGTGAATCTTCAATATTCAGCCGAAATGAAATATTTTCTCCTGCTTTCAGAATCTCTTCCCATGCCTTCAGACAAGTAATTCTGGCCATGATCTTTGGTACCCGCTCTCCCTGGATTATGTTTCCTCCTGTGAACTCAATCATCCTGTCTGGATAATACTCTTTGATCTGCTCCAGCATCTGCTTTGGTTCCTTTGAAAATGCCCACCTGATAAACGCCTTGCCATCTTCTATCCCTTGAGCGAAAACTCCTCTCATCCTTCCGCCTTTTTTCCATATCATAAGATTTCCTTCGCTGCTTTGGCTTTCCAGCTGTGTTCTTTTTAAATAAGCTTTATCCGGCACTGTATAAACACAGAACTTTTTTAAAAACTCTTCTAAAAATAAGGAAATCTCATCATAGTTTTCTTCAGCGGCCGGCACGATCACTCCCTGCTTCTCTGCCTTTTGTCCTTTGGTCTGCGCCTCTATCCAGTCCATGATAAAAGCAAATCCAAAAGGTTCATAATAAGCGCGGTCTGCCGGCATAAGATAAGTAAACGGTTCCCCATTCCGCGCCATATCATTCAGACAGCGCTTCAGCATTTGGGCCATGATCCCCTGACGCCGATACTGTTCTCTCACTGCAACAGCTACAATATAATGAAGCCTCCAATCTTTTTGACCCACTCTTACCTTATAGGGATTCAAATGAATCATTCCACGGATTTCGTCCTTTTCCTGCGCAGTGAGTACCTTATTGCCCGGATAAATCTCCTGAAAATAATACCGTGCAAATTCCTCTGGATCTTCGAAAATTTCCTGATACATCTGATAAATATCAGATTCTCTCTCCTTGTTCTCATAGCTTAAATCCATGGTATCAGCACTCCTCCAAAAGGCAGACTGCCTGAGCACTGATTCCCAGACCCTCTCCTGTAAATCCAAGATGTTCCTCTGTAGTAGCTTTTACATTCACTCTGCTTTTTTCCACTCCAAGCGCTTTGCTGATGTTTTCTCTCATCTTTGGGATATAGGCAGCAAGTTTAGGTTTCTGGGCAATGACTGTTGCATCTACATTTCCTACTTTATATCCTTCTTCTTTCACCAGGCGGACTGTCTCTTCCAGAAGCTTCAGACTGTCTGCACCTTCAAAAGCCGGATCTGTATCCGGGAAATGCTTTCCAATGTCACCAAGAGCCGCAGCTCCCAGCAACGCATCTGAGACTGCATGCAGCAGCACATCTGCGTCTGAATGTCCCAGCAAACCTTTTTCAAATGGGATCTCCACACCTCCAAGAATCAATTTTCTTCCTTTTTCCAGCCTGTGAACATCATATCCTGTTCCTATCCTCATAGCCAATCTCCTTTTATTCTGTAATCTTCCATACTTGATGTTATCATTATTATAACCTGATTCATGGCAGCGGAAAAGAAAAAAAGAGATGTATTCGATAAAAATACATCTCTTTCTGACATAGCGATGAGCAGATTCGAACTGCTGACACTACGGGTATGAACCGTATGCTCTAGCCAACTGAGCTACATCGCCATATCTTTATGCATTCCGCATAAAGAATGGGACCAATAGGGCTCGAACCTATGACCCTCTGCTTGTAAGGCAGATGCTCTCCCAGCTGAGCTATGATCCCATATAGTAGCGGGAACTGGATTTGAACCAGCGACACCACGGGTATGAACCGTGTGCTCTAG
>JAHZHN010000019.1 GCA_019420275.1 Clostridiales bacterium
CACCATGTGTAGCAAGAATAATTCCTACCATTTTTCATATTCCTCCTTTTCTTTTATTAAGCTTTTTATGTATTACGCAGGCAGGTGCCTGCAAAATAAAAAAACCTGACCTGAACACAAGATTCTATCATCCCGCTTTTAATATCACAAAAGCAGGATTCCTAAGAACCCAAGTTCAAATCAAGTTTAGCCTGCATTACCAGTAACAATCCTGATGTTTTCCATATAAACTTTTATTTTGTTGTGACCCGCTTCACATGCACGGTCAAATACATCATCTCTTCATCCGTAACATCATGATTGCACGTTTCTTTGATATAAGCTTTGATCTTTTCTACACAATCAATACAATCCTGATATTTGTTGCGAATGATTTCCTGAAACTCAGTATCATCACTCTCTACTTCTTTTCCCGCAAAAATTCTCTGCGCAAAAAACTTCAAATGTGTAATAAATCTTTCGTAGAAAACAGATTCTTTATCAATCCGATCCCCAAAACATTCATCAACAATCTCCAGAATATGGTTCACAAATTTCGTCATAGAAACCATGGACGTCATATCCAGATCCAGTTCCGCATTAACAATATGAAGTGCAATAAATGCTGCTTCATCCTGCGGGAGGGTAACTTTCAGCTTCTTTTCAATCATTCCAATTGCTGCTTTCCCAATCAAATACTCCTGATAATAAAATTTCTTAATTTCCCATAAGAAAGGATTCTGAAACGGAACTCCCATCTTTACACGCTCAATGGCAAAATTAATATGGTCAGTCAAGGAAATATAAATATTATCATTAATATTCTTCTGAAGCCGATCTTTTGCATACTGAATGATCTCGTTGCACACTTTCAGGCGTTCGATCGGAATATGGGCTGCCATCTCCTGAAATCGATGAGTCATGCCATGATCCTTCATGATATATGTTTTTTCTATCTTCTTCGGATCCACGGTCTGTCCCGCATGTTTCTGAAATCCCAGGCCCCTTCCCATCAAAACGACTTCTCTTTGGGCATCATCTCTCGAAACTACAATATTGTTGTTGATAACTTTTGTAATTTTCACAGGACCACCTCATCCACTTAAGTTATTTTTAAGAATAGAAAAATCGGCATAAAAAATAGACCTCGCCCTTCGACTTCTATTCCCAAAATCTCCTAGCTGGTCTAGCCTGCATTACCAGTAACAATCCGCCTGTTGTTCCCTCTTAACTTAGTATTAATTCTAATAGATAGATAATTCTTTGTCAAGAAGTTTTTAGATTTTGTTTATTGTTTTTTAATATATATGAACTCACCTATATCTTGAAATTTTTTACCCTAATGCCACGTCCAAAATCATCATAATCACGAACCCTGCTGCAAAGCCCAGCGTTCCTGCATCAGAATGTGCCCCCTGAGAAGCTTCCGGAATCAATTCCTCTACCACCACATAGATCATTGCTCCTGCTGCAAAGGAAAGAAAATATGGAAGGAATGGAATCAAAGATGACGCAAACAAAATCATAAGAAATGCTCCTGCAGGTTCTACAATGCCTGAAAGAACTCCATATAAAAATGCTTTTTTCTTTTTCATTCCAGTTCCAAGAAGCGGCATGGAAATAATCGCTCCCTCCGGAAAATTCTGGATTGCAATTCCCACAGACAAAGCAATCGCCCCTGCAGCGGAAATATCCTGACTTCCTGACAAGGCTCCTGCATATACAACTCCCACTGCCATACCCTCTGGAATGTTATGCATAGTAACTGCCAGAATCAGCATAGTGGACCTTGCGAAGGATTTCTTTGGGCCTTCCGGCTCTTCCTGATCCAGATGAAGATGCGGCACCAGATGATCCATTAACAGCAGAAAGAAAATGCCCAGAAAAAAGCCTATAGCAGCTGGAAGAAATGCCAGTTTTCCCATATGCTCCGACATATTCATTGATGGAATCAGCAGTGACCAAACAGACGCAGCCACCATAACGCCGGATGCAAATCCCAGCAGAAGTTTTTGTGTCAAAGGGCGAATGCCGTCTTTCAGGAAAAATATACCTGATGCCCCTGCTGCAGTTCCGAGAAACGGAATTATAATTCCTATTATTGTATTCATTAATTCTTTCACCTTTCTTGCGATTATATCACTTCTTTTTTGGTAATACCTTATTATATATCCTGTTGCTTTTCCCTGCAATCCTGTCTTTCCTTTCAAAATCTTGTACTTTTTTTTCAATTATGATAATATTAATAAGTTAAGGACAAGCTCGTTTATTAGAGGTATTTGCTATGTTAAAATTAATTTCTATGATTGGATCCATTATTGAAAAAGCGCAAAAAGACCATATTACGGCTTTTTCTGCTCAGGCGGCTTTCTTTACCATACTGTCTTTTTTCCCATTTTTAATTGTAGTATTAAGCCTTATGCGCTTTTTCCCGATCACGCCACAGGATATGATCCAACTGGTAAAGACCTATCTGCCGGAGCAGTACAGCACGGCAGTCATTCCTATTATAAATTCACTCAATGGAAAACTCACAACCACATATATGTCTCTCACAATTTTGACTTTACTATGGTCCGCATCCAAAGGAATCCTCTCTATGATGACCGGATTGAACACAATTCATGAAATAGAAGAAAAAAGAAACTACTTTGTTCTGCGTTTCATTTCCAGCATTTATATTGGGTTAATGGCGATTGCGGTGCTGTTTGGAATGGTTCTGCTCCTTTTTGGAAACTCCCTGCTGCAGCAGCTGTATCGATTTCAGCCTGTTCTGGAAAATCAGCATCTGGTATTTGCTATGATCCGCTTTATCGTAGCATTTCTGGTATTTATGATCGTATTTATTATCATGTTTCGCTTTCTTCCAAGCGATAATTTCAAGACAAAGGAAATCCTTCCGGGGACGCTGCTTTCTTCCATCGGCTGGCTGGTTCTTTCCTTCCTATTTTCTATGTATTTTGATAATTTTACAATCTATAACATTATGTACGGAGGACTTACCAGTATCTTGTTAACTTTACTATGGCTTTATTTTTGTATGATGATACTTTTTATCGGTGCGGAAATCAATCAATATTTCCTAAGTTCCAGAAAGCATATCAGCTTTCTTAACAAACATAAAGTCGAGCAAAAGAAAGAAAAGAAAAAAACATAAAATAAAACAATACCGCAGGAACAGCAATACTGCCGTTCCTGCGGTTTGTTTCTTCATTCTACAAAACAAAATTTTTCGGAACACCGTTCTCATAAGGGATTGCTACTTCTCCCTGAATCAATGGTATCAGATATTCGATCAATTCGTCTGTAATATCATTTCCTTCTTCTGTAATCCATTCAATTGGTACTGTCTTTTCATAATTAGCAATCTTAGATAAATCTGCCAGCTTGATTTTTACCTGATACGGATGATCAGAAATTCTTTCCAGAACAGACATCTTTCCGCTTTCACCACGGATTGCGCTGATTGCTGCATAAGCTCCCAAGTTCCTGGATTCCGTGATATCCGTTCTGCTCAGCATATATCCGGCACATCTCTGCAGAATATTTAATTCCACAGAACGTACTTTGCATCCAATTTGCTCTCCTACAAGACCTTCCAGATATTTTCCAATGCCGGACAAATATTTATGTCCAAATGCATCTTCCTTCCCAGATTTAGTTTCTTCACCAACATATTTCCCTTCAGCATCCTTTACCCCTTCACTGACCGCAATGATAATATTGTTTTCTTTTTTCAGGGAATCTTTCACATCTTGAATAAATCTTTCTTCATCAAATGGTTTTTCACACAAATAAATCAGCTGAGGAACTCGTCTTTTTTCTGTTCTTGCCAACGCAGCGCTGGCTGTCAGCCATCCCGCATTGCGTCCCATAACTTCTACGATTGTAACTGACGGAACATCATACACAAAACTATCGCATGCAATTTCTGTAAATGCAGTGGCAATAAATTTGGCTGCGGAACCAAAGCCAGGACAGTGATCTGTCTCTCCAAGATCATTATCTATGGTTTTCGGGGCTCCCATTATTTTGATATCATCCACTCCGTGCTCGTCACAATATTGGGATAGCTTATACACAGTATCCATAGAATCATTTCCACCAGTATAAACAAAATATCCGATGTCATTTTTCCTTAAAACCTGTATAATTTTTTCAAATTCTTCTGCATTTTCCTTCGGATCTTTCAGTTTCCATCTGCAGGATCCAAGAGCCGCTGCTGGAGTCACTGCCAGCAAATCTCTTTTTTCCTTGGATTTGCAAACTTCATCCAGCATAACAAAATTTTCGTTTAAAACTCCTTTTATTCCATTTAATGCTCCATAAACATGCCGAATTTTTTCGCTCTCCAGCCCTGCATCAATCACACCTGTAATTGTAGCATTGATTGCCGCAGATGGTCCGCCTGACTGGGCAACTAACATATTCTTCATATAAACCTCCTTCAATGTCCGATGAATATCTTTATCAATTATACATCATTTTGTCAAGATGTTCTGAACAATTGGGTGAAACGCTGCGCAAATTTATCGTTCTTCCTTTCACTCCATTCCCTTTTCTTTTGCTGGACGTGCTTTCACAATTCATGTATACTTAATAATAAGACCGATCAAGGTTTACCGATGATTCGAAAGAGGGAGGTTTCCAAATGAACACAAACTTATCAAAACTACAGACTTTATTAAAAGAAAACAAGATCGCATACTATTTGATTCCAAGCGAAGACCCTCATCAGTCCGAATATGTCGATGATTCATTCAAATTCAGAGAATATATTTCAGGATTTACCGGTTCTGCCGGCACTCTTCTGGTATCACCCTATAATTGCTGGCTATGGACAGACGGCCGTTACTTTACCCAGGCAGAAGAACAAATTGATTCTTCCCACATCCAGCTAATGCGCCAGGGCGTAGACGGCGTCCCTACTATTTTAGAATTTTTAGACGAGCATCTGGAACCAGAAGATGTTCTTGGCACCAACGGCCTGTATCTTTCTGCAAATTATGGAAAGAAACTTGCTCGAATTACAAAAAAACATAAAGCCGTATTTCGGACAAAATATCGTTTTATCGAAGAAATGTGGGAAGACCGCCCTTCTCTTACTAAAAACAGTGTATATCTGCATGAATTAAAATTCGCAGGAGAAGATTTCTCATCCAAGATTTCTAAAATTCGGGAATCTATGAAAAAAGAAGGAGCCAATGGCTATTTCCTTTCTTCTCTTCCCGATATCGCATGGCTTTTTAATTTAAGAGGAGATGATATTAAATGCACTCCTGTATTTTACAGCTATGTATGGATAACTGAAAACAAGTGTTTCCTCTTTGTTCGGGAAAACTGTCTGTCAGCTGCCGTCATTGTCTATTTAAAAGAGTATGGAGTCATCATCATGGATTACGCGGAGACAACATCTTTTCTTGAGGAACAGCACGGAACCGTTATGCTGGATCCTGACTGTGTGAATTATCTCCACTATCAGCAGCTGTTTAAATGTAAGATCATCCTTCTTCAAAATCCTACTGAACTATTAAAAGCAGTGAAGAACGAAACTCAGATTCAAAATCTGAAACAGTATCATATTTATGACGGTGTGGCAATGACCAAATTTATTTACTGGCTGAAAACAAAGATCAAAACCACACCAATGACAGAGATTTCGGTAAGCGCAAAACTGGAAGAAGAGAGAATGAAGCAGCCTGATTATATGGGCCCTAGTTTTGATACAATCTGCGCTTACAAAGAACATGCGGCTATGATGCACTATCAGGCAACGGAAGAGTCTGATGTACCTTTAAAGCCAGAAGGCATGCTTTTGATTGACTCCGGAGCTCAGTATCTGGGAGCCACAACAGATGTAACGAGAACGTTTATTCTCGGACCGATTTCAAAAGAAGAAAAAAGAAGTTATACCCTTGTCTGCAAATCAATGCTGCTGCTGGCAGATGTTAAATTTCTCGCAGGATGCCGCGGAAGCAGTCTGGACATTGTGGCCCGGGAGCCATTATGGGAATCTGGAATGGATTATCGCTGCGGCACTGGGCATGGAGTTGGATATTTCCTGGGAGTCCACGAAGGTCCAAATGCTTTTCGATGGCGAAGCAATCCAGAAAATCTTGATGCAGTGTTGCTTCCTGGAATGGTGACTACCGATGAACCAGGCGTATATGTTCCCGGAAAATATGGAATCCGTACCGAAAATATGCTTTTATGCAAGAAACAGCGCCAGAACGAATACGGTGCCTTTCTGGAATTTGAACCACTTACTCTGGTTCCGATTGACCTGGACGGCATTGATTTTTCTCTTCTAAACGAAAAAGAAAAGAGACTGCTGTCACAATACCAGCAAAAGGTATATGACGCAATCTCTCCTTATCTTACAAAAGATGAAACATCCTGGCTAAAACAGCAGCTGTGCTAAATAAATCATTGCAGGCATAGTAGCAATTGCACATACGGTTGATTCCGCAAACAATTCTGCAGCATAACCAACATCTCTATGATATTTCACAGCAAACATCGTCGAAATTGCTGCCGTAGGAGCCGATATTCCCATGGCCGTTACCAGGCGAATCTCATCAGATATTGGTACAAAAGATAACAGCAAAATCACCACTGCAGGCACTGCCGCCAGACGAAGGAACAGCATCCAGTACATCCTTGGTCTTCGCAGTGCCTTTCCTATGTGAGTCTGAGCTACGGCAGTTCCTGACACTAACATAGCAAGCGGCGTGTTCATAGAACCTACAGATTCCAGAGCTTCTTCCACAACATCTGGAATCCGGATGCCAGATACAAAACAGATCATTCCCAATATTAACGCCAAAATAACCGGAGCTTTCACAACCTGTATCAAAGATTCTTTACGAAATCCTCCGCCTTGCATAGACGTCACTCCATGGGACCAGATCAGAAAATTTTGAGCACACATAAATGCTGTAATATAGATCACTCCATTTTCTCCAAACATCGCCTGAGCAATTGGAACTCCCATAAATCCACAGTTTGGATAAATAACATGAAACCGTTCCAGAATCCTTTGTTCCTTTGTCCCTCCCCGAACCAAAAGATATGCGGCCCCCATCGCAACGATATGGGCCGCAGCTGCCAAAACAAAAGAAACGATAATGCCATATAAAATCTGTTCATCATATTCTATTTGAAATGAAGTAAAAACTACACACGGAAGCACAATAAACAGCGCCGTATCTGACAGCACCTGACTCCCTCTTTTTGTAAAAAACCGGATTTTATAACAGCCAAAGCCGATTCCCATCATCAAAAACATCTTCAGGATCTGTCGAAAGACAATATACGTAATCTCCACGGCAGACTCCTAGTCGCTCACGCCGATCCAGCGGTCTTTGATCTCCTGATACTCACCATCCGTATTCAATACCTGCAGCGCCACATTAAATTGATCCAGATATTTATAACCCTTGGCAAACATAATTCCATAATTACTCTGTTCAGAATTCAGTTTCTCACTTAAGGCTATAATATTTGTTTTTTTATGATTCTGAAGATAGTAGTCAACTCCTGTTGTATCATACAATGTTACATCAATCTTGCCTGCTTCCAAATCTTTAAAGACTTTATCCATGGAAGAATAATACTTAACCGTATTGCCATCCATCATATAATCTTCAACATACTGGGCATTCGAAGTTCCCTCTTCAACTCCTATGATCTTGCCCTGAATATCCTTTCTGTCCTCGATTTTGGAATCTTTGTTGACAGCCATGGAAATGGTATTATCGTAATAAGAATCTGTAAAATCGAATTCCTCCTGTCTTGCATCCGTGATTGAAATGCCGGCAATGGCAAAATCCAGTTCTTTATTCTTAACTTTTTCCTCAAGCTCCTTCATCGGCATAGCCTGAGTTTCATATTCAAACCCAAGATATTTGCTGATACGCTTCAAAATATCGATATCAAACCCTCTCAGCTCTTTTTTGTCTTCATCATAGAAGGAAAATGGTGCCATCTCATTGGAAACCCCAACTTTCAGTTTCATTCCTTTCATACTTCCCTTCACTTCGGAAGACTCTATTGTCTGAGCTTTTTCTGTTGTTTTTGCTGTCTGCTTCTGCCATGGCAAATCACATCCTCCAAGGCATAAAGCAAAAGCAACCATCAAAATTGAAGTTAATATTTTTTTCATGAAAAATCTCCTTTTTATTTCTTTTGCTTCGTTTATCATATCACCGCAAAATATAGAAGTCAATTTCCCTGGCAATTTTTTCAACGTATAAAGGAAGCTCCATTTGTAAATGATTTTATTAGAACGATTTACAATGGAGGAATCAATTATGGCACTGAACAAAGTTGAAATTTGCGGCGTAAATACCTCAACCCTGCCGCTTCTGAGCAACGAAGAAAAGGAAGAATTATTTAAACGGATCGAACAGGGTGACCTGGAAGCCAGAGAACAATACATTAAAGGCAATTTAAGACTTGTTCTAAGCGTCATCCAGCGTTTTTCCGGAAGCAGTGAAAATGCGGATGATTTGTTCCAGGTTGGCTGCATCGGCTTAATAAAAGCCATTGACAACTTTGATCGAAGTCTCAACGTAAAGTTTTCAACCTATGCGGTCCCTATGATCATCGGAGAGGTAAAACGTTATCTAAGGGACAACAATGCCATGAGAGTCAGCCGCTCCCTCCGGGACATTGCCTACAAAGCTATCCATGCAAAGGAGACTCTTACAAAAAAATATAATAAAGAGCCCTCTCTAGAAGCAATTTCCGAAGAAATCGGAATCAAAAAAGAGGATGTTTTATTCGCTTTGGATGCCATTGCGACTCCTCTATCTCTTTATGAACCGGTTTATCAGGACGGCGGAGATGCCCTCTATCTCATGGATCAGGTAAAAGATAAAAAAAACAAAGAAGATCTCTGGGTCGAATCCATCTCCTTAAAAGAAGCCATGGATCGGCTTCCGGACCGGGAATACAACATTATTCGTCTTCGCTTCTTCGAAGGAAAAACCCAAACTGAAGTTGCCGATGAGATCAGCATTTCCCAAGCCCAGGTAAGCCGCTTGGAAAAGAACGCCCTCCGGCACATGAAACATTATTTAGACTAAAAATAAAAACCTGCTATGAAAGCAATTCCGCAGACAGCTGCCGTCTTCTTCATAGCAGGTTTTTTACAGCAAATTCTTCTTTCTTAAAATATAAACCGCAATCAAGCACACAACAACAGAAAAAGCTGTGATCACCGCAAACCCATAGGCATTCTGGGCAAACGGCATACCCGACATCTTTACGTTCATTCCGTACAGGCCTGATATCATCGTCGGAAGTTCTACGATGATCGTTACCGCTGCAAGAAACTTCATGACCTGATTCAGATTGTTATCAATGATCGATCCAAACAAAGACATGGTACTGCGCAGAATATTATGATAAATATATGTCATCTCCATAGCCTGTTTGTTCTCTATGATAACATCCTCCAGCAGTTCCTGATCTTCCTCATAATGACGAAGCCCGATATGCTTTCTTAACTTCTCCAAAACAACCTCATTGGATTTTAAGGAGGTAGTAAAATATACCAGACATTTTTCTAAATCATACAGCTGGATCAAATCACTGTTTTTTGAAGTCTCCAGGAGAACTTCCTCAATTTGGTTAGCTCTCTGATCAATGATTCTTAAATAATACAAAAACAGAGCCGCATTATTGTACAGGATCTGGTAAACGAATCTTGTCTTCATATATGTATAAAAATCCGGAACCAGCCCATCCACAAACTGGCGCAGGATATTCGTCTCTTCCAGGCATACAGTAAATACTATCTTTTTTGTAATATAAATGCCCAAAGGAATCGTTTCGTACCATTTCTTCCCGTTTTCTTCTTCTACGACCGGAATATTAACGAGAATCATCGTATAATCTTCTTCATTTTCCAGACGGGAACGTTCCTCCGTATCCAAAGCTGCCTTTAGATCATCCATATCAATTTTATAAGTCTCAGAAATATGATAAAGTTCCTCCTGCGTGGGATTTGTAAGCATCACCCAGGATTCCCTCTCTATTTCTTCAAGCTCACAGAATCTGGTCTCACCTTCATAGGTTTTAAAAATCCGGATCATCCATCCCTTTCCTCCTTTTTCACTTATCTTAACCAGTATACCCCATCATCGCAGGTCCGTCCAGCCCAAAGAAACAGGATGCGGATATGTTTTCCGCATCCTGCTTTTTTCTCTTTCTTCTATTCAAATGGATATTTCATTCCCCACTGGGTCTTAACACTTGTCAGAATCCTCATAACATCCTTCGTTATTTGCTGACAGTCATCTTCATAATCACCAGCCACACATCCTTCCATGGCTTCCACCTCATATTTCAGAGCATCTTCTGTTTTTCCGGCCTCTACGGTCTCCACCTCTCCGGTTTCCGTATTCGTTATGGTTGCCCGACACGCTCTCGGATATTCATATACCTCAATATATCCCTTGTCCCCGGTTACAACACCTCTTTTCGGCTGTTTTGCCCGCAGGGTCAGGCACATAACAACCATTTCCCCTTTTGTATTTTTCATAATAATTCCTGACTGCTCATCTGCTCCTGTCTCCAGAAATTCTACTGTTGTAAGAATGGTATTTGGTGCTTCACTTAAAAAGGTCCTGGCAAACGATGTCGCATATACACCGATATCCAGCAGTGCACCTCCTGCTGCCTCCAGGGCAAAGAAACGATTGGAGGAATCATATCCTTTATTGCTTCCAAAATTCACCTGAACCATTTTAAGTTTTCCGATCGCACCTTCCCGGATCCGTTCTTGCAATTTTTTATAAAGCGGCATATGAGAAATGGTCATTGCTTCTCTCACAACAACTCCTTTCTGCTCCGCCAGTCCCATGATTTCATTCAGCTGTGCCTCATTCACCGTGATTGCCTTTTCGCACAGCACATGCTTTCCTGCTTTTACCGCTTTCAGCATATTTTCGTAATGCATGCTGTGCGGTGTTGCAATATAAACAATATCAATATTTTTGTCTTCCAGCATTTCCTCATATGTCTTATAAATATGTTTTACACCATATCTCTCTGCAAATCTTTCCGCTTTCTCTATTGTCCGATTGCTCACTCCATAAATCTCATGTCCCATTTTTTTAAATGTCTCCGCCATTTCATTGGCAATCGTTCCGCACCCTAAAATTCCCCATGTACTCATTTTCTTTCTCCTGTTTTTTCTATGATTTTCACTCCATCTTTGCCTGCAATCAAGGCCTTCGTTGCAATCTGATAAAACAGCGAAGTCTCAATTACTCCAGTCATTGCCTTCAATCTTCGATCCAGTTCCTCAAGCGAATGGACTTCTTTAAATTCTGCCTCCAAAAGATGATCATTTCTTTTGTGAACATCGCCTCCCATTAACTGAATCTCTCTTTTAATATATCCAAACGCCTCTGGAACAATATCCAAAACGATTGGAATATCACATCCCAGTTCTTTCACTAATTTTGTCTCATCCGCCAAAAGTACATATTCTTTTGACATCCGTGCAATAATTTTCTCCTGTGTGTGGATTCCTCCTGCACTTTTATAAGCATTCAATCTTTGATCTACCTGATCGCACCCATCAAAGGCAATTTCCAGTTTTGATGTCTTTCCAGTCTCATCCACAGTCAGCCCTAATTCCAGACATTTTTCCCTCGTGGCTTCTGACGGAGTAATGACTGTCACATGCTTTCCTGCTTCTTTTACATTTTCCGCAAGGTATGCTATGGTTTCTCCTCCCCCAAGGCCGATTTTTCCCTGATCTGGCACAAGTTTCAAAGCCTCTTTCGCACATAAACGCTTCAAACTGCTCCTCCTTTCTATATATAAAACTAATTTTTGTTTATTATTTTATCAAGAAATTTTATTTTGTCAATACTTCGTTGCTTTTTCCTTTATTTCATATTACAATGAAAGCAGAAAAAACGAAAGGGGTCTTTTTATGAGAAAAAAATTTAAAACCTTATGTAAGTTTCTTACCGCTTTGATCACAATCGGCGGCATCCTTTATATTGCCCGTGATCAAATCAAAGCCATCTTCGAAAAAATAAAAGAACTGACAGGAAAAGAAGAAGAACCTGAAGATGAAGATTTTGATGATGATGACATCTTTGATGATGACGACATTTTCCCTGAGCCGTCAGAAGATGACAGAGATTATGTCTCCATTCATATCACTGAAGATGATGAAGATGACTCTTCTTCCACAGAAAAAGAGGAAGAAAAAAGCGAAGAATAAGACTCTGACGCGGACACTGATGCTAAAAAGGATGCCGGTCTTTCTTATGAAAGATGGCATCCTTTTTTCTTTAATGACTC
Source organism: Clostridiales bacterium (assembly GCA_019420275.1). Taxonomy (GTDB): domain Bacteria; phylum Bacillota; class Clostridia; order Lachnospirales; family Lachnospiraceae; genus Anaerostipes. The sequence continues at coordinate 12,310 of JAHZHN010000019.1, forward strand.
GCTTCTTTGAGCATCCGCTTCAAATCATCTACCGTATACTCATAGTTTGTATTGCAGAAATGGCAGTTGACTTCAATTGGCTTTCCCTCGTCAATCATAGACTGAATTTCTTTTTTTCCTACACTGATCACAGCCTGCTCAACTCTTTCTTTTGAACAGTTGCAGTAAAATTTAGTCGGCATAGTTCCATATACCTTCATACCCATATCTCCAAGGAGCTGCTCCATCATCTCTTCTGGAGTATGTCCTTCATCCAAACAAGAAGTTACAGACTTAAACTGGGCAATCTTTTTCTCCAGCGCGCTGATGGTTTCCTCTGTAGCAAACGGCATCAGCTGAATAATAAATCCTCCTGCATGACGAACTGTATTGTCCTTGTTCATCAAAACTCCCAGAGCAACTGAAGTTGGAATCTGCTCACTGGTCGCAAAATAGTAAGTCAGATCTTCCGCAATCTCACCAGATACAAGATGAGTCTGGCCGGAATAAGGTTCTTTTAAGCCAATGTCTTTGATGACTGTAAGAACCCCTAGATCGACAGCTTTTCCCACATCCAGTTTTCCTTCTTTGCTTGGCGGAAGCATCACATCTGGATGATTGACATATCCTTTTACGTTCGCCTTCGAATCTGCAGTCACAGTAAGTCCTCCAATTGGACCGCTGCACTGAATCTGAAGAGTTAGGACATCACTGTCATTTTTGCACATACTTCCCATCATGGCTCCTGCCGTCAGCAGACGCCCAAGGGCTGCCGTAGCAACAGGGCTCGTATTATGCCGTTGTCTTGCTTCTTCCACAACTCCTTTTGTATATGCCGCGAAAAATCGAACCTCATCGTTGGCGGCTGTTCCTCTCACAATATAATCTTTCATTTCTATTCCTTTCTGTTAAAGCTTTGCTCCTGATTCTTTCCACACGGATCATCTTGCAATATAATAGAGACGTTCTGTTTTTTCACCGGGCTGTCTCATCGTTTCCACATCTAATATAACGACTTCCTCAAATCCCGCTCTTTTCAGCAGATCACAAACTTCGTCCTGTTCATACGCCTTCTGAAGGTGCACTTCCTCAAATTTATCATAGGTTCCTTTTTGATTGCGGATAAATAAGCTTAACTGATATTCGTTAATCCGCTGCGCTTCATCATAAAAATTATCCCAAATAAAACTAGCGTCCTCCCTGTCTTCTGCAAAAGTGTTCTGTGCCAGCAGATGTTCATATTTATATTTTGAATTCATATCAAACATAAAAATTCCATTAGGATTCAAATATGTTTTCACTCTACGAAAAGCAGACAAAAGTTCCTTTTCTTCCAAAAGATAATTCATACAGTCACAAATGCTGACAGCTGCATCTATCTTCTGCGGCAGTTCTAAATCTGCCATATCCTGAAATACATACAAAATTCCATCTTCACTGCTGTTCCTGGCAATCTCCAGCATTTCCAGGGAGTAATCCACCGCTGTTATATCATATCCGCTGAGCGCAAGCCTGCGGGTCATCTTTCCTGTGCCGCACCCAAGTTCCAGCACCTTTCCCTGTTCCGGCACACCATATTTTTTAAAAACCTGCAAAATATTTTGATACCATTGATCATACGGTGTCTGATCCATAAATTCATCATATACCATCGCAAAACTTGTATAACTTTCCATTTGCCTCAACTCCTATAATAACGGCGCTAGAATTCTTAACATACTTTGAGCCAGACGTTTTGGCAGCGTACCCTCGCACATTTCCTTTGTAATCAGCTGGCTTTCTTCAAATGTTCGAAACATATCTTCCTTCAGCTGCGGCAAAGCTTCACTTTTGAACATAAATACCCCATTTTCAAAATGAAGATATAAGCTCCTGAAATCCATATTAATCGTTCCTACAGTTCCTATTTTATCATCACACAGAAAGCACTTTGCGTGAATAAAACCTGGTGTATACTGATAAATCCGGATTCCTGAATCTACAAGCTGACTATAATAAGACTGAGTCAGTAAAAAGACTGCTTTCTTATCCGGAATTGCCGGCGTAACAATCCTCACATCTACCCCTCGTTTTGCCGCAAGGCACAGTGCTGTGATCATTTCATTATCGATAATCAAATATGGCGTATACATATAAACATACCGAGCTGCAGAATTGATAATATTCAAATATACGTTCTCACCCACAGTCTCCCGATCCAGTGGATTATCCGCATACGGCTGGATATATCCCTGTCCTTTAAAATCTGCCTGATGATGTTTGTGCGGAAGAAATGTTCCATATCCTTCGTCTGTCTTGCGCATCGCATTCCACACCTGCAAAAACATGACCGTAAAATTCCACACTGCGTCACCCATTACCTTAAGGCCAGCATCTTTCCAATATCCAAACCGCTCAATCCGATTGATGTATTCATCTGCCAGATTCAGACCGCCGGTATAAGCTGTATGTCCGTCCACCACCACAACTTTTCTGTGATCCCGGTTGTTCCATGCTGTAGAAATCAGAGGCTTGATCCGATTAAACGCAACCGCCATGATTCCATATTTTTCCAGTTCTTTATAATATTTATACGGCAAAAGATCGACACAGCCCACATCATCATACATGAAACGCACTTCTACTCCATCATTGACACGATCTTTTAAGATTTCCAAAATCGTTTCCCACATATAGCCCTGTGAAACAATAAAGAATTCCATAAAAATATAATGCTTAGCGCTGCGCAGAGACTCTAAGAGATCTCCAAACATCTCCTCACCGGAAGCATAATATTTTGTATTGGAATTCTGATAAATCGGATACCCGCCGTATTTCTCTATATAAACTGCCTGTGTCGCCACCTGAGGATCTGTCTTCTTCAGATTCTCAATCACTTCATATTCCTGCCCCAGAAGGAAATCCGTCTCAGAAATTGATTCTTCCAGTGCTTTCCTTAATTTCCTTGCCGGCTGCTTATTTCCGAGGACCAGATACGCAAATCCTCCAAATAAAGGGAAAATCAGAATTGGTATGGTCCATGCGAGCTTATAAGCCGGATTATCTTGCTTATTTACCAGATAAATCACGACAATCAGACTAAACAGCTCCAGCAGCTTCTGTAAAATTTCAGAATTTTCTCCTATAATTGCCACGATATATGTCATCCAGAATACCTGTATCACGATCAGGAGAACTACCATGACCAGCCGCCGCTGAAGAAATTTTAAAATTTTAGAAATTACTTTTGCCAAATTTTTTGTTATTTTCATGACCCTCTCCTTTACGTACTTCTTTTAATCATAACATAAAGCCCGTATTGAGTAAAGCCAGATTTCTCCCTATTTCATAAATTCAGACATCATACAGATTCCCGCCGCTCCTGCGTCCAAAACCTGCTGATAATTATTCTCATGGATTCCTCCAATACCGTATACAGGAATTTTCACAGTTTCCAAAACCTGCCTTAAAAAATCAAGGCCTCTAGGTGTCAGTCCCTTTTTGCAGTCAGTTTCAAAAATGTGCCCGGCGAACACAAAATGTGCCCCGAGTTCCTGAGCGCGAAGAGCTTCTTCCGGCTTGTGAATGGATGTACTGATCGACTCAAAATCCTGCAGTCTATCTGCTTCTTTTAAAAATACAGGATAAGGAAGATGGATTTTCTTTACTCCCAGATTCCGGGCCGCCGATACAAAATTATGAAGTGTCAGGTTCGCTCCGGTTCTGTCGCATATTTCAAGACACCGGCGCGCCAGTTCTTCATATTCTTCTTCCGTCAAATCCTTCTCACGCAGTACAATTGTCTTTAAGTTTTTCTCTGCTAATTCTTCCACTACCTGCAGAAACGGTCTGGTACACAGCTTTCGGCTGGTAACCGCGATGATGTGTTTTCCTTCCATATTGATGATTTCCTTTCTTTTTACACGTCTGTTTCTCCCAGAAGCACTCGTACAGCCATGTTTGCCTCATGTCCCGCACATACAGAAACTCTTGCAGCCGTCAGTGATTCCTTGTCTGATACACTATATGTTTCGTCTCCGCACAAATATAGCCGGTTCATTACTTTCCTTGTCCTAATAAGATTAGAACTATAAATACCTGCCATACCGCTGCCTGAAATGATCACAGAATCCGGGAGCTCTTCCAGTACTGTATTTACAAGCATAGCTTTTGCTTCCGCTCCATCAAACGCTTCACAAATGACCGGATAATTTTTAAAGATATCTGCCGCATTTTCCTTCGTTACTTTCCCCTGAAAAAATTCCAGCTCAATCCACGGATTAATCTGATCAATCAGCTGTTTCATAGCTTCTGTTTTCGGTATTCCAATCTGATCAATCGTATATGCCTGACGATTCAGATTAGAAATCTCCACCTGATCAAAATCTGCCAGCAGAAGTCGCTTGATTCCGGTTCTGGCCAGCATCAGAGCAATATGAGATCCCAGGCCGCCCAGGCCTGCCACAGCCACACATCCTTTTTTTAATATTTTTCTTACTTCTTTTGTCTGGCGCTCTTCCAGAGCCTCCTCAAATTGTTCTCTTGTTATCATGTCTGCTCCTTCCTGTTGTTATGCTATTATAACAGGAAGTCTAAAAAAGGAAAAGCCGGATATGCTTCCTGCATACCCGGCATCATTTTATCTTTTGCTATTATCTTTCATCTTTTTGTTCATCAGTCCGCCAATCTTTCCTGTCTCACTGGCTGATAACGATTTCCAGCCGCCTTTCATCAGACGGTCAGCCAGTCCCAATTCCTTGGCAGTCTCAAACTTCAAACGCTCCTTTTCGTCCATCTCATCAAATGATTTCTCAGTAAATTCTTTGTCCTTTGACATATTCCATATCCTTTCTGCTCGGCTAAAACAACTGTTACTTGTCTTAGCATTCCCCAAAAAGGCCTAATCATTCATTTGCTGAATGACAATCGTTCCGTGATCGCTTTCCTTTACCTGTATCTTATCCTTGATTACGGAAATATTGGATGTACCTGCAATTAAAGTAGCTGCTAATGCAAATTGAAGACTCTTCTTCATCAACTCGTCAATGGTTATATGGTTCTTATCTTCCATGTAGGTATCACTCCTTTCTGATGCTTTTATCTTACCAAAAATTTGTGACTTGTGTATGTTTTGTTCCTTAAAAATGTATGACGAATTGTTAAATCTTTATAAAACCAGGGCTTTTTTCAGAAATACTGAGTAAATATAACATTCTTTTACTTTTTTCCCGCTTATTTGCTCTAAAGCTCTGCGGTAATAATCAAGCTGAACTTTATAACGATTTACGAGGCTGGATCCATCCTGATCGGCAGTCCTGTCTGTTTTATAATCCACGATGACGAGACCATCTTCTTCCTCAAAATACAAATCAATAATTCCCTGAACCACGACATACGAATCACTTCTTTCATCATCCGACATCTCTGAAAAAGGAACTCCGATTACAAACTGTTTTTCCTTCCAGATTTTTTTCTCCGATGCCGCCTTTTGTACTCTTTTCCCAAGTTCTGACTCCAGAAATGCAAGGATATCCTTTCTCCATATAACCTTATCATACTCTGCTCCGATTACGCCCTCGCGAATCCAGAAACGAATCTGCTCATCCAGTTCCCCGTAGGAATATGATTTGTCAAAATTCAGAAGTTCAAATACTTTATGAACTGCAGTTCCCCGTGAAACCGCAGAAATTTTCTTTTCCTGACTAATAAACTTCGGGATTCTTTTCTCCGGTTCCCGGGCAGGAAATATAGGTTTCTCTTCTTCGTCCACTGCCTGGCTCATCCTCTTAATCTCTGAAACCGAATACTTAAGCTGTCCCTTAGTTTCTGCCTGATTTACATACTGATAGGCAAATGTTTCTCTAAGATGTCTGATTTCCTCCTGCTGCCTTCCTTCCTCCCCTGCAATTCTGGCAAGGAAAATCTGTTTGTCCAGCTGGCGCTCAATTCCTTCTTTCTCCTGCATCCAGGCAAAATCTTCCAGATGATAGATTTTCAGCCGAAAATCTTCTGCCGGAACATGCACAAGCGCTTTGCTGATCCAATCATAATAAGAACTTGATTCCAGCAGATCAATATAAGATACCTCTTTTTTCCGGTTCCAGTCAATTTCTCTCTTTTTTATTCCAGTCAGGATCAATTTCTCTTTTGCCCTGGTCATGGCTACATATAAAACTCTCAGTTCTTCTCCAAGGGCTTCTTTTTTCATCTGACGGCGGATCATGCTTTTTAAAATCGTGGTACTCCGGCTCCGGTGCACCGGATCAATCACATCTGCGCCGACAAAATAATCCGGATGGAAAATTATTTTCCCACTGCTGTCCTGCTGATTAAATTTTTTATGAAGATTCGATACAAATACAACAGGATATTCCAGCCCCTTGCTTTTATGGATGCTGGATATTCGCACCAGATCCTGATCTTCTCCCAGAACACTGGCTTCTCCAAAATCCATATGATATTCCCTGCGCTGTTTCATATACCGTACAAAATGAAATAATCCCTTTACCTGATTGTTTTCGAATGCTTTCGCCTGTTCAATCAGCATTAAAATATTTCCCTGACGTTTCTTTCCCTGCGGCATGGAGCCGGCGTAATAAAAATAGCCGCTTTCATCCAGGGCAAGCCATATCAGTTCATTTAACGGAAGACAGGTTTTTTCCTCTCTTAAACGCTCAAGATATTCTAATGCCTGTTTTGCCAGCGGCATCTGATCCTGAACTTCTGTCAGACAGCCGTATAAATGATCCGATTTTCCTTTGATCTTCAGCCAGCCAAGTTCCTCCTCCGTCATTCCAATGATCGGGGAACGGAGGACCGCCGCCAGATCAATATCCTGATAAATATTGTCTACAACAGATAAAAGACTTAACAGAGTACGAATCTCTACCGTATCAAAATATCCTGTCTGATTGTCACAGAAAGCCGGAATTCCCGCATCCATCAGTTCTTTCTGAAACACTTCCGCCTTTCCTTTCATAGACCGCAGCAAAATTACAATGTCCTTATAGCACACGTTCCTTAAAACCCGGTTTCCCTGTTCATCTTCTCCCGTCACCATCAGAGGATCCTCTCCATCCACCATTTCCTTTATTTTCCCGGCGATCATCCGGGCCTCCAGCACCAGCGCGTTTTCTTCTGACTGGCTGACCTCTTCCTGATCGATCAGCATAATTTCCGCAGTCATGCCGCTGCTTTCCGGGAATTCCATGGTCGGAACCAGCGCTGATTCCTTTGTATACTCGATATTTCCCAAAGACTCGTGCATAATCTGATAAAAAATATCATTGGTAAACTGCAGTACTTCCCTTCGACTCCTGAAATTGTTGCGGAGTTCAATCAGCTGATATTCTTCTTCCGGACCCTGGTACCGGTCATATTTCTCCAGGAACAATTCCGGCCTTGCCAGACGAAAACTGTAAATACTCTGTTTTACATCTCCCACCATAAACATATTATGTCCATCTTCCGCTTCCCTGGACACACTGCGCAGAATCGCATCCTGGATGAAATTGCTGTCCTGATACTCATCAATGTAGATTTCCTCAAAATCCATGGATTTTTCCAAAGCAATCTGGCTTGGCACCGGATTTCCACTCTCATCCCAGTGATCGATCAGAAGCTTCAGGGCAAAATGCTCCATATCATCATAATCCATAAGATTTTCTCTTATTTTTCTCTGCAAATACCGTTCCATAAATTCTTCTGTCAGTCCGATCAGTGCTTCCAGAGGGCGTCTTACGATTTTCAGTTCTCTTAAGATATCTCCCATGCTGAGATAAAAATAGGCGCCTCTCATCTCTTCAACCAGCTTATATGCATGATCTCTCAACTCTTTACAGTAAGCCTGCAGATCCGGATTGATCACTGCGTCTGTTTTTGAAGGATCTCTTCTTAATGTCGGCTTTTTAAATTTCTCAAACAGACGGCAGCATTTTCCAAATGACTGTGCTTCTACAAATCCCTTTAGTATTTCTTCATCCTGTTTTAACTGTTTTAGATAAAAAAACGGACCGCATTCTGCCGCAGCTGTTTCCAGAGCTTCCTTCAGAATGGCAAGCGCATTCTCAAAAACTCCGGATGCATCCTTCCAGATCATCTTCACCATAGGAGACTTTTCCAGATCTTCCAGGGTTTCTACCTGAAGATTCTCCCTGGCATCTTGAAGCCATACTTCCGGCTGTACATGACTTCTCGCTTTCTCATAAAGATTTAAGATATATTGACTCAGTTCTTTGTCATTCCGGCCCGGAGAATAAGATTCTACCAGCTCAATAAACTCCGGATCCCGTTTTTCATACGCTTCCTCCAGAATTTCATCCAGTATCTGCTCTTTCATAAGAGAAAGCTGACCTTCCTCTCCCGGGGCGATATTGGGATCGATTCCCAGAACATAAAAATAGTCACGGATCAGACTCATGCAAAAACTATGGATAGTTGTGATCTGAGCTTTATGGATCAGCGAAAGCTGACGGACAAAATGCTGATTCTGCGGGAATTCCTGTACCTTTTTATCCAGCGCGGCCGCAATTCTTTCTCTCATTTCTCCTGCTGCCGCTTTGGTAAACGTCACTACAAGCAGCCGGTCCACATCCAGAGGATGCTCCTCTTCTGTTATTTTTTGTATGATTCGTTCCACCAGGACTGCTGTTTTCCCAGAACCCGCTGCCGCAGATACCAGAATATCCGCATCTCTCTGGTCAATAACTTTCTGTTGTTCCTTCGTCCAAGGCATGTTTTCCCTCCTCCAATGATATGCTTTTAATCCTTTTTACCGGGTCGACTCCATTTTCATAAGCGCATATATGACGGAAACTGCAATAAGCACACGGCATCATATCTTTATACTCATAAGGACGGATAGATATATCTCCCTTCATCAGCGCGTTGCCCAGCTCTATGATCTTCTCTTCCACCATAGTTCCAAGCTTCAGCATCTGACTGGTATCCATGATGGAAGAACGCTTGCCAAATCCCTTTGCTGTTATGGTCACAGGCATCGACACAATTCCCTCTTTCCCTGAATGTTCCATTTTGGAAATCAGGTCAAAATCACTGTTTGCCACTCCGCTCATCTTCATTTCCCTCAGAAGCGCTGTCTCCGCATCATCCTGTTTTTTCTTTTTATCTTCCACGATAGGATCATTTATATGAAAATAAAACATCCCGGCCGGAAGCACTCGTTTTTCTCCCTTTTTTTCATACAGTTCCAGCATAGCATTCATATAGATGATGAGCTGCATCTGGAGTCCATGAAAAACTTTCGCAAAATCAAACTTTACATCTCCCGACTTATAATCAATGATCCGAATATATTTATTTTCCTCATCTTCTATACTGTCCATCCGGTCCACAACGCCGGAAAACACCATTTTTTCTCCATTTTCCAGAGAAAAGTTCATGGATTTCAGCTGATTTTCTTCGGAAAACGCAATTTCATACTCTTCCGGGGTAAAATCTCCTCTCCGAATATACTGTTCCATGGCCCATACAGCCCGTCTGGAAATCCTCTTCATCCGATCCATCAGATAGTGATTTCTGCTGCTGCTTTCCAGTATTTCCTGCTGGACTTCGGAAACCGCGTCTTCCACCGTCTGATCTACAAAAGAATCCCTGGATTCGTCATCAGCGAACTTCCAGTCCGTACGTTTTCCGACCAATTCCATGGTCTTATGAAAGACCTGTCCCATGTCCATTGGAAGAATCTGATGTTCCATCCGTTCTTTCAGCTTCAGGCCGTACTTCATAAAATGAGAAAAGGCACAGCCTGCAAATTGCTCCATCCTTGTCACACTTCCCCGCAGAGTATCTCCATATAATTCCTTCACCAGGTCTCTGCTGATCGGAGAGGCGTGATTTTCGTAAAATTTTCCGTCAATGCATCTAGAAGCCGGTAAAAATCCTTCCAGTCCATAAAAAAGAACCGCCAGCTGCTGCCATTGTTCTTCACTGAGCGTCTCCTCTTCTAAAAGAGAAACCACCTGATTCATGGCTGCTTCTGGTGTATATCCCCACATGTTAAAATCCTTTTCTTCTCTAATTTTTAACTCTGGGAAAACAGACCGGATTCGTTCCAGAAAATAAGAAGGCTTCTGATTATCTCCGGATGCTGTCATCACACTATAGGATACATACAGTTTATCTTCCGGCTTTGCAGTCGTAAGATAAAGATAAAACTGTTCCATATAAGACGCCGCCTTGGCAGTCGGTGCCATCACAATTCCTTCTTCTTCCAGCATTCCCTTCTGGGAGTCACTGATCACATTCCCTTTCGGATTCTGTTTTGGTATGACATTGTCGCTGACACCTGCGAAAAAAAGTACTTTAACTCCTTCCGTCCTCGTCCTTTCCATATCTCCGATCACTACCTGATCCAGGCTTGGTGGTATGACTCCCATGGTCATCTCTTCCATTCCTGTTTCCAGAACACTTAAAAAATCATCGTAAGATAATTTTTCTTCTCCAAGAATATCTGCCATCTGTTCCATCAGGTCCAGAACCTGTCCATAAACTCTACCATAAGTTTTTGCCTGGGCCGGATCGCCTGCTTTCTCAAATTTTTGTTTCTTATCTTCCATTTTTTGTTCAATGTTCAGACGATCTAAAAATTCATAAAGACAGGTCAGTTTTCCAAGAACGGTCTCCCCTCTCTTTTTCAGTCCTTCTTTCAGGGGGCGGATCTCATCCATAAAACGGATTCTCAATGGCTCGATCCGCTCCTGCTCTTCTTTTGAAAAGATCTCCGTCTCAAAAGGCCGGTTCCACCGGCTGTATCCTTGAATTCCCATTGCAATCACATAGTTTTCCAGAAGATCCGCCTCTTCCTGATCCAGACAGGAAAATCCTGATTTCAGATACCGGAATACCATATCATAAGAAAAATCTTTCTGTATCATCTTAAGGGCCGAAAGAATCGTCTCAATGCACGGATTATTCTTCAGTTTACGGTTCGCATCCACAAAGTACGGGATATGGAAATCCTGAAAACTCCGTTCCAGTTCACTTCCATAACTTTCGAGATCTGCCGTCAGCACGACAATATCTTTGTACTGATATCCGTATTCTCTGACCAAAGTCTCAATCTGACCCGCTATCATTTGACTTTCCATCCGTGGATTCATAGCCTGAAATACACAAATATCCTGACACTCCCCCTGCCAGGTACGATATGGATATCGAAAGAGATTCCGTTCCAAATGACGCAGCTGCTCAGACCCTTTGTTATTCGGACTGCAGAAAATATCTTTTTCCACCTCTACCCCCAGTTCCATAGCATCCCGTATCAGGATCATACGCTCTTTTTTCGGAAGGGCAAACAATTCATATTCTCTATACTCTTTTGAAACTGCCGCCTCATCCACTGTCATAGAAATAAAGACTTTCTGACCGATTTTCATCAGCTTCTGGATGACCTTTCTCTGAATTGGAGTAAACCCGGTGAATCCATCCAAATAAAAAACCGCATCCTTTAATTTTTGTGATTCCTCCATCTTGTCTGCTAAAACATCCAGCAGCTGTTCTGATATGAGATATCTCTCCTGGATATAGTTTTCAAATTCTGTCATAACCAAAAGAATGTCCTCCATCTTTGCCTGAAGTGCAGGATGTTTCATAGTTTTGGCTGCATCCTCAAGATCCTTTCTGGAAACATCATATTGATACATTTCCGCGAAAAAAGACTTTAATTCTTCAATAAAACCGGGTTTCTTCATACTGGATCCAAAGATTTTCAAATTTTTCTTGTTTTTCTCCATAATTTTTCGAATCACCATGGATTTCCCCTCATCTTCCAAAAGATTTTTCGGAACATAAGACAATTCTTCGAAAATCCGGTATGCCAGCCGAAAAAATCCTACCACATCAATATTCATCGTTCCATGATGAGGGTGCCTCGTCACCAATTCCCTCTGGGCATTTAACGTCGACTGATCCGGTACCAGAAGAAAAAATTCCTGTTCCGGCTTCTCTATGGATTCCTTGATAACGCAATCATAAATATATGTTGTTTTTCCAGATCTTGCTGGTCCTAAAATAAATTGTAATGCCATAATTCATCTCCTTATCACGTAGTATACCTTATCAGGCAGAAAAACTCTACCTCGCCCCGCCGGATTATTTTTTATCATATTTTTCTGTTCTGCTTCATATACTAAAATAGAATCTTTTTGGGAGGAAGTTATGTCATCTAAAACGAAAATTGTCGTCTTCAAGGCGAAAGAACTGATTTATACCGGTATTTTCATTCTTCTGGGAATCCTTTTGATCCTTCTGCTTATTTTTATGTTCGCCCCATCCAAAGAATCAACGGAAGAATCAGCAAAAACTTCCGGTTACATAGAAGGAGTCTATTCTTCTCCTCTGACACTGGGGGACAACGAACTGGAACTTCAGGTAACCGTCAAAAATGGAAAGCCTCAGTCCGTCGCCCTGAAGCATTTAGATAAAACCATAAAAACCATGTACCCTCTTGTAGAACCGTCTCTAAAAGAAATTAACAAACAGCTCCCTAAAGTTGAATCTATCGATGATATCGAGTTTGATGATCAAAGTCAGTACACAAACACCATCCTAAAACAGGCCATAAAGAATGCTCTAAAAAAAGCACAGGAATAAAAAATGGAGCTGCTGTCCTACAGAATATACATTCTGCGACAGCAGCTCCATGTGCCAATTCCTGCTTTCTCTTTTATACGGGCAGATTTTCCATACTTTTTCATTTCACTGTTAAAGTCCCCTTATTATCACGTATCTATTTTAGTACTTTTTTCAGCACCTCTTCTACCGACCTGACCGGTATAATTTTCAGTTTTTCTTTTACTTCATCAGCAACTTCATCTAGGTCATCTACGTTCTCTGACGGAATCAGTACCTTAGATATGCCGGCTCTCTGAGCCGCCATCAGTTTTTCCGGAAGCCCTCCGATCGGCATAACCCTGCCCCGCAGCGAAACTTCTCCCGTCATGGCGTATTCCGGAGAAACTGCCTTTCCCGTCACAAGAGAAGCAATTGCAGTCGTTAATGTAATTCCTGCGGAAGGCCCGTCTTTTGGAACTGCTCCTGCAGGAACATGGACGTGCAGATCATTTTCTTCAAACATTGCTGCTTTCTCTGGATATTTTGACTTCACTAATGTCACTGCAATCTGGACAGACTCTTTCATAACATCTCCAAGCTGTCCTGTGATCTGGATCTTTCCGCTTCCTTTCGTGAACATTGTCTCAATAAAGAGGATTTCACCTCCTGCCTGGGTCCATGCAAGTCCAGTCACGATTCCCGGCTGTTTCTCTTCCAGAATATTTTCATGATGAATCGGCTTTTGATCCAGGAATTCCTGCAGGCGTCTCGGACTTACGGTAAGACTCTTTTGTTCCCCTTTTACCAATTTGACCGCTGCAAACCTGCACAAGGTATCCAGCTGCTTCTTTAACCCCCGAACCCCGGATTCCATTGTATAATCGCTGATGATCTTTTCAAGGGCTTCATCCGTCACCTTCAGATTCTGAGCTTTGATTCCCATGGCTTTCATGGCCTTTGGCAGCAGATGCTTACGAGCAATCTGAAATTTTTCCACTGCTGTATATCCCGGAAACTGAATGACTTCCATACGGTTCAGAAGCGGTTCCGGTATCGTATCCATAGTATTTGCTGTGCAAACGAACAAAACATCAGACAAATCATACGGCACGTTCATATAATGATCCGTAAAACTGTTATTCTGTTCTGGATCCAGTACTTCCAGCAAGGCACTTGCCGGATCTCCGCTGAAATCCTTGGAAAGCTTGTCTACTTCATCCAAAACCATTACCGGATTCGACGCACCGCATCGTTTCATGCCGTCCATGATCCTTCCCGGCATTGCTCCTACATAAGTTCTTCGGTGTCCACGGATTTCTGCCTCATCACGAACGCCTCCCAGGCTGACCCGGACATATTTTCTATGAAGCGCATCCGCAATGCTTTGACCTATGCTGGTCTTTCCGGTTCCCGGAGCTCCCACAAATAAAAGGATGGAACCTGACTGTTTTTTATTCAGCGCCATCACCGCCAGCTGCTGGATAATTCTGCGTTTTACCTTCTTCAGTCCATAATGCTCTTTATCCAATATTTTTTCTGCTTCTGTAAGATCTACATCTGTCAGTTCTTCTTTTTTCCATGACAGTCCTGTAACAAAATCAAGATAGTCATAGAGCATGCCATATTCATGGCTGTCTTTTCCTTCCTGCTTCATCCGGTTTAAAATCTTCTCGGCTTCCCGTCTGGCTGTCTCATTCATACCGGATTCTTTGATCTTGTTTTCAAATTTGCGTACATCTGAGACATTCTCTGGATGCATCTCATCCAACTGTCTCTGCAAAAAGTCAATCTGTTTTTTGATCGCATCTTCCCGATAGACCTTTTCATGGCTTTCTACCTGTTCATTCTCAGCCTCCTGACCAACTCTGGTCATCTCAATAAATTCATAAATTGCTTTTTCCATCAATTCCGTACGGACAGAAGTATGATCTGCTGCCAGGATTTCATATTTCTCCTCATTGCTTAAATTCAAATATCCCGCCAGAGAAGAAACGGTCTCCTCCATGCTCTTCCAGTGCAAAATATAGCCTCTCGCCATAATTCCCCACTGAAATCCCTGGACAAACTTTAAGAGAGAGTCTCTCATCTTTCCGTACCGTTCCTTGCGCTCCTCTTCTGAAATATCTTCAATATCTTCTCTCAAAGTTACAGAAGCAGTAATTTCATCTGCCGTTACATTAACTTGGAGGATATCAACACGATTGGTCGTTCGTACACTGATCACACCGTTATCATCCCGAGACTGAAATTTTCCCGAAATACCGATCGGATAAAAATCATCCGCCGTCATCTCTGATCTAGTTTTATCCTCCTTCAGCATTAAAAATAATATTTCGTCATCTTTCCTGACATCTTCTATATTTAATTCCTGAAATACATCACTTTTAAAGTAATACACAATGTCAGGCAAAATAATCATATCATACACAGGTATTGTAATCATATGGATTCCTCCTTTGCTTTTGTTAGCACTCTTTATCATTGAGTGCTAATTCAAGGTAAGAATACCACACTTTCTTTTATTTGTAAAGAAAAAAGGTTCTGTTTCTTTCTCGAAACAGAACCCTGATCTATTATTTTTTGTACTCTTCAATTTTCTTTGTATCGGTATTTTTCTGATAAATCTTGCCTGTATCTTTATCAACATAAAAATCTCCATATTTTTTGCCGGAATCATCTTTTGTATCGTAGACTTCGAAATAATATCCTTCAGATCCGTCCTGATATTCAGTCACATCTTCCGTCTTATTTTTCACAACATATCTTCCATCTTCCTCGCTGTTTCCAAGCTGATTCAACAGATAATCATGGGCATCGCCATAATTATCAAATCCATTGGCAATATCATCTGCAGCATCTTTTGCACCGTCCGCAATGTCATCTGCTGCGTCTTCCACATCATCTGCAAGACTGTCTTCTTTCGTTGATGCATTTCCTGTCGTTGTCTTTTCTGTCATGTCATCGTTTGAACGGTTGGAACATCCGGCAAAGAGGACAGATGTTCCTAAAACCATTGCCATACATAAGATCCATATTGTCTTTTTCATGTAAACTCTCCTTTTCTTCTCAACATTTTATACTCCTATTGTTTCCAAAGAAAAGAAAAATATGAATCCTTTCTTATTTTTCTTTTTGAAAGACTTTTATTTTCTCGTAAACGCCATTGCGATTCGGTCTCCGATCCACTGCCCCAGCTGGACAATAATGATCAGAACCACTACCGTCACAAACAAAACTCCTGTCTGATAACGATTATATCCGTACATGATCGCCAGATTTCCGATTCCTCCGCCGCCGACGGCTCCTGCCATGGCTGAATAGCCGATAATGCTGACAAATGTCACTGTCAGCGCACGAATCAGAGCAGGCATTGCCTCCACAAAAAGCACTTTGCGAATGATCAAAAAAGTTCCCGCTCCGGCAGCAACCGCAGCCTCAATCACGCCTTTGTCGACTTCACTAAAAGCTCCTTCCACTAATCTTGCGAAAAACGCAATGGATGCGATAGAAAGAGATACAGAGGCCGCAAGAGCTCCAATGGATGTTCCTACCAAAAGCCTCGTCACCGGAATCAGAACGATGATTAATATAATAAACGGCATGGAACGAATGATGTTTACGATCGTTCCTGCAATCCCATTAATAATTCGGTTCTTAAAAAACAGCGGGTTAGATGTCAAATGGAGAATCAAGCCCAAAACAGTTCCTACAACAGCCGCTGCGATCATAGAAATCAAAACCATCTCAAAAGTCTCAAACGATGCCTGTGCAAATTCTGACTGTATGATTTCCAATGTTTCATTCATTTTATTTCCCTCCTAATCTTTCCAGCTTATATACGTTCTTTTCTATATATTCCAAAGCTTTCTCACGTTCAGGCCTGGTACCTCTTAAAATAACGATCATTACTCCAAAAGGCTTATTATGAATATAATCCACTTTTCCGCTGATAATATCAAGGGTAATATCATAATTTTTGGATGCTATGCTGATAACCGGATCATAAGAATCATCTCCCGTATAGCTAAGCCGCAGCAGTTCCTCATCTTCTTTGACTGTAAGAGCTTCCGGCACCGTCACATTGAGCACTCGTTCCACCAGCCGTTTGGCAATTGGCTCCTTCGGCTCAGTAAATGCCGTATATATATCGGATATCTCCTTTAGCTTTCCTTGTTCCATAAAAGCGATCCTGTCAAACAGTTTTTTGGCAACTTCCATCTCATGGGTAATAAATACAATCGTAATCTTGGTTTTCTGATTGATTTCTTTTAACAATGCAACAATCTCTTCTGTATTTTCAAGATCCAGAGCAGATGTAGCCTCATCACAAAGCAAAATCTCAGGATTATTTGCCAGCGCCCTGGCAATGGCAACTCTCTGCTTCTGTCCGCCGCTTAAGTTCGCCGGATATGCGTCTGCTTTCTCTGGAAGATGTACCAGCTCCAGCAGTTCCTTGACCCTCTCCGGAATCTTATCCTTTGGATATTTATTTGCATACAGAGAAAACGCGACATTTTCCGCAATCGTAGAACCGCTGATCAGATTAAAATGCTGGAAGATCATTCCTATATTTAAACGGACTTTCCTAAGTTCTCTGCGGTTAAGCTTTGTAATGTCCTTGCCGTCGATCAGCACCTGTCCTCTGGTCGGAGGCTGGAGCATATTAATCACGCGAACCAGGGTACTTTTTCCCGCACCGCTTGGACCTACGATCCCAAACACTTCTCCGTCCTGAATGGTAAGACTGACATCATCAACTGCTTTGAACGCCTGTCCTCCATGCCCGAATTTCACATCTATGTTCTTTAATTCAATCACGTTTTTCCATCCTTTCTCATAGTCTAAAATCCTCTATAGCATTCCAATCATAGCAATTTCAAATGATTTTTTCAATCCTTTTATGCTCCTGCAGAAACTTTTCCGATATTTTCCTTAGAAAAGCGCAACGACAGCCCCTTTGTATTCTTTCTGAATATATTCTTTTACTTCATCACTTTTTAAAGCCTTTATCAGAGCCTTGACCGCAGCACTGTCTTCCTTTCCTTTTTTTACAGCTACCACATTTCCATACGTTTTCGCACCTAATGACTCTGCATCTTCTACTGCCAGCGCATCTTTGTTCACTTCCAGTCCTGCTTCCAATGCATAATTGCCATTGATCACCGCAATGTCCACATCTTCCAGTGCCCTTGGAATCTGGGCTGCTTCCAGTTCCTGGATATTCAGATTCTTCTTATTCTCTATTATATCTTTTTTTGTGGCAGTCAAAGATACCCCCTCTTTTAACTTGATCAGTCCTTGTGATTCCAGAAGAAGCAGCGCTCTTGCCTCATTTGTAGTATCATTTGGCACTGCCACAGATGCTCCGTCTTTCAAGTTCTGAAGAGATTTTATCTTTCCAGGAAAAATACCAAATGGCTCATAATGAATCACGCCGGCAGAAATCAAATCTGTTCCATTTTCTTTATTAAAATTATCCAGATATGGTTTGTGCTGAAAATAATTGGCATCTAAGTCTCCTGCTTCGAGGGCGGTATTTGGCTGAATATAATCAGAATATTCTTTAATCTCCAATTCATATCCTTCCCTCTTCAAAACATCTTTAGCTGCACGAAGAATTTCTCCATGGGGCGAAGGACTGGCTCCTACTATAATTTTTTTAGAATCTTTCTTAGCATTGTCTCCTCTGCTCCCACATCCAACAAATCCTGTAACTGCAATAACTCCTGTCAGCACAGCAGCAAGTAATTTTTTACATACTTTTCTCATTTGTCCCACCTCTTTCTTTCTCTTCTTCCATTGGAATTTCCCTTATCATAGCAAATATTTTATTCACTGTATAATATCTATCTTCTTGAATTTGTTATAGGGAAAAGCCTATAACAAACAGCCATCTTCTATATATCTTATGAAAGCCAAAACCCCTGCCTGCAGAATCAGAGAGGGTGTCCCAAAAGTCATGAAATGACTTGAGGGATACCCTCGTTCTTTTGTA
>JAHZHN010000002.1:0-37680 GCA_019420275.1 Clostridiales bacterium
TTATAACCCCTTATTAATTTATTTATACTCCCCTCAAAGAGAGCAGATTTCCCTATCTGCTCTCTTTACCTTTTTCTGCGTACTTTTTTATTTACATTTCTTGTTTTTTGTTGACCAGAACAATTCCCAGGCACACAAGTACTATAGAGGCCAAATGAGTCCATGTCATAATATTTTCTCTCAAAAAGATTCCAGACAAAACGGTTCCAAAGATTGGAATCAAAAGATTATAGATAGACACGGAACTGACAGGATTATGAGACAGAAGGTACGTCCATACAGTAAATGCCACTGCTGATAATGCTGCCATATAGAAGAGCAGTATTATTCCCTGCCATACGACTGAGAGAGTTCCTCCGGTAAAAATTCCTGCAGCTACCAAAAGGATTCCTCCGGTAAAAAGCTGATATCCGGTAATCGTCATAACATTCATATATTTTGCCAGTTTTTTGCTGTAAATTGATGCCAGACTCTGAGCCATTGCTGCAAATACGGCAAATCCTTCTCCTGTCAGTTTAAAACCGCCAAGTCCGCTGCCGTCCAGATTGATAATCACAATACCCGCAAGTCCAATCAGGCATCCCAGTCCTTTTTTGGCGGTGAGACGGTCATTCCGGAAAAACAACGGCGCCAAAACAATCGGAAAAAAAGCTGTAAAAGAATTGATGATCGCACTTTTTGCACCTGTCGTATTAGCAAGTCCTACATAGAAAAAGATATACTGGATTGTCGTCTGCAGGATTCCAAGCAGCACCAGACGGCCAGCCATATTCTTTTTTGGAAGACAGTCTTTGGGCTGTTTCAATGCGGTAAATGCCAAAACCATAAGTCCAGCCGTTACAAACCGAATCCCCGCAAATAAAAACTTGCTTCCAAGGTCGTCACCTGCAATTTCAAACAGTTCATATCCAATTTTAATACAGGGATAGGCACTTCCCCATAAAAAAGTGGCCAGTATGGCCAATATCATTACTTTCTGTTTTTTCATAATTTTCCTCCCTTTGAAAATTTTTTCTTGACAAATTTCTGTATACGAGTATAATAAGAACCATCGAGAACAAAGGCGTTCCATCCAAAAGGATTGGAATGTCTTTTTTCATTTTATGACATTGCCTGTAGAAGGCCATCTGCGGGCAATACCATAAAGTATAGCTGATGACTAGTTTTTGACTTGAATACGTATGACAATTTTGGGACTTACCTTATGACAGCAAGCAGACTAGAAGACGGACATCAAAGACCTATACTTTACTCCAGAAAGAAAAAAACCACGGAACATATCCGCGGTTTTTTCTTTTTTCATCTGTTATTTTTTATCTCCTGATTTTATAAATGCCATTCCAAGGAGCTGGTAGCTTCCCAGATAGGAAATGATCATCCATAAGCTGCCTGAGAAAAACGCAATTCCGGCCGTAGATCCCAGCGTCTCGATCAATTCAAAGATTACTCTGGAATAAATTGACAAACGAAATACTTTTCCAAATGACACTTCTTCATTACGAACCCGCTGATTCATAAATACAAACATACTGATAAACAAGCACAAAAACAGATACAGCAGAATCTGCATCAGCCATGTCATAAAGAACATAGCTATCATAAAAATGCGGATCGCAGGTATCAGTGACAGCATCTTCTGATTGTTAAATACTACATCTTTATGATCAGAAAATGAAACTCTGTACTGTACCGGCTGTACCGAATTGGTCCTGATGATCATCTCTTTCTTTGCGAAAAAAATCTCTCCGGAATAATCAGTGCTGAACTCATCTGTATCTACCGTATCTTTTGTTGTATCCGCAGCAATATGAATCCCGCCAAAATCAAAATCCAGACGATTCTCCATCTCCAGCGTCCCGTTTTTCAACTCAAAATCCGGGAGACGGTTCAGAATGAAATTCTTTGCGCCTCCCACACTGACACTAAAGCCGATCATATCGACACCAAAACCCAGAAACGTAATCAAAAAACTGATAACAATGAAAAAACAAACGACTCTGCCCTTGCCGACCTGAAGCAGACGGGAATATTCCCTTGGTTTCAGACAAGCAATCTTAAGCTGTTCCAACCAGCCGAGCTTCTTTGTTCCTTCCATACATCAATCTCCGTAAACTATACTTTTTAATAATTCTTCTTTTGCCTGTGTTCCTCTCAGAATCTCTACCATCTTTCCGCCAAATTCGATGGCGGTTCCCATCCCGCGGCTTGTAATAATATTCTGATCTACAACGACTTTGTCCGTCTGATAATCTGCAGATTTTAATTCTTTTTCCATTGTAGGATAAGAAGTTGCTTTCTTTCCTTCCAGCAGTCCGCATGCTTCAAGAACTGTCGGTGCTGCACAAATCGCAGCAATATACTTTCCATTCGCATATGCCTTCTTAAGCAGCTTTCCGAGTCCTTCATGTTCTTTCAGATGCAGAGTTCCCGGCAATCCTCCAGGAAGCACAAACATTGCGCCTTCTGCTTCTAATACTTCATGGAACATAATATCCGCTTTCACTTCAATATGGTGGGATCCTATAATGCTCTTAGAATCACCGACGGATACCGTCACTGTATCAATATCTGCTCTGCGCAGAAGATCAACCACCGTAAGTCCTTCAATCTCTTCAAAGCCATCTGCCAAAAATACAAATACCTTATTCATGATTCGCCTTCCTTTGTTCATGTTAATACTGTCTTTATAGTAATACTATCTTGTTTTATTACTTTAAAGAAAAAACGCAAAAAAGTCAACCTTGCCCGCCTAGTTTTTCACTTTTTTGATTGACATTTGCAGTGAGAATAGATAAAATAATCAAGGATATGAATATTCTTTATGTTTCCGTAGCTCAGCTGGATAGAGCGACCGCCTCCTAAGCGGTAGGTCGGGTGTTCGAATCACCTCGGGAACGCTAAGCATCCAGAAGAAGCCAGAAGGCTTCTTCTTTTGCATTGCAGCTGCTAATGTTTAGTACCAACAGGAGGCATTTATGAAAGGCTTATTTATTATTAATCCATCCTCAGGCAAGCAGAATATCGAATCAACTTTAAGAGAAATCATGGCAAATCTGATTCTGAACCAGATTACCCCACAAATTGATGTATTTTATACACAAAAAAAAGACGATGCAAAAAACAGAGCCGCTCAGTTAAAACCAGGTGAATATGATTACGTTGTATCCGTCGGCGGTGACGGAACACTGAACGAAGTCACCAATGGTCTGATTTTAAGCGGAAGCAACACTCCTCTGGCCATCATATCCGCCGGCACGGTCAATGATTTTGCTACCTATATGAAACTTCCTCAGACTGCTGAAGATTTCTGCCGCATGATCGAAGAATTTCAGACAAAAAAAGTGGATGTCGGCAAAGTTAATAACGAATATTTCATCAATGTTCTGGCTGCGGGAATGTTAACTGATATTGCCTACAAAGTACCGAAAGACAAAAAAGCTGTCCTTGGAAAAATGGCCTACTACTTAGAAGGTGTTAAAGAATTTCCAAAACAGCTCACTCAGAATATGACTTTATCCTTTCACAGCAAAGAATTCAATGATACCTTAGATATCATGCTCTTTCTTGTCACTAATTCAAAGAGTGTCGGAGGATTTGCTGACGCAGCACCTTTGGCTTCTGTATCCGACGGATATCTGGATGTGCTGATCTTAAAGAAGATGGATCTTCTTTTCGAGGCTCCTGATCTTATTATTAAGTGGTTTCAGGGAGACCATCCAAAACATCCGGCGATTGAGTATTTTCAGACAAAAGAGCTTTCTGTTCTCCCTACGGAAAAGACAGCGGAGATCGCCATTGATTACGACGGCGAAATATTAGAAGAAGGGCTCCCGATTGATATTTCTATCATTCCGGAAGCCTTGAATCTGATCATTCTTCGTTCTCATTAAAATGCTATATTCCCAATTTTTTTGCTGTTGTAATAGACATTTAATTTTTGTCCTTTGCAGCGGTAAGATAATTTGGATGCATCTTGATTCTTTTCCAACAAAACTGTAATATTTTTAAGTTCATCTAACTGCAGGGTCCACGGCATCAGCTGGTTCCCTGCTTTTAATATGCCCAATCCGTCATCCGCTATGACTCCCTGCACGTCTTTAAATGGAGTGACCACTTTATAATTACCATATGCATAATCCAGCATTTTTATCGTATCCCGGTACAACTCATATCCATTTCCCTGAAGTACAACACTGATCAGCTCCATATCGTCTCGTTTGCAAAATGTCACCAAAGTTCCTCCGGCTCGTGTGGTATAACCGGTCTTTCCGCCTTCAACCCCATCATATGGAAACATGGTTTTCTTTACCATTTTGTGATGATTCCAAAGTTCTCTGCCCTCTTTGCATTTATTCGTCGGAGCAATATAATAATTTCTGCTGCAGGCAATCTTTCGAAATGTGTCATTTTCCAATGCAGCCTTCGTAATCGTTGCCATATCTTTTGCTGTTACATAATGATCGTCATCATGCAGTCCATTGGTCGTTACAAAATGAGAATGGGTGCATCCCAGTTCTTCCGCCTTTTTATTCATCAGATCAACAAATGCTTTATTGGAACCAGACGTATACTCTGCTGCACCATTACATGCCTCATTGGCAGACTCCAGCATAATTCCATATAGAACATCGATCAGAGGCATCTGCTCTCCTTCCATGATTCCAATATGAGTGCTCCCTTCTTCCAATTCATTGACTGCCTTACTGGAAAATGTCACTTCTCCATACAAGTCATCGTTATTCTCAATTGCCACCAAAGTTGTCAGAATCTTTGTGATACTAGCCGGATAATGCTTTTCATTAATATTTTTTTCAAAAAGTATTTTTCCGGTCTTTGCATCCATGACAATTCCTGCTTTTCCGTCAATTTCCGGCTGTTTTTGTGATGCCTTTTTCTTTACTGCCACACCTCCTGATGCCTGAACCGGAACTGCCGATGCTGCCAGAATACAAATAGCGGCTGCCGCCAGTAATTTCCATATCTTTTTCATTGGTAATCCTCCTGCCTAAATTAAACCAAAATGTGCAAGCCCCCGCGCGATCCCATGCTGATCAGCCCGGTCTGTCACATAATCCGCTGCTTCTTTTAGTTCAGGAACCGCATTTCCCATTGCCGTTCCGTAATGCACATAACGAATCATATCAATATCATTTGCACTGTCGCCAAAAGCATACGTATCTTCCCTTTGAAACCCTGTTTCCTGAAGAATCCATTCAATTCCTTTTGCTTTTTGGATTCCTTTCGGCAGAAATTCCACGGAATTTACCGGTTCATGATATGTTCCGACATATTTTCCCTTCAGTATCGTTTCAATTTCATATTTCTTATCAGGATCCAGATGATGATATGTCCATTTCTGAATTTCCTGCGCCTCTTCCAGCGGCTTCATCGCACCTTCACAGTCTCTTTCCGTTTTTTGAATCATGCTGGTATAATATTCCTCATGATTTTCCTTGTCATAATAGCCGCTGTTCTTGCCCTCCAGGACAATCCCAATCTTCTGTTTTCGCCCCCAGTCAATGACCTCTTGTACTTCACGACTGCTCATCAATTCCTGATGAAGTACCTTCCCATCATATTCTACATAAGCGCCCGCACCCAGGATCATGCCATGAAATCCCATATGAAAATAGGATTCCGGTATCATACCGCTGCTCCTTCCTGTACACATGACTGCCTTATGTCCGTTGGCAAAAAGCTGTTTCAACGCTTCTTTTGTGGAATCAGGGATTCCGATTCCGGAATAAAACAACGTTCCGTCAATGTCAAAAAATACAATCTTACTCATGATAAATTCCTCATATATTTTCTATTTGCCAATCGATCGGCTCCACGCCATGAGCCTCCAAAAATTGATTGGCTTTGCTGAAATGTCTGCATCCAAAAAATCCCCGATAGGCAGAAAGAGGACTTGGATGCGGCGCTTCCAAAATCAAATGTTTTGGATTATGAAGGAGTGTCTTTTTATTTTGCGCAGGCCGTCCCCAAAGCATAAAGACAATCGGACGATCCTGCTGATCCAGCACCCGGATGGCTGCGTCTGTAAACTGCTCCCATCCAATATTACGGTGAGAGTTCGCTCTGTGAGCCTGCACGGTCAGTACTGTATTCAGCATCATAACACCTTGCTTTGCCCATTTGGTCAGATACCCATTGTTTGGTATATAGCATCCCAGATCTTCATTTAATTCTTTATAAATGTTCACAAGCGACGGCGGTGCTTCCACACCCGGTTTTACAGAAAAAGATAATCCATGGGCCTGTCCTTCTCCATGATAAGGATCCTGCCCTAAGATAACAACTTTTACCTTCTTTACCGGTGTAAAATGAAACGCATTGAAAATATCATCTGCCGGCGGAAAAATCTGTTTTGTCTGATATTCTTTCATAATCGTCTTGTAAAGTTCTCTGTAATACGGCTTTCCAAATTCTTCTTTCAGATAATCTGCCCAGTCATTGGTGATTGGCGGCATAATTCGACCTCCTTCGCAAAATCTTTTCCCATTATAGCATAATTTTGTAGTAAAATAAAATGGATTAGACTATGAAAGGGAGGGAAAAACTTTGCGGAAAAAATTTAATCTGCTGGAAGATCCCCATGGATTTTCCATTTCTCTGGTTTTGAATGGGCTTCTTGTGGGACTGGCTGCCGGTGGAATTTCCATATTTTACCGCCTGATGCTCAATTACGCAGAAACAGCTCTGTTCGCTGTGATTGATTTCACCAAGGGAAATGCCCTGCGAATGGCTGTTTGGTTTCTGCTTCTTGTTCTTATGGGACTCCTTGTAGGACGTCTTGTTTCCTGGGAAGGCATGAGTTCCGGAAGCGGAATCCCGCAGGTACAAGGAGAAATGAAAGGCTATTTGAATCAGAACTGGATCAAGGTCCTGATTTCCAAGATTATCGGCGGAACTTTGTGCATTTTGGGAGGTTTGTCACTGGGACGGGAAGGTCCTTCGGTTCAGTTGGGCGCAATGGCTGCAAAAGGAGCTGCAAAACTGACCAAAACGACACCTACAAAAGAACGCTACATGCTGACCTGCGGCGCAGGTGCCGGACTTGCCGCAGCTTTCAATGCTCCTTTGGCCGGCGTTATGTTTTCACTGGAAGAACTTCAGAAAAATTTTAACAGCTCCATGCTGGTCTGCGTTATTTCCGGCTGTGCTGTATCTGATTTTCTTTCCAAACATTTTTTTGGTTTGCTGCCAGTCTTTGATTTTCATCTTCACAGTGTACTTCCTCTGAACAATTACTGGCTTCTGGTGCTCCTGGGACTTCTGCTCGGAATCCTGGGCGCATGCTACAACTTTGTTATGCTAAAAGGACAGGATCTTTTTAACGCTTTAAAAATGATTCCGGCACAATATCGGATTATTCTTGCGTTTCTGCTTTCGGGTATTGTCTGTTATACCATGCCGCAGATCCTGGCCGGCGGACATACCATGATCGAATTACTGGACGGACAGCGGCCGGCTATTACCATCATGCTGATTCTTTTAATCGGAAAATTTCTGTTTTCGGCTTTTTGTTTCGGATCCGGCGCTCCTGGAGGCATCTTTTTCCCAATGCTGGTATTAGGGGCATATATCGGCGCCATTTTCGGAACCGTAGCCATTGATCAGACCGGAATAGAATCATTTTATATTGTGAATTTCATTACCATCGCCATGGCAGGATTTTTTACTGCAATTGTTCGGGCGCCGATTACCGGCATCCTTCTGATTGCGGAAATGACCGGTACCTTCGAACACTTTTTATCCCTGGCTGTTGTCTGCCTGATCAGTTACATGACCGCTCATCTGTTAAAAAGCGAACCAATTTACGAAAGTCTCCTGGCACGAATTCTCGCAAAAAACGGACTGACAGAAAATGAAGGCCCTGAAAATAAAATTCTTCGAAGTTTTAGTGTTGGAGCTGATTCCATGGCCTGCGGGCAAAAAATCCGAGATGTAGAATGGCCTGATCACTGTCTGATCGTTACCCTGCAGCGCGGAGAAGAAGAAATCATTGCCAGAGGCAATACCATCATTCATCCCGGTGACACCATCACCGCTCTGGTGGATGAAAATTACCTGGGTATGGTCACGGAAAGTATTCAGCTGATTTGCGGAGAAATCCAGATGCCTTAGGCTTTTTCAAGTTTTTTATTGTAAGTTATGAAAAAATAATGACAGACAAAAAATGACACCCTGATTAGAATCATCTGATTCCAAAAAGGATGTCATTTCTTTTATATTATTTTACTCTGGCTGTCAATTCTCCATTTTCTACATCAATCAGAATCGTATCTTCCGCATCTACGCCATCGCCTAAGATCAGTCTTGCGGCAAGTGTTTCTACTGTTTTCTGCAGATATCTTTTCAGTGGTCTTGCACCATACATCGGCTCATATCCATTGTCAGCTACATATTTTTTGGCTGCCTGTGTAAGCTCTACATGCAATTCTTTGTCTGCCAGTCGGCGGTTCAGATCTTTCACCTGAAGATCGATGATGCTTGTGATATTATCTTTTGTCAACGGCTTAAACATGATAGTCTCATCCAGACGATTTAAAAACTCCGGACGGAAATGGTTTCTAAGATCTGCCATTACCATATCCTGTGCTTCCTGCTTAATATTGCCCTGATCATCAATTCCCTCCAGCAGATAGGAAGATCCAATGTTAGATGTCATGATCAGAATCGTGTTCTTGAAATCTACCGTCTTGCCTTTAGAGTCTGTGATGCGTCCGTCATCCAGTACCTGAAGCAGGATATTGAAAACATCCGGATGGGCTTTCTCGATTTCATCAAACAGTACAACAGAGTATGGTTTTCTGCGGACGGCTTCTGTCAGCTGACCACCCTCCTCATATCCTACGTATCCCGGAGGCGCTCCAATCAGTCTTGCCACAGAATGTTTCTCCATATATTCACTCATATCAATCCGGACAATATTCTGCTCATTGTCAAACAGACTTTCTGCAAGTGCTTTTGCAAGTTCTGTCTTTCCGACTCCAGTTGGTCCAAGGAATAAGAAGGAACCGATTGGTTTGCTTGGGTCTTTGATTCCTGCCTTAGAGCGAATGATAGATTCCGTTACCAGTTCCACTGCTTCATCCTGTCCAACCACTCTCTCATGGAGAACCTGATCTAAGTGCAGTGTCTTATTTCTCTCACTTTCTGTCAGTTTTGCAACTGGAATTCCCGTCCATCTGGAAATTATCTTGGCAATCTCATCCTCCGTTACGCTTTCACGTACCATAGAACGGTCTTCCTTGCTGACTCTCTCTTCTTCTTCCTGCAGCTGTTTCTTAAGTTCCGGCAGTCTGCCATACTGCAGCTCTGCTGCTTTATTAAGATCATAATTTCTCTGAGCGATCTGAATCTCACTGTTTACACTTTCGATTTCTTCTCTTAATTTGGAAACTTTCTCTACAGATGCCTTTTCATTCTCCCATTTTGCTTTTCTTGCCTTAAATTCTTCCCGAAGTTCCGCAAGTTCTTTTTGCAGTTCTTCCAGACGTTCTTGGCTTAATCGGTCATCTTCTTTTTTCAGAGCGGCTTCCTCAATTTCCATCTGCATAATTTTTCTCTGGACTTCATCCAATTCTGACGGAAGAGAATTCATCTCTGTTTTGATCATAGCGCAGGCCTCATCTACCAGGTCAATGGCTTTATCCGGCAGAAATCTGTCAGTAATATAACGATTTGACAAAGTTGCCGCTGCTACCAGAGAACTGTCAGTAATTTTAACACCATGGTATACTTCGTAACGGTCTTTGATTCCTCTTAAGATAGAAATCGTATCTTCTACCGTCGGCTGATCTACCATAACCGGCTGGAAACGGCGTTCCAGCGCCTGATCTTTTTCAATATACTGGCGATATTCATCTAATGTTGTAGCTCCAATACAATGAAGTTCTCCTCTTGCCAGCATCGGTTTTAACATATTACCTGCATCCATAGCTCCGTCTGTCTTTCCAGCACCGACGATCGTATGCAGCTCATCGATAAACAGAATGATCTTTCCTTCACTTTTCTTTACTTCTTCCAATACAGCTTTCAGACGTTCTTCGAACTCACCTCTGTATTTGGCTCCTGCCACAAGGGATCCCATATCCAGAGAAAAGATTGTCTTATCTTTCAGCTGCTCCGGTACATCTCCCCGAACAATCCTCTGAGCCAGTCCTTCAACGACTGCTGTCTTACCAACACCAGGCTCACCGATCAGTACCGGATTATTTTTCGTCTTTCTGGAAAGAATACGAATCACATTCCTGATTTCACTGTCCCTTCCAATCACAGGATCCAATTTCTGTTCCCGGGCACGTTTTACCAAATCATATCCGTACTTCTCAAGGCTGTCGTAAGTCTCCTCCGGATTATCACTGGTTACTTTCTGTCCTCCGCGAACCTGTGCCAGGACTTCAAGGAAACGATTTCTTGTAATTCCGTAAGCACGGAATAATTCTTTCACTGCTTTATTCGGATGTTTTATCATTGCCAGGAATAAATGTTCTACAGAAACATACTCATCTCCCATGGCCTTCATCTCATCTTCACCGTGGAGCAGCACCTGGTTTAAATCGTTGCTCATATAAACCTGTCCGCCGGATACTTTCGGCTTCTTAGCCAAAAGCTCCTGAACCTGACTTAAAAACGTATCCTTCTGGATATTCATCTTCTCCAGCAGGCTGGCGATCAAACTGTCATCGATCGTCAGCAGGCTATACAAAAAATGTTCCTGATCTATTTCCTGATGTCCATAATCATAAGCTATCTTCTCACACTGATTGACCGCTTCAATGGACTTTTGTGTAAACTTATTAATATTCATCGCTTATTCCTCCTTTTTCTTCCCCTCATCACCTATGTTCTATTCGTACTATAACACCAATTATTAGCACTGTCAATAGGTGAGTGCTAATAATTTTAAATTTTTTACGATTCTTCTTTTTCAATTTCCATAACAGACATTTGCTTGCGTGTTATGCCATTTCTTTTTCCATAGTTCTCCCAATAGCTCTCAGAAGCCCTCACAAACATTTTTTTTGGAATCGGCATGCTTGCTTTCATATTTTTGTTTTTTCCTTCTGAAACAGAAATTGCCAGCTTTTTTATTTTATGTGTCACAAAGACTTTAAACGGAGTCGTTAAAATAGCTTCACCGCTTCCAATCCTCAAAAGCGAGCCAAAAGGATATCCTTGCTGCTTACAGAAAAAACGCACCATTTTCACCGCAGTGTCATTTTGTTCTGGTTCTATAAAACCACAGTTGATCAATACAGAAATTCTTGGCTTTTGTCTTGGTGGATTATCCTCTAATGTTTTAAAAAAGTTCAGGAGTGTTACAGGTATGCCATCCGCATAGAGAGGAAATACAAGCAAAACATCTGTAAAATTTCCCATCTTTCTGCAAATCTCCAGATGATTTTTTTTGGTAATGGCAAAATATTCCGTCGGCACAGTACAGTTTTTCGCAAACAGTTCTGCATATTTCTTAGAATTTGACTTCGGCGCCCTTGGACTTCCATTTAATATCATTATATTTCCCATGACAATACCTCTCTTCTCACAGCCTGCTCCAGCTCATTTTCCTGTGAAAAAATCACACGATAGTTTTCAAAACACATATTTTTGGCATTTCTTCCAATCAGCTGTGTAAAAATTTCCTTTTCCTCATCTGAAATATTTCCGTAGCCAATAATGGCTGCCTGCTTTGGCACAACAGCACGCTGTACATGATGGGTTTCCCCATGCAGCAGACGAATAAATGCCTGCTGAACAGGAATTGCGCGTTCCAGCATGGTTTTCATTACCGTATCATAGCCCCCATATTTCACTTTGCTGATATACAAAACTCTGCTGCTCGCAGCAATTTTAGGATAAATCTTCACCGCATCGTCTCGAATGACACATTTTCCCGGAGTTTTGGTCCAGCATCCAAAGCATCCCATACAATTTGAAATCTTCAGCTGCGATAAATCAATAAATTCTATAGAATGATGATCCACAGGCAGATTCACTGGTCTGTCACTTAAAATTAAGTTCATGGTTTATCTCCTTTTTCAATTTGAAATTATAACGTTATTATATCTCGATTCAGCAGCACCTATCATAAAAATATATATTTGGGCGATTGTTCCTTCAGATGAATCATCTTTGGATTTCCTGCTGACTGGCCTTTTCTGCATAAAAACTATATTTCACTTGTTGTTTACTTATATTTTATCCAAATGATCAATTCATCTGATAGAATCAAACATGATCAAAAGGCCTGATGATTTCAAGCTGCGCAGTCTTAATTTTGTGCCCATGCTCCAAATTATAACTGCACATCCAGAAAACAAAACAACGAAAGAAGATAGATGATATGCAAAATATGAAAAATAAAAAAAATATATGGAAAGCCATCCTCTTCACCATCATTGTGGTAATGACTGCACTTACTGCCTGGATTATCCTGTCATCCAGAAACCAACACAACGATTCTGCCGCCCAGGGTATTGTTTTAGACGAGGACGCAGAAACATGGGATGGCAATATGGATGATATGTCCGATGGAAAAGATGGAATTAAGATTCCTGGTTATGGAGAATTAACTGTTCCCCAAAAGGATAATACCTGGAGTATCACACTGGCAAATCCGAAAGGCAACCACTGTTATTTCAAATATACCATAACGGTCAATGATAAGACACTCTATCAATCCGATCTTATCGAACCTGGCAAAGCGGTGAAACAATTCAAAGTATCAAAACTGCTGGATCCGGGAGACTATGAAATCCACTTAAATATTTCCACTTACTCCATGGATGATGATCTGACTCCGATGAATGGCGCTAACGTAAAATCTATTTTGCATGTGATCTGACGCAAAAAGGAGAATGTATTATGAAAAAAATAGTATTGGGAATTGCAGCTTTAGCTATTGCCGTATTTGGTTCTATTCCAGTTGCGGCAAATACAACAACCGGACGTACAGATTTAAGCTTATATGTGGCCAATGATCCTGTATATACCGTCACGGTTCCAGAAACCGTACAGCTGAGTGCTACAGAGAACACTCAAGTACCTATAACCGCAAGTGAAGTAAAATATATTCCTGAAGGGAAGAAAATTTCTGTCACATTAGACCGCGGAAACGGTAATTTCGGAAGATTATATCTTACAGGTACCAATGAAGAGACCGGAAAAGACTATAATATGACTTTATATATTAAAGGTACCGATGGTGAATTCAAGATGGGAGCTCTTGAAAAACAGATCAAAGGTATGGAACTGGCATCTTTTACAGACAATGGAACCATGAACTATGAACTTCGTCCGGCATCTCTGAATTATCCGGATTCCACAAGTGATAATCTTAAGATTCAAAAAGGAGTTCATTATTCTGGATACATTATCTATGGTATTGGACTTACTGATATCTCAAAATAAACATTTGAATATATTCAAAAAAGAGACGGCTTATATGGCCGTCTCTTTTTTATTCCCATCGGAACTGTCCATATTCTGTCAAATAAGATCTATCCTTCCAAAATCGATGATATCTTCTGCACCATTCCGGCGCAATTTGTCTCATACAGGCTTCTGCTTTTTGAATCGCCATGTTTCTCATCCTGCCATCCGGACATACTGTTCCATTCACCTGAACGCCGGGAGGACTGGAATGGCATATGAGAAGACTTCCATCTTTGCATTTTTCCAACACCAAAAATACGTGACCTTGAGATGCTGAACTCATAATGTCTCCCGGATGCCAATCTGTCACATCTCCTGGTTCTTTCCAGCTTCCAAATCCCTTCTTTGCCAACAGCTTCCCTTGTTCTCCCGCTTTTCGGACATAATCATCCGGAAACCCATAGCATGACAAAACATTATAAAGCAGCCATCCCATATATCCGGAACAATCCAGTCCTTTTCCCCTCTCATATCTATGCCTTGTATAATCATAGGTTTCATCCTGACCATAGAAAAAAGCCTCCCATTCAGAGCTGATTCCCATCCTCACACCGTCGGGTCCTGCTCCTGTATCCGATGCATTCCATCCGCCGCCCCATACATAGAGAGTCCTGCCTGCAGGAAGCAGAGCTGTCTCACACAATCGCATGATCAATTCATCTTTCCTCTTCATATGAATCCAAACCAGTTTTTTCTTTATATTATGTTATGCTTCCTCCGCAGATTCCAGAAATTCCAAAATTACCTGATAGACTTTCTCAACACCGTCTTCCTTCAAAATCTCATGACGCCTGTGCCGAAATAGAACACCCTGTATCTGACTATAACCACGTTTCCTTAAAAATGTCATTGCCTCGGCATATTTCTTTTTTGAGCCAATACACGGGTCATCTGCTCCTGCTACAAATAAAATTGGCAGAGATGGATGCTTTACGTTCCATCCCTTCTTATCGTAAGTATTCTTCATCAGCAAAAACAGATTCAGAAATCCATTATTGGTAAACATAAAGCCATCCAAAGGATTCGTATCATATTCTGTCACATTTTCCTTATTATAGCTGATCCATCCATTTGGCGATTCTCCTTCTTTCAGCTGCTTCCCATAGGCCGCGAAAGCAATCTTATGAAACAATCTTCCAGGTCTCTTTGCCCGAATCCTGCACGCCGACTGTGCCAGACCCAATGCCAGTTCTGTCATCTTATTCTCACTGGGACTTCCGCATACGATCAGAGAATCCAGATTCTGATCATATTTCTTAAGATAACACCTTACAACCAGAGATCCCATGCTGTGTCCAAACAAATGCAGGGGAATTCCCGGATATCGTTCTTTTATCCATAAAGAAATCTGATGTGTATCTTCCACGATCGCCTCTCCGGTCTCATCATAAAAATATCCCAAATCGTTTTTTCTTTTTACGCTTTTCCCGTGCCCTCTGTGGTCATGAATGACTGCCACATATCCATAGCTGCAAAGTACTCTCATAAACGGCTCATACCTCTCCTTATGTTCTGCCATGCCATGGCAAAGCTGTACAATTCCCCTGACCTCTCCTTCCGGTTCTATCATCATCACATGAAGTTCCAGGTGATCATAATCGGATGTCAGATAAAATGTTTTTTTCTTCATAACCGCATCGCCTCCTATGTTCAGTTTAATGATTCCCTGATTGCCTGTCAATCTTTCCTTTTCCGGATGATTTCCCTTAATACCCATGGGTTTTTATATACAAAAATTCCGAAATCCTTTATACTATATATATCGAATTTAGTGTAACTGCCATTGGCAAAGGAGGAAATTTATGAAAAAAGTATTGAAAAAGTTATCTGCACTGTCCATGTCACTGGTCCTTGCTTTTTCCATCACTGCCTGTTCTGGAGGGAATAAGGAAAATAACAAAAGTGAAGATACCGGACGCACAGCACAGGAAATCCTGGAATCCAACTATAAAAAATCAAAAGATCTCAAAGATGTTGATATGTCTTCCACTATGAAATATGAAGTTTCTGTTCCTGATACCTCATCTGACACTTCTTCGGATGATTCTGAAAACCAGACATTGACAATGGATTATGATGCTAAGATATCAGATTCCGGAAGTGATTCCATGGCTATGGCCATGACTGGAACCATGTCTTCTTCCGGCACCAGCATTGACATGAATGTTTATTATTCCGATGGATATTACTATCTTGATATTCTTGGACAGAAGATAAAACAAAAGATGGATCTTTCCAAATTACAGGAAGAACTGGAAGCTACAACAAACCAGACTCAGCTCCCGGTAGAAAATTATAA
This sequence comes from Clostridiales bacterium, assembly GCA_019420275.1. GTDB lineage: Bacteria > Bacillota > Clostridia > Lachnospirales > Lachnospiraceae > Anaerostipes. The sequence continues at coordinate 15,746 of JAHZHN010000002.1, forward strand.
GGATATCGTTGTAAGCCAGGATGATGACGGCAATACCGTACTTGATTACAAGTTAAATGAAGATGGTCTGAATGAATATATCAAACAGATTGCAGATCAAATGGGTGGTCTCAGCGGTGACTCCTCTATTTCTTCTGACGACTTGGACGACAGTGTTAAAATTTCATCCTTCTCCGGACAGCGCACTTTGAACAAAGAGGACTATACGACCAAAGAATCTATTAAATTTGTTATGAAAAACCGTCAGGATGAAGATAATGGAGATATTACGATTTCCATGGATATTACATATCACAATCCTGGAAAAAAGGTAACGGTAACCCTTCCAGAGGATTTATCCGATTACAAGGAGACAACATCCTCTGTCTTTCAGTCATAATGAAAGAAAGGCAAAGCCCACAGCAGCGGGCTTTGCCTTTTATTTTTTGATCAAATCTTTATTTTCTGTCTTTTAAAGGAATATATTCTCTTGTCGGTGCTACAGCTTTATAAGCAGGACGTATAATCCTGTTTCCATTTACCAATTCCTCCATTCTGTGTGCAGACCAGCCTGCAATACGCGCAATCGCAAAAAGCGGTGTATACAGCTCATGCGGAAGCCCCAGCATACTGTAAATAAATCCGCTGTAAAAGTCAATATTGGCGCTGACGCCTTTGTAAATTTTTCTTTCCTTCGCAATGACTTCCTTCGCAAGTTTTTCTACACTTGCATAGAGATGATATTCCTCTTCTCTTCCTTTTTCCTCTGACAGTTTCTTTACAAACCTTGAAAGGATCTTGGATCGAGGATCAGAAATAGAATATACTGCATGCCCCATACCATAAATCAGACCTGCATGGTCAAATGCTTCCTTATTTAAAAGCTTCAGCAAATATGCTCGGATTTCATCTTCATCTGTCCAGTCTTTTACATTCTCTTTTAAATCGGCAAACATTTCTACTACCTTAATATTGGCTCCTCCATGTTTTGGTCCCTTCAGAGAACATAATGCCGCAGCAATCGCTGAATATGTATCGGTTCCTGAAGAAGAAACTACATGAGTCGTAAATGTAGAGTTATTTCCGCCTCCATGCTCTGCATGAAGCACCAGTGCCATATCCAAAAGTTTCGCTTCCAGTTTGCTGTATTTGCTGTCCGGCCGAAGCAGATGTAAAATATTTTCCGCAACAGATAATTCCTCTTTTGGCGGATGAATAAACAGACTATGTCCCATCTCATAATGAGAGTAAGACTGATAACCATATACAGCAAGAACAGGAAACAGTGCAATCAGCTGAATAGACTGCCGCAGAACATTTGGGATGGAAGTATCACTTCCATTATCATCATATGCATACAGTGTCAGCACACTCCTGGACAGCATATTCATCATATCCCGGCTTGGTGCTTTCATGATAATATCCCGGACAAAGTTTGTCGGCAGCTGTCTGTAATCTGCAATCATAGCCTTAAAGTCATCTAATTCTTTCTGATTCGGCAGTTCTCCGAAAAGAAGAAGATAACACGTTTCTTCAAAACCATATCGATTTTCTGAAATAAATCCTTCTACAATATCTTCTATATTAATCCCCCGATAGAAAAGTTTTCCTTCACATGGAACAACTTCCCGGTCGATCATCGTATAAGACTGAATCATTGAAATATCTGTAAGTCCTGCAAGAACTCCTTCCCCATTTCGTTTTCTAAGACCACGTTTTACATCATATTTGGCGAAAAGTTCCTCATCAATTTTATTCTCACACTTTTTTGCAAGTTCTTTAATTTCTGGTGTTACCTCTGAAAACTTATTTGGCATGTCTTTAATCATAACTGCTCCTTTCTGATTGTCACTTTGTTTCCATCACTGAATATCGTGATATTTCCCAAGGAACTCTCTCGTACGCTCATTCGTAGACTGAAATACCGCATCTGGTGTATCATCCTCTACGATCACACCTTTATCCATAAAAATAATCCTATCCGATATTTCTTTCGCAAAGGCCATCTCATGTGTGACGATTACCATCGTCATATGCAGATCTGCCAGTGACTTAATTACTTTCAAAACCTCCCCAGTCAATTCCGGATCCAGCGCCGATGTCGGCTCATCGAAAAATAATATTTTAGGTTCTAATGCCAGCGCTCTGGCAATGGAGACACGCTGTGACTGTCCGCCGGACAATTCACAGGGATAAGCATCGGCCTTCTCCTCAAGTCCCAATTTTTTGAGCAATTCCATCGCTTTTTTTCTGGCTTCTTCCTTAGCGACCCCAGCTACACAAACAGGAGCCTCCATGACATTCCTTAACACACTGTAATGCGGAAACAGGTTAAAATTCTGAAATACAAACCCAGTTTCCATTAGAATTTGTTTTTGAATATCCTTCCCACTGTAGATAGGAGTTCCGTTTTCACTTTTTACCAATGTTTTTCCATTGATCTCTATTGTTCCGGATGTTACCGTCTCCAGCTGGTTCATACAGCGCAGCAGAGTTGATTTGCCGGAACCTGAGGATCCGATGATTGAAACGATTTCTCCATCGCTGATCTGGAAGGAAATATCTTTCAGCACCGTCAGATCTCCAAACTTCTTCTGTAAGTTTGTAACCGATAATATACTCATTTTCCTTCCTCCTTAACGATAATAGTCCATCTTCTTCTCAATGATGGAAAATACTTTTGATACGACTGCATTCATGATCAGGTAGAATACACCTGCCACTACCAGATAGATCATTCCGCGGCTTCTTGCCATCTGGTTGGTAGCAACAACATAAATCTCCATAACTCCGACAACATGAGCAAGAGAGGTATCTTTTACCAGAGTCATACATTCACTTCCAAGGGAAGGAGTGATAATCTTAATCACCTGAGGCAGTACAATCTTAAAAAATGTCTGTGCTTTGCTGAAGCCCAGCACTTTTGCCGCCTCATACTGCCCTTTCGGGATGGCCTGGATTCCGCTTCGATAGATCTCCGCAAAATAGGCCGCGTAATTCAGTGTAAAACTGATCACGGCCGCTGTCATACGATCAAGACTCAATCCAGCCAGATAATAGAGGCCAAAGTAAAATCCATACAACTGGAGGATCAGCGGCGTTCCCCTCATGATCAGAAGGAAAAAACGGATCGGAAACTGCACGATCCAAAGTTTGGACATTCTTCCTTTGGCAACTACCATTCCTAATACTAACCCGAAAATCAAAGTAAGGAAAAAAAGCGTTAAAGTCTGTGTCAGCCCATTTTCCAACAGCAATACTACTATTTCCGGCAAACTTTGTATTTGATTCATAATCCTGTTACTCCTATCATGTAGTTTGAAACAAAGCGGATCTTACGGATGCCGCTTATAACCATAAGAGGGACTTTTGACAACAAAAGCCCCTCTTCGTTCTCTTATCTTACTTGTGCTATTTTATCGTAGTAATATCTTCACCGAACCATTTTTCACTGATTTTTGCCAGCGTTCCATCTTTTGCCATCTCTTTCAGCTGCTTTTCTACTTCCTTGCAGAGTGCCTTGTCCCCTTTGCGGAAACCAATCACATAATCTTCTGTCGCCAAATCTGCTGCCAGAACTTTATATTTTCCTTCATCCTGCTCGGTATAATATTTTGCTACTACTTCATCCATAACAGCTGCATCACATCCATTGCCCAGGTCATTTAAGATCTGTACATTGTCAGGAAGCAATACAATCTTCGCATCTTTGAGTTCATCCGTCTTGTCAACTGCATCTGCTGCAGTAGAACCTTCCTGAACACCAAGAGACTTATTCTTCACATCATCAAGGCTTTTGATTTTGCTGTCTGCAGGAACCACCAGTACCTGATGATTCTCCATATAAGGCTCAGAACAAAGCATCACTTCAGCTCTGTCTTCGCTGTATGTCAATCCATTCCAGATGCAGTCAATATTTCCCGTATCCAGTTCCTGTTCTTTTGAATCCCAGTTGATCGGCTGAAGCTTCAGCTCCACACCCATTCTTTTTGTTACTTCTTTGGCGAGATCGATATCAAATCCAACGATATTCTGATCTTCGTCTGTAAATCCCATCGGCGGGAAAGAAGCATCCAGACCAAGAACTAATTCCTTCTTCTCTTTTACATCGGAAAGGGATGTATCTTCTTTACTCTCTTTTTTACTGCTGCACCCAAACAGACAGGACGCTGCAAGTACAACCGCTAACAACCCAACAATAACTTTTTTCATCCTTTGCTCCTCCATCATATTCTTTCAGCACATTAGCGTACTAAAATGCCTATTTACTATAATAGCAAAGTTTTCAATCTTTGTCAAATTTTTTGCATTTGATTCATGAAAAAATGAATTGTTCCCGAATATTTCCTGTGTTATAATCTCCGGGAGTATAAATAAATCAGCTGGAAGCCATCACTTGGTTCCGGCTCTATTGAAAGGGGTTTTATATGAAACATATTTATCTTAGAACAGGGGCTGCTGTCCTTTTCAGCTGCCTCATGATGACATCTGCCGTATGGGGGGCTTCCCTTCCCATACGCTACGGAGGAAGGAATTATAACTACAATGGAAAACAGCTGACTTTTACTTATAAGGGGAAATCGATTTCTCTTGGGAAAACGCCTGCTATCCAGATCAATAAAGTGAATATGCTTCCTTATTACCATACACTGGTAAAAAACGGTCCAAAAGTAAAGCGCGCTTACAGCAGCAAAACCGGGAAACTAACTCTGACCTACGGAAAAAATAAGATTATTTTCTACAAAAATAAAAAATACGCTTACACCAACGGGAAAAAACGGAACCTGACAACAGCTCCTGTCGTCGTAAAATACCGTAATGTCAATAAGAACTATTTGCTGATTCCAGCCAATTTTACAGCCAAATATCTGGGCATATCCTATACATATGACAGCCAAAAGAGAATCATTCATTACGCAAAACCGGCAGCAACAACTTCCCGTCCGACAGCGACTACTTCCAGTCCGGCAGCGACTACTTCCAAGCCGTCGTCATCATCTGTTTCTTCCTATTCTATGGGAATGTCACGATCTTCCTATATTAAAGAACAGATGAAAGTCTATCCGTCTTACGGCGGAAAGGCAATCACGACACAACAATATGACACCTATATTAATCCTGCAAACGATACAACCAGTGGATTACAATTTCTCCGCTTGGATTCTTATCGAGAGGTCAATGCTTCCATCTACAAGAATCATCTGGCAGCAATGATTTCCAGTAAGCCTTCCAGCGTTTTTTCAGGAAAAGGAGATATTTTTCTTCAGGCATCCAAAACTTACAAAATCGATCCTCTCTATTTTCTCTGCCAGACGATTCAGGAATCTGGCTATGGTACCAGTTTTCTGGCAAAGGGGATTCGGGCTGATTCCCTTTCCGACTCCCAGGTACAAAAATATGATACAACAAGTCTGAAAGGAAAGATTGTTTCCGGTGATTCTGTAAAAAAAGACTCCTCCGGTGAGATTACCGGCTTTCAATTTTTATCAGCTTCTCAGAGAAAATCCGGCCGGTCCTATGTAAAAACAGCTTCCGGATATCTGGAAATCTCCGAAATGCCTGCTTCTGCTAAAAAAAATACATATTATAATCTGTATGGAATTAAAGCAGTAGATGCGGCGCCTCAACTGTGCGGCTTTACTTATGCCTACAACGAAGGCTGGACAAGCGTGGACCATGCAATCAAAGGTGCTGCGAAATATGTATCCAAATGGTACATTCATAACAGCACACACAAGCAGAATACTTTATACAAATTCCGCTATCATCCGAAATCATCCAGTATCTGGCATCAATATGCCACAGATCCGGCCTATGCAAGAAGCATTGGAAATCTCATGTACAAATATCGGAATGTTTATAGTTCTTCTGTGATTCTTTCCTATGATAAACCTGTATTTTCATAATATTAAAATAGAAAAAATCGTATCCCTCAAAAATGAGGATACGATTTTTTATCTTGCTTCTTCTTTTGGAAAGACGATCGTAATCTTCGTTCCCTGATTCAGTTCGCTTTCCACCTCTATGGATGCATGATGGTATTTCGCACCGTGCTTCACAATAGAAAGTCCAAGTCCAGATCCTTCCTTTTGATTGGAATGACTCTTGTCAACCCTGTAAAACCGTTCAAACACCCGGTCTACATCATCTTTCGGGATTCCAATTCCGTCATCTTCCACCACGATCGTCGGCTTCTCATCCATCGCCGCAATCGTAACAACAACCTTCCCCTTAGGATGGTTATATTTTACGGCATTCTCACAGATATTAAAAAACATTTCATATAAAATCTGATATACTCCACAGATTCTCGTATGAACCCCTCTGATATGGAAACTCACGTCTTCCTTCTCCAGCTTATGGCCCAAATCGGCTTTAATCTGGAAAATCAGCTCATATAGATCCACATCTTTCTTTTCCAGTTCTACCTGATTCTCATCTAATCTTGATAATTTGATAATATCTTCAATCATAGAAATCAATCGCCTGGCTTCTTTATAAATCGTACCAGAAAAACGTTCCATATCTTCCGGTTTAACCAAACCATCTTTCATTAACTCTGCATATCCTGAAATCGTCGTCAGCGGAGTCTTTAACTCATGAGAAACATTCGCCGAAAATTCTTTGCGCATATTCTCAGCTTCCTTGATTTCCTCAATCTGATTCTGAATGTCAATATTCTGCTGTTCAATCCTATCTAACAACGGCGTCAACTCACTATATGTCTGATTCTGCTTCGGATGAAGCAGGTCAATCTGATTAATCGGTTCCACAATACGGCTCGTAATGATCCTGGATAAAATAACATCCAAAGCCAGAACAATCAGCAGCATAATTGCGACTGCCGGCAAAAACCCCAGAACCTGACGCAGAATTGTTTGCGTCTCCCGGGACAGCCTAAGAATCGTTCCGTCATTGAGCCGCACGGCATAATAATATGTCTGCTTATTTAACGTACTTGAAATCCTTGTATCTTGCCCAGTACCATTCTTAATCGCCTCTTTGATTTCTTTCCGGTTTTTGTGATTTGCCATAGTGCTCTCTTCTCCCGTGCTGTCATAAATGACGACACCGGAAACGTCGATCCAGGTGATTCTGCTGACGGTAATATCTTTATAGGCATCCAAATCCTGCTTATCATGAAGATTTAAGGATGTTGCCATATACCTCGCCTCATCTTGAATCCCCGTTTCTATCTGATGGATATACTGAAAATAAGCAATGAATGACAGAATCACAGTCGTGATCAAAACTGCAGCAAAGGAAACCAGTACCATTTTGCTGAAAATCTTACGTTTCATTCATTTCCTCCGATACGATAACCAATTCCACGTACAGTTTCAATCAGACTTCCACATTCCCCGAGCTTCTGCCGAAGCGAACGAATATGTACATCGACTGTTCTGGTCTCCCCGTCGAAGTCATATCCCCATATATTCGTAAGCAGCTGATCCCGGTTCAATACATTGCCTTTGCTTTCCACCAGCAGGCAGAGCAATTTAAATTCTTTATTGGTCAGTGTTACCTCCTGATCTTTTACTTTTACCTTATGTTTATTTGGATAAATCCGCAGATCACCAATCTTTAGTTCATCCTTGGATTCTTTTTTAGAGCGGCGAAGCACTGCCTTAACCCTGGAAACAAGTTCCATCATGCCAAATGGTTTGGTAACATAATCATCCGCACCGCTGTCAAGGCCAAGAACCTTATCGTACTCCGTGCCTTTCGCCGTCATTATAATAATCGGCAGCTCTTTTGTTGCTGACTTTCCACGAAGTTTTCCCAGTATTGATATTCCGTCTTCTCCCGGCAGCATAATATCCAGCAATACTAATTCAGGCATAACTCCTTCCCTCATGACCTCCATAAACTGAGTCCCATCTTCAAATCCTTTGGCTTCAAATCCAGTACTCTGCAAAGTATAGGTCACGAGTTCTCTTATATTCGGATCGTCTTCTACAACAAAAATCACAAGCTTCCTCCTTTATATTCACCAGTAATTGCGTATTCTACCCACTCAGCGATATTGCTTGCATGGTCACCAATACGTTCAAAATATTTCGCGATCATGAGGATTGCGACACATTCTTCTCCTCTCTCAGGCTCTTCATGGATCATCTCAATGACTTCCTTCTTCACCTGACTGAACAGACCATCTACCAGATCATCCTGCTCAATAACTTCACGTGCAATCCCAAGATTCTCCTTTACAAATGCTTTAATGCTTCGGCTTACCATATCAATCGTAGCCTGAGACATCTTCTCAAGATGGGTATTCTCCATCTGAGCCGGAACTGCAGAATCTTTCTGTACAATTCCTACAATATCACTTGCCTGATCTCCAATACGCTCCATATCGGACACCATCTTAAGTGCAGAAGAAACCACACGCAAATCCGTGGCTACCGGCTGCTGCTGAAGCAGAAGCTTCATGCAAATACGTTCAATATCACGCTCTTTGTGATTGATTTCTTCTTCCATTCCCTTCATATCATTGATCAGCTCTTTATCTCTGGTTGCCACAACCTTCGCAGCTGCTGTGATCATTTCTTCACAAAGGGCTCCCATATCGACCATTTCCTGATTCAAACGCATCAGCTGTCTGTCAAATCGGTTTCTCATATCAACCAAACCTCCCTGTAATATAGTCTTCTGTTCGTTTATCCTGAGGCATAGAGAACAGATCGTCGGATTTTCCGAATTCTACCATTTCTCCCAGCAGGAAGAAAGCTGTCTTGTCAGAAATTCTGACTGCCTGCTGCATGTTATGAGTTACCATAATGATCGTATACTTTGATTTCAATTCTACCGCAAGATCCTCGATTTTGGAAGTAGAAATTGGATCCAGCGCAGATGTCGGCTCATCCATCAGCAGAACTTCCGGCTCTACTGCCAGGGCTCTTGCGATACAAAGTCTCTGCTGCTGTCCTCCGGAAAGTCCAAGAGCACTCTTTTTTAAGCGGTCCTTTAATTCATCCCAAATCGCAGCACTCTTCAGAGATTTCTCTACAATCTCATCTAACTGTGACTTATTATGGATTCCATGTGTTCTTGGTCCATATGCGATATTATCATATACGCTCATTGGGAACGGATTCGGTTTCTGGAATACCATTCCGACACGTTTTCTTAACAGGTTCACATCCATGTCTCCATAGATGTCTTCTCCGTCCAAAGTTACCTTTCCTGTGATCTTACATCCTTCTACCAGATCGTTCATACGGTTTAATGATTTTAACAATGTTGATTTTCCACATCCGGACGGACCAATGAACGCTGTAATTTCATGTTCCGGAAGATCCAGGTTAATATTTTTTAATGCTTTAAATTTTCCATAATATAAATCTAAATTATCGACTTTAAATTTTGTTCCCATTCCATTTTACCCTTTCGTGATTCGTTTTGCAATAAAGGAAGAAACCGCATTGATCAGCAATACTGTAATCAGCAGAACAACTGCTGTTGCATATGCCTGATTGATATGAAGTCCTTCACAGGATAAAGTATACATATGAACGGCAAGGGTACGTCCAGATCCCATAATATTAGAAGGAATTTCTGCCACAGTACCTGCTGTATACATTAATGCCGCCGTCTCTCCTACGACACGTCCAATTGCCAAAATAATTCCTGATAAGATTCCAGGAACTGCGGATGGAAGTACAATGCGGAATACTGTACGAAGTTTTCCTGCTCCCAATCCAAAACTTCCTTCTCTGTAGGAATCCGGTACAGATTTCAATGCCTCTTCACTGGTTCTCATAATCAGTGGAAGTATCATGATCGCCATCGTTGCCGCACCGGATAAGATAGATAATCCCCATCCCAATGCTCCGACGAAAAACAGCATACCGAACAATCCATATACAATAGAAGGAATCCCCTGCAGTGTCTCTGCAGTAATCCTTACCAGATCAACAATTTTGTTTCCACGTTTTGCATACTCCACCAAATAAATTGAAGCAAAAATTCCCAGCGGAACTGCAAACAAAAGTGATAAACCTGTCATAATCAATGTATTAATGATTGCAGGGAACATAGACACATTTTCTGTCGTATATTTAACGTCAAACAAATCTGACGTTAAATTTGGAATACCATTGACCAGAATATATGCAATTAAGAAGAATAATACAACGACTGTAATAATCATTGCCGCATTTACAAGTACCCATAAGATAAAAGACAAAGGCGTTCTTTTATAAGACTTCATTCTCTGGGCAAATGATACTTTATTGATTCCCTGAATCTCTTCTGTTTTCTCCATAGTTTTCACAGCCTCCATCTTAAATACTCTCCTTCTTCTTTAATGCTGCAAAGCAAAGATTGATCAATAAGATAAATACAAACAATACAACCGCTGTGGCAATCAATGCTTCTCTGTGGAGATCTGTCGCATAACCCATTTCCAATACAATATTAGAAGTCAGCGTTCTTACTCCGTTGAATAATCCTGATGGTACAACCGCCTGGTTTCCGGCAACCATAACAACCGCCATGGTCTCACCAATGGCACGGCCAATTCCAAGAACGACTCCTGCCAAAATTCCTGATTTTGCCGCAGGCAGAACTGCGAAAAATACACTTCTTTCATGGCTTGCTCCAAGTCCAAGAGATCCTTCGTAATAGCTGTTCGGCACAGCACGGATCGCACTTTCTGATACTTCCACGATCGTTGGCAAAATCATGATTCCCAAAAGAATTGATGCTGTAAACAAACTGTTTCCTGTACCTCCAAACATATTTCGAAACAGCGGAACTAAAACAACCATTCCAAAGAAACCATATACTACAGAAGGGATTCCTGCAAGAAGCCCAACTGCCGGCTTTACAATTTTATAAACTTTATCGTTGCAGAATCTTGCCATGTAAACAGCTGCAAGAATTCCAATCGGCACTCCTACAATAATTGCTCCCGCAGTAACATAGATACTTCCTAAAATCATAGGGAAGATGCCAAAGATTTCAACCTTTGGCATCCATATTGTTCCGGTAATAAATTCTCCAAGTCCAATTTTCCCTATGGTAGGAATTCCGTTTACAAATAAGAAAGCACAAATTAATATAACTGCTAGGATGGAAGCGCATGCTGCGATCAAAAAGACCACGCTCATAATCTGCTCTTTATATTTTCTCATAAATTCCTCACCTTAAATTATTTTTTCCTATTTGATATCAGCCCAAGATGTTGTTTCACCAGTAAAGATTGATTTTACCTGGTCAGTTGACAGCTCGTCTACATCTCTGTCTTTGTTTACGATAACGGCAATACCGTCCTGTGCGATTGCTGTCGCTGTCACACCTTTTGATTTCTCACTGTCTGCCAGTTCACGAGAAGCCATTCCGATATCACATACACCATCGATCGCATTGTTTACACCAGTTGTAGAATCGCTCTGCTGTACTTCGATTGTTACTTTGTCGTTTACTTTTTCATAAGCTTCTTTTAACTTTTCCATAACCGGTGTTACAGAAGAAGATCCTGAAACAACAACTTTACCTTCTGCTCCGTTAGATTTAAATGCATCTGCATTCTCATCTACGCTGATGTAGCCATTGTCTTCTACAACCTTCTGTCCTTCTTTGCTCATGATGAAGTTTTCAAAGTCTTTTGCAGCATCGCTTAATCCATCTTTTGTTACAATGTTGAATGGACGAACAACTTTGTAAGATCCGTTTTTCACATTTTCTGCAGATGCTTCTGCACCGTCGATCTTAACTGCTTTTACTGTATCATTTAATGATCCTAAAGATATGTAGCCGATTGCTGCGTCATTCTCGGCAATTGTTGTCATCATAACGGAAGTAGAGTTTGTAATCTGGGCAGACTGTGTTGTCATATCCACTGTCTTTCCATCTTTCTCTTCTTCGATTCCGAACAATTCAACGAAAGCACCTCTTGTACCAGATCCATCCTCTCTGGAAACAACTGCGATATCATCGCTGCTGCTGCCTGAATCGCTGTTTCCTCCTCCACATCCTGTCAGAAGGCTTGCTACGGCTACTGTGGCTAATGCTAAAGTCAAAAATCTTTTTCTCATTTCTTGTTCTCTCCTTTTGCTCTGTTTCAATTACAAGACTTATCTTACCTGCGCTTTGTTAAATCCAAAAGGAGACTTTTGTAAACTTTATGTTAAATGTAAAGTCGTTTTTTAGGGCAATGTAAAGTCAGGAACCATTCCTGATTTTTTAAAAAAAGCAAAAAAATACCGCTGTTTCAGGCTTTCCCAAGAAACAACGGTGTATTTTTATTCTTCTACGATCTTTCCGTCACAAATCGTATATTTTACTTTCCCCTTGAGCTTCCATCCGGTAAATGGAGAATTGCTGGCTTTGGATTTGTAATCTTTTACGATCCATTCTTCGTCCGGATCAAAGATCACTAAGTCAGCCAGACAGCCTTCCTGGAGCCGCCCCTGAGGCAGATGATACAGATTAGCCGGATTGACTGTCATTTTTTCTAAAAGTTCCATCATGGTCAGATATTCCTTATCTACCAGTTCAGTGATGCCAAGAGCAAGAGATGTTTCCAGACCTGTAATGCCGCTTGGAGCTTCTGCAAGGCTCTTTTCCTTCTCTTCCTTTGAATGCGGCGCATGATCAGTAGCGATCACTTCGATCGTCCCTTCCTGAAGTCCTTTGATAATACGCATCCTGTCTTCTTCTGTACGGAGCGGAGGATTCATCCTGGCCAGCGTTCCATATTTCAGAACCGCTTCCTCTGTCAGTGTAAAATGATGCGGAGAAGCTTCTGCCGTTACATTGGCGCCTTTGTCTTTCGCTTCTTTTACATAGTCCACTGCCTGAGCAGAACTAATATGCTGAATATCCACGGATGCTCCGGTTTCCAGCGCCAGCTGACAATCTCTTTTTACCATAACAGCTTCCGCCATATAGGAAGCACCGCCATATCCCAGCTGTTTGGAGACTTTCCCCTGATTTACGCCCGGCTGTTTGATATACGCCGGATCTTCCTCATGGAGACTGATCGGGACATTCAGTTCTTTTGCTTTTTCCATGGCCTTCCTTACTATATTTTCATCCATCAGCGGCAGTCCATCGTCCGTAAATCCTTTCACCCCTGCTTTGTACAAGGCATCCATATCCACCAATTCTTTCCCCTGGAATCCTCTGGATACCGCGGCCGCCTGAATCACCCGGATTGGAAGTTTTTCACAGCGTTTTGCAATCTCTTCATAGATTTCCACAGAATCTACAACTGGTTTTGTATTGGCCATACATACTACTGTAGTAAAGCCTCCGGCTGCAGCTGCAGCTGCTCCCGTTGTTAAATCCTCCTTATAGGTAAATCCCGGATCGCGAAAATGAACATGAACATCGATCAGACCCGGCGCCACAATCATTCCCTCTGCATTTATGATCTGACAGTTATTTTGCACATTTTCCACTTTCCCTATTTTTATAATTTTATTTCCATCCAGCAGAATATCTCCTGTCTGGTCAAATCCCGTCTCCGGGTCCATGATTCTTCCATTTTGAATCCAAATCATCGCAAAACCTCCTTGCTTTTCTATCCCTTATCTCTTTATGAGACCTGCCATCCGCTCATCATCGCATTCATAAGCAAAAACCATACCAGTACGCAGGCAATTCCAAAAATAAACGCCTGGATTCCTTCTTTTCGTCCCTGATATCTGGATTTTTCTCCAAAGCATATAATGCAGATCAAACCCACAATTCCAAGGACAGCTCCCACAATCACAAATACTTTGGACAAAGGCAGGAGCAGATTCCATAATCCTGATTCCAATGAGATAATCTGAAACAAAATTCGGATTACAACTAACCCTATGAAACATACGAGAGAGCCGATTCTGCTCCATTTTGCTGCTGAATGTAAATTCTTTTCCATTTTCTTACTTCCCTTCTTTTATTCTTTTTTTGATTCCCCTCTTTTTTGGCAAAATTTTTACTTATGCATTATCCTCTTTTTTTAAAAAGCCGCCGGCTCACAGAAGCAAAAAATCCCGTTTTCTTCTGTTTTGGCTTCCTTTGATGCCTCCTTGCGTCATTCATAAAATAGGGCTGCGAACTCAGGGGCTCATCCCCCTTCTTTCGTTTGGAGACATATTCTCCGGTAGATAGAAGTCTCGTTGCCTGCACGTTATCTTTTTTCAGGATCTCAATCATATCTGAAATCCGTTTCCGAAGAGCAGAATCATAAATCGGACACGCCACTTCAACCCTTCTTTTTGTATTTCTTGTCATCATATCTGCGGAAGAAATAAAAATCTCCAAGTCCTCTCCTGAACCAAAACTATAGATTCTGGAATGCTCCAGAAATCTTCCGACAATGCTCTCTACCCGGATATTCTCTGTTTTCCCCGGAATCCCCGGACGGATACAGCAGATTCCCCTCACAAGCAGAAAAATAGGAACCCCTGAACAGGAAGCTTCCACCAGAGCATCGATGATCTGACGGTCTGTCAGAGAATTCATTTTCATAAAAATTCCACAGGACTGGAAACTTTCCGCCTTCATCTTTTCCCTGTGTATGTACTTTATTATATTATTTTTCAGGCTTGTCGGAGCTACCAGCAGATGATCATATTCTCCGTCCAGATTAAATACCGAAATATTATGAAAGAACTTGGTCGCATCCTGTCCAATGGCCTTTGATGCCGTCAGAAGGCTCAAATCCGTGTAAATCTTTGATGTGCTTTCATTATAATTTCCTGTTCCAATCTGAGTAATATAGTAAATTCCCCGGGCATTCTTCTTCGTGATCAGGCAGACTTTGGAATGTACTTTGTAATCTTCGATTCCATACATCACCTTGCATCCTGCCTCTTCAAGGATTTCTGAATAATTGATATTGTTCTGCTCATCAAACCTCGCACGAAGTTCCATGAGTACGATGACTTCTTTTCCATTTTCCGCCGCTTCACACAGATATTTTACGATCTTTGCCTGTTTGGCCAGACGATAAATTGTAATCTTAATGGATATCGTCTCTTTGTCCCTGGCGCTCTCTTTCAAAAGCTGCACAAAACTGTCAATGCTTTCAAACGGAAACGACAGCAGCTTATCGCCCTGGAGCACCTGTTTTGTCACAGATTCCCCAGGAATCAAATCCCTGTTGACCGCCGGAGTAAACGGCTTGTAGCTTCCTCTCTTTTTCTCCTCTTCTGGAATCCGGTCTGTCAGCTGATACACATATTTCATATCCAGCGGCGTCAGACTCTTAAATACCTCTTTGGCAGAAATATCCAGTTTCTTCATTAAATACTTCTCAATCCATTGACTTCCTCTGCGGTAAAATTCCAGACGGACCGGATGCAGACGGCTTCTCATTTTAATGATCCGGCGCATATGCTCTCTGTAATCGTCCGTATTTTCATAAATTTCATCATCTGGATTGATATCCGCACTCCTGGTCACACATAAAATTGTCTTGTCTTCCACTGTATAATTTCGAAACAAAACATCACAGTACTGGGCAATGATATCTTCCAGAAGCACAAATCTTGTCTGATCTCCCTTTAAAAATATCATTCGGTCCATATCTTTTGGCATAGCGATAATCCCAAAAGATTCTTTGTCCTTTTTCTTCAGCAGAAGCCCAATATGAATGACTTTGTTTGGAAGATGCGGAAACGGATGCTGTTTTCCTATAACAATCGGTGAAAGAACTGGAAGCAGCATAACTTCAAAATAATTTTTCAGATACTGCTTTTCTTCCATATTCAGATCCGCAAACCCACACTGTTTGATCCCTCTTCTTTCCAATTCTTCCGACACATCGGCAAAAATCTTATCTCTCAGCCGGCAGAGGGGTCCCATGCTTTCCGCAATCTTCATCAGCTGCTCATCCGGCGTCAGATTAGACCTGATATCATGGTGATCATCGTGAATAAGGCTCATCTCATGAATACTCCCCACCCTGACCATATAAAATTCATCCAAATTGTTGGTAAAAATTTCCAGGAATTTTAACCGTTCTAATATGGGAACTGATTTTTTCCCGGCTTCTTTTAAAACCCTCTCATTAAATTTGAGCCAGGACAGCTCCCGATCCTGTGTGTAAGAATAGTCGTAGTTCTTACCCATTATCAAGTCCTCCATCGTATTTTTTTGTCATATAGCAAAGAAATCCCGGAGTCTCACTCTTCCGGGATTTCAAATATTCTAATAAGCAAATTTCTCTTCAAAATATTCTTTCAGATCTTCAATCTTGATTCGTTCCTGTTCCATGGTGTCGCGGTCACGGACAGTGACAGCTCCATCCTCCAAAGAATCAAAATCGAATGTTACACAATATGGTGTACCAATCTCATCCTGACGGCGGTAACGTTTTCCAATATTTCCGCGCTCATCAAATTCACAATTGTAGTATTTTACTAACTCTTCGTAAACTTTCATAGCATCCTGGCTTAATTTCTTAGACAGAGGAAGGATTCCAATCTTCACCGGAGCGATTGCCGGATGGAAATGAAGAACTGTTCTCTTGTCTCCTCCTTCCAGCTCCTCTTCATCATAAGCTGCGCATAAAAATGCCAGAGTCACACGATCTGCTCCCAGAGACGGTTCAATGACATATGGAATATAACGTTCTTTCTTTTCCGGATCGAAATAAGTCAGATCTTCTCCAGATGTATTCTGATGCTGGGTCAGGTCATAATCTGTACGATCCGCAATTCCCCATAATTCTCCCCATCCAAATGGGAACAGAAATTCAATGTCTGAAGTTGCTTTTGAATAATGGGATAATTCTTCTTTTTCATGATCACGGACTCTCATCTGTTCGTCCTTGATGCCAAGATTCTGCAGCCAGTTGATACAGTACTCTTTCCAGTATTCAAACCATTCCAGGTCAGTATCCGGCTCACAGAAAAATTCCAGCTCCATCTGTTCAAACTCACGGGTACGGAATGTGAAATTTCCAGGAGTGATCTCATTTCGGAAAGACTTTCCGATCTGACCGATACCAAACGGAATCTTCTTTCTGGATGTACGCTGTACATTCTTAAAGTTTACAAAAATTCCCTGCGCCGTCTCCGGACGAAGATAAACGGTACTCTTGGCATCTTCTGTTACTCCCTGGAATGTCTTAAACATCAGGTTAAACTCTCTGATTTCTGTGAAATTTTTCTTTCCGCAGGAAGGACATGTGATGTCATGTTCCTTGATAAAGTCTTCCATCTGTTCTTTAGACCACCCGTCAACAGAACCTTCCAGCTCCATATCGTGATCATGCATATAATCTTCGATCAGCTTATCTGCACGAAAGCGTTCATGACATTCCTTGCAGTCCATCAAAGGATCAGAAAAACTTCCCAGATGTCCGGATGCCACCCATGTCTGCGGATTCATCAGGATTGCACAGTCCACACCAACATTGTAAGGACTTTCCTGAATAAACTTTTTCCACCATGCTTTCTTTACATTATTCTTCAGTTCCACTCCGAGATTGCCGTAATCCCATGTATTGGCGAGACCGCCGTAAATCTCAGAGCCGCTGTATACGAATCCTCGAACCTTGGCCAGGTTCACGATTTTCTCCATTGTTACTTCCATAAGTTTTCTACCTCTTTTATACTTTCTTTATATTGTTCCATTGTATCTTGTAATGAGTATTTTTTCAAGTTCTATTTCATCTCGGATGTCCTTTTTTCGATATATTAAATATACTAATTGGCTATTACTTTTTCTTTTCATTTATATTATAATGCTTATATTAACAACTTAGGAGATATGAAGAAAGGGAATTAGACCATGTATCAAATTGATTATACCAATGTTGGTAAAAGAATGAAGACTTTACGTAAACAAGCAGGCTACACGCAGGAACAGATTGCAGACGCGTTGGACGTAACAGTTGCTTTCATCAGCAACATCGAAAATGACCGTGTCAAGATGAACTTAAGAGTCTTATCTTATTATGCAAAACTTCTCAATGTTTCCATCGACTATCTTCTTCGTCCTGAGACGAACGAAAATGGTGAAAAGGATAATGTGCTGAACAAAGAAATTCTTCGTCTTCTTGAAAAATTTTCAACCGAGGACAAAGAAAAATTTGTTAAGGTTCTGCGTATTTTATGTAAATAATCTTTCCTTGTATGGGGTAAGAAAATCCAAGGCTGCCACAGGTTTTTGGCAGCCTTGGATTTTTTATATCCGAATTATGATTCAGGAAGGAAAATCAAAGATTTAAACTCGTGATGAATCTGCGTTTTTAAAAAGGCCTTTGTAATTTCCTTTAATTCTTTATATACTTTTTTGCTCACTCGAAACGTGTACAGTTTTTCTACCGAACTGCATAAAATAAACTGCATCGTATACAGCGTTGCCGGAGATACAAAAAACTCTCCTTTTCCACAGGAAGAGCATACCACCCCTCCTTCTGAGGGCTGAAATCCTGTCAGATTGTCTGTTTTTCCACATCTTACGCACTGAAAAACTTCCATTCCTAATCCATAAAACGCCATAATCTTAATTTCATATACCAGCCGGATCAAAGCAGGCGGTATGGTTTTCTTTTCCAGTGCCCGCAGACTCTGATACAGCAGTTTTAAAATCTGCATCTCGTCATTATTTTCCCTAGTCAGATAAGACGCAAACTCACTGAAATAACTGGCATAATAAATCAGATCCAGGTCTTTTTTGAGTTCTTCAAAATAATTATCAACCTGTGCCCACATAACATTAAACGAATTCCTTCCCTCATACAAAGAAAACGTTCCAAACGTAAACGGCTGACATGCCGCCGCATAAGGGCTGGTTGCTTTTTTTGCCCCTCTGGCAAAGGCAGAGATCCTGCCCCGCTCTTTTGTCAGGAGTACGATTCGCTTATCGTACTCCCCGATGTTCCCTGCCTGCAGCACAAGTCCCAATACCTTGATTTCCTGCCCCATGATCAAACTTCTTTCTTATCGTATCCGTAATTTTTCAGCAGAAAGTCACTGTCCCGCCAGTCTTTTTTCACTTTCACCCACAGCTGAAGATTTACCTTGGTATCCAAAAGATTTTCCATTTCCGTCCGCGCCTGACTTCCGATTTTCTTGAGCATGGCGCCTTTTTTTCCTATGATGATCCCTTTGTGAGAATCTTTTTCACAGATAACCGTAGCATCAATGTCAATGATGTGTCCATGCCTTCTTTCCTTCATAGAATCAATGACAACTGCAATTCCATGCGGGATTTCCTGGCTCAGACACCGCAGTGCCTTCTCTCGGATCAATTCCGCACAGATCTGCCGCTCCGGCTGATCTGTGATCGTATCTGCATCATAATACATAGGTCCTTCCCCCAGATATTTGAAGATTGTATCAATCACATCCTGAGTATTTTTCCCTTTCAGAGCAGATACCGGTATGATTTCCGCAAATTCCAGTACATCCTTGTAAGTGCTGATGGCCTCCAGGATTTCTTTTTCTTCCACCGTATCAATCTTATTGATGATCAGAATAATCGGTGTCTTTACTTTGGAAAGCTGCTCAACAATATAACGTTCTCCTCCTCCGATAAATGTCGTCGGTTCTACCAGCCATAAGACCACATCAACTTCATTTAACGTTCTCTCGGCTGCCTGAAGCATATAATCTCCCAGCTTATTTTTCGCCTTATTGATCCCTGGTGTGTCCAAAAAAACGATCTGCCCTCTGTCGTCTGTATAAACCGTCTGAATCCGGTTCCTTGTCGTCTGAGGTTTGCTGGACGTAATAGCGATCTTCTGCCCGATCAGCCGGTTCATCAGCGTGGATTTTCCCACATTCGGGCGCCCGATAAATGTTACAAATCCTGATTTAAATGCGTGTTCCATAAATATCCTTTCTTCTTACAGTAAATTCCTGATCTCACCAAAACAGTCTTCTGCCTGACAGATCTTTTCCTCATTTCCGATGCAGCAGCGATTGCCCGCATCCACAACGGCCTTTACCAAAGGTGACAGGGATCTAATATCTTCTTTGGTACATCCAAGCACCTGATCTCTGTCTTTTTGCAGTTCTTCTTCTGTTTTTCCCATCAGATAGGCATTAAAACTTCTTGCCCCCATATCATCCGGTCCCATCGGCATATCCATATTACTGATAGTTCCGATGATATACTTCTTCATATCGCGCTCATCTGCATCAAAGGTCTCTACAAACTGAGCGGCATGTTCATATACATCATAAGTTTCTGTAAGATTTGGATCCCGGTAAGTGACAAACATAGAGTCTCCCTGGTTTCCAAAACTGCACATACAGCCATAAGCGCCTCCCTTGACTCTGAGCTGAATCCACAGATACTCATAGGAAAAGATCATCTGCAGAACTTTCAGTGCTCCTGTATATTCGAAGCCCTGATCCATGAAATTGCCGGCACAGGCAACATAGCAGACTCCTCCTGCCGTAGCAAATCCTTCATTTCTCTGACGGCATGTCACACTGACACCGGATGCTCTCTCCTGATCCGGATACAGACGGCCTGCAAAATGTGCCAGGCTTTCTGCCATAAATTCTGGTTCCTCTTCTTTTCCTGTATAGCTGACGATCAGATTTTGTTTCTGGAAGATTGCTTTTCTCACCTCCTCCAGTCCATTTACAATCTCTTCATATGCTTCATCAAAGTTTTCATACCAGTTTTTCACAGACTCGAACATTGAAATTCCCTGGATTTCCTCTTTATACTGAGCATATTTGGAAAAATAGGACATGGCACGGTTGGACGCTGTCTTGTGCCCGCTCTCTGTCAGCATCATCTTAAGATTCGTATAAATCTGCCCCATAATTTCTTTTAAACGTTTCTTATCATCTAATTTGCTTTCAAAGATAACTTCTTCCATCAGTTCAAACGCTCTTTGGGTCTTTGGATAGAAGCATTTGGTCTTCACCGTAAAAATTGGAAGAAACTTATCTTTTCCCTGAGGCAGTACATCCATGGAAGCTGTGATGGCTCCGGTCTCTATACTAATCTCATTTCCCAATTCCTGATAATTTCTTTTTTCTGTATCTACCCCCATGAGCACTTCCGTCAGCAAAGACGCATAAGGCACCAGTTTCATCGGAATGCTGCTCATATCGAAAGCAAGCTTCAAATAACAGATCTGATTGGTAAAATACGGATGCCACAGTACTTTAACGCCTCCTGCTTCCTCTTCCCGATTATTCAGCGGCTTGATCTCTCTTCGGATATCCTGAATATCAAGTACCGGTATTTTCTCCAGTTCTTCCTTCGTAGACGGTGTTTCCTGGATTTCTTTCAAACGTTTTGTTTCTTTCACCAGCTCTTCGATTTCCTCTTTTGACAGAGAATCCTTGTATGCCTTCAGTTTGCCGGCTTCCTGCTGATCCTTTTCTTTCTGAAGTCCCTTCTTCGGCTTCATCACCACGATAGATTTGTGAGGATTTTCCAAAAGATAGGTACGAATCAGTCCTTCAAAATATCCTTCTTCCATCTTCTTTCTTAAAATCTCAAAAATTTCATTGGTCTTGATATGAATAAATGGTTTTTCATCATCATAAAGCCAGCTGTCATACATTTGAAGCCCATACATCAGGCCCTTTGGAAAACGCCCAAAGTTTGCTTCTTTGTAGCGGAATTCATAAAAATTAAATGCCGCGGTCAGACTCCTCTTCGGAATCCCTTCATCTGCAATCTTCTTTAAATTTTCTTCGATGATCCGGACAAATTCCTCCTCCTGATCTTCTCTTGCCTCCTGAGCAACAACAGAAAAGATAGGCTGTTCGATTCCATTGTCATAAGAACTTGAAATATCTTTTCCGATCTGAGCCTCCTGAAGAGCTTTTTTGACCGGAGCTCCTGGTGCCCCGAATAATGCCCTGTTTAGGATCTGAAACGCCAGATAAAGTTCATTGTCCAGACTGGTGCCAATGACTGCATTGTAAGCAAAATAAGTCTTCTCTTCTTCCGAATCCTTCTCTCCGATCGGATAATCCTCTTCAACTCTCTTAGGTTCTTTAAACGGCTCCTGCATCTTCCAGGAAGAGTCT
>JAHZHN010000002.1:37690-268284 GCA_019420275.1 Clostridiales bacterium
CTGCCGTCTTCTGATCAAAATCTTTCAGATAATGCTCATGGATAAATTCCAGGTACTGATCCGGATCCATATCTCCATAAAGATAAATATAGCTGTTGGATGGATGGTAATACGTTCTGTGGAAATCTAAAAATCCTTCGTAGGTAAGATCCGGCACCGCAGCCGGGTCTCCGCCGGATTCAAATCCATAAGGGGTATCTGGAAGCAGTGATTTCTGAATGATTCTTGCCAGCTGCTGATCCGGAGATGAAAAAACACCTTTCATCTCATTGAATACAACACCGTTATAATGGATCGGCGCATCAGCAGATTCCAGATCATAATGCCATCCTTCCTGTTTCAGGATCTCTGGTTTCTGATAAATATTCGGATAAAACACGGCATCCAGATAGACATGAACGAGATTGAAAAAATCCTTGTCGTTCTGACTTGCTACCGGATATACTGTTTTATCCGGATAAGTCATGGCATTTAAAAATGTATTTAAAGATCCCTTTACCAGTTCCACAAAAGGATCTTTCATCGGAAATTCTCTGGACCCACATAATACAGAATGTTCCAGGATATGAGGAACCCCCGTATCATCTTTTGGCGGCGTCTTAAATCCAATCTGAAATACTTTATTGTCATCCTGATTGGAAATCACGACCACTCTTGCTCCTGTCTTCTTATGACGGAGAAGATATCCGGTTCCGTCCAATTCTTCAATCGGTTCTTCTTTGATTACAGTATAATTTTGATTCATCCGGTTTATACTCCTTTTTCTTTTTATTATTCCAGTCTTCTTTGTTCTTATTATAACAGATAAAAGAATCTTATGTATCCGAAAAGGCGCCATATAAAAAAGGCGCCTTTTTTAACATGTTTATTTTAAGAATCCGTTGATGATCTGTTCTTCTGCCTCTTCTTCTGTCAGGCCTAAGGTCATCAGCTTAATAATCTGCTCTCCGGCAATTTTTCCAATCGCTGCCTCATGAATCAGAGACGCATCAGAACAGTCTGCCGTAATTTCCGGAACCGCACTGATCTTCGCATCTCCCACGATGATCGCATCACATTCGGAATGTCCGCTGCACTTCGCATTTCCATGAATCTTGGAAATAAAAATCTGACTGGAAGAATCTTTGGCTACGGATCTGGATACGATATGAGCTCCGGAATCATCCCCGTCCAGATCAACTTCAAATTCGCTTTCCGCATACTGTTTTCCATGGGTCATGAGACGCTCCATAACAGTAAATGTCGCTCCTTCCGCCAGTTTTGCCTTTGTCAGACGTTTGGTAGAATCCACTCCCTTAATCTGAGCAGTATCCATTTCCATATATCCATTCTTATCGATTTCAACAATCGTCTGCGGATTCATGATCCTTTCTCCGGTTCCTTCTCCGCTTCCATAATGTTTCTCCACATAACGAACTCTTGCATTCTCTCCTATATAAAATCTGTGGATACCATCATGCTGGCTGCTCTTCTTCCCTCCGTTGTGGATTCCGCAGCCGGCCACGATCGTTACATCAGCTCCTTCTCCGATGTAAAAATCATTGTATACAACCTCTGTCAGTCCTGCTTCACTTAATACAACCGGAAGATGCACGCTTTCATGCTTTGTTCCCGGCTTGATTTTGATATCGATTCCCGTTCCGTTATCTTTTGGGATAATATCGATATTAGCTGAACTGTGTCTTGCAATCCCCTTTCCATTAGCTCTGATATTATAAGCGCCTGCCGGGATTTCATGAAGTCCTGATACTTCTTCCAGCAGATGCATCTGAATCGGATCGATCTTAATATCCATGTTAACATCCTCCCTTCTTCCAGCAATGACATGATTTGTCTTCATTTTCTGTATCGTTTAAAAGTTTTGGAAGGAATTCTTCTGCCTTCTCATGCTCCAGCACTTCTCCGTCCGCAATCACAACAATCTCATCTGCAATTCTTAAAATTCTTTCCTGATGAGAAATGATCAAAATAGATCCCTTAATATCTCGTCTCATCTTTTCAAATACCTGAATCAGATTCTGGAAACTCCAAAGGTCAATTCCGGCTTCCGGCTCATCAAAAATAGAAAGCTTAGTTGCTCTTGCAAGAATCGTCGCAATCTCAATTCTCTTAATCTCTCCGCCGGAAAGACTTGCATCTACTTCACGGTTTACATAATCTCTGGCGCAAAGTCCCACTTCTGATAAATACTCACAGGCCTCTGATCTGGAAATCTGATGTCCTACTGCCAGCTTGATCAGATCAAATACAGTAATCCCCTTAAAACGCACTGGCTGCTGGAATGCAAAACTGATTCCAAGATTTGCTCTCTCTGAAATACTGAGATTTGTAATATCCTGTCCGTTCCAGATAATCTGTCCGGATGTAGGCTTTTCGATTCCTACAATAATCTTAGCCAGCGTTGACTTTCCTCCTCCATTTGGACCGGTAATGGCAATAAATTTGTCATCTTCCAGTGTCAAACTAATGTCCTTTATAATTGTTTTGTCTCTATTTTCTTCATCAGAGACGGTAAATGATATATTTTTTAACTCTAACATACTTCCTCCATCTCTAGAATGATCTGCATCATTCATATATTCAATCCTTTTTATGCTACTACAAATGGAACCGAAAGAAAAGGCTTTCCACCTATATTTTTCATATTTTTGTCACCGTCTTCCCATTCATCCAAATATTCCAGAATGTTTCCGATTGCCGGACAGTTCCTGTATTTCAATCCTTGCCGTTTTTTCCTTTCCATGTTATGATTTTATCACTAATGATTATAATTGCAAGAACGTACTTAAAAGAAATATAGTACCTAAAAAGATACTAAAGGAGGTCCCTATGGAACATATTACAAAACCGATCCCCTGCTACTGCCCCGTGGAAACGACACTGGAACTGATCGGCGGAAAATATAAATCTCTCATCCTGTGGCATCTGGTCAATCAAACCCTCCGTTTTAGCGAATTAAAACGACGGATTCCTGCTGCCACTCCGAAAATGCTGACTCAGCAGCTCCGGGAGCTGGAAGCCAGTGAACTGATCCACCGGGAGGTTTATCCTGTTGTTCCGCCCAAGGTTGAATATTCTCTGACGAAGCTGGGTAAAAGTATCGTTCCTCTTCTTCGTTCTATGTATGACTGGGGAGATTACTATCTGGAACAAAGAGGACTCGAAAGCAGCTGCAGTATGCATGGTCTGCATACGCCAAAAGCAAAGTCCTAAAAAAGAGCCAGGCTTTTGTACCTGGCTCTTTCTTTAAAATTACGGTTCACTTTATAATTCTTCTCCGGCAGAAGCAATCACTTTCTTATACCAGTCAAATGATTTCTTCTTTCTTCTTTCCATCGTTCCGTTTCCTTCATTATCACGGTCTACATAAATCATTCCATATCTTTTCTTCATCTCACCTGTTGTAAAAGAAACCAAGTCGATAATTCCCCACGGTGTATATCCGAGCAGATCTACTCCATCATAAAGCACTGCCTTTTTCACTGCTTCAATATGACTCCTAAGATAGTCAATCCTTGGCTGATCATCAATCGTTCCGTCTTCTTCTATCTGATCGATCGCCCCAAATCCGTTTTCTACAACAAACAGC
Organism: Clostridiales bacterium; assembly: GCA_019420275.1. Taxonomy (GTDB): domain Bacteria; phylum Bacillota; class Clostridia; order Lachnospirales; family Lachnospiraceae; genus Anaerostipes. Next base: position 41,280 of record JAHZHN010000002.1, read on the forward strand.
GGTTTTTCATATCGTTCTGTCAGTATGTTCAGGGAATATCTTAATCCTTCCGGATCAATCTGCCATCCCCAGTCACTGGCTTTTACATAAGGGTTATCCACAGAATTCGGAAGACCTCCGTTTACAACGCCCTCCAGGTTATCATTTTTCACATCCGCTTTCACAACGGTTGACATGTAATAGCTTAATGCAAGGAAATCAGCAGTTCCTTCTTCCAGAATCCTGTCATCTCCTTCTTCCATCACAATATGATAGCCTTCTCTTTCGAATTCTTTCTTTGCGTAAGACGGATAATGTCCTCTCATAAACACATCCGGGAAGAAGAATCTCTGATGCATTGCTTCTTCTGCTGCCATAATATCATCTGGATTGCAGGAATATGGATAAATCGGAACACAACTGATCATACATCCAATTTTCGCATCTGGACAGATTTCATGGCATTTCTTCACTGACAGAGCATTTGCCAGCAGTTCATGATGACCGGTCTGGAACATCACTTCCCTCGGATTATCTCCTTCTTTCAGCATAACTCCTGAATTCGTCCAAAGGAAGAGTGGGTTGTTGATATCCATCTGATTGTTGATTTCATTGAATGTAATCCAGTATTTTACTTTGTCCTTGTATCTTCGGAAGCAGACTTCCGCAAATTTCACAAAATAATCTACAACCTTGCGGTTATAAAATCCGCCGTATTCTTTTGCAAGATGCAAAGGCATTTCAAAATGAGAAAGTGTGATGACCGGTTCAATACCATATTTGAGCAGTTCATCAAACATATCATCATAGAACTGCAGTCCTGCCTCATTTGGTTCTTCCTCATCGCCATTCGGGAAGATTCTGCTCCATCCAATGGATGTACGGAAACATTTTAGTCCCATTTCCGCAAACAGTGCAATATCTTCTTTATAATGATGATAGAAATCAATGGCTTCATGATTCGGATAGAATTCCCCTTCTTCTACCGTATCAGTAATTCTTCTGGCAACTCCGTTGGCTCCTGCTGTCATAACATCCACAACGCTCGGTCCTTTGCCGCCTTCGTTCCATCCGCCTTCAAACTGATGGGCAGCGACAGCGCCGCCCCATAAAAATCCTTCTGGTAATCTGCTCATTTTTTCCTCCTACTCAATTACAGATAATAATGCGTCACCCGGTTCTACTTTTTCATTTGGATATGCCAGCACATCTGTATAATTATCAGTATTAGATACGATGACTGGTGTTACCAGTGAAAGTCCTGCTTCTTCGATCTTCTTCATATCAAATTCCAGCAGCAGGTCTCCTTTTGATATCTTCTTTCCTGCTTCTGTCTTTAATTCAAATGGCTCTCCGTTTAATTTTACCGTATCCATTCCAACATGGATCAGCAATTCTATCCCATCATCAGATTTCAGTCCGATGGCATGTTTTGTATCAAAAATACTTTCTACCGTTCCGTCAAACGGTGCATAAACCTTTCCTTCTTCTGGCTTTACTGCCACTCCTTTTCCCATCAGTTCACTGCTGAACACTTCATCTTCTACTTCTTTTAAAGGAATCACTTCCCCCTTGATCGGAGCATAGACTTCTTTGTGTGTCTGTGCACTGCTGGCTGCACTGCTGCTCTTTTCCTGCGGCAAAGCTTCTTCCTCTTCTTCCTGTTTCGGATCATCAAATCCTACAATCTGAACCAGAATGATCGCACCTATAATAGCAATCAAGCATCCAATCGCTTCTCCAAGGAAAGAGGTCGGATTGTCCGGATTGATTGCATTTACTGTAGTCAGCAATCCAGGAAGTCCTGCATAAGCATAATAGTAAGAATTGAAAAAGCTTGCTACAATGGCTCCGACAGCTCCCGCTGCACATCCGCATACAAACGGTTTTTTCAAACGAAGCGTAACACCATAAATTGCAGGTTCTGTAATTCCGAAAATACCTGTGATACCTGAGGAAAGAGCCACTCCCTTAAATTCTTTGTTTCTGGACTTAATGAATACTCCAAATGCTGCTGCCATCTGAGCGACAACGGCAATCGTCTGGAATGCCTGGAAAGAATCTCTTCCGTACATATCGAAGTTCGCCAGTACCACTGGTGTAATTCCCCAGTGAACACCAAAAATAACGATAACCTGCCATACGCCGCCGATCACAGCCGCTGCCAGTGCTGGAGCCGCATCAAACAATGTATTATATCCATTTGCGATTCCTGTTGCCAAAAGGCTGGAAAGAGGTCCGATCAAAAGAATGGTCAGCGGAACCATGATGACCAGACAGATCAGCGGTGTAAACAGTGATTTGATATTTTCATGCAGTCTCTTTTCTACAAAATGTTCCAGATAAGACAGAATCCATACAAGGAACAACGGAGGCAGAACAGAAGATGTATATGTTGTTTCTGAAAGCTTAAAGATTAAAAATTTGATTGTCTCACCATCCGCAATCCTTGCTGCCATCGCTGTCCAGTCAGGACTTACCAGGGCACAGCAGCAAAGAACTGCTATGTAAATATTACATTGAAAATGTTTAGATGCTGTAATTGCGATAAAGATCGGCAGGAATGTAAACGGTGCCCATGACATAAAACTCAGCACTTCATAAGTTCCTGTATTGGCAAAAGACGGCATTGCCAGATTGATCAAAATCAAAACACCTTGCAGCAAACCTGCTGCTGCCAGCACATAAATGAATGGAGCAAATACCGCAGACATCGTAGCGATCACTCGGTTTAAAATTCCCTGTTTTGGTTCTTCTGTCACACGGTCAGAATTGTCCAAATCCAATTCTTTGGCTACCTGAGCATAAACATCTCCTACATGGTTTCCAATAACTACCTGGAATTGTCCTCCGTTCTCAACAACCGTAATGACTCCCGGCAGTTTTCCAACTCTTTCTTTTGCATCATCTGCTGTCTCTTTTAATACAAGTCTCAATCTAGTCGCGCATCTTGTCGCATTGATAATGTTGTCTTCTCCGCCGACTTCCCGAATAATATCACTGGCCAGCTTTGTGTAATCTCTGACTTTTGTTGCCATTTTTTCTCCCTTCTTTTCTTTGATCATGATGAATCGTAATCATATACTTCCTTCAATGCGCGCCATTGAGAAAATAATCAAGCGTTTTTATAAATAAAAAAACCTGAACCAATTGAGAACACGGATCTGCAAATCATAAATCTGTATTCTCAATCAGCTCAGGTATCGCCTTCTTCAGTAACAATCCTGACTTTGAAGAAGTCCCCTTCTTCTGTCAATATTTCCTTTTTATGTAAATAATTATAATCTTTTCTAATTTATTTGTCAAGGCTTTTTTTATCAGAAATTGAATTTGTAATCCTCTGAATATGAATGGTCAGATATACCAGCTCATCATCGTTGATTTCCATTCCATACTTTTCCGTAACCAGCTGTCCAATTTTAACCGCACAGCCAAAAGCCTTGCTGTACTGCTGCTTGATCATGTCAATAAAAATCGCATCATTTTGCTCCAGCAGATTTTTCTTCAGCAGCCGTCCGACAAAATATTTCATATGGACAACAAATCTTCCATAATCCAGCGAATCCTCATCCAGCTCAATCTGATAAGTAAGTTTTATAATCTTTAATGCTGCTTTCAGAATCTTGGTAGTGACTTCTACTTCCGCAATATCGCCGTCTGATCTGGCATTGGCAATATGGAGAGCAATAAATCCAGCCTCATCTTCGGCCATCTTGATACCCGTTCTTTTCTCAATCAGTTCGATAGCATACTGCCCAATCGCAAATTCTTGTGGATAAAACTGTTTGATTTCCCACAGAAGTGCATTGCGAAAAACGATTCCCTTTTTGGTCCTCTCCATGGCAAATACCATATGATCTGTCAGCGTAACATAGATATTCTCATTCAAATCTGTTCCCAGCGCTGCTTTGGCATACTGGATAATATGATCTGCCAGCTTAAAATCCTCAGATGAAATCTTAGACAAAAGTTCAATGAGCCGTTTCTGTTCCTTAAATTTACTCAGCAGAAATGTTTTTTCGACCTTAGATTCATCCGCTTTCATTCCAGGCTTCATCTTAAATCCGATCCCGCTTCCCACAAGAATCAATTCATGTTTCTTCTTGTCCTGAACAAACACAACATTGTTATTCATGATTTTTTTAATAATCATAAAACTCTCCTCTTTTTTAAATATATAATTTTTCATATTTCTCTGAAATAAAAAAGACCTAGGCTTTACAAAAAAGCATAATAAACCTATGCCGTCTTGTAAAACCCAGGTATCGCCTTCTCCAGTAACAATCCTGGCCGTTTCCAATCTTATTTCCACTAAATTTTATACCATAATACTGGGGAAATGTCAAGAAATTCCAGGCATTTCCCCTATGTATACATGGTATCAGCATCCCATTTTCATCATCTCCTTTTTCAGCCGTTTTATGATCTTCTTTTCCAGCCTGGAAATATAAGACTGAGAAATTCCAAGCATATCGGCAACTTCTTTCTGCGTCTTTTCCTCCCCATTTTTTTGATTGATGCCAAACCGCAGCTCAATGATCTTCTTTTCTCTGTCGGTCAGAATCGTCATGGCCTTCATCAAAAGCTTTCGGTCTACCTCATGCTCCAAATCCCGATAAATAATATCTTCATCGGTTCCTAAGATATCTGACAAGAGCAGTTCATTTCCATCCCAGTCCACATTTAAGGGCTCATCAATCGAAACCTCCATCCGGGTCTTATTATTTCTTCTTAAATACATGAGAATTTCATTTTCAATACACCTGGATGCATAAGTAGCAAGTTTTATATTCTTTGCCGGATTAAATGTATTGATTGCTTTGATCAGCCCAATGGTTCCGATCGAAATCAAGTCTTCCACTCCAATTCCAGTATTATCAAATTTTTTCGCGATATAGACCACAAGCCTCAAATTTCTCTCGATCAGCATCGCTCTCGCCTCAGGTTCATCTGCCGTTCCCAGCATATGGATCATTTTCTGCTCTTCCTTTGCTTCCAGCGGGGCCGGCAGAATTTCCGCTCCTCCAATATAATGGATTTCATTTCCCCTTGCAAAAAAAGTTTTTCTGCCGTTTACCAGTTTTAATTTCAGCACACTACAACCTCCCATATTTCATCAGATCCGGATGAAGCAGAAGCTGGTATGCCCCCTTTTGTGACAGAGGTTCTTCAGATATTCCGATTACCCCTTTTTCCACCTGAATCTTCCCCTCTTTCCCGGAAATCAGAATATCGTCCACCAGAATGCCTGTCATAATGCCCCGCTTTTTCCCCACAGAGTGATATGGAATCATCCGGATTCCTTTTTCATCATGTTTTTCCGTCAGATTTTTTAATGATCCCTCATAATATCTCTGCAGGACAGATGCCTCCAGTACAGATACCGGCATCCTTCCAATCGGTTCATAAAGAAAATTCCCGGTATCCGCAAAACCGCAGACTTTGATTCTTTTTCCCCGCCAGGTAAATTCTACATCGTATAAAAAATCTTTCTGCCGCAGGGTATCCTTCCAGAACAGAAAATAAAAGCAGCACAGCCCCGCTGCAGAAAGAATTCCGCCGAGGATCCAGCTTTTCCCCGGGATGTAACGCCCGCACGCCGTCCAGATGCCCCCATACAGCGCTGCCAGAGCTGCCAGACATCCTCCAAGGTACACCCTTTTCTTCCATCTGGATCCAAAAGCAATCTGCACTGTCAGAGCAAATCCGAGCAAAAAAAAGATAATTCTGCCTGGAAATGCCATCGCCGCGCATCCTGCCAGGCTTCCGGCTGCCGATGCAGCAGCCATTCTTCGAATACGGCAATTTTGTCTGAACCCTCGGTTGATAAATGTCAGAAGAAATCCAAGAATCATCCATTGCCGCAGAAATAGAATGATGAAAAACATACTGTCATTATAGAAAAGTAAATCAGAATTCTTTGTCAGAAAATGTTATAGACGCATGTGTTCTTTCTACAAATTTTGCGTCACATCTGCTACAATGATGAAAAAAGCAAAAAGGAGCATTCAACTATGGAACATGTAGTACATCAGATTCCCCCAATCTTTAATCATCAGTCCAAAATTCTGATCCTTGGTTCTTTTCCTTCTGTAAAGTCCAGGGAAGCCAGATTTTTTTACCACCATCCTCAGAATCGTTTCTGGAAAGTTCTTGCCGCTCTGACCGAAGATTCTCTTCCGGAAACCATTGAGGATAAGAAAATTTTCCTTTTAAAACATCATATTGCGCTTTGGGACGTTATCGCATCCTGTGACATACAGGGTTCCAGCGACAGCAGCATCAAAAACGCAGTGCCTAATGATTTTTCCGGCATATTAAAAGCGGCACCAATCCGTCAGATATACACCAACGGCGGTACCGCCTATCAACTTTATAAAAAATATTGTGAGCCAAAAACCGGCTGTCCGGCCATCCGGCTTCCTTCCACCAGTCCGGCCAACGCCTCATACTCTTTAAAACGGCTTCTGGAGGCCTGGAAAATCATTTTGCCGCTCTAACTCTCATCATCTAAGATAAATTCCTCTGAGGGCCCTGTAATCTCATATACGACATCTTTCCAGTGTTTCCCATCACTGCAGCCAAGGTAATGCCTTGTAATCTTATAAGCGCCAAAGCAGTGCATTGGAAACACTTTGCGGGGATGTACTTTTTCCAGAAAATAATTCATTCCCCAGCAGTATTTATCTTCCTGTCTCGGATCCAGAAGCATAAAAGCCACATCAATCTCTGTTCCTTCCAGCCGGCCAATTTCCTCCTGAAACGTGTTTTTATAATATTCGTTGTCCTCATCGGGTTCTCCATTCCAATGCCACCAATTGAGATCTCCTGCGTGATAGATATTTTTTCCCTCTGCCTGCACCAGAAATGCAACGCCCATATCATTGGACTTCAGCGTCTCGATATGAATCCCTCCGATTTCCTTCTTCTCGTGAGGGCCCATCATGACTGCCTCCTTCTCTGTTTTAATATCATCCGACAAAATATACGTAATATCCGGATATTGGTCTTTCAGCTTCCATATTTGAGGATTATAATGATCTGCATGACTGTGAGAAGCAAAAACATAAATTTTTTTATCCGCCGGAAATTCCGGGATCGTTCCTTTATAATAGTCAAACAAAAGTACTTTCTCTTTCATCTCCACGCAAAATCCGCTATGTTCAATAAATGTCACTTTCATTGTTTCGCGTCCTCCAAAATTTTTTCTTTCATATCAGGATCAAAAATTCCTCGTTTCAGCATCTCAATTTCATATTTGTACGGAGGATAAGACTTCTTTCCCTCCGGCTCTTTTATATAAGGTGTCTCAAGAATCTTCGGCACCTGCTCAAAATCCTTCTGCGTTACTACATACCGAAGCGCCTCAAAACCAATTTCCCCAAAACCAAGATTCTCATGCCGGTCTTTGGCCGCTCCCATTGGATTTTTGCTGTCATTGATATGAAAGACTGCAATCTGATCTTTGCCAATGATACGGTCAAAGGAATCCATAATTGTATCAAATTCCTCTTTTACATTCAGTCCACTGTCACTGACATGACATGTATCAAAGCAGACTCTCAGTTTTTCCGGATAATGGACACCTTCATAAATTCTGGCAATCTCCTCAAAATTACGTCCAATCTCGCTCCCCTTTCCTGCCATGGTCTCAAGAGCAATTCTCACCGGTGTATCTTTCGTTAAAACCTCATTTAATCCGGTGATGATCTGATGGATTCCCTGGTCAATCCCCGCTCCCACATGAGAACCAGGATGCAGCACCAGAATATCACTGCCCATGGCTTCCGTTCGTTCAATCTCTATCTTCAGAAAATCCACTGCAAGCTGAAAAGTCTCCGGCTTTACTGTATTGGCAAGATTGATAATGTAAGGCGCATGCACCACAAAGGTATCAATCCCCTTTTCTCTCATCAGCCCTCTGCCTTCTTCGATTCTCAGCTCTTCGATTCTCTTTCTCCTTGTATTCTGCGGAGCTCCTGTATATACCATAAATGTATTGGCACCATAAGAAAGTGCTTCCTTTACAGAACCCAAAAACATTTCTTTTCCTTTCATTCCCACATGGGATCCTATCAACATATTTCTTCTCCTTTTTTGTTTCAAATTCTGATCACAAAGTCCATTATAAGTCATGAAATAAAAAAATCCAACTTTTTTTAATTTTTTTTAAAAAATCTATTGACAGATCCCCCTCATGATGCTATTATAACTGTGTTGCGCAGTTGTGGCGGAATTGGCATACGCGCTAGACTAAGGATCTAGTCCGGGTTAACTGGGTAGGGGTTCAAGTCCCCTCAACTGCACTTGGCCGATGTGGCGGAATTGGCAGACGCGCTGTGTTCAGGTCGCAGTGAGTGTACGCTCGTGCGAGTTCGAATCTCGCCATCGGCATAAAAAAAACCAGCATATAAAATGCTGGTTTTTTTATTATATAAAAATTTATTACATTATGTTTCTTCTTCTTTCTTTTCCCGATTGCGAATCATACTGCTTACCAGCGCCTCCAGCATTTCTACAGCGATCCGTCGTTCTTTTGCACTGCATCTTTCCAGAAGCATCTCTGTTTCAGCATAAAGGACATCTCCTTCCTTTTCTCTTACATAGCTGTCTGTCAGCAGTTCATCCAGTGTGACATTCAGAAGCTCTGCAAGATTCATAAGCAAGGCGAGAGACGGCTTCTTGGAAGCATTTTCAATATTGGACATATGCTGATTTGAAATCTCCAGCTTTTCTGCCAGATATTCCTGCGTCATCCCTTCTATTTTTCGTATTTTACGAATTCTTTCACCTAATGCCTTGTAATTGATCTCCATGCCTTTTTCTCCGTTTCTTCCCGCTGCTATTATTTTAGTATGAAACAGAGCTTCAAATAATAAACTATAAGAATATGTTATATTCTTATAGACGATATTTCTGCTTTTTGGTAAAATGAAAATAATAAAAATTCCATTTATCTTTTCACAGGCGAGGCAATCATGAAAGTTTTGATTCAGAGAAAATATTTAATTTTATTTCTTTTCATATTTTTCCCCTTCCGTTTCCTCCTAAGAAGACTCATATGGTCTCTCAGGAGGAAGCGGGCCAGATATCTCGTTTCCCAATGGCGCAGAATTTACCACCCCTTCTAAAGATTAAGACACAAAAAAATCGGCAGAAATGATTTCTGCCGATTTTACTATACTCTATTTTCCAATTATCGAACAATTCTTCTTGCACAAACCGGAGTTCTATAGAAAGCACTGGAGATTTTAATTCCTCCTTTTGGATATGGAGCAGAGTTACTTGCATGTACAACCTGTCCTCCGCCAATGTAGATGGCAACGTGGTTGATTCCGCTTCCGCTTCCGTAGAATAATAAGTCTCCTGGCTGCAGGTTGCTTGTTGAAACTGCAACACCATTGCTTGCCTGTGCACTAGATGTACGGTTCAGACCGTATCCGAAGTGAGCATATACAGACATTACGAATCCAGAACAGTCTGCTCCGTTTGTTAAGCTTGTTCCGCCATAGCGGTATGGATTACCAACAAACTGTTTTGCATAACTTGCAATCTTTGCACCTGTTGTAGATCCAGATACTGTAGAAGATACGCTTGAGCTGCTTGAGCTGCTTGCTGCTGTACTTGTTGTTGAGCTGCTTGAGCTGCTTGAAGATGAGCTGCTTGAGCTGCTTGCTGCTGTACTTGTTGTTGAGCTGCTTGAGCTGCTTGCTGTACTTGCAGATGCGGAAGATTTTGCTTCCTGAGCTGCCGCTTTGGCTGCTGCTGCTTCTTCTTTTGCTTTCTGCTCTGCTTCAATTTCAGCCATTGTCTTTGCATTTCCAAATGAGTAATCAACCTCTGTGTAGTCTTTAGAAAGGTATCCTGTCTCGTCGCCTACCTTAACCTGTACCCACTCATCATTTTCTTTATTAACTGTATAAGTATCTCCTTCACTTACCAGGTTGATGATATCAGAATCAGTTGTAGCTTTTTCTCTTACACGAAGAGTTTCTGTATTAACTTTTGCTACCTGTTTTACATTATCTTCTGCATATTCTTCAATATCGTTGTCGAATACAAGATAATCATTCTTTACATATCCTGTAGCGTTTCCAGATTTTACTTTAGACCATTCGCTTCCTTTTTCAAGGACAGTTGCGATATTGCCTTTTTTCATCTTTCCAACGATCTCTGCATTCAGGTTTCCGGCTTTTCTGATATTCAGTGTTGTATTAGAACGAACATCAGCTACTGCCTTATTTTCATATTTACTTTCAGACTTAGCTGCTGTATCTTTTGCAGAAGTAGTATCTTCTGCTGCGGCTACTGGTGTTGCTGCGAGCACAGTTCCTGCTAAAGTTACAACTGCCATTGACAGTCTCATTTTCTTGATAATCATATATTCCTCCTAGAGTTGTTTTACAATTTAAGTTGTTACAATTTTGTTAACTTGAATACGAATTGTATTATAACATGCTCAGTAGATATGTCAACCTTTTTTTAAAATTTTTTGTAATATTTTTGTAATATTTGATAGTATTTTTGTAACTTCCTTTAAAAAAACGACTTATTTTTCGCATTATTTTCAGATTTTTTACTTTAATCCCGCTCATAATCCACATTTTTTCAGATAACTTTTCAAAAAAAGTCCGTATCCGAACGATTCTAAATTTTTTATAAACTTTTATAAAATATGTAAAAAATATGAAGAAAATACGAAATTTTCATCATAAAATATCCCTGGTCAACTTTCTTGCCAGGGATATTTTCATATCTTTCTCAGCTGTCAGCAGCGATTAAGCCAGTTTCCCTTTTGCAACTTCTACTAATGCTGCAAATGCATCCGGCTCGCTGATTGCCATTTCTGATAACATTTTTCTATTGATTTCAACGTCAGCTAATTTTAATCCGTGCATTAATTTGCTGTAAGAAAGTCCATTCATTCTTGCTGCAGCGTTAATACGGGCAATCCATAACTGTCTGAACTGACGTTTTCTCTGTTTTCTTCCTGCATAAGAGCTTGTTAATGCTCTCATTACAGACTGTTTTGCTACTCTATACTGTTTAGATCTGGCTCCTCTGTATCCTTTTGCCAGCTTTAATACTCTATTATGTTTCTTCTTTGCGTTTAATCCGCCTTTAATTCTTGCCATTTCTTATGTTTCCTCCTTAACAATCCAATCACTTTACAGATATGGTAAAATCTTCTTCATATTCTTCTCGTTTGTTGCATCTGTCATTGCAGCTTTTCTTAAGTTTCTCTTTCTCTTAGGAGATTTCTTTGTTAAGATATGGCTCTTATATGCCTTATTTCTTTTTAATTTTCCTGTTCCTGTCTTTTTAAATCTTTTTGCAGCTGCTCTGCAAGTCTTCATTTTTGGCATGATGATTTCCTCCTTTATTCTTCCTGTATCTACTCATCACTCGAATTCTATCGGCTTCCGATCTTCTAGTTGTTCTTCGGAGCCAAAAACATAGTCATGCTTCTTCCTTCAAACTTCGGTTTTTTATCGACTGCTGCTACATCTTCCAGCGCTTTGGCAAAATCATCAAGAATTCCCTTGCTGGAATTAACATGCGCAAGCTCTCTTCCACGGAAACGAAGCGTTACTTTTACTCTCGCTCCCTTTGCCAGGAATTTCCTAGCATGGTTGATTTTTGTATTCAGATCATTGGTATCAATATTCGGTGACATACGCACTTCCTTGATATCAATAACTTTCTGTTTCTTCTTCGCAAGCTTCTCTTTACGGGTCTGTTCATATTTGTACTTTCCGTAATCGATGATCTTACAAACCGGCGGCTTTGCCTTTGGTGAAATCTTTACCAGATCCAGTCCTGCTTCATCAGCCAGTTTCTGTGCCTCTCTTGCGGACATGATTCCAAGCTGTTCGCCGTTATTCGCTATCAGGCGTACTTCCTTATCTCTAATCTGTCCGTTTACCATTAAATCGCTAATAATCTACACCTCCATATACATGTGTTTCCTGCATCAGCAATCCATACTCCCATACTTTTAATTTAAGAAAAAAAGTGGACAGTCTTCAGACTATCCACATAAATTCAAGCATGATTAAAAATATCATATTCTTAAATATTAACCCAAGTCACTGCCATCATCCTTCGTGCTAAGGTGAGAGTGGATACTCTTCTTTGTTGTTTCCGCTGTTCACAACAGCCTATACAGCATACCATAAGCACCACAATTTTGTCAATGATTTTGAGCAACTTTTTTCTATTTTGGCCGCTCCTATGCTTCCGGAAAGTAAACATCCAAAACTGCTTTCTTTTCTTTCTTCCCAGTACAGCTTCCTATGATCATACAAACCAGGGACACCCCAATTCCCAGCAGGATCTGATGGATTCCTCCAACCGTAATTCCAAGCCCCATGGTCACACAATAGACGATCGTTCCTGCTGCCATTGCACAGACAGCTCCTCGCTTATTTGCCTTTTTCCAGAACATCCCAAGCAAAAATACCCAGAAAAATGCTGTTTCCAGTCCTCCGAAAGCAAACATGTTAATCTTCCAGATGACATCCGGAGGGCTGATGGAAATGATAAAAATCAGCACTCCAAGAATCAGAGTCCATATCTGGCTCAGAAAGCTGGTCTTTTTCTCGGAAACTTCTTCCTTTTTCTTCTGCTTCTGATATATATAAATATCTTTTATGATAGACGACGTCGCCGTCAGGAGCAGAGAAGAAACCGTAGAAATAGATGCAGCAACCGGTCCGATAATCGTAATTCCCGCCACCAAAGGCTTCAGGGACGCTACGATTGCCAAAGGCATGATATTATCTACACTTCCGCCATAAGATGCCAGATCATCCGGCAGCACTCCCTGTGCCAGGACACCGATAAAATTCATTCCGATGTTCATGGCACCGATTACGATGGTTCCAATGATGATGGCACGGTGGAGAGATTTTGTATCTTTATAGCTGACACAGCGTACGACAGACTGCGGCAGTCCTACAGTAAAAATTCCCACCAGCATCCACTGAGAAATATACAGGCTTACCGGCATCTCTCCTCCGGACAGCGGTTCCAGCATTTCCGGTTTGTGTGTTTCGATCTGCGTCATGATTGCCTCATATCCGCCTCCCGCCTTCAGGATTCCAAACAGCAGGATAAACATGCCGATCAGCATGGCAATAGCACACAGCGCATCTGTAACTGCCACGCCTCGGAATCCTCCAATGGTCGTATAAATAACTACCACGAGACCGAACAGAACCAGTCCGGTCATATAGGAATATCCTGTGACTGCCTCAAACAGCTTTGCGCCTCCGACAAACTGTGCCACCATTGTCACAGAAAAGAACAGCACAATGATAACCGCAGACAAATTGGCCAGTATATCTGACTGATACCGATGACGGATCACGTCAATGACGGTGACTGCATCAATCTTTCTTGCCACCATAGCCATTTTCTTTCCAAGAATCCCCAGAACCAGAAACAGCGCTGTAACCTGCACGACAGACATATAGATCCAGCCAAATCCGACACTCCATGCCTGTCCCGGTCCTCCTACAAAGGAACTGACGGAACTATAGGTGGCAACAGTCGTCATAGCCAGAACAAATCCTCCTAAACTCCTGGATCCGATAAAGTATTCCCGGATAAATCCTCCGGAAGATTTCTTTGCAGACTGATTTCGGATATAGATGCTGACAGCAAGCATCAGAAGCATAAACAAAAACACCGGCATTAAACCAAGAACATTATGATTCATCTCCATCCTCCTCATCCAGCGCAAAATCTTTAAATACCTTTTTTACAATCCACGATATGAGCACAATGGAAAAAATCCATGTGCCAATGCAGCCTGTAATAGCCCACAAAGGTGTATGCCATACCATGATTCCCAGCCGGCTGACGCCAAAGCCGGAAATGATCCAAAACAAAATGATCAGAATCAGGCCAATGAAAACGGCTTTTGCTTCCTGCTTCGCCTGATGAAATTTTTCTTTTCGCGTCATATTTTTTCCTCTCTTTCCGCGAACTATTCTTTGCTGAATTCAACCAGTTCCAGGCCTTCGTTTCTGTCCAGAACGAACTGGATTCCCCATTCATTCTTAAACAAAAGAAGCGGATTGCCTTTCATATCTTTTACTTTTTTCACTTCCGATACGCCTCTTAACTGACTCATATCCGTATTCGTATCTTTAATCCAGCGAATTGCCTGATAAGGAAGAGGTTCCAGACGGATTTCACAATTATATTCATTTTCCAGACGATACTTCAATACATCAAACTGCAGAGTTCCCACAACGCCGACAATAATTTCCGCAAATCCAGCCTCATGTTCCTGGAAAATCTGGATAGCCCCTTCCTGGGCAATCTGCTCGACTCCTTTTACAAACTGTTTTCGTTTCATAGAATCCAGCTGTATTACTCTGGCAAAATGCTCCGGCGCAAATGTCGGAATTCCTTCATATTCAAAGTCATCTTTCGGAAGGCAGACCGTATCTCCAATGGAGAAAATTCCCGGATCAAAAACTCCAATAATATCTCCTGCATAGGCTTCTTCTACAATCTTTCTTTCCTGCGCCATGATCTGCTGAGGCTGAGACAGACGCATCTTTTTCCCGTCCTGCACATGTTTTACTTCCATATTAGCCTCAAATTTGCCGGAACAGATCCTCATAAATGCAATTCTGTCTCTGTGGTTTTTGTTCATGTTGGCCTGAATCTTGAAAACAAAGGCAGAAAAGCCATTTTCCGCCGGATCAACTTCCTTTCCTTTGGATATCCTTGGAAGAGGTCCGCTCGTCATCCGCAGGAAATGTTCCAGAAACGGCTCCACGCCAAAGTTAGTAAGTGCTGATCCGAAAAATACCGGAGACAGCTGTCCCTTCTCTACTTTTCCCATATCCAGTTCCGCAGCAGCTCCGTCAAGAAGTTCAATTTCTTCCATTAAATTATCATAGAAATCTTCTCCGATCAGTTCTTTTGCCTGAGGGTCATCCGCCGGAAGGATGGTTTCCTTGGCTTCCTTGGATCCTCCTGTAGATACTGCCTCAAATCGAAGAATGTTGTGGCTTTCCCGTTCATAAACTCCTTTGAATTCTTTTCCGCATCCAATCGGCCAGTTGATCGGACATGTCTCAATCCCCAGGACTTTTTCAATATCATCCAGCAGGTCAAAAGAATCTTTTGCTTCCCGGTCCATTTTATTAATAAAGGTAAAAATCGGAATATGCCGCATAACACATACTTTGAATAACTTGATCGTCTGCGGCTCCACGCCCTTCGAAGCATCAATCACCATCACCGCACAGTCTGCTGCCATCAGCGTCCGGTACGTATCTTCTGAGAAATCCTCATGTCCCGGCGTATCCAAAATATTAATACATTTGCCTTCATATTCAAACTGCAGCACAGAGGATGTTACAGAAATTCCACGCTCTTTTTCGATTTCCATCCAGTCCGATACTGCATGTTTTGAATTTGCCTTTCCCTTAACAGAGCCCGCCGTATTGATGGCACCGCCATACAGCAGGAATTTCTCCGTCAGGGTCGTCTTTCCCGCATCCGGGTGCGAAATGATCGCAAAGGTCCTTCTGCGGTTAATTTCCTGTTCGATAAGATTTGCCATAGCCTCTCCTCTCTCTTATGTGAAGCGGACATTCCAAGGTCCGCCGTACGATTTCCTTGTTTTATGCATACTTAGTCATATTATCACACCAAAGAGAAAAATTCTACCAGTCTGGCCAAAAAAGCTTTCCTTCTCTCCTCCGGCAAATCATGATATAATTACTAATAAGAAAAAATAATTTTACAATTCTTCTATATGGATTGTAAAAACAAGGAGGGTATATGAGCGTGATAGAATTGAAAAATGAACAAATTTCTGCTGCTTTTAAAACAATGGGAGCAGAACTTACATCCCTGAAAGACGCAAAAGGAACTGAGTATCTATGGCAGGGCAACCCAGATTATTGGAGTGGACAGGCTCCGGTCTTATTTCCTATTATCGGCTGCCTGAGAAACGGCACTGCTACAGTATCCAGTGACAAAACCTGTTCTTTTGGACGCCATGGTCTGGCAAGGAGGAAGGAATTTACTCTGATTTCCAGCACAGAGGACAAAGCCGTTTTCTCCTTAAGGGCAGATGCAGAAACGAAAGAACAATATCCATTCGATTTTGAGCTTCAGATGACCTATGAACTTCAGGGAAAATCCCTTAAGATCACCCACACAGTCATCAATCATGATTCCACTCCAATGCCATTTTGCGTAGGCGGACATCCGGCTTTTAACTGTCCGATCTCAGATGGTGAATCTTTTGAAGACTATGTGGTAGAATTTGAATTTCCTGAAACTGCCGACTGCGCCCTTCTTACGGAAGACGCCCTGATTGACAATGGAAATCGGGTATCCATCCTGAAGGATTCCTCTGTACTTCCGGTAAAACACGAGCTGTTTTATAACGATGCTCTTATCTTTGATCAGCTGAAATCTCGCCAGGTATCCTTAAAACATAAAGAGAAAGAAAAAGGAATCTGCGTTTCCTTCCCTGATTTTGACTACCTTGGCGTATGGTCCAGCGCCAACGACGGACCGTTTGTGGCTCTGGAACCATGGAGCGGAACTTCTACCTGCACTGATGAAGATGATATTTTTGAACACAAACGAGGAATAAAAACCCTGCAGCCTGGAGAAAAAATCAATTTAAGTTTTTCCATCACAGTTATATAGAAGAAAAAATCCAAAAAGACTGCCCTTTTCATTATGGCGGTCTTTTTGGATAAAAAGAAAAACAAAGTTTTAAGAACCTTATCTGATTTGTTCAATTGAAACTTTCGGAGGAATTCCCCTTGATCTTTTGTTCATCTCAAAAACCTCCTGATACTTTCCCTTCATTATAAGATAAGATCAGGCAAAAGACCAGACACCCCTTATTCTCTTTATATGAAAAAGATAAAAATACAGACTGCTGCGGTCGTCAGGCCAGATAAAATACCAAACAGCACATCTGTAAAGAAATGCACGAAAAAGTAGATTCTTGTAAATCCAATGATCGCTGCCAGGCACAGCGCAAAGACACCTGCCGGAAGACAAATTGCACAGAGAGCTGCCGCACATGCGAAAGATACTGCCGTATGCCCGGATGGAAACGAAGATCCATGAGGCCGTTTAATGAGAACCGGTATTTTCTTAAACAAATCACATGGTCTCTTTCTCATAAAAGTGGACTTTAAAATTACATTATTTACAACTGCAGTTGCTGACAATACTACAAAATAGAAGATTCCTGCTCCCCTGTATCCTGGAATTGCCAGAAGGAGCAAACCTGTCATAATCCATATCATTCCACCGTTTGCTGATTTTGTTATCCCTAAAAGTATCTTATCCACTATGGGATTTTTATGTCTTTGAAGTCTCATAGACGTTCTTACATCAAATCGCATCACTGCATTCATTTTATTCACCCTCCTTTTATACCATCATATCGGATCAATTGAAAATTCCTGCAATCTTTTCGTTAATTCTTCCTAAATTTTTGTAAAATTTAAGAAAAATAAAAACTATACTTGCGCACTTTATGGTTTTTATGCTAGGTTTATCTGGAAAACCGACAGATGTTCCTATTCCATTTATAATTTCGGAGGTTTTATATGAACTGGCACGGAAAACGATATTATTCATTCGACAGCTTTTTAAAAAATACATTTGGAGAAAAAATCTATAAAGTATCTTTAGACGGCGGATTTACCTGTCCCAACCGGGATGGCACCATTGGAACCGGAGGCTGTATTTTCTGCAGTGAAGGCGGATCAGGTGATTTTGCGTCAGATTCCAGCCTGTCTGTTTCTGATCAGATCACTCAGGGAATCTCTCTTGTAGCAGCCAAGAATCCTTCTTCCAGATATATTGCCTATTTCCAGGCTTTTACCAATACATATGCTCCAGTGCCCCGACTCCGTCAGCTATTTACCGAAGCCATAGACGATCCCCGTATTGCCGCCCTCGCTATCGGAACCCGGCCGGATTGTCTTCCTGAGGACGTCCTTGCACTGCTGAAGGAATTAAATGATCGAAAACCTGTTTTTGTAGAACTGGGCCTGCAGACGATCCATCCGGCAACTGCCAGCCTGATCCGCAGAGGCCACCCGCTTTCCTGTTTTGAAGAAGCAGTGCGCCAACTATCTTCCATCGGCATATGGACGGTTGTTCACCTGATTTTGGGACTTCCCGGAGAAACGCAGGAGATGATGTTGGAATCCGTTCGGTATTTGAATTCTCTTCCCATCCACGGAGTTAAATTTTCCATGCTTCATATACTAAAAGGCACAGACCTGGCAGAAATGTATCAAAACAATCCATTCCCCGTCTTCACCATGGACTCCTATGTAAACCTGATCCTCCAGTGCATCAAAAGTCTGCGGAAAGATATTGTCATTCACCGGCTGACCGGAGACGGGCCAAGAGACCTGCTGATCGCACCAATGTGGAGTCTTCGAAAACGAGCCGTGCTAAATGAAATCTCCCATCAGCTGAAAGTACAAAATATTCGTCAAGGTGATGACGAAATAGTATAAAAAAATTGACCGCAAAAGAATCATTTCCTTTTTGCGGTCAATTTTTTGTTATTTTATCAATTCCTCAACTGCTTTAAACAGTGCCTGCGGCGTTCTTACTTCCAGATCCGGTCGTCTGGCACCTTCCGGAGCCTTCCGTTTTCGATGATTGAACCATATAACATGCCATCCGGCATTATGGGCCCCGTCCACATCTACCTCAAAAGTATCTCCCACAAACCAGGTGTCTTCCGGATTTAACTCCATGGCTTTTTCCACAGCCTGAAAAGCCCTGACATCCGGTTTGGTAGCCCCTACCTCGTCTGATATAAAAATCCGATTTTTAGGAAACCATTTTTCCATTCCCAGAACTTCTATTTTCTTTCCCTGATTTACAGCTGTTCCGTTGGTCAAAATCCCCATCACTGTCTTCTCTTTTACACAGTGATCCAGCATTTGCTGA
The DNA here is from genome assembly GCA_019420275.1 of Clostridiales bacterium. Lineage (GTDB taxonomy): Bacteria > Bacillota > Clostridia > Lachnospirales > Lachnospiraceae > Anaerostipes. The sequence continues at coordinate 60,237 of JAHZHN010000002.1, forward strand.
ATTACCTCCGGCACATGCAGATGTTTCTGATAATAACGATATCGTTCTTCAAACCGATCTGTCTCTTCTTTGTTCGGGGTCAGCCCTACATCCTGGTATGTCTTTTGAATCCGGTAGGCAAACTCCTCCTCAGAAGGCAGTTTCCCATCTCTCACCAGATAGAACGCTTCATCACTGTATATCCGGGAAGCCATAAACAAGGCTTCACAGTCTGCGTCCGTCTTTTCCCGAAACACTTCTTCGTGAGCTCTTTGAAACGGTTCCATTAAATCATACAGTGTATCATCCAGGTCAAAAATTATCCTTGCCATATCAAATCAATCCTAACCTTTCCAGTCCTGTAGTAATTCCTTCTTCTTTCACGGTTCCGGTAAACATCGTCGCTGCTTCTTCTGCCGCCTTACTGTGTTTTCCCATGACCACACCAGTACCTACGGCTCGAAGCATCTCTACATCATTATCTGAGTCTCCGAAAGCATAGCTGTCTTTGCGGTCAATTCCAAACTCATTCAGCAAATATGTAATTGCGTCTCCTTTCGTAATACCTACGGACATCACATCCAAGATCAGCTGATCTTCAAACGGCGGTACGCATTGAAGCCGTCCTTCGAACTCTTCCCGGAACCGGTTCATGATATCTCTGTTTCTGAAATTCATAACGATCTTTGTAATATGTTCGTCTTTTTTATGCTGACTCCAGGGAGCAAACCAGTGATCTGGAAGATCCAGGAACAAACGAAACTGCTGATAAAAATCCTGACTGTGTTCAATGTAATAAGTAACATCCTGTGTCTCCAGATGCAGTGCAGAATCTTTTGTATCATATTCCTTTATCACTTTCTGAACAAGTTCTTCTGATATATGGATATCCCGGATCACATTGCCTTCCACTTCCGTATACGCCCCGTTGCAGGTAATCGCGCCCTGAAACTTATCTACATCCGCTTCCAGAAAGCGTTTGCTCCGCCCGGAACAAAGCATTGTAAGATATCCATTTTCCTTTAATTTCTCCAGAGATTCTATGGTCTTTTGTGAAGCAGTGAAAACGCCTGCATCTTTATCTACTGTCGTAAAATCGTAATCAAACAATACGACCCCTTTGTATTTTCCCATTATATCAGCTCCAATTTTTCCAATGCCTGAGTGATGCCTTCCTCTTTTACCGTTCCGGTTACCATGGATGCCACCTCTCCCACAGCATCGCTGTGTCTGCCCATGGCAACTCCGGTTCCCACGATCTTCATCATCTCTACGTCATTATCAGCATCACCGAATGCATATGTATCTTTTCGATCGATGCCAAGTTTTCCAATCAGCTCTTCAATGGCATCTCCTTTTGTAACACCTTTTAATGTAATATCGATAAAATTCTCACGAACATGTTTCGCACACTGGAATACGTCTTTGTATTCTTTTTTAAAATCTTCCAGCACTTTAGGGTCTTTATAATTTAACACCAGTTTATTGATATGATTGTCCTTTGTACGGAACTTCCAAGGTGCGTACCATCTCTCCGGAAGACTGAACAGCCGGCAGAAATACTGGAAAAATTCTGCGTCATTATGCAGATAATAGGTCACATCCTGGGTTTCCATCTGAATGATCGTATCTCGTGGAAAATACTTATTGATCACATCAAACAGAAGCTCATCCGGAATGGTAATGTCTCTAAATACTTCCCCGTTAATTTCCGTAAATGCTCCGTTGCATGTGATAGCGCCCTGAAACTTATCAATATCAGCTTCCAAAAAACGCTTGGTGCGTCCAGAGCAAAGCATTGTAAGATATCCGTTTTCTTTTAACTTTTTCAGTGATTCCACAGTTGTCGGCGTTGCTGTCTTAATTCTGTCTACTTCATCTACGGTCGTTCCGTCATAGTCAAAAAATACAATTCCTTTATATTCTTTCATACCCTTTTGTCCAATACCTTTCTCTTATTTATCATTTCTTATTGTACTGATTTTAAAGTTCAAATTCAATAGAAAAGGGCACAAATCTACCAAACGGTAAATTTATGCCCCACTGTATTTTCCTAAATCTGAGCCAGGATTTCGTTTAATATTTTATTTACGATTCCAGGATCTGCTTTTCCCTGAGTTGCCTTCATTGTCTGTCCTACCAGGAATCCTATGGCTTTTTTCTTGCCGGATTTGTAATCCTCCACAGACTTTGGATTGTTCTTTACAATCTCTTCGATCGTCGCACGAAGCGCACCTTCATCATTCATGGATTTTAATCCGTGTTCTTCCACATAGGCTGCCGGATCAATATTCTCTTTGAAAATCTTTTCAAAAACTTCTTTTCCAACCTTACGGTTGATTTCGCTGTTTTTGATCATCTCGATCAGTTTGGCCAGATGTTCCGGTGCAAAAGCTACATCGTCCAGTTCCATTTCTGACTCATTTACCAGACGCATTGTCTCTCCCATCAGCCAGTTGGATACTTCTTTCGGCTCTGATCCAAGGGCGATCGTTGCCTCAAACAAATCTGCCAGATGTTTGGATCCCGTAATAATATCAATATCATAATCCGGAAGATCATATTCTTCTTTGTATCTTGCCTTCTTTTCATCTCTGAATTCCGGCTGAGCTGCTTTGATCTTATCGATCCATTCATCGCTGATCACAACCGGCACCAGATCAGGATCCGGGAAGTAACGATAATCCTGCGCATCTTCCTTAGAACGCATAGCAAAAGATTCCCCTTTTGTATCATCCCAGCGGCGTGTCTCCTGTACAACTTCCTCACCGGCTTCGATCAGATCAATCTGACGTTCCATCTCTCCTTCAATTGCCCTCTTAATTGCTTTGAAAGAGTTTAAGTTCTTCATCTCAGTTCTTGTTCCAAATTCCTCGGCTCCTTCTTCTCTCACAGATAAGTTCACATCTGCTCTCATGGAACCTTCCTGAAGCTTGCAGTCGGAAGCTCCAAGGTATTGAATGATCAGTCTCAGTTTTTCCAGATAGGCAATCACCTCATCTGCCGAACGCATATCCGGCTCTGATACAATCTCGATCAATGGTACTCCGGAACGGTTAAAGTCTACCAGGGAATCTCCGGTCCACGGGTCATGAATCAGTTTTCCTGCATCTTCTTCCATATGGATTTCATGAATTCTAATATCTTTCTTGTTTCCATCCACATCGATTTCCACTTTTCCGTTTCTGCAGATTGGCAGGTACAGCTGGGAAATCTGATAATTCTGCGGATTGTCCGGATAGAAATAATTCTTTCGGTCAAATTTGCAATTCTGCGTAATTTCGCAATTAGCTGCCAGTCCCACTGCTACGGCATATTCTACCACCTGTTTGTTTAATACCGGAAGAGATCCCGGCATACCGGTACATACCGGACATGTATGAGTATTTGGCGCACCGCCGAATTCTGTGCTGCATCCACAGAAAATCTTTGTTTTTGTAGCCAGTTCCACATGGACTTCCAATCCTATTACCGCTTCATACTGCTTTTTCATGCTCTGGCACCTCCTTTTGCGATCTCCGGAGCTTCATAATCTCTGGTCTGCTCAAATGTATAAGCTGCCTGAATGATTTTCTTCTCCTGGAAGCAATCTCCGATCAGCTGCAGCCCGATCGGCATTCCATTCTTGTCTTTGCCGCACGGAAGAGAAATTCCCGGCAGTCCTGCCAAATTGACAGAAATCGTATAAATATCGCCCAAATACATTTTGATCGGGTCACTCAGGCTGTCTCCCAGTTTCGGTGCCGTCGTCGGAGCAACCGGCCCCAGGATCATATCATATCGTTCAAATGCCTTATCAAACTCTTTCTTGATGAGAGCTTTCGTCCTCAAGGCTTTCAAATAATAAGCATCATAATATCCGGAACTTAAAACAAAAGATCCCAGCATGATCCGTCGTTTTACTTCCGCTCCAAATCCTTCGGATCTGGTCTTTTTGTACATATTATGAAGTCCTTCATAATCTTTTGCTCTGTATCCATATTTTACTCCGTCAAATCTGGAAAGATTGGAGCTTGCCTCTGCTGACGCGATGACATAGTAAGCAGGGATTGCGTAATCTACCAGTCCAAGATCAAATTCTTCTACCACAGCGCCCTTCTCCTCCAGGACTTTCGCAGCTGCCAGCACCGCCTCTTTCACTTCCGGATCCAATCCTTCTCCGAAGTAATCTTTCGGAATCCCGATTTTCATTCCTTTTACATCATCGACCAAAGCTGCAGTAAAATCATAATCATCTCTCTCAATGGAAGTAGAGTCCTTTTCATCATGAGATGCGATCACTTCCAGCAGGGCCGCACAGTCTGATACATTTTTCGCAATTGGTCCAATCTGATCCAGAGAAGAACCATAAGCGATCAGTCCATATCGTGAAACCGTTCCATACGTTGGCTTCATTCCGGTCACACCACAGTAGGATGCCGGCTGACGGATGGATCCTCCAGTGTCAGATCCAAGAGCCATAAAACATTCGTTGGACGCTACTGCCGCAGCAGATCCTCCGGAAGAACCTCCTGGAACTCTCTCCAGATCCCATGGATTCTTTGTTTCCCCAAAGGCTGAAGTCTCTGTTGTACTTCCCATGGCAAATTCATCCATATTTGTCTTTCCAAGGAAAATAACTCCTTCTTTTATAAGATTTTCTACTGCCTGTGCAGAATACGTTGGCACAAAATTTTCAAGAATCTTAGAGCTGCAGGTTGTTGTATATCCTTTTGTGCAGATATTGTCTTTCACTGCCATCGGCACTCCTGCCAGAGGGCCAGTATAAATTCCTTCTTCGATTCCTTTTTGTACTTCTTCGGCTCTTTTTAAAGCGCTTTCCTCATCATAAGATACAAATCCATGCACCTTATCTTCCACTGCTTTGATCTGTTCCAGGGCAGCCTTTGTCGCCTCCACAGCGGTTATTTCTTTTTCTTTTATCTTTCTGCCCAGTTCCAGGGCAGTGCAATCTAAAATCCTCATGTCCCGCCTCCTATATGATCGTTCTTGGCACTACAAAAGAATTGTCCTGTGCCTCTGGCGCATTGGCCAGCGTATCTTTGCTTCCATCTCCATTGGTCACCACATCTTCACGGAATACGTTGCGCACCGGAAATACATGAGACATCGGTTCTGCACCGCTGGTGTCCAGTTCATTCAATTTATCCACATAATCTAGCATGCTTTCCATATCTTTTTTTGCTTGTTCCTTCTCCTCTCCGGACAATTCCAGTTTGGCAAGGATTCCGACATATTCGATTGTTTCATCATCAATATGATTTGCCATGTTCTTTCCTCCTTCATCTTCTGCCGCATTTCATCCGTTTTCTAAGAAAAAGCCCCGGGGCCTTTGGTGCCTCGGGGCAGAATCTCCATTCCACGGTACAGCCCGCCAGAGCTTCATTGCTCCGGATATTTCAATATTATTTAATGTATCATACTCCTTTTGTATTTTCAAGCCGTATCCCTTCAATTTCCATCCAGCTGTTCATAAAACCGATATTCCACCGCATTTTCAGGGCGAGTATACACAGACGGCTCCAATTCCACTTCCATGTCCTCCGGCACTTTGATCTTCATTCCTTTATAAAAATACACCTGAAGATATCTTTCCGGGTCTCCCCATACATCATTTGCACCGCTGGCAATCATACCATAATCTGTGATATATTCTGCACCATTTTTCGTGATCTGATAGATCGTTTGTACCGTACCCCGGTTCTTTTTGCAGACAATATCATAGGAACCTGCCGGAAAATCATCCCCCGCAGTCATCGTTCCTTTTATCAAAACATTTTCTTTGAGCGGATTCGCTATCCGTTCAAATCCATCATCTGCGCTGTCTGTCTCCAGCCGCATGGTTCCTGCGCCGTCAATCCTTACATACGTTCCCTGATACAGGCGGATTTCTTCTGATTTTTTATAAAAATCATCGTTTTTGTCTGCATCTGTCTTATAAAAATCATAGATATGTATACGCTGTTTCTGATTTGTTAACGTCAGTGCTGTTTTGCCTTCCTGAATGGATGCTTTATATATTCCTTCGGGAAGATCTGCACCTACCAGATATTCCCCGGCCGTCAGTTCTATATCAAAGTGTTCTCCTTTGGTATCCAGCGCATAAGTTGTATTTTCATAGGGATCTGGTTCTTCCACATCATCGGAACCAGTTTCATCAAACCATCGGTATTGGATTTCGTTTTTTATATCTGAAATTCCCTGAAATATCATACTTCCAACTGCCGGAAAAATTCCGGAGAATATCAGAACGATCACGATCAAAAAAATCAGTCCGGTCTTCCTGGAATTTTTGCTGTATGTTTGATTCCTGCCAGACTTCTTTGTCCTTGCCTTTCTTTTGTATGAATTGTGCTGCTTCCAGGTTTTCTTTTTTCTGCCGCATTTCTTTTCTTCATGGGCAAAAACCGGTTTTTTCGTTCTGGAATCCTGCTCCAGCACATCCCAGTGACGGTCCGGCTGTTCTTCTCTGCTTTCCAGCCGCTTGAAATCATACCCACAGACAGGACAAACTCCATTTCTTAACTTTACATCACAAATTGGACACTTCTTATATTTCATACTTTTCCTCACCCTGTTCGTTCTGGATTACAGGACTCCGTCTTCTCTGAGCATATTTCCTACTTCGATGTATTCCGGGACACTGTCATTTATATACTTCTTTTCTTCCTCTGTCAGCGGACGCTTCACTCTGGCGGGACTTCCCATCACAAGCATTCCATCCGGTATTTCCACATTTTGTGTCACCAGGCTTCCTGCCCCGATCAGACATCCTTTTCCAATCTTTGCACCATCCATAATAATGGAACCCATGCCGATCAGCGTATGATCTCCTATCTCGCATCCATGAATCACCGCATTGTGACCAATCGTTACACCATCGCCTATTTTCACACTCTTGCCTTCATCTACATGAATGGTACAGTTTTCCTGAACATTGCTGCGTTTCCCAATCACGATGGATTCTTCTCCTTCCGCTCTCATAACCGTAAAGAAAAGCACTGTGGACTCCTCTCCGATCGTGATATTCCCCAGCAGAACCGATTCCTTGGCAATCTTTGCGGATTCTGCGATTTTAGGTTTTGCGTAATTCATCTACTTCCGTCCTTTCTTTTTCTCCTCTGCCTCTTTTCTGGCCTCGTAATCAATAAAAGCTACATCTCCAAATACAAGCTTTGTGATCCAGATCAGGCTGGCTGCGGGAACTACCATCCAGATACTTCTCTCTTCCATCAGACCCAGATCCAGGATTCCCTCATACTGCAGTGCCAGCATAAGCGTATACACTAAAATAATCCAGTAGGAAACTTCATATCCTATTGTTATTTTTCGGTTCCAGTTCTTGCAAAAGAAGAATTTCTCCAGGCTCAGGATGGCGATCGCTACAAGATTCATGCCCATTCCTGCCTGAAAATATGCATCTGCTTCCATATATTTCCCGATATACAGTCCAAGAAATGATGCGGCAAAAAGAAGGATCAGAAGGAAAAACAAAATCTTCTCTGTTCCTCCCATTCTCTTTTCAATTCTTCTCACTCTTGCAGTACCTGTCCGGGATTTTGGATTCCCTTTTGTTTTTTGCTGTTGTTTCTTGTTTGCCATTTGTAAATACCTCACATTCTTTTCAGTCTTTCTAGTCACGGCTCTCTATCATCAATAAAGTTCCGGACCGGAAACGGATTTCTCCGCACTCTTCTGCCAGCTCATTGCTGATGCCCCAGGATTCATGAAATACCAGGGTGTCTTCATTCAGCGGATATTTAAACCCGCTAAGTGTCACTCCCTTTGCCTCATAAAGAGGGATCAGGGAAATATATTGGCCGAACTGCTGTCCTTTTTCAATCCTGTGATTGTGTTCCAGAACAGAAATCCGATTATGCCCGTCCACCATCTGCGCCTTTACGCCATTGCGAAACGCGTACACAAGCTGTCCGATATTTCCCAGCACATGATCCAGCCGGGTTCCGGAAGCTCCCATTAGTAAAATTTCATCTGCTCCCATGGAAATCGCTTTTTGTACCGCAAGTCCTGTATCCGTATCATCTTTCTCACACGGTGCCAGCAGTTTATCTTCTGTGGCAAACCGATCCATCACTTCCCGGCTGCAGCTGTCAAAATCTCCTAAGATTGCGTCCGGCTGGATACAAAGTTTTTCTGCCTGCAAAAGTCCCTTGTCTGCAGCGATGACTTTATCTGGTTTCCATGTTTTAATATAAGATGAGGCGAAGACCGGATCAAAGTCTCCGCCTGTCAATATTAATATCTTCATTACCACTTTCTCTTTTCTTTCAGTTCCTGATATATGTTCACATAATTTTCATAACGGATCCTGCTGATCCTGCCTTCTTCCAGGGCCTTTTTCACACCGCAGTCCGGTTCGTGGGTATGGCTGCATCCCTGGAACCTGCACTGGCTTTCGTAAGGAGCAAACTCCTGAAAATAATCTTTGACTTCGTCTTCTTCAAACCGGTCAATAAACAAAGAACTAAACCCGGGAGTATCCAGCACGAAGGTTCCTCTCTCGATCATGATCAGCTCGGAATGCCTTGTCGTATGACGGCCTCGCTGAATTTTCCTGCTGACAGCCCCAACTTCCATATTGGCATCCGGGTTCAGCTGATTCATCAAAGATGACTTTCCAACACCGGAAGGTCCTGCCAAAACTGTTGTCTTTCCACGAATCAAATCCCGGATCTCATGGATTCCATTTCCTTCTTTGGCACTGATAAATACAACCTGATGTCCGCACTGCTCATAAATGCCCTCCAGCTGTGCCAATTCCTTCTCTTTGGCCAAATCCTTTTTATTGAAACATACGATGACCGGTATTCCCTGTTTTTCCATGGTCATCAAAAAACGGTCCAACAGATTGTAATTTGGTTTTGGATTTTTCGCCGCAAACACAACAATGGCCTGATCCACATTTGCAACAGCCGGACGAATCAGTTCATTCATCCGGGGAAGGATCTCTGTCAGATTTCCTTCCCTGTCCTTTTCATCCAATATCTCAATCTCAACCCAGTCTCCAACCAGCGGTTTTACCTTCTGGTTGCGGAAAATTCCTTTTGCCCGGCACCGATAGATAGTTCCTTCCACTGCCACATCATAAAATCCGGCGATTCCTTTTATTATCTTTCCCTGCATTCGACTTTAACGCTCCTGCTATTCATTCTCATCTGGTTCTTCTTCATCTGGTTCCTGCTCATCGGTCGTTGTTGTAGACGGACGGCTTCCAAGACTGACGGTAATTCCCACTGCAGTTCCCTTGGAAACTTTCGTTCCTGAAGAAATAGACTGGCTGATCACCTGATTCTTCTCTACATTATTATCATATTTTCTTGTTACGCTTCCTAATGTAAGTCCCATATTTTTAAGCTGCTGTCTTGCCTCAGATTCCGTATAGTAAGACAGGTTCGGAACCGTCACCTGCTCACTGCCGCTGCTGACTGTAATTGTCACAGTAGTGCCGGCAGATGCTTTGGAGCCGCTGGACGGTGACTGAGAAATTACCTTTCCCTCTCCAACACTGGAGCTGTAAGCTGTCTTTACACTTACCTTAAATCCTGCACTCTGCAGTGTACTGGTTGCCGCTGACTGGCTCTTTCCCTTTACATTTGGAATCGTTGTCTTGGACTCTCCGCTGCTGACTGTCAGCGTGATCGTGTCTCCTTTTTTCACCTCTGAATCACTTTTCAGACTCTGTTCAATGACAAGTCCTGCTTTATAACTGGAAGACGCCTGGGTCTTCGTCTCAATTTTAAGATTATCCCCAATGGCTTCTTTCGCCTGGCTCAATGACATTCCTACCACATTTGGAACCTGATATTTGTCCGCTGCCTCTTCTTCAGAGTCCTCGCTGGCTGTTGTGATCTGTTCGGTAGAAGCCTCATCTCCGGACCGGAACAATCCTGAACTTCTTACTACAAAAGTGATCACTGCAATCAAAATGATCGCCCCGACCACAGCAGCAAGCACAATGATCAGTTTTTCAATCTTGGAGTTCATTCCCTCCTCTTCGCCATCATCTTCCGCCAGATAACCATTCTCCTCATCCGACTCTGGTTCCCCTGCTTTTTCCTTTTCCTCGTCTTCTTTCTGCTGAAGTTCATCCTGGTCCACCAGAATCGTCGGGGAATCATCCACTGCAGGTGCAAATCCTACATAATCTCCGGAAGTATCCTGAAATACCAGCTTCAGATCCTCAATCAATTCATCTGCCGTCTGATATCGTTCTTCCGGTTTTTTCATGACACATTTTAAAATAATCTTTTCTAAGCTGTCCGGGATTCCCTCCGTGATCTCACTGGGCGGAGTGATCTCATTTTGAAGATGCATCAGGGCGATGGTAACCCCATTTTCATGATCAAACGGGACTCTTCCCGTTACCATCTCATACATCGTAATTCCCAGAGAATAGATATCACTCTTCTCATCACAAAACCGTCCTTTGGCCTGCTCAGGGGAAATATAATGCACCGATCCGATGGCAGTTGCTGTGGAAGTCACCGTATTGGCATTGGCCGCCTTGGCGATTCCAAAATCAGTTACTTTGATCATGCCGTCATCTGAAATCAAGATATTCTGGGGCTTAATGTCCCGATGGATAATATGATGATTATGCGCATGAGAAAGCGCAGATGCAATCTGCAAAGAAATGTCCACTGTCTCCTGGGGCGACAGCCGCCCTTTTCTTTTAATATACTCCTTGAGGGTAATCCCTCCGGCCAATTCCATTACAATGTAATTGACCCCCTCTTCTAAACCTACATCATAAATATTTACAATATTCGGATGGGTCAGGCTTGCGATTGCCTGCGCCTCCGTCTGAAATTTTTTCAGGAATTTTTCATCATCTACATATTCTGGTTTCAGTACTTTAACTGCTACTTTTCGATTCAATTTCTGATCTATTGCCATATATACATCGGCCATTCCACCTGATCCGATTCTTTTCAGGATTTCATAACGGCCGCCGAGAATTTCTCCAATCTCTAACACCTGTTTTCACCTCATCTCTTCAATTCCACAATGACCAGCGATATATTATCCCGTCCGCCATATTCATTGGCACGGGCGATCATCTGACTTGCTTTGTTTTCCAGCTGGCCGTGGTCTAAAAGAAGTTCTTCCAATTCATCATCTGCTATCATATTCGTCAAACCATCACTGCACAAAAGCAAATAACCATCCTGAGCCTGGAACTGAAAAAAATCAGGCTCTGCAGATGGTGCTCCTACTGCTCTGGTGATTAAATTCTTTTTCGGATGGAGCCTGCTTTGGTCTCTGCGCAGCGCACCTGCCTGAACCAGTTCCTCTACATAGGAATGATCCACGGTAATCTGTTCTAAACTCTTTGCTCCATAATAAAGTCTGCTGTCTCCAATATTCATGACTGTAATCCATGACCCGGAAACCGTAGCCGCGACGATGGTAGTTCCCATTCCCGCATAGGAAGAATCTTCCCTGCACTTTTCTAAAATTTCCTGGTTCACAACGGCAATCGCCGCCTTCATGGATTCGATTCTATCTTCTTCCTCTGACTCGCGCAGTAAGTCCACAAACCGGCTTACTGCATAAGAAGACGCATATCCTCCCGCCTGATGGCCTCCCATGCCATCCGCTACAATATATAGATTCTCAAATTTGCCTACTGGCTGGTCGCTTACAAAAATCGTATCCTGATTCTCTGATCTGACCTTTCCAATATGTGACTCTCCAACGGATCGCATATTCGTACTCCTTTACTTTACAGATTGTAGTTTCGTTCGCCTTAGCTGCCCGCAGGCGGCATTGATGTCTGCGCCCATCTCTCTTCTTATCGTAACATTTACACAGTTTTTTTCAAGTATCTTTTTAAATTCCATAATAGATTCCGGCAAAGACTGCCGATAATTTCTTTCCTTGATCGGATTTACCGGAATCAAGTTCACATGGCATGGAAATCCTTTCAGCCTGCTGCACAATTCCATGGCATTTTCCGGCTGATCATTGACTCCCGCCACCAGGCTGTACTCAAAGGTCATCCGGCGTCTGGTCTCCTGAAAATAATATCTGCAGGCATCCAGCAATTCGTCCATCGTGTATTTTTGCGCAATCGGCATCAGTTCTCTTCTCTTTTCATCATTTGGCGCATGAAGAGAAATTGCCAGTGTGATCTGAAGATGCTCCTGAGCCAGATCCCGGATTTTTGGAACAATTCCGCAAGTTGAAATCGTGAGATTTCTCTGGCTGATATGTAATCCTTTTTCAGAGGTGATCAACTCCAGAAAACGCAGAACATTTTCATAGTTGTCCATTGGCTCTCCTGTCCCCATCATAACGACGTTGGACACTCTCTCCCCTGTATCTTTCTGGATATAATAAATCTGACTCAACATCTCAGACGGCTCCAGATTCCGATCCAGTCCGCCAAGGGTAGATGCACAGAACTTACAGCCCATCCGGCATCCAGCCTGAGATGAAATGCAGACTGAATTTCCATGCTTATACTTCATGAGAACACTCTCGATGATATTGCCGTCATAGAGCTCAAACAAATATTTTCGCGTTCCATCCAGCTTTGAAATGAAGCAGTCTATCTTCTTCACTCCATACATGACATATCCCTGCTCCTGCAGTTTTTGCTTCAGCTTTTTCGGAAGGTTTCCCATTTCATCCCAGGAAAACGCCAGGTGCTTATGCATCCATTCATAAAGCTGTTTCGCCCGGAACTTCGGTTCCTGAAGTGATATCATGCATTCCTCTAACTCCTCTAAGGTCATTGATTTTAAATCCATTTTACACTCTCCTTAGTTTTCCCACAAAAAATCCATCGCATGGATGTACGCCAGGCAGCAGCTGCACATATCCCTGTTCTGCCGTATCAGATGAAAGATTCTTGGGCAGAAGCGGCCGCAGATCTTCCGGTTCAAATCCAGATTCTTTCTGAATCCACCGGAAATTTTCCTCGTTTTCTTCCGGATTGATCGTACAGGTACTGTACACCAATACCCCGCCAGGTTTTACATAGGAAACCGCATTTTTTAAGATCTTTTTCTGAAGATCGGCAAGTTCTTTCATCTGCTCTCTGTCCACATTGTACTTGATATCATTTTTTCTTCCCATGATGCCCAGGCCGGAACATGGTAAATCTGCAAGCACTACATCTGCTTTTTCTATCATGCCGTTATCCCGTATCCTTGCATCCGCTGCTTCCACACGGATATTTTCAAGTTCTGTCCGCTCAATATTCTCCTCGATCAAATCTGTTTTTTCTTCTGTCAGATCTCTGGCAATGACAATGCCTTTTCCATTCATCTGATCTGCCATATACATGGCTTTCCCTCCGGGAGCACTGCAAAGATCCAGGACAGTCTCTCCTTCTTTGGCTCCGGCAAAAGATGCCGCCAGCATGGAACTTTCATCCTGTACAAAACACTTTCCTTCCCGAAAAGCCGGCAGCCGGTAAAGGGAATCATACCCGGAAATCCTCAGGGCCCCGTCACATAAAAGACCATCCCTTACCTGAATTCCCATTTCCAAAAGTTCTTTTTTCACCAAGTCTTTTTTACCCCGTGTTTTCAGACAGTAGAGAGTTGTTTCCTTCTCTTCTAAGAAAGAAGCTGCCATCTGCTCCACGGTCTCAATGTCATAGGTTTCCCGAAAAAATTCAATCAGCCAGACCGGCAAAGAATATTTCACAGAAAGCCAGAAATTCTCATCTTTCTTTCGATCCGGCCAGACAATTTCATCTTTCTTCCGGCTAATGTTTCTTAAAACCCCATTGATAAATCCGGAAAGTCTGGAAAATCCTCGTTTTTTTGCCAGCTTTACCGCTTCATTGCATGCTGCTGAATCCGGAACCTGGTCCATATACAAAATCTGATAAGTTCCCATTCTCAGCAGATTTCGGATCAGCGGTCTGCATTTTCGAAGCTTCGTCCTGGAAAACTGGTCAATAACATAATCGATCGTGATCAGACGTTCCAATGTTCCTTCCGTCAGTCGGGTAAAAAATGCCCGGTCTCTTTTGGGAGACAGCTGATATTTCTCCAGCACATTTCCAATAATGATATGAGATAACTCTTCCTTTTTATCTACTTTTATGAGGACATCCAGTGCCTGTTCTCTCGGATTTTCCATCTTAATCTCCTAACCTGATTCCTGTTTCCACAGAACTTCCAAGCAAAAATGCCTGTACCGGCATCCGTTTCTTCCCTGCAAGCTGGATTTCTTTCAAGGCAAGGGCTCCTTCTCCTGCGGCAACTACGATCGTATCTTTTGTGACTTTCACGACAGTTCCTGGTTCTTCGTCTCCCTCATAAGAAATCACATCTGCATCCCAGATCTTTAATGTCTTTCCATTCATTGTCGTATATGCACTCGGCCATGGATTCATTCCGCGGATCCACTGTTCCAGTTCTTTGGCTGATCTGGAAAAATCCATTTTCCCCATTTCCTTGCTGAGCATTTTGGCATAACAGCTCTGGCTGTCATCCTGCTTGGTCCTTACGATCGTTCCGTTTTCTAATTTCTCCAATGTTTCCAGCAGCAGCTCTGCTCCCATATCCATCAGTTTATCATGAAGACTTCCTGCTGTCTCTTTGGGAGCCAGTACAACTTCTGCTTTATCAATCATATCGCCTGTATCCAGTCCCTTTTCCATATACATGGTCGTAATTCCTGTCTTTTCTTCTCCGTTTAATACAGCCCACTGAATCGGAGCTGCCCCTCTGTATTTTGGCAGGAGGGATCCATGAACATTGATGCATCCATACTTTGGAAGGTTCAAAATACGTTCCGGAAGAATCTGTCCATACGCAACAACAACGATGACATCCGGAGCGATTGTTTCCAATTCTTTTATAAACTCTTCATCTCTGGCTTTTTCCGGCTGAAGCACCGGAATTTCATATTCCACAGCCTTTTCCTTCACAGGAGAAAACTGCACTTTCTTTCCTCTGCCTCTCTGACGGTCCGGCTGTGTTACCACTGCCTCCACCTGATGATGATCGATCAGCGCCTGCAGTGTCGGCACAGCAAACTCTGGAGTTCCCATAAATACAACTCTCATCTTACTCTCCTTCTTCATATGTTACGTCACGCACCGGTTCTTCTGCCACATCCGGATAAAGGATTCCATCCAGATGATCCAGTTCATGACAGATGGCTCTTGCCAGAAGTCCTTCTCCTTCCACAGTGATCGGCTCCATATTTTCATCATAAGCCTGACAAATTACATGGTTTGGCCGTTTTACTACAGCGGTTTTCCCCGGAAGACTTAAGCATCCTTCATCTCCCACCTGTTCTCCGTCTTTCTGTGTGATCACCGGATTTACAAGAACGAATCTTTCTCCTTCTTCATAAGTGTCAATGACAACAATTCTTTTTAAGATTCCTACCTGAGGCGCTGCAAGCCCGACTCCCATCGCCTCATACATCGTATCAAACATATCGCCTACCAGTGTCTTTAATCTAGGCGTCATTTCCTTTACTTCTTTTGAAGTTTTTCGAAGTACTTCATCACCCATTACACGAATTTTACGAATTGCCATTTTCTTCTCCTTTATTTCTTTAATAACTGTTCATTGGGTTAAAATCAAAATTTACTAAAATATTCTTTTTCTCATCCTTCTGTTCCAGCCACCGCTCGATCGTATCCTTTGCCCGGATCAGATTCTCATACTCTGCGTCTTTGATATAGATGACCCGCCGGTACTGATCCTTCATTCTGGCAAGCGACGCCTCACCAGGACCAATCACAAGAAGCTCCATCCGCTTCAGGATATCGGCGACTTGCTTGGACAGCTCTTTCACCTGCTCTTCCTGGCTGCCGGAAAAAAAGATCACCAGCATCTGCCAGACCGGAGGGTATTTCATCAGAGAACGATACCCGATTTCCTGCTGATAAAATTCTTTGTAGTCCTGCTTTGCCGCCGCAGCAATGCTGTAATGTTCCGGGGAATAGGTCTGGATCACAACTTCACCTGCTTTGTTTCCCCGTCCGGCTCTTCCTGCTGCCTGGGTCAGAAGCTGAAAGGTACGTTCGCCGGCTCTGTAATCATTGGCATGCAAAGACAAATCTGCCGCCAGAATACCGACTAATGTCACATTGGCATAGTCATGTCCTTTCACGATCATCTGCGTTCCCACCAGGATATCTGCTTCTCCCTCTGAAAATGCTTTTAATATCTCTTCATAGCTGTGCTTTCTCCTCGTTGTATCCATATCCATGCGCAGGACTCTGGCCTGAGGAAATTCCTTATAAATAGCCGATTCCACTTTCTGAGTTCCCAGCCCAAAGGTCCCGATATAAGGGCTTCCGCATTCCGGGCAGTTTTTTGGCATCGGCAGTTCATATCCGCAGTAATGACATTTTAACACTCCCTCATTATGATACGTCATAGATACATCACAATGAGGACATTCCATCACATGCCCGCAGCTTCTGCAGGATACAAACCCTGCATATCCCCGCCGGTTTAAAAACAGCATCATCTGCTCTCCCTTTGCCAGCCGGTCCTTCATCAGATCATGAAGTCTTCTGCTGAAAATACTTCGATTTCCTGCTCTCAATTCTTTCCGAAGATCTTCAATATATACACGCGGCAGCACCGCGTTCTTCGCCCGTTTCGTCAATTCCCACAGGCGGTATCTGCCTTCCAAAGCATTTTTATAGCTCTCCACAGACGGTGTGGCAGACCCTAAAATCACAGAAGCTCCTTCCATAGAAGCCTTCTGGACTGCCGTCTCTCTGGCATGATATTTCGGCGTCTGTTCACTTTTATAGCTGCTCTCATGCTCTTCATCTATTACGATCAGGCCAAGATTTGGAAAAGGCACAAACAAAGCGGACCTTGGTCCTATGATCACATCCACATCTCCCTGTTTTGCCCGCAGCCACTGATCGTATTTTTCTCCTTTGGACAGCCGGGAATTCAAAATAGAAACCCGGTCTCCAAATCGTTTTGTAAATCTGCGGACCGTCTGATAGGTCAGGGCAATCTCAGGGATCAGAACAATCGCCTGCTGGCCTCTTTTTATGACCTCTTCAATGGCCGCAAGATAAACCTCCGTCTTTCCGCTCCCCGTAACTCCATGGAGCAGATATACTTTATGCTCTTCCCGCATCAGATCCTGCCGAAACTCATCAACCAGATCCTGCTGTTCCTGATTCAAAGGAACCGGTGCTTCCAAGCCGATTTCTTCCTGATTTGGATTGCGGTAATAATACTCTGTCACCACCCGGATCACATCTTCTTTTACCATAGCATCTACGGTACTTTTCGAAATCTTAAGCTTATGGGATGCCTGTTCCCAGGAAATCCTGTTCTGATCCAGAAGCGCTGCAAGAAGCCTGGCCTTTGCCGTATAATGCTTTCCGAAATATTCTTCCAAAAGTGCCGGGCCATGCACCGCATCCATCTTTAGCTCGATCCACCGGCTGGATTTCCGGCTCATCTTTTCCTGTACCGGAAGAACCGTCCGAAGAGCCTGAATCATCGTAGATCCATAATGCTCCCGTATCCAGTATGCCAGACTCAGCATCCTGGATTCTGCGGTCACCCCGTCTGCTTCTATCCGAAGGATTTCTTTTACTTTCTTTTCATCATAATCTGTCTTATCTGAAAATCCGACGACAAACCCTTTCCGCTCATGATTGCCTCTTCCAAAGGGCACAACAACCTGCTGTCCAACCTGAATATCCTCTCGTAAGGAAAAAGGCACTTTGTAGCTAAATACCCGATCCAATGCCTCATGAGAAATATCAATGATAATATCGGCATATAATTTTCCCATAAATTATTCGACAACATGTCCTTTCTGTCTCAGAACCTTCACCACTTTATCCACTTTGCTGCGGCAGATTTCATGACTTTTGGCCTCTACCATAACACGAACCAGCGGTTCGGTTCCGCTTTCGCGAACCAGAATTCTTCCCTCATCTCCCAGTTCTTTTTCCACTTCAGCCACAGCTGCCTGTACATCAGGATCCTCCTGTGCTTTCTTCTTATCATACACACGAACATTTTCCAGAATCTGCGGGAAGATCTTCACTGCTTCTACCAGATGTCCCAGTGTCTGCTTCTGTTCAATGATCGCTTCCATAATCTTCAGGGAAGTAAGAATTCCGTCTCCTGTTGTAGCATATTTGCTGAAAATAATATGTCCGGACTGCTCTCCTCCCAGAGCATGGCCGTTCTTTACCATATTTTCATTTACATATTTATCTCCTACTGCTGTCTTTTCATAGGAAATTCCTGCTGCATCCAATGCTTTATATAATCCCAGATTTGACATAACGGTTGTAACAATCGTGTTATTGTTTAACTCTCCATGTTTTTTCAGATACTGTCCGCAGACATAAAGGATCAGGTCGCCGTCTACAACCTGGCCGTTTTCATCTACCGCAATACAGCGGTCCGCATCACCGTCGTAGGCAAATCCTACATCCAAATGATTTTCTTTTACATATCCTCTTAAGATCTCAATATGTGTAGAACCGCAGTTGGTATTGATATTGGTTCCATCCGGTTCGTTATTGATCACATGAGTCTCTGCTCCAAGTGCGTTAAATACATTTTCCGCAATGGCAAAAGAACTTCCATTGGCGCAGTCCAGTCCCACTTTCATTCCCTTGAAAGAACGGGTTGCAGAAGAAATCAGATATCCAATATAATGGTTTCTTCCTGCTGTATAATCTCTTGCCCGTCCAATTTCTTTTTTCGTAGCAAACGGGATTTCTTCAATCTCACCATCAATATAAGCTTCAACCTTTGCCTCGACTTCTGCCTCCATCTTATGTCCCTTGGCATTGATCAGCTTGATTCCATTGTCATAATATGGATTATGGCTTGCAGAGATCATGATTCCGCAGTCAAACTGCTCTGTGCGGACCACATAAGCCACACTCGGTGTCGTTGTTACATACAGCATATAAGCATCTGCTCCAGAAGCCGTCAGGCCGGCAACCAAAGCATTCTCAAACATATAGCTGCTTCTTCTCGTATCCTTTCCGATCACAATCTTTGCTCTGGATGTCTTCTGATTAAAATACCATCCAATATATCGTCCTACTTTATATGCATGTTCTACTGTCAGATTTATATTTGCTTCTCCTCGAAAACCGTCTGTTCCAAAATATTTTCCCATTTTACACTCCTTAGACATTCACTCAATTCTGTATCTTATTTTTCTATCATTTGTCCATGGCAAATGCTGCCCGTCCTGGGACCGGCAACTGCCCTGACGTTCATTATATCATGCCTGTGCCCGGTTATCAAATAAGAAAAGGATTCTGCATCCTGCAGAATCCTTCCTTTTTTCTTATCCTGTTATTCTACATCAAGTCCCGGCAGTTCCTCTATTGCGGCACTTCCATTTCTCAGTACTTTTTCCCGGTTTACTTTATAAAGTTCTGCCCAGGTTGATTTCTGATATGGTCTGGAATACAGAAGTCCTACAATTCCAAACGTAATGGCACTTAATAAATTCCATCCGATAAATGATAAATCCAGCACAAATGCATTCCATTTTTCTCCGCGCATCATCTCTCTGCTGATCTCAAAAGCTCTCTGACGGGAGATTCCCGGATTCTCTGCGAGAATATAAGCAATCATCGAATACTCGTAGCCCTTTACAATTCCCGGTATGATCAGAAGAAGTGCCCACAATACACAATAAAGATCCCGCAAAAACAAAGTCAGGACATTCTTCCCATAATATCCCTGGCGAAATGCGAAAAGAATCACTCCCAGAGGAGTCTTTCGAATGCTGTTCTCCTCATAGAACCGCATAGCTCCAATCTCCATCATATTCCCGATAAAAATCTTAATCAGAAGTCCGATCAGCGCTATGATAAGACCGATTCCAAAAATCAAAAGCCAAAGATAACTGGCTAAAACCATGATATCTCCATCGTTTTCCGTCATCACTTTCCTGACACTGGTAGTTACACCGTTTCCAGACAGCTCTCCTGTAAGGAAACCAAGAATCAGTGTAACAAGCACTGTGATCCCATAATTCCTGAGAAACGCGCCTTTCCCTCGCTGCTTTAATTCACTCCTAGTCCACATTTTTCCTTTCCCCTTTCCTATATTGTAAAAATTATTATACTTTCTCATCTGTTTTTTGTCTAGCTTTTTACCTCATTCAGCCTCGGAATTGATGGAGCCGCTCCCATTCTGGAAACCGTGATAGCCGATGCCCTGGCTGCCCGGCGCATATTTTCTTCCATCGGAATATGCTCAGCAAGTCCAGCAATAAAATATCCAGTAAACGTATCCCCTGCTGCCGTAGTATCGATGGCCTTGACCGGATATGCCGCCTGTCGGATCTGCCGTCCTTCTCCCTGCCATATGGCTCCCTGGCTTCCAAGGGTCAGAACCGTCTGGGCTTCCGGATAAAGCCTTGCCATCTCCTCCAACATTTCTTCCGGCTCCTGCCTGCCTGTGATCTGTTCCCCTTCCACTTCATTGATCAAAAAAACACTTACTTTCTTTAAATCACAATCTTTTAGCATATCATTCCAAGGAGAAGGATTCAGTATGATCATCATCTGCCTCTCCCAGGCCCGGTCAATCAAATATTTAAGTCCATTGACTTCATTTTGCAGAAGCAAAATATCACCTTCTCCAAAGTTTCCCAGCACCTCATCCATATGTTCTGATGCCTGTTTCTGATTGGCTCCGCCATAAATGATAATACTGTTTTCTCCATTTTTGTCCAGCTGGATGACTGCATGTCCGCATGGTCCTTCTGTTTTCCCAAGATAGGATGTATCAATTCCGTTTTCACGGCAGACATCCAAAAATAACTGTCCGTCTTCTCCGATCATTCCGCCCTGATATACCAAAGCCCCGGCGCGGGCCAGCGCAACCGATTGATTCAGTCCCTTTCCGCCGCAAAAAACATTCCTTCCACTGCAGCTCTGGGTCTCTCCCGGTTTATTGATATGATCCACTTCGTATACATAGTCATAATTTAATGATCCATAGTTTAATACTTTCATGCAGACAGCCTCCTTTTTTCTTTTACTATACCTGATTTCTCCAATCCCGTCTATAAGAAAACAGGGCATATCCGCTCTGCCGCGGATATACCCTGTCCAAATAAAATACGATGAAGATGTTTCGATTTATTTTACAAAATCTTTTACTTTCTGTGCAATGCTGTCTCCATCCAGGCCAAATTCTTTGATCAACTCAACAGCTGGTCCTGAATGTCCAAATACATCATTGATACCAATCTTTAATACTGGAGTTGGAAGTTTTTCAGATAATACATCACATACAGCACTTCCAAGTCCTCCGATTACAGAATGCTCTTCCACTGTAACAACTTTTCCTGTTTCTTTTGCTGCTGCAAGAACCAGTTCCTCATCCAGTGGTTTTACTGTTGCCATATTGATCACTTTGGCATTGATTCCTTCTGCTTCCAGTTTCTTAGCAGCTTCCAGCGCTTCTGCTACACAAAGTCCGTTGGCGATAATTGCTACATCAGAACCTTCTTTTAAGACTGTACCTTTTCCGATTTCAAATTTGTAATCTGCTGTGTCATTGATTACCGGAACAGCCAGACGTCCGAATCTCATGTAAACCGGACCATTCATTGCTGCTGCAGCTTTTACAGCTGCTTTTGCTTCTACATCATCAGAAGGAACGATAACTGTCATTCCCGGAATCGTGCGCATTAATGCAATATCTTCACAGCACTGATGGGTTGCTCCGTCTTCTCCTACGGAAATTCCGCCATGTGTTGCTCCGATCTTTACATTTAAATGCGGATATCCAACAGAGTTTCTTACCTGCTCAAAAGCACGTCCTGCTGCGAACATTGCAAAACTGCTGACAAACGGAATCATTCCTGCTGCTGCAAGTCCTGCTCCGATTCCAACCATATTACATTCTGCGATTCCGCAGTCAATATGTCTTTCCGGAAATTCCTTCTTAAATACACCTGTCTTTGTTGCAGCGGCCAAGTCGGCATCCAAAACTACAATATCAGGATTTTCTTTTCCTAATTCTACTAAAGCATTTCCATAGCTTTCTCTTGTCGCAATCTTTTTTACATCTGCCATCTTACTCGCCCACCTTTTCTAAATCTTTCAGTGCCTGTTCACATTGTTCATCATTTGGTGCGGTACCATGCCATGAAGCCTGGTTTTCCATGAAGGATACACCTTTTCCTTTGATCGTCTTCATGATGATCGCCGTTGGTTTTCCCTTGCATTCTCTTGCCTGTTTCAGCGCATCTGCGATCTGATCAAAATCATGTCCGTCAATTTCAACAACATTGAAATTGAATGCGGCAAACTTTTCACCAATTGGATATGGTGAGCATACGTCCTCGATGTTTCCATCGATCTGAAGTCCATTGTTGTCTACGATCACAACAAGATTATCAAGCTTCTTAGCTCCTGCGAACATAGAAGCTTCCCATACCTGTCCTTCCTGGATTTCACCGTCACCAAGAAGTGTATATGTACGGTAATCTTTATTCTTTAATTTTGCAGCCAGAGCCATACCAACTGCTGCTGAAATTCCCTGTCCCAGGGAACCGCTGGACATATCAACACCAGGAATCTTCTTCATATCCGGATGTCCCTGAAGATAAGAACCGATATGTCTTAAAGTAAGAAGATCTTCTTTCGGGAAGTATCCTCTTTCTGCAAGTGTTGAATAGTATCCAGGAGCCACATGTCCTTTAGATAAAACAAAGCGGTCTCTGTTTTCATCTTTTGGATTTTTCGGATCAATGTTCATCTCAACGAAATATAAGTAAGTGAACATATCTGCTGCTGAAAGTGATCCGCCCGGATGTCCTGATTTTGCAGCATGTGTTGCTTTGATAATGTCTTTGCGGATTTCATTGGCCGTCTTTTTTAACTCTGCGGTTGTCATGTTATTTACCACCCTTTCTATTCTCCAAATACTGCCTTGTAATCTGCCTGGAATTTTTCAATTCCCTGATCTGTCAGAGGATGTTTCATCATCTGCTCAAATACATTATACGGCACTGTAGCAATATCTGCACCCATTTTTGCACATTCCATTACATGAATTGGATTGCGGACACTTGCACAGATGATCTGTGTATCGATATCTCCTGCCATATCAAAGATTTCTTTGATGTCAGCAATCAAATCTAATCCGTTCTGAGAAATATCATCTAATCTTCCAAGGAAAGGAGATACATAAGTTGCACCTGCTCTTGCTGCCAGCAATGCCTGGTTTGGATTAAAGATCAATGTAAGGTTTGTCTTAACTCCTTCAGAGGATAATACTTTTGTGGCTTTCAATCCCTCGATTGTTGTCGGAATTTTAACTACCATATTCGGATGAATCTTTGCGATTTCTCTTCCTTCTTTGATCATTCCTTCTGCATCAGTTGTTGTTGCTTTTACTTCTCCGCTGATTGGGCCGTCTACGATAGAAGTAATTTCTCTGATAACATCTTCAAACTGTCTTCCAGCTTTTGCGATTAAGGATGGGTTTGTGGTTACTCCACAGATAACTCCCATGTCGTTTGCTTTTCTGATCTGATCTACATCTGCTGTGTCTACAAAAAATCTCATGTTCTTTTCCTCCTAAAAAATATGGCTTCGTTTGTTTCTGGTATCATTAAAACATGGATTTTTAGCCTTGTCAAACGCCCGGAGACAGCTGTTTTTCAACATTTTCAAGATTTTATTAATATTTTAAAAAATTATTAATAAGATGGATTTTTTCGCTTTTTTTGTTTCAAATCTTCCTCCATTTTTTATTTCAAAAAACCTCGGATTTCTCTGTATTTTCTGCCCTTCCTGTGATATGATAAAGACAGTTTTATTAATATTTTTATGTTTTTATTAGTAATATTTTCGGATAATATTAATAACAATTAATTAATTAAAATAATTTTGATTAGGAGGATAATTATGGGCAAAAAAAAGAAAGTTACGACAAAAGACATCGCAAAATACGCAAACGTTTCTCAGTCGGCTGTCTCCATGATCCTGAATCAGAAACCCAACGTCTCTTTTTCAGAAGAAACCCGTCAAAGAGTGTTAATGGCTGCTGAAGAACTCGGATATCATAAAAAACAGGATACCTCCACGCCAGAACATTCTTTGTCTGAAGTCATCGTCATCATGTGTCCGTTCCTGTCCAACCATTATTATACTATCCTTATCCATTCGATCACGGAACGTGCTCACGATTACGGCTATCTGACATTTGTCGCTCCGACTCTGCGCAATCCCAGCACAGAACAATATTATCTTGATATGCTGAAACGGGATGTCGAAGTAGCCGGTATTGTATATCTGTATCCGACGTCATTTCTGTCAGAGGTCAATCAGATGTCAAAGCTCCTGCCAATTGTAAATATCGGAGATAAAAATAATGAAATTGTGTTCGACTCGATTCATGTCAGCAGTACTAAGCCGGCTTACCTGGTGGCCGAACATCTTATCTCTCTGGGACACAAAAAGATTACTTACATTTCCACTCCGATCAGCAGTGTAGAGCGTTCTCGTTCCAAACGATATGAGGGGCTGTGCCGGGCATTCGAAGATCATGGCTTAGGAGAAAACTGTGTCACCCTGCGTTCTCTTTCTTCCGGCGAATATAATCTTTTGTCTCCAAACCTTCTGGAATATTCTTCCGGATTTAACCTGACAAAACAAATCCTGATGGAAGGAACAGACTCTACCGCCTTCGTCGGCTATAATGATATGGTTGCGATCGGCATCTTAGACGCTTTGTATGAAATGAAGTACCGGGTTCCGGCTGATTTTTCCGTCTGCGGCTTTGATAACGTTCCCATGGCATCCATGAACCGAATCTCCCTGACGACAGTAGAACACTCTATCGAGGCAAAAGGACGGGAAGCTGTGGATATCATTGCCCGCCTGAGAGATTCCAAAACAAAAAATCAGCCTCGAGGCTTTGTTACCAATCTGGAATTCGAACCATTTATCATAAAAAGAAAAAGTACAGGCAGGGCTCGGAATTAATTCCTCCCCTGCCTGATTTTACTTACTGCGCCATTGTCTGCTGACGTTTCATTTGCTGAAATTCATAGTACAAAAAATGCACTGTTATCGGAATATCACGATACTTCTGCATGGTCTCAATCAGATAGATTAATTTACTGTTCACAAAAGAATGCCCCTCTGCAATCACATGGATCTCCTGCGCCAGTCTGGTCTCAATGATAAATTCGATATCCATCATCCTCTGTTCCGCTTTATCAATCTTTCCAGCCAGAATGACATAACTCTTCTCCATCGCATCCATTCGCTTGATCAAATCTTTTGTCTTAGTCTCAAGACTTCCGACTCTCTGCTCCAGATTTTCCACCTTTTGTTCCAAATGATCCATTCGTCGCTCCAGACCACCTATCCGCTCTTCCAGTCGATCCATCCGCTCTTCCAGTCGATCCATCCGCTCTTCCAGTCTGTCCATTCGCTCTTCCAGTCTGTCCATTCGCTCTTCCAGCCTCTGCATCCCCTCTTGTATCGGTTTTAACTTCTCATCCAGCAAACTGGATATCATCTGTAATAATTCCTGTTCCTTCATCCGTACCTCCTTTCCTAAGTCTCTCTGCTTTTGAGTATTTTTTCTATACTGCCGATATATTATATCATCTGATTGATTTCTTGTAAATATCTATAAATAAATTTTGTATATTTGAAAGAAATAGAATATTTCTAACTTTTCAAAATATCTCCTTCATTATAAGTAAAATCATTCTGTCCTGTGCAGTAAAAAAACGCCTCATGCTGAGGCGTTTTCTTTTATAACATATGTACTTTTCCTTTTTCTGTCCGTATTTTCACTTTGCGGACTTTTCCAATAACCTCTCCATCCATATGGAAATATTGAGGCGTCCTTGCATGAATTTTTATTTCCTTACATCGGTAAACACGCACTCCCCGGTATTTTATATGCTGTCCCTTCAGCGCCTGCAAAAGCAGAACCGGAAGTTTTCGTTTCGGAACTCTGGACACGACACATACATCCATCTTTCCGTCCATTGGGTCTGCCTTTGGACAGAACGGAACTCCTCCTCCCTCATAAGGAAGGTTATGCACAGAGCAAAATAGGATATCCCTCAGAAAGACTTTACATCTGCCGTCCAATTCCAGTTCTCCCCGGAACCTTTTCGAAGCAAACAATTGGTAAACTCCAAGAATCAGATAGGTCATTTTCCCAAGTCTTAGACGGTTTAGGATTTTCTTTAATCTGGAGTGATTGACCAGCCAGCATACTCCGGCGTCATATCCTATGCCGGCACTGACCATAAACCGACCCCCGCCCAATTCTGTCTGAGCCTTTCCGCAGTCTACCTGCCAGTTCTCATCTGGTCTTAAAATATTCTCCAGCTGTCTCTTCGCAGACCTCTTCCATCCCATTCCTCTTGCGAAATCATTTCCTGATCCTACGGGAATATAGCCAACGGATACATTTTCCCAGTTTTGTATGCCGGACACCATTTCATGCAGGGTACCGTCCCCTCCGATCAGAACGAGCTTCACCGGATCCGGACCTGACGTCACCTTACGTGCGATTCGTCCTGCATCTTTTTGTCCTCTCGTATAAAATACCCGATATTCAATCTTTTGCTTTAAAAGAATCTTTTCTACTTTTTTCCATGTTTTTCTTCCCAAGCCGGAACGTGCCGCAGGGTTAATGATAAAATTGTACAAATGCTGCTCCTTCTCTCTATTATGCAGTTTCTGCTTTTGTGTGATAGTCGTGGCCATATCTGCTGGATTCACTTACTTTCACATCCGCATCATTCAAGATACATCCTTTGATTTCTACTCCGGAACCAGACAGGATTTCCATACCATCTAAAATCCGGTCGATTTCTGTATAATCCTGACGGACAACAAACACTGCTCCGTCCACATACTGGGCTACGATTGCCGCATCAGACAAAAGTGCACTCGGAGGAGTATCTATGATAACAAAATCAGCCTGCTCTTCCAGTTTCTTTACAAATTCCTTCATATTATCACCGCTCAGGACTCCTGATGTATCCTGAATTGGAGAAGAACCTGCCAGTACCATAACACCGGAATCTTTGTAAGGCTGAACCGCATCTTTGATGTCCGCTTCTCCCTTGATTACTTCCAAAGTTCCAATGTCTTTTTCTTCCATTCCCAAAACCTTTGCAGTAGACGGGTTTCTCAAGTCGGCATCTACCAGGATCACGCTGTGTCCCTTCATAGCCAAAGCCAGCGCAATATTAGCAGAAACCGTAGACTTTCCTTCTCCAGGCATGGCACTGGTCACAAGGAATGACTTCATTCCTGTCTCCTTGCTTGCCCGTTCCAGTCTTCGCCGGACCGTCCTTGCCGCTTCCAGGAAATTCCTTGGGATTCTCGGATTATCCAGAACAACCAGTTCCTGTACCTTAGATCTTCTCTTATGGAATCTGGCATGAGGAATCGTTCCAAGATTTTTGACGCTGAATAATCGTTTGAAATCTTCTTCTTTCTTTACCGTATTCTTTCCAAGGGCAAACAAAAGATCCAGCAGAATACACAGCACAACTCCGATGATGCCGCCGATGATGATTTCGTGGCGATAGCTGAACGGATTCGCCGGTGAAGCCGGAACACCGCTCTCGTCCATCAGTGTCAGCTGGGAACTTCCGATGACAAACTCTGCTACCGTCGGATAATTCTCCACAACAGATTCCAAAATTTTATTTGCCATCTCAGGATCATCTGCTGTTACTTTCAAGGTAAACAGATTCGTGTTTTCCATGACATCTGCTTCAATCTTTCCCGGTACAGACTGTCTTCCCAGATCCTGGGCTATAACCTCCTGAAGGACACCGCTTTCCAGGATATAAGGGAATGTCTTCGCCATCTGGTTGGCCGTAGCATTGTCCATATAAGTATCTGATGCCTCAGCCGAAATGCTGGCGCTGATCGTAAAGGTTGAGGTTGCCTCATAATATGGGGAATACGTGATTCTTTTATATCCACAGTATATTACAACACAAAGGATAATCAGAATCAGAAAACGCCATTTCATATGAAATGCGCCTTTGATCAAATCATCGATCAAACCGGTGATATCGATCAGCCCCTCTTTCTTTTCATTATATCTCTCACTCATTTCTTATCCTCCTGCTGGTCTGACAGCTTTTTCTCTGATCTGGACTTCTTCCTGCTGCTGCGTTTGCCATAGCCGTAGCCATATCCATATTTTCCGCCGTAGCCATATCCATAACTTCCATATCCATAGCCGTAACCGTAGCCATATCCATAGCCGTATTTATAACCATATGTCTTGGCTGTCTCTGCAAATCCCTGGAATGCATCATTGTAAACACATCCAAGCATCGTGCCCTCACCAGACCGGAGGACATCAATTGCCTCGTTGATATCTTTGACCAGTGCCTTATGCTGT
Source organism: Clostridiales bacterium (assembly GCA_019420275.1). Classification (GTDB taxonomy): domain Bacteria; phylum Bacillota; class Clostridia; order Lachnospirales; family Lachnospiraceae; genus Anaerostipes. The sequence goes on from JAHZHN010000002.1 coordinate 88,607, forward strand.
TTGACAACTAAAATGGATGCATCTGCGATATCAACCAGTTCTTCCGCATCTGCCGCCTGATTCATCGGAGGCGTATCAATGATCACATAATCCAGATTGTCCCGGAAAAATTCAATGACTTTATGGAAAATCGGAGAAGCAATCATTTCCGTTGAATTTGGATATATCATCGTATCCGCAATCAGCAAAAGTTCTGAATTATTCACAGACATTACAAGATTTTCCACATTTTCATTTCCATTCAGGACCTCACCAAACTGCTTAATCTGTTCTTTGTCAATTCCAAAAATCTTATACTGGGACGGATTTCTCAGATCCGCATCGATCAAAAGCACTTTTGCAGACTCTTCTGCCAATGCTAAGGCAAGATTGGCAGCCACCGTAGATTTTCCTTCTTCTTCCGTCACACTGGTGATCATCAGCGTCTTTGCATGATGTTCTTTCATCTTACTGCTTACTTTTCTTGCCAGTTTCTTCATATCCTCTACATAACGGAAACTGGTTCCCGGATTAGTCAGCAGGACCTCAGATTTCTTCCGGTGAAGTCTCGCCTTCCACGTCTTATACCGTCTTTCATGATAAATCGTTTCCAGAAGCTTCGCATCCAGCTTTTTGGCCACTTCTTTTGGCTTGCGCACTGTATCTTTCATAAATGAAATCACAGCGATCAGCGCACACAATCCGGCAGCTGTTACAAGAAATGTCTTTTTCATCAGAGACGCCGGCTGAAATTTATTGACCGGCTCACTCGGTATCGTTGGATTTTGCAGAACATCCAAAACGACATTTCCCATCAGCTGATCTGTTACTACAGAATAATTGTTCATGATCGCCTTATTCAGCCGGAATGCCATTTCCGGGGAATCTGCCTGCACACTCAGTACCAGCAGGTTGGTCTCTTTGACAACCTCAGCCGTTGCGGTACCCGGAAAGGAATCCATATTCAGCTCATTGGCAACTTTTTTCTGAAGAATACTGCTGTTTAAGATCTCTGAAAATCTCGACGCCATCTCTGTGGTCGTACTTAAGTTGCTGTAAACATTATTATTGCTGCCTTTTCCACTGACAATAAATGTACTGGAAGCCTCATACTGCTTATGATAACTACGTCCAACGTAAACATAGGCAAAAAGGCTCATGGAAGCAGCCAGCAATAAGATCACTGCCACATATTTCCATATATCTTTTAATATGCTGTACAAGTCAATATTTATTTCATAATCATTTACTGATCGATTCTTATTATCGCTCATTGCACAACTCCCCCTATTCTGTCACGATTACGATTAATTTTACTGTGCCTGTCCGGCTTTTTCCCTGTTTTACAGAGTAGGTGATTTCATAAGATCCTGCTTTGCTATAATCTACTTCGGAATCATCTACTTGCACACGGCTTGTGTCAATATCTCCCGGCACATCAGAATCATAATCTCCTCCAAGACATACCTTAGAAATATAATTCCTTGCATTCAGTTTCTTTCCAACCTTTGTATAGACCAGATACTTCTTCAAATGAATGAATGGAATCTCAGATGTATTCTCCCGGTCATAAACCTGAACCGTTGCCTTGAAAGATACCGTATCTCCGGCACTGTTGGATACCTGCAGCCGAATTGGATAATTGCCCGGCGTATACAGATCAACTGTAGAATTTGCCAGCACTTTTACCTGATTGGACAGATCTCCGTCAATCTTGTCTTTCACTTTCAGATTCTCCAAAAGATTCACATCCTCCGTAGAACCGGTAGATTCAAAACACAGAGGCTTTTCCAAAGTGAATTGAGGAGAAGAATATCCTTTGTATTTTACGATCCGGTTTGCACGGCTGACATTGTTGTGGGAATCCACTGCTGCGTACACCACCAGACGGCGTCCTCCGCCTAAAAATGTAGAAACACTCTCTACCACCAGGGAAGAAGTAACATCCCCGTCCTTGTCATCCACTGCTTTTACACCTTTCAGAAAATCTTCATCTGTCGCATCCAGATCGACATTTAGTTCTTCTTTATCCATTGTGATCACCGGGCCAACCCGGTCTCCCTTTCTGATCTGCGTAAACCAGAAAATAAGGCTTGCCAACAGTGCAACACCAAATATAATCAAACAAATGATCCGCAGTTTCTTCATATCGATATTTACGTTCATGCCTTCATACTCCTAACTACCAATTTTTGATCTGTTATTTTTTGCAAACGCTGCTCCCATCAAAATCTTCCGGGGATTCTCATACAGCAGTTCCCTGGAGTATCGATAAGAATATCGTTCTTCCATATAATCCTTGATATCCGCCATATACGGCGTGCGCTCATACGGTTTATGGGCGTCACTGGCAATGCATGTCACCCAGCGCTGTTCCAGCAAAGCATCGGCACAGTCTTTTGCCCGTTCTCCAAATCTTCCAAAGACACTTCCCCGGTTGATCTGCGCAAGGCATCCCTTCTTCATCCACTCAGACACTCTCTCCGGCATTTCCTGGACACAGGCATAACGCTCAGGATGTGCGATGACTGGTGTGAGTCCCATGGCAAGCACACTGCCTAACATCCGGTCCATCTTCGAAGCCTCAATGCCAAAGGCAAACTCCATTAAAAAAAAGGATGTGTGATTGACCGGAATCAGTCTCCCATCTTCAATCAGTTCCGGAACTTCCTCCGTCGTAAAAATCTCCATGCCGGACAATACCGTCAGCGGCATCCCTTCCTGTTCCAGCGCCATTCGAAAGGCCTGGAGGCGTTCCTCATAAACTTCCGGTCCATACTCCCTGAAATAACCGCCCGTATTCGCGTGGGATGTGGCAACCACGGTATGAACACCGCTTTTTAATGCGATTTCCGCCATAGCAAGAGAATCATCCATATCTCTTGCCCCATCATCCAGTCCGGGCAAAATATGTGTATGTATGTCTATCATCTTATAAATACCCCTTGTTGATTGAAAATTTCAATGTTCTTATTATATAACAAATACTCTCTCACATCTACACTTATCATCCAAACAATAATATCCATTTTCAAAGGAGATCACAGGTCAGCAAAAATCCAAAAACCTTCCAGAAACCAAAAAACCTCCAGCCTGCCGACTGGAGGAAATTGGTCTTTGAATTAATACTGTTCTTTTAAACGTCTTGCTGCGTATACAGACATAGCTGCTGCGGCTAATGCTCCATATACAAGAGCTGCAGGTGCTCCTTCATCACTTGTCTTCGGTGATGTAGTCGTACCAGAAGGCTGTTCCGTATAGTCTGTTCCTGTAGAATCTGTCTCTTTGGAAGGGCTGTCATTTGCCATTACTGTTACAGCAAGCGCAAAGCTCATTACCATTGTCGCAAACAATACCAATACCTTTTTCATATAAATTCCCCCTTACTTGGTCTCTTAATCAACACGTGTATAGAACACGTCCAAAACTAACTCAAACAACTTTGTTTCATCCGGATAATACTCTGCATATCCACTGTCGCCTTCCTTGATGTCGCAGTCAAAACTATAAATGTCATCGGAAGAAAAGCTGACTCCTAAGGCTTCTGTCGCTAAATATGTAAGCTTAGGCACTGAGACATTCGTTACTGCATTATCAGAAATCAGACCCAGCAGATCAACCGGAAGCATGATATCACTCCTGATCTCACGCAGTCCTTTCTGAATAAATGCTGTAATATACTGCTGCTGTCTCTGCATACGCTCTAAATTCGCATCCAGAGGTTCATGCTCTCTGGTCCGGACATAAGTCTCTGCCTGATCGCCGAGCAATGTGACGTTGGCTCCTTCCTTAAGTTCCGGATCCACACTTGTCAAGTCTCCAATCACCTGGACATTCACACCGCCTACCGCATCATTCAGAACACTGATAGATGACAAATTGATTGAAACATAAGAATCAATCGGAATTCCGTACAGAACCTTCGATACCGCATCCACTGTATTGGTACAGCTTAATTCTTTGCCGTCACCATAGGCATACGCCAGACACAGCTGGGTCTTCTTCGTTCCTGTATATTTTCCCTTCTGATTATATGTCTTAATATCTGCCATCGTATCACGCGGAATACTGATCAGCGATACTTTATTGGAAGAAGTATCCATAGCCGCAAGGAACATCGTATCTGCTTGTCCCGCTCCATGCTTCTTCAAATATTCTTCATCGCTGTTGATCTTTTCGCGGTCAACTCCCATAAACAGAACACTCGTTATGTTCTCATTATACCGATATTTATGTCCTTTGTAAATAACCAAATCCCCGTTATTTTGGACTTCTGCGCCATCTACCGCATTTTTCATGTTCACATTTCCTGAAAAAAGAAAGCTTTTTCCAAGGACTCTCAGGGCAAAAAATGCCGCAATCGGTACGATAATGATCACTGCAAGTACGATCAGCACTCGTTTTGCTATCTGCTTTGGCGTCTTTTTCTTCTTTTCTTTCTTCTTTTTCTCTTTTTTGGGCTTGTCTTCCTTCGGTTCATATCCCTGGAATTCTTCCCCGGACTGCCGGTCCAGGTGTTCAATCTCTTTTTCCAGCCCCAGGTTTAACTGATCCGCTTCCCTCTTATTTTGATTATTTTGCGTCTCTTTCATCTGTTAACACCGCCTGTACTAAATATCGATTATCAGGTTCCCCTCCAACGCAGGTACTTAATGTCAGGATCCGATCATCCGCCGTCACCTTCTGATCCTTCCGGATATGACTGATCATCTGCCGGGTAGAAAGCACATTCTTAAGATAGTTTTCAAAGACTTCCTTATCCTTAAAATCAAATGATTTCAGCAAATGCCGGTTGTCATATTTGTACGCTGCGAAAATTGTGTATGTATATATCTTATCCGGAGTATACACATAGACGTTCTTGTGTTTCTCAAAAAAGTCTCCGTCCTCAAACTTATGAAGATTCTGGAACATAGATCCATTCCTCATATTGTGTCCGTACATCACCGTATTGGGATCGGTAAAATCTTTTTTATTATACTTTTCTGTATAGATACAGCCCGCAAATTCCGGTTCATTCTTATAATTATAGTTCAGATAATGTGCGTCATCCTCTGCATTCTGAGCCACCGGATAATCGATTTTTGTATCCGGGATGTAAATCCACGCATAAATTTCATCGTTGATCTTTTGAAGCTGATCGAAATCGATATCATCTCCATGCCGTATTCCCTCCGGCAGATTTGGCTCTTCTCCGTCTCTTTGCGTAAAGTCACTGCTGCTGATCGCTTCCAGCTCCTTCTGGGTCTTGTAGTTTCTGTAAGTGATCCACCCGAACGCTCCCAGGCATCCAATGCAGATTACAATTCCCAGGCAGAGCACAATCTGCCATTTTTTCTTATTCATACTTACTCCTCCGTAACATCTGTCTGCAGGATTCCTTGTTCTTGTTATTATAGACCTTTTCCGACAAACGGTCAATCAATCAGAAGTCCATGGCCATCTTGCTGGATTCTTCTTCTGAAAGCTCCGTTACCCTTGTTTCCATCACCCGGTATACCCTCTGACACATATTCAGAACGCTTGGACGATGGGTCGTTACGATACAGGTCTTATTTGGTCTCTGTTTGATAATATTTTTCAAAACTTTTCTCTCCGTCGTAACATCCAATGCTGATGTTGCCTCATCCAAAAGCAGGATTGGCGAATCTCTCAGCACCGCCCTGGAAATAGCGATTCTCTGGGCTTGTCCCTCTGAGAAGCCGCGTCCCCGCTCTCCAATATTGGCATTGATCGTATCCGGCATATCTTTTACAAAATCCCATGCACATCCAATCTTCAGCGCCTCTATGATCTCTTCATCGGTAGCGTCTTGTTTTACCATACGCATATTTTCCGCTATGGTACCGGATAAAATCGTATTCCCCTGGGGTACATAAGCAAACAGATGCCTTGTATCTGCATTCATCTCCACTACTTTTCCATTGGAGGCCTCCAAAAAGGCCTTCCCGGATTCCGGCCGGATCAAGCCTAGAATCAGACGAATCATGGTCGTCTTTCCTTCCCCGGAAGGGCCTACCAGAGCAACAATCTCTCCCGGCATCGCCTGAAATGCAGAATCTGTAATGACCCGACTGCCTTCCAGATAAGAAAAGTTCACGTCTTTCATCCTGACCTCAAATCCATCTTCTGCATAAGCATCCAGCTCTGAGCTGTCTGGAATATGAACTTCTTTCGGAAGCTGCACCAGTTCCCGGATTCGATGAGCGGAAATGGAACTGTTCAGGAAGTTTGGAATAATAGAAACTACATTATTGAATGCAGAATTCAGATTGCTTCTCTGCTGCAAAAACAGCGTCATTGTTCCGTAAGAAATATCCCCTGTCCACAAACGGAACAGACAGTATCCAAAGGCTGCATACTGAACGATCATTCCCATAATCGACATAAAAATTCCTGTTTTAATGGAAAACATGTTGTACACCAAGCTGATATCTTTAAATTTTGCCTGCCACTGTCTCATCTTCTTGCTGTAAAGACTGGAAATTCCAAAAGACTTGATCGTATCAAAGTTATAAAAGGTCTCAACCTCAAAGGTCATCATATCACTGCTCATTTCTCTTACCTTCTGTCCATATTCCCTCTGTTTGGAAATCAGGAACTTGGACATCAGCAGCATGACCGGCGCACTGGCAAAGGCCAGCAAAGACATGATCTTGTCATAATGCCAGATTACGACAAAGGTTGCGATAAAATTATAAATTGCTATGATGATCGTCGGAAGCCAGCTGATCGCATTACTGCTGACGGTCGTTACATCTCCGTTGAAGCGATTCAAGACGTCTCCGTTGCTGTACTGATTGATCTTCATCCAGTCCGCATCGATGATCTTATCGAAAATATCTGCCTGAATATCATTATTTATGTAAATGCTAAGTTTGGTGGTCACACGATTGATCACATTGGAAAACACCAGACTGAAAACGGCACTTCCAAGGGTAATCGCAATCATCGTTCCCAGCCGGTCGGTCTGGTAGCCGGTGATGATATCGATCATATATTTGCTGGCTACACTGCCGACCAATCCCATAGAAGTACTAAAAATACCAAGGATCGTGTAAAATACAATCGCACCTTTGTAGCGTTTGCTGTAGGAAAAAATCCATTTCCAGTCATCCAGGATTTCAGTAAACGTCCCGTCCTTCCATCTTCCAATCAGGACATCCAGAGATTCAAAGGACACTTTATGACTGCCCTGATCCTGCCCGTCATTTTGATTGATCTCCATACTCTACCTCTTTCTATGAAATTTTCTGTTCTAAAGAACCTTTACAGTATACCATACTTCTGACTATTATTGATATCCAAATGACACCAAAAGACAAATGACGTCGCCAAATGCAGCGTCATTTGTCTTTTTTCTTTAACCGACTGAATTTTATCTTTCTTTTCTCTATCTCAGAAACAAACATCATTCCAGCTCTTTTTCCAGCAGTCTGGCATATTCTTTCGCATACCGGCAAAGATATTCCGGAATTCCATCATAACTTCCAGTTTCCAGATACGCACTGGCCACACAGATCTTGCATACGGGACGGTAGGGACAGTCTGTACATTTTTTATGATAATGAAATGCTTTGGAATCTCCTGATATTTTCTTCCAGGCTGGTAAAAATCCCGTTTCAAAGACTGGAACAGACGGTTCTTCTAATGTCACACAAGGACGCATTTCCCCCTGCCAGTTCACCGTAAACGAACAATTCCCAGCCAGACAGGAAATCTGATCTGAATATACGAAATCCTGATTCTTTAGTATCCTGGTCATTTCTTCTGCATATTGACGGAAAATATCCGGAAGCGTTTCCGCTTTCCTCGTCTGAATCTCTGCCAGAGCAGCATCTTCCGGATTTAGACGGGACTGCTGTTCAAAGGGCAGATTCCGCTCTTTGATCCCCGGAAGCATATAGGTATCCATATGAACCGGTGCATCCAGCTCCTCTCCTATTTTATAAATGGCATCTATATCTTTCCAATTTTCTTTCGTCACACTTCCATTGATTTTTACTTCAATTTTTCTCTCCCTTAAGAGCTGAATCGCCTTTTTGGTTTTCTCAAAACCTCCCGGATAATGGCATAATGTCTCATAGGCAGTATCATCCGATCCGTAAAGTGTAATATTGATCCTTCTCGGCGGATTTTTTTCAAAGAAGTCCGCCCATTCTTCATTGATCAGCGTGCCATTGGTATTGATCGTTAGGATCATCCCAAGTTTTTTCAATTCCAGATACAATTCCTGAAACCCTGGAAACAAAAGAGGCTCCCCTCCTGTCAGCAGAAGAAACAGCACTCCTGAGTCTGCCATCTGTCTCGCCAGATCCATCCACTCTTCCAAAGAATGGAGCCCGCCTCTTTCTTCCACCTGCTTATGATCCAGACGGACATAACACATATCACAGTTCATGTTGCACAAAGGCAGAAGCTCCAGGCTTCCGTTGATTGGATATTGATTCCTGGCGGCACGAGCCATCATCACCTTTTCCATTGTCATATCATTTGGATGCTGCATCTCTCCCTCACTTTCTATGGTCAAAAAAAGATGGAGAAATCTCCATCTTTAAAAATCTTTGTTTTATTATAATATATTAAGAACGGTTTGGATGAGCAGAATTTGCCGTCTGTACATAACCCCAGTGGTTCCATGTTCTTGTACCATTACTAGTGTGCCAATAAATAATATCACCAGATCCAACTACATTATCTCCATTATCTTTCCAATAATCAAAACCACCACTTAAATTTCCCTGATCATGACTAGTTTCCATAACAAATTCAAGCCCTGATCCATCAGCATTACCACGGAAATAGTTATTACTTTCCTGACGACAATCTCCATCATGACTGAAAGGTAAATCATAAGGTCCTTCTACAACCTTCCATTTATTCTTATCTGGAGCGTTTGAATACCTCTTATAATAAGTCGTATCATTCTTACATCCTACGCTCCAACATACCGCTACATACTCATTTGGCATAAATTCTTCTGCACATGCCATCGGTGTTTCATACGCTCTTTTCATATTTTCGTATCCCCCTTCTGCTATTAATCTATCTATGTACCGAATAGATAATCAAATAATCATTTATCTGAGGAATCGCTCTCAAAATACATATAGCAAATTGCTCTTTGTCCTTCAGCTTATTCATATATTTTGTGTTTTTATCAATATCTTTTGTATGTTTCTGGAACTTACGATTCTTTTATTGTGATTTTACGATGTTTGCCTTATAATATGTTCGACAGAAACACCTTTTTAATGAACAATCAAAGGATGATAAGTGGTTATGAAAATCGAAACTATATTTTTATCTATTTTAAAAGATGCACTGCATGGGAATGAAACAAAAGATATTCCGGAACTTTCCATGGAAGAGTGGGAGAAATTATTCCAGACTGCGCAGAAACAATCGGTTGCTCCGATGATCTATCAGCAGATTTTTCATCTGCCGTCTTTTGCGCAGGCAGATCCTGGATTCCAGAATTTCTGGAAGATGCATACCTTAAAAGAAGCTGGAAATCAGGCCCGCTGCAGTGCTTTATTTTTAATGCTGTATGATCGAATGTGGCAGCAGGGATTCACCCCCCTTGTAGTAAAGGGAATTGTCTGCCGCAGTCTCTATCCAAATCCTGATTTAAGAATCTCCGGGGATGAAGATTTATTAATCCCTAGAAAACAGTTTCAGCAGCTGGATGAATTCCTTTTAAAAGAAGGATTTGTCCGGGAAAATCTGGATGAAGGAAAAGAATATCAGGAAGTGGGATATCACCACCAAGGCAATGGATTATATCTGGAAATTCATATGGATTTATTTGCAAAAGAATCCGGAGCTTACGGGCATCTCAACGATTTATTTGATGATGCTTTTTCTTCTTCCGTTGTAGTGAATCTTCAGGGAACTGAAGTTCATACACTGCATCCTCAGCTGCATTTTCTTTATCTGCTGTGTCATAGTCTGAAGCACTTTCTTCACTCTGGCTTTGGTGTGCGGCAGGTATGTGATATGATCTTATTTGCACAGCATTATAAAGATGAAATTTGCTGGGCAGATTTAATCAAGATTTTAAAGAGAAATCATATGTATGAATTCTCTATGAATTTATTAAATATCGGGGCAGAGTATTTCGATGTTTCCTGGGAAAATTTTAATCTCTCAAAACCGACAGACGTGACATTTGACAGCCTTCCATTGTTAGATGATATGCTGGACGGCGGGATTTATGGAAAAAGCGATGCAGATCGCATCCACAGTGCCAATATTACATTAAATGCGGCAGAAAATGAGAAAGCCAGCGCGGCTTCTGGGATTCTTGCTTCTTTATTCCCGGATAAAGAGTATATTCAAACGCATTATCCGTACACAAAGAAATGCCGAATTTTACTTCCAGTTGGATATCTTCATAGAATTGGCTCCTATCTTTTAAAAAGAAAATCAGCTCCAAAAAACAGCAGCGGAAAGAGCAGTACACAGATAGGAATGGAGAGAGTAAGACTGCTGGAAAAATATAAAATATTGGACAAATAGTCAAAGCATGGAGGATGACAAAATATCATCTCCATGCTTCTTTTGTTTATCCGATGTATTTTCGATGAGAATTTTTCACATTGGTTTCGTTTACCATCGCATAATGCATCGTTGTGTCAATCCTGACATGTCCCAGCAGCCTCTGCACTTGTTCTACCGGCATGCCCTTGTCAATGGCCATGGTTGCCAGTGTTCGGCGGAATTTATGGGGATGGACATTTTCTACATGTGCTTTCTGCCCTATCTGTTTTAACCGCAGTTCGACGGCAGCAATGGTCAGCCGGCGGTAAGGCTTGTAAAATGTAGTAAACAGAGCCTGAGAACCAGTATCCCGGCTTTCTAAGTATTCCTGCAGATGAAGCTTTGTTTTCGCATCAAAATACACCAGCCGTTCATGATTTCCTTTTCCAAGCACAACACACTGGCGTTCGGTAAAATCTACATCTGTAATATCGAGATTTACTAACTCTCCAACACGGATTCCTGTAGATAACAGTAGATCGAGCATTGCCAGATCTCTTGGATGCTCACAGTTCTCCCGAAGCCGTTCGATATCTTCATCACTAAAGACATCCTTTACGACTCTTGAAACTTTAATTCGGTGGATTCTTCGGACGGGGCTTTTGAGAATATACTCCTCATCCTCCAGCCAGGCAAAAAAACTGGAAAAGATTCGGCGGATATTATCGATGGTCACCCGGCTGTTTTTATGAAACGCCTGATAGTCTGAAAGATAATTTCTAAGATCATCGGTCTGAATATCCCGGATTGGCTGATTGAGTTCTGTCAGCATCTTTTGTATCGTTGTGGCATAATATCGAAGCGTTTTTGCAGAACATCCTTCTAGTTTTTTAGAAGAGATAAAGCGCTGAAGAATTTCTTTGTTCTCCAGATAATAAACCTTATCTTTGGAATCCACTGGTTCAAAGCTGGAAAAAGCAGTCAAATGAATGCCAAGGACTGTCCGAAGTTTTTTTAATTGCGTGTGATTGAGCGTAGAATTCATATCTTCCAAGATGAGCTGAATTAATTGATTCTTCATAGTTGCCTCCCTAAGTTAAATAATGATTTATCTGACCTTCCATATCATTTTTTCATGAAAATATGTATATTCTCTCTAAAAAATATGAATTATTTATGAATTCTTCTGTTTATTATTCTCTTATCTCCTCTTAACATCGGTTCGAATTTATATATTTTTAATTTTAGGACATACTTTTAGTGGTAAATTAGAGACAGAACTGTAATAAATCATTATTTGTTCTATAGACGAAAGCCTGTCCTCACACGCCTGATTTTGTCCTTTTGCGCATAAATCTTGATGTTTTTAATACTTTGGAGTAATATATCATTATGTGAAGATGTTAAAAAAATGATTATTTATCTGAATCCGTAATAGTAATAGATAAATTAATACTTTAGAAGGGGGATACAAAATATGAAACAAAGCTATGAAAGCCCAAAGGCATATGTAGAAGAATTTACACCAAATGAATATGTAGCAGCATGCGGTGAAAGCGGAACTACATATAAATTTACCTGCGACGCCGGCGGTGGTGTAAGCGGTAGTGTATATTTAGAGACTAATGGCCAAGAAGGTCTGCAGACTGGACGAGGCGGTGATCGCTATTTAAGTGGATATCACGCTTGTGGCACAACTCATGAAGCTGAGTCTACTGACGATTTCTTAGATGGCTACTATGTAACAAGTAGTTGGTTTGGCGGCACAAAGGTTACTCCAGTTATTGTATGGCGCGGTCCACATAATGATAATACACATTGTACCACAAATCTTGATATGGATTCTTGGGAAACCGCTAAATCCTGATTTTTATTTACATACCGACATTTCAAAGAACCGGTTTTTCCGGTTCTTTTTTCACCCCTGAAAGGAGATTATGATGGATCCAACCGGAAACGATGCTTCGACTTTTGAACGGCACCTTTTTCAGCGTGCTGAGGCAAATCATATTCCAATTTATGGAGTTCTGGAGCTTCTTCCACTTTGCAACCTGCGCTGTGATATGTGCTATATCCGTATGGATCGCAAAGATATGGAAAAGAAAGGCCGGCTTCGTTCTCTCAATGAGTGGCTTTCTCTGGCAGAAGAAATGAAACAGGCTGGGACCTTATTCCTTCTGCTCACTGGAGGAGAACCCCTGCTTTATCCTAAGTTCAAGGAATTGTATACTCACCTCCAGAACATGGGTATGATTATAACAATTAATACCAACGGCACACTGATCGATGAAAAATGGGCTGACTTCTTTGCTGCGCAAAAACCCCGAAGAATTAATATTACTTTATATGGAGCTTCTAACAAAACCTATGAGTCTCTGTGTCATATATCCACCGGTTTGGATCATGCTCTAAAAGGTATCCAGCTTTTAAAGGAACGAGGGATTGATGTGAAAATCAATGGAAGCCTTGCCAAAGCTAACGTTGATGACCATATAAAAATCATTGAAATCGGGGAACAGCTGGATATTCCTGTACGCATTGATACTTACATGTATCCATCCGTCCGAGAGCGAAGCTGTTCTTATAACTTTCAATCCCGTCTCAATCCTGAAACTGCGGCAAATGCGAGGATTGATGTGCTTCACCGTGAAATGGGAGATGAACTTTTTTTACAATACGCCAATGAAACTATGTCAAAAATACAAACGGCGGAGCAGACGCCCCCAACAGATGGCTGTATGACCTGCCGCGCTGGAAAAAGCTCCTTTGTGATTAACTGGCAGGGACATATGCGAGCCTGTGTTGTATTAGATGAACCAGATATTCCTGTGTTTGAAACTGGCTTCCAGAAAGCCTGGGATCAGGTAACTGCAAGAACAAGAGAAATACGAATCAGCAGCGAATGTATGCGGTGTAAATATCGATATGTGTGCAACAACTGCCCGGCCAGCGCTATGGCAGAATGCGACTCTTATGATGCTGCACCAGATTACATCTGCCGCTATACGAAAACTACCGTATCATGCCTACAGGATTATTTAAATGAAAAAGGCAATATTAACTTGTCACCAAAAAAATCCGAGGAAAAATATTATGAAAAATAAATTAAGAGAAAAGTTGAAAAAAACAGCACATGGAAAACTAGAACCAGCTGCTAAACTCACTTTTGATATCATTGCCTGGCTGGAACGTATTTATTTCCAATTCAGTTACCATTTAAAAAGTGAAACCAATCTATCTCAGAAAGCTAAAAAAGAAGTAGAAGAAAATGTTACTTTTATGTTTAAATCGTTCGAACGACAGAAATTGGCAAAGCGCCTATACAAAAGCATACGGAAATTCTATCCAAATGCAAAAATTATTATAGCAGATGACAGTTCCTCACCTTTGAACTTAAAAGATGATCATTTAACGGTGCTTCAGCTGCCTTTCAACAGCGGATTAAGCTACGGTTTAAACCGTGCATTGCAAGAAGTAAAAACTCCCTATCTTATGAAGCTGGATGATGATTGTATCCTGACTCAAAAAAGTGATGTCATCGGACAATTATCATTTTTGAAGAAACACAATGAAATCGATCTGGTTGGATTTGGAATTCTTTCTTTTATCCAATGTCAGTCACCTGTCAAAGATTTCATAAAATATTTCCAGGAATCCATGTATCTTGCCCCCAAACCATTAAAGATTCCTCATATGACTCAGATTGACGGGACTCACATTGTCGTTGGGAAATCCCCAAATATCTTCCTTGCCCGAACAGATAAAATACGCGAAGTTGGCTGGGACAATAACATCCGAATGATGGATCATAAAGAATTCTTTATCCGTGCAGCAGGAAATCTTGTGGCCACGGTTGCTATGGATACTGTTATTTTTCACTGTCACAATCCATTTGACCAAAAATATCAGAAATACCGTCAGGATGTTGAAGGCGACAGAGCATATATCAGACAAAAATATGCCAAATTTCACTAAACTTGTAGGATCATGCCGATATACAACCATCATCCACTTTAAAAAGCGAGGAATGAAAAGAAATACTTTTCAAACCCTCGCTTTTACTTTCTATTAATTCACTCTTCTACTAGCTTTTCCAATTCATCCACTGCTGCTTCTTCCATATTGCAGGCATATTCATATACCGGCACATCTGCCGCCATCTCTTCTATGATCTGCCATACGTTCTGCACAAAATCTGCATTCCAGTTATTGGCCGTAGTCTGGCTAATCAGATGTTTGATTCCTTCTACATAAGATAATTTTCGTCCCCTGTTTTCCTTCGCCTGTCCAAGAAAAACGACCCGGCTAATCGGATAATCTTCATTATGACAAATTTCTGACGACCCGCAGATTGGCCATCCCAATGACATCCACTGATCTCCTTTTTTACAGATCAAGGTTCGATCCCCATTAATTACTTTCGCGTCACGATACTTCACCCATAAATCCGCATGAGTCGATTTTCCAATTCCACTCGGTCCGCTGAGCAGCATAACCTGATTTCCTGTTTTCACAACAGAACAGTGGAGAATCACTGCCTGTCTTGCGATCATCTGCTTTTCCAGTGCAAAGAGAGATACAAAAATCGTATCCGTTGATAACATATTCAAAAAGTCTTTCTGCAGAAAGCAATGAATCTCTTCTGAACTGATTTCCTGATACACTCCATATACAACCGGCATTCCCACAATACTAAGCCTTCTTGCCTCCAAATGATCTTTTTCAAAAATCTGGATGTCCGGCCGCTGTGAAATGCAGTTTCCTTCAATCTCCGGCAGCTGATCCACAATCTCCAATCGATATGTGACATCTGCCGGTTCCTCTTCTCTTACCTGAAACAATTGAAAATGCTCTGGAAACTCTAAATCCTTTTGGGCGCATATTTCAAATGTAAAATCTCCAATTCTGTACTTCATGTTTTATTCCTTCTCTAAGTATATCATTACGATTTCCGGTTTATTGTTAAATCTCGGCAGTTTCTGTTTTCCGCTGCCAAGTCCCCTTGTGATTACCATGTTTTTCACCGTTTTAAAATGATGGATTCCATCGACATATTTCGGAAACCATCCCTGATCCCCTCCATAAATACCGCCGACAAACGGCAGGATCACCTGACCGCCATGGTTATGACCGCTCACCACGAGATCAATGTTCCATTTTTTTGAAGCATTTCCAAAAATAAAACTGTCCGGACGGTGCGCCATCATCAAACGATAAGAATCTGTATTCTGAAAATCTGACAGGAACTGATACAAGGACGGTCTCATATTTTTCTTTTTCGTTGTATTATTCCCATCCAATGCAAATGCATAATCATACATGCCTCCAAGACGTATCATATTCCCATTGATTTGAAGATCCTGATATGTCTCATCCAATACAATAGCTCCGGCATTCCTCAGTTCCTTCAAAAGATCTGACGTTCCCCGTCCAATATAATCTTCCTCCTGATTTCCAAGAGAATAATACACCGGTGCAATCTCTTTTGCCTGCTCAATCAAATCCACTGCCACATGACTGTCTTTACTAATATCATTGATCATATCCCCTGCCATTAAGATCAAATCCGGCTTCTGTTCCTTCAGCATCTGCACCAATTCTTTGTTTTTCTCACCAAAGGTATGATCATGCAGATCTGAAATCAAAGCAATCTTAACCTCAGAACGGATACGATCTGAAGATATGGTATATCTTTCTACTTCAAGACTGTTATACGAAATATAAATCTCAACTCTTATGAATACGGCAATTGCTATCATTACCGCAAGCACAATTCCTGCTGCCATAAAAATCCTTTTTCTTTTTTTTACAACATGTCCCATTTTTTCACGTCCTTCTATGCACGCCGTATATTTTTCCTACTACATTATAATACGTTTCATCTTGAAAAAATAGTCTTACTGTAATCTGAAATTCTCTTTTCTTTTTCATTTCTTCTTTCTTATTTTTTCCAGTCCTGCCATGATCCATACACCTGCAAGTGCCCCGGCACTGTCAAGAATCACGTCGGATATCTGCCCGCTCCTGCCTGGAACAAACAGCTGATGAAATTCATCCATTGCCGCATATCCGGCGGCAATCAGCCATGGAATAAAAATCTTATATTTCCAGTATTTTCTTTTATCCACAAAGATTCCTGCTGTCAAAAATCCAAGGACAGCATACTCCATAGCATGCGCTGTCTTTCTTACAGGATGATCCACCATATCAGCAAAATCATTCTGTCTTTCCTCACTCCACTGATCAAAATCTGGAACAAACACTTCTCCAATCAACATTCCCACATGATTGCTGTCCTGAGAAGACACCGTTCCAGAACGAGAAGAAAAAGAAAAAATCAAAATCATCCAAATGATAGTTAAAATAAAAAATAGTTTTCTTCTTATTGTCACTGCAGTCACCTCGTTCCATTCCTTTTTTATAAACGAAAAACGGCCCGCCGTACAAACACGTACCAGCTGCCGCTCCTTAACTTTTCATTCTTCTATTTTAATCCCCAGATTTTCTCTCCGCAAGAGTTATTTTCAATAAAAGTCCATATAAAAAGCATGTAACAACCCTTATCATTTCACCATGTATCTCAACTTTCAGCAAAAACTTTGCGGCTAACCTGATACAGCATATTATATTTCCCTTTTTCAAAACCTCTTTTCATATTAATATTTATAACTCCGCCTGATATCCGTTACTGCCACATAATTTCATACATTTTTCAGCTTCTTATATGGACTTTCCCCCTAAATCAATTGTTTCTGCTTATATGATTCATCTTCTTCTGCAGTTAAATATTCCTCTACCTTTTCTGCACACTGATTCAAAAAAATCAGTTCCTTTTCCGTGATTTCATAGGAATGCACAACACGAAAAAAATAGATGGAATCTAGACTTTTCAGCTGCTGCCGATCAATAAGGATTTTCTGCTTGCCCTTCTTTATGATCAGTGTATCCATGTCTTTAAAATACACCTCCAAAGACTGGTCTCCCCGTATAATCCGGATTACTTTTTCTGCTGTACATTTCTTTTTCTTATTCTTTGAGACCATTTCCACGCTATAGTGATGTTCCAGCCGCTGCTTTAAAATCAAATACAGCGTTTCTAAAAAAGCATTGAGACTTACAATCCGGCTCTCCAGTTCCCTTTGAAACAATTGCTTCCAAAACTCTCTAGCTGAAATATGGGGATCAATATCATCAAAGTTCTTTAAAATCCACTGCTGATTCTTTTCAAAGCACATGTCAAATTCCTGTCGTTCAAACAAACTTTGGATATTTCTGTAGTACTCACTGCTGATTCTTCGCTTTCTGTTTTTCCATTTGCTGATCAGGCAATCAGAAACACCAATATATCTGGCAATCTCTTTCTGCGACACCTTGGCTTCCGATTTTAATGCCTTAAAATAGCGAATGCATATATTTTCCACCAAATCTTTATAGCGCATAAACAATCCCCCTTTCTTATATAACGTTATCATTAAAAAAAGAGGGAACCATTTGAATATATTTTTTTGTCAAATTTCATTAATATTAACAAAACATTGTTTCTTATCAATTTCTTATTCTTTTTACTCCCTTTTTCATATTAAAAAGTATATCATACTTATTTTGACCTAAAATTGACAAATAGGAGCATAAATTGACATTTTGTAGTTTCTATTTCTTTTTATTTATAATATAAATTTAAAAGTATTATTTATTCAAATATTTGTTTACAATAAAATAAGCTAACAGAATATCTCTATTCCATCAGCTTAATCTTTTCTTTATGGCACACCCACTCCTGTGTTCGTTTTTTCAAAAATTCCAATAGGTCTTCCAAGTCAAACACTTTCAAATCCTTTACTGCCTTTTTAGGAACATTCAAATATCCTTTCAGCTCCTCCAAAATACCTTTTGCCTTGCTGTAATCAACCTCTTCAATTCCCGGGTTTTTTACATCGGTATCCAAAGCTAACGGTATCTGATACTGATTGATCAGCCAGCAGTTCATTTTTGTATAGTCACCATAGTAGTAATCCTCCGAAAAAAACTGTTTCACTTTTAATTTCTTCTGATTTCTTTTTAGCGCTGCCCAGGCAACGTTCGACCACTTCTCTGTCTTTTTGCCGGACTCATCCTGAAATTCAACAATCTCCGGCAGATAATCCTTGAAGAAAACTCTGTCAATATAGAGATGAAACTTATATCCCATACAGCTGATATCTTCCTCCAAAGCATGATATTTCTGATCAAACAACTCCAAATCCGGATACTCTACAATATTGCCATGATACTTTGGATTCCGAAAATGCGAAGCATCTTTGTTCTTTGTCGCATCCGGCAGCAAACATCCAATTAAGAAATCATTTCTCTCTTTGGCGTTCATATGGAAATTATGATCCTGCAGGGTATTAAGTGCCATAACCCCTGCAGTCAAATGAAGAATAAAACCAGGCATGTGAAATCTCCTTCCTACTTTCATATATTTATATTGTATTTATTTATTTTTCTTCTGTATTTGCTTCTCCAATACTTCAAATTGCTCATCTGATAATTGTGTTGGATTGGACACTACTACTCTTATCTTGATTTTAGTCTTATAAAATCTCTCCTCTGCAGGAACTCTGTTAAGATATTCCTCCAATGCCTGCATCTCCTGAACAAGATAATCATTTTTCTTATTAAACCATTGACATAAGAAATTACATTGTTCAGAAGAACATGCTGCTTCATCATTATTTTGCATCACGATTTCAAATGATTTATCCTTTAAACTTGCTTCATCCAATTTTCCGTATTTACATTCTCCGCTTGGTAATCTTTTAGATAGTTGCGATAATTTCACAAAGATAGATAATGTCACTTTTTCTGTAATGCTGTCAGGAACTAAATTGTTCTCATTAAGATTTCTTTCATATTTTGATGTTAATTCATAACCTTCTGTAAGCAAATGTGATACCCAGTGAAACGCAGACACTGGTAACATATTATCTATATTGTGATTCAGAATTGGTTTTGAAACTCGATGCTGACTCATATCCAGCAAATCAGCAAAACGCAATAGTATTTTATCAAACTTGTAACTGATTAATTTATTTTTGGCATCCCCTTTCAGAAAATATATATCTCTTGTATCCATCATATGTCCCTCAGAAATTTGAGCAACGCTTTCTCTCACACTATTTTCCAAAAAATTCAAATCATATCTTTTCCGAATTTCTTCTGCACTTTCTCTGGCATGTTTGGATCGGATTTTTTCTTCTAAAAATTCGTCTACTTTTTTATATGCCATTATAATTGTTCTTTTTGTATTCCCATGATTCCAATTTTCTTCAAGTTCTGTCGTAATTCTCTCAGATTTTCCTTCATCAAGCAGAAAATCATTTTCCGAACCAATCCTAACCATAGAAATATCATGAAGATAGCAGGATATAAACAAAAGATAATAATCATACGCTGATATTTTTAAATAACTAATAGTCTTTACAATTTTGACAATATTCTTTATTAAATCATTTGCATGCTCTTGATTGTGCAGTGTATAAAAATACAAATGTTTTGCTCCATTTTTCCATACATCGCTGGTATATTTATATACCATAATCAAATCATCTATTTGCTTTGGTTCAATTACATATCTTCTGAAAATCTCTAAAACCTCAAATACTGTATAATCTATTTTCTGTCGATTCTCATCCCCCATTACATCCAATTTCCAATCCAAAAAGTTTGTGATGATGCAGTGAGTATTTCTCAAATACGCCAATACTCTTAACTCGCCATATCTGATTCCTTTTTTATTGTAAGAATTCAGTGTAACATCATCCGATAAAACAACTTTAAATATTTTAGAATAGACAGCATTAAGCAGCATTCTCTGCAATCTATTTGAATTCATATTCACAATTTTAACTTTATTAACAAAATCGTCAGAGCATATGTTAAAACTTTTTAGTATATTTGAATCCAAACCGTCTATTTTTACATACTTGAATTTTTCCTTTAAAGCATTAGAGTTCATATTTGCATAACGAATCATCCTTTTACTTACCATTTGATTTAATGTAGAATAACAATCTGGCATGCTCTGCGTTTCAATATCATGCAAATAATTAAAATACATTTTACGAATATAACTACATTCTATTAATTCCTTGGGATATGCAATACCAATAATTGATTTAATATATTCTTTTATTATTTTAATCTCATTTTCTGATTCTGTATTCGCTATTAAAAGAGACATTGCTGCCTGCCATACATCATGTTTGTATAACTTAAAAAACTGCTCCTTATCTATACTCTTCACAAGTAATTCATATTTGTTATCAGCTTCTGATATATACTTTTCCTCAGTCAAAGTCTTAAATATACTATCGTTTATATCTTTTTCTGTCTTTAATTGCAGCCTCATCTGACGATATTTAAAAAATTTTTTATACCGCTCCAATTTTTCAATATATGCTTTATGTATCTTTTGTTCTTTCTTTTCATGTATCTCTGCTTCAATCGCATTCAACAATGCCTCTGCCTTGTGAAGTATTGTATCATCCTCTTCTTCAGAATAAGTAGCATTTATATCTGCACCAATTTGTGAGGCTTCTCTGCTCAAAGTTCTCAAATACACCTCTCCATCTTTAATACCTCTAATCTCTATAAAACTACTCTTTTGATCTGTATGCACTTGTATATCATAAAATCCATCCATTTTATGCAATTCTGATAGAGAGTTATTTCTCAGTTTTACTTTAAGAAAATCATCCCGTTCAGAAATTGCAGCACAGTCAGATACTCGCTCTTCAATCTTTTGATTAATTACTTCCAGCTGTTCTTTGAAATCGCTAAAGTCTTTTATTTCTCTGTTTGTATAAATATAAGAATCGTCTACATAGTATACAGATTTTCCCTCATAAAACTCAGAAAAAACTTTTGCAATTATCATCATGCAAATATTTCCAAAAAAATATGACTGCGGCAGACCCTGTGCGATTCCTTTGGTATATGTTTTACTTATATCCTCTCTTCCATAATATAATAATTTTGCCAGCTTTGTATTCAAATTTATCACTTCGCATATTAATAATTTGTATATAACTGTCTTCAAAATATTTTTATCATTCTTATTAAAACTAACTGGCATATGTTTTAAAAGTATACCATACACGACAAATGGATCCACTGATGGAAAAAAATTTTTCAAATCCAATTTCAACTCATATCGATATTCCTTTGTTTCTCGAAATATCCTGAAATATTCATTTGCCTTTTGTGTATATTCTTTATATTGCTTATTCCATTTTTTAAATAATTCTTCAGGTTTTTTAGATACTCTATTGCCATAAAAATTTTTAGGAATTAATCGGCTATAGTTTGACAAATTTAATTCCCAGTTATTCTCTTTAGCAGGAATTTCATATATCAATGGATGCATTAATGCAACCATTGCAATCAACTGTTTCAAACCCGCAGTATGAATTGGCCGATACTCGGGCTCATCATGATAATCCTTGGGCTTATAATATACTTTTGTTTTAAAGAAATAATTTTCATCCTCTAAGACTTTCTCTAAAATTTTTTTAATCCGTCTCATTATCCCTTTTATTATTTCTTCATTAAAAGGATCAGACAGGTGATTTAATAATTCTTTGTCTTTTAAATCAAGTAATTCAGGATCAAAGACATAGGATCTAACCGAATAAATTGCCAAATATATATTCTCATCACTTATTATATAATCCTTTAACTTCACTTTCTTTCTCCCATTTTTCTTTTGTATCAACAAATTTAACAAATTCTTTGCATATATTTTTTACTTCTTCTTTATCTTCATCTTCCCATTCCGAATATGTTTTGCAAAAAATGTATTCATTTTTTGTATTTCTATAGTTTATTCTTATTTCAATTTTTTTTTGCTCCAAGAAATTTTCATTCATTGCAATATAAAAATATCCTTTCTCATCTTCCTGTAATGGATATCTTGCATAAAACATTCCATCAATTGTTAGTTCAAATTCTTTTCCCAAATTTTTTAATGCATTCCATACCTCATGATATTTCTCATTTCTTTTCCGCAATTTCTGAATAAATAGCAAAAAATCATCCACAAACCGTTTCAGGTAAGTCCCATTATATTTATAATCAGGATTGACATAACCTATAAATTTTGAAAATAAATCTATCTCATTTATAAAACTATTTTCCTCGATATCCATAGTTAATAAATCTTGTATAAAACTATTTAATACTTTGTCCTGCATCTTCATTTATCATTTCCTCTTTCTTTTGCAACAATTGCTTGTCTAAAGTAATCTTTATCTTCTCCCAATCATTTCCTTCAGCTGTAACCATCTCTTCTATTTCCTCTGCTAAAATCTTTTCTGGTTCTAACTCATCCTTATATTTTCCAATCTTTTCTTCACAATAAAAGATTTCCTGTTTTACTTTTTCACAATACTTTCTATAATGCTTCCATTTTTCACGAAACTTCAACCCGTTCATTAATCCGGTAACTGCTGTGATACATCCCATCAAGATTACAGTGATAATTCGAGAATATCTTGCCTCATTATACTGAAGTACTGATGTAATTACTGGAAGAATCAAACATGCACAATATCCCGAAACAAACAATATTTTGTAAAAGTTTGCACGAGATGCATATGTAAAGAGTTCATGCGCCACTCTTTTTTTCAATATTTCACTATTCAAATTTTCAATAAGAAATTCTATATACTCATCATCTTCTTTTAAATTCTTCCATGCTTTTCTTTCTTTTTTATTCACTTTTTCCTCCATATATCTGTCTAATATTTATCACTATAATTAGACAAATTACATTTTAACATTTTCCAACATGACTAGTTTAGTCCATATTGCCAAATTAACATGCGTTAACTTTTGACAATTTCTTTTATAAATTGACAATTTGCTTTTTACCTCATTTCCGTCTTTCTTTTCATGTAAAATAAATTTATATATTTAGTTATAGTTTTTTGTTTGAAAGGGAGTACGCCATGAATCCAATTACTGCTTATATGATATATATTTTTTTTATTATTATCTTCTTCATTATAATACCGTATATCACTTTATTCTCTCTTTCGCTAACCGAAAAAATAATCACCGTTTTTATCCCAAATTTTCATAATAAAAATTTCTTTGCTGAACAGCCTATATCATATAATCAACTCAACTCCGTTTATAAATATAATTTTGCTTCTGAATCTCAACTAAAATTTTTAAAAATTATTTGTTCTGAATACAACTTCATATGTAATGAATACATCAAAAATAAAAGAAGATTTAACTATTCAAAAATACTCCTGGCTTTTTTATCCTGTATATTTCCCATTTTGGTTATTCTAAACTTACGATTCTTTCATTTCATTACATTTAATCAAACTATGACTCTCTTGAAATCTCCTTTCATTATTTTTCTGCTGCTGCCTGTTTTAATCTATTTAAATTTTCAACAGCCAAGAGAATCTTGGACACGTTTTTCTACATTAAAGTCTAAGTTAGAATTAGAAATGTATTCATTCATGTATTCTCTAAATGATTATGCTTTAATGGCAGATGGAAAAGAGAAAATAACCTTTTTTCAAAATAAAATTACGGCTATTTTCTCTTCTAACATTACACAATTTGATCAAAATATGAAAAAACATGTTGATAGAGAAAACAAACATTTTTTCTCTAAATCATAAACTATTTTCACGATTTCAACATTCTATTTTTTTGATACTCACTTTGGAAAGACTGCATATTCCCCATTTCTCTAATATGTTCAAGCCATTCATAGATTTGCTCACGGCTATATTTAGATGAACCATCTGGATTCTTCATATTTTCCAAAGCACATGCCATCAAGGAATATTCATTTTCCAACGTAGTACTGAATACCCCTTTATCATCTGTATTAATAGATACACACAGTTGTGGACATTCCGTTAACTTTTCCGGATCAATTTCTAATCCATTATTATAAAATTCTATAATTGGATGTTTCCTATAATCTCGGAATGTGCTAATAAGATAATTGGATGAAGGATTTGTTTCAATGGCTATTCCTTTTGTACCTACTAGTTCCTGCATTTTTTTCTGTATAACTTTCACTCCTTTAATATACAGAGGGCTAATTTGCTTTTCGATTCTCATCTCTCCTTTTTTTCTCACAAATGTACTGTAATGATAATAATAATATAACAATGCCACATCCGGCATATATCGAATTTCAAAATGTGCCGGAAATTCTCGGTTGATTCGATAAAAATCAAAACTATTCTCTACAGAGAATCTATTATATTCAAAAAAACCATTCTTATAATATAATGGATCATCGCCCCTCAATTTCCATGCTCTATAGTATGAGTGAATATCAAAATTAGGTTTATAATTTTGAATTCCATAGGAATCATCACCTCTCATTTTCCATATTCTATCATATACATGAAAATCAAAATTGGATTTGTTACTTTTAGATATATGAAATAATAACTTTTCTTTGTGTTCTTGATATTTTTTCTCTATTTTTTTTAGAATTATTTTTATAGTATCAAAATCAATATAATTTTCGTAAATCTCTTTAAAATACAAACTAAATTCTTTCTGCAGATAATCTTTTAGCTCTTCTTGCCCTTCTACTCCAAGTTCCACAATTCTCCCATGCATCCATACAATATTATCAAGATAATCCTGTTTTGAAATTAAAATACGATTTTCTTTTGTCCGATACCATTCTTCAACATTAATTCCAAGGGCAATTGCATGTCCCAGACGATCTCCACAATCCAAATTAAAAAAGAGCATCGCTTCATCAATTGCTCTCAATCCATCTGCAACATCTAAGAACTCCTCTCCCGCATGATATGTAATGCGAAGTTGTGGTAATTCATTTGAAAAATCCTTGAACTTTTCCCTTACCCCAACTCTATATTTGGGCACTGCAAATCCTTTTCTGCTTTGTTTTGAATTTAATACTACATGGTTTGATAAAAATCGAAACGCTGAGGCAAATATTTCTGGGCGACACCCAATTTCTGAAGAACATGCATCAATTCCCAAAACTCTTTTTGCTATCGATGGATCTTTTCTTCTAAATTTTATAATTTCTTTTGCTCGCTGTTCTATTTCTTCACGTTTTTCATAATGTCTGCACCTTAAAAACGTATTCCCATCCTTCGTATTTTCCAATTCCTTGATAAAATGATATACATAAAAATAACGATCCTGTATACTTTTTTCTTTGTCTGGATTGATAAGCTGATCTATATCACTAATTTGTTTTCGCATTTTCTCAATTGTTTCGGGCGGAGTAATCCTCACTTCTAAACTTTCCACATTGTCCTTTAGAAGATTATAACTTAGAGCTTTTTGCACATCATAGTCTAAAAACATTTCATCTTCTATTAAATCTCCTTTTCGACTCTGATATTTTTGAAAATTTGAAAATCCTACTTTATCATTCACCTGTACTATCTCAGAATGTATATTTTCTCTCAAAAGAATATATGCATAAAATAAATTTAGATGTTCATCTTTTTTATAATGATTACTATTAGCCTTTTGAAACATGGAATATAAAAGCCAATTTTCTCCGGAAAAACTTCCGTTTGCGCCTCTTCTCTCAATAGAATATAACATATAGTCTTCCAATTTATATTTCTTATGTTCCAAAGTGTTCATCCTGTAATTTGCATTAAATCCGTCAATAACATGCTGCAGTTCATTTCGATATTTCATAAGCAAAAATGAACTTTTTAATATTTCTTTTACATTTTTTAAAGTTCTTTGCTGCCAAAGTTGATTAAATACATCTTTAGGGATAAAATCATATAAATACCCTAAATTTACTTCTGACGCTAACAGCATTTGACAGAGACAATGTTTCATTTTTCCTTCTTCATCGTTTGTTATGCACTCCTCTATTTCTTCAGCTATTTCTCTGGTAACAATTGTCTCCGAAAGCATTTTATCTAAAATCCAAGATATAATGGGATCCTTAGCCAGAAAGTCTCTATACGTATTCTCATTGTTTTTTTCAGCAAGCAAAAATATTTCTCGAAATAACCATGTACAAGATTTTATTCCCACTGCTTCATTCAATTTATTTCTCACACTTTCAACTGTCTGTGTTACAAAAGGATCTCCACACTTTAAATTTTCTAAGTGTTGATTCAGGCGATTTGGCAGATTTCCTTTTAACTTATCTAAAAATTTTTTATAAGAGACTTTATATGAACCAATTTTTATTTTAGTTCCAGTAAGAAATGAAAATAAAAGCATCCGAATATAAGCTGCCTGCAAATATTGTATAGAAAGGGGTTTTTCTATATAATCTTTGCTGTATTTAATGTTGGTATCTCTTTTTTCATCATCATATTCCCGTAAATATTCTAACATTTTAGAACTTGTTACATTATTCATCAAACTTATCCAGGACATTTGAAAAATTGGAATAGATCCCCAAAAATGAAAGTGATTCTCTGATATACCTTTCTGTAAAAGTAAATACAACCTTGTATTATTATGTCTTGTTACCACATCCCAGGAAAAACCAATATCTTCCATTTTCATATGATTTGATTGTCTCGCCATATATGCTGCAATAAAAATATCTTCGTTTATAATTGATGCCAATTCCCGCCAGTTCAACAAATATTTATATTGACATAAAACCTGATTTTCCTTCAAAGTAAGTACTTCTTCGCAATAAGAGAATAGAGCTGAGAAAACATTAATCTCATCTTTCTGATATTGATTAGAAAAACCATTAAATTTTATTTCTTGTTTCTCAAAATTAGATTTATAATATTGCCACATATTTATCATTTCATCATCACTATAATTTTTTGCATATGAATGTGATAATTTTATAAATTCTTTTTTATCAAACTGATCATATATAATCCTATCCTTTATTACTTCTTCTGGGGACACACGTTTAAAAAGCATTTCCAAAATCTTTTGTAAATTGTCCATTTAATCTACTCTAGCTCCTTCTCTGCAAAACTGTTATATAAATCAATTACACTACTTTTCATTACCTTAATGTAAAACTGTCTGAAAATATATCGAAACCACTCTTGATCGTGATATTTTTGAAATAATTTAACTGCAGGACACTCCTTTAGAATGTCTTCCAATTTTGGATTTTCATCTCGAGTTTTTTCCATTTTCCCAATAAACATTTCTTCTTGTTTTAACAAATTTGCACAATCACTATATAATTTGTTGATTTCTGGACATAAATCTTCAATATTTTCAGCTATAATTACTTTTGTACTATTTAATCTCAATCTTTTCATAATATTAAAAATTAAATCTGCGTTACAAACTGGTAATGCGCACTTTCTATACTTTTTTTTCCATTTATTAATATCATTCACCATGATATTTTGAACATCAAAATCCTGATTATTTATAATATTGTTTTCCTTTTTTACACTTTTTTCAAATTGTTCTAAAATGTTTTTTTCCTGCATCAAATTATTTACAAATCCCCATGGATTAAAACAAATTACATTCTCTATAGAATATTTAATTTTTAATTCTATTTTATAATTATTTTTATCCTCATCTACTCCTCCTATTTTTTCTTCCCCATATTCTATATTAACATCAACCTCATCTTCTTTTTTTGCGACAAAAAACAGCAACATTATTTCAATGCCATTTATTATGTCATTTATCAAATGCTTATTTTCATCTTTTATATTAAAATTAAGCTCAAGCTGATTTTCTATTGCAGTGTCAAGTTGTAAACTTCCAATTTTTCTAAAGCAGGTTGCTTCTTTCGCATTTTTTTCTGTCTCATAGCTTTTAATCACAGGTAACATTTCATCTACTGAAATATCAAAAAATGAACCTTCCATAAAATTTAAAATTTCTTTATATTTTCCCTCTTCAGATTTTCCATCTTCGTATATTCTCTGATTTAATCTCAATGTGAAATATGTTAATATACGTTCTATGGATTCTTTATTTAATATATTATTCTCACTGCATATAAACAGTAAATATAATAAATTTCCGTAGCTATAACCACTTCGTATTATTTCAGATATTGTATTTGAAAAAGAAGAGCTTTTGTTTGTTTCTTTGTAATCCAATTTGTTTTCACACTGATATAGGATTGCTTTGAACAAATTCTTCGCACCTAATTCTAATTCCAATTGTATATCTTCTTCTATTATTCTACTTATATCGTCCTCTGAAGCTGATTCTAACTTTCTCCCCAAAAAATCATTTAACAATTCTTTATAGTTATCCTGCACTTTTTTTATTTCATTCTTACGTTTTTCCTGTTTTCCATCTTTATCTACAGATACCTCTTCTATTAAATTAAAATTAATACTATTTAGTCCTCTCATAAACATGGCAAACTGATTCAATTTTCTAAGATTATTCGGTTCATAATAATGCTTTTCCTCACCGCATACGTCAAAAAGTATTCTTGTTTTGTGGTATAAACAAGCGAAAATATATTCTTTTATCGTGGGAAGATTATCAGATTTCACTGGTTTCATCTTTTCATCATTTACAAACAATTTTTTCGATGTATTTAACAAAGAGCGCATATAAATTCTTTTATGGATTGGAACTATTTTATCCAAGTAATCATCTGATACTTTCAAAACGTCTCGTTTTGCAAGTGTAATCAAGCTATTTCTTTCGATATAAGCATACATTTCAGCAAAATGTTTTTTACATAAATGAATCAATTGTTTATATTCCGCTGAAATAAATACAATGACATTAGGGATCATTAAATAACGATGGATACTTTCCAAAATTTCAAATCCATGTTCATAGTTCAAATCTAGATCATCAATTACAATAACTAACGCTTTTCTTCTTGCATGGCCGTTATATCGTTCTATTTCATTATCCATTAACTGTAAATATTTTTCTATTAATTTCGCCAGTTCCCTCTTTAATCCTAAACTATCCGAAACATTCTTTAAACTTTCAATTGATGAATCCCCTATTTCCATACTGCTGTTAATTTTTTGTATGGAATTCTCTACCCGGATAAATATCTCTTGTAACTCCCTTATATCATATTCTCTCCAATCATCATGAAAACGTTCTTCACTTGCCTCTAAAAACTTTCTATACAAATTTCCAATTAAAATCTGTAAAATATTATCTCGTTGTTCCAGCAGTCCACCATCTATATAATCTAAACAATGAAAATCTACATCACCCAAATCTATTTCCGCAAATGGCTCCCAATCTTTCAATTGTATATTCTGAGAATAATTATTCAAATAATTTAAAAAGGAAAACATGGCTGTTGTTTTCCCAGAACCTCTTTCTCCAATAAAAGCAATCATATTATCAATGCCTTCTTTTTTCAAAGATCCCTTTTTTTCTCTTATATAAAGCTCTTCCATATATTTTGACTCTTCTGTAATATCTTTTACCAAGTTTTTTGCTTTATAGTACACATCTGAAAAAATGGACTCTTCAAATCTTTTTGGTTCCTCAACGTAATTACTGTGTTCTAAAATTTCAATTATACTCCCCATATTGTCTCCTCCTATTTTTCCTTTAAGCTTATAATTCGTTTTAACTCTTTTATATCATTCTTATTCTGAAAAATATTTATTTTCCACATCATTGCGTCACAGTATTCTTGATAATATTCATTGCCAAATAATTTCTTTATAAAATTCGTTCCTTGTTTTATCCTTTCAAAAATTTGATCCGCTTCTTCAAAACGCTTTTTCCCCTCTTCATATCTTTCAAAAAATCGAACATTAATAATCCCTATTTCTCTACAGGTTTTATAATAATATAGCAACTCCTCGAGATTAAAATTCTCATAATGAACATTATCCTTATCCTCTTCATCTTGATTTAATTTTTCTATATTTCTAAGAAGCCTTTCAAACATCTCTTGGGCAATCTTATATTGTTTTTCAACTTTTTCTTTGTAAATCGCCACTTTATAAAGAGCTCTATAGTTATTATCAACACTTTCTTCTGCTTTTTTAAAAAAATTATATGCATATTCTTCGTTTTTTTGTACTCGTTGAAAAAACAACCCTTCTCTATAGTATACAAAAGATAACACTTCTACATTTTTACTCTCCATCCGCTCTATGGCTTTTTCGAAATAATCAGGTGTTCTATTCCGATAAACAATATCAATGTTACATAATAATCCCTGCAAAACATAAATATTATAAAAATTGTCATATTCATTTATTAGAGCGTCCATTTCTTCTAATAAATCTTTTGTTTGAAACTCTAAATCAAACTCTCCGAGTACTCTCCCATATATTTTATTAATTTTTTCCGCACAATAATATTTTGCATATTGAACATAATCGTTTGTTTCATTATTTTCACTTTTTAAATCTCGAATCTCTCTATATGCACTTATATAATTATCACATGTTTTTCTTAACATCTCTATCTCATCCATATAATTATGCGTTATATATGACATTATAAGAAGTTTTTCTTGCACATAAATATTAACCAACTTATCCAATATTACTCTTTCTTCCAAATCATTACTTATAATCTTGTTTACTGCATTTAACAAAATACATTCATTTTCTTCTTCTGAGACTTTTTCCATTTCCCCATTTAATTTTTCTAATTCTTCATACTCAATGCATGCATCAAACTCTGCCTCTGATATTTTATTCCTATATCTTCCAGTTCTTTGGCTCACAAACATTCCTATAAAACGCAAATATCCCGCAATAAACTCACCTTCAAGTCTATTGCGGGTTTTATAAGTAACTTTCACTATTCTGGTTTTCTTTTCAGCCATTTTATTCTCCTTGACTTTTCTACTTCCAGTATATGCCAAGAAGAGATAAAAGTATTTCGGTCAATTTTCAAGTCAAAAACTAGCAGATATTATTAACATTTACAAGTTCCCATTTCCAAAATTAATTATACCTTCATATTAACCAAAAAGTTTCTTTAGACAATTTAGTTTTTCGGCATATAACATTTATAAAGTTGCAAATAGAATATCGAATAATATTCGATAACTTAATCATATCCTTTCATGACTGCAAAAAATGTCTTTTTGCTTCCTCTACAATATCATTTACGCAATAATTTGCTTATTTCATTATATAGTATATCATATTTTCTACAAACTAAATTTGACAAATAACGATCAAATTTGACAATTAGCATTTTGGCTTAACTTATTCATAAAAAGGCCAACTAGATTTTCATCCAGAACTCCTAATCAATATTTCTCCCCAATTCTATTTATTCTTTACTAATGTACCCATTTTAAATGATTCCATTGCAAATTCGAGTATTTTAGGATTACATTCTCGATATTTAAAGTAATATAATAGAGTATTAGTATATTCAATTACTTTATCATTCAATTCTTTTGAAACAAAATGACATTCTCCTGAAAACAAGCATTCTTGCATAAACATAAATGCAGCAAAACGCTCATTTGCAAAAATATCTTTTTCTTCGTCAGAATTTTTTATAAATTGAAGTGGTTTCCTTTTTACAATCCATGCAATCGTATATGCAGCTATTTTTTCAGGTCGAATTTTTTTAATATCATGAAATTCTTTTAATCGAAAAATATCTGTATAATAATCTAATAAAATTTGCAACATTATTCTTTGATTACATTCCATCGTTTCTATGTAACCAGCATCTTCTAAAAACTTATTTGCGGTTTCAATCAATTGATCTAACCGTTCAGCAAATTTTTCCAATCCCACCATTTTAATAAGTTCTTCATAATTCTCTGGCACTTTTTGTTTCTCTTGATTCATTTTAGTTTCCTCTCAATTTTCTTAATATTGCTAATTCACCTAGCTGCTGATTTTCGCAAAAAATAATATGACTTATATTCGTATTCATAAAATCACGAATCTTTGAAAAGTAGACTGCCTGCGCCTCCCCTGATAAATCATAAGCAGAATTACTTAATTTATCCATTTTATGTTCTCCACTTTTCACCTCATTTACAAGCTGCAAAACATTTTTATTTAATAAATACATGTCATCCTTCCTTTCTCAAAAAAATATTCTCCATGTAACTTTTTACATCGATATTATCATCAACAACTTTAGGATTTGGCAATATATCATGAATCTTTAAACTTTTTTGTGCAATTTTACTCCAATCTTCATAGTGATCCCTATCAAAATATGTTTCCAATTGTTCCCACCCACTACCTTCAAATTGAAAACATGTTGATATTATTTCATCTACAGAATCCAACAATTCTGACACAATACTTGTATATCGCTTCAAAAAATTATTTTTTTGTCGATAAGGGTATCTTACATAATGGTCAAATTCTCCATATACTTCTTCTGTTAATGTTTTTACCTGAACTTCAAAAAAATTATCTTTATATTTCATAATATAATGTTGCGCACGATAACTCTTATTAGTATACTCTTTATGTATTTTTTGTTTATATATATCTCTATCACCATACCGAATATATGCTTTAGGTTGTTCTTCCATTGTCATATGATATTTATTTACCATAGTTTGTGTCAGTAAATCGTATACATTCTCCCAATCTTCTTTTGAATGAACCAGTATTTTTAAACCTATTAAATCTCTAATTATATTGAAATAGTTTTCTACATTTATATTACTATATTTACTTCTATTTTCAACTCCGGTTTTACGAATTATTTTTTCAATTAAATGTTCCGGGTCTTTATATCTCGATTTTATAGAATGTATTCGAATACCCTCATTCCTGATTTCCTTATTAAATAATTCTTCCAATTCGTTTGCTATTATTTCTTTGTTCTTCTGTCTATGCTCAACATAATTTCTATAGATTTTTTCTAATTCTTCCCATTCTAATGCCGATTTATCAAATTGATTTCTATTTCTATATTTTTCAAAAAATTTTTCGCTATCTAGCATCTCTTTTTCTCCTATGTAACTCTTTTCCTCGTTCTGTTCTAGTTTAATTCGTATATTTGTAATCATTAAGTGGATATCTCTCGAAGCTTCTAAACAATTTCTGAAGATTTTCATATTACATAGTATATCACATTTAATATTCTATAAAATTGACAAATATATAATTATGTTGACAATTTTGCTATACTAATATCAAATGATAAATTAAATTATTAGTAGGCTGTACTTTATACATTCTTTTTAAAATCCCTATAAAGGTTTTCTTATATCCTAACATTTATGCCTGAAAATACCTTTCCAAATCTATATTAAAAGGGTCATAAATAAATTAAAACTATGTATATTACATTCCAGGTGATAAATAATTGGGAATATAAGACTCTCCATTATCATTATATTACGTTTCTTAGGTTACATTACATGCATTATCCCATAAGAAAGTTTTTTTCTAAATAGTTACTCTACATTTTGCAGTGGCTTCCCAACATTATTTAGATTCACACTAACTTTTTCTGTCACTGTAGATAATCAGATAATCACCAACAGTTATGTGCTACATCTGGCTTTCGATTTATTATAATATCCATCTTCAAGATACTTCTAAAATTTAACTAAGTATCCAAGCAATAATTTTATGAGAAAACCGTCCATAATTCTTGTTAGATAAACAAAGCCGTCGGTTGTCCAAATATACATGATATCATATCGCTAAATCTACTTCATTTAAGCAATCAATAATAAATTGTTCATCCAAGATATTTTACAGTTCGTTAATAAAATCTGAATCTAGGATAGTACTTATCCATGATTTCTCCCATTTGACTTTGATTTCCATTTTCTTTATATTCCGAAATACTCAATCCCTTCTAATTCAACTTTCTGACAAATTTAGAAGCTCCATAGTTTTTCTTCAATTCATCGTAAATACCCTGTATTTTGGCTCTTATGTATCAAAAGAATTATATTTTAATCATAAACGATAGTCAGATTGTAAAACACAGAAATATTTTAACGTTCTGGAGATGAGACTCGGTGGTCCTGTTTTCATACCACTGTCATCTTTTCAGAAACTTCGAGATAATTGGCCTCTTTTATTTCTTCAGAATGCTAATCGCTTTTTAGTACATCGAATACATCTTAAGTATCACAAAGCTCGTGTCTGAAATAAGTAATCTCCTTTTTCTCATCAGCAGCATAATTTGCTAGAGCCACGAATAGGAATGTCCCCATATTACAAGAAAACTTTCAGCCATTCTTGTAATCGAGATAGTACTGTAGTTTAAACTGTTTGTCATGTTGCTTTGCCATAATAAAAGCCTACTTCAGTACGGTAATCCTATTATATCACTTATTATCTATTTGAAATTTTCTCATTTTGGCTTACAGTATTAATATCCTTGCACCATAGTAGTTTTATCACTTTAAAGAAGCAACGAACATACCTCTCATCTGTTTCTATATTTAGTGTATCAAGATGATCTACTATTTTTTCTAATAGTCCCTGTGTACAAGTATTAATGTCCTGCAAATTTTCCTCTAATTTTTCCTCATAATTTTCCTTTTCTTCTTGATTGCTCACATTCACTTCACAGTATCGATCAATATATTTACTTAACATATCCATAATGCATGTAAATATTTTTACCTCTTTCTTATTCTCGGAATAGAAAAAGCTTTCTCTAGAAATTTTATTTAATTGCCTACTGTATACCAAATCCCAAATTGTAAACAAATCATACTCTAACAACGGATATGAATTTTTACAATCACTCTCAAAATGTGCATAAAGCTTATGGTAAAGAGTATAGAAACAATTATAATAATCTATTCCTTTGTTCACCTCATCTTTACCTGGTACAAGATTGTTAATTCTATTCTCTCCATATATTGTCAAATCTCCATAATACCACATCATATATTGTCGATTATATAATTGGAAATTTGGAAATTTTAATAATTCTTTAACAATCTCAAATGATGAATTAGAATTAATTGCATCTAAAATTTTTTGTGAATGCAAAAGATTCAAATCGATGAATTTTTCCATTCTTTCTGAATTTCCTCCAGAAATCTCCCAAGGATCTGCGCTCTCTTTTATTGCTGATGGAATTTCTGTACTTGACGCTTTAAGCAATAACCCCTTTATTTCATCGCGAATATAAGCCGGTATTTTATCTAAATATGCCAATATATAAATAAGCATGCTTAATGTACAATTTTTAATAGACATATTATTAAATTTACGTTTTTCAATAAGATTTCGGCAAACAATTATGAATTTATTCTGATCAGTCCTCCACAATTTTTTTATAATAATCGATATGTTTCTTGGAATCAATCTATTAATAATTGAATCCGCCGGTATTTCGGCTTTCGGATTCTCCGCGAAATAACGTAGTTCTCTATTATAATGTAAGGCTAAAAGATATTCTCGTGCATCTTTATACTTTTTTATAAAAATAAATGATTTATATATTTTATGCGAGTATTCCAATATCCTCTGTTCCCAATAGGCAGTAGTAGAAGGCGATATTGCTTTAAATCTTTCATATGTATAGCCTTCATATGTAAATAAATATGCCATTGCTGGAGCATAATGTACAAAGTTATATCCTAATGTATCCAGGCAAATTTGGTATTGCTGGTCGATATATCTCATATAAACTGTATTAACAGAGTCATCTTCCTTACACTCTTTAAGATACTGATAATTATGATATATAAAGCCCGGATTGATAGAAAGTCTTCGCAATTTTCTGATTGCTAAACACTCTTTTGGTTCACAAGACTCTATCTCATTTTCCAATACTTCTATCTTGTCATTTCGACTATCTTGTACACTAGACTCTTTTTGATTTGAATAAATTATATATTTAATAAATCGTACAAACTTACTATTTTTTATTTCCCGTTCTTTGACTGATATAGAATTAAAATACATAACATAACTTTTCTCATAATACTTTATTGCGGACATAGTATTCTTAAAACGTGCCAATCTATTTTGACAAAACGACATAATATATTTAGAATTATTTGTTTCCGCCAAAATGTCCAATGCGACTCTGCCGATACTATCTTGTGAACTTTCACTCCATATATCTTGCTCATCCAACCCATCAATAATGTAGCAAACCACAGTATGTTCGCCCTGTGCTATTTTTTCAACTTCTTCAATAAAAGAAGTAAATGTCTCTTTTACTGCCAATGCATAAGTGTTTCCCGCTTGTATTTTACTTAAAATATCATCATTTTCCATATTGAAATATGCTGGTATATATTTTATTTTTCCATAACTATAGCAATAAAGCAAATATATATAAAATAGACCCAAAAATGTACTTTTCCCTGAACTATAATCACCTCTAACATTAATAATATTTTGCAAATTTAGATTTTTCCCATCGTTCATAAATCGAGTAACAATTTTACATAATTTATAAAAAATATTAATTTCATCATTCCATTCTATTGATTCATTTGAGCTATTTTTTAAGCGGCAAAACAAGCCATAAAATTCGGATATTTCTTTAAGATCGGTATTTGTAATACCTGTATCTAATCGATTAAATAAATTTCTCCAAGATAAATTAGCCCATGAACTATACCGTGTACCACTTTGATTTGCAAGCAATGCAAAACTATTTTTAACAATATATTTTTTACTCTTTTCATATAAATTAGAAACAACAGCATCTATTGGATGAATTTGACATTTCCAAGAACCATTTTCTCCTTTTACCAAATGAATTTTTCTCACTTGTCCTGTTTTTCCATCTCTAATTTCAATTAGATTATAGTCTATTTGACTATTCTGTGATTGTGCTAAATCATTATGTACACACTCTGAAGGAAAATTGTTTTTTTCAAATACAAATGGATGGCCACAAAAATAGTGTGGTATATCATGAATATATGATGCTGCAATACTAGAAGTATGTTTATCACCACACAAGTAAATACCATTACCATTAATAAAATCTTGCAATGCAGATAGAAAATCCGTTGTCTGAGTTTCCGATCCATATGGTAATCTAATCTGTTCACAGATATCATAAAGCGGTTGATGCGCAACTATTACGTTAACTTTACTCTCTTCTTCTGAAATATTTGTATTTTCGCCATATGTATAAAACCAGTTAGTTTGTTCTTCGTGTAACTCTACATTAAGAAATTTTTTTAAATTTTCACAATCTACACATGTAACTTTTTTGTCATCAGAAATATTTGTATTTAAAACCAATACATTTATATTATCTAGTTTATAACGGTCTGTAAGTTTTGTATGATTACAAACATTATTCAGGAATTCTTGAAAAGGCTTAAACGGATCTTGTTTCCTTATCTTATATCTAACCTTATCATGATTGCCACAACATATGACTATATTTTTTCGCATAACATCTAATTTCTTTTTAAAGTCCTTAAATATGTTTTCTGCAATTTTAAATCTATTTATTACAATTTCTTCTAGTCTCTTATCATATTCGTCATTTTCTAATTCTGTCCCATACTGTTCCTCTATTTTCTGGCTAATATCCTTAGAATTAATCATATCTCCTGTATGAATTAAGTATCTTATATCAATATTCATTTCATTAATTTTGTTCGTTACAGCTTCTAATGCATTCTTAGCACTTTTTTCTGATTCTTCAGAGATATGAAAATCCGATACTTGTAATATATAAAAAGAATTCGCATCTTGTCTCATAATGTAGCCCTCCTTCTAAAATCAACCATACTTATTTGATTTTAAAGAAGTGTCTTTAACTGTTATGGTCGCAAAAATTTTGTAAATTATAAAATATATTTTCAGTATATTTTACTCACATATTAATTTTAAAGAACCATCATACTAGTAAGTATGTTTGATTTTATTTTTTCATTTTCATCTTTCAATATATAATACATGTTGTTGTATTTTTCCCATAAGATAAGATATGTAGATATTTTTATTTGTTCCTTTTGTAGTTTTACCTCCTATAGAAACGAACCTCCAATTTTAATTTTTCTCCTTGTATTTAAACCACTGTGTCCTTCAACATCCTCCGTTTTTGTACTTGTTATCTGGATATTGCTTATCTTTATTCTCCTATGCGCTATTTCTTATTATATAAAAGTATATCATAAATCCTTTTAAATATTTTGACAAATAGTGTAATTAATTGACAATTATCTTATAATTTCAATTATTTAAATATTAAAACTTCCCAATTTCTCTTTTTAAGTATTTACTATGCAAAGTTTTTCATACAAATTTTCAGTTTTCTACTATCGTAATAATATAACCATCCCGCTACTTGACACATGATATTAATTGTAGTCATGAGTATCTTAAGTCTTCAAAAGTGCTCTTAAATCTTAGTAATTATAAAATACGTTCATATCGAAAAAAATAAAGACTTCTATTTTATTCAAAAAATACAAAACTACGAACAAACTTAAATTATTTAGCATACAATACCACACAGGCTGATATTTTATAGAAAAGTGGAATCCATTCAAAAGACAAGTTATAGAACTGTATAAAAAAGTATAATGACATAAAAAACTAAAATCTTATCAATCAGAAAGAATACTTAGCTTGAACAAAGTGATTGAAACTATACTTGAATATAACCGAAATTATAAAAATCTAAAGAGCTTTCTATGATATATGACATACTCTAAAAAAATTTAAATCATTAGTTATAAATCAAGAACTTTCTGAAAAACTGAAGCGGTTCTGAGAATAAATCTTAAAATATACAATATACTGCACAAGAAAATATCATACCAAACTAGAATTAATAAATTCAATCATAAAGGATATTAATTATTATATAAAAATCAAATATCCTAGTCCCTTCTTTATATATCCATTTTAGAGAATAACTGATACCATTTACTCCCAGAATCAGTTTATATAAGGAAATACCTCTACATCACAAACTTGCCCACCGGATATGATGTGCTAGGAGGGAATATCTGAACCATGAGACCTTTAATTACTCCAGACTCATTCCCTGGGTAATCAACCATTCCGGCTGACCTATGAAACACTTAAGTTCAGGGACTCTATGCCATCTGTAATCTATTAGTAATCCAAAAACCAACAATCTGGTATTCTTAATGACACTTATGACACGGCCGGCGTTTCCTATTATGGTACATGTATGGAACAAGATGATACCTTATTAACATGGATTGCTTTCAGCATGAGAGCTACCGTTTTCATCTTATTACGAGGTGTAACGAAAAAGATGTTTCTGTGGAAATGCACTGTACAACGCTGATATCTGTCATCTGTGAAAACTTCCAGAATGGATTCCAGCATCCCCGGATTTTTATCACCGATAATCAAGCGTACACTAGTAAGCCCGCGTTCCTTCAGCCGTACAAAGAAAGAATGCCAACTCTCTCAATCCTCTTTCATACCTTCGGTATCGCCTTTCAAGGCAGCCATCTTAGTTGACCCGATTGCAACTAAAACGAAAACATTCTAGATCTTACTGCTCCAGCTATGTTTTAGATAAACACTATCTACATAAACATATGAATAGTTCCCAGAGAAAGGACGGGTCCCGCCAAGTTTCGATATATTCATAAGCCTTTTTATTGAGGCTGCTAATAGTTCCGGAAGATACTTTTGTTCCCCATAAAGCTTCAGTGATATCCTCTACACGACGGGCAGAAACGCCGGCAAGATACATTTCAATCAGTACTTCTTCAACAGAAGATTCTCTACAACAGTACCGTTCAACAATGACAGTTTTGAAAGGAACCCCCTTTGAGTTTGGGAAATTTTAGTTCCACTTCCCCTGCTATTGTATGAAGAT
The DNA here is from genome assembly GCA_019420275.1 of Clostridiales bacterium. GTDB lineage: Bacteria > Bacillota > Clostridia > Lachnospirales > Lachnospiraceae > Anaerostipes. The sequence goes on from JAHZHN010000002.1 coordinate 128,762, forward strand.
TCCGTTTATAGTGACCAGAACGGTATCCTCGGCGGTGGGCAGATCATTCGTATTTTTCTGCATTGCCTAACTCATCGGCTTCTTTGTCGAGCAGGGCAATTTAAGGTCTCTCCAACACTGTTGCGGACAAAATCCTTTAAATCGTGCTTTATTAAGTCCTCATTTAGCTGTATAATCTTATCACACATGGTTCTATATCCTCCTTTGATAGGTTTTGTTGTGGTGACTTAATTCTACTAAACGGCTGTAGACCATGTCTATTTTTATGAAATTTTATTGTGAAACTTATTATACGTCATCTCCAAGGTATTCCGGTTATTGAAAAATAGTCGGATATTTTTCTATCAATGACTAAAATTTAAGTGTTCACAAAAAAAGAGAAGATTACACTTTTAATATAATCTTCTCCAACTAGTTTTAATTATCAATATCCTACCTAATTGACATTGAGTTTTCAAGTACTAAATCTGAATCACAATATAAAATTAATTTATTCTCATCCTTAACAAAGAGCCGGAAATCTAAGATAAATGAATCCTATATAATACAAACTCAACCTCACACATTTACTAATTCTCTCATATTTTAAATTTTTGATTAATCCAATCATTTGAATCTTCTAACGTTTTATTGGTATATGCCCTAAATATTTCCACTTATTTCTAAGTTAATTTTCAAATAATCTTTCGCCCGCTTTTTTTCATTTTTTAGAATTCTTGATATTTCTTCTCGTTTCATAGATGACTCCAGTATAGACTGGAGCATTTTTATATCTGTTACGGAACGTCCTTTCAAGTTAAATAGCGATAATAAATCACTTAATTTTTGTTGATTACTCTCCCGAATTATAGTAGCAAAAGGAACTTGGTATTTAATCGCGAAAACTGTTCCATGGAAAGTATCTGTTATAATATAATCAGCATTTTTTACATAAGCGAGTGCTTCAAGAGGCGAAGCTAATACATATTCATCGCAAAACGGTTGATAAAATCCCAAGCTCAGTATTTTTTTGCCTTTTTCCTTAGCAAATTTTCGAATTGCAGTTGCTTCTTCTTCTTGTATTCTATCAGCATAGGCATATACAATAATATAATCTTTCAATGAAATATCTATATCATTTACTTCAAAAAAATCATATAATAAAACAGGATCAATATGACGTACAGGTTTAAATCCACATAAATTCCTGATAATGTCTATAGAGTTCTGATCCCTTACAGAAATGCTATCAAATTGTTTTAAAGCATTAGTAATTTCTTCGGAAACTCTATATTTATCAAGTTTTTTTAGTGTTGTATTTCCAAAAGATGCAGCATAACTTATTAGCTTTTCCGCTTGATTATCTTTTCCAAATAATTGTAAACTATATCCCACTTGCTTTCCTTTTTGTGTACAATTAAAAACCTCATCGCTTCCGATTATAAGTACATCGAGTTCTGGGGTATAAACATATTCTTTTCCTTCTCCTAGTTTTGGCAGGAAGTTATTATCATACGCTGTACAGAAATCCTTAAATGTATCATTCAATTTTATTTGCTTTCTTCGATACACCCTATAGCGCGGTGATAACATCTTAAACACCCGCAACGCTAAATTTCTATTTCTTTTATCTGTATCTTCATTGACTAAAGAAGGTCCTATCTTATAATCTACAAATATAACAGTATGTCCCATTGATTCAATAACTTTTTTTAACCCAAACGCTTGAAGAAAAGAACCATAATTTCTAACTCTCTGCATTGACATAATTCCTACAATCATACAATTTATCCTCTATATTTGTTTATAAAAATTCTTACAATATTTCTTAAATGATTTCTAATTTCTCTCTTGTATATTAACAGCTTTTCATTTCTCATTTCTTTTCTCAAACAGTGTTTAACTGCTTTTTCAAAACCTACTTCACAATATTTTTTCTCAAATACATTTCTTGATTTATGCAAAGATGTTGGTCTATTTAACTGAGCATTACCTTTTATGACTTCTAAAATGGGGCGTTCTTCAAGAAAAAATTTATCTTGACATTGTTTCAAAAAGCCCTCTCCCTTTTTATTATTAATCAGTATTGCTGACACTGCTCCTGTATATGGATGATTAAAAGGCTTTTCATTTCCTAATCCCCAAAAATCACATATGGTAATGTCTGAAATTCTTTCTGCTCTGGCATATTTACATCGATAACAGGACTCCCTGTAATCTAGTCCCTCCAAAAATGCCGCCAGATAAGTATCCGTTCTTCCTGACTTACAATATATCAACCTTTCATTTTGATCTCGTAAACAAAACTTAAATTCGTTCTCTTCCCTAAATTTAAGTCTTACTCCGTTTCGCAACGCATGAATTTCCAAAAGATGCTCTCTTAAAAGTTGATATGGCGGCGTACCATGGCATACAATATCAACAGTTAATAAATTATCATACTCTTTTCCTAAATATGTTTTAAGTCCAGCGACTTTGCAGGGCAAAGAAATAAATAATATTTTTTTATTTTTCATTAATTGTTGTTTTATTTTCTCATATATATCCCAAATTTCAGAATAGACATATTTAGACTGTTGATACTCCCCTATCATTGCTTTGTCATTAGTCAATATATGGATGACATGAAAATCTTCCTGATAAATCGCCCCACAGATTAAATAATCTTTTTCAACAGCTGTCCTATAAAACTCTGCTGCGACACCCCCCGAAGCACTCATTTTTCTTTGTGCTTCATTTAAAGACCATGCAGCAAATACTCGTTTTACATTTTGAAAAAATATATTGTTTTTCTCTGGACAAACACAATTACATCTTCCACATTCGATACAATTAGTCCTATCAATAATCGGATATAAGTTTCCTAAACAATCCTTTTCAATTTTAATACAGGATTTAGGGCAAATTTCTTTACATGCAAAACATCCCGTACACCGTGTCCTTTCAATTAATTTCATTTCCATTTACCCCGAATATCACTTTTGTTTCTTAATTAAAAATTTCAAATTTTCTTTCATTTGTCTAAATCTTTCTTCCATATAATGTTTCTTGGCATGATGATCTTTCATAATTAATTCAATTCGTTTTAATTTTTCAGACTTTTTTAATTGGCTACGAACAATATGATAGACAAAATTTGCCTTTAACTTTTCAAGAGAATTCTCATATTGCCTTTGAATCTCTTCACTATTTCCGCATATCCTTTTCAGTTGAGCATATCTTTTAAAAGCCGCCTCTGTTTGAATCAACCCGAATTTGCTCATTAATGAAGAGTTACTTGCATAAATATAATTATACAAAGCTCTATTTATTATAATATACTTAGTACAATTCAATACTTCTAAATAATTTAAAACAAACTGGAAATCCTCCCCTATACTTTGAGATTCCTCAAATTTCAATCCAAAATTACAAATAATCTTCCGATAAAATACTTTATTCCAGACTTGTTGAAGCAATTGTTTTTCTCTTACAATGAAAAGTTGTTCAGAATGAAGAGTCACCACTTCTTCATTTGACTTATGCCATAAATAATCTTTTTCAATATGGTTGATATAATCAACATAATGATATCCACATATTATAAATTCGTTTGGGTACTTCTCTTGAATATCAATAAGCATATCAATATATTGACTGGTAACATAATCATCACTATCCACAAATAAAATATATTTTCCTTTAGCTAACTTTAAACCATAGTTTCTTGTAAATGAAACACCTTTATTTTCTAGATTCCGCACACATCGTACTTCACGATACTTTTCCGAAAGATATTTGCATAATTCCCAGCTTCTATCTTTTGAATAATCATCAATTAATATTATCTCTATTTTATTACTCTGAGTATTTATAATTGAATCAACGCACTTTTTTAACGTTAATTCAGAATTATATACAGGTACTATAATACTTATATCTATTTCCATATTCTTTACTTCCTTATAATTACTAAGAATTATTTTTTCATATCTTATCTTCACTTTATTTTCTAGATATCATAAGTTCAAATTCTATTTCTACTTACTTATAAACTTTTAGACATAACCTTCAACAACTTCATAATTGGGTATAAGTATATCATCAGAAAACATCCATAATATAATCATCATAAATATCGTTTTTTAATATAAGTCATTATGTCCTGTCTTGAACGAATTTTTCTAAGAGGATGCCTATCACCTGTAATCTTATCCATTATTGCTTCTGTCTTCCAATCAATCCATATAAAAGAAGGACTTTTAAGAAAATTTGATATACATTTATGTAAACCAATTTTAATATTTGTATACTTATTTATTCCTGTAGCTTGGTTAATCTTTTTAGAATTAAAAATTCTATCATAGTTTCGATCATATATAATTTGATATTTGGGTATATTCAATCCTTTGTTTTCTATATTTTCAATGTACTGTACTTTTAATATATATCCATTTTCTTTCAAAATATTTGAATATATATCCAATATATCCTTCCACATGTAAATCTCATCTGATGCAATTTGATAAACTTCTCCTAAAGCATTTTTGTTACCAATAAGAGCAATTATTCTTTCTGCCACATCATATCCATATGTCAAAGAAGTCTTTTTATATAACATATCTTTATCAAATAACACTTTTTTTCCACACATAACTCGAAAGAGCCATTTTTCTTTTTCAAATGCCCCCAACTGTAACCTATTTTCATCGTAAGTAATGTATGGTCTCAAAATCGTCCAGTTTAAACGATGTTTACTAAATAGAATATCTTCCTCTCGAGCTTTAAATAATGCATATTCCTCCGTATTCAAATATTCCTTATCTCTACAAACATCTATAAGTCTATCACCCATTTCTGTAAGCGGTTTCTCCGATTCAGCGTATACTCGAGCTGAACTTATGAATACGTATTGATTAGTTGCATTTAAAAGATCATCAATTCTGTTTGTAAATTCATTCACAGTATATACCATAAAATCGATTATTGCATCCCAATATTCTTTTAATAGTTTTTCTAAGAAAACATTCTCTTTTGCATTTCCAAGTATATAATGAACATTCCTCTTATCTGATTCATGTAGTGCTCGAGAAGTAACATATATTTCTATACCATCTTTTTCAGATAGCAGCTCTGTAACATACTTACCCATTGCTCCAGTTCCACCCAAAATAAGTACTTTCATTAGTTTTTCTCTAACTCTCCTTTGAATTATATATTCTATTTGTTGTTAATAATTTTTCTTATCGTTTTCACTCCCGCTTCTCCCAAAATACCCTTCACAATTTTTTTCGCAACATTGGGCTGTTGCTCCTCTTCTATCTCTATTCTACTGACAAGTTTTAAAGCATTGCTTTCATTCTTAGAAGAGGTAAATACTTCAAATAAAATTGGTTGTGTATAATGCTGATTTGATACAAAATATCCTACATTCTCCAAAAACTCCTCCTTCGTAGAAGCAGAATAATATTTAAAGCCAAGATCTTCTGCATAATGTTTCAACAACGCTGGTGATTTGTTACCATAATGTCCTGCAGCTGCAATAAATTTATCAGCATCACTTCCAAACTTTGCGGCATTATGATTGTAATTTCTAAACTCAGTTCCTTTTCCATTATTGATTACAAGAAGCCGTATATTTTTTCCAACATGTCGATTTCCGATGGAATTCATATCATAAAAAAACGCTAAATCCCCTATGATTCCAAAGTAAAGCATCTTTGGATTTGCCAATGACGCTCCTATTAAACTTGAAACACAACCGTCAATTCCAAAACCGCCAGTATTCGAATATCCTCTTATACTCTTTGCCATATCAAACAGATTCCAAGACCTCAATGAATTAAGAATTGCCAAGTGCAACACGCTATTTTCTGGAAGTTTTTTTGACATTTGCTGTGCTATCCAAATATTAGAAAAAGGCAAGTCAGGAATTTTACTTAATATTTTTTCTCGTTCCTTTTTCCAATCTTCTGCGTATGTAACGTCTATACTTGAATTTGGTGCATGAACTACATAATACTTAAAAAAAGTTTCTTCATTCATTTCAAATACATATTCAAGTTTTTTGAACGTATCGCATATTTCACCATCAGAACTTACTCTCCACACTTTATCTGGATAAATCGTCATGTATGCTCCAGAAACATTCCCTAGATGTATAAGTACATCCATGCTCTGACAATCTGATCTATATAATTCCTGATTTGTTATTAAGTTCGCTAGCACACCATACTTTCCTGTATAATTACTTGTATGATCATATAGAACTACTGCATTATACCTTTCACAAAATGCATCAACTAATTTAGTAAGTGTATCCTCCCATTTGCTATGAGCACCTACAATAATAGCAATTTTTTCCCCTGATAGTTTTGGAAATCTGTCATTTACACAAATACGATCTATAAATCGTGCTTCTGGCAATTCTTTGCATGAATAATCATCACTATACTTTGTCGTCAAATTAATATGAACCGGACCTCCACCGCGATGTTTAAGCTCTAATAATGCCTCATTAGCCTTTACACAACATAGCCATTCCTCTTCTGCACTATAAACAACAGACAATTCTACACTCAACCGCTGAATATCATTCATAGAAGAAGAGCGATCAATAACCTGAGGTATATTGTGTCCAACTCTTCCTGTAAATTGAGTCGAAGTTATGGCTAAAATCGGGATTTTTCTATAATATGCTTCTGTCAATCCAGATACATAATTTCTTGAAGCTGTCGCTCCTGTACAACTTAAAGCAACAGGCTCTCCACTTTCTTCAGCAAGGCCACAGGCAATATATGCAGCTGATCTCTCATCAACAGATGAGTATATTTCAAAATATGAATCTTGCTGAATGCTTGCAACAAAACAAACATTAGTTGCCCCAGGACTAACTACCACTTTCCTCACACCATGCTTTTTCATCAATGAAATTAGAATCTGCGCATTTCTTTCAACTGTATATCCCTTTTCCATTGCGATTATACCTCCAATCACATACTTTCTTACTCATTTCTATTTTTTTAATAAACCATCAATTTTTTCAATGGCTGTTTGAAATTTACCATTTGTAATTGAATTAATTAATATTAACATCTGGCTAAATAATGGATCTTTACGATATATTAATATCAGAATAGTATTACTAAATATTAAACAAATAAGTAAATTTATTAAGACTTTACTAATACCTTCTCCCTGTATAGTTTGACATATAAACAAACATGTTGCAGATATGAAACAAGTTATCACCATATTCTTTAGCAAACTTACAATATATTCTTTAGATGACCTTTTAAAAATATTATTAAATATATTATATAAAAGCCATGGGAATGCAACAACCAGATAACTGATTATTGTCGAAAGTAAAATTGCATATATTCCCAAAAAATTCACAAAAATAAGATTTAAAGTTAAATTTGCTAATGCACTTATCAGTGGTCTGAAACGATCCTGATGCCAGACGCCTCCAGCATCCTTATATACGCACGCCAACTGATTAACCATATAAATATAAAAATATATACAAAAAAGCACTACTGCTATCATATCAAACATATAATCAGCACCCACCCATAACTTCATAAATGGCTGATATACGCACGCAAAGCAACAAACACATACAGATAAAATCCACATTGTCAAAAAAGATAGTCTTCGAAAATCTGAGTAATTTTTTTCTATGGTTTCTGTAATAAGACTATTCCCTATACCCGCGGTACATGCATTAAAAATAATTAATATAAAAGCTATAACTGATGTCATTATGTAATAGTAATTCTGATATATAGCCAATATTTCCAATCCAAGGAAAGCAGAAATTACAATAGTATCTGCTGAGTTTACAATAGTCCCACCCAGTTTTGCTGTAAATAAGTCCCGTATACGTCTGTTTATATCCTTTGTTGTTGCTATATCCAACATTCCTTTTGGCTTATAATTCGGATATATTCTTTCTGCAACTATTGCTGTCGTAATGTTCGTAATAATTTGAAATGTTAATGCTATAATTAAATATGCGTAATAATTTTTAAATAAACAAAGAGCCGCAATCTGCATAACATATTGAAGTGTCAAAACAGTCATGCTTATTTTACTAATAATGTCATTTCTTTGATGAGCAGTAAATAAACTGTTTTTATATCCAAAAAGCCAGTACGAAAAAACTGTAGTTGCCAAATTCATCCAATACAGATAATATACATTAATATCTGGGGGAACATCACCACTAATAAGATAAGGCACAAACGGGGTTAAGGCAGATCCTATTATCGCAATAGCCAAACCAATATAACGATAATATTTGCGATATTGATTCATTAACGCACATATTGTCACATGATCATCTTCTGCAATAGGCTTATACATACTGAAAATCATAGCATTTCCCACACCAAGCTCGGCTAAATTCAACACTTGCAAAATAGACACAAAAAGACTATTCAATCCTAAATATTCTACTCCCAAAATGTAGATCATTATCGTCCTCATAACGAATGGAACAATAATCATATACAATTTCTGAATAATTCCAAATATCACATTTCGCATTGCATTTCGAGTACGCTCAATTTTCATTTCAGATTTATTCTCCTCTTTTTTCTAAATCGAAAGATTACAAACTCTCTCAACCGCTCTTATCATTTGTTCCCTTCTTAAATTTGCTCCTCCTATCAATTTATTTTTAATTTCTCTTTCATGCTCCAACAACCAATTAAATTTTTTCCAAAGATCCTTTGGATTTGTTATCTCCTGAACAGGAACAACATATTCATCGATAGATCCAAATAAGTCCAAAGCAATTCCTCTCGATTTTATTGAATATCCTAACACCAACGTTGGAACACCTGTCGAATATGCAGCTATGGATGCATGAGTTCTTGCAGTAATTAAAAATTTCAAATTTGATATATATGTTTTTAATGACGGTGCATCCATATCTTCTATTATGGATATACGTTCTTCACCCTCAAATTTTTCTGCTAATTTTTTCAATACATCTAAGTCATTACTATTACTCCATACCACATGTGGTATCAATGAAATATTATAATCTGTATCTTTTAAAATCATCTTAACGAGATAAATACAACTTTTAAAAACTATTTGAGAATTTGACGCATAATTAAAAACTAAAGGGCTCAGATTAATGCCTATTGTATTAGGTTTTGGTCTTTTCGATATTTTTTTATTCATAGGTAAAAAAAATGCTGAATCTGGAGCCAGGACAAGATTTGTAACTCCATTGTTTTTCATTAACTTATACGTTAATGTTTCCCTGGCAACGACCAAATCGTATTGGCAAAAATCAGTTACTGCCTTACTATTCTCGAAAACTGTTTCATCAACTGAACATCCCCACAATACTGTTTTCTGACCAAGTTCTTTAGAGTATTGATGATAAGAAATAAATTTGTAAAGTTCTTCATAGCAAAAATTGTCTCCGCCTATAGATAAACTTATTGCATTTTTTCCAGCCAACTGAATTGCTCCACAGTAGGAAAATTTATCCATAGCATACTGATCTTTCTTCACTTTAAGTTTATAGTATGATTTTAAATAACTTATCGCTGTTTTTTTTACGGGCTCTTTATCTGTATGAAGCTCTACTAAATTTCCAAGTCCATACTTCTTATCTTCAGATATGTTATGGCTCATTAAAATAATTTTATCAAATGGCTGCTCTTTGAAAACTTCCACTGTAGCTCGTACAAGTGCCTCGCATCCATGATTTGCAGAACCATTATGGGCATACATCAATAAATTTCTCATATTAATTCCTTTTCCTTTTATACAATATTATTATTTCCAAACATTATACTTTGCAATCCCATTCAATTTGAACTCAATATCAAATGGCTCATTATTATAAAAATAAGCTCCGTATTCTGTTCTTAGTTCATTAGTCGCCAACTCTGCATATGGAAGAATCTCCATCTCAATATAATCAGTACCAGATTTCACTTTACTTTCAACATAATCCAATCTAATATCATAAAACTTTTTATTCTCGTGCATCATACCAAAAATGATTACAGCAACAGTTATTCCACATACTACAATGCTAATTCGTATAATTTTTTTTAACGTATGTGATATTTCTTTATGTTCTGACAAAGTAACAATAATTTCATACATAACAAGACCAGTAAAAATATTTCCAAAAAAATATGATCTGGCACAATCAGGATTCAAAAAAATCATTGGCAAAAAAAAGATCAATGCGGAAATCATGTAAAAACAAATCGTTACAATCCTCTCTTTGTTGTTAACTACAACAATGCTAATTACAATAATCGAAATCCAAAACAATGTTCCCAACATAGCAATTAAAAATACATTCCCTGGAACCAAATTATAACTTGAGTGAAAATCATTTTGAATTGAGAAGATCCATGCTTCTATCATCGTGAAAATCAATATTATGCTTGATAAAATAGAAATATTTCTTTTAAAAGTACTTAAATATGAAAATTGTTTTAAAATCAAAATTATACATGCTATTGCTAAAATAGTGACAACAATCGGATTAAGCATAAAAGTAAATATAGAAAAATCATATATTTTTTCTATTATTTGGACAAAAAAATCTTTAACTCCAGTGACCGCTACGCTCACAGAATGTGCATCATCATTACCGGCAATTGTATTTCTGTATCCTATACAAGAAAACATTAGTATACAGCCAATTATACTTCCACCTAAAATTAATACTTGCTGTTTCAAATTTTTACGTTTTTTTAAAGTAATTAATACACAGCAAAAACATAATAAAAAAATATACAATGTTACTGTTTCCATAAAAAATGAACATAATATACATCCAAAAGCTGTTATAAAAACTTTTCCTTTTCTTATATATTTCTCTTGAATAATCTCTTTGCATACATTTATAATAAATAAAATACCTATCATGGGAACAAGATAATTCACAAATCCTGGAGTCCAATTATATATTTCTCTCCAGTTATCAACAGGAATCAAAAACAAAACTGCAAGTGCTAGAACTGGAATTCTAAACATTTCTATTTTCATTATTATATATGCTAATCCAACCATACATATAGTCATGAATAACCATCGAACCCACGCATAACCACTCATTACACTCCCTGATATTAAAATACTGACAATATTCCCTACATAACGTCCATTTCGATATAATATAAAATCTTGTGCATCCTTTAAACTGATTCCATTAAAGTAAAAATCATCTCCTGACAGTATAAGTTGCGAAAAAATTACTCCAAAAAATAAACCTGCAAGTATTAATATAATCCACTTGCTATTAAAAAAACGATTCCTCATAACAGTCATTTATACCTTCCTCCTCGAAACATTTCTGAAATATGAAAAAAGAGAATAATTAGTGTAGCATTATTAATAATAAAAAGAACTTGGATTTTTCTGCTTTTCGGAAAGAAATCTGATATATGTTTTCTCATTTCTTTATACCATTCTTTTCTCTGAATATGTTTAAAAATCTCTTTTTTCTTTTTTAAATCTAATTGATTATTTTCAAAGACCTGAAACATTCTAGAAAAGTTCAAACGGTTTTGCATACTTTTAAGTTCAGTAAATTTGTAATCAGGATATTTCTCAGTTAATACTTTATAAATTTCATTATATACTTTATCAACAGCATCTACTGTTTTCATTGATATAATTCCACTCAATGAATCTATTTGGTCAATTCGATAATAGTAATCTGTATAACTCAATAATGATATATTTTGGCAATATAAAAGATAATTTGCTACAAATAGAGTATCTTCGCCATATGAAAAACTTTCATTAAATCTTATATTAAATTTATTCAAAATATCTTTTTTAAATCTTTTACCCCATACTACATTAATTCCACCAAGTTTTATCAATTCATTTATCTCATTTTCAGATACTTTAATATCTTTATCTTCTTTATATTGAGAATATAGAGCATTTGTTTTATAGACTTTAGCTCCCGTAATAACCAAATCAGCTGAATCTTTACTTAAATGTTTCAAATAATCTGGTGATACAACATCATCGCTATCCAAAAAACAGATGCTCTCTCCTCTTGATTTCTCTATTCCCATATTCCTTGCAGCTGAAACACCTTCATTTTCTTTATAAAAATATATAAAGCGTCTATCCTTTTTACTAAAAGATTTACACAGACTTGCGCTTGAATCTGTAGATCCATCATCAATAATAATCACTTCAAAATCTTCATACGTTTGTTGCTGTACAGATAGCAAACACTTTTCTATTGTGTTATAGGCATTATACAAAGGGATAACTACACTAATCATATCTACTTCTACCTCTTATCCAAAAAAAACTATTTTCCTAACATTAAAATAACCTTTTTTATTATTCAAATACATAAGCGCCGCACACTATTAATACATTTTCTTATTTGTTACATGCTTTACAAATTCTTTATATAACATCACTATCTATAAACCGATTTTTAATCTGTTTCTAATTCTGCATGTAATTCTTAATGACATTTTACTTATCAAACACCATATTCTTTGTTTCATTGGAATTTCATCATTTTTCAATATATCATCCTTAATAGCAATATCCCTATGTATTTTTAAAATAATAGACCACGCAACTTTTTGATCTTTTTTATCCATATCTTGTATTACCATCTGTCCCGCGTACAAACATGACATAAGCAAATTATACTTTGCGATATCTTTTATCACTGGAAAATAGATTTCAATGAACCTCAGGCGTATTACCTTTGCCTCAAGCGCATCTAATCTTTTAATTGAATATTGGTTATGTATTATGCTAGTTTCTCTTTGTCGATAAAAATAGAGTGAATCCGATAAGAATGCAACTTTATTTGCATTTGCAAATACACGATATGTCCAAAACTCATCCTCATTGCATTTTCCAACAGGAAATATATTGTCACCAATTACATCTTTAGTATAGATCTTATTCCAAACAGTTTGATGAAATATATTGTCTAATATCAATTCCCGCAACGCATCTATCTTATTATATACATCAATCTGCTTTTCTACATACTTTTGGAAAACAATTGAATGACTAAATTTTATTACTGAACATTCTACGATTTCAACCTTTTTTTTCTTTAACGTCAAAACTAGTCTTTCGACCATTTCTTTATGTATGATATCGTCGCTATCCACAAACATTATATACTCTCCACTACAAATATCTAACCCTTTATTACGTGCATCTGAAAGCCCTCCATTTTTTTTGTGTAACACCTTAATTCGTTTATCCTTTTGTGCATAATCATCACATATTTGTGGGCACCCGTCTGGAGATCCATCATCGACAAGAATAATTTCAATATTTTTATATGTCTGATTAACAAGAGAATCAATACATTCAGGTAAGTACTCTTCTACTTTATAAATCGGAACTATAATACTAACACAACTACTACACATTTGATCCCAATCCTTGCAATAACTAATTAATTTTTTGACAACTTTCTGTAAATCCAATATACTTTATTATATAATGCAGGAAAAAATCGAATTATAATATATAAAATTTTTTTCCTATTACTTAAATACTTATAGCAATTCTCTTTTATAAGTATTTTTCTCAATTCTCTAGGTAATCTCTCATGATATACATAATCAGCACATAACAGGCTACTAAATAAATCAATTATGATGCTATAATATGCACTTTTGGCATATACTTTTAAATTATCATCAATATCATACATTATAAATTTTCTTACATTCATCATATCGTAGACCATCTTTTTATTAATGATTTGATGTGATACTGAAGTCATTCTTACTAAATAATGATAAGGACAAATATCTTCAAAAACAGCTCTTGAAGCAAAAGAGAACAAATAATAATTCATTAACAAATCTTCATTATACCTGATACCAGTATCCATTAGTTTTTTATCAATCAATTCTATTAATAAATCTCTCTTAAAAAGTTTATTCCACAATCCCGGTTCAATTATTGTACCTTCCAATAAGGCCTTAATAGCCTCTTCCCTATTCTGAACTATTATTTTTTTACTATTGTAAAAATACTTTTTTTCTCCATCCTCGAATTCTTTTTGATAACCACAATGAGATATATCAGCATTGTATTTTATTGCATTTTCATACAAATGCTCGTACATGTATTTCTCAACATAATCATCCCCATCCATAAATCCTATCCACTCACCAATGGACTCTTGAATTCCAACTAATCTAGCATGAGTAACACCACCATTATCAAGATGAATGGGCTTAATTTTATTAGGGAATTTATGCGCATACTCATCAATTAAATCTCCTGTACGGTCACTCGAACCATCATCGACAACTATGATTTCCATATTATTGTATGTCTGTTTAAGAAGACTATCCAATGCTTTTTCTATATAGTTTTCCAAATTATATACTGGAACAATAACGCTTATCATATGATTCTCCCATTAATTAAACATACTTCAAATTATTTTATAACACCATTAAATTAAATCTTTAAGCTTATTAAATTTATAAAAAAATTTTCGGACTCTTTTACAGTTTTTTCCCTAGAAAAAAATCGTCCTCTTTCTGTAGCTTTTATACAATAGTACTTATATTTATCTTTACAATCAATTAATGATTTTATAGCATTATATAGACCAATCTCATCATTGTTTGTGATAATTCCATATTCATTTTCACCTAACAGTTCAACCATCCCTGATACACGTGTAGTGACAACAGGTATTCCTAATACTAATGCTTCCGTGACAGCAGTAGAAAATCCCTCAGAAAATGAACTGCAAACAAATAGATCGCAGTGTTTCATGTATACATATGGATTTTTTTGATATCCTAAAAGTGTAAAAGTTTTCTCGACACCATATTGTTTTGCTAAGCTCTGCAATTGTTTTCTCTCCGGACCTTCTCCTAAAATATAAGTATGTACTTTATACCCCTTCTGAACAAGTTCTTTATGAACTTTAAGCAAACGATTAAATCCTTTTATAGGAAATAAAGTTCCCACTGCACAAATTTTGAAATAGGACTCATCAAATAATTCGGATGAAATTTTCTCATTTGACATTTCAAGAATTAAATCCGTCAAATTCGTATTATAAATAACGGCTTCTTTGTTCTGCAAATGATACAATTTCATAAAAGCATCCTGTACATCTCTTGATACCGAAACTATTTTATCAAAAGCTGTGTAACATTTTATTGCTTCATTTTCATTCCTAAATAATCTAGCTGAATCTTTTAAAGTGGTCATAGTACGATGAATCCAACACACCTTTTTGGTCCTCCTGTCTGAACATCCACTTATTATGCGAGCCGTCTGTCCTTCCAGATATGATACAACTATATCATAGTGTTCTTGAATAAACCGATTATACAAAAAATGTGGTGAAAATAATTTCAAAAAATGTGCTATTCCCGGAACTGATCTTTTAAAACAAGTTTTGTAAGATATATGTGCTTTAAGCGAATCTTTATGTACTCCTTCATCATATAATGTCATAACTGTAATATCAAATTTTTGCTTGTTCATGTGATTAACAAGATTTACTAATACCTTTTCTGCTCCGCCATGCCCCAAATTAGGAATCATAAATAAAATTTTAATCTTTTTACTCATTATTTAATCTCTTCTTATGCAATATTTTATATAGTCTTTCTGGTATTAAAACCGCAATTACATTTTTAAATACCTTTTTAACCCAAAAACGATATTCTATGAGTCTACAATCTAAACTTCTCATACCATCCCATTCAGTCAAAATAATATTAATTCTATTTTTTATGGTTCGGCGTTTATATGCATTTTTATCATCTCTCATCATATAAAGAGGCCTCTGAATATTATAACCTTTATACCCTTTTGCATATAGTTTGTACCATAAATTTACATCCTCACATCTCAAATATCTCTTTTTTACTGTATACCCTTTTACATCAAAAAAAGCTTTTCGCCGAATCATACATGGTGCATGACAAAAACAAGGACTTTGCTTAAAAAAATCCTCTCGCTGGGGCCTTTCAGGATTTTTCCATTCTCCCCATATACCACTTTCATCAAAAAAAGACATATTTGAACTCACAAAAGCAAATTCAGAATGTTTATTTAAAAAATTTACTTCTTGCTGGAACCTAGTTTTTACCGAAATATCGTCCCCATCCTGTCTTGCTATATATTCTCCTTTTGACATTTTAAAGCATCGATTTAAAGTTGCATTTAATCCCTTATTTGTTTTATTCCTCAAAACAATAAATTTTTCTGGATACTTATCTGCATACTCTTGTACTATTTCTAACGTATTATCTCTAGAACCATCATCACAAATAATGAACTCCCAATTTTCATATGTTTGCTGTATAATTGAATCTATCGATTCCCGCAATGTCGATGCACAATTGTAAACCCCCATAATAATAGATACTTTCTTCTGTGCTTTCATATATTCAATATTCTCCTATATAATAACTAATGTCACTAATCATAAATCTATAATCCCCATGTTGCATGCATTTGATAATAATAAAATGCCATATAAACTGCAATTAATCCAAGATATATTAATCTTACAGAATTCTTTGTAAAAGAATGCTCAATAATCCATGGAATTAAAATATAATTATATAATGAAAAATATATCGGTATTCTTCCTAAAAAAATCCCACTAGTAAAAGCTGAGAGTAAATAAACAAATGCCGTAATTAGTGCCATATTAGCAGACAAATTTATTACTAGATTATTTTCTCTATCTATTCTACCTTTAAATATTAAAGTCAATATTGCCGGTATAGAATATACTAATACTCTCTGTATACTAGTTCCTTCTGTATTCAAATACTGATCTACTTCCCCACTATACTGAGTATTTTCCATAATTCCAGTTATCAAATCTGTAAATTGCTCCAAAGAAGCAATCGCTATAATTACTGCAATAACCAATAACATTGTCTTTTTATTCCACGCCCGTCCCTGCACAATAAATACCATCGGAATCATTAGTAACGCAGAGGCATGCACTGTAGATAGAATTACTGTTAAAACAATAAACAGAATATATTTTTTCTTTAATATTAATCCGATGCAGGCAAATAAAATAGCGACAGGAATAAACTGACGAATTCCATTATAATTCCATTGGACATAATCTCCCGATGCTAAAAAGAGAAATGCTGAGATTATAAAATTACAGGAATACTTTCTATACACCGACATAACACAAAGGATACACACAGTTGCAATCATTGTAAAAAAAATAATTTCTCTGTTCCCTAAAAGTGTTTTAAAAACAGCTATAAGAAAGGAAAAACCCTTATCTTTACTGTCTTCTGTGAAACTATTCAATAATCCGCCTATTGATGATGGAGTTTCTTTAAACATATTTAAATATGCCGAAGTATCTCCAAAATCTGGTAGAGCTTCAAATCTATTTCCTGCCAGATATATCATTGGGATTGCAAGAACTAAAACAGGAAACCAATTATACCGAATCTGTTCATTTCCATATACATTTACTTCTCTGTACATACCCATTGCTGGCGTAAATAATGCTATTATTATTAATAACACAAACAACTGCCATTGAAATATCATTAAATTGCACCTCTCTTTACATCATTTTTTGATACAATTCTGCCATTTGCTTTACAACTTCATCAATTCCATATTGCTTTATCTTAATTAGATTATAATTTTTCATTTTACTCAGTCGTCTTCTATTTTCTGTCATTTTTTTAATACCTTTTACAAATCCATCCACATTTTTAGGGTGAACTAAATATCCGCCCTTTCCTTTATCAATTAAGTCTATATTTCCCCTGATTTTAGATGCAATAATAGGCAATCCACAGGCCATAGCCTCCATGACGGCAACAGGAAGTCCTTCTTGCAAAGATGCAAATAAGAAAATATCTGCAGAACTACATAATCGATATACATCTCTACGAAAGCCTAGAAAATGTACTTGTCTTCTAATTCCTAACTCTTTTGCTTTCTCCTTTAATTCTTTTTCCTGTATTCCATCACCACATATAAAAAGATGGAAATGTGGATTATTGAATTTTGCTACCGCTTCTATTAATACAATATGGTTCTTTCTTTTTATCAATTGAGCTACAGAAATCGCAAAAATATCATCCTTATTTAATCCAAGTTTTTGGCGAATTATTTGCTTCTCATTCATACTTGCCTCAGTAAATTTTGTCAAATCAAGTCCGACTCCATTTACGATTGCTACTTCTTTAGCTTTGAATGTATTTGCTCTGGCATAATCTTCTTGATTCATTGTAATTAAGAGATCTGTTTGATGAGCAAGTATTCTTTCAATCGGATAATAAATTAGCCAGTTTATTAATGGGGCTCCTTTATAAAAATGAAAACCATGTGCAGTATAAATAACTTTTGTTCCTTTTTTCCTTGCCCTTCTCGCTGCTAATCTCGCAACAACACTTCCCATTGGAGTATGACAATGAATGATATCATAGTGCTCTTTTTCTATGATCTTTTTTAGTTGTCGATATGCAGCTAAATTTCCCTTTTTCCATGGCGTTCTTTCAAAAGGCAGACAATAAAACTGATTGCAATATGGAATAACACATTCATCTTTATTATCATAATCATTGTTTGCCGCTACATCTACTTGCCATCCTTGATCATGAAACCACTTAATATATGGCTGATGGAACATGTTAATATGTAATCGAACTACTGTTGCTACAAATAAAACCTTCTTTGGTTGTGCATCCTCTTCGGCCGCTGTCATTTCCATCGCTCCGGTTCCTCCTTCTACGACTCCTTCGCTCTTTAATACAGATTTAACACTTCCCAGCAGGCATCTTACATCCATGAGGAATCCCAGATGCTGCGCATAATATCCATCCAATTCTGCTTTGACAGGGATTTCCAATTCATCTCTTCCATGAATCTGCGCCCATCCTGAAATCCCAGGCTTCACATCGTTTGCTCCATATTTATCTCTCTCTGCAATCAGATCATACTGATTCCAAAGAGCCGGGCGCGGTCCAATAATTGACATCTCCCCGTTAATCAGAACATTATGTAAAATCTGCGGCAGTTCATCCAGGCTGGTTTTCCGGAGGAATTTTCCCATCCTGGTGATATAGGCATCCGGATCTTTCAGCAGATGCGTCGGCATATCTTTTGGCGTATCAGTCCGCATCGTCCGGAATTTGTAAATATAAAAATGTGTTTTATGGATTCCTACTCGTTTTTGCTTGAAATAAACCGGTCCTTTGGAATCCAGTTTAATCAACACAGCGATGATAAGGAAGACTGGCCACAGAAATATCATAGCTCCCCCGCAGCATATGATATCCAGCCATCGTTTGATTACTTTCTGATACATACTCTCTTTTCTCCTAATGTCCATTAATGGTGTATTCCGGCACCAGTGTCTTTACAATCTCCCTGATATTCGGATCTTCTGAGAAGGCTGCTGTTTCCAGGACTCTGATGTCTTCCATGAACTTTTCTTCATCCATTGGTATCGGCTGTCCGATAAAGATTCTCTTATTTGGTGTTTCTTTCTTGTTGTCTTCATCAATCAGCAGTTCTTCATACAGTTTTTCTCCCGGCCTCAGTCCGGTAAATTTGATCTCAATATCTTCTCCCGGTGTTAACCCTGACAGACGAATCATATTTTCCGCAAGATCCAGGATCTTCACTGGCTCACCCATATCCAGGATAAAGATTTCTCCGCCTTTGGCATAGGCCCCGGCCTGAAGCACCAGGCTGACAGCTTCTGGTATCGTCATAAAGTAACGGATGATTTCCGGATGGGTGACCGTAACCGGTCCGCCTTCCTGGATCTGTTTTCGAAACAGTGGAACGACACTTCCGTTGCTTCCTAAAACATTTCCAAAACGTACCGCTACATATTCGGTATCGGAATGCTGATTGAATGTCTGAATGACCATCTCACAGATTCGTTTAGACGCTCCCATGATGTTGGTTGGCCTGACAGCCTTGTCGGTGGAAATCAGCACCATGCGTTTTGTCCCTACAGCGCTGGCTTCTTTTGCCACATTAATTGTTCCGAATACATTATTTTTAATCGCGTCACACGGGCTGTTTTCCATCAGCGGCACATGTTTATGCGCTGCCGCATGGAATACAATTTCCGGACGGTATTTTGCAAAAATATTGTGGATTCTCTGCCGGTTCTGTACAGAAACGATCAGAACCGTTACTTCCAGTTCCGGATGGTGACGTTTTAATTCCATCTGAAGTTCATAAGCATTATTCTCATAGTTGTCCAAAATCATCAGGGATTTCGGACGATAGTTGGCAATCTGGCGGCACAGCTCGCTTCCAATGGAGCCTCCTCCTCCCGTTACCATTACCTTATGATCTTCCACATACTGCATAATATCCGGAAGATCTGTTTTGATTGGTTCTCTTCCCAGCAGATCTTCGATCTGGACATCCCTTAACATGGACACTTTAATCTCTTTGTTGATCAGCTGATACATGCCTGGCAGCATACTCATCTTGCATCCGGTCTGCTTACACAGATTTAAAATTTCTTTTCGGTCATGGGCCTCGATTGTCGGCACTGCCAGAATGATTTCTTTGATTCCAAACCGTACGGCATACGGTATGATCTTATGTCTTCCGCCCACCACAGGGACGCCGTTTAAGAAAGTTCCCCATTTCTTAGGATCATCATCGATGATGCAGCGAACTTCTTTTTCTACATATTGGCTGTTTCTGATTTCATTTAAGATCATATTCCCAGCTGCTCCGGCTCCGATCAGCATGACAGCTGTCGGCTGCTTGTCTACTTTCTGCAGAGGAATTCTCCTTCCTCCCCGCAGCACCCGGATCAAAATCCTTGGAGCAACAATGATCAGTCCTGCCCATCCGATATAAAGGATAATATAACTCCTCGGAATCGGCATTGCCAGCAGATGGATTCCGATAAACTGGAAAGCGCTGGCTACCAGGACTGCTTTCACTACATTAAAGAAATCCATTACACTTGCAAATCTCCACAGGATCGCATAGAGACGATAGGCTGCAAAAATAAACAAGCTGCAGAAGGTATTCAAAAACGCATAGTGCAGCAATGTATCAACAAAATATGGCTCTACCGTTGACGGCTGGAATTCAAATCGTGTCAGGATTGCCATGGCAGATGCCAGCTGGATTCCTATGATATCACATAGAACCAGAACAATGGCCATCCTCTTTCTCATGAATTTTTCCTTTATTTTCATTTTCTTTTCCCTCGAATTTCTTTCTTACAGATTCGCCTTATACCAGTCAATGGCAAGTTTCAGACCGGTTTCGAAATCATAGTCTGGATCGTACCCCAGCTTTTCTTTGGCTTTTGTAATATCTGCATTGGAAAACTTGATGTCTCCCTGGCGTTCCGGACCAAATTCCGGTTTGGTATCAAGTCCCAGAGTTTCGCATAATACATCGTATACATGGAGCAGGCTTTCTTCTGCGCCGTATGCGATGTTGAAGGCCTCACCGGCACACTCTTCCGGTACCTGGCAGGCTTTTAAGTTGGCTTCTACTACGTTTTCTACAAAGGTAAAGTCTCTTGTCTGCTTTCCGTCCCCGTTGATTTTCGGTGCTTTGCCTTCCAGCAGGATTTTAATAAACTTTGGAATCACGGCCGCATAGGCTCCTTCCGGATCCTGACGTCTTCCAAATACATTAAAGTAACGCAGGCCGCAGGTTGGCAGACCATACAGGCTCGTATACAGCCGTCCATATTCTTCACAGGTTTTCTTGTGAAGGGCGTATGGTGACAGAACCTGGGCTTCATATCCTTCTTTGTTCGGGATTACATCACAGTCTCCATATACAGCGGAACTGGATGCATAAATGAAACGTTTGACTCCCTGGCGTTTGGCCGCTTCCATCATATGTAAGGTCCCCTGGGCGTTGACCGCATCGTACTCCAGCGGATTTTCAATGCTGCCCGGTACGCTTCCTAATGCTGCCTCGTGGAGAACATAGTCCACACCTTCACAGGCTTTCATACATGTATCAAAATCCCGGATATCTCCTTTGATAAATTTGAAATCCGGGTGATTCATAAACTCTTCCATATTTTCCATCTTTCCTGTGGAAAGATTATCAAGACATACGACTGGATATCCCAGCCCTAAGATGGCTTCACAGAGATTGGACCCAATAAACCCTGCTCCCCCTGTCACAAGGAATTTGGTCCCTTCTGAAAATTTGATTGTCTGATACCCCATATTTTTATCTCCTTTTTTCTTATCTCTTCTTCATACTCTGCCTGAATAGGCATACTAAATTTATTATAGCACCTTTTGGGTTGTTTCTGAATTCCATTCCCGCTGTATTTTGTCCATTTATACACGATTTTGGGGTTTTCCAGCATTTACCTCTTGACATTTTGATATAAAAATGGTAATTCTTCATATTTTTTCCGATTAATTGAAGTTTTTACAATTCTGCTGAGGAAATAGCTTCCTATGAAAAAAACAGCCGCGAAGAGAAGTCTCCCGGCGGCTGTTTGAATTCGTTTTTCTATTTATACGTTGATCTCGGCTGTCATTCCCAGCACTTCTTTGTTTTCGTCCAGAATCGGCTGTACCACATCGTGAATGAATTCTTCGGTCTGCTGTGGTGCACGTCCTACGAAGTTCTTTGGATCCATGATGGATTCCAGCTGTTCCATGGTCATTCCGAAGGCCGGATCGTTGGCGATCCTGCTTAACAGGTCGTTTGGTTTTCCTTCTTCTTTTACCACTTTTCCTGCTGCCATAGAATGTACACGGATTTTCTCGTGGAGTTCCTGACGGTCTCCTCCTGCTTTTACCGCATCCATCATGATATTTTCCGTTGCCATAAATGGAAGTTCGCTCATTAAGCGGCTTTCAATGACTTTCGGATATACAACCAGTCCGTCTACAACATTTAAGTAAAGATCCAGGATACCGTCGATGGCAAGGAATCCTTCCGGTACAGATAAACGTTTGTTGGCAG
Organism: Clostridiales bacterium; assembly: GCA_019420275.1. GTDB lineage: Bacteria > Bacillota > Clostridia > Lachnospirales > Lachnospiraceae > Anaerostipes. Next base: position 151,691 of record JAHZHN010000002.1, read on the forward strand.
AGTCATCCAGTGTTCTTTCAAACCACTGTGTAGATGCTACCATTGCAGGATTCATCGCATCTGCCATCACATAATTGGACAGGGAAGCGATTCTCTCACTTCTCATTGGATTTCTCTTGTATGCCATAGCAGAGGATCCGATCTGGTTCTTCTCGAATGGCTCTTCGATTTCCTTCAGATGCTGAAGAAGACGAATGTCATTGGAGAACTTATGCGCAGACTGAGCGATCTGGCTTAAGACATTGATGACACGGGAATCGATTTTTCTTGAGTATGTCTGTCCGGAAACCGGCTGACACTTGTCAAATCCCATTTTTTCTGCGATCATGCCGTCAATCTTCTTGATCGTTTCATGGTCTCCTTCGAACAGTTCCAGGAAGCTTGCCTGAGTTCCTGTGGTTCCCTTGGAACCTAAGAGGCGCATGTTCTTGATCACATGATCCAAATCTTCCAGATCATACACAAGATCCATCAGCCATAAGGAAGCTCTCTTTCCTACGGTTGTCGGCTGTGCCGGCTGGAAATGAGTAAATCCAAGGGTTGGAAGATCTTTGTATTTCATGGCGAACTTGGAAAGCTCGTTCATGACATTCAGAAGTTTTTTCCGTACTAATTTCAGCGCTTCTGTCATGATGATAATGTCTGTGTTGTCTCCTACATAGCAGGAGGTAGCTCCCAGATGGATGATTCCCTTTGCTTTCGGACATTGTTTTCCATAAGCATAAACGTGGGACATTACATCATGGCGGACCTGTTTTTCCCTTTCTTTGGCAACATCGTAGTTGATATCGTCTGCATGGGCTTTCAGCTCATCAATCTGTTCCTGGGTAATGTCCAGTCCTAATTCTTTCTCTGTTTCTGCCAGCGCGATCCATAACTTTCTCCATGTCTTGAATTTCTTGTCCGGAGAAAAGATGTACTGCATTTCTTTGCTGGCATAGCGTTCTGATAATGGGCTCTGATATCTGTCGTTACTCATATTAACTCCTTACTTTTCATAATTGCCACGGATATCCCGTGTTGGCGGTTCCATTGGATATTTTCCTGTGAAGCATCCTTTGCAGATTGGCAGTCCTTTGACCATCTCGGAAAGTCTTTCTTCCCTTAAATAGCCAAGACTGTCCGCTCCGATGATCTTGCGGATGTCTTCAATCGTTCGGTTATAAGCAATCAGCTGTTCTCTTGCCGGAATGTCGGTTCCAAAATAGCATGGCCACAAAAATGGCGGAGAACTGATCCTTACATGAACCTCGGTCGCTCCTGCGTCTCTTAACATGGAAACAATGCGGTCACTGGTTGTTCCTCTTACGATAGAGTCATCGATCATGATGATTCTCTTTCCTTCCACCGCTTCCTTAATTACATTCAACTTGATCTGTACGCTGGATTCCCTGCTGCTCTGTCCCGGCTTGATAAAGGTTCTTCCTACATAAGAATTCTTTACAAACGCTTTGCCGTAAGGAATTCCGGATTCTCTGGAATATCCAAGCGCTGCTGTGTTTCCGGATTCCGGTACGCCGACAACCAGGTCTGCTTCCACTGGTGAATCCTGCGCCAGGAAACGTCCTGCCTTGATTCTGGAATCATATACGTCCACACCGTCAATCCGGCTGTCCGGTCTTGCAAAATAAATGTACTCGAAAATACATCTTGCTTCCTGTTCTTCTGGAATGCATTTGTCACAGTTGGACTGAATACCATCTTTTGTGATGACGACAATCTCTCCCGGTTTTACGTCACGGACAAATTCTGCACCGATGGTGTCCAGGGCGCAGCTTTCAGATGCAAGAATATAAGCATTGTCTCTTTTTCCGATGCAAAGAGGCTTGAATCCGTACGGATCCCTCGCTCCGATCAGTTTTCTTGGAGACATTACGATCAAAGAATAAGCGCCTTTGATCTTGTCCATAGCATTGGCCACTGCCTCTTCTACGCTGTCTACCTTGATTCTTTCTCTTGCGATATGATACGCAATTACCTCAGAATCAATGGTTGTCTGGAAGATAGCTCCTGTGCGCTCTAACTCTTCTTTTAATTCCAGAGCGTTGATCAGGTTTCCGTTGTGGGCTACGCCCAGGATTCCCTTCACGTAATTTAAGACCAGCGGCTGGGCATTTTCCCTGGTGCTTTCTCCGGCGGTAGAATAACGGACATGTCCGACACCGATATCTCCCTTTAATCCATTTAAAATCTCCGGAGTGAAGACTTCGTTGCAAAGTCCCATTCCCTTATGTGTGCAAATGTTGCGTTTCGGCCCATTGGTATCTGCCGTGGCAATACCGCAGCTTTCCTGGCCTCTGTGCTGCAATGCGAATAATCCATAGTAAATCGTAGATGCTACGTCATTTCCATCGAAATCGTACATCCCAAATACTCCGCATTCTTCTCCTAACTTGTCAAAGTTCTCTCTGCTCATTGTAATTTAAGCCTTCCTATCATACTAATCTTCTATACACTTCTTCATAAGCTGACTCTACATCTCCCATATCATAACGGAATCTGTCTTTGTCCAGCTTTTCATTGGTCTGCGCATCCCAGAGACGGCAGGTGTCTGGTGAGATCTCATCGATTAAAATGATCTCTCCCTGATAGCGTCCAAATTCAATCTTAAAATCTACCAGCTTCAGATTGGCTTTGGCCATCTCTTCCAGCAGAATCCGATTGATCTGGAATGCATAATTGGTCATCGTCTCAATTTCTTCATATGTCCCAATTCCTAACGTAAGGGCATAATGTTCATTGATCCACGGATGACTGCGCTTGTCATCTTTTAAGTGAAATTCCAGTGTCGGCGGCAGCAGTTCATACCCTTCGGGGATTCCCAGTCTTCTGGTGATGCTTCCTGCCGCAATGTTTCGGACAATGACCTGCATCGGGATCACTTTCGCCTTCTTGATGACGGTCTCCCGGTCACTGATTTCCTGTACATAATGGGTTGGAATTCCGCTTTGTTCTATGATCTTCAGCATACAGTTGGTCATCCGGTTATTGACAATTCCCTTGTCTCTGACGATGCCTTTTTTCTTTCCGTCGCAGGCTGTGATGTCGTCTTTGTATTCGATCATCAGCAAATCAGGATCTTCGGTCTCGAAAATCTTCTTTGCCTTTCCCTCATACTGCAAGTTTCCTTTTTGCATGATGAAACTCCTTTATTTCTTGACATTTCAAGACTTACTCCTTCTAGATACTAACATAGAACAAAGAGTTCCGCAAGCGGAACTCTCGCATCCGGCACAGCCGCCTGAACCTCAGACTTTCTCTTTGTGCGGGTGCACATCCCACGGAGTGTTTCGTTTCACCAGGAATAAAGTTTTCTGTGAAATCAAATAAGAAACTGCAAAGAAATACTTCCCTGCAGTTTCTCTCTTAGTCATTATCTTTCAAAAGATCGGTATCCGGCGGTATCACACCTCGTTTTAACTTGGTGTAGATAATCCGTTCCACAGATTTATCAATCCTGGACTCTTTGATATCGCCGTCATCGACCGCTTTCAAAACGGCCTGATACGCTTCTGACAGATTCTCCGGCATCAGGATGACGTCCACGCCTGCCTGCAGTGCCTTGACCGCCGCTTCACCGGCAGAATAATTGTCTGTAATGGCTTTCATATTCATGGCATCTGTCATGACCACTCCGTTAAAGTCCAGTTCGTTCCTTAAAATGTCCGTTACCACCCTCTTGCTTAAAGTAGAAGGTTCTTTCTCGTCTGTTACGTTGCTTAGCATCAGATGAGATACCATCACGGCGTCTGCATCTGCATCGATTCCTGCTTCAAATGGCTTAAAATCGATTTTGCGCAAAGTCTGAATCGTCTGTTCCGCTTCTGCGCTTCCCATATGAGTATTTCCCCAGGTATCTCCGCTTCCCGGAAAATGTTTTAGGACCGCTGAAATCTGCTGTTTTTGCATGCTTTTTACCAGCGTTGAAATAATATCTGATACATCTCCTGCATCAGAACCAAAACTCCGGTCTCCGACCTCTGTATTGGATTCATTAGTCAGAACATCCGCCACCGGCGCCAAATTCATATTGAATCCCAGTTTTTTCAGCTGGCTGCTCTGTGTCTTTCCCATCTCCTCAATCTGATCCTCATCGTAAGTTTCCCCTATCTCTTTGGCAGTCGGATAATGAGTAACCCCCATCTCCTTATTGCTGGATACACGGGCTACGGATCCTCCTTCCTCATCCACTGAGACAAACAGCGGAATATCGGATGCATCCTGAAGATGATCGATCAGCTCCTTCGTCTGATCGGCATCGGTCATATTTTTGGAAAACAGTACAATCCCGCCGACTGGATACTGTTTGATCGTTTTCTTCATCTCACTGGTGATGTTTTTCTGATTCTTTGTATCTCCTTCATCCAATGTATACAAAGACACCATAAACAGCTGTCCAATCTTAGCCTCCAGAGACATGTCTTTTGTAATATCCTCTGACATTCCTCTTAAGGTCGCTTCATCCAGATCTTCGGTCTTTACCGCTGTGTTCTCTTCCTTGTCCTTAGACTGGCATCCGGCACAGAAAAGCATTATGAAAATTAGAACAAGACTTAAGATTCTTCTCTTCATCCTTTGCATTCCTTTCTATAAAAAAATGAATGATGCCAGCCTCCTGCTGCTTTCGCTTTCACATCATTTATTAACAGTATATCATTTTTCCAAAAACGTGTCCATGAATCTTCTGTGAATCAAAAAAAAGAAAAAGTTCCTGCCCAAGGGCGGCAAGAACTTCCTCTTAAAACCGTACCTGAAATATAAGGCGAACGATACGTCAACCATGTATCATAAGCTATACCGTCCCACACTTCCGCATATCTCTCAGTACATTATATAGTATATACTTTTCTATTTATATTTTCTACTGTTTATTAGAAAAAATACAATTTTTTTTGCATTTTCTTCTTTTTTGCCAAAATAATGGCTGTTTTTTACATCATTTTACTTTTTCTGTGTATTTCTGGAAGGAAATTTCGACTCTGAACTGGTCTCCCCGCACTTCGATTCCAAAATCTCCTCCGCAGTTTTTCGTAAAACTGTCTGCAATGGAAAGCCCAAGTCCGTTGCCTTCACTCGTTCTGGATTTCTCTGCTCTGGCAAATCGTTCCATGATTTCCTCCTCTGTAAAATCCATTTCGTAGGACGCGGTATTGACAACTTCCAGTTTCAGTCTATTGGCAGTCTCTGTAATATCAATAAAGATTCTTGTGCCTTTCATGGAATATTTTAATGCATTTTCCAGGACATTTTGTACGACCCGGTACATTCGGTTCACATCTCCCATGAATTTTGTATTTTCAGCCTGGCACTGGAACCGGATACGGAATCCGGATGCCTGGATCTTATCTTCCATATCTGCCATCGTCTGTTCCAGCAGCTTGCGCATATCCATCACTTCCAGAGATACTTTGGCATTTCCGCTGGTAGATTTGGCAAGTTCAAATAAATCAGAAATAATATTTTTCAGCCGCTCTGTTTTCTGCGTGAGAATCTTGACGTAGTCTCTGGCCTCCGGCGACAATGTCTCGTCTCTTCTTAAAAGATCTACATATCCAATAATGGAAGTCAGCGGCGTTTTCAGATCATGAGATACATTAGTGATCAGATCAATCTTCATGCGCTCATTGCGCATCTGATCTTCCAATGCTCTTTCCATGCCGTTTCCGATATTGGCAAGCTTCTGGCTGTAATCATAATAGATGGTTCCTTCTTCAATATCTGTCGTTGCTGTCAGTTCTCCATTGGCAATCCGGTCGATTTGTTCTACCAGTTTATTCAGGTCTTTCTGTTCTGCTGCATATTTATCGGAATATTTCACAAGATACTTCAGCCCGACGGCACCCAGGATAATAAATCCAACCCCCAGCACACCGGACATATTCATGATCAGCAGTCCAAACACAATAAAAACAATCAAAATTCTTCTTCCGATGCGGTACTGACGGATTCTGTCTTTTACATGCTGCTGTTCAAAACTCATAGCTTCATATTCCAGCTGATTTCTCTTTTTGGAATTCCGGTGCCATTTGCGGAAATATCCAATGCATAAGGTAGAATCCAGAAGCTTATGTTCTTTCAGCCTCCATACTGTCGTCTGTATACAGACTGCAAATAATGCAATCAGCAGCGGCATCAGGAAACTGCATACCATCACCGTAAGATCTACCTCTGTCTGATCCGTTCGTCCCATCATAAAATCCTGGCCTGCAGTCCAGATCCATGCATATAATCCGAACAGACCTACTCCAATCCAAAAGCCCGCCAGAACCATGACTTCCCACCATATATGATCCAGCCACCGAAAGAATCTCGTGCGGCTGATCTGCAGGGCGAACAATACGATCAGACATATGACTCCCAGAATTTCCAGTGCTAAAATCACTGTCATTTCTTTTACATACCGGATCAGCTGTGCCTGCTCTTTCTTATATTCCTGCTCAATCAAATCCATACCCTTTTGAGTGATGCGGATCCGAATCGTTCCTGATTCCAGCCGCTGTCCCTCTTCCCCATTGATAAGCAGACCCGTCGGCAGACTGATCATCATATTTCCGGAAATTTGATAAAACATTTCCGGATCATATTCCCCTTCAAATCCGTTTTCCCATTGAACGAATTGTCCGGCCTGATTTGTCTGCTCGCTTTGATCCCTCTGTATTGTCATTTCCATCGTATTGCCGTCCTGAAAATCGGCCTTCTGATTCCCATATTGGCTCTTCTCCTGAACCGTTTTCTTTCCATATGGTTTGATCACCAGATCGGCATCCAAATCCATTTCATCTTCCAGTTTGCTAAGAAGATTTTGGGAAATGCCCTGATAATCTTCATCTTCCAGGCCGTATCCCTGATCTTTTGACCACAGAAACAAAAGACCCTGCTGATACAAATTGGTAAAATACCCATTTTCCTGGAACTCATCCATTGAAACTCCGGCCTGAAGAGAAGCTGCCTCACTGGTACCATTGAGCCCATACACACCCCCTGCCGTCATCAGACAGATAACGGCCGCAATACATAGCGTATTAATCCATTTTTTCCATTTTATATCCAATTCCCCACACCACCTTCAAATATTTCGGATTCTTCGTATCAATCTCGATCTTCTCCCGGATCCTTCGAATATGAACCATTACTGTATTCTCCGTGGCGTAGGCTTCTTCCTGCCACACTCTCTCATAAATCTCATCTGCAGAAAATACCCTTCCAAGATGATTCATTAACAAGTAAAGTATTTTGTATTCTGTTGCCGTCAGCTTCATTGGTTCCCCATCGACCAAAATCCTCTTTCCTTCTGTATCCAGAATCAGACCGCCATTTACAATCTTGTCTTTGCTCTGACTGGCGGACGTCATGCTTCCAAGCTGCATATACCTGCGAAGCTGTGATTTCACTCTGGCAACCAGTTCATCCGGACGAAACGGCTTGCTGACATAATCATCGGCTCCCATAGATAATCCCAGGATCTTATCACTCTCCTCTGTTTTTGCTGATAAAATAATGATAGGTATGTTCTTGCTCTCACGAATCTTCATAGTTGCGGATAACCCATCCATTTTCGGCATCATCACGTCTATAATGAGCAGCTGTATATCCTGTGATGTCAGGACATCCATGGCTTCCAGTCCGTCGTAGGCTGTCAAAACCTGGTAGCCTTCCAGCTCCAAACGTTTTTTAATGGCTCCGACAATTTCTCTGTCATCGTCTACTACTAGGATCTTCGTTTGATTCATAATGACCTCCCTATCTGTGATGGTATTATCATACCAGTTGATTCTGTATTTTATATTAATACAAACCTTTCAAATTTCTTACATTCTCTTTCTATTATAACTGCCATCAGACATAAAACAAAGAATAAAACAAAGCAGAAGGATAAAATTTTCCTTCTGCTTTGTTTTATTCTTTCTCAATCACAACTTCCTGATCGATCTTTTTCCCATTGTCAGTCCGGTATGTATTGACTGCAAGAGTATTTCCTCCTATTTTCTTATAATCTTTCTGCGATTGCTTTGATGAATCCTTCACTGTTTACTGCATTGACATTTTCCAGTGTTGTGATCAATGCCAGGTCTTTGGTCATCGTTCCTGATTCGATCGTATCCAAAGTTGCTTTTTCCAGTTTGTCTGCAAAATCCATCAGTTCCTGATTGCCGTCTAATTCTCCGCGTTTTCTTAAGGCACCCGTCCATGCAAAGATAGTTGCTACGGAGTTCGTAGAGGTTTCTTCCCCTTTCAGGTGTTTGTAATAATGACGCTGTACAGTTCCGTGTGCTGCTTCATACTCATAGTATCCCTGAGGAGATACCAGTACAGAAGTCATCATTGCCAGAGAACCAAAGGCAGATGAGATCATATCACTCATAACGTCTCCATCATAGTTCTTGCAGGCCCAGATGAATCCGCCTTCTGATCTCATAACCCTTGCTACTGCGTCATCGATCAGAGTATAGAAATATTCAATGCCGGCTGCTTCAAACTTATCTGCGTATTCTTTGTCGAAAATTTCCTGGAAAATATCTTTAAAGTTGTGGTCATACTTCTTAGAAATCGTATCTTTTGTTGCAAACCAGAGATCCTGCTTTGTATCAAGCGCATATGTAAAACAGCTTCTTGCGAAACTTTCAATGGAAGCGTCCACGTTGTGCATTCCCTGAATGATTCCCGGTCCGTCAAAATCATGGATCGTTTCTCTGATTTCCTGTCCGTCTTCTCCTGTAAAGACAAGTTCTGCTTTTCCAGGTCCCGGTACTTTGATCTCTACGCCTTTATACACATCACCGTATGCATGTCTGGCGATAGTGATTGGTTTTTTCCACTTGCTTACCGTCGGTGTAATGCCTTTTACTGTGATCGGCGCACGGAATACCGTTCCGTCTAAGATTGCACGAATCGTTCCGTTCGGGCTCTTCCACATTTCCTTCAGGTCATATTCCTCCATACGAGCTGCATTTGGAGTGATGGTTGCGCATTTTACCGCAACTCCGTATTTCTTTGTAGCTTCTGCGGAATCGAAAGTTACCTGGTCATTGGTTTCATTTCTATGTTCCAGTCCTAAATCATAATATTCAGTTTTCAAATCTACAAAAGGCAAAATCAATTCTTCTTTGATCATCTTCCAAAGAATCCTTGTCATCTCATCTCCGTCCATCTCAACTAATGGGGTCGTCATCTGAATCTTGCTCATGATTGTTCCTCCTATGGTGTTATTTGATTGCTGCAAGGCCATTTTATCAGCCTTTTAGGCTATATTATAGCGAAAAAACTGAATTCTGTAAATGTTATACTAAAAAAAGCACAATCCCCTGGTATCTAAAACTGTGCTTTCTGCTGCCATAAAACAAAGGCTGCCTCTGACCGAAGCAGCCTGTTTGCTCTTAACTTCTATGTTCGGTATGCAGCAGCTGATGCGCTCTGCGGCATCCTGGTTCCCCGATGTATTCTTTATATAAGGTCTGGATATCCGGATTTTCATGAGAAAAACGGATTTTGGCATTCTGGTCGAGGAAATAGAGGTTTGCGCCTCGTTCGGCTGCCAATTCACATCCGTCATGGATTGGCTGGCCTCCCCCGCCGGAACATCCGCCCGGACATGCCATCACTTCTACAAAATGATAATGGACTTTTTTCTTTCGGATGGCTTCCATCAGCATTCTTGTATTTTTCAGTCCGCTTACTACGGCGATGGATACTTTTTTGCCTGCAATATCGAATTTTGCTTCCCTCCATCCTTTTTGCTTCACGCCTCGGATTTTCTTAAACGCATCTGCCGGAGGATTTTCTCCTGTTACCAGGAAATAGGCAGACCTAAGGGCCGCTTCCATGACTCCGCCAGTTGCACCGAAAATCACACCCGCGCCGCTGCTCTCTTCAAACGGCTGGTCAAATTCTGCATCCTCCAATGTATGAGGATCAATGTAATCGGCTTTTAACATCCGGTCCAGCTCTCTTGTCGTCAGTACACAGTCTACGTCGTGTCCCGCAAACTCTTCATAAAACAGTGTCATCTCCCGCTCTGCTTTCTTGGCAAGGCACGGCATGATGGATACGGCATATATTCTTTCCGGTTCTACTCCCAGTTTCTTGGCAAAGGCGCTTTTCATTACGGCTCCAAACATCTGCTGCGGGGATTTTGCCGTAGAGAGACAGCCTGTCATCTGCGGATACTGAGATTTCATAAAACTGACCCATCCAGGACAGCAGGATGTAAACATCGTATCTTCTTCCAGCTCTCCTTTGGTGAATTTTTCTACAAATTCATGAGCTTCTTCCATGATCGTAAGATCTGCAGAAAATGATGTGTCAAAAACATAATCGACTCCCATGCGCCGCAGGGCATCGACAATCTTTCCTACGCCTGCTTCTTCTCTGGACAAGCCGAGAGATTCTCCCCAGGCAGCCCGGACTGCCGGCGCAATCTGAGCAACAACTATCGCGTCTTCCCGCTCCAGGGCACGATAAAAACTTGTTGTATCATCCCTCTCTCTCAAAGCTCCTGTTGGACAATGGGTCACACACTGGCCGCATAAAGTACAGTCTGCTGCCTTTATGTCCCTGCATCCGGATACGCCAACGTTCGTTCTTGAACCAGTGCCGGATACATCCCATACGTTCATTCCCTGGACTTTATCGCAGATCTGGATGCACCGCATGCATTTGATGCATTTATTTGCCTCACGGATCAGAGGAAAATTCGTATCCCATTCCTGAAGGACCAATTCCTGTTTATAAAAACTTCCTACTACGTTCAGATCATTGGCAATGGACTGAAGACTGCAGTTTCCGCTCCGCACACACATCGGACATTCCATATTATGCTGAGACAAGAGCATCTCTATAGTATGCCTGCGGTTTCTCCGGACTCTTGGGCTGTTGGTATAGATCACCATGCCCTCTTCCACTACATTGTTGCATGCCGTCACCAAACGGCTCTGGCCTTCCACCTCTACAACACAGACCCGGCAGGCACTGATTTCATTAATGTCTTTCAGATAACATAATTTAGGAATCTGAATATGGATAGACGCTGCCGCCTCCATAATGGTCGTTCCTTCCGGAACCGAAATTTCCCGGTGATTGATCGTAACATTTACCATTTTATATCCCTGCCTCCTTTGAAGATTCCATAGCCGAAGTGGTCACATCTCAGACATCTGGATGCTTCCTGACATGCTTCCGCCGCTGTCATACAATTTTCTACGCCCTCGAAATCACAGATTCGCTCTCCTGCTTCTCTTTCAGTCATATTAACTCTTCCGCATGGCTGTTTGTCTTCCAGGATCGGTTCCGGAATTTCCACATCTGCTCTGATTTCATGATGGAATCCCAGATATTCATCGATATTTGCAGCAATGACTTTTCCTGCCGCTACCGCTGAAATTACAGTAGAAGGTCCGGAAGCACAGTCTCCTCCTGCGAATACACCAGGCATTTCCTCAAATCCGCCGAATTTCTCAACGCTGATCCTTCCTCTTTGCACCGGTACACCGGATTCCTCAAAATGCTGGTATTCGATATCCTGACCGATCGCTACGATCAGAGTCTGGCATGGAATCAGAATATCCTCTTCGCCTGACGGTCTCACACTTGGCCGTCCGTTTCGGATCACACTGATCATCTGAGGCGTTACCCAGATTCCCTTCACCCTGCCTTGGGCATCCTTCTCTACTCTGGACGGAGCCATCAGCGTGCGGATTTCTACACCTTCTGCTTCGGCTCCCTGGATTTCATCCGGAAGAGCCGTCATATCCGCTACTCTTCTCCGATACAAAATGCTTACTTTTTTCGCTCCCAGCCGGACTGCCGTGCGGACTGCATCCATGGATACATTTCCTCCGCCGATGACCGCTACTTCCTGTCCGTCCAGCCGCTCTTCCTGTCCGAGTGCTACATTTCTTAAAAACTGAACCGCTGAGATTACGCCTTGGGCATCTTCTCCTTCCAGTCCCATCTTTTTATCTGTACTTGCTCCGATGCTGATCAATACCGCATCATACTGTTCTTTCAATTCCGTAAGGGATATGTCTTTTCCAATATCCTGCCCAAATTCTACCTTCACTCCTGTATCCAGGATTGCCTGGATATCCTGATCCAGCCGTTCCTTCGGAAGACGGTAATTTGGGATTCCATAGCGAAGCATTCCGCCAAGCTCCGGCAGCATCTCAAACACGGTAACCTGATGTCCCATAAGCTGCAGAAAATATGCCGCACTTAAGCCGCTTGGCCCTCCTCCTACTACGGCTACCTGCTTCCCTGTGGATGGGGCACACTTTGGCGGAGCTACATAACCGGCTGCATCCGCAGCCATCCGCTTGAGGCCTCTGATATTGACTGCATCGTCGATCATATTTCTCCGGCAGAGATCTTCACATGGATGCTCACAGATGAATCCGCAGGTTGTCGGGAAAGGATTATCTTTTCGAATCAGACGGATCGCATCTTCATACCGTCCCTCGCGGACCAGCGCGATATATCCTGGAATATCGACTCTGGCCGGGCATCGGAACACGCACGGCACTGGCTGATTTAAAGTACTCAGGCAGCGATGGTACATAATATGCTCTAAATAATCTTCTTTAAATCCTATGGCTCCTTTGTACACCATATTGGCAGCTTCATAGCCAATGGCGCAGTCTGCCGATTCCATAATGGACTGAGCAGTTTCCCGGATAGCAGTCAGTGTCCGGATATCCGCTTTCCCATCCAGCACATCCGTCAGCAGATTCTTCAGCTGTCCCAGTCCTACCCTGCAGGGAACACATTTCCCACAGCTCTGGGCATGACAAAGCTCTAAAAAAGCGCGCGAAATATCCACCGGACACAAGCCCGGCGGGCTGGATTCAATCCTGCGTTCCAAATCTTTGTACAGTCCTTCTACTACAAGCTGCGCATGATTGGGGGTCTGTAATTCTAAACGGCTCATAAATTCCTCCTTTTTCTATCGTCAGATTTCCATATCCAAAACAATCCGACCACTTATGATTGTTCCTAATTATATACAATTTGAGGGCAAAAAACAAGACAGGACTCCCTTGCAGGCAGCCCTGTCTTTATGGATGCAAAAAACTCATTTAATAGGACAAAATAATACCCCCATCGCAGGCATACAGCGTACTTACGCCCTTTGTCTCGATAATGATGATCTCTCCGACATCCAGATTTTTTTGGATCAGATTTTTTACAAATTCTGCTCTTTCAGGACAGTTGCAGTGAGCAATTGCCAAAATCCGGCGGGACAGATCCCTTCCCTCTTTTACGATGGAGTCTACCATCTTCGACAGAGCTTTCTTCATTCCCCTGGCCTGAGTCAGCTTCTGAATCACTCCATCCCGCGTTCCTTCCATCACCGGCTTGATGTTCAATGCGCCGGCAAGAGTTGCTGTCAGACTGGAAAGCCGTCCGTTCTTGCGAAGGACTTCTAAGGTTTCCAGGACAAAATAGGTGCGCTGGGTGGAGATATATGCTTCCACCTTCTCGATCACATCTTCAAACGGCATTCCCCCGGAAGCGTACTCATAAATCTTTCTGGCGATCAGCAGCTGGGTTGTAGAGGCTCCTCTGGAATTAAATACATAAATGTTCTTCTTCCCATGTTCTTCCTCATACAGATTTTTGCCCAGCACGGCACTGTTATAAGATCCGCTTAACTGGGCGGATAATGTGATGACATAAATATCATCTGCCTGATCATAAGCCTCCATATATTTCTCCGGCGCAGGACAGGCGGATTTTGCCTCTCTGCGGCTCTCTGCCACTTTGTTAAGAAAGGATGCCTGATCAAACGTCTCATCATCTATGATCTCTTCCCCGTCCACGATCAGGGTCAGAGGCACCCATGTATAACACCCTTTTGCGAAATCATCTTTCGTTAAATCCGTGCAGCTGTCGCATACAATGTGAAAGCTCATATCCGTATCTCCTTTTTAAAACTTTATTATGTGGTATTTATTACTACTTATTTTATCATACCCAAACAGACACCACAATCCCTTTCTTATTCTTCTTTGTCTCCCAGACGATTGGCCACGAACAGACCGATCAGCAGCGCAAGGACTCCCCACAGCCCGGAAACAGCATCAAGCGATATGCCCTTCATTTCTGCCAGGATTCCCACCGGCGAAGCAATGATCAGACCCAAAATGCCCCAGTAAGACACTGCCCTGTGATGCTCCAGCAGATACTCTACTATTTTTGCTATGACAATGATTCCTGCTCCCAGTCCAAGGACTGCCGGTGCCAGGATCAAAACTCCCCGGATCATCTGGTCTGAATTCATCATCAAAAATCCATGGATGCATCCTGTAATCTCATCCAGCAGAGGCTGATAATATCCTATCAGCAGCAGGATCATGGAGCCGCTCACACCCGGCACGACCATGGTCGCCGCAGAGATGATTCCAATCCCGAACATTCTGACTGCTGTTATGAAAGAAAGATTCATCACTGCTTCTTTTCCGCTGATATTAATCATCGGCACTGCCGCTACCAGAAAGAAAAAGAAGAAAAATGCAATAAGCCCCGCGGCTTTGACTTTCTCTGTCCGAATTGGTTTTAAGATTTCCGGGATTCCGCCTAATACGAGACCTACAAATAAAAGATTGGTCTGCAGCGGATATTCCTTAAACAGCCAGCGAATCACAAAAGACAATCCTGCAAATCCAAGGACAGCGCCGATTCCAATCGGTATCAGGATCCGGATACTGCTTTTCAGATCTTTCCTTAAATGAGTAATGGCGTAGATGATCTTGTCATAAATTCCCATGGAAATGGCCAGAGTTCCTCCGCTGACACCCGGCATAATGTTTGCCACCCCCAGCAGGGAGCCTCTGCATATCTCTTTTAATAAATTCATTTACATAAACTCCTTCAAACGCTCTTTAACTTCCACATCCCAGTATTCTTCCAGTCCCCGGTCCATTGTAAAAGACCTTCTGGATACACCGGAAGTACATTTCAGACTTTTTCTGTCATACAAAAGATTGATAAACAGCCCTGCAATCTCGTCCTGTCCTGCAGCCAGATTATATTTTTCAAGAAATTCTTCTACTTTTCCCGGCTTCAGCATCATAACAAACTGGAAGGACAGAGGTGTCTTCTTGCCTTTGATCAGTCCAAACATCCTTGCCTTTTCTCTCTCCCATGGAATATAAGGATATATTCCATATTCTTCCCATTCTTCCGTATCATAAAACTCCTTTAAAACTTTTCCATTGAATTCATATGCAATATCCATGGATAATTTGCCTTCATTCATCAAAAAGTCATCAAATAAATCTCCCGCAAGGAATCCTGCCATAAATCTCTTAATATTTTCAATCTCTATTGCTATCATTTTTGATCTCCTGATATGACATTTATAAAAACTACAGGTTCCGACATAGGATCGTTTTCCAATCCTTTTTTCTCTAAAAAGAAAATGGACAGCAAAACTGCTGTCCATCTCATTGTATCTTCTATCTGGTATTTTTTCAATATCTTTCTGTTTATCTTCCATAATTGTAGTAATAACTGCTGCCGGATTCACTCCTTGAGCCGCTTCCGTAGTTACTGCTGCTGGAACTGCTGCTGGAAGAAGAGGTTGACGGAGCGTCTGATTTCTTGCCAAGCGTTACGGTAACTGTCTTGGATTCATAAGTTCCCTGCTGATTCTGACGCTGTACGACAACTTTTACTTTTGTGCCCGCCTTTAAGTTAGACATCTTGCTCTGCAGTCCTTCCATGGTAGAGACTTCACTTCCATTAAACTTGGTAATGACATCACCTGCGCTGATTCCAGCTGTCTCTGCCGGAGATCCGCTGACAACCTGCTGTACATAAACACCCGTCGGCATATTAAACTGAGAAGCCACAGAACTGTCGATCGTCTGACCGGAAATTCCAAGATATGCTTCTTCATCTTCTGATGGTGCCTCGTTTTTGATCAGCTGTTCAATGATCGGTTTCGCCGTGTTGATCGGAATTGCGTATCCCATTCCTTCTACATCTGTAGATGAATATTTTACTGTATTGATTCCGATCAGTTCCCCTTTGCTGTTTAACAAAGCACCGCCGCTGTTTCCAGGGTTAATGGCTGCATCTGTCTGGATCAATGTCATCGTATTGTCTGTCATCTGTACTTCACGATTGACTGCACTGATATATCCTCCGGTTACAGACTGTCCATATCCCAAAGCATTTCCGATGGCAATTGCCTGTTCTCCTGTTTTCAGATCATCAGAATCTCCTAATGTGATAATGGCGATTTTGTTTTTGGTAGAATCTTTCATATCAGTTAAATTCACCTCAACCACTGCCAAATCTGCATCACTGTCAGTTCCGCGAACACTTGCTTTTACGCTTTCCCCATCTACAAATCCAACGGAAAGAGATTCTGCATCCTCTACTACATGGTTATTGGTGACAATCAGAAGTTTCCCATCTTCTTTTCCTATGATAACTCCAGAACCAACTCCTTCTGTCTGACTGCTCTGCTGCTGTCCAAACCATCCCTGTGAAGTGCTTTCAAAAATACCGGTAATAGAGACGATCGCCGGCATCGCGTTTTCCGCAACCTCCGAAATTCCATTGCCGGAATCAGAAGTAGAACCGCTGGTTGTTTTGGTCGTTGCCAGCTGTGTACCGCTGTTTCCAATACCAGCTTTTGAAAAGCCATACTGAACACCCTGGAAAGCAACTCCTGCGATCAGTCCGAATACAAGAGCGGTTGCACCGACTTTTGCCCAGTACCTGCCGCCTTTTCTTGTTCCTCCTGGTCTTTCTCCATTGCTGTTCTTATCTTTTCTGCGGGAGAAGAATCCTTTTTTCTTCTGAGGCGTTTCTTCCTCCCGTCTCCATTCCTCTGCAGTCTTCCACTGACCATCATCATTTGTATTGTTATTTATATTATTATCATAAACACTCATGATACGATCTCCTTTCTTCCATCCTTAATGTTTTGTTTGATTTAAATATACTCAATATTTGTGTTTAAATTGTGTTTTAATTGTTACAAAACTAAGAAAACGACTCCTTTTGCGGCAAGCCGACATAAGAAAAACCTAAGCTTTTTTTCATTGTACATATGGGCTTTTTACCTTATAATAATAAGAAGGAAAAAAGGAGTATTCATTTATGATTAAGCAAAACCAAACTTATTTGAACAGGCTGCACGTCCTGATCGATGCAATCTGCATTTATCTTGCAGGAATCACTGCCTATCAGATCCGGTTTAATCTAAGTATTTTCGGCTTTGAAGTGTACCGGTATGTTTTTACGTACAATCGTTATCCATTTCCGCTGAAATACTATCAGCTTCCTCTCATCATAGCCATGATCGTACTTCTGATATTATATGCATCTTTTGGTCTTTATACGCCAAAACGGTATCAGAGAGGCAGCAAAGAACTGATTAATCTTTTTAAATCCAATGTAATCGGACTGGGTATTGCAGCATTTTTCATTACGATTTTTCAGATTCAAAATTTTCCGCGTTCTTTGTATCTGCTGTTTTTCATCATTAATTTTATTTATGGTGTGATTTCCAGATATGTGATTCGTAAAATTTTGAAAGTAAACCGCAAGAGAGGGCATAATATCAAACATACGGTATTTGTTGGATTCAGCACATCTGCTGCCGCATATATCGACCGCATCAAATCCAACCCTCACTGGGGACTTGAGGTCCATGGAATCTTCGATGACACAGTCAGCGAAAATTTTGAGTACCGCGGCGTCAAACGAATCGGCACACTGAACGACCTGGCTTCTTATCTTGAAAATACTTCCCTGGATGAAGTGGCGATTACTTTGAACCTGAACGAATACCATAAACTTGAAAAAGTCGTGGCCATCTGTGAGAAATCCGGCGTCCACACCAAGTTTGTTCCTGACTATTACAACTTTATTTCCACTAACCCGTATACCGAAGATTTGGACGGGCTTCCGGTCATCAATATCCGAAATGTACCTCTTACCAATACGATGAACCGGATCATCAAACGATTGATCGATATCATGGGATCTATCGTTGCCCTGATCTTGTTTTCTCCGATCATGCTGGTAGTGGCAATCCTGGTCAAAAAAAGTTCTCCGGGACCAATCATCTTTGCACAGGAACGAATCGGTCTGGGCAACAAGCCATTTAAAATGTACAAGTTCCGTTCTATGGGTGTCCAGGATCCGAAGAAGGAAGCAAAACAATGGACGACCAAAAACGATGCCCGTGTCACTCCAGTGGGCAAGATCATCCGGAAAACCAGTCTGGATGAACTTCCACAGTTCTGGAATGTATTAAAAGGCGATATGAGCCTGATCGGACCTCGTCCGGAACGGCCGCAGTTTGTAGAGAAATTTAAAGAAGAAATCCCGCGTTATATGATCAAACATCAGGTACGCCCGGGAATTACCGGATGGGCGCAGGTCAATGGTTTCCGCGGAGATACTTCCATCCGCGGCAGAATCGAGCACGATCTATATTATATTGAAAATTGGTCCCTGGGTCTGGACATCAAAATCCTGTTTTTAACATTCTTTAAGGGTTTTGTAAATAAAAACGCTTACTAAACCGGACGGCCTGCGTGCCGTCCTTTTTCTTTGATTGGAGGTTCTTATGAAAAAAGCCCATCGAAACAAACACATAAAGAGGAAACGACGATCCCCGCTGCGTACAGTCGTTTTTCTTCTGCTGCTTTTGGTTCTGATCATCCTGATTTTCCTCGGCATTGCATTTGTGAAATTAGGAAATATCCAGACAACAAGTCTGGACGAAAGCCAGCTGGTAACAGTAAATGAAGATGCCAATATGCAGGACTATACCAACTACGCTCTTTTCGGGATTGATTCTCAGACAGGCAGCATGTCAGATACCGGAAACCGTTCTGACTCAATTATTGTTGTCAGCGTCAATAATAAAACCAAAGATGTAAAACTGCTTTCCGTTTACCGGGATACCTTTGTCAGCATCAACGGTCAATACAATAAGATCAATGCGGCCTATTCCTGGGGCGGTCCGGTTCTGGCCGTCAGCACCATCAACCGCAACCTGGATTTAAACATCGAAAAATACGCCACTGTAAACTTCCAGATCATGGCAGATCTCGTGGATGCACTGGGCGGTATTGAGATTGAGGTAGATTCCAGCATTCTCGATAATCTCAATGACTACATTCGTGATATGAACCGAATCAACGGCGGAGACTCTCCTGCCATCCCATCAGGCGGTACCTATACTCTGGACGGCAATCAGGCAGTGGCCTACTCAAGAATCCGCTATACAGCAGGCGGTGATCTGGCAAGAGCCGGAAGACAAAGAGAAGTCCTTGAGAAGATTTTTGAGAAAGGAAAGCGAAGTCCGTTAAAGCTTATGGCCGCCATGGATAATGTGCTCCCGCAGATTCAAACCAACATGGATCGCTCTGAATTATTCAGTATGCTGCTGTCTGTTTTCCGATACGATATCGTCGATCAGCAGGGATTTCCATGGGATCAGAAAGAAATGAAATACAACGGCACCTACTACGGCTTCCCAACGACATTAGAGGAAAACGCCGTGCGTGCCCATGAATATTTCTTTGGAACTTCAAATTATCAGGTCAGCGATGAACTTGGAAGAATCAATCAAAAAATCATAAACCGTGTCGGCTCCTGACGCGGCCGAAAGCAAAAATCTCCGCAGGGATTTTCTTCCTGCGGAGATTTTTTATGTCTACCGTATTCTTCTTCCTTCAATATAATACCGTTTCTCACATGCATGCCCCATGGAGAATGTTTTTCTTGGCAGAGTTCCATCTGTCATTACGCTCGGAAACAGCTGATCTTTTTCCACCGCCGGCAGCAAAAATCCAATGGCTTTTTCCTGGCGTGCCAGTTTTTTCAGCACTTCGTCTCCATGGATATAATCCATTTCACCAGTATTTTCCGCCAGATAGCCATCCAGAAATGTCTGCAGCTTATCTACCGGAAGCTGGTTTTTTTTCAGATCCAGATATATCTTTCCTCTTTTCTTTCCGGAGTACCAGGAAATCGGGAATCCTCCTTCCGCACAGGAAGTTTCTTTCAGCTGTTCCATTAATTCTTCTGTATCCACACTGGTAATGATCCTGTGGATCGGCTCAAATTTCTGAGCTTCATCATGCAGGTTTTCAAGCTCCACCAGAGCGTATCTGGCCGGATGTTCTGAAAAATCTTCCTCCGGATGTGTCTGCTTTAACCGTTCATAGCAGGCCTTGGCCGTAGCCAGTGAATGATTGCCGTCTCCTACGGCATAAACCATCGGTTTCTCTCCGAATTCTTTATATTTCTCCATCATCTGCTGCTCATACTCTTCTGTCCTGCGGACGAAAGCGTCCGTATCTTCTCCCTGGAGCAGCCATCCTGCCACATGACCACCGTCTTTCATCAGCTGAAAATCATACAATTTGGTCAGACCGTTTTTCTTTTCGGTAATCGGTTCAATCAGATTTTTCTTTTGATCATCACACAGCAGGATCACATGAGGCAGTTCCACAGACGCATTATAGCGAATCTTCATTCTCGGCGGAATCCGCTCCATAACCGTCTTCTCTGTTGCCCGGATCTTTGCCTCATTTCCCGGTGTATAACTATATTCTTCCAGATCGATCCTGCCAACGATCCCTTTGCGTACCTTTCCATTTTGAAGGGTTCGTTCCACATAAATCAAGGCATGCGGATAAGACCGGAATATCTGGTTGGTCAGATAACGATTCATCGTCCTATGTATTTTTTCAATTTTCTCTTTTTCTCTTCCGCTTCCAAGTTCTACTTCCGGAAGAATCAAGTTTAGCGAAGACGGTGCATTCTGCACCTTTTCCTTTACTTCTTCCCAATATTCCGGCTGAGAAGAATACTGATCACAGGCGATCACCGCCCATTTCCCCATAGAATCCACCCGAGGCATTAATATATCTGCCGGTAAAAACGTATTCACTTCTTACAGCTTCCTTTCTTTCATACTTCTTATGATATCCCTTTCAGGAACTCCAGCAGTTTTCTTCCCACTGCTCTCTGTCCCTGCGCACAGTAAAACAGATTTCTCACACGCCTGCGTTCTTCTTCCCACTGGTCTTCCCCCTGAAAGATCAGATTCAGCTCATCCAGCAGCTGATCAAAAGTCTCTGCTTTATATCCTGGCGTCACATCATCATAATCATAATACATTTCTCTGTCTGTCTCTAAATAATCCTGATAATCAAAATCATAAAATACCATCGGCCTATCCAGCAGCAGATAATCGATATACGTGCTGGAGTAATCGGTGATCAGCAAGTCTGTATCCATCAAAAGTTCCTGTATATCCATTGACTTATCGGTAATATCTGCAATGTTGGAATATCCTGAAAAATCCACAGGCTCTTCCTGATGATAAAAATGGCGTTTTATGACAAACACAGCCTGATGATCTCTGCACCATTGATTTAATCTCTCAAAATCAAAATGTTCTTCCAGCGGAAACGGGACTCTTCCCTCCTGCCTGTGGGTCGGCGCATATAAGATGACCTTCTTCCCCCGTGCTGCGTTTCTCAGCCTGTGCTGAACTGGGAACTTCCCTTCTGTATCAAAAAATATATCATTTCTAGGCTGCCCCATTACCAGAATATGATCCGACGGTCTGCGAAATGCACTCTGATAAATTGGTTTATAATTCTCGCTTGTTGCCGCTACGTATTCTCTCCCCAAAGGAATCTGCTGGATCAGCCGCCGGATTTTCTGGCCCCTGCTGTCCCAGTTTTTCACTTTGTCATCATCGTAGCCCACTTTTTTTAACGGAACTCCATGCCACAAATTCAGGAAAACCGCTCTTCCCATAAATGCATGATTGACATCACTGATTCCATTGCATACCACCGCATATTTCGCCCTAAGCTGCATCCAGATTCCTTTCATGCTGTTAGACAGATATGCTTCATATCCCATCCCTCGAATCTGGCGGCACACTTCCGGATTCTTGGTAATCCAGACCGGACGGATTTCGGAATCATCCTGCGCTTCCAAAAACAGATATTTCGGATTATCCGCAAACTTTTCCCCCAGCCATGCGCCAAACACATAGATTTTACGGCTGCGCGGAAATAAACATGATAAATACATAATAAAATATTTTATAAACAAACTTACTGCATTCTTCATTTTCTTATCCCCAAAGCCACTGCATCAGCTTCCTGATCCTTCCTTCTTTTAATACCTGATTATGCCTGTAAAATGCCAGCCGCCGGAATTTTCCTTTGTAATACAGTTCTCCGTAATTTTTCAGCAGCTCATAGCTGTCCAGATCCTGAATGTCTTTGCCATAAGTGCTTACAAATCCCTGAATCTGCTCCATGGACTCAATCATCATTCTCCGATAAGAATTCTTTCCTTCTTTGAGACGGCCATACAGAAACTTAATATTCATGGCGTCTTTTGCTCCCACCGAATTATGCCCATGCTGGCGGTACAGCATTGTCGGCTCATTTACAAAACCAATTTTTCCAAATACTTTCGCAATCAGTGCCGCCCAGTAATCATGCATAATAATCTTGGAAATCGGAAGCTGCTGCAGGAAAAACTGCTGCAGGCATCGGTTGATCATCACCGTACATCCTGTGACCGAGTTCTGCACAACCAGACGATTCAGCATCACCCGCTTTGGCAGATTGGCATACTGGAAAAATGATTCTGCCACCATTTCCAGATTCTCATCTACCACGGACAGATCAGAATGCACTAAAATCGGCACTTTGTCACCATAGCGTGTCTCCAGGGCCTCCATTTTCTGAAGCGTTAGATATATTTTGTCTCTCTTCCATACATCATCCTGGTCACAGAACATAAAATGCGGACCATAAGAATTCCGAAGCAGATTGATAAAATTCCCTTTTGCGCTTCCAAACGGAGGATTATTTTCATAAATTGTCACCTGATTGGGATGCTCCTTCTGAAATTCTTTCAAAATTTCCAGAGTCTGATCTGTAGAACCATCATCGCCAACTACCAGCTGCCAATTCTCATAGGTCTGAGCCGCTATAGATTCCAGCTGCGCTTTTAAATATTTTTCTCCATTCAGTGTCGCTAAAAGAATCGTTACCATAAGACACTAACCTCCTACTTTGTATCTTCCAGGAAAAAAACCTGCTTTATCCTACGTTATAAACCCTAGACCTCTTTTGTTTTTTTCTGAATCAATTCAATAATCTTTCTGGAAGCTTCCCCACAATCCACATTATTAAACTTATCATGATAAGTTTTGTATTTTTCTTTCCAGTCTTCTTCCCGGTAATTTTGAATATCAGAAATCAGTGTTTCTGTATCCTGTGAAATTGGTCCCGGAATCTCATTGATAAAGTCAAAGTAGAAGCCTCTCAGATGATTTTTATAATCTTCCAGATCATATGCAAAGAAGAACATTGGACGATTCAAAAGACTGTAATCAAACATAACAGAAGAATAATCTGTAATCAGAAGATCAGAGACAAGATACAGCCATGCAATGTCCTTCGTCTCATCAAAAGTATATACAAAACCTTGATATGGCGTCCAGTCAATATTTTCGGATACAAGATAATGATATTTCACGATCATGCAGTATTCATCAGAAAATGCTTCCCGCATGCGGTCAAAATCCAATTCTGTTGCAAATTTATACACTCCCTTGTAATGATATTCATTATCTCTCCAAGTTGGTGCATACAGCATGATTTTTTTGTCCAGCGGAAGCCCTAATTTTTCTTTTAATTCTCTGATATCTCTCTCATTATTTTTCTGAAACAGAATGTCATTTCTCGGATAACCAATCTCTAAGATTGGCTTATTGGCAAAATCAAAACAGGATTTAAAAACTTCTGTAGAGAATTTATTCTGTGATACAAGGTAATCCCAATCCCGGCATGCAGTGCGAAAATTTTCATGATATTTTTCAATATTCTGATTTCCGCCCATGTCCAGCTGTTTCATATCCAGTGCCAGTTTTTTAAGCGGCGTTCCATGCCATGTCTGAATATAAACGGTGTCTTTTTTCTTTATATAAATCTTTTCCTGTCTGCTGTCAAACACCCAGAACTTTGCTCTCATCAGGTTCCAGAAAAAACCTGGATAATTACGGCGTATCTTACGGCATCTTCCTGGAACTTCAATGGATGTATCCAGCAAAAGCCACACGCAGTCATACACCTGGTCCAGCCCCTGGCGAATCATCTCCTCGTAAATATACCTTGGATTTCCTGTATAATTTTTGCCATTGTTGCTCTGAAATAGAATCAAATTTTTTTTCAATGGTATTACTGGTGTCAGGCGTTTATAAACTGTAATAATTATTCTTTTGATAAACTGTTTAATCTTCACGTTTCTTCCTTCCTCATCTGTTTTCTTTTTTTACAGAAAAGTACCAAATTTTATAAAACAGTCTATTTATTCTAAGAAATCTGATACTTTTGTATTATAGCACAATCAAAAGGCCTTGTCCTTGATACATTAAAAAAGAATTTCTCCTTACAAACAGTATCACCATTTGCAGTTGAAATTCCTTCTTAAATTCAGTATTCCATATCTTTTTTTTAATATTCCTCTAATTTCTCTCCGCAATCTTTTTGATATAGTCCATTACCTGATCTCTCAGTTCAGGGCGCTCCAGAGCAAAATCAACGGTTGCCTTGATAAATCCAAATTTATCTCCCACGTCATAACGGATTCCTTCAAAATCGTAGGCGTATACTGCCTGGGTGTCAATCAGCCGGCAAATTGCATCTGTCAGCTGAATCTCTCCACCGGCACCGGCTTCCTGACTTTCCAGCAGTTCAAAAATCTCCGGGGTCAGTACATAACGGCCCAAGACAGCCATCTGACTCGGTGCTTCTTCCTCACTTGGTTTCTCCACCATGTTATCCAGCTTTACTGCACGTCCATCTGCAGGAACATTCTGGTTTGGCGCTACAATCCCATATTTGCTGACCTGATCTTTTGCAACTGTCTGAACTCCTACTACAGAAGCATGATGTTTGTCATAGGCATGAATCAGCTGCTGCAGCGCAGGCTCACCGCCTTTGTTGATCACGACGTCATCTCCCAGCAATACTGCAAACGGTTCATTGCCAATAAAAGATTTCGCACACAGCACCGCATGTCCCAGTCCTTTCGGCTCTTTCTGGCGGACATAATAGATATTCGCCATATTCGCAATATCATTGATCATCTCAACTTCTTTCATCTTGCCGGAATCTGTAAGACGAGCTTCCAGCTCATAATCTTTGTCAAAATGATTTTCCATACAGTGTTTATTGGAATTGGTAATGATCAAAATCTCTTCAATTCCGCTGGCAACTGCTTCCTCTACGATATACTGTACAGTAGGGATGTCTACGATTGGCAGCATCTCTTTCGGGATTGCTTTTGTTGCCGGCAAAAATCTTGTTCCTAATCCAGCAGCCGGAATCACCGCTTTCCTCACCCTCTGATTTCCTTTACTCATATGCATCCTCCTTATTCTGCTGCATCTTCTTTGGTCTGTCCGCCCAGTCCAAGATCCTCTTTAATCTTTGTCGTAGAAATTCCTTCTGTTCTAGGAAGATACACAACTTCACAGTAATCTTTCAGGAAATCAAATTTTCCTTTCCAGTCATCTCCCATAACGAAGGTATCCACATGATATTCCTTCACATCATTGATCTTCTGTTCCCAGTTGGTTTCCGGAATCACCAGATCCACATACCGGACAGCTTCTACCAGTTTTTTTCGTTCTTCATAGCTGAAATAACATTTTTTCTGTTTCTGCTCCCAGTTAAATTCATCCGTGGAAACTACTACGATCAGATAATCTCCCAATTCTTTTGCTCTTCGAAGCAGGTTAATATGACCCGCATGCAGCAGATCAAAGGTTCCATACGTAATTACTTTCTTCATGAATGATTATACCTCTTTCTTATTTTGTTTTTTCCAGATATATTTTGCTGACATCCTCAATACTTCCATCCGCTATAATATGTCCCTTTTCCAGCAGGATTGCCTTATTACAAAGTCTTTGTACCTGATCCAGAGAATGGGATACAAACAATACGGTTACTCCCTTATCAAACATACTCATGATCTTTGCTTCACTCTTTTTACGGAATTTCGCATCTCCCACAGACAAAACTTCATCCAGGATCAAGATATCCGGTTCTACCAGAGTCGCTACTGAAAAGCCAAGTCTGGACTTCATTCCTGAAGAATAATTTTTTACCGGAACATCAATGAATTTGCCTAATTCTGAAAATTCAATAATCTCATCTAATTTCTCATCCAGGAACTTCTTCGAAAAACCAAGAACCGCTCCATACAAATAAATATTCTCTCTTCCTGTATACTGCTGATCAAATCCGGCACCTAATTCCAGCAAAGGCGCAATCTTTCCCTTGGACGTTACGGTTCCTTCGGTTGCTTTCAATACTCCGGCAATCACCTTAAGCAAGGTACTTTTCCCTGCTCCGTTCAATCCGAGAATCCCTAATCTGTCACCTTTATTCAAACTAAAGCTTACATCTTTTAACGCCCAGAACTCATTATATGAAATCTGATGCTTCAGCAGTTTTATAATATAATCCTTTAAATCATCTACTTTTTCCTGACTCAGGTTAAATTTCATGCCGACATGTTCTACCCGCAATACTTCTTTCTTCGCCATGACACCCTCCTAAATATGCAGAATAAATTCGTCCTGCTTCTTATAAAAGAAGATCAGTCCAACAATCACTGACACAATCGCAAACACAATAGACACCGCTAAAAACTTCATATTCATCGGCCGTCCAAATACTGCCTGTCTGAAATTGTGAATCAGCAAATACAACGGATTGCATTTCAAGATCCATCCAAATCCGGAATTCAATATTCTTTCTGGATAATAGAAAATTGCAGATGCATACATAATGATCATCAGTCCTACAGACCAAAGATATTCCAGATCACGGAAAAAGACTGCCAGCGTAGAAAGAATCATTCCAACGCCAAACGCTGTAAACAAAATCAGTACCAAAGGCACGACTGCCTGCAGCATATATAAAGTCGGATATACCTTTAATACAGCTCCTACTGCCACCAGTACGATCAAAGAAATCAGGAAAATAATATAGTTAAACAAAACACTGGACAATGGATAAATGTATTTTGGCACATACACCTTCTTGATCATTCCCGCATTGGTGCGAATCGCCTTCATCGCACCGTTGGTTCCTGCAGAAAAGAAACTGTACATCAGTCTTCCACAAAGGATATAGACAGGAAAATGAGGATCATCATTTCCAAACAGTGTTCCAAATACAATGCTCAGAACGATCATCGTAAGCAGCGGTTCCAGCAAAGTCCATAAGATTCCCAGATAAGACCGCCGATACTTTAACTTGACACCTTTTTTTACAAGTTCCCAAAGCAGAAACCTGTACTTCTTAAAATTTTCAATATAAGTTTTCATTACCTTTCTCCATTTTTGAACATTCTCTGTCCTATTATACTATCGAATGTCCAATTATTCAACATTTCCGGTGCTAAAACTTACCAATCATGAACTTCGCCTTCTTGTTAATAAATGTAATAATGGAATATTCCAGAATCAAGACAATTGCCAGCGCTCCCAGGCTGTCCAGATAGTATCTCCATGACAACACTTCCACAGCTCCTGATATTTCATGCCATCCTGCTGTTCCAATTGCAAGAATATAAAAAGGGCGCTGCGTTGACATAAGAATCAATGAATTTTTTCCAAAGTAATTTAAAATTGGAAAGCTCCAGTACTGTTCCAAAAACTGAAAAACAAGCAAAGCACCAAAGGAACCCAGAATTCCTCCAATAAAAAACAGTTCCGGACGGATTCCAAATTCCATATGATTCATGTCTACGTCCATGTTCTGCTGTGACATATAAATATTAGCTGCAGAAAAAATGATTCCGACCAGAAACAGAATTTTTCCGTTTTGAATCTGACGGCACACTTTACATCCTAAATATCCGATATATAAATACCATAATGCCACGATTGTTTTTCCTATAGGAAATAGTACAAAGGAAACCCTTTCATACCAAAGTGGTGACAATGCCAGCTGCAGCTGTTCCAAATATCCGCCAAACCATGTAGCAATCAGCGGCGGGATCAAAACCACCAGAAGTTTCACCGCTTTCGGAGCATAGCGAATCAGGCAGAAAAACAGAATTTCCGCAAAAAACAAAACCGGCAAAAACCAAAGAGCAAAAATACCTCTCAAAGTAATGGTTGCAAAAATATAGGATTTGATAGAATCCATATTGACCGTATGCTGCATGACCATTGCCCAATAACGAAAGGCAATCCCAAATGCACTAAACAGCAGATACGGCACGATCAAGGATTTGATCAGTTTAAAAATATATCTTTTGAGCGACTGCTTCTGATAAGAATCTGTAAAGCAGATCAAATATCCTGCTGCGACAAAGAAAATACTTAATTTCATAGATGACATCCATTGATCTAGGGGATTTGCCAAAGTTGTTACATGCCCCAAAGTTACCATCAAAATTCCTAACCCCTTACACAAGTCAATATACTTTATCCGCTTTTTCTCTTTCATTTTTCATACCCTTTATTCTTTCTATTTCATTATTTACTACTCCCTCTTTAGATATTCTCCTCTACTTCTCGCTCTTACTATTTCACATAACTTTAACATATTTGTAATATTTTCGCAATATTATTTAACATTTCATCAAAAAAGAGCAGACCTTCGCTGCCTGCTCTCTGTTAAAAACTAATGGCTTGTCATTATTTTAAATACTTTTTCTGATGACTGACCGCATTCATATTCTATGTATTTTTTATTAAATGCATCAACTCTTTCTTTTGATTCTGCAATTGTTGTATCCAGATTTTCTATCGCATCGATCACTTCATCTGATGTAAACAATACCGGACCCGGAGATTCCGTTTCAATGTCAATATTAAATCCTCTCAGATTATCTCTGTAATTTTCCAAGTCATAAGTAAAGAACAACATTGGACGATTTAACACCGCATAGTCAAACATAACAGAAGAATAATCCGTAATTAATATATCAGTAATGATATATAAATCCTCTATTGACTGATAATCCGTCAGATCATATACAAATCCATCTTCTGGAACTCCCTGCCAATTTTTTGCTGAAAAATGATGAAGCCTAAGAATCAATGCATATTCATCGGAAAACTTCTCCTTCATTTTTTCTAAATCAAGCATGAGATCAAAACGATTTTTTACTCTCCATGTTGGCGCATACATAATAATCTTCTTATCTTCCGGCAGTCCAAGTTTTCTCTTCATCTCTTTCTTTATTTCCGGATTATCTGAATGATATAAAATATCTGTCCTTGGATATCCTGTATTCATATATTCTTTATCAAACTTGAATGCTGACGGCGCAAGATCTGCCACAAATTTACTCTGAACAATTAAATAATTCCACCGTTTACATTTTCTAACGTAGTTCTCCACACTGGCCTTCGTAGGAAAATCTCCCGGAACATCCAATCCAATTGTTTTCAGTGGAGTTCCATGCATTGTCTGCACTTCTATCTGATTACTCCTTTTTACAAAGGCATCCTCAAAATTGACATTATTTACGAAATATTTAGCTCGTGCCATATAATAGAGATACTTTAGTGATTGTCTTCTTACACGAACGCCATTTCCAACAATTGGTGTATGCTCATCTTTAAATGACCAGATACAAGTATAATCAGGATGATTTTTATCAATATATTCATATAAATATCTCGGATTACAGCTGTATTTTGCTCCCCACATGGATTCAAATACAACCCATTTCTTTTTTAACGGAAGCAGACGAAGAATCGGACATAAAAATTTATTCAATAAAGCTCTCTTCTTCGGTCCCTTGGTCCAAAATTCTTTAAGCTGTAATGTATTCAGCAAAAAGCCATCTGTCTCCTGATCGATGACCAAACGGTATCTCCATTTCTTTTCAAAATATTTTTCATCTACACATTTGTCTCCGCCCTTTACTTCATAGTCCATTACATGGCCTGTTTCTGAAGTATACTCAATACAGATCTGACGTTTCTTTGCATAAAGATTTTTAACAACTTCTTCCTGTTTTAAATCAATATCAAATTTAACAATACAGTCCTTACCCTGTGCTGTAACATCTGCCTTACCCAGAATAATTCTGTCTTCAATCAACTGGTCTTCCACATATAAGACAGCTGATACCGGAATCTGCGGCAGATTATCCATCCGATACACAACTTCTGCTTCGTACAAAGCCTCCCTTTTTTGCTGTAAGCTCCTGAGAACAGGTACCGCATTCCTCTGAAAAATATAATATTGATAATCATTTGGAATTTCTTCTATTAGCTGTACATCTTTTTCTTGTGAAAAAGTTCTCTTCTTTTCGGCACACAATACCGGTACATAACGATTTTTCTTTTTAACCGCAATGTACATTTTTTCCTGCGGCAGATCTTTCAAATAGATCATTACTTGGTTTCCTTCAACCTGTGCCGGAAGCTGCTCGCCCTTATGGTAACTAAATGCTGTATAAAGATTTCCTACCTTTTCAGACAATTGTAATTTCAAAATACCATTTGTAATTTCACTCTTCTCAATTTCAACATTATCTCTTTGTACATCGAATTTCAAATCATGACGATGCATAGATTTCAGCCGTACCAATAAATGATTCTTAAAATATGTCTCCTGTGACAGCCGTTCTTCCAGTTTTCCGGCGAATCCTCTTAATACAAATTCTCGTTTCCAGTCTTCATTTTCATAGCTCATCAGCAGATGATATTCACCATTTAAATTATTCTTAATAATATCGTTGTTTACATCAATTGTAATACGATAACCCGCACCTTTATAATTTCTATAATAAAGCTGTTTTGCCGTAGTATCTAATTTAAATCTAAACCGTTCCTGAGCTTCTGCCGACTTTATTCCTTCTGTCTGTACAGGAATTCTCTCTCCTGTATCCAGTCTGCATAAATATGCCTGCAATTTTTGTTTTTTCGTATTTGGAACCGAAATTCCCATCATAAATACATAGCCTTCAACAATGCATTTATCATCTTTCCATTCAATATTCTGAATAATTCTGGTCATTCTTCGCTCTGCAAGAGCAGAAGTCATATCAGACCGATCTTTCGGAATCAAATCCTTAGGAAAATGCCCTATATATTTTCCATTTTGTTTTGTAATCCTCGCATCATTAAAATTATCCAATTCATACTGGCGCAATTTCATTAATCGGTCTACATCTAAATCCATCAAAGCCCTATATTCTTCTCTTGCCATCACCGGTAATTTATCAATGGTTTCAAGCGGAATCGCTTCTTCAATATAGTCTTTAATATAATGCATCATTTTTAATGCCTGCTCATCAGATAAATAAAGACATGTATTCATGAAGATCTTCATATCAATGAACAGCCATTTATAATGTTTTGCTTCCCATAAATTCTCTTCTTTCACATTCTCTTTAAAGAATTGATCTACCATCTGCAGAACTTTAATTCGATCTCTGAGATTTTTAAAATCATCTGCTCTTTGTGTGATGGATTTATTTGCACCATCTCGTATCCTCCACTGATAGCAAACATCCTGAACAACTGTTACATTATTTGCCAAATAATGCATTGGAATCGTAACAGGAATATCTTCATATAAAATTCTTTCAGGGAATTTAAATCCATACTTATCCCAAAAATCCTTACGAATTAATTTATTCCATGATGTTGTATCATAAATCAGATGAGGATTTTCCTTTATATGTGTTTTATCAACATACTTCTGAAATGCAATTTCTTGAAGGTTGGAAATTGTATCGTTTTCACCTTTCAGGCGGCATACATGTCCAACTACCATATCACTTTGATTTCTTTCTGCCGCTAAATACATCCTTTCATATGCATAATCAGGAACGATATCATCCGAATCTAAAAAAATAATATATTTTCCTTCTGCATATTTAATTCCAGTATTTCTAGCATTGCCCAAACCACCATTCTTTTGACGTACATATAAAAAATTATCATATTTTTCTGCGTAAGATTTGGCAATATCACTACTTCCATCTAATGAACCATCGTCTACCATAACGACCTGAAGCTCTTCCAGTGTCTGTTCTGCTACAGAATCTAAACATGCCTCCAGATACTCTTCCACATTATAGATAGGAATAATAACACTTACTTTAACTTCTTTCATTTTTGCTCCTAGTTTAACATTTTTTTAACTTTTGTATCCTTATTGTAACATCCTGGTAAAATAAAAACAATAGTACGACTTATTATATCAAATTTAGCCGAAGTGCTACGATATTTTTAATTTTTCCTGATATATGATCAAAGTGAATAATTTTCTTTATAAATTCTACTGCCAGTGAACTTAAAACTGAAACTATAATCAAAACAATATAGTCTATCCATGCATAATAGAAGGAATAGATAAAATCATGGAAAAAGATTGCCCGGAACATCGTATGAATCAAAAACATATTCATTGAATGTTTTCCTAAAAATTTGAGTACAGCAACTAACGGTTTACACCACATAAGAAACATATAACTAATTAATATTACATATGCTGGAGCAAGGCCTTCCCATAAATATAAAAATTTCATTCCGAATCCGCCGCTTTGACGGAATTTAACAATAATCCCCATCCCAATTATCATACAAATGCAATATATAACTTTTTTCATTGTACTCTGTTTCAAATATTTCTCTTTGATTTTTACAAATAAATCATGCTCAGCAATATATATTCCCAGACAATAACAGAAAAGCCACCTGACTAAATCTGTAAACGGGAGGTCCAATGCAGTTGGAATCAGGACTGCCGCTGCCAGTACTAATCCATGATAACGTTCAATTAATTGTTTAAATAATGGAAATAGTATAATCAATAATACAGCCAGACTCATATACCACCATGTAGGGCAAAATGTTGGCGTATCAAATAAGTGTGCTAATCCTAAAGCATCAATCACAAAATAAATCCAAGCATACGTCCCTTTTCCGTATATATATTCAAATCGGCCAGTAAAAACAGAAGCAATTTGTATAATCAAAAAGACCAAAATAAATCCAAGCATCAAAGATAAATAACGCTTTAAAATATATTTTCTCATGTCATAACTCGTTTTAATTCTATCCTTACAGGAAGCCATCATCCCATATCCTGTTAAAAGGACAAATACACCAACACATATTTTGCAGAATTTTGCAACATATACAAAGATATCTTCTGTAAAAGGATAAAAATTAATAGCTGAATCCAACCATCTATCTGGGCCCAGATAATTATGGTGGAAAAACATAAGCAAGATTGCAATCCCTTTCATACATAATGTATGATCCTTTGTAAACTTCATAACAAACCTCTTTTCCTTGCAATAGATTAAAAATACTTATTTCTAATTCCTTTCCCCTATCCTTTTATTTTTTGCATTACTTTTTGGATTAACCAAAAATCCCAGATATAATATCCAAGTACTCATCAACGGCAGCATATAGCGAAGGTCTCCGTTTACCGGTGATGCCAAACATATAAAAAATGAAATCCAAAACGGAATAAATATCACCCAATACTTACGAAGCAATTTATCCTGGATTAAATATCCAAACATGATAATAAAAAACCAATTGTATATCATTGGCTCCGTTAATAACTTCAAAGGTCCTTTGACATATATGTTTTTTACTATTCTTTCATAAAACAGTCTTGCTTTCTCTAATTTTGAATTAAACTTCAATTTATAATTCGTTGAGTATAAGCGATACCCTTCCGGCTGAACATTATAACCACAAGGATACTTTATCTTTGTTTTATAACTATAGTAACCATATGTTCCATTCAATGTAGCCTTTATGTAAGTCCCCGGATGTTTTAGAAACTGCTGTCCCCAAACTCTAAAATAATTTTTTAAATATTCATCCTTCTTTTTATAGGTATTCTTTACTGGATCTGATATATTAGGATCGTATTTTTGTGCTATTACTTTATAATTTAGTACTTTTTCGATAGCACGCCTTTCTTCCTTTGTGACTTCTGTGTGATGTTCTTTTACATATCTGGCTGTTTGCTGAAATGGAATTGACAGCATTTCCTGCTTTCCACCTGGTATGACTCCAAAAACCGGAAGCAGCGCATTATATCCTGTCCAAAAAGCAATAATCATAAAAAAGATTATAACACAATTTCGCCTATATTTTCTACAAAGCCATATTAGACCTGCCACTGTTGCTATTGCAATATAGAAACCATTATGCCTTATTAAACATAATGTTAAACATATTACACTAAATTTAAAAATCTGTCTTTTACTCTGAAAAAAATCCTCATAACTGACAACAATATCAAATAAATACAGGATAAAAAGATAAAATACAGGATAGAACAATGTATCTTTCACTAAAGTTCTTGCATAAGCTGACCATAATGGATATATACAAAAAAAGAGCAGACCTATCCATCGTATAGAATAATATACTTCATTTCTTTTCATCCATTTAAATCCTAATGCAATCATGCCAGAGGAAAATAAAAGTACAAAAGCAAGATACAATGCTACTCCCATTTCAAATTTGCCTATATTTTTCATAGGAATTACAATCACAGATTCAATCAATGTAGTTAAAATAGGATGATGATTGCTCCATTGTCCTGTCGAAAACTGTTCCAGCTGATTAACTGCATCATAGGTAAGACATCCCGGATAATATAAAATATAGTTTGGCAGCCACACTATAATAAGAATCAGCCAGGTTTTTATCCCTGGATGTTGATCGAAAATTATTTTATTTATCTTCATTGTTTTATTATGAGGATCTTTTTTTCTCAGTGCATCCAAAACCCTGTATAAAAAACCAGTTACCAATAATACTGTCGCTGCAATCAGAATCAATTTCAAAATACCCCATGGGTCATTCTGAAATTGATATCCCCGGTCAAAATATTGTCCGCAGAAAAAACAAAAAGTAAATATTACAGCTAATGCAGCACAAATTACCATTCTAATTCTAATTCTTTTGTTCATTTTCTCCTTCTCTCTATCATCAGCAATCCCAAATATAATGGGATACAGATAATAAAAAAGTATACATACCGCATATATACTACTGGTCCCAGGAAATTAATTGCTATATTTCCCATGATCAATCCAAAGCTCCAAAACAGTCGGTATTTTCTATCCACAAGACATTTTACAGTCAATACAATAAACACGCACATGTAAAATCCTATATTGACTGTCCAGCCCAAAATCTTACTATGTTGAATCTTTGTTACAATTTTATATAATTGATCTCTTTGATCTTTAAACCTTTGATTATTCTTAACACCTAGAATTTCTCCATTATTAGCGGTTATTCCGTTATAATAGACATAAGCAGCACTTTCAGAATACCTTTCGTAATAAATATATTGATATGAATTATTTATTGCAGCTTGTATATATGTTAATGGGCATTTCCTTAAATATTTCAGCCATACTTTGAATAATTCTTTTTCTTCTGACTTTGATAGATTCAAATTATAATAATTTTTTATTGGATCTGCTCTTTTGGGATCATACCGTTTTATAATTTCATGATAATCTCTGCCAGAACATAATGCAGTTTCTATTATATCTAAGTCATCCTGCTCTACCTCTCCCTCTTTCACCACTCTTGCAATCTGCTGCAAAGGAACTGAAAGCATTTCTCTTTTACTTCCTGGCGCTATATCCAGTATCGGAAAAATCATTTTCGGCAAAACTATCCCCAAAAAGAAGACTGGAATTCCAAAAGAGATTAATATTTTCTTTCGGTATCCCTTCATTAAAACCAGGATAATAAATAACATTACGAAAAGTAAATAAACTCCATTGTTACGTAAAAGTCCCATAATAGTAAAGTTCACAATGTTCCAAAAAACAAACCTCTTCGTCAATACTTTCTGCGGTTTTTCCACCATCTGTATGATTCTTATGGTACTATAAAAAATCCAAACATTAAACAATGTGTCTTTGCATAAAGTAGTGGCTGTGAACCCATGAATGGGCCATAAACCATAAAATGCTGCAGCAAAATATAAGAATTTTTTAGAGACATTTCTTTTTTTCATATACAATACTGCATATGAAAATACCGTTGCCATTAAAATGGTCTGCAAAACAACCATCCCAAACAATCCGATTCCAATATTATGAATCTGCTTTCCTATCCAAACAAAAGTCCCAACAATCAGAGTATGAAATACTGGATGATGATTATTCCAAAATGATTCTGTCGGATTAGGAAGATTTACATATCGCTGTGTCCAGCACATAGAATCGATATGGAAAAATTGTCCTATCTGGTCCATAACATCAGGATTCATAGAACACGGATACAAAATTACAATATATGGAAGCCATAATACTATAAATAATATAGCTAATTTTATAACTTGTTTTTTCTTAATTTTGTAGTCTGTATCTATTTCATCTTGTTTGCTATTTTGTATTACTCTCCAAAATATCTTAATTATTATAAAAAACAAAATTGCAACCAAAACAGTAAAAGAAAAAAAGAAAATTCTGCTTTCAAAATTTTGAAACCATATATCCCAAGAGTCATATTTTGAAAAGCTGTATCCTAACACCTGTAAAACTGACAAAAGAGCAGCTGTTATGGCTGCCCCAATGTTCTCTCGTCTCTTGTTATTCACTTTCATTCATTCTTTCTCCTCTTTGAACCATCTGTAATTTAAATTCAAAATCTTGCTTATTTTTCTGCACGAGCGTATTTAAGATTAAACCGGCGAAAAAGGACTGCAACGCTGCTATTGTAATAAAGCCACTAACAATCAACGTTGGAAAATTTGGTACTAATCCGGTTTTTAAATATGTAATAAATACTGGAATAAATGCTATTGCTGCTATTATAATCAACAGCATTGATAATATTCCAAAAAATCCAAATGGTTTATAATCCCTATATAATTTCATAATTGTTCTTAAAACTTTAAAACCATCGGAATATGTATTCAGTTTTGACTCACTTCCCTCAGGCCGATCCCGGTATTCAATGACAACATTATCTACTTTCATATTTTTATCCACTGCATGAATACTCATCTCAGTTTCTATTTCAAAACCTTTTGATAGTACAGGGAATGTTTTCACAAATTGATAGCTAAAAGCTCTGTAACCTGTCATAATATCTCTAATGCTGCTTTTAAATAATCGATTAATGGTTCCTCTTACTAAACTATTTCCCATGTTGTGAAACGGTCTCTTATTTTCTTCAAAATACGTAGATGACAGACGATCTCCAACCACCATATCAGACTGTTCTTCTAAAACTTTTTTTACCATTTCTCGGCCAAATTCTGCCGGATATGTATCATCTCCATCTATCAAAATATAACAATCCGCATCAATTTCCCGAAACATTCTACGAACAACATTTCCTTTACCCTGCATATATTCATGCCGAACAATTGCTCCAGCCTGTTTTGCTAATTCTACCGTTCTATCTGTAGAATTATTATCATACACATAAACAATTGCTTCTGGTAATTCTCTTTTCCAATCTGTTACTACCTTCTTGATTGTACGTTCCTCATTATAGCAAGGAACAAGTACCGCTATCCTATCCATATTTCCCTCCTATCGTTTTAATTGAAAAATATATTTGTTCCAGCTATTATATCAAAGTATACTAGGTAAGTAAATAGTCGTAACTTTTTTCTGCCTGTATAAATAACAGCGCTATATTTGATGGCACAATGGCGCTGCAGCGCTGAATACAGCGCTTATTACCTCTTCCAGCACCTTAGAAATAAGAAAAAAAGCTGCCTTATTCAAAATCCAAAAACTATGGAAAAAAACCGGCACTTTTTATCAGCTTATCTCAACTATTTTTATTTATTCATCGCAAAAATTCTGCCCATCTTCTCTCCATATAGTTCAAATACTGCTGATGGCTTTCAAAACATTTTCCATCTTCTTTTTCCAGCCTGAACTTCTCATATCTCAAAATTTCTTTTCCCAAAAGCTCCATGCAGATCCGGATTGGGCTGTATTCTTCTTTTTCTCCTGCTGCTATATATCCTTCAAAATACTGTAAATAATCACTTAAATACGGGCTATTCCTAAGGCATTCAGGACCAATGACCCGTATCCCATTCATCTGTCCATGATCTTTTAATCGTTTAAAATTATTTTTTTTCTCTGTACATAGAACCAGATTCGCCACTCTGCCTTTTGGAAACAGCGTAAGAACTTCCTGGGCATCGTCCCCGTTTCCCTC
Organism: Clostridiales bacterium; assembly: GCA_019420275.1. GTDB lineage: Bacteria > Bacillota > Clostridia > Lachnospirales > Lachnospiraceae > Anaerostipes. The sequence goes on from JAHZHN010000002.1 coordinate 189,933, forward strand.
CATAATATATGTCTTTCTTTTTTTCTCCAGAAGCGGCAGCAATTCCAGTTGTTCGCTTCCATAAAGATTGTTCTTTTTTGCTGCTATCAAATATTCCCGATTTTCATACCATATGAGATCCTGCTCCTGTTTTTCTTTCGGTATCACATTTAAGGCTGGATAATCGAAATCCATTCCTTTCTCTGGACGAACCAAATTCTGCGTGACGGCATCATTTAGTCTGGATTTTGAAGGAAAGACAATGTGATGGAAAATCATTTGATACAGCTGCTGCATATTGAAAAATGATCTTTTTTTATTTTGGGTCCGATGCTTTTGTACCTCTTCCTTCAAATTTCTGGATTCTATGCGGATTTTCTTTTTTGCCTTTGTCCCGCCGGCAATCACAGGCCAGACAGCACTGTGATTTCCCACATAGATTACCGTATCAAAACTTGTTTCTCCCCATAATCTCTGGCATTCTCTTTTCACAATCCCTCTGTTTAAATATTCATATGCCTTCTCTATATGGTCAAACGCGTGAAAATTTTTCAGCAAATACTGGATATCTATATATTCATCCATACTGCAGGAAAATGAACCTTCGCGGTAAATGAGCCTGATATTAGAATCCAGCGCATCTATGTCTTCATCTTCCGTATCCTGTGACTGTTTCATTGCCAATGTAATATCATATTTCTTTGAATCCAAAGCGCCAGAAATGATGCGAATCATTTTCCCTTCTTCTCTTAATCCCTGGCCATTTAAAATCAGCACTTTTTTCTTTGAAGAAACCGATTCCTTTGTTTGCTTTTTATCTTCTTCTATCATTTTTTTGAATTTTTCTAAATTAATTTCTTGTATCCTGCATTCTGCCCATGCTCTGATTTTTCCATCAAAGAAATCATTCAGCTGATATGCCTTTTCAAAAGCTGTTTTATCCTCTTCACGATTCACAAAAATCAATGAACTGTTCATGATCCAGGAAATCCTATTCTGAGCTTTCCAGATGCGTCCCTGGCTGCCTTTTGTTTGAGATATAAAACGCACCACCATCTGTTCTTTTCTTCTTACAAAGTATTTTGGCAGTCCATTTCCCGCTATTATCATCTCAGAGCATGCCATTGTTCTTTTCGCTTCATCTTCTGTTTCATTCAGCAAAACACCCTGACATCCTTTTGGCAGCATTCCTTGAGGGAAGTCCTTTTCAATCACGCATCTTACAAGATCTTCTTTTCCTATTTCCCCGTTGAAAATCTGCTCTGCCAATCTTTGAAAAAATGCATTTTGAATGTCTTCCTTATGGAAATAAAACACGATGCTGTGTTTCTCAATTGGCAGTTCATAATAACTTCCATATATAATGCCGTCTTTTACCCTGCCTTTTCTATTTTCCATCCTCTCTCTTAAATCCAGTCTGAAATCACTGTAATTATCTTTGAAAGAATTTAAAGATTCCATATTTTCCCTTCCTCACTGTATCGCCATTTGAAATTCTTCATAGGCTTCCTGATTATACTGCTGCAGATTAAACTCACATTTTGGTACTTTTCCCTCTGTAAATGCTTTTAATCCTTCATAAATACTTTCTTCATCCTTGCCGATCAAGAGCTGCCCATTCGGGTACAGGCTGTCGTTCACGGTAGAAAAATCAGATACAATGATCGGCATGCCGCATACCCTCGCTTCCAGCAGCACCATTGGCTGACCTTCATGTGTAGAAGGAAGGATAAAACAATCGCTCCTTTCCATAAATGCAAAAGGGTTATCAATATTTCCGGCCAATGTTACATATGGGCACAAATTTTCTCTTTCAACGAGAGCCTTTATCTGCTTTTCCAAAGGACCCGCTCCAATGATCACCAATCTAACCTTGTCGTTTTCTTTGCGGAGCCTGGAAAATGCCTTTATCAGTGCAGTATGGTTCTTTTCCACTGACATTCTTCCCATTGTAAGAAAATAAATGTAACCTTGTTCCGGCAGTCTGACAATCTCTATTTTTCTGGAATCGTCACTTGTTTTTGCTTCATTTTTGACCAAATATTCCTGTCCATGAATCCAGACAGTATTTTGATGTCTCCGGCATTCTTCCATTCGTTTCTCATTTACTGTATTTTTTGCATAACCAAACTTATGATATGTTTCCTTTACTGCCAATTTTTCCCGGTTCACCTTCATAACCTCTTTACTGCATGAAACCAAAGAATCAAAATAAGGATACATTGAGACATTATAATGCAGACACTCCCAGTTCTTTTTCTTTCCGTTTACTTTTTTATTCATATCCGCCAGTATGTCGTTATGCAGCCAGATTGATTTTTTCTTTGCCTTTCCTCTGCTTAATACAGATGTCAGGATGACATTATAGCCCTGAAAATCCACAATATAATCAAATTCTGCCATCCCAACAATCCTGCGGTACTCTCTGTCATACATTTCCCACGGACAAATCCTTTTCCAGACAGGATGGTATAATCCATGACGAACTGTTATGATCCTTCTTTGTTCTTCCTTCCATGTAGAAGCTCGAAATCCGTATAAGACAAGCGCTCTGACATTTTCATTCATTTCATTTACTTTCCTGTGTTTTGCCGGATCTTTCGGATCATCTCCTACCAGTGCAGTGACATCCCATTCATCATAATCAATCTGTTCTAATAAACTCAAAAAGGAATGGGTAATCCCGTTTTCTGCTAATCCCCCGCAGGAAATCAGCAGCCGTTTCTTATTATGCTGTCCTGTCACCAAGCTGCACTTCCTACTCTTTTCAAAAATAGTATCTACAATCCTTGCACAAACCTTTCCATCATCCTTACCACAGATTTTTTGTCTCATCCTTTGATATTTTTCTTTAAATTGTTCCTGAACCAACTCTATGTTTTGGATATTCTCAGCGATATCTGAAATACAATCGCTGTATGGACCAGGAAGTTCTTCTAATTTTATATTCAGTCCCCGCATTTCTTTGTAAGTCTCTAAATCCGGAACATAAAATAAGATGGGACGTCCCAACACCATATAATCCAAAAAAATACTGGAATAATCCGAAATCAGTATATCTGCCAGGATCATTAGTTCGTTTGCATCAACTGTGGCAGGAATTAAGAGATTCCGGTATTCTTCCCTGTCTTTCAACTGCTGATATACATACTGATGAGGTTTGATCAAAATCTGATATTTATCTTTTCCGATAGTTTCTTCCAGCTTCTTTTTCACATCAAGCAGTTCCTCAGGATTTACGTTCAGACCGCCTTCCTCTGCTTCCCTCCATGTGGGCGCATACAAAATAATTTTTTTGTTTTTTTCAATCGATATCCCATATGTTTTTAATTTCTCGTATACTTCTTCTCTTTTGCTATGGAACAGCAAATCATTTCTCGGCTGTCCTTCTTCTATGATCTTTCCCGGAAGAATTTCCTCCATTTTATAACTTTTTAGATACATCTTTGTCATGAGTTTGTTTGCTGATAAAAGATAATCCGCCTGCAGGAAATTACGGACTGTATTGGCAGAATTGCTGCTGCCGTCCTTCACTTCATACCCCATGCTTTTTAACGGAGTCCCGTGCCATGTATTAATGTATACCTGTTCCGCTTTTTTCACAAAATAGTGAGGATATGTTGTATTATTCAGCAGATATTTTGCACTGGCCAGTTCATTGAAATATTCCTCGCTTCCAAATAAAACAAACTGTACCTGAGGATTTTCTTTGTATTTTTGCAGCATAGGCTGATTCCTCTCAAAGTCATCCAGAACCCAGACATGTGTATACGTCCGGTACAAATCCCTGGATAACAATTCGAGGAAAAGCGCATATGGATTATCTGCCATTCCTCTTCCCCAATAGCTTTCGTAAAGAATTTTATGATCATCCACTTTCTGCCGTTTATATGCCTCTGCGAACTTTACACTGGATCGTCTTGTTTCTGTCTGATTCAAGAAGACACGACTTTCTTTTTTCACTGCTTCCCATTCTTTTTGAATATCCCTTATTTTTTTCAATGTTTTCATTTCACCGTCTCCGTCCGTATTTATCTTTTTTCGCCTGATCATATATCAGTTTTTTCATTCTTTTGAAAAACTATTCCTAATATAAAAAATCCATAAAAAAACTGATTTCTATCCGTTGTTTCTTCAACTTCCAGAAATCAGTTTTATCCGATTCTCTACTGTTTATTTTCCTCGTATCATTTTTTCAAATTCCCGGTATACATCTTTGTTATACCGTTTGGGATCAAATCGATAGACGGCCTTTCGATTCTGATACACTTCTTTCATTCCACGATAGATGCTGGCCGGATCTTTCTTCACGATGATCTGCCCATCTGGCATACAGACATCTTCTCTTGTAGAAAAATCTGAGAGGATAATCGGAATCCCCAGCACTCTCACTTCCAGGACTGACATGGGCTGGCCCTCATATAGAGAAGGCAGCACAAAGCAGTCACACTGCTTTAGGAGCGCAAACGGATTATCTAAATTCCCTGTCATGATCACATCCTGTTCCAAATGATACTGCCGAATCTGATTTTCCAGTTCTTCTTTCAGCGGTCCCTCTCCCAAAAGATACAGCTTCGTATCTTTAAATTCCTCGTGCACCCTTCGAAATGCCTCAATCAGATTTTTTTGGTTTTTCTCCGGTGATAATCTCCCCATATTTGCATAAATCATACCGTTTTGACCTGGCTTCTGGAAATGACGATATTCTTTGATCTCCTCATACGGCTGAGCGGCATCTTCCTGCACTCGTTTCGCCGAAAAACTATTTCTTACATATATAAATTTCTCCCATGTATCCCCATTTGCCAGCGCTTCCCGGTTCAGATTTCTTAAACTCTTGCTGCAGGCTACGACCTTATCATAAAACGGATATAATGAAAACACGGCCTGCAGTTTCTTTTGCATATCTGGCCCATTTTTTATCATCTTATGACTTTCACTTTGCAGATCACTATGCTGCCATATGTATTTCTTCGTATTTTGCGACGCAGCAAACAGCATTCCATACTGAGGACTGTAGCCGGTAAATTCGATGACATGATCAAATTCTGCTTTTCCAAACATCCGTTGAAATTCTCTGGACAAATATTCTCTCAGTGCCTTTCTTTCCTTCTCCTCCTCTGGAATCCCCTGCTCCATAGCCTTCCGATATCGTTCCTGCTCTGCGGGCACTGCGTTTGGCACACCAAATCTGGTAATCACTCGAACCCTTGGATCCACAGAACATATCTTATCCCGATTCGTTCCTTCCCGGCTGAGCACTGTCAGTAATGTAACATCGTATTTTTTATAATCGATAGAATCCAATAGGCTCAAAAGGGAATAGGTGACTCCATTTTCCCTCAGGTCACTGCCATAGAACAGGATCTTTTCTTTCCGGCGGGCAAACCTTTCTCGAATTTTCTCCCAGACAGACTTTCTTCTCAACTCTTTTTGATCGATCAGGGTTTCAAGAATCCTTGCCCCGCATTTTCCGTCTTCCATCCGATGTTCTTTCTGATGCCGAAATCTTGTTCTCCTTTCTTTTTTGGTCCATCTTTCCTCTTTGATCCATCTGCCTGCTTCCTTCATCGTTCTAAATACAGGTCCCGGCAGATCTTCCTGTCCTGCCGGAACAGATTCTGAAAGAAATAAAACCGGCCGTTTCTGACTCATAAAATCATGATAGCTTCCTGTCATTTCATCAATCAAAAGATCTGTACAAGCCAGTACTTCGTTCAAATCAACCGCTCCGGGAATCAGGTATGGTTTCAGCTGCCCTGCTTCTTCAAGCGCCGCTTCTGACAGATCCCTCTGACGGATCAGAACCTGATACTTATTTGAATCCACAGCATTTTCCAGTTCTTCCAGCCTCCTTTTTATGTCCCTTCCATTCACTGACGCTCCTTCCTGGTTTGTTTCTGCACAAATGTATAAGATCAGTTTCTTCTCTGTCTGCATGCGGATTCCATACATTTGAAGCTTCTTTTGCAGCCATTCCTTACGGCAGCCCCATAAAATATCTGTCCGGGGCTGTCCCTCCTCCAGAAAGATGCCGCTGTAAATCCCATTCAATTTGAAGGACTTCTGATACATCTGTTTCATCTGGCTTCCAGAAGTTAAAAGATAATCAGCAGCCAGAAAATTTCGAATGATATTCCTGACCTCTACATTTCCATCCTGGGCATCAAATCCATATTTCTCTGTTCCTATTCCATGCCATGTGTTGAAATAAATTTGTCCTTTTCTGGGTGTATAAAAAGAAGGAAACGCCAGGTTATTGATCAGATACGCAGCTGTTGCCATATGATACAGATATTCCCGGCTCATATAACGTACAAAATGTACATTTTCATATGACTCATACAGCTTCCTGATGTTTTCATTTTCCTTCCAGTTTTTAATTACCCAGAAGTGCTCATATCTTCCAAAATCTTCTCTTTGTTCAAATGCACAAAATATCCCATAGGGATTGCACAGCATTCCTCTTCCGAAGAAAGATTCATATAAAATGTGATATTTTTCGATTGGATGTTTTATATAAAACCCGGCATAGATCTGCCGGCGTTCCTGTTCCTGCATCTTTATGTTCTCCTGTCTTTTTTTCTATAAAATAATGTTACGGAATCCAATGACAAATATCAAAAAAATACAGGTAAGATTTCCGTTAGATTCATGTAAAAAAACAGAGGAACCCGGCTGAATCTGTAAACCGTTCTCCTCTGTCTGATTATTTTTCTGTTTTTATTGTTTTTTTCCTCTGCATCACGATAATATATGCTGCGAAAATGATCCATGCTGCCCCGCTCACTGCGGCTCCAATTTTAAGACCCGGTGTTGTATAGCTTAATTTTATCGTATGGCTTCCTTTTCCTACCAGAATTCCCATATACATACCGTTTGCCTGATAGATTTTTGTTTCCTTGCCGTCAACAGATGCTTTCCAGCCGCTGGAATAAGGAATCGCCACGCAAACCATCTTCTTCCGATCCGTTTCTATTTCTCCGGAAAAATGATTTCCACTATAAGAAATGTTTTCCAGTGCATTCTTCTGAAGCTTTTGAATTTTTTCTATCGTATCCTGCCGATCGACTTCCACCAGATACAGCCTGTCAAACTCATAAGTTCCCGGAGAAAGGAAATACAACTTTATTTTTTCTTCCTCCTGCGATCCCTGATGATTCAGTTTTATCATATAGTCTGTCCGTCCGAAATAATATGGACTGAATGTGCTCTGAATGTAAATCTTTTTGCTGATGTCATTTTGTTTTACCTTGATTCCGTCCGTACTTTTCTTCCCGCTCATGAAAATATTGCGTGTACTGCTGTGAGAATCATCATACACCAGATTTTTAAAATATAAATAGGTCTCTTTGTCTTTATTCGCCGGGATTGTTATCTCTGCATATTCTTTCCCTTCCGGTGATGAAATCCGGTTTCCTGACAGCGGGATAGTGGTAACTGACGTGTTGTCTGATACCTTTTCATGCTTTAAGGAAGATTCTTCAATTTCTTTTTCCAGCACGATATTTTCCAGCATTGCCTGCTCTCTTCCAACTCCGTTCAGAGCCTCATATTGATTTTCTGTAATATAAGTATCGTAGGCATATGCCAAAGGCAGCGCATATTGATTTTCATACAGGCCGATCTTTCCATTCTGATCGATTTTTTTAAATCCATACGGAACGTCCTCTTCCTGGGACGAGGTCATATATTTCACTCCTGACAGTGTTAAAAGCCCCATTCGCTGGTCCAGACCGTGATATTTGTCAGAATACTGCATTCCCAAAGTCTGGTAGCTGTTGATGGTCTTTGAAATATTTCCCGGAGTGATGCTGTAATATCCGCTGATCGTATTCAGATCATTATACAGGCCATAATTCTTATATTTATATCCCTCCGCATGAACTCTGTAAATAGAATTATCCTCAATCTGATTCAGCATATCCACCTGTTTTGCCTGCAGCGTCTTCGCAGCCGTTCCATAATCCAGGAATTCTTTTACATAGCCCTTCTGATCCGTATCAAAACGATAGTACCCATGAACGCCCACAGAAATGACCATCAAAACCGCAATGCACAGGCGGCAGAGTTTATTCTTATGATCCCATCCTCTGCTTTGTGCCAGCAAAAAGATCAGGAAAAATACTGCCATGAGCCCTCCTGCCAGCAGATTTCCCTGATTGTTGCCCAGCAAAGTCTCATTTCCTGAAAGAAGACTGATGCCGACAAAGGCAAGATAAAAAACAATGCCGGCGGTAATTCCTATTTTCTGTTTCCTGGACATCAAAAAGAAACGAGGGTACACCTCTGCAACCAAAAGCGCCACGATAAAGCTCAAAACAAAGCTCCAGCGGTTGCTGGCATAAGAAAATCCATTGAATGCGAATCCAAAAATCGGAAACGCTAAAGCTATAATACAGGCTATAAACGCCGCCTTGTATTTTTTATGTTTCATCCTCTGAGAAAACAGAACGAACAAAACAGCAATTCCGGCAATCGGAAGATATCCCACGTTCGTATTATTTCCTGCATTGCCATATCCGATGATACTGTCCAGCAATAAAATATAATACTTCACCGGATAAACGATCAAGGTCAGAATATCTACACCGTTTCCATAACGTCCATTTCCCAGAAAACCTATGACAGAAGGCAAAAGAACCACTGCTGACATAGCGATACCCAGTACATAGTATCCGATAAATTGACCTACGGTCTGGAAAAATTTCCTGATCCTGTCTTCTTTGATATATTCATAAAAGCGAATCCATGCATAAATCACAGCAAAAATCGTCAGCATATATAAGAAATAGTAGTTGCTCATAGCTGCCACCATGACCGTTATGATAAATACATATGGTTTTTCCTTCTTATAGATCTTCTCAATTCCAAGACAAAGCATTGGAAAATAGATCATAGAATTGAGGAAAAACGGATGCCGCAGTCCCAGACGAAAACTAAATCCGCAGAACACATAGACCAAGGCTCCCATTACCGTACCAAAACTTCTCTTCTTCATCTTCCTGCTGTATATGACAAAAACAAGCCCTGCCAGATACATCCGAAGAAAGATCATGAAATAATACATCTGTTCCATATTTTTTGCCGGCACAAGCCCATACAGTAAATTCAGAGGATCTCCGACCCCGTAATAATTCAGCGTTGCCAGAATATCCGCTCCATATCCTATACTCATATTCCACATAGGAAACTCCGGATGTCCGCTAAACAGACTGGAAACCGCCTCCCTAAGCCATCGTCCATAGTAACTCAGCGCAGCAAAATGCTGGCTTAATCCGTCTTCTACTCCTGCTCCCCATATGAATCCCTTGCCTTCCGCATAAAATGGATAAAAGGCGGCTGCACACATAACGAAGAACATCAGCGTATAGACTAGGTATACCTTCCCTCTTTTCCTTTCTTCTGTCATCTTTTTTCTACTCCTTCTTTTCTCCTATTCGATGTTTGGATCAACGGTTCTGTTATCCGCAAATCATACTTTCAAATTGTAGTATATCAAATTATGGTTGAAAAATCTTAAAAAATGTCTTAAGATATTAGCTATATTCAGACAAATTTCTTATATGCAGTAATTTGTCAATGTTTTGTTTTATAGGGAAAAGGAGTAGGTTATGTTACACATTGTCAAAAAGCTTTATCATGATTCACGGATCCGTTATCTGTTTTTCGGCGGATGCACCACTTTAGTGAATCTTGGACTGTTTGCGGTCCTGAAAGGCCCTCTGGGCATCGATTACAGGATCAGTAATTTCTTTTCTGTTGCCGCGGCGATCTGTTTCGCCTTTGTGGTCAACAAACTATTTGTCTTTCAGTCCAGGACGACATCTTTCACTGAAGGGTTTCGGGAATTTATCCGTTTTGTCCTAGGACGCCTTGTTACCATGGCCGTAGAAGTGGGCGGCGTCCCATTCTGCGTAGAAATTCTCCACCAGCCGGAAATGATTGCAAAACTGGAAACTCAGGTAATTGTCACAGTTGTCAATTACTTTATCAGCAAGTTCCTGGTTTTCAAATCAACAGGCGGAAAAGTGTGACTATATGCGGTATTTTGATCGAGTACAAAAGATATTTCTTATCGCCTGTATGTTATTTGCACTTTTCTGCATTATGAGCACAAATCCTCCTGAGACAGAAGACTTCGTTGATTCTTCTTATCTGAATAAAATCAATCTGGATCATGTCGACCGCATCATGATCGTCGCACATCCGGATGATGAAAGTCTATGGGGAGGTGCTCATCTGGCACAGCACCGCTATTTCGTTGTGTGTCTGACCAATGCAAAGACTTATAACCATCGGCGTTACTGGGAATTTAAAAACGCTATGAAGATTACAAACACACCGAATATTATCCTGAATTATCCAGATTACGAAAATGGACACCGCATTGACTGGACTCCATATGAGAAGGACATAGAACGAGACATCCGTTCTCTTCTTTCTTATCGTGACTGGAAAGAAATCGTCACCCATAATCCGGATGGCGAATATGGACATCAGCATCATATTGGCACTTCCCGCATTGTTACAAAAGTCTGCCGGGAAACCGGTCAATACAATCGGCTGCAGTATTTTGGAATCTATCAGTGGGATTTTAAGGATGTAAAGGATATTGTAACCGTAGACCGCAAATATCTTGAAATCAAACGAAAGATGTTCCGTCCATATTACAGGGAACGCAACACCATCAAGAAACACCAGCTGATGCATCCATATGAACAGTGGATCAAAGCATCTAACTGGAAACAGGCAAAAGAAAAAAGTCAAAAATAAGAATAAAAAGCGGAGAATCTGATATGCAGCAGATTCTCCGCTTTTTTTATTCTTCGTCGGTTCCTACAATTTCTGAGATAATATATCTTGGCCTCATTTTTACTTCTTCATAAATTTTAGAAATGTAATATCCGATCACACCCAGACTAAACATCAGGACGCTGCCTACAAACAGAAGCAGCAAAATGACCGTTGTAAATCCTTCCACAGCATGTCCGGAAAAATACATATAAAGAGACTGAATTCCTAAAACTACTGCAACCAAAAAGAAAATGAATCCAAAAAATGTTACAATCTGCATCGGCGCCGCGCTAAAGGCTGAAATGTTGTTGACCGCATATTTCACCAGAGATTTAAAAGACCATTTGGATTCTCCGGCTTCTCTTTTTTGTACATCAAACTCCACATATGTCGTCTTAAACCCTACCCAGGAAGACAGGGCTCGGAAAAATACATTTCGTTCCGGAAGCCTTAGATATTCATCTACCACCTGACGGTCCAAGAGCTTGAAGTCAGATGCCCGGGACATATCAATGCCTGTGGCATTGCTGATGATCTTATAAAATGTTTTAGCAAACATTTTATAAATCGGACTTTCTTTCCCTCTGGACGCCTTGATTCCTTCAATCACCTGAAATCCGCTTTCCCAGAGCCGATACATCGTTACCAGCGTCTCCGGAGGATGCTGCAGATCACAATCCATGACTGCGACACATGCTCCTGCTGCCTGATCCAGTCCTGCAGAAATAGCAGACTCTTTTCCAAAGTTTCTGGAAAAACAGACACCTTTTACATGTGGGTCCTTTTCCTTTTGTTCCAGAATCTTATCCCATGTCCCGTCTTTTGATCCGTCATTGATAAAAATCAGTTCATAGGGAATTCCTTCCCGATTCATAATATCTTTGATCGTTTCTGTGGTTTTCTCAATCATCTGTTCTTCATTGTATGCCGGAAGAACAATCGATAATGTTTTATCCATAGTTTTATGATCTCCTTACTTTACTGTGATCGTTGTGCTGACATTTCCCTTGATTGATACATCATCAATCTCAGTAAGCTGTACCTGAACGGTATGGGTTCCCTTCTTATACAGGCTCATATCAATCTTTGGATTCAGATCTTTTATTTCTACATCGTCCACCGCAGACTGCAGTCCTGTAAGCTGAACCTTAATGCTGTCATCCGCAAACGTCACATCGTAGTTATTAGTATTATTTTCCAATGTAATCTGGCTGACCGGTATCTCCAGGGTCCGCTCTTTTTGCTTTTCGATCTTCGCACGGATCACGATATTTCCAATATCACCGGCATCCTTCACAAAACTGATTCCATCTGGAAGTTTAATCTCAGACGCTTTGATCGTCTTTTCTACATCTTCCGCACTGTTGGAAACATCCAGCGTTGCCAGATCAATCTTATCAATTTTTTCAAGATCATCCTCGTTTCCGGTAATTTCAATTTCCTTTGGATCGTAGCTTACACTTCCCAAAACATATCCCGCAGCCGGTTTTCCCTGAGTCTTAACAGAAAATGGAACCGTCTTCGTCCTGGAAAGCTGTATATGGACATGAATTTCTTTTGTATCCAATGTAATATCATCCTGACTGATCTCATCCCCATCGGAATCATAACACTTCAAAGTCTGTGTTGTGGTGACATCCCGCTTCAGTCCGCTTACATCCACTTCCGCTACAATCTTATCAATCTGACTGATCGTACTTTTCGGACCCGAAACAGAAACCAGATTCGGACTTGCCGTCTGATCTGTCACTGTATAGCCTTTGGCCGGTTTTCCCTTGACCTTAACCGTTACAGGGAACTGATCACTCTTTAAATCTTCCAGCACAACTTTTACTGTTGCATTTCCCGTATTAATCTCCAGCTGTTCTTTGTATTTGAGAGCATCGACCTGAATCGGAATTGCATGAACATCTGACATGGAAGAAACATCCGCAGTCGCCCGGAAATCTGATTTTTTCAGCTGGTCAACAATATCTTTTTTCCCTCGCACCGTAAAACTTACCGTATCTCCGTCTTCAATGGTATATGTCTGATTCAGATCATCCAGAACCTGCTCATTTAACATATCAACCGGCACATCGGAAAAGCTTCTTGTGATTACGGGATTATCTACATTAATGACAAATACCCATAATAAGAACGCAAAAATAACGGAAAATATTTTCAAAAGCAGATTATTCCCTATTCTTTCTCTCATTGCGATTCAGTCCCTTCCATAACTTAAACTTCTTGCTGCTGGTATTTTCATCCCGCAGAACAGAAAGTTCATCTCTAAATTCCTGTGGATCCAGTGCATGTTTAATCTTGCCGTTAACAGCAATAGAAATAGCTCCCGTCTCCTCAGAGACAATAACGGTAATGCTGTCAGACACCTCACTGATTCCAACTGCCGCACGATGTCTGGTTCCCAGTTCTTTTCCAATCTCAACACTGTCGCTTAAAGGCAGGTAACAGGTTGCCGATACGATACGATTGTTTCGAATGATAACCGCTCCATCATGCAAAGGTGTATTATGTTCAAATATGTTGATCAGAAGCTGGCTGCTGACTTTTCCATCGATCGGGATTCCGGTTCTTTCGTATTCCCCGAGCATAACTTCTCTCTCGATGACGATCAAAGCTCCTGTTTTTACCTTTCCCATCTCGATCGCCGCTCTGTAGATTTCCTGCAGAGTTCTGGCAGTATAACCTTCTTTGACCTGATTCGTATCTGTAGAAAAGATATTCGCAATCCAGTTCTTTCTTCCCAGCTGTTCCAGGGCACTCCTAAGTTCCGGCTGGAATACGATCAAAATAGCGGTAATTCCCACACTCATCGTATTCGCCAAAATAAATGTGATCGTATGCAGCTGCAGAAGATAGGCTGCCAGCGCAATACAAAGCAGCAATATAATTCCTTTTAACAATACCCACGCTCTGGTTGTCTTAATCCATTTTACAATTTGATAAAATAAAATACTGACAATCAGAATATCCAGCACATCTGTAAAACTAATCTGAGGTATTGATAACCAATATATATATTTTTCTAATGTGTTTAAAATATTGTTCAAGATTCCTCTCCCTTATCATCATGCTTCTCTTTATGCTTCAAATAAAATCTCCTGGCAGGTACAATTACCTTCTTGACACTCATTTCTTCTTCCATGGAGATTTTCGGTATCGCCCTTACATAATAATAATACTCTTCATCTTCATATTCGAAGTTCTCTTCCCTGGTATAATCAATGACACTGTATAAAAACTGTCCTGCCATGACAATCAGCAGACTTACCAGTATCATCAGAAGCTGCGAAACGATATGAACTTCAGTGTCTAAGAAATATCCTCCGATCAGCACTGCAAACAGATACAGTCCTCCTCCTGCAATGATTGCGATATACCATCCATATGCAATCCAAAGCCTTCGTATGACTGTGACAGCCGCTGTTACTAAAATAAACACCAGCAGACCCAGCATCAATTCTTTGTTTCCAGTCGTGCCGTCCACGATCAGACTGTAAATCTGTCCACTGTCGGTTCCTCCTCCGCTCATCTGCCGCACTCCCTCTTGTACTGTGACAGCAAAATAATAGCAGCACGTTCCCATTAGAATAGAAGGGAGTCCATACAGACCGACGAACGACCCCACAACAATCGGCAGTACTGCCGGTATATGAAAATAAAAAAGAAGCGGCGTCAGCACAAACAATAATTCCGTCTTTTTAAACATTCTCTGATAAATAAGATAATACAGCCCAATCAAAATCAGATATAAGATTCCGATCTCCACTGCCAGCCCAGACAGCTGAAGGAAAACAACCAGATGATATAATAGAAAAATAACGGAAACCGGAAGAAAAACGCAGACAAGTCCCAAGATCAGAAACATGAACGGCTGTGACATCAAAGAACCGTATGCATACATTTCTCCAACTACATAAAATAACAATGCTCCTCCCACAAACTTCCCTGCGAAACGAAGCATCCTTCCATTCGATGAAAGAAATTTTAAAATCCGTTCTCTAAATATTAATAGCTTCTCCATGTTCCTTTTCCTCCGAAATGATTGTAGGACTGTCATCCTCCTTCTCTTTCTCTTCATAAAACCGAAGGAGTTCCTCTAACTGCTTATCATAAACTCTGATTCTTACTTCTACTTCCTGATATTCCTGTTCTGCTCTTTTCTTCGTAAAATGAATATAGATGAGAAACAGCAGGATATAGGAAACCAGCAGTCCAATCAAGATCAAAGTAAGCTGATCTTTTCGCAGCATTGAAAGAACCAAATCCATCTGCAAAACAGCAGTCAGCAGAATCACTCCCAAAAATGCCACTGTCAAAGCCATACTTACTTTAATGAGCTCTAACCGGACATAGTCCTCCTTCTGATACCGATTGATATAGAAATCTTTCCTGCCGTATTCTTTCTCATAGCGGGCAAGCTCCGTCATAATCTTCACTTTCTCTTCTGAAATCACCGATATCACTCCGTTTCATACACATTTGAAAATGTTCTGATTTATGGACTGTCCTGTATCCAATACGGATATTATAGCATGGAAGATAAGAAAAAAAAAGGCAGAACCCGTGAGGTTTTGCCTTTTCCATATTATCTTTTTCTTAAATTTCTTACGAAAATTAGTTTGCAATTCGTCTTACACTTAATACTGTACGGTAATTTGCCGGTGATGTAATCTTGATACCATCCTTTGCATTACTTGCATGTACAATCTTATTGTTTCCAATATAGATTGCTACATGTCCTGAGTAACAGATCAAATCTCCTGCTTTTCTCTGAGACCAGCTTACAGCTTTTCCCGCACTTCTCTGTGAAGAAGATGTTCTTGGAATGCTATATCCAAAATGTTTGTATACAGACTGTGTAAATCCTGAACAGTCAGCTCCATTTGTTAAGCTTGTTCCGCCATAGCGATATGGATTTCCAACAAACTGCTGTGCATAGTTTGCAATCTGCTGTCCTTTACTGCTTGATGAAGTTGAACTGCTTGAAGATGATGTTGGACTTTTTGTAGATAAATACTGGCTGGAAACATATCTTGTCTTTCCGCTGTGTTTTACCTTTGTCCAGCTTCCGCTTGTTCCATAACATGAAATCTTTGATCCTTTTTTATAAGATCCAACTTTAGATGAGCTTGTGCTCGCCTGAGATCTGATATTCAAAGAGGATGCTGTTACATATCTGGAATAAGCAGAACTGCTTGTGCTGGAACTTGTGCTGGAATTTGGATTCTTTGTAGATAAATACTGGCTGGAAACGTATCTTGTCTTTCCGCTGTAATTTACTTTTGTCCAGCTTCCGCTTGTTCCATAGCATGTTACTTTTGTTCCCTTTTTATAGGATCCAACTCTTGAATATTTTGTAGATGCTCCTGATCTTACATTTAAAGATGATGCTGTTACATATCTATAATATGTAGAAGATGCAGATACATTTTTTACATTATTTTCACTGGTAATTACTGAAACACCGCCTGCCATCATTAAGCTCATTGCACATGCTGCAGCCTTTGTACAGAATTTTCGGTACATAGTTTCTTGTTCCTCCCAATTAAAATCTCTTTATTACAATTCTTACATTTTTCTTACAACGAGTAATATATCACATTTATTACACTTTGTAAACACTTTTCCGAAAACTTTGTAATAATTCTGTAACAAACTGCACTGTATCTTCTTATTTTTTTATGATTTTTTCATAATTTCCTCTGCTGCCGGATCAGTAACAGAAGCCCTCGGACACATAATTCTGTACCCATAGCAATCTATACCCCTTTCAGTCCCCAGGTTCCTGCCAGCATAACAGACAGACGGATACTCCATACAACGGTTCTGCGAATAGTTCAATCCGCAGTACTTCTGCCGCCAATTGCCTGACCTTAACATCCGGTGTCAGTATCTGAAATACCAACGGACCCAAAAGAAACATCGCTGCATCAATATACTGCATGGCAATAGAAATGATTTGTGAAAGAATTCTCTTCTTTTTATGCGCATGCAGCATTGGAACATTTTCTGCATGGTTCATCTATGATCACCTTTCCTTTGGCTGTCTCGTCATCCATAATGATCTCACCAACCTGCGGAACTTTAATAACTCCTTCTTTCGGATTTTTTATGCTGATGACAGGTGTTGTAACTTCCGCTTTCACCTGAGATTTTTCAAATGCCAGGTCTGTATCGATCATTTCACAGTTTATCAGCTTCAGGTTTTTGCAGTAGCATAACGGCTGGGTCCCAATGATCTTACAGTTTTCCAGCGTCAGTCCGTCAGAATACCATGCAAGATATTCTCCCTTTATGACACTGTTTTTTACCGTAACATTCTGTGCATGCCAGAAAGCATCTTTTGTATCAAAAATGCAGTTTTCAAAAACTGCATTTTTAATATATTGGAAAGAATATTTTCCTTTGAACTCTACATTCTTAAACTGAAGATTCTCGGATCTCATCATAAAATATTCACTTTCTGCTCTAGTGTCTTCCATCTGAATTCCCCGAACAGACCATCCAAATTCCGGTGAAATGATATCACAGTTCTTTACAATTACATCACTGCATTCTCTCAGTGCCTTAATTCCATGCATTTTCGTTCCGGTAATTTCAATATGATCTGAATACCACAATGCTGCTCTGCACAATTCTGTCAATTCTGTATCTTTTATCTTCAAGCCACGGTCGTGCCAGAATGGATATCTAAGATTCCAAAAGCACCCTTCTGCTTCTATATCCTCACATTCTTTTAATGCACTTTCTCCATCTGCCGGTCCATCAAAAACACAATCTTTTACCAGCAGATTTTTGCTCCCGTACAGGGCTCTTTCCTGATCCAATCTTTGCTTTTCTATCATTTTCATTCTATATTACCTGCCTTCCAAAATCTTCTGTTTTCTACATCTTTAGTCTATGCTTCCTTCATTGAAACATCAAATACTTATCTTGTATTTCCTTCTATACCTGAAAGGCATTTTATCTCTAAAAAGTAAAAACCCGCGAATAGAATCTAGTATTCGTTTCGACGGGTTTCTTCCTATTAAATGTTTTATTTTCTAATTGATTTGCAGACTGTCTACCCAGGACTCTACCTCTTCTTTTGCATCAGCTGTTTCTGAATCTCCAAGTTCCAAACCTTCCTGTACGTCTGCGTCCGGCTCTTCCTCTGCAATCACTGAAACTGTATTGGAAAATCCGCTGCCGCCGGATGTCACAAATGGTATGATTGTTTTCCCTGCCAAATCATATTCGTCCAGAAAACTATAAACCGCCATCGGCATATCTCCCCACCAGTTTGGGTATCCAAGAAAGATTACATTATATTCATCCATATTTTCTACCTGAGAAGATAATTTTGGTCTCGCATTCTCACTCTGTTCTTCCTGCCCCTGATCTACGGTTTCATCATAATCCTCCGGATATGCTTCTTCCGTCTGAATAGAGAAAAGTTCCCCACCTGCAGCATCACTGATCCAATGAGCCACAAGACCTGTATTTCCTGTTGTTTCCCCATCCCATGCCTGAATGCTGGCGCTGGATGAAGCGTCCACACCATCTGGAAGATCTGCGTTCTCACCATATGAGAAGTATGCCACCAGGATATTAGCGTTCTCTGGTATATTTGCATTGGCGCCGTTTTCTGCCTGTCCGGCTGTCTGATTCTGTGAGGTGCTCTGCTCTTCATCGCTCCTGCACGCCGTCACTGAAATTGCCAGAATACTCATTATGATCACTGCGATTATTTTTTTCCCCATCTTCTTTCCTCCATTTCTGTCGATGCACTATATCTCAATTCCTAAATTCTGTATCCAGCGTTCCATTGCTTGCTTAGAATCTGCCGTCTCCGCAGATTCGACTGCCAATCCTTCTAAAACCTCTGCGCCGGATACTGCATCTGCTACTTCATCATAGGCAGTCTCCTTTCATCTTCTGAACAAGAAAAAAATGCAAGTGACAGCCGAGAAGGTATCCCTTTCCCGGTTACACTTACATTATAAAATGGTCTTATATCCATGTCTAATACTCATCTTATATGATATTTAATGCCTAAAAAGTATAGTTTGTTTTTTTTGAAACGCCATAAGCCTTTTCCTTTATTTCTCATCTTCTAATCATTGTCCAAAATCAATATTTTCCATAGTCTGTCATCCAGATATTTTCGGATGATTTCCATCCCATCAAACCCGACTCCTCCATAATACTCTTCTGCCACTGCTCCTCCGATTGCCCCCAAAGTATCACAGTCACAGTTCAGCTGAAACAAGTTTCTCATAAAACTGTCAAAGGAATCACTTTCATAAAAACATCTCATGGCTGCCGGCACACTGCCCATGCAGGTCTCGTTCCAGCGATAATGTTTTTTCAAATAGCTTACATCTTTATCAATGCTGTATTCATAAATTTCTGCAGGATATTGCTTCAGCACATAATCATAGATTTCATCTTTTGTTTTCCCATGTTTTGCCATCCAGATACACACTGCTGTGACAACAGCTCCTTTGATTCCTTCCGGATGATCGTGAGATACTTCTGCCGTTTTAGCTGCTGCTCTTATCACATCGTCCAGCTGGTCAAAATATTCTCCCACAAAGGACACTCGCATAGCGGATCCATTGCCGTAACTGTGGTACGGTTCTGGATTCTTTCCAAAAATCCACTGGTAAAAGCGTCCGCCATATCCGCAGTCCGGATAATGCTGCCCAACTTCTCTCATCGTTTCCGTCAGATCCGCATTTTCCAATATCGCTTTCTTTACTGCCAGCGTCATAACGGTATCATCTGTAAACTCACAATCTTTTGTAAACAACTCACAGTTTCGGATATCCAGCCGAAACGGCCGTTTAAATTCAAACCGGGAACCAGCAATATCCCCTAATAATGCTCCTATCACTGCCATTTTATTATCTCCTCTTTCTCTTTTTGTAATCTTTCTCAATCGCCTTTTTCCAGCTGCCGTCAATCTGTGTCATGGAAGACGCCGCCCGCATACAGCTGAGGGTTTCTTCCACCGCCCGATAGTTCACCGCGATTCCCTGGCTGTCATTTTGAAATGTAACTGAACGGTCTGCACGGATTCCTATTTTTCCTGCTTCCGCCACTGCATCAATATTGGCACCCAGGAACAGGAATTCCCATCCATACTTTTCCTTTTCTTTCTCAATCATGGATTTTACTTCTCGATATCCATATTCCCGGCTGGCATTTTCCATTCCATCTGTTATGATAACAAAAATAACTTTTTCCGCTCTCTTTTTCTCCGGCAGATATTTCTGAACATTTGCCATCTTATGGATCGTCTTTCCCACTGCATCCAGCAGCGCAGTACATCCCCGTACGTAATAATTTTCTTCCGTCATCGGCATGATCGTTTTCAAAGGAAACCGGTCATGAATGACATCGTATCGGTCATCAAACAACACTGTGGTTACATTTGCTTTTCCTTTCTGCTTTTTCTGTTTTTGGATCATCCCATTAAATCCGCCAATGGTATCACTTTCCAGCCCTGCCATGGAGCCGCTTCTATCTAAAATAAAAACCAATTCTGTTAATCCTTTTTTCATTGTGCTTACCTTCCTTTCTTTTGATAAGCTTATGATACAGGATATCTGAATTGGTTTGGTCGCATGACAGGAGACATTTATTCTCCCAGTGTCGGCTGATGAAATGAAAACAGTGCTTCATTGATCTCAAAGACATTGTAATCCTTTTTTTCAATGAAATAACGGATGATCACATCAAATTTGGAACAATTGGAAAACGCATATCCTGCCTTCATCAGGAGATTGGCGGTCTCTTCCATCGAAAGTTCCAAAGCGATGGCAAATGCGATCACAGTCTTTTTATTTGGCGTGTAATCCGGATGATTCCGTATTTTAGAAAAATGCCTTCGGTCAATATTTGCCTTCTTATATACATAAGAGTCTTTCAGTCCTCGTTCGTCGATCATCCGCAGCAGTGCCTGGGAAAATGTTTCTTCTTTTTTTCTCAGCAGCTGTTCTAAAAAATCCATTCGAACGTTCGGCTCCTGCTCTTTTGGCTGTTCCTCATATTTTGTTCCCCGAGGTGCCATGGCAGCCGTTACTGGAAAGTTCATTGTCTTGGACAAAAACTCCGCTCTTGCAATTTCCGGATAATCTTCATCTCCTGGGATCGTTTCATTCTTTTCTTCTACATAATGGTCATCAATATATTCTTCAATGGAATCAAACAATTGTCTGCTGACTGCAAGTGCCTCCTGATCATAGAGGACGAGATAAATCATCATTTCATGATCCATCAAAAATTCACTGATGGCCCGCACTGCAGTTCTCATGGCAATCTCCTTTGGGAATCCATAATTTCCCGCAGAAAGCAGCGGAAACGCAATGGATTCCAGATGATATTCTTCTGCCATCCGCAAAACTTCCAAATATGTCTGATAAAGAATTTCTTCTTCCTGCTTTTCTCCATTGATCCACACCGGTCCTACCGCATGAAAAATATACTGTGCCGGCAGAGCAAAAGCAGGAGTCGCCACTGTCTTCCCCAGTTCACATCCGCCGGCTTTCTTACAGGCTTTCTCCAGTTTCTCTTCTCCCGCAGCCAGATAAATGGCCCGGCTGGTTCCGCTTCCTTCCAGAAGCTTTTCATTTGCCGGATTTACAATGGCGTCGGCTGTGACTTTTGTGATGTCATTTCTGATCATTAAAAATGGCATATTGGATTTCCTTTCTTACCCTCATTTCCATGTTACACATTCAGAACGATTTTGATCGTATGATCTTCCATTATCTCTTCTGAATAGATCTCCATTCCCTCGGATGACAGATGTTCTTTTAATCTCTCATATGTAAATTCCTGAACATTAAAACCATACTCTTCTTCTAATAAAATCAGCTCCTGAATCAGTTCTTCCGATTCTGGCTGACAGCCTAAATCTACTTCATAGACTCCCTGTGGATTTTTTCTGTATATCAGCTGTTTCCCCTCGGCTGATGCTCTGATTGTTCCGTCGTCTTTCAGCCTTACTTCCATTCCATGCTCTTTTAATGTTTTGATCAAAAGATCTTCGTCTGTAAAATTGGTTTCAATCCTGCTTTCTGTCTTTTCTCCCAGCATCTTCTGCTGCTGACGAAATTTCAGAAAAGTACGGATACTGCTTATGCTGCATGTCCCGGTCACCGCAACGGACAATGCAACCATCGTTAATGTCATCGACATAATTTCCTCCTAAAAATCCAGCAGCCGGCCTCCCCGGCTTGTATTAATATCTCCTTCTTTATCTTCTTTTCGCGTCTGATCACTGACCCGATACCTCTTCAGATCTTCTTTTGCCGTGGCTGCAACCGCCCTGATGTTTGCCCATTCTCTTAGTTCCTTGATTTGTTCCTTTTGTGTTACTGACAACGGAATCGTCATAGTCACTGCCTGTTCGATATCGGCCGGTACAATATTTCTCTTTTCAAAAAAGGCTTCATACAGCGCATTATAAATGACCTGTTCGATCTCCGCTCCTACAAATCCTTCACTGATGTTCGCCAGATGTTCCAGAAGTTCTTCCGTTATGACAAAGTTTTCCCCTGCTTCACAGGAACAAATTTTCTTTCTGATATGCAGTTCGAAAATCTTTTTCCTCTCCGAAAAGGTAGGAAGATCTACAAAAAAGATTTCATCAAATCGGCCTTTCCTCAGCAGTTCCGGCGGCAGTGTTCTGATATTGTTGGCAGTTGCAATGACAAAAACGGGGGACTCCTTCTCCTGCATCCAGGTTAAAAAAGAAGCAAACACCCTTGCGGACGTCCCTCCGTCTCCGGTTGCTTCTCCTCCGGAAGCAAAGCCTTTTTCAATCTCATCGATCCATAGGATGGAAGGTGCCACTGCTTCTGCCGTAGCAATCGCTTTCCTCATATTTTCTTCTGAACTTCCTACTACGCCGCTGAAAATCCTCCCCATATCCATTTTCAAAAGAGGGAGTTCCCAGATGGCGCTCATTGCCTTAGCCGTAAGGCTTTTCCCGCATCCTGGTACGCCTGTGATCAGCACTCCTTTTGGCGCCGGAAGATGATAAAACGCTGCTCTTTCGCTCCATGAATCTTTTCTTTTTAACAGCCACTTTTTCAGATTTTCCAGTCCTCCGATATCTTCCAGACTTAAATCTGATTTAATAAATTCCAGGATTCCAGTTTTGCGGACCACCTGATTTTTCTCTTCCATTACCGTTTGAAATGCTTTCCGATTCAGTCCTTTTAGCTCCACCATAGCTTTGGAAAAAGCGTTTTCTGCCTCCTGAAGTGTCAGCCCTAAGGCAGCTTTCGCCAAACTTCTTCGCTCACTTGCATTTAAATCCACCCGGATGACATCCGCATTCGTTTCAATCAGATCATCCATAACAGACTGAATCTGATCTGCTGTTGGAAGAGGAAATTCCAGCACTGTAATCTCTTTCTGCAGATCTTCCGGAAGAACTAAAACCGGCGATAAAAATACGATTGTTTTCATATAAGTTCCCAATGACCGGCTGTTGGACAGATAATCCCTCAGACGGCGAATCAGCGCATAATCCGGCGCCCGGTTCCCAGTTCCAAAAAACACATGAAAGTCCTTCAATACAAGAATCATATTTTCTTCCGTCTTTTCTGCAAAATCAATCGCCGCGAAGGGACGGACCGTTTCATTCTTTTTCCCAGGCTCTCCTTTTTTTCGGATACCAGTCGTCTGACTCCAGACATACACTTCCCGTCCGCTTTGAAAAAACTCTGTATTTTCTGCCGCGTCATAAATCATTTGCAGCGCACGGTCTTCCTCCCAGGTAGGAATATACACGAACGGAAACCTTGCCTTTACCAGATTGGCAAACTGCACATCAATCCCATGATATTTCATTGCTGCCGTGCCTCCTTTTTTCACAATTTCTCAATGCCTCAAAATCTCCCATTCCATTGATCCGTATTCTGCCGTCCGGATCAATCCGGATTTCAAGAGAATTTTTCCAGGACAGAAGGTCTTCTTTTTTGTACCGGTCTGTCAGAAATAGAAATCTCTGATTGGAGGATCCTGCCAGAGGACGGTTAAAACTTTTTTTATCCTCCTCAAACGGACCATCGATCAAAAGATCTGTTTCTTTTAGCAACTCCGTTTCCGCAAGTCCTTTTTTCTCCAGATCTTCCATTCGATAACCGGTAAATGTAAGAACACTCAAACCATGTTTTTTCGCTTCTTTCGCCAGTTTCGCTGACTCCTGTGCCTGATCAAACGGCTCTCCTCCTAAAAGAGTGAGTCCCTCCAGCTTCTTTCCTTTTTGCGCCGCACTTTCTATAGCCTGACGCAGATCTTCTTTTAACTCCTCGATTTCCATCCATTGTCCCTCTTCGGGATCCCAGGTATCTCGCGCAAAACATCCCGGACAGTGATGGCTGCACCCCTGTACCCAGATACAATATCGAATTCCCGGTCCTTCTGCGGCCGTCTCTCTTAAAATTCTGTGAACTCTCATGATCAAATGTCAAGCACACGCCCGGTGTGCTTCCTCCTGTTATCTTTTTCCACAGGAACAGCTTCTGCCATCTTCAGAATCTGAACCGCCATATGAGGCTTAAGATTGAGAAGATCGATCAGCTCTTCCACAGACTGAAAAGCTCCTTTTTCTTCCCGGTATTCTATGGCTTCTTTCGCTAAGATCACTGTGATCCCTGGAAGTTTTGCCAGTTCCTGCTCTCCGCACCGGTTGATATCTGTCTTTTTATCCGAACTCTCAGATTTCACATCCATCATCCTGCCAGACATAGGCCTTGGCACTTCTTTCCTGTCAGAAACTTTTGGTTCTTTCATTTGTCTGCTTTGAGCACACTGCGTCTTCCTCTTCTCCGCTTTGTGGTGATTTTGTTCTTTATAATGGCGCATCACCCTGGATTTCATGACTTCTTCTTCGCTCGGTCGGATTTTTTCGTAGGCTTCCAGATACAAAAGATATTCTTTTCGCTTTGAAAAACTGTGAATGATGCTTCCCAGCCAGACCAGATATACAATTCTCATGATTTCCGGCAGGACTGCAGTCATAAAACTGTCTGAAAACCACCCCTGCCTGTCATGGGCATAAGGAATTACGATCATGCACAAAAGAAAACCGCATAACATAAAAAAATACACAGCCATCCATTTTATATATTTCTCTATATGTGCTTTTCTCACGGCACATCCAAAGCCAGCCCAGGCAAACAGCGGCAGGGACAGCCATGGCCATCTTACCTTTCTCAGACTCTTCGCCGACAAATCCCTCTCCAGAGGTTCTTTTGTATTTGTTTCTCTCCTGATTTTCTCCCGCAGCGCTTCCTCTCTCTGGCCAAGATCTGTTCCATACATTTCAAACGTCATCCAGTATTCTTTTCTGAATCTCAGTACAGAAATGATCCCAATTCCCCACTGCAGTATAAAAACCAGTATCTGAAACATCATAAAATCAATCATTGCCGGACTATTTGCTCTAAACATCCCAAATAATAAGTTTGCAAAATTAAATGGTCCTGCGAGAAAAAACGCCAGGAAATATCCTTTCCACCGTTTCGTATCCTGATACATTCTCCAATAGGTCACACAGCTCAGGCCGAGGAAAGCAAAGCCTGTTTTAGGAATGTACTTCACTTTTTCATTCTTTCCCATAATGTTCCGCTCCTCTTTTTATCGGCTTATTTTCATTTCTGTTCCCTGAATCTGTGTCATTTCTTCTTCACCCTCATAATACTCTGACGTATAATCAGAATCCACGGCCTGCGCATGCAGCATTTTTTCCAGTAATTCTACATACTTCAGACAGCTTTTCCCTTTTATCCCAAACGTTTCTGCATCAATCTTTCCATCCGGATGGATACAAATTTCAATCTGTTTCATTTTTCCTTTCCTCCCATTAAACTCTTTATCATTATATCATTCCTATATAAAATAAAAAAGAAGGGCATAAAAAATATACCCTTCTGATTGATTCTATTATTTTCTATTCCGGTTTGTATCCCAATGACCGAATCAGTTCCATATCTGTTTCCACGGTAATTCCTGATGTTGTCAGCATGTCTCCTGAAATTGCCGCGTTTGCCCCGCTCTGAAAACACGCTTTTCCCTTATCCTCCATCAGCCCTCTTCCTCCTGCCAGACGAATAAATCCATCCGGTACCAAAAAGCGAAAGACTGCGATGCAGCGAAGGATTTCTTCCTGGGACAGCGCGGGATTGTTCTCATACGGAGTGCCAGGAATCGGATTTAAGACATTTACCGGTATGGATCTGACGCCCAGTTTTCTCGCTGTCAGTACCATATCAATCCGGTCTTCCATGGACTCTCCCAGGCCAAGGATTCCCCCGGAACAGACAGAAAGTCCTGCCCGTTTCGCCGCCTGTATGGCCCCAATCTTTTCCTCATAGGTATGCGTTGTACACACTTGCGGAAAATATCTTTCAGACGATTCCAGATTGCAGTGTACTCTGGTGACTCCTGCTTCCTTTAATTTGCAGTATTGTTTTTCCTTCAAAAGGCCCAGCGAAACACAAATCTGAATGTCTGTTTCTTCTTTGATCCTTCGGATGCTTTCACAGAGCCGATCCACTTCCTGATCAGGCAGACTCCTCCCTGATGTCACAATAGAATATCGCAGAACACCTCGGTCCGCATTATATTTTGCTTCTTTTACAAGTTCCTGGGTTCCAAGCAGCGGATATGTATGTTTCAAACCTGTATGATATCTGGAACTCTGGGCGCAGAATTTGCAGTCTTCCGAACATTTGCCTGACTTTCCATTGATGATCGTGCAAATGTCAAATTGACTGCCGCAAAATTTCCTGCGGATATCATCTGCCGCCTCTGTCAGTTCCTCCAATGGCGCTTTTGCCAGAAGCAAAGCTTCTTCTTTCTCGATCCATTCTCCAGAAAATATTTTTTCTTTCCATTGCCGCACAATACTCATAATAATTTCCTTCTTTCACTCTCGTTGTCTGATTTCTATCTGATTATAAGCAGTGCAGGTTCTATTGTCAACTTATTCATTTTAACAGTTTACATTTCGGTTTTTCTGCTGCCTTTTTACGAAGACCCTGCTGATTCTTTTGAAACAGAATGCCAGACAGATTTGCAGTTTGATACAGTTCTCTACACATAATATTCTTGTCCGTCTTCCAGCCGAAGACATGCCAGGCGTCCGCCGTCCTGACGCCGTTCGTTTCCCGTGTCAATATCAGTGTATCTGCGACTCTGATAAATCCTTGGCTGTTCCCAATCCGGCAGGAACACCGTTGGATAATGTCCCACGATGACCCGGCAGTCAAACTTTACCGACGCCGGTATGTAATGAATATCATTGGAGAAAAGATATCTCTCCTGATCATGGTCTGCTGCTTTTTCAACAGATGCCTCAATATCTATCGTATCCTTTTTTCCACTGACCACATAATCTGCATTCAGCCCCGAATGTGTCAGAAAATATTTGTTGTTTCCTAATATCACCTTTTGATAAATTGGCAAATCTTTTAGATATTCTGTTAAATTTTCTTGTTCACTCTGAGAAAGAGCATCTACTTCCTTTCTCGAGCTGAGACCGCCGCAGGCATCCCAGAAAGACGCTCCTATGATTCCTTTCAGATATCGTTCACACAAATATTCATGATTTCCCTTAATCAGAGTGATATTGCCCGTTTTCTGAATCAACGCCAGAAGGCGGAGATTTTCTGCGCCTTTATCTATGGCATCCCCCAAAATATACATTTGATCTTGTTTTGCAAAATGAATTTTATGAAGCATTTTTTCAAATCTGCGGCAATCCCCATGTATATCGCTGATTAAATAGATCATAATCTCCGCCTCCTGCATTCTCCCAGACTATTTTATGTGATAAAACTCTTTCAGTGCCGGATACAGTTTCCGGTATTTTTGATATTTTTCTTCGTATCTTTCCGCTAACTGAGGATCGGGTTCTTCTGTATCGATAATCTTCACCAGTTTGTCTGCCGCTTCTTCCACTGATGGAAATACGCCGCATCCCACCGCTGCCAGCATTGCGGCTCCATACCCAGGACCTTCTTCGCTCTCGATCCTGTCAATCTTCATATTCATAATATTGGCAATCATTTTTCTCCAGAGAGGACTTTTGGCGCCTCCGCCGCATATTTTGCTGCGCTTCGGATGCAGGCCTGTGCTTTTGGCAGCTTCAACGGAATCTCTTAATCCAAACGCAACACCTTCCAGCATTGCCTGGGACATATCCTCCCTGGTCGTATCCATACTCATTCCTACGAATGCCGCTCTGGCATCCGGATCATTGTGCGGTGATCTTTCTCCCATTAAATACGGCAGATAGAACACCTGATTTTCTCCTAATTTGCAGATTTTTTCCTGCTCTTTCTGATACTCCTTGGTTCTCAGGATTTCTTCCATCCACCATTTATTGCAGGATGCCGCACTCAGCATACAGCCCATCAAATGATAATTTCCGTCCGCATGTGCAAAAGAATGAAGCGCATTGTGCTGATCCACTCCAAATTTTTTGCTGGAAATAAATACCGTGCCGGATGTTCCAACAGAAAGATTGCATTGTCCTTCTCCAACGGTTCCGGTTCCCACCGCTGCTGCGGCATTATCTCCCGCTCCGGCTATGATTTTTACATCCTGCGGGATTCCAAGTTCCTCTGCCGCCGTTTTCCTGATCTTCCCTACCGGTTCCCAGCTTTCATACAGTCTTGGAAGCTGAGATTCTTTAATGCCGCAGATTTCCATCATTTCTTCTGACCAGCATTTATGTCTCACATCCAGCAGCAATGTACCGGAAGCATCGGAATAATCCGTACAAAATTCTCCCGAAAGATAAAAAGCCAGATAATCTTTCGGCAGCATGATTTTTTTAATACGAGCAAAATTCTCGGGTTCATTTTCCCTCATCCAAAGAATCTTTGGTGCTGTAAATCCTGCAAAAGCAATATTCCCGGTGTATCGGGATAATGTTTCCTTTCCAATCACCTGATTTAGGTATTCTGTCTGTTTTCCTGTCCTTCCGTCATTCCAGAGGATCGCAGGCCGAATAATCTGATCATTTTCATCCAGAGCCACCAGCCCATGCATCTGTCCTCCAAAACTAATCCCCTGAATCTGACTTTTATCACACTGTGCTGTCAGTTCTCTGATTCCTTCCATGCTCTGCCGGATCCAGTCTTGGGGGTTCTGCTCTGACCATCCTGGCTGCGGAAAATACAAAGGATATTCTTTTGATACGATTTTATGAATTTTCCCTGCTTCATCCATTAATAATAACTTTACCGCCGATGTTCCAAGATCGACTCCAATAAATAACATATTCCGATTCCTCCTTCCAGTTCTTTCTACAGCACCAGTCATTGTCTGTCAAATTTTGCGGTTCGTAATCTTATCATATCTTTTTCGTACTGTATACACAAGCCGTGTTAATAGAGCAGAGCGTTTTTATTTCATAGAAACGCAGTTCCTATGAAATAAAAAAATGCGGTCCAGTCGATGACCGCATCTTTCCAATTTATTTTGCATCAGATACTCTGTCCTTTTTCTAATTGGCTTCCAGCTCAATCCTCATATCACAGCTGTCACATCCAATGGTCGTTTTCCCATTTTCCTGGGAAATCCGTCCAACCTTCCCTCCGCAGAACGGGCAGACCCAGCTGATATCTTTTCCTTCTTTTACGGCCTCCATCATAGCTGTAAATTTAGGAATATCCACATTCTGAGATGTACATGTTTTCGTCCAGTTTTCATCCGGCACTCTTTTCAGTTTGTTTTCTTCGTCCAAAATGACCTCGTCTCCTTCATTGATTTCCCTGTCATACAGCATCTGATCTTCCTGACGAATCCTAATCTCCTGCCCTTCTTCATCCTTTAACGTCACTATCGCCATGACTGGCTGATCTTCATTTCTTTCTTCGCATCCATAATCAATGTCTTCATCTATTCTTGCTACTGTATATTTCATATTTTTAGCTTCCTTTTCTTTCTGATTCCTTGATTGACGATCATTTCATTCGTTTCTTATTTTCTCAAGGAATCTTAACGGCACTTCCTTGGTCAGCCATATCCCGTTCACCGACCTGTAAAACAGATAGCCCTGATCGGACATTTCCCCTGCCAATATCTTATAAATGACCGGCTTTCCATGACGGGCACCAACTGCCTTTGCTGTCGGTTCATCCAGAGACAGGTGTACATATAATCTTCCTTTCGGCAAAAGGCCCTGCCGATCAATGGAATTTACAAATTTTTCACCTGTTCCATGATACAAAATCCGAGGCGGCTTCTTTTCTGCAAGCTCCACATCCACAGGAATGGAGTGCCCCTGGTTTGCCCGAATCAGAGTTTTATCTTCATTAAAAGAATATCTCTGCTTTTGATCCGTACGGACGATTTCTTCCAGCATCTCCATGGAAAAAGGCTGGCGTTTGGAGATCCCCTGAATCAGCTCGTCTACATTTGCCCACCCATGTTCATCCAGGGAAATCCCTATGGTCTCCGGTCTGTGTCTTAAAATCAGGCTAATAAATTTACTTGTTTTTGTAAGATTCATTGGCTGCCTCCTCTTTTTTTATAACAGGGATTGGAAATAATGGTTCAAAGAATCCCAGGCGGTTTCCTTTTTTGGCATGTCATCTGCCAGTTTTTTGAACTTTTCCAGATTTGCCTCCACATACTCATTGATTTTCTGATTTTTAGGTACCAGTTCCATTTCTTCCATTTCTTTTTTCATAACCAGCAGCCGTTCTGCCTCCGGCTTTAAATCATCCTCCAGCTCTGCTTCCATTAATTCTGAAAACAGCATCGGCGGCCATATTTTCTTTTCCGCGATCCACTTAGCCGCCAGCATTGGCCGAAGGACATAAAAATATTTTTTTACTTTAATCTGATTACACTGCAGAAACTTTTTATAGTTGGACTGAGCCATGTGAAGATAATGATACAGACCTTTTTTCGGTGAAAAATACTCTTTTCTTAACCGTTTCAGTTGTTCAAATTCCTCACTGGTTCTGTATACAATTGGCGACTCACACCACTCAAATATAGTGGGATTGGAATTATGCATAAGCTGCAGCGCTTTCTTCACATCCCATCCATTGATATCCAGAACATCGTCCAGCTGCCAGTCAATGACATCTCTGACGATATCCAGCCGCAGATAATCCTGCTTCTTTCTTACATAAAGGAAACGTACATCGTAATCACTGTCCGACGATGCAAATCCCCATGCCCGGCTTCCGGATTCTACCGCCATAAGAATGGATACATTCTCTTTTTCTTCTATTTCTTTTAATTTATCTTTGATGATTTCCTGCATGATAACTCCTCCTCTCATGAGGATATCATACCATTCTTATCTTTCCTTTTTGTCTTTTATATCTTGTAAATGAGTATAACAAAAAAGGCGGGCCATGCATAGCCTCGCCTTTTTATCCTAATTTTTTTACGTATCCATTTTTCTGCTGCTCAAATCCCATCGTTTTCAAATATCCCTCATGTTTTTGTGATTCTCCTGAAACCAGAATCTTCTTGATGCCTTTTGCAGGCAGCCGGGAATACAAATATTCTCCTACGGAGCAGTCCCGGTATGCCGGAGTTGAATAATCCAGAGCCGCCCAAAGCTCTCCTTCTGAATTTCTATTTCCCATCAGAATCCCTGCCGGCACTCCATCACAGCAGACAATATATACTGTATCATAATCCGGGTTTTCCATCTTCACTGTCGGAAAATATTTTAAAATATCTTCCTTGTAATGCTTCAGAAGATAACTCAGCATAGAATCATCCGAATTCCCCTCCACCAGATCATAGTCTTTTTCTGATTTTTTCAGCCGCAGCAGATAGTAGATGTTAATACAGACAAGACATAGATTCATAAATGCGGTAGGATAGGACTGAATGATCAGCGCATAGACAGAAAAAATAGATCCGCCCACTGCATTGATGATTCTCAGTTTTACTACAGAGGACATCAGAAAAGAAATCAGCACGATAAGCGAGCCGGCATATCCCACCATTTCAATGATCATATGAGTATTCACTGCTATTCCTCCTTTGTCCTGTACTCTGACTGTTTAATATCCAACATTGGAATCAGGGCTGTTTTTTATGATTTTAACAAGCCGGCTTGTCCCGAGTCTGTCAGCGCCAAGACGGATGAATTTTTCTGCATCATCAAAGGAAGCAATGCCTCCGGCCGCTTTTACTTTAACATGTTCTCCCACATGCTTTTTCATCAGATCTACATCGTCAAAGGTTGCTCCTGCCGTTGAAAATCCTGTGGATGTTTTGATGTAATCTGCCCCGGCTTTTG
Organism: Clostridiales bacterium; assembly: GCA_019420275.1. Taxonomy (GTDB): domain Bacteria; phylum Bacillota; class Clostridia; order Lachnospirales; family Lachnospiraceae; genus Anaerostipes. The sequence continues at coordinate 222,001 of JAHZHN010000002.1, forward strand.
TGACGATTTCACACATTTTGATCTTCTCATCTTCTGTCAGCAGACAAGTTTCAATGATAACTTTTAATATTTTTTCACCGCAGGCTGCTTTGATCTGACAGATTTCGTTTTCGAGTTCCTGATATCTCTGATCTTTCAGCATTCCGATGTTGATTACCATATCAATCTCGGAGGCTCCATTTTCAATGGCATCCTTTGTTTCAAACACTTTGACTGCTGTGGTGCTGTAGCCATTTGGGAAACCAATCACCGTACAAATTGGCAGTTTCCCATCTGTATATTCGGCTGCCTGCTTTACATACGCTGCCGGGATACAGGCTGATGCAGTGTTGTATTTGATTCCGTCATCCAGAATTTCTTTGATTTCTTCCCATGTGGCAGTCTGTGTCAATAAAGTGTGATCAACATGTTTTAAAACTTCATCTCGGTTCATTTTAAATTTCCTCCCATTTTTCTTTAAAAATATCTATAACTTCAGGATCGAAGGCCGTTTCGGCAGCATTTTGCAGCAGTTTCATAATCAGCTGATCATCCTGCCCATACTGCTGATAAATCCTGGTCAGCTCCTCCGTCATGGTCGTTGCGCTGACCGTCCGGTTATCCGTATTGATGCTTACTTTGATTCCTTCTTCCAAAAACTGCATCAGAGGATACTCTTCCCAGCTTTGGGCCGCTTTGGTCTGGAAATTGCTGGTCGGACACATTTCCACGCCGATTCCTGCCTCACTGTAAAGCCGAAGAAGTTCCGGATCTTTCTTTAAAGCAATTCCATGTCCAATTCTTCTGGCATGAAGTTCATAAGCCATTCTGACATTTTCAACGCTTCCTGTCTCTCCGGAATGTATTGTAAACGGCATTTCAAGACGTCTTGCTTCCTGGAAGAGATCACAGAATCCGGATGTCGGATACATGGACTCGTCTCCCGCCAAATCTAATGCACACACACCATGTCCCAGAAACTGCCTTGCGCATTTTAACATTTCCATATTCTGTTCCTTCGTATGATGACGCATTGCGCAGACAATGATGCCGTAGTGGACTCCAAAATCCGCCCTGGCTCGTTCCATTCCTGTTCTCACTGCTTCTATGACCTTACCGCAGCTTAAGGAATCATGAACCGAAAGCATCGGAGCAAATCTCACCTCAATGTACTGTACATTTTCTTTTTCAACTTCTTCCACAAAGGCATATGCCCCTTCTTCCAGCCCTTTTTCATCCTGAAGACACTGGAGAGGAAGATCAAACTTCTCAAGATACTCGGTCAGACTCCTGCAGTCTTTCGATACGGTCAGTTCATTTTCAGATACCGGATGGCCCAAATACCTCTCAACCATCGCTTTTGTGAGCGATCCGTCAAGATGGCAGTGAAGCTCCAGTTTGGGCAGCTGTTGGATGTTCATCTGCCTGCCTCCTTTCCAAACCGTGTGGCCACGGCTGCATTAATTGATATTTCCAATGATCTTTGTAATCAGTTTCTTAAATTCTCCGGATACTTTATCTGCAATTTCCTGCACTTCCTTGTGGTCCAGCGGCTGATCGGATACCCCTGCTGCCAGATTGGTAATACAGGAAATGCCGCACACTTCCAGTCCCATATGACGTGCCGCCATAGCCTCACATGCCGTACTCATGCCGACAGCATCACCTCCCAGAACCCTGCACATCCTGACTTCCGCCGGAGTTTCATAATTCGGTCCTGTCAGCTGGATATATACACCTTCTTTCAGATCTATCCCGCATTCCTGAGCGGACCTCCTGACAATTTCCTGCAGCTTTTTGCTGTACACTTCGCTCATATCAGGGAATCTGGTGCCGATTTCATCGACATTTGGTCCAATCAGCGGACTCGGCACATGGGTTGATATATGATCTGTGATCAGCATAAAATCTCCCGGGCAAAAAGACTCATTGATGCCTCCCGCCGCATTGGTCAAAATAATCTTTTTGGCTCCCATCATTCCCATAAGACGCGTTGGAAGGACCACATCTGACATGGCATATCCCTCATAATAATGCACTCTTCCCTGCATGATCACCACAGGAACTTCCCCTACATAACCGAATACAAATCTTCCTTTATGTCCTTTTACCGTAGATACCGGAAATCCTTCAATCTCCGCATACTCCACAGATGTCTCTACTTTGATCCCGTCTGCATAATCTCCCAGACCAGATCCAAGGATCAATCCAATTTCAGGTTTGAAATCTGTCTTTTCTCTTAAACTTGACAGGCATGTCATTAATTTTTTGTACATAATATCCTGACTCCTCCTTTATAAATTTTCTGCCAGTATTTCAGAAATTCTGTCTTCCATCCGGCAATATTGTTCATAATTGATCAAAATATTTCTTCCGTCTGTCGTAATCAGACCTTCTTCTTTAAATTTCTTGATTGCTCTTGATATGGTTTTTACGCATAATCCTGTAAAATCTGATAATCCCTGCCGGTCACCCTTCATTCTCAAAACACCATTTCTCGCATATTTCCGATATTGATTCATCATTAAAAATGCTACTCTGTCTGCTCCCTGCAAAAACAAAAGCATTCGGCTGTCTCTGGCCTGTTCCAGGAGATATTCCCCCATCAGCCGGCTCTCCTGATGAAGGGCCACAATGTCAGAGTCCAGCCATTTTTTAAATCCTTCTTTCGGAATCTTTAATACTGTACATTTGGTCACCGTCTGCAGCGTTGTCTGATATTTATCCAGATCAATAATGACTTCCATGCCTCCAAACGCATATACCTTTCCAAAAGTTGTAAAGTCATAATTAATCCCGTAAATTCGATAATCGGTCGCTTTTATGAGGCCTTTTCCAATGAGATAGATCATATCCACCGGCTCTCCTTCCCGGATAAATATGGTGCCTGCATCCAGCTCTTCCACCATAAAAGTATCCATCAGCCACATGGGAGCCGTTCGAAAATACTGTTTAAACTGTTTTCTTGTGTCCGCATCAATTTCATTTAAAAAAGGCAGTATTTCCTTTAAATATTTATTCTCCATCTTTTGCCTCCTTCTATCCTAATTTACAGCCAGCACCTGTCTTCCCTTCACATATTTTGCTTTCAGTTCTGCATCCTGTCTTAAGTAGATCAGACGTTCCAGCCGCTCTCTTACCGACAATTTCTGTGGATGCCGGATCCGGCTGTCATCTATGACAACTGCATCGAATTCATATCCTTTTTCCAAACTTCCGACTTTTCCAAAGAACGCCCCTCCGCCTTTGGTTGCCAGATAAAATGCTTCTTCCACCGTAAGAGGCGAAAGCTTCTGATCTTCAAGCCTCCATCGCAGTTTCGAACACTGGATTGCCATCTCCATGGCATGAAACATAGAAAGAGAGGATCCTGCCGCCACGTCGGTTCCCAGACCTGTTTTTATCCCCATTGCCAAAAATTTTCTGACTGGCGCAATTCCGGAGGAGAGATTTGTATTGGATTCCGGACAGTGAGCAATAAATACTCCCTGTTCCTTTATCATCTGAAGTTCCTCTTCTCCGCTGTGAACACAATGTGCCATGACCGTCGGACATTCTTTTCCAAACAGACCGTGCATACGATAGGCATCTCCGTAAAACCTCGCTTCCGGACAGAGCTGTGCAACCAGTTCTATCTCTCCTAAATTTTCTGAAAGATGAGACTGTACCGGCAGCTGGTATTTCTTCTGTAACTGAGACAGCATATCCATAAGCTCATCCGAACAAGTTGGAATAAATCTTGGAGTTATGATTGGTTTGACATTTTTGAGATCCTGGGTCTGCTCAATCCATGTTTCGGTTTCCAAGGCAGACTCACGCGCATTTTCTTCACAGAGACCTTTGGGACTATTTCGATCCATATTGACTTTTCCTACAAATCCGCAGAGTCCCGCATCTTCCATCATTTTCATGAGCAGGATCGTGGCCTGCCTGTGACGGGTTCCAAATACACAAGCCCGTGTTGTGGCACTGTTTAACAGATCTTCCACAAATATGGCATAGGCTTTTTTCGCATAATTGATATCTTCATATTTCTGCTCTTCCGGAAATGTATGTGTATTCAGCCATTCCATCAGTTCCAGATCCATTCCAAGCCCCCGGAACGGATACTGAGGTGCATGAACATGGAGATCTACCATTCCTGGAAGAATTAATTTTCCACTATAATTATAACATGGAAGATCTTTCAAATGCTCGGGAATTTCCTTATAAACTCCGAGGCTTTCCCCGTTCTCACAGACAGCGTATCCATTTTCTATGATTCCGATATGGGCAGAATCCTCACTGTAACAAATATCTCCTTTGATTGAAAATCCTTTCATCCTCTTTTACTCCTTCCCCCTCTTTTATCGTTGTCCCTGATCATACGGAATTCCTTCGGCTTTCGGTGCCTTGGAATTCTTTGAAAACAATGCCAGCACTGCCAGAGAAATGATATATGGCAGCATGTTGTACACGGCACTTGGCAAATGAAGCGCCACCAGAATATCAAATCCTGAATATACATTAGACAATGCACGGAACAATCCAAACAGCATTGCTGCCAGTCCAATTCGTTTCGGCTCCCACTGTCCGAAAATCATAACCGCCAAAGCGAGAAATCCAAATCCTGCCACCCCATTTTCAAATTTCCATTCACTGACACCGGCTGTAATGTAGACAATTCCTCCCAAGCCTCCGAAAAATCCTGAAATCAGCACCCCTGCATAACGCATTTTATAAACACTGATTCCAACAGAGTCTGCTGCCTGTGGATGTTCTCCGCAGGAACGAAGTCGAAGACCAAATCTCGTCTTATAAAGCACCACATGTGCCGCGATCAGCAGAACCACCGCCAGGATCATGAACCAGCTGACTTCAAAGTTTCCAATCTTGAATGCCGCAAATGCCTTTCTCTGTTCAATGTACTGAATAGAGGAAGAAACATTGTGCACATTTTCTCTCATATTGATTGCTTTTACAAACACCGTAGCCGCTGCCGTTCCCAAAAGGTTCATGGCTGTGCCGACCAAGGTCTGATCTGCTTTGAAATTGATAGCTGCTACTGCAAGCAGCAAAGAATAAATCATTCCAAATACGATACTTCCGATAATAACAGCCAGGACCATCAGTACATCCGGAAGATTGCCCAGATATTTCATGATAAGCGCCCCGCCCAGGGCTCCAATTACCATGACACCTTCCAGACCCAGGTTGATCACACCGCTGCGCTCAGAATAACATCCGCCTAAAGCCACAAGCATCAATACAGATGCATAAATAAATGTATATTGTAATAATAATGCCATCTTCTTCCTCCTTTCTTATTTTTTCCCTCTCCTGTTCATACAGTGTTTAAAGAATAATACAAAACTGCAGAAATAAATGATGATTGCTGAAATCAGATCTGAAATCTGCGCGCAGTATACCATTTTATCCACATAGGAACCTCCGCTGGTAATGTGCTGAATGAAGAATGCGGAGAAAATACTTCCGATTGGATTCAAGCCTCCCAGGAAGGCTGCTGCAATTCCATTAAATCCCATGGCCGGCACTGCCGTCTGGGCACAGGACCACTGCTCTACACCACTCAGATATAGAAAAGCCGCTCCAAGTCCGGAAAGGCATCCTGCAATGGCCATTGTCAGAATGATATTTCTCTTTTCCTTCATTCCCGCATATTTCGCCGCATCTTTGTTTAATCCCGTAGCTTTCAATTCATACCCTAATTTCGTTTTGCTCATCAAAACCCAAACAAAAACTGCAAAAACAATGGCCAGAGGGATTGCCAGTGTAACATACCGGTTGTTGGAAAAAAGCTGATCCAGACCGCAGTTTGGAATCAAGGCTCCCGGACTGTTGGTCCTTAATGCTGAGGTATATGTCGTGGTAGATTCCTTTACGCTGGTAAGCAGCATATTCATGCCGTATAAACTAATCCAGTTCAGCATGATTCCGGCAATTACCTCATTTACATTCAGATATGCTTTTAAGATTCCTGCAGCAGCGCCAAGGACTCCGCCGCCGACCAAAGCCGCGATCATACACACATACCATGGCATCTGATGTGCCAGTGCCAGATAAAGGCTTAACCCTACTCCGACAGTATACTGCCCTGACGCACCGATATTAAACAATCCTACTTTGTACGCAAACAGGATGGACAGAGTGCACATCAAAAGCGGCGCCGTCTTGGCAAGAGTGCTTCCAAAATACTCCAGCGCAACTTCCGGTCTCGGAAAATATAAAAAGTTCTTAAGAATGGAAGTCATTGCTTTCCCCGCTTCTGCCGGGTTGATAAACAGCAGTACAAGATATCCGATCACAAGTCCAAGAAGAATACAAATCAAAGAGGCTGCAACTGTCTGAACTCCTTCTATTTCCAGGATCCGTTTCTTTTTTTCATTCATTTTTTACACCTCCTGCTTCCTTGCCCCGGTCATGTAAAGACCAAGTTCTTCCACGGTTACTTCATCTGGTTTAAATTCACCGACCAGTTTTCCTTCATACATAACCAGAATACGATCCGGCACATCCATAACCTCATCCAGTTCCAAACTTACCAGTAAAATACCTTTTCCGGCATCTCTTTGCTCAATGAGCTGTTTATGGATAAATTCAATTGCTCCGATATCAACACCTCTGGTCGGCTGTACCGCAATGAGCAGATCAGGGTCTTTGTCAATCTCCCTGGCGATAATTGCTTTCTGCTGATTTCCTCCTGACATTGCCCTGGTCACAGTGGAAGAACCTTGTCCGGAGCGGACATCAAATTTTTCAATCAGGCGGTCTGAATACTGGCGGATTTCTTTTCTCTTTAACAATCCGAACTTGTTGGTAAACTGCGGCTCAAAATATCTCTGAAGAACCATATTGTCTTCCAGAGTGTAATCCAGAATCAGTCCGTGTTTGTGACGGTCTTCCGGAATGTGACTCATTCCCATAACAGAACGGCTGCGGATGGATTCTTTTGTGATATCTTTTCCATTCATCATAAGACTTCCGCTCTTTAACGGTTCCAATCCGGAAATCCCATAAACCAGCTCTGTCTGTCCATTTCCATCAATCCCCGTAATACAGACAATTTCTCCTTTTCTCACCTGAAAACTTACATCCTGGACAGCATCTTTCTTATTTTTTCCCATGACGGACATATGTTTCACATCCAGCACTACATCACCTGGCTGTGCCTCTTTTTTGTCTACCTGAAAACTTACGTCCCTTCCTACCATCATGGCGGACAGTTTTTCCGGCGTTGTATCTTTTGTCTCTACCGTTCCGACATATTTCCCTTTTCTTAAAACGGTACAGCGGTCTGAAACTTCCATGATTTCATTCAGCTTATGGGAAATAAACAAAATACTTTTTCCTTCTTTGGCAAGATCTTTCATGATCTGCATCAGTTCCTGAATTTCCTGGATTGTAAGAACTGCTGTCGGCTCATCGAAAATTAAAATTTCATTGTCACGGTACAGCATCTTTAAAATTTCCGTTCTCTGCTGCATTCCTACCGTGATGTCTTCTACGATCTCATCCGGATCAATTTGAAGATGATACCGCTTAGAAAGTTCCATCACTTTCTCTCTGGCTTCCTCTTTCTTCAAAAAGATTCCCTGGGTTGGTTCCGCTCCAAGAATGATGTTGTCCAGCACAGAAAAGCATTCGACCAATTTAAAATGCTGGTGTACCATTCCGATTCCAAGATCATTGGCATCATTTGGGTTTTTGATTTCTACTTTTTTACCATCTTTTCGAATTTCGCCTTCTTCCGGCTGATATAATCCAAACAATACACTCATCAGTGTGGATTTCCCCGCTCCATTTTCGCCCAGGAGCGCATGGATCTCGCCTTTTTTCAGCTGTAATGTTATATTGTCATTTGCTATTATCCCAGGAAACTTCTTAGTGATATTCAGCATTTCTACAGCGTATTCTCCCATTTATCCTTCCTCCTTCCAATATATTTTTTACATGATGGATCCTTTTCTTTCCTTCACCTTAATGTTTACCTTCGGCATCTTATCTGTAGAATTATCAATTTTAATTTTTCCGTCATAAATTTTCTTTACCAGTTCATGGTAATTTTCTATTGTAAACTTTTGATTCCATTTTGTTGTATCTTCCGGAAGACCAACATAATTAAGTTCTGTATCTGTTCCAGAAATCAGCCCCAGATTTTCAATCTTTCCTACATGTTCATCCCATGTGTTCTGTACAATGATAGAGTCCAGCATGGCTTTTACCGTAGCCCCCAGTCCTTTCATGGCTGAAGTAACGGTCATTCCTTTTCCGTAGGCATCAATTGTCGCAGACTGATCACTATCTGCACCAATCACTTTTCCATTTACTTTTGCCGCTGCTTCCGCTACCGATGTAAAAATACCTCCGCCGCAGGCAAATACGATTTCCGTTCCCTGACTGTACCACGTGTCCATTGCCGCCGTAATCTCTGTAGATCCGTAGAACTGTCCGCCATACGCATACTGCACTTCCACCTTATCGGTTACGCCAAGATCTTTTGCTGCATCATTGATTCCCTGTACATATCCATATCCAAACCGAATAACCGCAGGAACCGCCTGTCCGCCGAGGAATCCAAGCTTGCGGTATCCCAGTCGAACCGCCGTGTAGCCTGCCATGTATCCGGGAATTTCTTCCTGATAAACAGCGCAGTAAGTATTTTTCGTATTATAATAATCGGAAGCTTTATAGGCATCTGGATTCTCATAATATTTATTTCCCACAGCAGCTGCAATGATATCTCCGGCCGTCATATCAAGAGCAATAAATTTCACATCCGGATATTTATAAGTTACCTCTACCAGTGCCGGCGCAAAAATGTAACCAGGCATTACGATAATATTATATCCTTCTGCAACCGCCACATCGATCATTGCGATTCGGGCATAGTCAGTATCACCATCCGGTTTCTTGTAAGTAAAATCAATGTCATTTTTTTTACAATATTCCAGACAGGCTTCATATGTCGTCTGGTTGAAGGACTGGTCCGTAATATCGCCGCTGTCCGTGATCATGGCAACTTTATATTTTGACCCATCAGAGCTTTCATCGGTCTTTTCTGATCCACATCCGGTCATGGAACATATGACAACGATGACAAGCAGCAACACTGCAAATTTTTTGATTTTTTTCATGGCTTTCCTCCCTTTGAATCATTATTTTAAATCCGCAAGCAATGAAGTACCAATCGTATCCTCCGGCATCGATAACCCAAAATTATCAAGAACTGTTGCTCCAATGACCCCAAAGGTCTCCTGTTCCTGCAGGACACCGTCTCCTTCCATTGATTTTGAATAGGCAAGGAATGGAACTTTTTCTCTCGTATGATCCGTTCCTATATATGTCGGATCATTTCCGTGATCTGCCGTGATCATAAGCAAATCGTCCTCCCGAAGCGTTTCAAGCAAAATTCCAAGTTTCTGATCGAAAGCCTCCAGTTCCTTTGCATATCCTTGTGGATTTCTTCGGTGCCCCCATTTAGCATCAAAATCCACAAGATTTACAAAACAAAGTCCGTGAAAGTCAGTTTGGGCAAGTTCTATGGTCTGCTCCATGCCGTGAACAGATGATTTGGACTTATGTCCCTCTGTAATTCCTTCTCCGTCAAAGATATCTTCAATCTTTCCGACGGAAATCACATCAAATCCTCTATCTTTCAGCACATTTAAAGCCGTTCTGACCGGCGGCTTCAAAGCATAATCATGGCGGTTGCTCGTCCGTTCAAATTCTCCTTTTTTCTTTCCGATATAAGGTCTTGCAATTACCCTTCCCACTCTCCATTCTTCCTTCATCGTCAGTTCACGGGCAATTTCACAGCAGCGATACAGTTCTTTTAAATCAAAAGTTTCTTCATTTCCACAGATCTGAAGGACTGAATCCGCAGAAGTATATACGATCATATGGCCTGTAGCGATTTCTTCTTCTCCCAGTTCTTCAATGATTTCCGTCCCGCTGGCACTTTTATTTCCAATGACTTTATGTCCAGTCCGTTTTTCCAGTTCATCGATCAGCTCTTTTGGAAATCCGTGTTCAGTAAAAGTCTTAAAAGGTTTCTTTGTCTCGACCCCCATCATCTCCCAGTGTCCTGTCATCGTATCTTTTCCATTGCTCTTTTCCCGCAGAACTCCTCGATATCCCAGAGGTTCATCCAATGGCTCCACCTGCTTCAGCGGCGTAAGATTGGCCATGCCAAGTTTCTGCAGATTGGGGATTTCAAAGGAGTCCACAGACTTTGAAATATGTCCTAACGTGTTCGTTCCCACATCTCCGAATTTCTCTGCATCGGGCATTTCTCCGATTCCAAGAGAATCAATCACAATGACAAATATCCGTTTACATTTCTTCATGTTTTCCCTCCTGTAAATTGCCTGGTCCGAACCCAAGAGGCATCAGATCTTTCAGCTTATATATCTTATAATCATCTTTCCCCTTCGCCAAAATTATCTCAAATTCTTCCGGAGAACAAAATTCCATCATTACCTGCCGGCAGACACCGCACGGAGCTGTATAATCCGTCAATTCTCCATTCATCCCTCCCACGATACAGATAGCTTGGAACGTCCTGACACCTTCACTGACTGCTTTAAAAAAGGCTGTGCGCTCTGCGCAGTTGGTTGGTGTATACGCAGCATTTTCAATATTGCACCCTGTATATATTGTTCCGTTCTCTGCCAGGAGTGCAGCCCCAACCTTAAAATGGGAATACGGTGTATAAGAATAGGGCAGCTGTTTGACTGCTGTTTTGATCAGTTCCTGAATCACTGTTTTTTCCATATATTTTCCTCCTATTCTTCTGATGCCTGGTCTTGTCTGATCAGCTTTCGGATGGCTTCTACGGCTACGCGGATAGCCATATCCGTGTCATGAACTACAGGATTATCCAATCCTTCCTTTTCTCTTTCCTGATTTGCCAAAACAAGGAAACAGGAGCCTGCTCTGACTTTTAAATGGCTCGCAACAACAAATAAGGCTGCAGATTCCATCTCTGAGGCAAGGCATCCAAGCCTCTTCCATGCCTCCCATTTGTTCAGAAGTTCATAGCTGACTGGTTTTGTTTCTGGTGAATGCTGTCCGTAAAAAGAATCTTTGCACTGAACTACGCCGACGTGATATCTCTGCTTCAGTTCCTCTGCTGCCTGCATCAGCGCATTGGTGATTCGAATGTCCGCCACTGCCGGAAATTCAATCGGTGCATATTCTCTGCTGGTTCCTTCCATACGGATTGCTCCATTGGCAATTACCACATCACCGCTTTTTACATCCAGCTGCATGCCGCCGCATGTACCGATCCTAATAAATGTGTCCGCTCCTGACATAACAAGTTCTTCCATGGCAATCGATGCTGATGGCCCGCCAATCCCTGTGGATGTTACACTGACTTTCACTCCATCCAGATATCCTGTGTAGGTCACATATTCTCTGCTGTCAGCAATCATCTTCGCATCATCAAAATACCGGGCAATCTTTTCACACCGTTTCGGATCTCCCGGAAGAATCACATATCTGCCTACGTCGCCTTTCCCTACTTGGATATGATACTGTTTGTTCGCATCCTCTGAGTAATTCATCCTCGTACCTCACTTTCCTGTTTTTATTATCTGTTAATTACATCTTATCCTTAAGTGAAAATCAGAAAAAGGACTCAAGTCCTCTTATTGTTGATTTTCGTCAATTTTCCTAGTTTTATTCTGGTTTTTTTGTACATTTTTCCCATATTCCCATCTCACTTTTCGCATAAAAAAACCGGAGATAACTTTTTTGCAAAAGATATCTCCGGCAAATCTGTATCTGCCGCTGAAATATGTATTCCCCATCTTAATGTTCCAAAAAACACCCTTCTTCATGAGAATAGATGATTCCAACTGCCTGCATATAAGAATAGATGATGGTTGTCCCTACAAATTTCATTCCCCGCTTCTTCAAATCATCTGATACCTGATCAGAAAGCTCTGAACGAGTCTTCCCTTTCTCATAGATCACCTGGCCATTTGTCCAATGCCAGATATAACGCGAAAAACTCTGATACTCCCTTTGTATCTCACGAAAAATCCTTGCATTGTGAACTGCCGCCCGGATTTTCAGCCGATTTCGGATAATTCCTGGATTTCCTCTGAGCCTCTCCTCATCTTCTTCTGTATAATCACAGACTTTATCCAAATCAAAATGATCAAACGCTTCCCGAAATGCCTCCCGTTTGTTGAGCACACACTCCCATGACAGACCTGCCTGAAAAGATTCCAATACCAGCATTTCAAACAGATCATGATCATCATAAGAAGGAATTCCCCATTCTTCATCATGATATCGTACATATGTCTCATTCTTTGGATTTGCCCACCGGCATCTTATTTTCCCATCTTTCCAGACCATCCTGTTTCTCCTTTTCTATTTCGCAATGGCTGCAAAACAGCGCCTTCATGTTCCAAAAGTTTTTTCTTCCTTTCGATCCCGCCGGCATATCCGGTCAGGCTTCCATCGGAACCGATCACCCGGTGACATGGAATGATAATTGAAATTGGATTGTGCCCTATGGCTCCTCCGACTGCCTGAGGCGACATTCTCTCCAGATTCCGCTCTTTTGCAGCTTTGCGGGCAACTTCTCCGTATGTCGTCACTTCGCCATATGGAATTTCGCATAAAATCTTCCAAACACTCTGTCTAAACTGTGACCCGGCAGGCCGCAGCAGCAGTTCATTGATCTCGGGTCTTTTTCCTTCAAAATAGCGCTGTATCCAGTCTTCTGTCCTCTGAAAAATTTCCAGATCATCCTTCTGATACATCCCATCCAAAATGGATGCAGAAAAATACTTTTGCCCCTGAAACCAGAGTCCGCACAAAGCCTCTCCGTCACTGGCAAGAATCACAGTTCCCAGAGGCACTGTAAACTTCGTCCAATAAAGCATATCCTTCCTCCTTATATCAGCATAGGATCCTTTGTGTGTCTAGCAGCCGTCCCATTGGTATTGTTTTAAATTAACATGCCGGCTGTCTTTCAGTTCCACTCCTTCCTGCTGAAGCAAAAATCCCTGTTCCGTCCATCCAGGAACCAGTCTTCCTGCATGATTTACAACTCTGTGACATGGATACTCTCCATAGTTTTGGGCCATTCCAAGAACCTTCCCTACGAGTCTTGCATTCCTTTCTTTTCCAATGAGACTGGCAATCTGTCCGTAGGTAGCAACTTTGCCTCTCGGTATTTCATCCACTACAGATAATATCTCATAAATTAATTTTTCATCCACCCTGCAGCTCCTTATTCCATGTAGTTCATTCCATCTTTCAGCAGTTCAAAATGATTGCGCCTTACTTTGATCAGTCCGTCTTTCTGCATCTTGCTTAATGCACTGGACATAGCAGACCGGTCTACTCCCAGATAATCTGCCAGCTGCTGCCGATTAAATAAAATGTCAAACTTATTATTTCCATAAATCAATGCCTGATCAGACAAGTATGATAACAGTTTTGCACGGATTGTTTTTGGTGATGTATGAAAAATCCTGCGTGACAGACTCAGATTTTTCTGCGCTGCTATGGCAAGCAGATTTTTTATCAGTCTGCTGTGAAACTGACAGGACTGAGGGCATGTTTCTATCACTCGCTCGATATGAAAAAACAGCACCTTTACATCTGTTGCAGCTGTCACATTCACCATCAGCTTCTCTCCGCTCACACATGCATAGGTTTCTGCAAAGATCTGTCCCGGACCAATCTGATCCAAAATACTTCTGTTTCCCCATATATCATCATTTTCAATGAGAGCACTGCCTGATATCACCATTCCCAGAGAAGTCACAGTATCTCCCATATGCAAAATAATTTCATCCTTTTTATAATTTTTTTCTTCTGTTTTTAAACAGTCCAGCATTAAATGTATCTCTGTCTCAGAGATCCCCTGAAATAATTTTGTATCTGATAATCTAATTTCTTTCATTACTTTCCCCTTTTGTTGTTTGAACAACATACTGTTGTCAATAATTATATTATACTCTTGCTGCAGTATGAAACAAGCACAAATCAAGGAGGATTTTATTCATGAAACATACAGCAAACATGTTCTGCTATCAATGTCAGGAAACCGCAGGCTGCAAAGGATGTACCATCTCCGGTGTCTGCGGAAAACAGCCGGATGTTGCGGCTATGCAGGATTTATTAATATATGTTACCAAGGGACTGGCCGCTGTCACCACACAGCTTCGCGAAGAGTCTTCCCCTGTTCCTTTGGAAGCCAGCCGCATGGTCCTGACCAATCTGTTTACAACGATCACAAATGCAAATTTTGATAAGGAAGCAATCATCGCTCGCATCGAAGAAACTCTTGCCAAAAAAGAAGAACTGCTTTCATCAGTGAAAAATTCTAACGGTCTGCCGGAAGCTGCCTTCTGGAACGGAAAGAGAAAAGAATTTGAAGAAAAGACGTCTTGTGTCGGTGTTCTTTCTACAGAAAATGAGGATATCCGAAGTCTCAGAGAACTGATCACTTATGGTCTGAAAGGTCTGGCAGCTTATGCCAAACATGCCAGTGTTCTCGGGAAAGAGGATCCAAACATCAATGCATTTCTGGAACACGCCCTGGCCGCTGTTTTAGATGACCGTCTTTCCGCAGATGATCTGACAGCTCTGGCACTGAAAACCGGAGAATACGGAGTCCAGACTATGGCACTTCTTGATGAGGCCAATACCCAGGCTTATGGCAGTCCGGAAATTACAAAAGTAAAAATCAGTACAGGAAACCGTCCTGGAATCCTTGTATCCGGCCATGATCTCAGAGATCTGGAAATGCTTCTGGAGCAGACAAAGGATACTGGTGTCGATGTCTACACTCACTCCGAAATGCTTCCTGCTCATTATTATCCTGCCTTTAAAAAGTATTCCCACTTTGTCGGCAATTATGGAAACGCATGGTGGAAGCAGAAGGAGGAATTTGAAAGTTTCCACGGTCCGATCCTTATGACCACAAACTGCATCGTTCCGCCAAAGGACAGCTATAAAGACCGTTTATATACCACAGGTGCCGCCGGTTATCCGGGATGCCCTCATATTCCAGGCGGTATCGGAGAAACAAAGGATTTCTCTGTTATCATTGAGCACGCAAAACGCTGTCAGTCTCCAAAACCAATTGAGGAAGGCGAAATCGTCGGAGGTTTTGCCCACGCTCAGGTTCTGGCTCTGGCAGATCAGATTGTAGATGCAGTAACATCCGGTGCCATCAAAAAATTTGTTGTCATGGCTGGATGCGACGGGCGTGCCGCATCAAGAAATTATTACACTGATTTTGCCAAAGCACTTCCGAAGGATGCTGTCATCCTAACCGCCGGATGCGCAAAATACAAATACAACAAACTGAATTTGGGCGATATCAACGGAATCCCGCGTGTGCTGGATGCCGGACAGTGCAACGATTCTTACTCCCTGGCTGTCATTGCCCTTAAGTTAAAAGAAGTCTTCGGACTTGACGATATCAATCAGCTGCCAATCGTCTATAATATCGCTTGGTACGAACAAAAAGCAGTCATTGTTCTTCTGGCACTGCTGTCACTGGGTGTGAAAAATATCCATCTGGGACCGACACTTCCGGCCTTCCTGTCACCAAACGTTGCTGCCATTTTGGTGGAAAACTTTGGAATCGCAGGAATTGGAACCGTTGAAGATGATATGGAATTATTCTTTGGAAAATAAATGATAAGATGCCGGCTTTTGAGAAGATGAATTCTCAAAAGCCGGCATTTATTTCAATATAATATCATTCTTCCTTAAATTCTCTTATTTTCTAAAAATCTTTTTTCATTTTTATAGAATGATTCTTCGGTATTTTTCCAATGCTTGAAAATCAAATACCAGTATTAGAACCTCTGTGTCCTATTTTCCAAATGTATTGCTGTTCTTTGCTGCTGCTTTTGCGCTTACTGTATTGGTTGATTCAAATAAAGAAGATGTAGGCGCAACCGGACACATCAGTACTCTTCCCGTTCCACGGTATACATTCACAAGTCCTTCTCCGCTGACCGCAGATCCAACCAGTGATTTCGTACTTCTTTCTACTGTGAAATCAAGATTGGAAGACCAGCACACGGCCAGGTTGCCATCAATTTTTAGTTCATCCCCTTCCAGAATGACTTCGATCAGTTCCTCTTCCGGAACATTTGATTCCAGGGCGACGACTCCTTGTCCCTGAAGGCTGAGATTAAAGAAACCTTCTCCTCCCAAAATCGTTGATGATACATTTTTTCTAGTCACAATTTTTTGTTTCACATTTGCATCACATGCCAGAAACATACCATCTTCAATTGTCATTCCTGCAGATCCCCACTTCTCCACATCTTCCAAAATGATATATTTGTATGTAGGCTCCAGAACGAGGCATCCTTCACCGACATATTCTGGTTTTACTGCCGTTTCCTTGGTAACCGCACCTTTGAGTGCCTTCCCAAACAGATCGCCGATTCCCTTAACTCCAGATGTTGCTTTTACCTCACCGCCCATCCACTGCATGGCACCTGCCTGAATGACCGCAGAATGATTCTTATCAATATCAATCACAACCTGCCGCCTTCTGACATTCATTTTACTCATAAAATATTCATTCAGCGCATTAAACGGTGATACACTGGCATCCTGTGTATATTCCAGGACATGAAAATTATCAATGGACTTGATAAATTTTCTGTTTTCGTTCTGTAAGTTTCCAATCCTCATAGCCTCAGCCTCCTCTTTTGCCTGAACTTTTTTCCACAATCCCTATGAACCAGGGTCTTGCAAGGGATTTCTCCCATCTGATTACAGGATACCTTATTATATGACCAATAGCAAGAAATAGAAGCTCTTAATCTCTAACTTTAACATTTATGCATGTCCTAAGGTCAATTCCCTCTGCTTTTGTTTTATCATATGACCATTGATACTAGAGTGAAAGAAGCATAGAGTCATGGGGCTCTATGTGCTATACTACTTTTTATCACATAAAATCAAAAAAACTGTAACGAAATAAGAAGTTCTCCGTCTAACCTATGTACAGAAGGAGGTGAACAATTCTGGATTACGAAAAACTATATCATTCCTATTATCTTAAAGTGTATTCTTATGCAGTCACGCTTCTAAGAGATCAGTCGCTTGCAGAAGAAGTTACGCAAAATACATTTTTCAAAGCCATGACAGCAAAAAAATCTTTTGAACAAAGATCCAGCGAACTGACCTGGCTGTGCGGTATTGCGAAGCATCTGGCAATTGATGAATGCCGAAAAAATCAAAAATTAACAGAATTAGAGGAAACAAACACCAGAGATTGAAAGAAAGATCCAGCGGAAGCGGCAGAAGATAAAGACACTGCTCTTCAGATTCATCTAATTCTTCACGAACTGCGGGAGCCCTATAAGGAAGTGTTCCAGCTGAGGGTATTCGGAGAACTTCCCTTTTCACAGATTGGCTATATCTTTGGGAAAACTGAAAACTGGGCAAGGGTCACTTACCATCGGGCTAGATTAAAAATTCAGGAAAGGATGGAAAAAAATGAATAAAATAAAATCTCAGGAATGTGAGATCGTCCAAGATCTGCTTCCCTTATATTACGATGATGTATGTACTCCTTCCAGCAAAAAATTTGTACAGCAGCATCTGGAACACTGTACCTCATGCAGAAAGATCTATGAAGAGCTAAGCAATGATTCTGTTGACCGTATCATCGAACAAGAAACTCATGATGTCCTGGAACGCCATGCCAAAAAAGAACGTACTTCAGCTTATAAGGCAGGATTGGCTATCAGCGCCTTGCTGCTGATTCCTATCTTAATAACACTACTTATTTCCCTATCTACAGGAGGAGATTTCGGTGTATTTTCTGTCGTAGCTGCATCCATGCTTCTTGTTGCTGCTTTAACTGCAGTCCCTCTTATGACAAAACAAAATAAACTTACAAAAAGTATTTTAATCGGTATGGCTGCATTATTATTGATCATCTTCTTTGTAGATCGGATAAACGGCAGCGGACAGTTTCTGTTCTTAGCAATTCCTACCATATTTGGAATTTCTATTCCTCTGTTTCCTTTTGTAATCCGAGGAATTTCACTGCCGCCTGTATTAGCTGATAAAAAAGCTCTGATTACTATAATCTGGGATACTGCCTGGCTTTTTCTTACAATTTTCATCATTTGCAGTCAATCCGGAGATATTGAAGGCATGCGCAACGGCAACATCATCAGCCTGATTCTTATGTCAGGAATCTGGCTTATTTTCCTGACTGCCAGGTATCTGCCAGCAAACAAATGGATCAAAAGCGGTCTCATATTCATGATCATTGGCATCTGGACCTGCTTTTCCAATGATCTTTACTTTCTGATGACAGAACATAAAAATCAGCTGACAATTCTTTCCGCTGACTTTTCTAACTGGTCATCTGATCTCTGTATTAATGCAAATATTTATTTCATCATATTAATCTTTGGAATCATTGCCGGCCTTTTTCTGGTGACCGTGGGAATTTGCAAAAAGAAAAGGCAGTAAATAAAAGATTTCGGTATTATGATTATATGAACGTTAGACCGAATTATTATAATCCTGTTGAAAGAAAAATAATGTCATATCTTCTTTGAAAGAATCTTGCTGCTTAGAATTTTGCTGAATTTACAGAATTATATCCTCTGCGGCACTCAACAAAAAGTTTATATTTCCCAAATATATACTGATTGACATTTCCTCTTCTCAAAATTACAATAAATGCATTGATAGACAAAGGCGTCAGAGAGAAAAATCTTTCTGGCGCTTTTTTTCCCGGGAATTCATCGATAATATTGTAGATATAGAAAGCGAGGCTATTGATTATGGAAAAATATCCTAAGTATAAAGTGGCAGCTGTTCAGGCTGCTCCGGTTTATCTTGATCTTAATGCAACAGTAGAAAAATCTGTAAAAATTATTGAGGAAGCTGCGGGAAATGGAGCAAAACTCATCGGTTTCCCTGAAGGTTTTCTGCCTGGGTATCCTTGGTTTGCTTTCCTGGGCCGTGCATTGGACTATGTTCCCAGATTTTATCATCAGTTATATCTGAACGCTGTTGAGGTCCCAAGTGACGCGCTGGCCAAAATAAGTCAGGCTGCCCGCGACAATGATATTTATGTATGTATTTCCGGATCTGAGAAAGAAGGAGGATCTTTGTATCTGACACAGTTCTGGTTCAACAATAAGGGAGATTTAATGGGAAAACATCGGAAAATGAGAGTTTCCGTTGCGGAGCGTCTGATCTGGGGCGACGGATCCGGATCAATGATGCCGGTGTTTGATACAGAGCTGGGAAGACTTGGCGGATGTCAGTGCTGGGAACATGATGTGGCACTTGATGTTGCAGCAATGAATGCACAGAATGAGCAGGTACATGTGGCATCATGGCCTGGATATTTTGATGATGATATTGCAAGTAAAGCATATGCGATTCAGACAGGGACATTTGTCCTTATGACAAGTTCTGTATATGATGACAGACTTTATAATATGCTCTGTACAGATGAAAATGGAAATCCGGAAGAAGATCGTCTTGCATATTTCAAAACACTGAAACAGGGACATACAGCGATCATAGGACCGGACGGCAATCTCGTCAGTGATTATGTCCCGTCAGGAAAAGAAGGAATTGCTTATGCAGATATTGATCTGGAAGATATTATCGACTATAAATACGGCTTTGATGCGGCAGGTCACTACAGAAATCAATATCTGACCTTAAATTTTTACCGTAAACCTCATCCTTTCTGCAATTTTATCGGTGAGGACAGTCAGGAAGCGATTACGTATGATGAAATCCAGCCTTATGCAGAAGATAAATAAATGAAATAAAAGATTGACAAGTATCCGTTTTAGACTTACATTTAGTGATGTAATGCAAAGGGGCAGCTCCGATAAGAGCTGCCTCTTTTTAAGTTCTACCAGTGATTGAAAGAGGATGATAATATTATGAATTTAAAAGATATGAAGTATTTCATAACAATCTGTGATAAAAAAAGTATCACTGCCGCCTCCGAATCCTTATATATTTCTCCCCAAGCTCTCAGTAAGACCATTCAGAAACTGGAAAAAAATCTGGGAGTCCGCTTATTAATCCGTTCCAATAATGGCGTGGAAATGACACCATATGGCAAAATCCTATATGACTCTGCGGGAAATATACTCATGGAGTATGCAGATATGACTTCCAGGCTCAGAAATTTGTCCCTGCAGAATCAGGGAATCATCAGAATGGCGTCAGCCTACGGCATATTGAGATTTCTGACGCCGGAATTTGTCAATTCTTTTTCAGAAAAATATCCGGATATCCATCTTGAATATATGGAATTTCCGGACAGGTATGTAATAGAAAATATTCTGGATGAAAATTATGATATCGGCCTAATTCCCTATACAGAAAAGAATGATATGCTAGAATATATCGATCTCTTTCGTACAGAAATTTACTTTATTACACATAAGGGAAGCAGGTTTTATACATATCCTGAAGTTTTGCTCACAGATGCAGCAGAAGAACCGTTTCTTGTAGAGAATAAAAATTTTGTGATTCGAAAGATCCTTTTGGAAGCATGCAGGCAGGAACATGTACAGCCAAAAATTTATTTTAATACCAGTGGCTTCAGTCTGTGCTACAAATTATGCAGGGAGGGAAAAGGAAATACGGTTTCTATGTCATTTATATATGAGGATATGAAGGATGAAAATCTAAGAATGATTCCGTTTAAAGAACATCCTGTATGGAAAGTGGCAGCTGTCTACAGAAAAGGTAGTATTCTTTCCGACAATATAAAAAAACTGCTCCAATTTACCTGCGGGTGGTGTGATATTCTTGAATCCATATAATCATTCTGTGAAATCCTGTATTAAAACCCAGACATCCAGTTTTTAAGCAGAAAGAAATAAAAAAGGCACTCTTTGAAAGTTTTCCTTTCAAAAAGTGCCCAAATTATCATTTCTTCCGGTACTGATCAAGAAGAACAACTACTCTTTATCAGTCTCCGCTGTTTTTTATCTTTAGTACAGCTTTGCTCCTGCCGGAATATGGTCATCTACCATGAGAAGATGAAGCTTTTCCTCTCCCTCTTCTGTATGAACTGCAGAAAGCAGCATACCGCAGGAGTCAATTCCCATCATCTTTCTTGGCGGCAGATTGGTAATTGCGATCAAAGTCTTTCCAATCAGCTCTTCCGGCTCATAATATGCATGGATTCCGCTTAAAATTGTGCGGTCTTCGCCTGTTCCGTCATCCAAAGTAAACTGCAGAAGTTTCTTAGACTTTGGTACTGCAGCGCACTCTTTCACCTTCACAGCTCTGAAATCAGACTTGCTGAATGTATCAAAATCAACTTCATCCTCAAACAGCGGCTCAATCTCAACCTTAGAGAAATCAATCTTCTCTGCCGGTTTTTCCTGTGCCTTTGCAGTCTGAGCAGCATTGTTTGCTGCATTCTTTTCAGCGCCCAAGCTCTTCATGGTCGGGAATAATAATACGTCTCTGATTGCCTGAGAATCTGTTAACAGCATTACCAGCCGGTCAATTCCATAACCGATTCCTCCTGTCGGAGGCATTCCGATTTCCAATGCATTTAAGAAATCTTCATCTGTATGCTCTGCTTCTTCATCTCCTGCTGCCGCATTCGCATCCTGCTGTGCAAAACGTTCTCTCTGATCGATCGGATCATTTAACTCAGAATATGCATTGCACATTTCCCATGTATTGATAAATAATTCAAAACGCTCTACTTTTTCCGGATCTGACGGTTTTTTCTTTGTTAACGGAGAAATTGCCAGTGGGTGATCCATAACAAAAGTAGGCTGAACCAGTTCTTTCTCACAGAATTCTTCAAAGAACAGATTAATGATATCTCCTTTTGTATGACGGTCTTCATATTCAACATGATGCTGATCTGCCAGTGCTTTGGCCTCTTCATCCGTTGCTACCGTATCAAAATCAATGCCGGTATATTTTTTGATGGCATCGTTCATTGTGATTCTTGTAAATGGTTTTCCAAGATCGATTTCTGTTCCATTATAGCTGATCACTGTTCCGCCGCAGACTGTTTCTGCAAGATAACGGAACATACTTTCTGTCAGATCCATCATTCCGTTGTAATCGGTATATGCCTGATATAATTCCATCAGAGTAAATTCCGGATTATGTCTTGTATCGACACCTTCATTACGGAATACACGTCCGATTTCGTAAACTTTTTCCAGACCTCCGACGATCAGTCTCTTCAGATAAAGCTCCAGAGAAATGCGGAGTTTTACGTCTTCGTTCAGCGCATTATAATGCGTCTCGAACGGTCTCGCTGCTGCTCCTCCTGCATTAGAAACCAGCATTGGTGTTTCCACTTCCATAAATCCTCTCTCATCAAGGAATTTACGAATTTCTTTGATGATCTTAGAACGCTTAATGAAAACTTCTTTGGATTCTGCATTCATGATAAGATCCACATATCTCTGACGGTATCTTGTATCGGTATCTGTCAGGCCATGGAACTTCTCTGGAAGCGGACGAAGACTCTTTGATAATAAGAGAACCTCTGTCGCATGGATGGATTTCTCTCCTGTCTTTGTTGTAAAGACAGTTCCTTTGATTCCTACGATATCACCAATATCCATTTTCTTGAAATCTTTGTACTCTTCAACTCCGATTTCATCTCTGGCAACATAAGCCTGAATGCTTCCCTCAAGATCCTGAACGTTGCAGAAAGAAGCTTTTCCCATGACACGTTTGAACATCAAACGTCCTGCTACTGCCACTTCTTTACCTTCCAGTTCTTCATAATGCTCTTTGATTTCCATGGAATGATGCGTTACATCATATTTCATGATCTCAAAGGGATTCTTTCCTGCTTCCTGCAGATCCGCAAGCTTCTGTCTTCTTACTTTGATTAATTCGTTTGTATCTTTATTCTGTTGTGTCACTTTTCCAACTTCCTCTTACTTTCTCTGTACATCAATGACTCTGAATTCATTGACCTGATTAACACCTTCAACTCGAACAACATCCCCTATTTTCTTTCCGAGAAGCTCTTTTCCAATCGGCGCTTCATTGGAAATCTTATTCTGAAGAATGTCTGCCTCTGTAGAACCTACAATATGATATGTGACTTCTCTTCCAAGAGAAATGTCTTCCAGAGTCACGAAACATCCAAGGCTGATGACACCTTTTTCAAACTTCTCATCGATGACAACAGCGTTCTTTAAAATCTGCTCGATCTCGTCGATACGCGCTTCCATGTCACGCTGTTCGTCTTTTGCTGCATCGTATTCTGCGTTCTCTGATAAGTCTCCCTGTTCTCTTGCTTCTTTGATCTTCTGTGCAATTTCTTTACGTCTTACGACCTTTAATTCCTGTAATTCATCCTCTAATGCTTTTAAACCAGCCGGTGTTAAAATATTCTTCTTTGCCTCTGCCATAACACTCTTCCTTTCGTTCTAAATGTTAACTGATTAATTATAGCTTACATAACTTTCTTTTGTCAATTGATATTCTGTCTATTTCGCGCATCTGCCTATCTTCGGGCGGATTCCAGATAATTTGTCAAAAGTTCTTCCAGATCTTGATAGGTTTCTGTGTGATTTACTTTATCTCTTAGTTTTGCTGCTCCCGGAAATCCAAACGTATACCATGAGACATGTTTGCGCATTTCTCTTACACCGATGTATTCTCCTTTAAATTCAATCATCATACGTCCATGGCGCAGCATCATGGCAACGACCTCTTCCAAAGACGGACGAGGAAGGGTTTCTCCAGTTTCAAAATAATGAATCATCTCTCTGAAGATCCATGGATTTCCTTTGGCTCTCCTTCCGATCATAAACCCGTCACATCCGGTCTCCTCATACATCCGCTGAGCATCCTGCGGACAGGTGATATCCCCGTTTCCAATGACTGGGATAGACACGGCTTCCTTTACTCTGCGAATAATATCCCAATCTGCTTTTCCAGAGTAGTACTGTTCTCTCGTTCTTCCATGGACTGCGATCGCCTTTGCTCCGTTTTCCTCGGCAATTTGTGCCATTTCTACTGCATTGATATGATCATCATCAAATCCTTTCCGGATTTTTACTGTCACTGGCACTTTTACTGAAGAAGCCACTGCCTTTATCACTTCTCCTGCCAATTTAGGCTGCTTCATCAGCGCAGAACCGTCACCATTGTTTACAATCTTTGGAACCGGACATCCCATGTTGATATCGATCAACTGAAATTTTCCATTGTCTACTTTTGCTGCCATCTCTCCCATAATATCCGGATCTGATCCGAAAATCTGAAGGGCCGCCGGCTGCTCTTTGGGATCTGTCGCCATCAGCGGTTCGGATTTGCGGTTGCCGTAGTACAGACCTTTGGCACTGACCATTTCCGTGCACATAAGCCCTGCTCCCTGTTCCTTGCACAGGAGACGGTAAGGCAGATCTGTTACTCCAGCCATTGGTGCCAGAGAAAATGGGTGCTCGATCACCACATTCCCAATCTGCAGAGGCTTTAATCTTTTATTGTTTTTCATATATCAACTCTAATCCCTTCAATGTCAGCATTCCATCATAATAATCAATCTCATCTACCTCCTGGGCAATCATTTTGCCCAGGCCTCCGGTCGCAATAACTTTGAGATTGTCGAATCCTGTCTGTTTTTTCATCTGCGCAATGATATGCTTGGTCTCACCTACAACACTGTAAAACAAACCAGCCTGCATACAGCTTACAGTTCTCGTGGCAAGAATCGTCTCAGGCTTTACGATTTCAATTTCCGGCAGCTTTGCCGCTCCCCGCACCAGGGCATTTGCAGATGTCCGGATTCCCGGCACGATCACGCCTGCCAGAAATGTTCCGTTATCTGTTACCACATCATAGGTTGTTGCCGTTCCATAATCAATTACCAGCGCCGGTCCTCCAAATAATTCATATCCAGCTACCAGATTGACGATCTTGTCCGCTCCAACTTCTCCCGGATTCATACGGCTTAAATTAATGCCTGTTTTAACGCCGGGTCCTACAATGATCGGTTTGATATTGAAATATTTCACAATTCCATTTACCAGGGAGTGCATGATATTGGGAACGACCGAGCAGATGATTGCTGCCTTTACTTCTTTGCAGTCTTTTCCTTTCGCTTTTAAAAGATCTGAAATGATCATTCCGTATTCATCAGATGTTCTCTGAATCTTTGTTGTAATACGGAAAGAATCGATGATTTCTTTCCGGCGAAATACACCAATCGTAATATTTGTGTTCCCAACGTCCAATGCTAATAACATATCTCTATACCTCTTCCTCTTCTCCTAAAAAGAATACTTTGTAATATAATTCCAGGGATTCCCACAAATCCCTTTTTTCCTGCTGCATCTGTTTTATTTTCAGTGCGCCGCCAATTTCATCATAGAAAAAATCATTCTCCTCTGCCTGAGTCACAAATGACAGCTTTCCATCTTCATCAAATTCAACGGTGAGAATTCCTCCTACTTCCTCTGTATACAATACACAGGCAATTTTCAGCTCATCTTTCACCTGATCCGGGAGCCCCTGAAAATCTTCATTCAGATAATATTTCTTCTGATATGCGTTGGAACCGCACAGGGTTACCTTATTTTGATACATAACAACTCCTTATCATTTTTCCTTTTATACATAGCCCAAAATTCCGCGCACAGATACTTCGCCTGACAGCACCGTAGTCTTCCTTCCGGCATCGTCTTCTACCATCAGTTCTCCTTTGTGATTGATTCCGCGGGAAATAAAAAACTCCTCTTTGGATCCTCTCACCACACGAATTTTCTGATTCATATGAACCAACAAACGGTTGTACTCATCCACAAACGCAGACAAATCTTCTGTCCTTAAAAACTGTTCGTAGTACTGCTCAAAATATTCCAGTACTTTAGCTGCCAGGGATGCCCTGTGGATCTTCTTTCCCGTCTCCATCTCAATCGAGGTCGCTTTATCTTTTAAATCTTCTGGAAATTTCTGAATGTTAGCATTAATTCCCACACCTACAACCACATAATTCAGTTCATCCATCTGCGCACTTAATTCTGTCAGGATTCCACAGATTTTCCTGCCGTCTGCGATGATATCATTTGGCCACTTGATCTGACACCTGAGACCTGTCTCCTCCATGATTGCTTTCTGCAGCGCAAGGGCAGCGATCAATGTCAGCATGGAACTATTTTCTATCGCAATCTGAGGCCGGAGCAAAAAACTCATCCAGATTCCGCATCCTGCATCTCCAAGCCATCTGCGTCCTCTTCTGCCTTTTCCGCTGGTCTGCTTTTCTGCAACAACCGTTGTTCCATGCGAAACTCCTTCTTCTGCCAGTCTTCGGATTTCCAGATTGGTGGAATCTAGCGTTTCATAAAATCTGAAATCGCATCCCAGCCATTTTGTGTGCAGACTGCTTCCAATCTCTTCTGCTGTGACACTGTCCGGCATATTTAAAAGCTTATACCCTCTGTTGGTAACAGAATCAATCTGATATCCTTCTTCCTTCAGCGCGTTCATATATTTCCACACTGCCGTTCTGGATACCTGAAGTTTTTCACAAAGTTCCTGGCCGGAGACATAATCCCCGGCCTCTTTTAATTCCTTTAGAATCCTGGTTTTCATCATTTTAAGCCTGTTCTCCCAATGTGGCTACCATAACTGCTTTAATTGTATGCATCCTGTTTTCAGCCTCGTCAAAAATAACATCTGCGTTTTCTTCAAACACATCTTCTGTAATCTCATTTCCTTTCACTGCCGGCAGACAATGCATTACGATGGTGGTGTCTTTTCCAGTCTTCGCCAGCATCTCTTTGTTTACCTGATATGGTCTTAAAATTGCCATACGTTCTGCAGATTTCTCTTCTTCTCCCATGGAAACCCATACATCTGTATAAATACAGTCTGCGTCTTTTACTCCTTCATCCACATCTTCCGTAAATGTAAGTTTGGCTCCGGATTCTTTGGCATACTCTTTGCACAGTTCAATCAGCTCTTCTTTTGGCCAGAGACTCTTCGGTGCCAGACAGGTAAAGTTAACTCCCATCTTGGAACATCCGATCATCAGGGAATTCCCCATGTTATTCCTTCCGTCTCCCGCAAATACGAAGTTAAGACCTTTCAGTTTCCCAAACTGTTCCTTTAATGTCAGGAAATCTGCCAGAATCTGTGTTGGATGATAATCATCCGTCAGACCATTCCAGACTGGTACTCCGCTGTACTTAGCCAGTTTCTCTACATTTTCATGTTTGAAGCCGCGAAATTCAATACCGTCAAACATCCTTCCAAGAACTCGTGCCGTATCTTCTACTGACTCCTTATGTCCCAGCTGAATGTCATCTTTTCCAAGATATTCCGGATGTCCGCCTTCATCGATGCATCCAATTGTAAAAGCGCATCTTGTCCGTGTACTTGGTTTTTCAAAAATCAGGGCAACGTTCTTGCCTTTCAGGCTGTTTCCTGTAATTCCCTTTTTCTTGTCTGCTTTTAATTTTGCCGCAAGTTCCAGTAAATATTCAATCTCATCCGGCGTGAAATCTTTCAGCGTCAGAAAGTTTCTTCCTTTTAAATCCATCTTTTGTTCCTCCGGTTTCTTACTTATTTATTTGCTATTATATATGAACCATTCTTCGATGACAACCCTGCTAGACCTGTATTCCCAGGATTTCTGCACATTTTACTGCTACTGCCTCCCCTAACGAATGGTGGCTTTCTGCTGACAAATGACAGGCATCAATATCGGATGGTCTGGCATGCTTGGCTGCATCCAGAAATTCAATTCCATGAAACTGTGCCCACTCCTCATAAATCGGCGCCAGCCTTCTGGAATATTTTATACCTCTCTCAAATCCCATCTCTTCCCCCGATGGAATCTCGCATAAATTTTCTCCCAGATAAGGCGGCGACATCAAAAGGATCTTTGCCGGCATTCCATCCAGACGTTTTTGTGGCGTCACCGATAAAATCGTGCGGATCAGACGATCCACTGCCTTGCCGATATCCGTCGGTGTCAGCTGAAATCTGATTTTCAGGTCATTGGTTCCAAGCATCAGCACTACAAGGTCAATAGGACCATGGCTGTGCAGACATGGCTCCAAGTAGGAAAATCCGTTTCTTCCCGGCCGTATCTCATCTTCAAAACAGGTCGTCCTGCCGTTTAACCCTTCCGGAATTACCAGCGCACCGCTGCCCAGCCGTTCCTGCACAATCGTCGTCCATCTTTGTTCATAGGGATAACGAAACCCTGTGGACGGATCATAACCATAGGTATTTGAATCCCCATAACACAGAATCGTCTTCATCATAACCCTCCTTATCTTCATGTTTCAGTTTCTGTCTGATATTTTTTATTCCATAGAAAACTTTTTAAAAATATGCTATAGAATAAAAAATATCCCTGCAAAACCATGTTGCATGTTTTACAGGGATGTGCTTGCTTATAACACCTGGTTTAAGAAATTGATCGTTCTTTCTTCTTTTGGATGTCCCAGAACTTCTTCCGGACTTCCTTCTTCTACAATGTGGCCGCCATCCATAAAAATGATACGGTCTGCGACTTCTCTCGCAAATCCCATCTCATGCGTTACAACGACCATGGTCATTCCTTGTTTTGCCAGCGTCTTCATAACATTCAATACTTCTCCGACCATTTCCGGATCCAGAGCGGATGTCGGCTCATCAAACAGCATGATATCCGGATGCATCGCAAGGGCTCTCGCGATCGCCACACGCTGTTTCTGTCCTCCGGAAAGCTGTGCCGGATATACGTCGGCTTTCTCTGCCAGTCCGACTTCCTTCAGCAGGCTCTCACCTACTCCGGTTGCCTGTTCCAGCGTCATCTTCTTCAATTCCACCGGTGCCATCGTAATATTTTCCATTACCGTTTTATGTGGGAACAGATTAAAGTGCTGGAACACCATTCCGATATTTTCACGCACTTTATTGATATCTGTGCTCTTATCCGTGATATCATATCCATCGATGATAACCTGTCCCGCTGTAATGGATTCCAGACGGTTTAAACATCTTAAGAAAGTACTTTTTCCTGATCCGGAAGGTCCGATCAGGCATACAACCTCACCGTCTTTTACTTCGACGTCCATGCCTTTTAAAACTTCCAGATTTCCAAAATTTTTCACCAAACCTTTGACGATTACTTTATTTTCCATATGACATTCTCCTTTCCAGAATTTTAGCCACCTTAGAAAGGATTGTGCAGATCACAAGATAATAGATTGCTGCAATCACGTACACATATAATACTCCGGCTGACTCATTGGCTGAAATCATTCTCGCATTCATCGTCAGCTCTCGGATACCGATAACAGAAATCAAAGATGTATCTTTTAATGAGATAATAAACTGATTGATAATGGACGGAAGCATCGTACGGATTGCCTGAGGAAGGATTACCTTTCTCATAGCTTTTCCATATGTCAGTCCAAGGCTTCTTGCAGCCTCCATCTGTCCTTTGTCCACTGCTTCAATACCACCGCGGACAATCTCTGCCATATAGGCACCAGCATTCAAGCTGAGTGCGATACATCCAGCAGTAAAAACTCCTCCCAGATCATTCCAGCTAATGCCAAAGACTGGTCTTAAGATGGTACCTCCTACACCATAGTACATGATGAATACCTGTACGATCAGAGGCGTTCCTCGTATAATATCTACATAAATACTGGAAATAACATTCAGCACCTTATTGTGGGCAATGCTGAACATTCCAAATATAACTCCCAGAATGCTGGCACAGATCAGGGATACGATCGTCAGCTGCAGTGTGAGAATCAGAGCTTCGTTAAAGGTCGGTGCATAATATGAGAATAATTCTATAAAATTCATGTCCTAACCTCAGTTCTAATTTTCTTTTGCGTATTTATCAATGATTTCCTGATATTTTCCGTTTTCTTTGATCTTCTTTAATCCACTGTTGAACATGTCGATCAATTCGCCATTCTCACCTTTTAATACGGCAAATCCATACTCACTTCCCTCATCAGAGATAAACGGTACTTCCAATGGCTGTCCATTTTCTTTGATCTCATAGTTCATAACAGGGAAATCCTCAAAACATGCAACCGCGTTGCCTGAAGTTACTTCCTGATACATCATTGCGGAACCCTCTACCTGTTTTACCGTAAAGTCATATTTCTTAGCCATTTTTTCGGCATAACTTGCACCTACTGTTCCAACTTTTGCTACAACATCTTTTCCTTTCAGATCCTCTAAAGAGTCAATATCAGATCCTTTTTCTGTTGCAAAGCATACTTTTGATGTATAATAAGAATCAGAAAAATCATATTTTTCTTTTCTTTCATCTGTAATAGACATTCCGGCAATCATACCGTCACTTTGACCATTTTCTACAGAAGCCATTGCTGCATCAAATCCTACAGCGTCAATTTCATACTTAAATCCCTCTTCATCAGCGATTGCTTTCAGCAATTCCAAATCGATTCCTACTCGCTCTCCGTCTTTGTTTTCAAATTCAAACGGTGCAAATGTTGTATCAGAAGCAATCTTATATGTTTTCTCTCCATCACTTTCGTCTGAATTTCCGCCACATGCTACAAGGCTCAGCCCCATAATCACAGCCAGAGACAATGTTAATAACTTTTTCAATCTCATGTGTCATCCTCCTATTTTTTTAAATCTTCGTTAAGCTTCTATTAACGCATCATAAAGTATTATACATTAATTTCTTCATTTTGTCCAATTTCAGTCACAGATTTTACCATTCCGGCCAGGCTCTGTATCTCGGAAGGAATGATGATCTTCGTTGCTTTTCCATCTGCAGCTTTGGCAAACGCTTCCAGACTCTTAAGCTGGATGACAGCGTCATCGGCTCCTGCACTCTTGATGAACTCGATTCCCTGAGCATTGGCTTTCTGAACTGTTCTTATGGCTTCTGCCTGTCCCTCAGCTTCTCTTATGGTAGCTTCCTTCTTTGCTTCTGCTCTTAAAATCGCAGATTCTTTCTCTCCTTCCGCTTCCAGGACAACAGATTCTTTATGTCCTTCTGCACGCAGAATGGCTGACTTTTTCTCTCCTTCTGCGATCAGGATTGCTTCCCTTCGTTCTCTTTCCGCCTTCATCTGTTTTTCCATGGCATCCTGAATGGCTGCCGGCGGGATAATATTCTTAAGTTCTACCCTGTTAACTTTAATTCCCCATGGATCGGTTGCCTCATCAAGTGTCGCCCTCATCTGTGTGTTAATGGTTTCCCTGGAAGTCAGTGTTTCATCCAGTTCCAGATCACCAATTACATTTCTCAAAGTAGTGGCCGTCAGATTCTCAATTGCCATGATCGGATTCTCCACTCCATAGCTGTAAAGTTTTGGGTCCGTAATCTGAAAATACACGACCGTATCGATCTGCATCGTAACATTATCTTTCGTAATCACTGGCTGCGGCGGAAAATCAACCACCTGCTCCTTCAAATTCACTTTTCTGGCCACCTTATCAAAAAACGGAATTTTAATATGAAGACCTACGGACCATGTTTCTTTGTAGGCACCCAATCGTTCTACCACATAAGCATATGCCTGCGGTACGATTCGAATGGTCGATAAAATAATCACAACTACTAATACAATTAAAATAATCAATAAAATCATCTCTTACTCCTCCTTCTCCTCTTCTTCCGGCTGTTTTACAGAATCCTTCTCTTCTTCGGGGATGTCATCCTCCTTTGCTTCTTCGTTTTTCAGCAATTCTTCCTCTTCCGTCTCTCTTTCCTGGATAATTTCAATCGGTTCCGTCTCTTCTTCCGGAATAATTTCAATTGGTTCCGTCTCTTCTTCCCTGATATCTAAAGTCTCCTTTTCTTCCTCTCTCCAGATTTCAGGAATTTCTTTTTCGTCTATTGGAGCACCCGGCATTTGTTGTGTTTCCTCTCCCTCACTTACAGTATAAAATTCTTCTTTTGTCTTTTTCTTTGGTACAGGAAGAGCTTTCACGATCAATTTTACTCCTTGGATCTTATGGATCACAACCTCAACATCTTCTGGTATTTCCTCTCCATCCATCGACCGTGCTGACCAGTCCATTCCATTGACATAAACCAGTCCTTTTCCATGCTGATTGTTGATCGTCTCTTTTACAATGCCGTGCTGTCCTATCATGGCTTCCACATTTGTCTTTTCCACACTGCTGTTCATATATTTCTGCGCCAGAGGTCTCGTAAAGAAAAACAGCAGACAGGATACCACAACAAATATTACCATCTGCAGCAGCAGCGGTGCTCCTAAAAATGCTGCGGCTGCAGCCAGCACTGCACCTCCTGCAAACCATATGCTCGTCAGGCCAAGTGTCAAAATTTCAATTAACACCAAAACAGCCGCCGCACCCATCCAATACACTGCAAACATATCAATCTCCTCCTTCCTCTCTTTGGCGCCGTGCCTCATACATAAGAAGCCCTGCCGCCATAGCGGCATTTAATGATTCGACATTTCCGCTCATTGGGATTTTAATCTTTCGGTCCGCAGCTCTAGTCAGTTCTTCACTCAGTCCATTTCCTTCATTTCCAATGAAAAAGGCTGAACTTTTCCTGTAGTCTTCTTTCGTATAGTTTGTTCCGTCCAGATGTGCGGCATACGCAGTCACCTGATTTTTTTTGAGAAATTCCATGACCTGATCCATATCATCTGCATAAACAAACGGCACCCGGAAGATCGATCCCATAGTAGAACGTATGACTTTGGGATTATAGATATCTACGGTATCGCGGCTCATAATGATTCCTGTCACGCCCGCTCCCTCTCCAGTCCTCAAAATCGTCCCTAAATTTCCTGGATCCTGGAGATTTTCAAGTACCAGGAGCAAAGCACCGTTCTGTGCCAGCTGTTCCATCCTGGATTCTTTTATCTTTACAAGTGCCAGTACTCCCTGAGGCGTCATCGTATCAGAAATTTCCTTCATAACCTGAGGTGACACAAGTTCCGGTTTTTCTTCTAAGAACAGTTCCTGATGGGCTTTTTGAAATTCTTCTGTCACGTAAGCCTTGTAGAGGCGGTCCTTCGGGATTTCTTCAAACATGCGGATACCCTCTACGATGAACAGCTGCTCCTTACGGCGTTCTTTTGCACTTTTCTTTAATTTTAGGATCCTTTTTACCTGCTTATTCTGACTCGTCGTAATCATAATTTTCACCAAATCTTAATTAGAAAAAAGGAAAGCATGACGCTCCTGATAAAAAGGCCATGCTTCCCTAGATGTCCTGTTTGTTTTATTTTCCTAACAAATGGGCAATCTGCAGCTGATAATCATCGATATGTTTTGTCATAGAAAGGCCTTCCTGAATATCCATATCCATAAATTTACCATTCTGATATCCAACTACACGATTGCTCTTTCCTGCACAAAGCAGATCAACTGCGTAAGCACCCATCATAGACGCATACATTCTGTCTTTTGCTGTAGGGCTTCCGCCTCTCTGCATATGTCCAAGGATCGTTGCTCTTGTCTCGATTCCTGTTGCGGACTCGATTCTCTTTGCCATACTGTAGGAATGTCCAACACCTTCCGCATTGACAACCAGATGATGTGTCTTTCCTCTTGCTCTGTTGCGAAGCAGATGCTCAATGATCTGCTGTTCAACCTTCGGAAGGTTGCCGTCGAAGCTTTCCGGAATCAGGATATCCTCAGCTCCTGTCGCAACACCGCACCATAAAGCAATATATCCTGCACCACGTCCCATAACTTCTACGATACTGCATCTCTCATGAGAAGTTGATGTATCACGGATCTTGTCAATTGCCTGCATTGCAGTATTGACCGCCGTATCGAATCCAATTGTATATTCTGTACATGCAATATCCAAATCGATTGTTCCCGGTATTCCGATGGTATTGATTCCCAGTTCAGCCAACTTTCTGGCTCCCTGGAAAGATCCGTCTCCGCCGATAACTACCAATCCTTCGATTCCATGCGCTTTGCAGACCTCTGCGCCTCTCTTCTGACCTTCTTCTGTCTTAAATTCGTCACATCTTGCAGTTAAAAGGATGGTACCTCCATGCATGATGGTGTCTGCTGTTACTTTTGGAGTCATATCAATAATCTCTTCGTTCAGCAGTCCATTGTATCCTTTTTTGATACCTTTGACATTCAGTCCTCGTTCTTTACCAATTCTAACAACCGCTCTTACTGCGGCATTCATTGCCGGTGCATCTCCACCACTGGTTAATACACCAATTGTTTTAATTTTTGGTTTTCCCATGTTACATCCTCCATTTAGCTCATACAATTCTTAGCTAGGATTATTCTAATCCATTTGCCCTGATTTTTCAATAGTCTTTGTTATAATCCTAACGAACGGAATCTGATATTTTCTTTTCCATACCACTCTTCCAGTTCATAGATCAGATCCGGATCGGGCTCTACCATCCAGTCATGTCCCAGACGGTTTACCGCCCTCTCCGCCTTGCAGTATACGACCACTGCACTCTTGCCATGATATGTCCGAAGAGATTCCTTTAAATGCTTCTCTTCACGGAAAAACGCCGCCTTCGTCGGAAACTGAATCCACAGTTCCCTGACAAGCCCGTCAAACGGAATGATCTGATTGCAGATCAGCTTGCTTTCCTCCTCCGATACAGAGGCGGTCCCTTTAATAAATACTTTTGCGTCTTCTTTCAGCAGTTCCTGATATGCTGCGTACTGTCTTGGGAATACGAGTACTTCCACTGTTCCCCTCAAATCTTCCAGGGTTAAAAATGCCATATTCTGATTTTTTCTCGTAAGTTTTATATTCAGATCACTGATAATGCCTCCCATTACGCAGCTCTGCTGGTCTTTTACCACCGTCCTTCCTGTCTCTTCATCTATGAGAAAATCCGCCGTATTCGCATTGGTACTCTGCTCCAGCAGCTTAATATCATCATCCAAAGGATGCCCGCTTACATAGATTCCAAGTACCTCTTTTTCCATAGATAAAAGCTGATCTTTTTCATATTCTCCTACATCCGGATAAGTGATCTGAAAGGATGTCTGTTCTTCTTCTGAGAGCAGATCCATCAGGCTCATCTGTCCTTCAATTTCATTTTTTCTTTCTTTCTGAATGCTGTCCATGATCTCCGCATATACAAACATCTGCTGTTTTCTTGTGGCTCCAAAGCTGTCCAGAGATCCGGATTTGATCAGATTCTCCGCCGTTCGCTTATTGATTTCCCTGCTGGACAGCCGTTCCACCAGATCCTGAAAATCCCGGTATTTTCCGTTTGCTTTTCTTTCCCTCAAAATTGCTTCGATCACTGGTTTCCCAAGGCTTTTAATTGCTGTCAGTCCATATCGGATATTTCCGTGATCGACAGAAAATCCGCCTTCTCCCCGGTTAATATCCGGAGGAAGGATCTTAATTCCAAGTTTCTTGCACGCATAGCTGTATTCCGCAATCTTCGCCGTATTGCCTAACACTGACGTCAGAAGGGCCGCCATAAATTCCACTGGATAGTGACACCGCAGATACGCAGTCCGGTAAGCGACAACCGCATAGGCTGCTGCATGTGATTTGTTAAAGGCATACTTCGCAAAATCCAGCATCTCATCCCAGATCTGATTGGCTGTTTTCTCATCGATTCCATTCTGGATACACCCAGGAATTCCTTCCTGCTCATTGCCATAAACGAAATTCTGGCGTTCCTTCAGCATAACATCGCCCTTTTTCTTGGACATGGCACGCCTTACCAGGTCACTCCTTCCCAAGGTATATCCCGCAAGTTTCATAACAATCTGCATAACCTGCTCCTGATATACGATACAGCCGTAGGTCGGCTCCAAAATCTCTTCCATTTCTTCGCATTCATAATGAATCGAATCCTGATTGTTTTTCCCTTCAATATATCTTGGGATAAAGTCCATCGGTCCCGGACGGTAAAGAGAAATTCCGGCAATAATGTCTTCCATGTTCTCCGGTTTTAATTCCTTCATAAATGTCTTCATACCGGAACTTTCCAACTGGAAAACACCTTCCGTATGTCCGTTTCCGATCATCTCATAAACTTCTTTGTCATCTGGATTTACTGCGGTAATATCAAAGTCCGGAATTCTCCTGCGCACCATTTTTTCTGCATCCTGAATCACCGTCAGGGTCCTTAAACCCAAAAAGTCCATCTTCAAAAGTCCAAGTTCCTCAATGGTCGTCATGGTAAACTGGGTCATAACCGCATTATCCGCACCTGTTGCCAAAGGCACATATTCATCAATTGCGGTCTTGCCGATCACGACTCCTGCCGCATGCATGGAAGAATGTCTCGGAAGTCCTTCCAGACGTTTGGACATGTCAATCAGGTATCTGGTCTCCTCATCCTCTGCATATGCTTTCTTCAGGTCCGGACTTACTTTTAATGCCTTATCGATCGTAATATTTAGCTCATTCGGCACCATCTTGGCGATGCTGTCTACTTTCGCGTAAGGGATATCCAGAACCCTGCCCACATCACGAATAACCATTCTGGCTGCCATGGTACCAAATGTAATGATCTGCACAACCTGATCCTTGCCGTATTTGTCTACGACATAATCAATGACTTCCTGCCGCCGCTCGTAGCAGAAATCCACGTCTATATCCGGCATGGAAACACGCTCCGGATTCAAAAACCGTTCAAACAGCAGCTGATAGCGGATTGGGTCAATGTCGGTGATCTCCAGACAATATGCCACGATACTTCCTGCCGCAGACCCTCTTCCAGGCCCTACCGCAATGCCATGCTGTTTGGCGTAGTGAATGAAATCCCAGACGATCAGAAAATAATCCACATATCCCATGTTTTCTATGGTTTTCAGCTCATAATTCAGCCGCTCTCTCAGTTCATCTGTCACTTCTTCGTATCGGCGTACAATGCCTTCCTCACACAGGTGTCTCAGATATTCCACCGCTGTATATCCTTCCGGCACGTCATACTCCGGTACTTTCTGCTCACCAAACACAATTTCTACACTGCACCGTTTTGCAATTTTTTCTGTGTTCTCCAAAGCTTCCCTGGCGTAAGGGAACAGCCGCTGCATCTCCTGGGGTGACTTCAGATAGTACTGTCCTCCTTCATAGCGCATCCGATCTTCATCCTGTACTTTTTTCCCTGTCTGAATACACAGCAGGATATCGTGAGCCTCTGCATCTTCTTTAAAAGTATAATGGATATCATTGGTGGCCACCAGTCCGATGCCGGTCTCTTTTGACATTTTAAGAAGTGCCGTATTGACTTTTGTCTGAGCACTGATTCCATGGTCCTGCATTTCCAGGAAGAAATTTCCCTCTCCAAAAATCTCCTGCATCTTAAACGCCGCAGCCTTTGCCTTTTCATAGTTGTCTTCACAGATATAGGAGGCCACTTCTCCTGCCAGACACGCACTTAATGCAATAATTCCCTCGTGATAGCGCTCCAGCACTTCATAATCCACTCTTGGCTTATAATAAAATCCTTCCGTAAATCCTCTGGAAACAATCTTCATCAGATTATGATATCCCTGATCATTTTCTGCCAGCAAAACAAGATGGTAATATCTGTTTTCCCATTGTTTTGCCTCTTTCTGGAATCTGGATCCTGTAGTTACATAGACCTCACATCCGATGATAGGCTTAATTCCTTCCGCTTTTGCTGCCTTATAAAAATCGATCACACCGTACATGGCGCCGTGATCTGTGATCGCAATGCTGTCCATCCCAAGTTCTTTTACCTGATGGACCAGCTCTTTTATCTTGCTGGAACCATCCAGAAGGCTGTATTCCGTATGAACATGT
The DNA here is from genome assembly GCA_019420275.1 of Clostridiales bacterium. GTDB lineage: Bacteria > Bacillota > Clostridia > Lachnospirales > Lachnospiraceae > Anaerostipes. Next base: position 259,694 of record JAHZHN010000002.1, read on the forward strand.
AAATGTGTAAAACTCATTCGTTAGTTAACTCCTATCGGTTCATCATATGTTTTATTTCCTGTTTCCAACGGATGTCCATTCGTATAAAAATAAAACTGTTCTGCCCCAAGATTCCTGCAGAATGTCCTTGCCACCGCCTCAGCTCTCATATTTGCTTCCTCAGGAGCCATCCGCATCAGAAGGATTCCGCATTCTGAATTAAAATCCACCTTGATCGTATCCCCATTTTTCTCGTAAGAAAGGATCTCACAGGATTCGTCCAGTACATCCTCATCCTGAAGTGCCGCCATGATCTTATCCTCATCCACCGGTGCTTCCATCCGGACACTCTTTTCCTTAATCTCGTTTGGATCAAATACCGGATAAAAAATCTTTGCAGATGTAAAACTTGCTTGTCCTCCGTCAGAGGCTGCTTCTGTTGTCTGAGCCTCTGTCGTTTCTGTTGTCACATCCGAAGCTTCCGCCGCTGACTCTGATGTACCTTGAGATTCCGTCTGAGTCTCCGTCTGGGAAGCCGCCTCTGTTGTACTCTTAGTAGAAGAAGTTTTCCCGCCGGATCCAGAACATCCCATCAAGGACACTGTCATCATCAAAACCAGCATGCCTGTTATCATTCTTTTTTTCATACTTTTCTGCCTTTCTTTGTCTGCCTGTTATCCAAAATCTTATCGATATAATTTTAACATAATATGATAAGTTATGCTATAATCACTAGGGAAGAAAATATTACGTTTAAAGCAGAGGTTTATTATGGAAAATATTACAATTCAAGACATTTTAAAAGCAACTGGCGGCACCCTGCTGTGCGGTGATCCATCTATGAAGATTGACCGGATCAGCACCAATTCCAAGGAAATGGGACCGAACACTTTATTTGTTCCGATCATCGGGGAACGAGTCGACGCCCACGTTTTTATTTCAAGCGCTCTGGAAGGCGGCGGTGCCTGCCTGACTCAGGAACACGAAGAAGCATCCGGCGATGCTCCTTATATTAAGGTTCCCGATACTTTGAAAGCCATGCAGCAGATTGCTGCTTATTACCGGGATAAAATGTCTCTTCCGATCATCGGAGTTACAGGAAGTGTCGGCAAAACAACCACTCGTGAGATGATTGCCCATGTACTCAGAGGAAAATATAAAGTTTTTGAAACCATCGGAAACCAAAACAGTCAGGTTGGCGTTCCTCTAACCCTGGATCATCTGTCTTCCAGCGATGAAATCGGCGTCCTGGAGATGGGCATGAGCGAACCAGGGCAGATCACAACCCTGGGTAAAATCATCCATCCGAATATGGGCGTTGTCACTAATATAGGCGTATCTCATATTGAAATGATGGGATCCCGCGACAACATCTGCCGCGAAAAACTGGATATCCAGAATGGTCTTCCAAAAGACGGCACCCTCTTGTTAAACGGCGACAATGACATGATCCGTAAACATTTATCTTACGTTAAGAAGCCTTATGAATTCTATGGTTTCGCATCGGACTGCACTTATCGGGCAGAAGACATCAGGGAGGAGAATGGACAGACTTACTTTTATTTCTGTTACAATGGCAGACGGGAAGAGATAGCCTTAAATGTACTGGGTGAACACAACGTATCCAACGCCCTGGCCGCCATTGCCATCGGATTAAAATACGAAGTTCCAATGGAAGCCATTAAAAGACAGCTGTCCACATTTTCCGGCCAGCGCCAGAATATTATCAACACCAAGGGCTATACGATCATTGATGATTCCTATAATGCAAGCCCTGATTCCATGAAGGCAAGCCTTAAGATCCTGTCTGATTTTCATGCAGACGGACGTAAGATCGCCGTTCTTTCCGATATGCTGGAACTGGGACCTGATTCGCCTTCCTACCACAAAGAAGTTGGACGCTTTATCGCATCCACCAAGGTAACTGATCTTTATATCACAGGCGAATTATCCAAAGAATATATAACTGAGGCAGCTGCCGGAAACCCATCGATCAGAACCCGGCATTTTCCGTCAAACAGCGATTTGATTGAATTTTTGAAAGGACTTCTTACCGAGGGAGATGTGGTTCTTGTAAAGGCCTCCAACGGTATGAAATTAAAAGAAGTTTCTGCTGCTCTGATATAAATTGTACCAAAAAATATACATTTTTTCTCTTGACATCCTGATTTTCGAGGTCTACAATAAGTGCCAACGAAATACAAGAATACAAAATGCAATGAGCAGGACACGGAAGCTTCGGATTCCTTTTTTCAGAAAGCTGTCGGCTGATGTGAGACAGTAAAAGCCCGTTCCTTTCATCCCCTGCGAGCAGTCAGCTGAAAATGCGCAGCATAAGTAAGTGGAACCGGATTCCTTCCGTTATCAGGGGACTCATTACAGGATGAGCAAAGAGATTACAGTTGATGTAATAAACGAAGTGGTACCGCGGAGAATTTTTCGTCTTCTAAAATGTTGAAGCATTTTAGAAGGCGTTTTTTTATTCTTTTGACATCTTATCCTGGCAGATTGTATCCGGTGTTTCGTTCATCAATTTATCGAATTTTTTAGAGGAGTGATTAAAATGAATAGTTTAACAATCATTGCCATTGCCATTGTTGCGCTGGCTGCCGGTTACATCCTTTACGGACGCTGGCTGGCAAAAACATGGGGTATCAATCCGAAAGCTAAGACTCCGGCTTATACTCATGAAGACGGAGAAGATTATGTCCCGACACCAAAACTTGTTGTATTTTCACATCAGTTTTCTTCCATTGCGGGAGCAGGACCTGTCACCGGACCTATCATCGCTGCCATGTTTGGATGGCTGCCGGTACTTTTATGGCTGATCATCGGCGGAATCTTCTTCGGTGCTGTCCAGGATTTCTCTTCCCTTTATGCTTCTGTAAAGAATGAAGGAAAATCCATGGGTGTATTGATTGAAAAATACATTGGAAAAACAGGAAAGAAGCTGTTCCTTTTATTTGCATGGCTGTTTACCCTGCTTGTCATTGCTGCTTTTACAGACATCGTAGCAAGCACATTTAACGGCTTTACTGCAGACGGAGTCAAAAGCTCACCAAATGCAGCCGCTGCTTCTATTTCCATGCTGTTTATTATTGTTGCCATCTTATTCGGCCTTTTCACAAAATATGTAAAACCGAACCAGGTAACCGAGTTTGTAATCGGAATTATTCTCCTGATTGCTATGCTGGCAGTCGGAATTGCCTTCCCGCTGTATTTTGATAAAAATGTATGGCTTGGCGTTATCATGGCTTACTTATTCCTGGCTTCTGTTATGCCAATGTGGCTTTTGATGCAGCCAAGAGATTACTTAAGCACCTTCCTTCTCGTAGGTATGATCATTGGTGCCGTACTGGGCGTTTTCGTTGCCCATCCATCTATGAATCTTCCTGCATTTAACGGATTTACAGTTTCAGGAAGCAACTTATTCCCTACATTATTTATTACGATCGCCTGCGGTGCCGTTTCCGGATTCCACAGCCTGGTTTCCTCCGGTACATCTTCTAAGACAATCAGTAATGAAAAAGATATGCTTTCTGTGGCATATGGATCTCTGATGGTAGAATCCCTTCTGGGTGTTGTTGCCCTGGTCGTTGTAGGTGCCGCTGCTGTAGGCGGAAAAATGCCGTCTGGTACTCCATTCCAGATTTTCTCTTCCAACGTGGCAGGATTCCTGACACTGCTTGGTATTCCACAGCATGTTGCCACCTGCTTTATGACGATGTGTGTATCCGCTCTTGCACTGACATCTCTGGATTCTGTTGCTCGTATCGGCCGTATGTCATTCCAGGAATTATTCTTAGGAGAGGCCGCTGACGGATCCGATTTAACGGGAATCCGTAAATTATTTGCAAACAAATATTTTGCAACTGTAATTACACTTGTATTTGGCTTCTTATTATGTCTCGGCGGATACAATAATGTATGGCCATTATTCGGAGCTGCCAACCAGCTTCTTGCATCTTTAGTACTGATCGCTATTTCCGTCTTCCTGTTAACAACCGGAAGAAAAGGATGGATGCTGTACGCTCCAATGTGCATCATGCTGATCGTTACTTTCACAGCTCTGGTTCAGGCTGTCATCGGCATCTTTACAAAGATCTTCGTTACCGGAGGATTTGTATTTATGATCGACGGACTCCAGCTAATCGTAGCACTGCTCCTGATGGCACTGGGACTTATGGTTGCTGTTTCCTGCTTTAAGAAACTGTTCCATAAAACCAAGAGCGAAACTCATGAGCCTGTCACAGCAAAATAAAAAGAGGCTTTACTCTTGATCAAATAAAAAGGGAGAAGCACGGATCCTTCGCAGTGATCTGTGCTTCTCCCTTTTCCATCTTTATTTTTTATCACAAAAATTTATCTACATAACCCTGAATCAGCAAAAATATTACGATCAAAGGCAGGATATAAGTGACATATCTCCTTGCCCACTTCGGGAATTGGATTCCTTTTCCCTCATTTGCTTCCGCAAGGAAATTCTCCCATCCCCATCCGTACCGTGTAACACAAAACAGCAGATAGATCAAGGATCCAAACGGCAGGATGTTATTGCTGACAATAAAATCTTCCAAATCCTGTATTGTTGTTCCCGCTCCAAGCGGTTCAATAAAACTTAAAACATTAAATCCAAGAGCACAAGGCAGTGATAAGATTGTAATAATGACTGCATTAAATGCAATCGCTTTCTTTAAATCCCATCCCCAGAGATCCTGGGCAAAAGAAATAATATTCTGAAAAACCGCAATAATCGTAGATAATGCCGCAAATGTCATAAACAGGAAAAACAAAGCTCCCCAGATCCTGCTTCCCGGCATCTCATTAAATACATTCGGCAGTGTGATAAATACCAGCTTTGGGCCGCTGTCCGCACTTACTCCAAATGCAGAACAGGCAGGCAGAATTACAAGACCTGACATCAGTGCTACCAGAGTATCCAGAACACCGACACTGATGGCCTCTCCGGTCAGTCTCCTGCTTTTATCAATATAACTTCCAAAAATTGCAATAGCTCCGATTCCAAGGCTTAAGGTAAAAAAGGCCTGTCCCATGGCCGCCGAAACTACTGTCATAATTCCCTGCTCCTTCATCGCCTGAAAATTTGGCACAAGATAAAATTTTAATCCTTCGTCTGCACCTGGAAGGGTAACACTTCGAACGATCAAGATTATGATTACAACAAACAGACATGACATCATAACTGTTGTAATCTTTTCCACACCATTTTGAAGTCCCCCGGAACATACCAAAAATCCAAGAGCAATCACAACAAGCATCCAGAAAATCTGAAGTCCCGGATTTGCCATCATATTATTAAAGATTCCTTCTACCTGAGATGTTGTTTTCTGTACAAAGTCTCCTTTCAGCATCTTGAAAAAATAACATAGCATCCATCCTGTGATCACCGTATAAAACATCATCAGCAGATAGTTTCCTGCCATTCCAATATAACTGTACCAATGCCATTTGCTGCCTTTTGGTTCCAGTTCCTGAAAAGACAGGGCAATACTTCTCTGGCTGGCCCGGCCCACAGAATATTCCATCACCAGAATCGGAAGTCCTAAGATCAAAAGGAAGAATAAATATACCAGCACAAACGCTGCTCCCCCATACTGTCCCGTAATATACGGAAAACGCCAGACATTTCCCAATCCAATAGCACATCCCGCTGAGATCAGAATGAACCCAATCCTGGATGAAAATTTTTCTCTCTTTTCCACAATTTCCTCCTCGCTTTCCTTTCTTTTTCCACAGAGGGTTATTGTAACATATCTGGTCAAAAAAGCCTATCTCTTTTCCGGAAAACAAAAGAAAAAGACACTTCCCTTTCCTTTCTGACTTTTTACCTGTATTTGACCTTCGTGTACTTTTACGATCCACTTTACCATAGAAAGGCCCAGTCCGGTTCCTTCCTCTTTTCCTCTGCTTTTATCTTCCCGATAAAAACGATTCCATATTTTATCCAGATGCTCCTGTCCAATTCCAATTCCATCATCTTCTACTTCCCCATTGACTTTTCCGTCTCTTTCAAACACTCGAACCCAAATATTTCCGCCTTCCTTTCCATAAAGGATCGCATTCTGAATCAGATTCATCATCATCCGCATCAAAAGCGTCTGATCTCCCCGCACTATTTGATCTTCTTGTATGTCCACATGGATTGAAATTCCCCGTTTATCCGCCTGACTCTCCATCTCTTCTGAAACAATCTCTGCCAGCATTCCAAAATCCACATCCTCAAACAGCTCCGGATCTGCCATCTTCTCCTCTCTGGCAATCATAAGCATCTGTGATACAAGGGCAGACATTTTTTTAGCCTGCCGCAGCATGACCTGAACTTCCTCTTTCTGTTCCTGGGTAAGCTTTCCGTGCTCCAGAAGATATTCACATTGAGATATCAAAACAGACACCGGTGTCCTCAGTTCATGGGATGCATCTGACGCAAACTGTTTTTCCTTTTCAAAGGATTTCTGCAGCCTCTCAAACATCTCATTAAACCGCTCTGTCAGATGATACATCTCATCTTGGACTTTTGGAAGCGGAAGTCTCTGGCTCAGGTCATCTCCGCCGCTGATATGATCCGCCCTCTCACATATATCGTCCACTGGACGCAGGGCACGTTTCGTCATGAAATATCCAACTACCCCGATCAGCAAAACAATACCTGGGAACAAGATCAGCAGTGCCCTCCTGGCCATCATAAGAAATGTTTCCATATTATGAATCGACGTAATCCCCCGAACCCATAAGACTTTTCCATTTCCGTAGGAATAAGCTGCGTCATATATCATCCACTGCTTTTGATCGTTCTCCACAACCCGTGCATTATGGGACTGCAGTGCGGTCTGGCTTGGAAAATCAACGGGCATACTTCCGTACAGAAGATGTCCATCCTGATCGTATACACAAAACATTATGCCGTCATCATAAAATTCTGTATCTCCGTCCATATAAAAAGTGTTATCCTGAAAGCGAATGTTTCCCACAAAGCCAGTCACCGCCCCCTGAACTTCTTCCTCTGTCACAGACAAACCAGTTATATTTGTAAAAATAAAGATGCCTGCCAAAACAATTCCGAGAATAACCGAGAGGATTCCTGTATACCACAGGGTCACTTTCATCTTAATCGAACATTTTCTCATGATTCTTCCCTCAATACATATCCGGCGCCTCTCACCGTATGAATCAGTTTCTGGTCAAATCCTTCATCAATTTTTTTCCTTAGATATCGTATATAGACATCAATCACATTGGAGCCGCCTTCAAAATCATAATTCCATGCATTCTGTTCAATCTGGCTCCTGGACAGGACTACATTCTGATTTCTCATCAGGCATTCCAGCACCATAAATTCCTTGGCCGACAGATTGATTTCTTTTCCTGCCCTCCATACCTGCTTCGTATCCCGATCTAAGATCAAATCTGCAATTTCAAGCCGATTAGATATATACTGAGGCTTCCTCCGCATCATAACCCGGATTCTTGCCAGCAGCTCATCAAAGGCAAAAGGTTTGACCAGATAATCATCCGCTCCTAAATCCAGCCCTTTTACCCTGTCCTCAATCCCATCTCTGGCTGTCAGCATAAGAATTGGCGTATCATCCCCTTTGTCCCGGACTTCTTTTAATATCGTCAGACCATCCTTTCCCGGCACCATAATATCAAGAATCATGCCGTCATAAGAAGCCATCTCAATATAATCCATGGCTTCCAGTCCGTCCTTACAGGCATCTACGCTGTAATTCTCTTTTTCCAGTCTCTTTTTTAAGATTTCTCTCAAATCTTTTTCATCTTCTACAATTAATAATCTCATAATGTACTTATTATAATACAATTTAAAATTATCATAAATATATTTCTTTTTTTAATTTTATTTTAATCTTTGGGCATTATGATAAAGACAACATAAAACAAATCCAATAAAAGAATAAAAAGGAGGAATTCTTATGAAAAAAGTATTATTGTTCTTAGTATTTACCTTAATGGCAGGTCTTGCACTTACCGGATGTTCTCAGAATGACAACGGAAATGCAGAAGCGACTACAACACAGGATATTGCCACAGAAGCAGCAAACAGCGATGCAAAAGATGATGCGGATGATACCAGTGCCACAACGGCAGAAAAAGCAGCTTCTACAACAGCTCAAAACAGCAACAATGGTTCTTATGATTTCTCTTCTTATGAGGAACGCATTGAATCTGTAACAAAAGAAGTAAACAACGCAAAAACCAGCAAAAATACCAACACAAATCAGGATCGCTTCTTCGCTTTAAAACAGAAGATCAATGCGATTGAAAACGATCTGGATTCTCTGGATGACACTTTTGAACATTCTTATGAATCTGGCGACATGACATTTGATACGTATAAGAGCAGAGAACGCTCCATCGAAAAATTAGAAGATCAGCTGGATCTGGCAGAAGATGCCTTAGAAAATAAATTTGGAATTGATGATTAAAAGGTACCTTATATAATTCTCATAAAAAAAGAAGCATCCATGCAAGGATGCCTCTTTTTTTGCCGTAAACAGCGCAGATACGCCATTTCTTATAAGCCGAAAATCGGACTTGAACCGACGACCCCTTCATTACGAGTGAAGTGCTCTACC
>JAHZHN010000020.1 GCA_019420275.1 Clostridiales bacterium
CAGAGGACTGAAAATCCTCGTGTCGCTGGTTCGATTCCGGCTCTGGGCATTTTTATTTTTATAAATAAAAAGAGAAGCTTTTGCGGATATAGACTTATAATTCGCAAAAGCTTTTTTTATTCTTATGAACAAGAAACCTTCTTATAAATGCCAAATACTATGAATTGACTTCTTAAAACCTTATGATAAAATAATTAAAAACAGATGCTCAGGAGAAAGAGATGAAGGCAGTTATATATCAAAAGTTAAAAGAGCTGGAAACATGTGGTCATTATCCATTTCACATGCCGGGACATAAGAGAAATTGTGAGGATGAATTTTCAAAAACAATTCCTTTTTCTTTGGATATAACCGAAATTACGGGATTTGATGATCTTCATCATCCAGAAGGAATTATCCGTGAGTCCATGGATGATTTAAAAAAGATTTATAAAACACGGGAAAGTTATTTTCTGATCAATGGAAGTACAGCAGGGAATCTGGCGGCAGTTGCCAGTGTCTGCGGTTTTGGAGATAAAATACTGATTGCGCGCAATTGTCATAAATCTGTTTATCATGGAGTTGAGCTTTTGGGACTTGATCCAGTCTATATATATCCGCAGATTAATGAAGATGGTATGTGCATGGGGATTACGAAAGATCAGATCAACAGGATTCTGCAAGAAGAAAAAGAGATCAAAGCTGCCGTTATCGTATCGCCGACTTATGAAGGGGTAGTATCAGATGTGGCAGGAATCGCAGATATGCTTCACAGCAGAGGAATCCCGTTCATTGTTGATGAAGCACATGGCGCTCATTTTCCATTTTACGAGGGATTTCCTAAAAGTGCAGTGTTTCAGGGGGCAGATTTTGTAATACAAAGCCTGCATAAAACACTTCCTTCTCTTACACAGACTGGACTTCTGCATTTATGTACGGATCGGATTCAAAAAGAATGGGTGCAGAGCAGGCTGTCTATTTTTCAGACGAGCAGTCCGTCTTATCTTTTGATGGCATCTATTGATTATTGTGTCCACAGATGTCAGGAACAAAAAGAAAGTTTTCAACAATATGAGAAACTTATGAACAATTTTTATGGAAAATTGGACGAACTTAGACATTTAAAAAGGATAAAGACAGATGATTTTGGAAAAGTCGTAATATCTGCAAGAAATACATCCATCAATGGAATGGATTTATTCCGACTTTTTCGGGATCAATATGATATTGAAGCAGAAATGGCGGAAATTCACTATTTGATTGCAATGACAAGCGTTTGTGATACCAGGAACGGAATTATGAAGCTTGAGCGTGCTCTTCTGGACATCGATGCAGCATTGCATGAAAATAAAGAGGATAATCCTATAGAAATGAAAATGACAGAAGTTCCAAAGGTGATGCTTCCGGCGGAGGCAGTGAAGAAGAAAAAAAACAGGATATCTCTGGAGCAGGCAGAAGGAAATGTGAGCGGGGATTATATTTATTTGTATCCGCCCGGGATTCCATTGATTGTTCCGGGGGAAGTGATCGACGGGAAAGTAGTACAGAAAATAAAAGAGTATCAGCAAAATAATATGAATATTGTAGGATGTCAAGATGGAAAAATTTCCATAGTAAATGAGAGGATATGAGATATGGGATTATTTATTACGATGGAAGGTCCGGATGGATCAGGAAAATCAACACAAATTGAGTTATTAAGAGACTATTTATCTGGAAAGGGTTATGATATAATAGTATGTAGGGAGCCTGGAGGAACAAAGATAAGTGAAGCAATTCGACAGGTAATTTTAAACAAAGATTTTACAGAGATGGGTTATATGACAGAGATGCTCTTGTATGCGGCTGCCAGAGCACAGCTGGTAGAGGAAGTCATTCGTCCTGCGTTAAAAGAGAGAAAGATTGTCCTATGTGACCGCTTTGTAGAATCTTCTGCAGTATATCAAGGAATTGCCAGAGGTATGGGAATTGATCTGGTATATGAGGTGAATGGATATGCGATTGGAGACACGATGCCGGATTTGACGATCATGATTGATATTGATGCTGAAACCGGAATTTCCAGAAAAAAGAAGCAGGCAGAGTTGGACCGGATGGAAAGAGAAGCTATGGATTTTCACAAAAAAGTTGCTGAAGGATATCGTGAGATTGCAAAGCAGGATCTGGACCGGATACAAATAGTCGATGGAAGAGGATCAATAGAGGACATACACAGGCAGATAACTGCGGCAGTTGATAAAATAATTTCATAATGAAGGTGACGTATATGAACAGTTTTGGAACAGTAATCGGACATGAAAAAATAATTGCTCATTTTGAAGAAGCAATTAAGATGGGAAAGGTATCACATGCCTATCTGCTGAGTGGGGAAGATGGCAGCGGAAAGATGACTCTCGCAAAGGCTTTCGCAAAAGCTTTGCTTTGTGAGCATCAAACGGGATGCGGTGAGTGTACTGCCTGCAGACAGGTAGATTCTGGCAATCATCCAGATCTGATTTATATAACGCATGAGAAATATGAAATAAGAGTGGATGAGATCAGAAAAGGAATCAACAGCACGATCGATATTAAGCCTTACAGCAGCAATTATAAAATATATATTATAGATGATGCGGATCGCATGAATCAGGGAGCACAGAATGCGCTTCTCAAGACATTGGAGGAACCGCCGGCTTATGCTGTTATAATTTTGCTGACTAATAATAAAGACAGACTGCTGGATACAATTTTGTCCAGATGTGTTACGATGACTTTAGGATCTGTAAGAGAAGAAAAGATTGTTCAATATCTGAAAGATCACACAGAAGCAAAAGATGATGATATTAAATTCGCAGCTTCATTTTCATTAGGGAATATTGGAAAAGCCATGCATGTGGTCAGTACCCCTGAATTTAAAGAGATGTTTCAGGAAGCGATGAATATCCTGATTCATATTAAGACAATGGAAGTCTATGAGATCATAGCATACTTAAAAGATCTGAAGGCTTATAAAGATGAGATTTATGATTTTCTTGACATATTGATGGTCTGGTACCGGGATATGCTGATGCTAAAGACAACAGGATCACTCAATCATCTGATTTACAAGGATAAATATCGTCAGCTGAAAGAACAGGAAATTTATATTTCTTTTGAGGGTATCAGCCATATTTTAGATGAGATTAAGAAGGCTAGAAGAAGACTGGCAGCAAATGTAAACTTTGAAGTTGCACTGGAGATGCTGCTTCTGACAATGAAGGAGAACGGTAAAGTATGGTAGAAGTAATTGGAGTACGATTTCGTACTGCAGGAAAGATATATTTTTTCAATCCAAAAGATTTCCAGGTGAGAGTGGGAGATCACGTCATCGTGGAGACATCAAGAGGAATTGAATACGGAACTGTGGTGGAAGAGAGAAGAAAGATACAGGAAAAATGTTTGGGAGATGATCTGAAGCCAGTTTTAAGAATTGCCACAGAAGAAGATGAGAGCCAGGCGGAGCAGAATCGCCGCAAAGAAAAAGATGCTTATAAGATTTGTCTTCAAAAGATCAAAGAACATCAGTTAGAGATGAAATTGGTGTCTACAGAATATACATTTGATAATAACAAGGTTCTGTTTTATTTTACGGCAGATGGAAGAGTAGATTTTCGGGAATTGGTAAAAGATCTGGCGTCTGTATTCAGGACAAGGATTGAATTAAGACAGATTGGTGTTAGAGATGAGGCTAAGATGCTTGGGGGGATTGGAATTTGCGGAAGAAAATTGTGCTGCAGTACTTTTTTGTCTGAATTTGCTCCGGTATCTATTAAGATGGCAAAAGAACAGAATCTGTCTCTGAATCCAACGAAGATCTCAGGAGTCTGCGGAAGACTGATGTGCTGTCTGAAGAATGAGCAAGAAGCTTACGAGTATTTGAACAGCAAGCTGCCTAAGATCGGAGAGAAGATCAAAGCAAAAGATGGAGTCTCTGGAGAAGTACAGAGAGTTGATATCCTGAAACAGAAAGTAAAACTGATTGTTGAGGATGAGAACGGCGATAAAGATGTAAAAGAATATAAGATCGATGATCTGTATATTAAGAGAAAGAATAAAGGATGCGCAGGTTGTAAAGGAAATGGAAAACGAAAGAATTGATGATCTGGGAATCAAAGGATATCAGATCATTCAGAAAAAAGATGGATTTTGCTTCGGAATGGATGCGGTTCTCTTGTCAGATTTTGTGTCTGTAAAACCTGGAGGAAAGGTACTGGATTTGGGAACCGGAACTGGAATTCTTCCAATTTTGATGGAAGCAAAAACTCCCGGATCATCTTTTATCGGTCTTGAGATACAGAGCGATATGGCCGAAATGGCTCAGAGAAGTGTAGAACTGAATCATTTACAAGAAAAAGTAGAAATCGTAGAAGGAGATATCAAAGATGCTTCTGCGATTTTTTCTCATGATAGTTTTGATGTATTGACCTCAAATCCGCCTTATATGATTGGAAATCATGGTCTTAAAAACCCAAGTGAAGAGAAAGCAATCGCACGGCATGAGATTTTATGTACATTTGCTGATATTTCTCAGGCTGCCAAAAAATTACTTAAAAACCGCGGAGTATTGTATTTGGTGCATCGAAGTTTCCGGCTGGCGGAAATACTGAATCAGCTGTCTAAAGACGGTCTGGAGCCTAAAAGGATTCGGTTTGTTCATCCATATAAAGAGAAAGAATCTAATATCTTTTTATTAGAAGCAGTAAAAGGAGCAAAGCCAAGGATGATCGTGGAGCCGCCTTTGATTGTTTATCAAGACCGAAATCAGTATACAGATGAAATTTATAAGATTTATGGAATGGATGTAAAGGAGTCATAATGGCAGGAACATTATATTTATGTGCTACACCAATCGGAAATCTGGATGATATTACATTTCGGGTAGTCGAGACACTGAAAAATGCAGATGTGATTGCTGCGGAGGATACGAGGCACACTATTAAGTTATTGAATCATTTTCATATAAAAACAAAGATGACCAGTTATCATGAGTATAATAAATATGACAAAGCAAAACTTCTTGTAAATCAGATGCTGGAAGGAAAAAATATTGCGCTTGTTACGGATGCGGGAACTCCGGGAATTTCAGATCCTGGAGAAGAACTTGTCCGACAGTGTCATGAAGCAGGAATCCGTGTGACAGCGCTTCCCGGAGCTTGTGCACTGATTAATGCATTGATCGTTTCAGGCCGTCCTACAAGGAGATTTTGTTTCGAGGCATTTTTGCCTCATGATAAAAAAGAGCGGCGAAAAATTATGGATCAGTTAAAAGATGAGACCAGAACAATCATTTTATACGAAGCTCCTCATCATTTAGAGAAGACTCTTCATGAACTGAGAGAAAGTTTGGGGAACAGGAAAATGACGCTGTGCCGAGAACTTACCAAAAAACACGAATCTGTATATCTGACGACAATAGAAGATTTAATAGAACAATTACAGACTTGTCCTCCAAGAGGGGAATGTGTTTTGATCATAGAGGGAAAATCATTTCAGCAGCTGGAAGAAGAAAGCAGAGATTCTTTTTTGAGGATGCCCCTGGAAGAACATATGGCAATTTACATGAAGCAGGGATATTCCAAAAAAGATGCAATGAAGATGACAGCAAAGGACCGGGGCGTCAGCAAAAGAGATATTTATCAGAAACTTCTAGAAAAAGAATCGTAAAAATAAAAAGTGGAAAATTCAAAATGAATTTTCCACTTTTGTATTATTCAGATATTTTGAATCCGGCAATTCTTGCCAGTTCTTTGATCGATTTTTTAGATACTTTCTTCCCCTTGTATTCAATCAAATCGTCCATTTCACCGGTAAATATATCTGTAGGATTATATTTCTTTAAGATAATCTTATCATCGTCCACAAATATTTCCAGAGGATCTCTCTCGTTTACATCAAAATTCCGACGTAATTCGATGGGCAATGTGATTCTGCCGAGTTCATCAAGCTTACGAACAATGCCAGTACTCTTCATCAACAACCTCCTTAATTTTTTATTTATCATTATGCTTTAATTAACCATAGCATACCGTATAATCGTTGTCAAACAATTTAATTAATTTAGCTATATATATGAAGATCAGCAGATTTCGGCACCGGACGGCATGTTTTTCTCAGGAACGACAAGAGAAAGTTCTCCATTTTCATCTTCTGCGCAAAGGAGCATTCCCTCAGAAAGGACTCCTGCAAGTTTTGCAGGCTTTAAGTTAACAAGGACCATAACCTTTTTTCCAACCATTTCTTCAGGAGTATAATGGGCTTTGATGCCGGATACGATCTGTTTTACCTGACTTCCAATTTTAACCTGGGAACATAAGAGTTTTTTAGACTTCTTTACTTCTTCACAGGAGATAATTTCACCAACCTGGAACTGCATTTTAGTAAAATCATCAAAAGTAATCTCATCTTTTGGATCAATATCAATGACAGGTTCTCCGGCCGCAGCTTTTTTCTGTGCTTCCATTAAAATTTCTGCTTTTTCCATGACTTCTTTTTCATCAAGTCTTGCAAAAAGAATCTCAGGAGTGTTGGTGACCTGTGTTCCGCTTGGATAATTGCCGAAAGTATTAAGTTTCTCAAACGGAACAGCAGAAGCATTCAGCTGAGATAGAATCCTGCTGGAAGTTTCCGGCATATAAGGTTCCAGCAGAGAAGCTCCGATAGTAATAGATTCTACCAGGTTGTAAAGAACCGTGGAAAGTCTGTCTTTTTGTTCTTCATCTTTAGCAAGAATCCAAGGCATTGTTTCATCAATATAACGGTTGCATCTGCGGAAAAGCTGGAAAATCTCAGTGATCGCATCTGCAACACGCAGATCTTTCATCTTATCAGCGACTTTGCCGCATGTTCCTGTTACAACGGTTTTCAGATCGTCATCATAATCGCCTTTTACGCCTCGGTCTTCCACGATGCCGCCAAAATATTTATTGGACATGGAAATTGTACGGTTAACAAGGTTTCCAAGAATATTGGCAAGATCAGAGTTCATGCGTTCGATCATCAATTCCCATGAGATTACACCGTCTCTTTCAAAAGGCATTTCATGAAGAACGAAGTAGCGAACTGCGTCTACGCCAAATACATCCACCAGATCGTCTGCATAGAGAACGTTTCCTTTGGATTTGCTCATTTTGCCGTCTCCCTGAAGAAGCCAAGGATGTCCAAATACCTGTTTTGGAAGAGGAAGATCCAGAGCCATCAGGATGATCGGCCAGTAGATTGTATGGAAACGAATGATATCTTTTCCAATTAGGTGCAGATCTGCAGGCCAGTATTTTCCAAAGTTTTCAGAATGATTTCCGTCACAGTCATAACCAATTCCAGTGATATAGTTGGTAAGGGCATCCAGCCATACATAGACGATATGTCCCTCATCAAAATCAACCGGGATTCCCCACTTAAATGAGGTTCTGGATACACATAAATCCTGAAGTCCAGGAAGAAGGAAATTGTTCATCATCTCATTTTTTCTGGATTCCGGCTGAATAAATTCTGGATGTGTGTTGATATATTCAATCAGGCGGTCTGCGTATTTGCTTAATTTCAGAAAATATGCTTCTTCTTTTGCCGGCTGAACTTCTCGTCCGCAGTCAGGACATTTTCCGTCTACCAGCTGGCTTTCTGTAAAGAAAGATTCGCATGGGGTGCAGTAAAGTCCTTCATATTCACCTTTATAAATATCTCCCTGTTCATACAGTTTCTTAAAAATCTTCTGAACCTGTTTTTCGTGGTCAGCATCTGTGGTGCGGATAAATTTATCATAGGAAGTATTCATTAGATCCCAGATCCGTTTAATCTCGGCAGCAACGTCATCTACAAACTCTTTTGGAGTTACGCCCTGTTCCTGCGCCTTTAACTCAACTTTCTGACCATGTTCATCAGTTCCTGTCTGGAAGAAAACATCATATCCTTCCATTCTTTTATATCGAGCAATACTGTCTGCCAGAATAATCTCATAGGTATTTCCAATATGAGGTTTTCCAGAAGTATAAGTAATTGCTGTTGTAATATAATATGGCTTTTTACTCATTACAATCCTCCGTTTATTAGTTTCTGCTATTTGTTAATTATAGTACATCTTTTCAGGATAGTCTATTTTTTTTGCTCAAAAAATAGTATAATAGTAGTATTCATAAAAAGAAGGGAGTCTGGATGTTAGGACGAATCCCAAGAGGAATCACTGCTGCTGGTTTGGCTCTTACGATTGCTGTGTCGGGGTGCTCTCTGAATGGAAGTGCAGGACAGCAGGAAGGGCAGCAAAAGACAACAATTTCTATTCAGAAAGAATTTCAGGAACATATGGAAGAGGTCTTTCGGGAAAACGTCTCAGATAACGGAATTGAACTGCATTATACGCTGAAGAATCCCGAAAAATACGGTATTCAAGAAAAATCCCCCAATTTGGGAACCATCTCTTCCAAAGGAATTGCAGAAGGAAAATCGGAGACTGAGCAGGAGCTTAAAGCCATCCGTAAGTTTCCATATAAGAAACTTTCAGAAGACCAGCAGGAGACTTATGATGTCTGGAAAGATTATCTGACGATTCAGAAGGAACTTCAGAAATATCCTTATCACGAGTCTGTTCTTGCTCCTACTACAGGAGTTCAGGCACAGCTTCCGGTTACATTCTGTGAATACAGACTGGAAACAAAGGAAGATGTGGAAGATTATTTTCAACTGCTGTCTCAGACAGGAAAGTATTTTAAATCTATTATTGATTATGAAAAAGAGAAAGTAAAAAAGAATCTCTTCATGTCGGATGAATCAGCAGAGGCGGTCATTTCACAGATCCGTGAATTTACAAAAGCAAAAGAAAATAATTCTCTGATTATGACATTTAAAGAAAGAATTTCTTCTGTGAAAAATCTGACTTCCAGACAGAGAGAAGAAAAAATCAAAAAAAATGAAAGTATCGTTCTGGATCAGGTTCTTCCGGCTTATGAGAAGCTGGCGGATGATTTGGAGAATCTTAAAGGCAATGGAAAGAATGAGGCGGGGCTTGTATATTTAAAAGACGGAAAAGCATATTATAAGGCTCTGGTGAAGAGCCGAACCGGGTCTTCTAGTACAATTGAGAATATGATTGCAATGGCGGAAGACAGTCTGAAAGATTGTGTGCTGGAAACTGCCGCTATAGCTGAAAAATCTCCGCAGGCCTTTAAGAAATTTACAAGTGATAATCTCTCAGATGATATTGGAACAACTCCAGATGCTATGCTGACAAGATTAAAGAAGCAGATTGAGAAGAATTTTCCAAAGGTTCAGAAGGTGGACTGTGAGATTAAATATGTACATGAATCTTTGGAAAAAGATTTGAGTCCGGCATTTTATATGATTCCGGCAATGGATGCTTATGAAGAAAATGTTATATATATGAATAAGAGCCAGATGGATACTTCTGTGCAGATGTATGCCACATTAGCGCATGAAGGGTATCCGGGTCATCTGTACCAGAATGTATATTATGCATCAAAAAAGGAGGAACCAATCCGGTATATCCTGGATTATCCCGGATATTCTGAAGGATGGGCGACTTATGTGGAGAGCTGGAGTTATACGACAGCAAGTGAGGGAAAAGATAAGGAAGCATGGGAGCAATTAAATGTCTTGGGAATGGAGTTTAATCTTGCACTTTGCTCAAGAGTGGATTTTGGTGTAAACTATGAAGGATGGAAGAAAGAGAAGGTAAAGGATTATCTAAAGCAGTTTTATATTTCTTCATCCAACGCGGAACATATATTTTCTATGGTTGTTTCTGAACCTGCAAATTATTTGTCATATTATGTTGGATACAAGGAATTTATAAAACTCAGAGATTATTATAAAAAGGGAGCAGGAAAAAAATATAGCTTGAAAAAATTTCACAAACTTATGTTAGATGCTGGACCGACAAGTTTTAACATTCTAAAGAAACGCATCAATGAAAACTTACGAATGGAGGAATAACTTATGTCAACAAAAGCCTACTACAAACATGATGAAATCGGAAAGGGAAAGCCGGGGTTTTCAAAAACCAGGTCAATTATTGAGGCAGCATTTTACGGAAATAATGTTGTGGAAGTAAAAGATTTGAAACAGGCGTATGAATTAGCAAAAAATTCTCCTGGAACGATCGTTACGGATATGCCGGTTTATAAACCGGAAGCAATCGGGCTTGATGAAGGTACGAAAGTACTCTTATTTAATGATGGTTCTGTGACAGGAAGATGTGCAGCAGCCCGTAAGATTGCCAGTGAACCGGGCGTTGATACCAATGCGTTAGACCTGAAAGTCATGGATGCCATATATGATACCAGATGGTCTACTTTGTACCATGCACAGGTATATATCGGTCTGGATCCGGAATTTATGGTAAAAGCTCATCTCCTGATTCCTGAGGGAGAAGAGAATATTTTGTACTCATGGATGCTGAATTTCCAGTATCAGTCTGCTGAATATAATGAGATGTATAAAAATTCCAGACCGATCGGAGATGAAACAGATATTTATATTTTCTCAGATCCGCAGTGGCAGGACAGCGATAATCCATTGGGATTGACTTACTTTAATACAGATACCAACTGCGCGGCCCTTCTGGGAATGAAATACTTTGGAGAGCATAAGAAAGGTACTCTGACGATTGCATGGGCAATTGCCAACCGAAACGGATATGCTTCCTGTCATGGCGGACAGAAAGAATATCATGTTTCCAAAGATCGTCATTATGTTGCTTCTTTCTTTGGATTGTCCGGATCAGGAAAATCAACACTGACTCATGCAATGCACGGCAATAAATATGAGAATATTACAGTTCTTCATGATGACGCGTTTATCATCAATACAGAGACTGGCGCATCCATTGCTATGGAACCAACATATTTTGATAAGACAGCAGATTATCCGACTGGATGCCCGGATAATAAATATCTGCTGACAGCTCAGAACTGTTCTGCAACTATGGATGATGAAGGAAAAGTAGTTCTGGTTACAGAAGATATCCGAAATGGAAACGGACGTGCGATTAAATCAAAATTGTGGTCAGAAAACCGCGTAGATAAAATTGATTCTCCAGTCAGTGCTATTTTCTGGATCATGAAAGATCCTACGATTCCTCCAATTGTGAAGGTAGAAGGAGCATCTCTTGCATCTGTTATGGGCGCGACCTTGGCAACTAAGAGAACAACAGCAGAGCGTCTGGCCCCTGGAGTAGATCCGAATCGTCTGGTAGTAGAGCCATATGCAAATCCGTTCCGTACATATCCTCTGGTCAACGATTATAAAAAGTTCAGGGATTTGGTAAAAGAACGTCATGTGGAATGTTATATTTTAAATACTGGAGATTTTATGGGCAAGGATATTGAACCGTCTGTTACATTATCCTGCATCGAACAGGTAGTGGAAGGAACAGCAGATTTCAAACCTTGGGGACCGTTCAGCAATATGAAGATGCTGGAAGTAGAAGGATATATTCCGGACTTTACCAATCAGGAGTATGTAGATACTCTGAAAGCCCGGATGACAGACCGTTTGAACTTTGTATTTGACAAAGATGTCGAAGACGGAGGATACGATCGTCTTCCGACACAGGCAAAAGAAGCTCTGGCTAAAGTAATCGGTGAAGCCCATGAGATGATGGCAGGAGATGCGCCGGGATATCAGAGATAAGCTTGTGTAAAGGAGAGATGTACCCATGAACAAAGATCAGCTGAACGATATGGTGGTTGACCTATTTCACGGAATTGCCTATGAGGAAGAAAAAGCTGTTATAACGGAGGAATTTCGGGATATCTCCAATAAAGAGCTCCATATTATAGATGCAATTGGAAAGAAGCAGCCTAGAAATATGTCAGCGATCGCGAAGGAATTAAATATTACAGTGGGTACGTTGACAATAGCGGTCAATCATCTTTTAAAAAAAGGATATGTAAAAAGAAAACGAGGAGAGAAGGATCGAAGAGTCGTTTATCTTTCCCTTTCTGAGAAAGGAAGGAAGGCATATCGGCATCATCGGGAGTTTCATCACAAAATGATCGAAGGGCTGTTGGAACCGCTTGACGAGGATGAGGAGAAAATGCTGATTCATGTTATGCAGTATTTTCATGATTATTTTAAATCAAAAAAATAATATCAGGAGAAGGGTTCTGTAGTAAGCAGAACCTTCTCTTTTTTTAAAAATAAAAGAAACGGCACAAAATAACAGAGGCGATAATTCCTGCAAAGGTGGCAAGCAGAGCTCCCCATAGAGTATAACGGGTCTTTTTGATGTGAACAGAGGAATAATAAATGGACATAATATAAAAGCAGGTTTCTGTGGAACTTAAAATGATGGAAGAGAGGAATCCGGCGGCAGAATCCGGACCAGAATTCTTAAAAATATCCAGCAGAAAACCGGCAGCGGCTGAGGAAGAAAATAGTTTTGCAAAAATGACCGGCAGGACTTCGGTAGGAATCTGAAATAAATCAGCAGCAGGAGACAGAATCTGGACCAGCAGATCCAAAGCACCAGAGGAGCGGAAAATCTGGACGGCAAAAAAGAGAGCAATCAAAGTAGGCGCTACTTCAGCTACGATTCGAAAACCTTCTGAAACACCTTTCAGAAAGGGATCATACATTTCTTTCTTTTTCAAAAGGCCGTAAAGTATTATGAAGAATATAAGAAATGGCAAAATTAAATTCGCAATGAGTGAAATCATGTTTTTCTGTCCTTCCATTTTATAAAGATAATAGCTGTCAAAGTAGAGCAGCAGGTTGCGATGATTCCCGGCAATAGGATATCTGTCGGATGAACAGATCCATACTGGCTTCGATAAGCAATGATATTGATCGGTATCAGCTGCAGGGATGAGATATTGAGAATCAGGAAAGAACACATTTCATTAGAAGCCGTATCCGGAGAAGGATTTTCCTTTTGAAGTTCTTCCATAGCTTTTAGTCCAGAGGGCGTTGATGCCCATCCCAGTCCCAGAATATTAGCAGTGATATTTGTGCCGATATATTCTCTGGCTTTGTTACTGGTTAAATTAGGAAATAAAAACGAGAGGAGGGGATCCAGCAGAGCCTGAAGCCTGGCGGTAATTCCCAGAGAAACCGCAACATTCATAAGGCCGGACCATAATCCCACGACTCCAAACATCAGAATGCAAAGTTCCACTGCTTCTTTGGAGGAAGACAAGATGCTGTCAGACATAGAAGCAATCTTTCCGTTTATGCTTCCTACAACCAGTCCAATCAAAATAAGAAAACTCCATATGTAGTTAATCATGAAAGTACTCCTTTTTATACAGCTTATTCAAAAAGAGATATTATATGACCGGACGATAAAAAAATGAAAAAAGGTATTGACATCCGAAAGAAAAAGTAGTAATATTATTTTTGTCGCTGGATGAGACAGCAAATATGCGGGTGTAGTTCAATGGTAGAACTCCAGCCTTCCAAGCTGATCACGTGGGTTCGATTCCCATCACCCGCTTGGATAAGAAAGGATGTATTCATAGGAATATATCCTTTTTTCGTATATCAAAAATTAAAGCAAGAGGAGGAACCAATGGAAGAAGAAAAACGTCAGTTTGCGGTACTCATTGATGCGGACAATATCAGCCCCAAATATGCTCCTATCATATTCGACGAACTGGACGCATATGGATTTGCATCATGCAGGAGAATTTATGGAAATTGGTCAAAATCAAATGGATGGAATGAAGGACTTCTTTTGGAATATTCTATTATTCCGGTACAGCAGTTTTCCTATACATCTGGAAAAAATGCGACAGATATGGCGATGGTCATTGATGCCATGGATATTTTGTACGGAAATAAGGTAGATGGATTCTGTCTGGTCACCAGTGACAGTGATTTTACCCGACTGGCAATGAGACTCAGGGAAGAACAGAAATATGTAATTGGTATGGGAGAATCCAAGACGCCGGTAGCGCTGACAAGAGCCTGCAATAAATTTATCCATCTGAACTTGATTTATGAACAGGATAAGACAGAAGAAGACAAGGAAGAAGTATTAGAGACAGAAGAGATTGAAAATGTAACATCCATTGAGGAAATCTCTCAGACAATCTCATCTTTGATCAATGAAAATGGAAACGAGCCAGTGGACCTGGCAATGATCGGAAATCGTTTAAATGAGAAATTTTCAGATTTTGATGTAAGAAACTACGGATACACAAAGCTGAGTGTATTTATCGATGAAGAGATGGATAATTTTATTTTATATCAGGAAGATACCAATTGTTATGTGGCCTTTGAGGAACTCCCGTCGAGAGAGGTTATAGAAAGAGAAGTTGTAGATTTTGTGAAGAAAAATGGAGGATCTCTGGATAATCTTTCTGCGATCACACTGGAACTGCAGAGCCGGCATGGGGGATTTCATCCGAAAGATTATGGATACAGCAGAATGTCCAGATTTTTAAGAAATATCGGATGTCTTTCTGTTAATGGAAATACGGTAAAACTAAAAGGAAAAAAGAATAATAAAAGATAAAGAAAAGTGAGGCAGAATCCATGGCATATGGATCAGACCTCACTTTTTTATATATTATACATGTTCAATATTGGTATATTCAGAAATTTCCCGATTGGTTGTTTTCAAATCACCAATATTTAAATCGTGAATGTTGTTATGTCCTGTGATTCTTCCGAACATTTCCAGTTCTGCTCTGCAGGCATTCAGATAATTGGCAAGGCGTTTTGCAGCCTGTTCTGTCTGCAGACGTTTTCGAAGTTCTGGATCCTGAGTGGCAGCGCCTACCGGACAGGTTCCTGTATTGCAGACCCGGTACTGCTGACAGGCAGCAGCAACAAGAGCTGCGGAGGCAATCGCAACAGCATCTGCGCCCATGGCAAGTGCCTTTACAAAGTCTCCGGGAAGGCGAAGACCTCCTGTGATGACCAAATCCATCTTACTATTGTGCTCATCCAGATATTTTCTTGCTCTGTGAAGAGCAAAAATGGTTGGGATGGAGGTATTATCTTTCAGACTGCGCGGGCTGGCGCCGGTAGCGCCTCCTCTTCCGTCAATGGTGACAAAATCAGCATCGGCATAAGTAATCCATTCCAGATCTTGTTCAATATGTCCGGCAGCAATTTTTACTCCAATTGGACGTCCGTCGGAAGCTTCTTTCAGCCAGTCTACCATTCTTTTTAAATCCTGACGAGTTTCGATATTTGGAAATTTAGATGGGCTTATAACGTCCTGTCCCATGGGTTTCTTTCGAATCTTAGAAATTTCCTCTGTTACTTTATCCCCAGGAAGATGTCCCCCCATTCCTGGTTTTGTTCCCTGTCCAATCTTGATTTCAATGGCGTCAGATTTTTTCAGGTTTTCTTCTGTAACACTGTAAAGATTTGGTACGTATTCAAAAATATATTTGTAGGCGGCTTGTCGTTCGGAAGGAAGAATCCCGCCTTCACCACTGCACATTGCGGTTTTTGTCATGGCGCTTCCTTTGGCAAGCGCAGTTTTCATTTCTTTCGATAAAGCACCAAAAGACATATGGGAAACATAGATAGGATGATCGATGGTCATCGGTTTTTTTGCTTTCTTTCCGATTACTGTTGTTGTATCGACAGGTTCTCCTTCATTGAGGGGGGCAGGATTCAGCTGAGCACCCATGATCAGGATATCATCCCAGGATATAATGGGTTTTAATGTGCCCATGGCATCTACAATGGATTTTCCGGTCAGGGCCATTTGATGAATGACATCCATTTGTGGGAATTGTGCGCTTTCGGATTTGGCAAATTCTTGTGGATAAGCCAATGGATTTGAAGATGAAGAAGAGGGGCTGGTTTCTTCGGTTTTCTGAAATGCGCTTTTTTTTGCTTTGCATACAGGACAAACATAAGAATCATCAAGAGATGAAAAAGGAAGCTCTTCGATGGATTCATCATAAATATATCCGCAGACGCTGCATTTAAATTTTGCCATAATTAATACCTCCGTTTTGTTATTTTCCGTTTTTTTTATTATACCACATATCGTGTGGTTTCTAAAGAAAGATATTGACAACTATCCTTGTCATATCGTATAATAATGACAAGAAAAGTTGTCAATTTGACAAGAATAATTATCAAATTAGGAGGTGATGAGATGCCGTTGTATAATCGTTTGAAAGAATACAGGGCAAAGATTGGAGTGAATCAGCAGCAGATGGGAAAGATGGCAGGGGTGTCACGCCAGACGATCAGTCAGATCGAGAGGGGCGATTATTCACCTTCTGTGACATTGGCTCTGAAAATTGCAAAAGTATTTGATGTTAAAGTAGAAGATATTTTTTGGTATGAGGAGGAAGATGAAAATGAATGAAAGAAGAAATGAGATACGCAGAGAGAATCGCAGCGCCTTGAAAAAATTTATCCTGGTTATTGTGGCTGCGGGCATCATTGGAGGATTTGTTGGATTTTTCGGATCATTATTGAGTGATACAATAGGAGATTTTTCAGGTATTTTTACGGAAATCATAAAAGATGTTCTCTTTTATTTATTTCCAGTGGTATTTTTGATTCTTCATATCGGATCTTTTGGTGTTTACAGCAAGTATAAGAAAGTGAAAGATATGTGGGACGGAGAAGATGAAGACAGAGCTGATCAGATTGAAGAGAAAATCAGTTATGTTATATGGGCAGAGTATATTGCCACAGCTCTCGGATTTCTGTATTTTGCTTTGATGCTTGGAGGAGACGTATTTGATACTTTTGTATTATGGAAAGGGATTGCCGTTTTTCTTGTTTTTGTGATAAATGTGGTATTGATTACGATTATGCAGCAAAAATGTGTAGATCTGGAAAAAGAGATGAATCCCGAAAAAAAAGGGAGTGTATATGATATTAAATTTAATGAAAAATGGCTGGAAAGCTGTGATGAGGCAGAAAAGATGACAATCTACCGCTCTGCATGGGCGTCTTACAGAGTCATGACAGCTGCGTATGTGGCAGCATGGATGATTACATTCCTGGCTAATGAATTTTTTGATACGGGATTATTTGCCTGCTGTGTTGTTGTTGTGTTATGGATCATTCAGAATAGTGTTTACTGCTATAAATCTATCCATCTTATGAAATAGGCAAATCCTCTTTTGCAGATACGTTGATTTTTGATATAATATGCCCAGGAACAAAGAAAAGATTCTTTATTCCTGGGCATTGTATATGAAGAAAGGAACGTTATTTTATGATATTTGAAACGCATGCTCATTATGATGATGGGAAATTTGATCAGGATAGAGAAGAACTTCTAGGATCCATGAAGGAATATGGAATTGGAACCATAGTAAATGTTGGATCTGATATGGAGAGTTCCAGATGGACAGCAGAGGCAGTCCGCCGATATTCGATGATGTATGGAGCGGTTGGAGTACATCCAAGTGAGACGGAAGAGATGAAACAGGAAGATATACAAGAACTCAAACATCTGAGCCAAGGTGACAAGATTGTGGCAATCGGAGAAATTGGGCTGGATTATTACTGGAAAGAACCCGATCGAAAGATTCAAAAAAAATGGTTTGAAGCACAGATGGAACTTGCCAAAGAGGTAAATCTTCCGATGATTATCCATAGCAGAGATGCGGCAAAAGACACCTATGATATGATGAGAGCATCTCATGCGGATGTGGTTGGGGGCGTCGTACATTGTTATTCATATTCTAAGGAGATGGCGAAGAGTTTTTTGAATATGGGATTTTATATTGGAGTTGGCGGTGTTGTTACTTTTAAAAATGGCAGAACACTGAAGGAAACAGTGGACTATGCGCCGCTGGATCGAATTGTTCTCGAAACGGATTGTCCGTATCTGGCGCCGGAACCTAATAGGGGAAAGAGAAATTCTTCTTTGAATCTTATTTATGTGGCACAGGCGATTGCAGAAATTAAAGGTATTTCTGTGGAAAAAGTCATTGCTGCCACAGAAGACAACGCAAAAAAGATGTACCATATGGAAGGAAAATAGATGGAAAAATTAAGCAACCCACAAAAGACCATTGAGGTTATACAGAAATATCAATTTGATTTTCAGAAAAAATTTGGACAAAATTTTCTAATTGATGCGAGGGTTTTAGAAAAAATCATGGATGCGGCAGATATTACAAAGGAAGATTTTGTATTGGAAATTGGCCCTGGTATTGGAACCATGACCCAATATCTGGCAGAAAGAGCCAGAGAAGTACTGGCAGTGGAAATCGATAAAAATCTGATTCCGATTTTGTCAGAGACCTTATCAGAATATGATAATGTGAATATATTAAATGCAGATATCCTAAAGACAGATTTAAAGAAAATTGCCGAAGAAAAGAATGGCGGACGCTCAGTCAAAGTGGTGGCAAACCTGCCGTATTATATTACGACGCCGATTATCATGGGACTATTTGAAAGTCATGTTCCGGTAGAAAATGTGACGGTCATGGTGCAGAAAGAGGTAGCGGACCGTATGCAGGCGGGACCGGGAACAAAAGATTATGGAGCTCTTTCTTTGGCGGTGCAGTACTATGCCGAACCTTATATTGCAGCGAATGTACCTCCGAACTGTTTTATGCCGCGCCCCAAAGTAGGATCTGCGGTCATTCGCCTGACAAAGCATAAAACTCCTCCGGTGCAGGTAACGAATGAAAAATTATTGTTTCAGCTGATCCGTGCGTCATTTAATCAGCGGAGGAAAACACTTCAGAATGGAATTAAGAATTTCAGTGGTTTAAACTTCTCCAAAGAGGAGGTTGCGGAAGCACTGGAACAAATGGGAGTGTCCCCAACCATCCGCGGAGAAGCATTGACTTTGGAACAATTTGCGCAGCTGAGCAATCTGTTAGACCGGTAGCATAAAATAGCCAAAATTTCCGGTTTTCTGAGGCTTTTGTGGAACTGTAATAAATTCCTGAAAACCGAATAATTTCGAAATAAAAGATTTTTCATTATCAAAGACTCCGGGAACACCGAGATATCTGTATTTTTTCTCTTTGTTCCAAGCCAAGAGCAGATGCCCGTAGTTTCCGTAGTTCAGCAGAAGAAATCCATTGGTCTGCAGATGATCCGGAAGATCTGGAATCAATGGGAGATCTTCCAGTTGGATTTTAATGCAAGGAGACATGCCATAAGAAGGAGGAAGGGGCAATGAGGGATACTCCTTCCATTGAAAGGAAGACGGGGCATTTTGGTAATTGTGTTCTTTGGCTTCTTGTTCCAGCTGCAGAGCTTCAATATATTCTGCAAGATTAGACTGAGGTTTTTCTGTTGATTCTGTTTCTTTGGGTGTTTTTGTTTTTTCCAATGGTTCTTCGGATTTCTCAGAAAGTTTTTCTTCTGAAGCCGGAACTTCTTTCACCAGATCGGAAGGTTCTGTTTCTTTTTTTTCAGATTCCTGATCGAGAGGAAGGAAACTGCGGATGGTGATTGGGTGTTCGTTCCATTCAGATCCAAAAAAATGATCTTTAGAGTGGAAAATCAAAAATCCCTCAATCTGATTCAAATCCATAGTCAGAGGATAAATGTTCTTAAATTCAACGATGGTATCGGTTCTTTTGATCGTATCAATGAGGGTTCCCTCCATTGTGCCGTGATGAAACCGATAAAAATAAATTTTGTATTCTAAAGGCTGGTCATTTGTTTTTACATGGAAATACAGACGAAGCTGATTTTGACGCTGTTCGATTTTTGCAAAACCAACATTTGGTCCTTTTATGCCGCGGCTGTATTCGTAAAGATATGATACAATTCTTTGATAGTCGGACAATACAATACTCTCTTTTTGATTTATCTTATGAAGAGAAAAAAGAAAATATGACGAAAGGCAGCCGAAGGGAAAAGATAGGAAGGAGAATCCGTTGACACAGCAGGAAAAATATATGAAAGAAGCCATCAAACAGGCAAAAAAGGCAGCAGCCATTGGCGATGTTCCAATTGGGTGTGTTATTGTGTTTGAAGATAAAATTATCGCCAGAGCGTATAATCAGAGAAATAAAAGAAAGACAACGCTGGCACACGCTGAACTGCTGGCGATTCAGAAAGCCAGCAGGAAGCTGGGAGACTGGAGACTGGAAGAATGTACTATGTACATTACGCTGGAACCGTGCCAGATGTGTGCGGGAGCCATTGTGCAGGCGAGAATTCCAAAGGTAGTGATCGGAGCCATGAATCCCAAAGCAGGATGTGCGGGATCTGTTTTAAACATTCTTCAAACAGATGGATTTAATCATCAGACAGAGATTGAATCAGGGATTCTTGGAGAAGAATGCGGTGAAATGATGTCAGAATTTTTCAGAGAACTTCGAAAGAAAAAAAAGAAGGAAAAGGCAGCTGAAAAAAAGGATGGAATTGAAATCTCTGGTTGACCTGAAGAAAACTATTTAGTATAATAAACGATGCATCCAATGGATGCACCATTTATCAAGTCATAAAGCTTCCGTGCAGCCGGGGAGGTAGCGGCACCCTATTTCTGCAATCCGCTATAGCAGAGGTCATGGTTTGTTTCGGGCTTTTTTCTGTAGAGCTGCCCTTTATAAGTGGCGTTGATATCTGGGTCTCACGCAATAGGAATCTACGAACCGTGTCAGGTCGGGAACGAAGCAGCACTAAGTAGAACCTTCTATGTGCCGTGAGGGTGCCTGGGTTGAGTTAACTGTAGAGGTAACGTCTGTGGAGGGAGGCACAACGCAGACCGCACGGATTTTTTTATTTTATGGATGGAATTGAACCACGCAGATAAGAGTGATAAAATAATGTTAGTGCGAAATCAACGACAAGGAGGAACAATGAATGAAAGAATTAGAGTTACCTGATGTAAAAGATGTGTTGGTTGAGTATCGGCAGATGCAGCTGCTTTATCGTTCTGCGTTGAAAGAAATCGGCACAAAACTTGAAATTCTGAATGATGAATTCAAGTTTGTCCACAAGTATAATCCGATTGAACATATCAAATCCAGACTGAAAAGTGAAGAAAGCATTATGCGCAAACTGCTCCGCAAAGGAGTAGATGTGACAGTAGAAAATATTCAGAAGTACATTGATGATATTGCAGGAATCCGTGTCATCTGTTCATTTACTCCGGATATTTACCGTATTGTGGATATGATATCTTCCCAGGATGATATTGAAGTGCTGAAAGCAAAAGACTATATGATCAATCCGAAACCAAACGGATACCGCAGTTATCACCTGATCGTCAAAGTTCCGATATTTTTATCTGATAAGGTAATCCCAACCAAAGTTGAGATTCAGATCAGGACAGTAGCGATGGATTTCTGGGCTTCTCTGGAGCATAAGATTTATTATAAATATGAGGGGAATGCACCGGAGTATATCCGTACGGAACTAAAAGAATGCGCGGACATGATCGCATTTCTTGACAGCAAGATGCTGGCAATCAATGAAGAAGTAAGAAGTATTAAACAGGAAAACAACAGACAATAGAAACATTTTTTATGCTCTGTCATATTATATTATCAATAGAGTGAAGGAGCATAGGAATGGCTGTCAGAGAAGGTTTAGGGGATTTGCCGGTTTTTGATCACGATATTCTGCGGGGACGTCAGAATATCATGCAGGAAGAAATAGAAGAAGATGATTATCAGTATATTACAAAGATGTATCCTGCAGTTGCCAGAGAAATCCTGGAGTTGATTGAAGACTCCTGTGATCGGCTGGAATATGAAGGGAGCATGATGTTTGATCAGTATATGGATCGTGCCAGTGTTCTTGGAATGGCAGATCAGATATATGATAAGATCAAATATCGGGAAAAAGAAGAAGGTATGAAAAAGGACAGTATGCTGTACCAGATGATCTTGGTGCTGCTTGGCAGCGAAATGTGTCATCGCCGGTGCAGATACAGAAGAAAGAAAAGAATGTTTTCTTAAAAAGAAAAAGTCGGGCCGGGGATACATTCCCCGGTTTTTTTGAATACAACCTTAAAGATTCCTTAAAATGGTTGTATAAGCGGGTAAAAACGGATAAAATGAACCATATAAGGATGAAAAGGAGAATAGAATGGATCGAGAAAAAGCAATACAAATTTCGGTATTTGGAATTATTTTTATTGTTTCTCTTGTTCTGTGGAATTATTTTTTAGTTGGAAAGAATAATCAGGGAGTCAGAGAGACGGCTCAGGCAACGCTGCCTATGCTTACAATAGAGACAGATGGAGAAAAGATCAACCAGCTGCATGGATACAGCAGCGATATAGATGCATCTATGCTCCGTGATAGTCTGACGCCGATTGACAATGATTCTTTTAAAGTTTATACAACATCAAGCGGAAGTGAGGCGGTTTCCTACAAACTATACGATACGGATAATAAGACGGTGCTTGACAGCGGCGAAGCAGCATTTAAAAAACAAAAGAAAAAAAATGCTGCGGAAATTAATATTACAGAGCGCCTTGAATCTGGAAAGACCTATCTTCTTGAGCTGTCTGTAACGGATGAAGGAGACACAATTCAATATTTTACCAGAGTTGTTTATGGTACAGGCTTCCATTTGAAGGAATGTCTGGAGTTTGCGAATGAATTCCATGATGCGACCCTTAATGAAGGAAACAGTGAGTTTATCAGTCAGTATATGGAGACAAAAGAAGGGACGACAAGCAATAATCTGGCATATGTTGATCTGTCTTCTACGGAAGAAGCTGTAAGTTATGCCAGTTTAAATCCGCAGGTAGAGGAAGTGTATCCGGCAACGATAAAAGAGATTTCTCAGAATGTGACATCACTGGAAATTCGGTTTATTTTGTCTGCGGAAAATTCAGATGGAGTCAAACAGTATTATCAGGTAAATGAATACTTCAGGATCCGATATTCGGAAGACCGGATGTATCTGCTCAATTATGAGAGATCAATGGAAGCATACATGAGATATGATACGATTGACCGCAGCAACAACAGGATCATGATCGGAATTGGCAGCAGCGATAAACAGCTGATCAGCAAAGACGGGGGAAAGAAAGTAGCATTTGTTGCAGCCAATGAGTTGTGGTATTATGATTATCAGAATTCACAAATTTACAAAGTCTTTTCCTATATTGGAGAAGATTACAGTGACAGCCGCAATAATTATCCAAAACATGGAATTCAGGTCATGGATATGGATGATGATGGGAATATATCATTTATCGTATATGGATACATGAACCGTGGAGAACATGAAGGACAGAATGGAATTTCCGTCTATCGCTTTTCAGCGGATGACCGGGCAATAGAAGAACTGGCATTTATCCCGACGGAGATACAATATGATTTTATGGTAGAAGATATTCAGAAGGGTGCTTTCTTAAGTGACGATAATCAGTTCTATTTCTATTTGGATGGCTCCATTTATCATGTGGATATCGATGGAAAGGAAAGTGAGATTATCGCAAAGAATGTTACGGATGATATGGCAATCGTAACGGAGAGCGGTATGCTGGCGATCAATGAAAGTGCCAGAAAAGTAAAGATCATAGATTTATCATCTGGAAAGGAACAGACGATTTCGGCAAAAGACGGGGAGATCATTAAGCCGATTGGATTTATCGAAAAAGATTTTGTCTATGGAATTGGAAAGGAGAAGAATATTGTCCGTCAAAAAGATGGTACATCTATGTATCCATTGGATACCGTATATATCAGAAGCGGCAGCAAGACTGTGAAGAAATACGGTGAGAGTGGAAGTTATATTACAGAAGCTGTCATAGACGGCACGACAGTGACTATGACGAAGTCAAAGAAAAATGGAAATTCTTATAAGAAAGAAGAAGATACCTATATAAGATATAAAGAAAGCACAGACGGCAAAGTGGTATATGAATATGGGTACAGCAGCACAAAATTTAATCAGCTGTATCTTGCATTTCCTGATAATGTATATATTCAGACCAGACCGCAGTATATGTCCACCAGCGTAAATGAACAGGAGAAAGAACTGGATGTTGATTTTGCTGATGATGCATATAAATATAAAGAGGCTTATGTCTATACTGGAGGAAAGCTTTCTGGAATTTACGCAAATTTAGGAGATGCGATCAAACAGGCAGAGGAAGGCGGCGGAGTTGTTGTCAACTATAATCAGATGTATCTCTGGGAAAAAGGTGTGACTAACAGCTACGGACGAGTGACCAATATTTCAATTGTAAAAGCTAAGGCAAAGGATGAGACTGATATTGCCTGTATTAAGATGATGGCAGACAGTGAAGGAAAAGATCTTTCTTATAAGGACATAAAGAAAATGGAAGGAGATACATTTGATAAACTGTTTGAAGCTTTTGACAAGCAGGCGGTTAATTATTCAGACTGCAGTTTGGAGGATATCCTTTATTCCATCAGTAAAGACAGATCGATCATGGCAAAAAGAAAAGATGGAACTTACGTCCTTATCATGAGTTATAATCAGAAGAAGATCCGGTATATTGATCCGACAACAGGAGAGTCTGTTCAGGCAGACAGAAGTGCGATGGAATCAGAATTTAAACAAGCTGGAAATATTTTTTACAGCTATGCCAAATAGAAGATAAATGACTGAAAAATTCGTACTATGTCGAATCAAAAACTGTAGTAGTTTTATATTTTATGTTACAATATAACCATATAGATTCTGGATTAGTCTCCAGCAATAACAAATGAAAGGTGAAAGAATATGGCTGAAGAAACTAAGGAAACAAAGAAGATCGTCCCCTGGAAGAGGAATAAGAAAAAGAAGGAAAAGAAAAAGGACAAGAAGAAGAGAAGAAAGATCCTTGCGGTCATCTCTGTCATTTTTCTGCTTCTTGTAGTGATCTGCTGGTTTGCTTTTGGAAGAAAAGTCATGCAGCTTCGAAGCGAAGCAAAAGAAATCGTGGAAGAGTCAACCGTGGATACCTTTAAGTCATCTCAGACCAGTGTTGTATATGATACCAATGGAGATGAGCTGACAAAGTTTAAGGGAGAAAAAGATGCTTATTATCTGGAATATGAGGATCTCCCGGTATATGCGGTAGCAGCTATGGTTTCAGTAGAAGATCAGAATTTCTATAAGCATAACGGAGTAGACTACAAAGGAGTTCTCCGTGCAGCGGTATCATTTGTCACAAAGGGAGGCGAGATCACTCAGGGAGGAAGTACGATAACTCAGCAGCTGGCAAGAACTGTATTCCTTAACCGGGAAGTGTCCTGGCAGAGGAAGGTAAAGGAGATGTTTGTTGCAGTAGAATTGGAGAAGAAATACAGCAAAGAACAAATTCTTGAGTTCTATCTCAATAACGTATATTTTGCCAACGGATATTATGGAATCCAGGCAGCAAGCCAGGGATACTTTAATAAGGATGCCAATGATCTGAGTTTGTCACAGATTGCATTCCTCTGTGCAATTCCAAATGCGCCGACAATGTATGATCCTTTGCAGAATAAGGATAAGACTATGACAAGGCGCAATAAGATCCTGAAAGATATGTATGAGCAGGACAAGATTACAAAGGAGCAGTATGAAAAGGCAATGGATGAGAAAATCACAGTCCAGAAAGCACAGCAGACAGAAAAGAAAAATTACGTAGAGACATATGTGATCCATTGTGCTACGAAAGAGCTCATGAAACAGCAGGGATTTGAATTTAAGAATTCATTTGATTCTGAGAGTGAAAAAGAGGAGTATGAGAATGAATATGACAAGACGTACGCAGAATGTAAAAAGACTCTTTACAGTGCTGGATATCATATTTATACATCCATTGATCCGGATGTTCAGGATCAGCTCCAAAACAGCATAGACAATTCACTGAGCGGCTATACAGAGAAAGACAAGAATGGAATTTATGAGGCACAGGCATCAGGAACCTGTATTGATAATAAGACAGGAAAAGTTGTGGCAATTGTAGGAGGAAGAGAGCAGGAGGATATCGGATATACTTTGAATCGAGCTTATCAGAGTCCAAGACAGCCGGGAAGTAGTATCAAGCCGCTTCTGGTATTTACTCCGGCTCTGGAAAGAGGATGGACAGCAAGTTCTGTAGTAAATGACAATCCGATGAGCAGTGATGATGAACATCATGTAAGCAACTCCGGAGGATCTTACTCTGGTCAGATTACACTGCGGCGTGCGGTAGAAAAATCCAGCAACGTTGTAACGATGCGTATTTATGAACAGATTGGTCCGGATACGGCATTAAGCTATCTGGAAAAGATGAATTTTAAATATCTGCAGGATGAAGATTATAAGTATTATACAACTTGTCTGGGAGGATTCACCAGAGGAACAACATCAGAAGAGATGGCAGCAGGATATGCCACACTTGAAAATGATGGAGTTTACCGTGAGCCTACCTGTATCACGAAGATCACCACATCAGATGGAAAAGAAGTGATGTCTTCTGATACAGAAGAAAAGACAGTTTATACAGAGTCAGCGGCAAAGAGCATGACAGATATTCTTCAGAGTGTAATCTCAGGAGGAACAGGTGTTGGAGCAAAAGTGCCGGGTATTGATACTGCCGGAAAGACAGGAACAACAACCAGCAACCGTGACGGATGGTTCTGTGGATATACTCCATATTACACAACGGCAATTTGGGTTGGAAGAGATGATAATAAAGAAATGGCATCTTTGAGTGGTGCATCTTATCCGAAATCTATCTGGAGCAACTTTATGAATGCAATCCATGAAGGAATTTCAGGAGATGATAAACTGTCAGGAAGCGGAAAAGCGGACAGCGGAACGGCTGTGACGACTGCGACGACAGGAGCAAGCACATCTTCTGCTTCATCAAGCGCTGCATCAACAACGACACAGAACACACAGTCTACGACCGCAGCGACAACTGCAGCACCGACGACAACAACCGCGGCGCCGTCAACGACAACCACGGCAGCACCTAATAATTCAGGAGGAGCTCAGACTCAAAGCAGTGACCACTAACAAAAGATTACAAATAATAAATAAAAAGATATCGGCTTATGATAAAGCCGATATCTTTTTTTATGAAATAAAACAAGACAAATATTATTTTGTATATTTTTCAAGATATTCTTTAATTCGATCTGTTGGATTCAAAAGATCGCTAATGGAAGCATCGTGATTCAATGTATCGATTAACAGTGCAACATATTTTCCAACATCAGCAGATACATACCAGTCTCTGTCAAGAAGTTCCGGACTCTGATATGTCAGGTTTGTAGTAATGACTTTCTCAATGATGTTGTCTTCTACTGCCTTGTCAAAGACTTCCAGACCGTTTGTAAATAATCCAAATGTAGAGATACAAAATACTCTGCGGGCATGGCGGTTCTTTAACTGTTTTGCCACATCAATCATACTTTCTCCGGAAGAAATCATATCGTCGATAATGAGAACATCTTTTCCATCAAGAGAATCACCAAGAAATTCATGGGCAACGATTGGGTTTCGTCCATTAATAACTTTGGAATAATCACGGCGTTTATAGAACATTCCTACATCGACGCCGATTACGTTTGCCATATAAATGGCACGCTGCATTGCTCCTTCATCAGGGCTGATCACCATCAGTTTGTCTTTATCAAATTCAATGGCATCACACTGTTCAACCAAGGCTTTTACAAACTGATAAGTTGGCTGTACATTGTCAAATCCGCTGACAGGAACAGCATTTTGTACTCGAGGATCATGGGCATCAAATGTGATGATATTATCAACACCAAGGCTTTGAAGTTCCTGAAGCATAACAGCACAGTCCAAAGATTCTCTTGTACTGCGTTTATGCTGACGGCTTTCATACAAGAATGGCATGATGACATTGATGCTCTTTGCCTTTGCGGCAGAAGCGCTGATGATTCGTTTTAAATCGGAATAATGGTCGTCTGGTGACATATGGTTAGTAATACCGCATAAAGAATAGGTTAGGCTGTAATTTAATACGTCGACCAGGATATAGAGATCCATGTCGCGTACAGACTCCTGAATAACGCCTTTTGCTTCACCGGAACCGAACCTAGGACAGGAAGCATCTAAAAGATAGGTATCTCTTAAATATCCGTCACAGGCAATAGAGTTTTGAAACTGTTGATTCGTTTCGGTTCTCCATTTAATGATGTAATTATCAATTTCCTTTCCGAGAGTTTTGCAGCTTTCAAGGGCAATGATTCCTAATTTACCGCCAGGAATCTTAGTAAAATTGCGGTCAGATCGTCTCATGATACATCTCCTTCGTATAATATTTTATAAGTTGTTTATATCATCCAAACATGGTTAAGTCAAGTTGGATTTCTTAAAACGGATGTCATCTCCGTATATTTTATGCCAGGAATAGTGTTCGATAATTCTGGAAAAAATTCGCTCAGAATAGATATCTCTAAATTCCTTAACAGACAGGTTCGTTGAAATAATCGTCGATTTCTCCTGGATCAATCGTTCATTGAGGCAATGGAACAATTGGGAAACAACAAATTTGTTTATCATTTCTGTTCCAAGATCGTCAATGATTAAAAGATCACACTGGAAGATCATATTCAGCGAGCGTTCTGTAGTCTCTTCCTTTTGCCGCTGGAAGGTATGTTTTGCAAGATAATCAAACAGCTGAAAGGCTGTTGTATAAACACAAGTATAACCCTGATCTATAACTTCTTTGGCAATGCAGTGACTGAGGAATGTTTTTCCAACGCCTGTAGAACCTTGAAACAGGATATTTTCATGGTTTGGAAATCGTTCGAGAAATCCATGGCAGTGCTGAAGAATTTTTCGAATGTTCGCTCTTGGACTCGGAAGTCCGTCAGTCATTATCTGATCAGAATAATAGTCTTCACGAAATGTCTGAAAATTTTCCTGTTTCAGAAGCCGTTCCATATTTGAGTTGGAATATATCAGATTGATGACAGCCTGCTGAAAGCATCTGCATCTTTTTTGACCGATGTATCCAGTATCTTTGCATTCGGCACAAGAATAGATTGGTTCCAGATAATCAGAAGGATATCCGTGTTCTGCCAGGAGATGTTTCTTCTCCTGGGCAATCTGATGATTTTCCTGTTTGCATTTTGAAGCAAGAGAAGGATTGTCACCAGCGATTAGTTTTTTTCCAAGAGCAATGGAATTAGCCGCGATCTGTCGATCTAGATCGCGGATTTTTGGAATCTTCTGATATATTTCTTTTTTTCTTTGTTCATGCAGATGATAATTTGAAAGTCTTCGGTCTTCATACATCTGCATGATTTTCTGATATTCAAAATTAGATAAAGACATAAATTAATTCTCCCTGATCTCATCAGAAAATTGTTTCTTAAGAAGCTGTTCTTCCAAGGCATCAAAATCATAATCACGCTGCTTAAAGTTATGTACTGGCTGAGACGTATTGGCATTCATAAAGGTCTTTGGTGATTTTTGACGCCGATAAAAACTCTTAGCCTCTTCCACAGTTCTGATATGATTATCTTTCCACTGTTTCAGGATCGTATCCGTATAAGGAAAGCTTGGTTTGTTGATCGCGTTGATCGTACGATTACAAGCTTCAATGATCAGAGAAAGATTAAATGCATCTTTTTCCAGCCATTGTTTCATATACTGTTCCTGAATTGGGGCCGGGTTCTGGTTCAATCCAAAAGCACGCATGATAGAGTAGTATTCTTTTTTAAAATTTTTGCTGTGTGCCTTGGCTTCGTCTACTGTTGTAATATTTTCCTCATACCAGTTGATTGCAACAGTCTGCATATATCGGAAACTCTTTTTGCCATTAGAAACACAGTGTTCTACCAGATATTCGATCAATTCGCAGGACATGGAAAGGTCTTCGTATAAATATAGAAGAATATTCATGTCTGAGCAGGTAAGCGGCTTTCCAATGAACATCTCACATACATAGAGAAGATAGGAAAAACGTTCATCCTCACTCTTCTTCTGGAGTTCAGAAGGAGAAAGTGTCTTCATAGCAGGAATTGCTTCCGCTCCTGTAACAGGAGATTCCTCTGCAGAAGAGACCGGAGAAGAAGGTTCAGCCTCCAAAACAGGCTTTGTGCGGCCTGGAACCGGAAGCAGCTCAATGGACTGAATTTCGCCATGATTTTGTGAAATCTTTAAAAGGGATTCCTTTTCCCAGTATTTCAACGCACGTGCAACATCACGCTCCGTCAGTTCCAGTACATCTGCGAGACATGGGATACTGAAATTGGCACCTTCCGATACCATACGAAGAAGATAAATATAAACTTTAATGTATTCTCCGTTTGCCCGGATCATATAATGATCTACAAAAGCGTTTGGGAGCAATGTTCCACCGGTCGGATATGTAGTTATAACTTTAATATAATTCATGGCGTTTTCCCCTTTTCTCTAATCTAATTTTGACTATAACCCAGATAAATCAAAATGTAAATAGGTGCAGAATCCACACAGAAATTGTGGAAAAGCCTGTGGATAATGTGGATAATGTGGATAATAAATTCAGAATAACGAGAATAAGCCATTTACATAGATTTTACAATTGTGGAAAAAGGAAAAAGAAATCCACAGGTTTTCGAATACAAAAATGTGTATAAACCTGTGGATAATGTGGATAACTATTTTTCCAGAAGAGAATTTCCGATAGAATCGACGTTTCCGGCTCCCATAGTTATCAACAAATCATTTTCTTTACAATTTTTTAAAA
>JAHZHN010000021.1 GCA_019420275.1 Clostridiales bacterium
AACAATTTCTGGTTATGATCAAGTTTGCTTTAAAAGTTTGTAAAATTTATTTTTAGATGATCTGATGTTAGAATCCTATACTAACCGATGATCAGGTTCTTTCCCCTCAAACACTGATATTAATGCTTTTGCTGTCACAATCGATGTTGTTTCACAATTTTCGTAAGTCTCTGCTGATACATGAGGTGTAACAATATAATTTTCAAATTGAAATAATTTCTCTGAAATATCAATTGGTTCTTTTTCAAACACATCTGTTCCAAATCCTCTTATTTTTCCTTCCAGACATATATAGCAATCATAGTATTCGTCGTATACATACTCATATTTTCTGAAGAATCCTTTCTTTGTTTGCGGACTTTTGTATGGAAACAATGGTTCGATTTGATCTTCGATCAGAAGATGTACGATTGCCGGGGTTTTATATCCTGCATCCAATACCATCATTTCTGGATGATATGATAGCAGCTTATCATAAAGTGTCTTGAGATTCCCAACCCCCAACAGAAGGTGGAGTTTGGTTATGATCATTTTTATCTTTTAAATGCTTTTTCCCGTGTGCTTTTCTATCTTCATTGATTTCTTTTTTTAATTCTTCCTCATACCAGAGAGCTTCTTGTTTTGCAATTCTGTTTCTCATCTTTTTGCTGTTTGCACAAGCTTTTACATGAGTGGCATCTGCAAAGATCACAGAAGTGTCCACTAAATGATATTTCATACATTCTTCTAAGATATGCGAAAAAATCTGTTCAAACAGATCCGTACCTTTAAACCGACGTGTGTAATTTTTCCCAAATGTTGAAAAATGAGGAACTCCATCTAATATATCAAGACCCTGAAACCAGCGATAAGCAACATTTACTTCTATTTCTCTGATTGTCTGGCGCATGCTTCGAATCCCATAAAGATACTGAATAAAAACGATTTTAATTAATAAGACAGGATCCAGATTTGGTCTTCCATTGTCTGCACAATATTTATCTTCTACTAAGTCATAAATAAAGTTCCAATCAATTGCTCTGTCAATTTTTCGGAGAAGATGGTCTTGGGGAACCATGTCATCCATACAAAACATGAGCATTTGACTTCTTTTTTTATCAGCATCTCTTGTCATCATAAGCAATCCCTCCTGTTAAGATTATTATACCACGAAGGGAATAGACTGTATAAAACTATCGGGTGGATAACATACACTTTTTTCTTGATAAAGTAATTCTACAAAAAAGAATTGTGGATAACTGAAGCATAAGAAAAGCCGGGACTTTTGTTCGGGACTTTGTCTACAGTCTGAGTAAAATATTTTACTTTCTTTATCATAACAGACTTCACATATTTTACAATACACGCTCTCTTTCCCTTGTCTACGAATCGTAGACTCCACAAAAATGAGTTTTTCCCCATATACTTACGTACTTTCTTCTTTCATCCGACAAAACACAAAAAATTCAATTCAAAAAAATACTCCTGATCCCATACGATCAGAAGTATTCTTTCTCATTTCTTCACTTTTCTTCCATTACTCCAACGCCGCCAGCAATTCCTCATACACTTCCTGAAATCTTGCCGGATCATCATTGTAAGTATAGTTGTTCGTAAACATCTTCCCAATCAGTTCATCATGCAGCTTTTCGTCTTTCTCTCTTAAAAGCTGCCACAATGCCGCATCTTCCGCGCCTCTTCTCTGCGCCTCCAGACGCATTCCCAAATTTGGTCCATCTTCGCCCGGATAGACCAAAAAAGAATCTCCGCACGGAAAGTTTGTACCGATTCCGGTATGATTCGGACAACTCGTTCCCTCATAAGGATTCATTCCATTTTGAAACTGATTCAGTCCCCAGTGCAGAAAACCGGAAATTCTGTTCTTTGCACAGCCCCAGAATAAAAGTCGCCCTTTGATCAGTGCAAAATCCAGAAAACGATTCAACCAATGTCCTTCCGGTCCGCAACACACATATGTCCAGACCGTCTCTCCCAGTTCGATCAGCTTGTCAAACTCCTCTTTTTTCTTTTCATATCCGGCTGTTCCCGGCACCCAGATATCGATTCCGCCCCGGAACTGTGCAGAATCTACTGCTTCTATGATCTGAATTCCCGGAATATATTTTCGTAAAATTCCGGCTGCCAGATAATACTGCCGTTTTCTTGCTTCCAAAGCTTCCTGATTTTTATAATGAATATCCGGCTCATCATGAATATGGAACAACACCTGTTTTTCCCATCCATACTTCTTTAAATAAGCCGCCAGACTCTGTACAAAGCGAACCGTAATTTCATACCCTTTGAAAGAATCCACCGGCACATCTTTTGCCATCGAACACGTAAACCGATCGGTATACATATCCGGCATTCCGTCCGGCAGAAATCCTCGATCCAAAAGAACTCCCAACTCCATATACTGCATTCCCTGTTCAAAGAAACACGAAATCATCGGAGTCAAATATTCAAAATCAAACTCATAGGGTTCTCTATTTACAACACACTGCTCATCCAACTGGATGAAAAATACATTCTGATGCATTCTACGCATTGCCTCTGCATACTTTTGAAGCATCTGTAAGTATGCCTCAGTTCCTTTTTCTACGTGATGAAATCGACAGATCTCATCTTCTGAAAACCAGTTTGTCACAAAAAATGTATGTTCCGGAATGCTGACGTCATATACTCGAACAGTAATTTTACACCGATACTCTCCTTCTATTGTCTGCGCTGTGATATACACGGTATGATTCCCGGGTTTCAGTCCTGCCTTTGCCTGCAGGCACATATAGACAGCAGCTCTCCCATTCTTTGTACAAATGCATCCATCTTCTCTTTTTTCCAGACAATCATATACCCAAAATGGAGCCTTTCTGGTCACATAAGCTGGCTTTTCTTCCGGTTTTTCCATCAGAACCATTGCTCCACCCTGGTTTTCCCCATCTCCAGTATTGTATTCGACCGGAATTTCACGCATCTGATACCACTCTGCCTGAAATTCCTCCCCTTCCAGCTGCATTACGATTTCCTCTGACGCTGTTTCCAACAACAATTGGATTCCCGGTTTTCCATCAAGCGGCATCCCAATATGCAGCTCTTTCTGCAGTGTTTCAAGAATACTATCTGGATATAAAAACTCTTCTTTTTCTGTTATAATTCCTCGATATTGATGTTCCATTTTCCCTATTGCCCACATGCAGATTCTTTCAATGAAATCATGCTGCCATTATCCAATCTGGATTTTTCCGCTGCAAGTGCGATATAGTGACTCTCCAAAGACGTTCCCAGATCAGTAATCGACGGGCTTTCTTTTCCTTTCATAATGTAGTCGCAGAACTGCTGCACCATCCTGACGTCTCCACCGCCATGTCCGCTGAAATCTTCTGTCAACTTTGTAAGATCGATCTCCTCTGTCTCTTTTCCAAAAGGCGTATAGTAGATCATATGTTTTCCCATATCTCCTTCAATCTGCCCCAAAGTTCCCATAATCTTGATCGTTCGATTGCAAGTCGCACTGAATGCACACATGGAAAATGTCACTGTAATACCGTTTTCCATCTGTAAATTCACAACTTGATGATCCACAACATCATTGTCACAATGAAATACACACCTTCCATAAGGTCCTTTTTCCAATGCTTCTCTTACCGCATCTTCTGTTGGATGAATCACAAATGTATTTGCCGGCCATCCTGCTCCATTGCGAACTCCGGTACTTTTGTCTGTGATATAGATTTTTTCTGCATCGTATGGACAATCTTCTTTTGCTCCACATCCACTCATGCAGCGCTTTGCAGCTCCCTTTGGTGCATTTTCTTCCTTAAACCAAGATAATTCTCCAAATGAAGATACCCGGCTGCATCCAGAATCTGACAGCCATACTAAAATATCCATATCATGACAGCATTTGGCCAGAATCATCGGACTGGTTTCCCTGGAGTCTCTCCAGTTTCCACGAACAAAGGAATGTGCCTGATGAAAGAACCCTACATCTTCTCTTGCCTGAATATTCATGACCTTTCCAACTGCACCGTCCAGCAACATTTCTTTGATCTTACTATAAAACGGTGTATAGCGAAGCACATGACAGACACATACTTTTCGTTGATATTCCCTTGCTGTCTCCAATAATAAGCGACATTCCTCCTCATCCGGAGAGACTGGTTTTTCCAGCAAAAGATGATATCCTTTTTTGATTGCTTCTACTGCATGTTTCACATGATCTCTGTCCTGTGTGCAGATAAACATCACATCTGCCAGTCTATCTGCTGAAAGCAGCTCCTCTGCACTGTAAAAACAATTTTCTGCTTTTAGATGATATCGAGTTTTCGCTTCTTCTACTTTTTCTTCCATAAGATCTGCCACAGCAGTCAATT
Organism: Clostridiales bacterium; assembly: GCA_019420275.1. GTDB lineage: Bacteria > Bacillota > Clostridia > Lachnospirales > Lachnospiraceae > Anaerostipes. Next base: position 4,353 of record JAHZHN010000021.1, read on the forward strand.
CCATCTTCTCTGCATTCTGTTCAATGATGGGTGCGTACACCTGCAGTCCTCTGCTTCCAAGTCCCAATATCGCGACTGTCATTTTTTCTGCCATTTCTTCTTCCTCCAAATTATCACTGTACCGGTACAAACATCCACTCATCATTCGTATCTTCATTGTTATTTCCGTAGGTCCATTGTATGATCGGAGCATTTTCTTCCAGAGATGCATCTTTCACACACAAAGCTTTTCCACTCAGTGCAGAAATGATCTTAAATGCCCCTTCCTCTGTTGGGACCAGATACCATTTTTGATTCACTCCTCCGTGATATCCATACTGTATCACTGCGGTTCCGTTCGATGTTACCCCCTGATCTGCAACCAAATCCACACAGTTTCTATTGACTGCATGTGTCATTGCCCATGTACCGTCTCCTTGCTTCCAGATTCTCCACGCTCCCGCTGATGCTGCCTCTTTCTGTACAAGCTGCGTTGCACCACTTTCTTCTGAGTTTGGAATATCCAAAGCTTTTTTACTTTGTCTATTCACAATCTGATACAGCCCATCTTCTGGAACTCCTGCAAAATCACTGTCATAATAAGTTCTTACATAATCCACCAGAAATTCGCCCGGCAAATACTCTTCTACCGGCATCCCTAAATGCCCTTCCAGACTTAGCACCATATGACGGGAAAGTTCTGCAAAAGAATCCTCAATACTGCTCTTTTCCCAGGTTAACTGATCATCGAAATAAAAACGAAGTGTTCCGTCTCTTCTCTCCAATGCATATGTATGATAATCTGCACTGATGTCTTCCAGACCTGTCTTCCATCCCTTTGTTCCTCTTTGTAGATGAATCGACGGATTTTGATGCCATGTATGTAATGTGCTCGTCATTTTAGTATAATCAAATGTCTCCATGATATCAATCTCCGGGTTCGGATTCAGTGCATAATTCAGCGGAGACGACTGCATCCAGATTGCACTTAATACATTTGCCTTTTTATCGAGTGCCTTCGCACGCACTTCCACATAGCTTGCCGTTCCCGGCACTTCAAATTTTGACTCCACCGCTCCAGCTGTGTAGTCTTTTCCATTATACACCTCTTTTTTTGCTGCAAGCACGAGGTTTCCATCTCTCACTGACACATTCTCTGGATGAAATGCCAGATCGGTTGTCACATCATACCAAATTCCATTTGTCCACTTTTCTTCGTTCAGGCAGGTACCATCAAATTCATCGGATGCAGCCGGAAGCAACGTCCAGTTACCTTTTTCTGGAGGCGCTGCTTCAACAGCTATTCCAGGACACTGGGAAATCAAAACCGCTGCCGCCGCTGCCATTGTCATATGTTTCAGATTTTTTCTCTTTGCCATACCTGTCTTCTCCTTTCCGGGAATTATCCCTTGACACCAGACGCCACGATACTTTGTTTCAACTGTTTTGAGAACAAGATCGATAACAGGATCACTGGTGTAATGGTAACCACTGCAAGCCCCATCAATGCATTCTGTTTGGTTGCCACATTGTTTGAAATATTATAAAGTGCCACATTTAATGTCCACAGTTTCTGATCCTCTGTTACCAGCCATGCCCAGAAGAAGTCATTCCAGTTTCCAATAAATGTCTGCAGCGCGATCAGCGAAATGATCGGCTTGGACAGCGGCATACAGATTTTACTATATAGATAAAAACTTCCCGCTCCATCCAACTCTGCTGCCTCAAAATAACTTGCCGGAATCTGATCAAAGAATCCTTTGTACAAGTATACATAAAATCCATATGGATACAAAAATGGCAGAAGCAATGCCACATAATTATTGTACGCTCCCATTTGTTTGTACATGATCAACTGCGGAAGCATAATACTTGCAAACGGAACCATCATTCCTCCCAGGAAGAAGAGGAGAACAAATTTTGCCGCTCGTTTTGACAGTTTCCTGCTGATTACAAATGCACAAACTGAACACAGAATTACCTGCGCGATCATCGCAAATCCAATCACAATAATACTGTTAAACACAAATGTCATAAAACCAAATCTCTGAATGGTCTCGCTCTCCGGATAGATATAACCCGGCATCTGTAAATAATATTTAAAACTTTCCAGATTCAGGATGTTTTTCACTTTGTCTCCCACACTGACCAGTGTTCCTGTTGTCTGGTATTTCCCGTCCAGAATCTTCTCTGCTTTTTTCTCGAACTGATCTCCAAGTCCTTTTGGCGCTTTTTCAGAAACACCATTCAGATTAAATTCATAGCCAATGGAATCACATGCACGAACGTACCGATCCTCATGAAGTAATACTTCTTTTTTAATCGCCGTTCCTTTATAGATTCCATAATCTTTTTCCATTTGCAGCTTCATCTGATGGGCTCTGGAATAGTAAACAGTTTCTCCATCTTTTATGCCATATACTTTAATTTCCATAATGGAATCATCCGGCATTTTGTAACTGAGTCCCATCATCACCAGAATGCTATCCTGCATCATCTGATCTTTCAGGTTCTCTTCGCTGCCATTTTGTTCCGAATAATCCAATACAACAGATAAACTGTTCGCCGCATCTGGGAGCAGCTTTGGTGGAACCTCATAGATTTTCGAATTGTCTTTCATGGCACTGGACACTGCAAAAATCATAGGATACAGCATCAGTACCGCAAACAGCAGGGATACTACTACCGCAACGATCTTCAATTTTCGTTCAGATCTTCCGAGTTTTTTCTTCGTTCTTTTTTGGCCTGTTATCTTCATCCCCTGCCCTCCTATTCTTTTTCTGATTTTTCAAATTGCATCTGTACCATTGTCATTGCTGCAATTACAAGAAGAAGTATGACGGATGCCGCTGATCCTCTTCCATAATTCAAATCCTGATGAAATGCATTATAAATAAAAATTCCCTGCGTGGTCGACGCACCACTTGGTCCTCCAGATGCATACATATACGGCACATCCAGCATCTGCATCGTCGTAATGACGCACATGATCAACTGAATGAATATCATAAATGAAATATTTGGCAGAATAATATGTATGATCCGTCCAAAACCTGTACATCCATCCAGCGATGCAGATTCCATAATATCTGTAGAAACTCCCTGAATCGCAGAAAGATATAGCAGCACCGTCAGACCACCCCCAAGCACTCCCGGAAAGATGATACAAAACTTGACCAGATTTGGATCACTCAACCATGTCTGGGGCTCTCCACCAAAAAATTTCACAATTTGATTTGCAACACCATAATCCGGATGCCAGATCCACTTCCATATGATTACATTGACCGATGTTGGAATCAGCGCCGGTAAAATGTAAAGTGTCGTCAGGCATTTCTGAAGCCGGATCAACTCATTCAGCAACAATGCCTGAATGAGAGGGATCAAAAAACACATACACAGCTGTAATGCCAGCAAAATGAATGTATTTTTCCAGGAGTCCCAATAATGCTGCATATGAAAAATATCTACATAATTTTCAAACCCAACAAATTTTCCCGGTGGATTGATCGGATCATATCGAAATAGTGAAATAAAAAATGCACTGACGATCGGATAATATTTCAGCCAGACTGTAAACGCCATTGGAAAAAATAAAATACACCACGGTGTTATTTTCTTTCTGAACTGATAGCTTCCTGCTTTTACAACTCTTTTTTGCGGACTTTTTCTCATCAGTAATACCTCCCTTTTTTCTTCTTCCGCTAGTATATAAAATTTCTTTTCCAAAAGAAATGATCTCACTTTACAGACAGGTCACCATTTTTAAGTTCTTTACTCACCATTTCTTACCACCTTAAAAATGGTGACTTTTTCCGTTAGATTTAAGACATTCCAATTATTTCCATTGTCTGATATGATAGGAACATCACAAACGAAGCGTAAAAGGAGGAAACGCATTATGAAAAAGAAACTACTCGCTGCAATGCTCTGTGTTGCTATGGCTGCTACATCCTTAGTCGGATGTGGTGGTTCCGGAGATTCCGGCAAAGATACCGACACTGCAAAATCTTCTGAGAAAGGTTCCGATGAGGAAAAAGTGGAACTGACAATCTGGGAAACAAGTCGTAATAAAGATGACTGGTACACTTCCATGGAGAAGAAATTTCTCGAGGAACACCCGAATATTACATTAAATAAAGTGGTAAAAGAAGGCGATCCTGGAAATGAATTTTATCAGGCTGTTGCTTCCGGAACTGCTCCTGACCTTGTAAACTGCTCTTTTACCATGATGGATTCATATATTACTTCTGGTATACTTGAACCTTTGAATCAATATACAGATGAGTGGGATGAATGGGGAAATTTCACAAAAGAGTATGTTGATATGTTCACAAAAGACGGAAAAGTATACGGTGTTCCAAATCAGGTTGCTCCGATGCTCTTTGGATATAACAAAGCATTATTTGAAGAAGCCGGAATCAAAGAACCTCCAAAAACATGGGATGAAGCCGTCGAAGTTGCGAAAAAGATCAACGATCCTGACAATCAGGTCGCTGGTTACGCAACACTTGCCGCTGAATGGACAGAATGGTTCTTCCAGTATTATGTATGGCAGGCCGGCGGTGATCTGACAAAAGAAAACGAGGATGGAACAGCGGAACTGACCTTTACAGATCCTGCAGTGATCAAAGCAGCAGAATACTACCAGAAATTAAAGAGTGAAGGCGTTCTTCAGAGTGATCTGACATTAAAATTCTCTGATCTCGTCACAAACTTTGGTCTCGGAAAAATTGGTATGATGCCCTTTGCAGGTGACTGGGTATCTGAAGCCATCACAAAAGGAATTGACCCTGATGATATCGGACTTTGCCTTCCTCCGGCCGGACCTTCCGGAAAACAAACAACCGCAATCGGTGGAGACTGCTGGGTAATCAATGCAAAAGCGGATCAGGCAAAGAAAGATGCTGCATGGGAATACATCAAATATTACACAGGAAAAGACTATCGTGCTTCCTATTATGAAAATCTTGCAACAAAAGGCGCTCCAAACCCAGTCATCATCCCAAGAGATGATATGAGCATTACAGATTTCTATGAATTCCCAGAGGAATATAAAGAAGTTCTGGAATCCGCAAAATCAGTAGGTCGACTGGAATTCTACGGAAAAGCCGATTTTGGTTCTTATGTAGACCGTGCTGTTCAGAAGATCCTGACGGACTCTAACGCAGATCCTGAAACAGAATTTGCAGAAGCACAAAAACTGTGCGAAAAAGAAGCACTGGAAAAATTCAATGAAGCAAATCAGAAATAATATTACAGGGGATACCAGATCCGGTATCCCCTGTTTGATGTTTTATACGCTTTATTTTCCATGTTCCCTGTATTCTTTCGGTGTCATTCCTGCATAATGCTTAAATGCTTTACTGAATGAACGCGGATTATCGTATCCGACCATACTACAGATTTCAATGATCTTATAGTCCGAATTCTTTAAAAGTTCTTTGACCTTCTGCATTCGAATCTGAACCAGATAATCCACAAAATTTTTTCCTGTTTTTTCCTTAAATAATCTACTCAAATAATTCGGATGCATGTAAAACTGTTCTGCCAACATATTCAAACTGATATTTTCCTGATAATGCTGACGGATAAAGTTCTGAATTTCTGCAACCACACCTCCACTGATTTGATGATTGTCAGCATGTTCCAGACTCCTTGTCACCCACTCCAGATATGAAAGCATCCAGCGCAACACATCCTGACTGTTTTCACAACACAGCAATTGCTGCAGCACTTCATTCAACCGATCATGAAGCACTTCTTTTTCCAGCCCGGTCTCCTGCAAATGTCCATTCATTTCAATCAGAAAACGAATACATACCGTCTGAAATTCCAGAACACTCATCTTTTCCGTACTCTCCATCGCCGTCAAAACCTGCTCCAGCCAGCGGATGATCTGTGTCTTATCTTCTCCACCGTTAAGTTTGCATAGAAATTCTGTAAGGATTTCCTGAATCTGAGAAGATTTTTCAGAAAACAACTTCTCGATATTCTGATAAAAAATAACTTTTTTTCGTGTATCTGCCATCAAATAACGCATTGCCTGTTGTGACTCTTGAAACGCCTCTGTCAATCTGTTAATTCCACTTTTTTTCCTGCTGATTCCCATTGCCCAACAACCATCTGTACAACATACCTGCTCTAAGATAGACACAAAATATGCAAACTCCTCTTCCGCCTTCGCAGGAACAATCGCAAATAACCCATATACCGAACTATCCAAAATAATCGTCTCCGGGATGACTGCCACAATCTGCTTTTTCATTTTTTCTTTTTCCTGTGTCACATTTTCTTCATCCTGACTCTTTTCTATCATAAATACAGAAACTCCGTACCACATCTCCAATTGGGGAAGATCATACTTCTCCATATCGGCTTCTGCATAGCCTCTTGCAATGGATAAAAGCAGGCCTTCCATGTGATATGTATGAATTTTGGCTTCTTTTTGATGGCGTTCCAGATTTTCTGACAGCCGCCCCAACAATTCTTCCACTTCTCCCAGATTTACCGGCTTTGTCAGATATTCTACCGCACCATATCTTATCGCATCCTTTGCATAATCAAAATCACTATACCCACTTAACACAACCGTTTTTACATCTGGATACAGTTCCTGCACTTCTTTCAATAGATCGATCCCCGATTTTTCCGGCATACGGATATCTGTAAACACCACGTCAATTGACATTTTTTTTAACATCCGTAATGCTTCGTCTACACTGGCGGCAATTCCCGCCACTTCAAATCCACATTTTTCCCACTTTACAAACTGCGCCATTCCACGGCAGACAATTTCTTCATCATCTACGATCAACACCTGATACATCTTCTTCAACCTCTTCCCCAAGCTTTTTCATATTTTCAGACTGCATCTTTACTGGTAGAATGATCTCTACCTCTGTACCCATCTGTTTTCGACTCCTGATCTGAATTCCATACTCTTCTCCATAAAACAGACGGATTCTCTGATTCACATTTACAATACCAATACTTTTTTCCGGATCTGCTTCCCCTTGAATATAGTTCTGAAGCTTTTCCAGATTTTCTTTTGTCATACCTGTTCCATTGTCCTTCACCTGAATATGAAGTACCTCTCCCTGCACGTGAGCAGAAATCTGAACCGCATACCCTTTGCTTGCATCGTGAAATCCATGAACAACCGCATTCTCCAGAATCGGCTGCAGCATAAACTGTGGGACATAACATTTTTCTGCTGTTTCACCCACATCTGTCAGAAAACGGATTTTTTCCTGATGTCTGAAATTGATTACCTCCAGATATACCTGCGCATGTTCCAAGCTTTCCTTTAATGAAATGGTATTTCCTCCGGCTTTCATCCCCATCCTGCACAATTTACTAAACTGTTCGATCATGCGAGTCACCTTGCTTTCTCCATTGGCTTCATACATTGCCTCCCAGCGTATGATATCCAGTGTGTTATAGAGAAAATGCGGATTGATCTGCATCAACATCGCATCCAACTGAGCGTTCTTCCAGCTCAACTGCAGCTTCTGCCGACGAATTTCAGAAAGATACACCTGCTCGATCAACTGATTGGTCTTATCCGCCATCTCGTTGAATCGTTCCCCCAATACTGTAATCTCATCATTTCCACTGTTCTGATAACGCACTGTCCATTTTCCATCTCCAGCTTTTCCCATAACCTTCACAAGCCGGCGTACTGGTTCTGAAATACTTTTGGTCACATAATAAGAAATGGCAAAACAACCGATCACAATTCCAAACAGTACCAGAATAGATAAATTCCTTGTATGTCCGGTTCGCTCCAACAAGATTTTCATATCTGCTATATAAACAGAAAACATCTTTGTCCCCGGTATATTTTCATAAGCAAACAAGACATCTTCTCCATCAAACTTCGTACGTATCACTTGTTTTTTGTTCTTTCGCATGCTTTCAAACAATCCACGATCGGATGGAAAAGACGGAAAAGCAATATTCGGATTAAATGCAGTAATCACACCATTTTCTCCAATCAAAAACAAATTGCTGTCCTGGTAGGCTTCATATCCTCTTGCTGCTTCTGTAAATGCCTTGATATCTACATTCATAGTCAGAACACCTAAAAGAGCTCTTGTCTCCGGCTGATAGATTGCAACAGACAACGTGATAATGTCTGCCAGTCCATAAACACTCTGCTCACTCTCATAAAAGGTATAATTCTGCCCTGCATCTTCAATCCACACCGGATAGCCATGACGTGCCTTTGCCTCCTGATAAAAATTGCTTTGATAAAATTCATCCAGATTTCTAATGGTTCCGCCCCGTTGGTATCCATTTTCTTCCGCCATATGGTACTGCTTTCCAGCAGATACCATCTGGATACTCTTGATGTATTTCTTTCCATGTCCCATGTGATATAGTTTACTCTCTACTATATGGCAATTCTGTCGGAACACATCGGAACCTTCCACCCCCGTTACATTTTCTGCAACTGCACGCAGTACTTCTTCATCCTCATAAAACTGAACTGCAATCTCCTCATACTCCTGCATAATATCCTGTACTTTTAACTGAATATTCTGAACAGACATAGACGCATATCTCTCCAGATTGAAAATAATCTCTGCAGAGTATTTCGAAAAACTGAAAAATGTCAAAAAAACTGCTGTCCCAAGAAGCAAAACAAGAAATGAAATATTCAGTCTCTGAAAAATACTGACTTTTCTCAACTGTCTCGTAATAAACGCATTACATCTGCACTGAATCTTTTTTATTTTCGGTAGTATCTTCATAGGAACCCCCTCTCTGTTTTTTAAAATGCGATATTTTATTATTATACCTTCCGAAAACAGCTTTGGATAGATGAAAAATCACAATTTCACATGAAAGACTGTGCCTTCTTTCAAAACAAACTGTAATTTTTCTTTCATTAGGAAATTTCTGTTGAAAATGATATACTAAAAACAAGATAAAACGATAGGAGTCAGACTACCGAATATGAAAAACAAAAGAAAACCAAGCAACGCAAACAACTATATACTCAGTGGAATCTTTTTTCTGTCAATAAGCAGTATTTTCATGGTTGCCGCCAGATTCCACCCAACATTTGCACAGTGGTATTCCACTCATATTTATCCAATATTTGTATCTGTCATCGGCAGACTGTCCAGTATGGTTTCTTTTTCCTTTGTGGAATTGAGTCTGTATGTTATGAGCCTACTGATCATTGGTACCGGAATACATGCCCTTGCCTCTGCCCGTAAAAACCGAAAAACTGCAGTTCTTCAATGGATTTCTGCACTATTTCTCGGTGCATGCATTCTATTCTTTCTTTTTGTGATCAATTGCGGCATCAACTATCAAAAAGAGTCCTTTGCCGACACAGCCGGTCTTAAAGTCCGGCCTTATTCTGTAGAAGAATTAACAGCAACCTGCCAATGGCTGACAGAAGAAGTAAATCGCCTGAGCGCTCAGGTACAACGATCCGATCAGAAAGAATTGCTCCTGCCTGATGATATACAAAAAGAAGCAGTACGCTCCATGCAGAGCCTCGGAAGAACATACCCTAGCCTTCAGGGCTATTATCCCGCTCCAAAGCCGGTTCTCGTCTCTGAAATTTTATCCCGGCAGAAACTGATGGGGATATATTCGCCTTTTACGATCGAGGCGAATTATAATCAGGATATGCCTGCTTATGACCTGCCCTTCACGATGTGTCACGAACTTTCTCATCTGCGTGGATTTATGCAGGAAGAAGAAGCCAATTTTATTTCTTTTCTGGCTTGCAGAGCATCCGCTCTGGCAGAATTTCAATACAGCGGAACCTTGTGTGCATGGGAATATGTCATGGGTGCTCTTTACCGTGCAGACCCTGATATCTGGCAGGAAGTCAGAAACACTCTGGATCCTTCTGCCGAACCGGATCTGAAAGCAGATGATGTTTTCTGGGCTCAATATGACGGACGTATCGCAGAAGCTGCCAATCTGATGAACGACACTTATCTCAAGGCAAATGGACAAACACAGGGCGTTCACAGCTACGGACAAATGACCGATCTTCTGGTCATTTATTACCTGTCATATTTTAAAAATCCTGGCATAAAATAAATTAGAAAGGAAATACAAAAATTTTTTTATTTTTTTCAAAAAAAGGCTTGCAATTCTTATGGAGCTATGCTAATATATAACTCGGTCATCACTGAAGCAGTGATACAGCAAGGCTCCATGGTCAAGCGGTTAAGACATCGCCCTTTCACGGCGGTAACACGGG
>JAHZHN010000022.1 GCA_019420275.1 Clostridiales bacterium
ACAAAAGAACGAGGGTATCCCTCAAGTCATTTCATGACTTTTGGGACACCCTCTTTTCTTTGGGAGGAAATTATGATACAAACAGTAGAAATGACCGATATCGGAAATGGAAGACCGTCTAATCAGGACGCATATTTGATGAAAAAGAAGAAATACGGAAGAAAGCAATGCCTTCTGGCAGCAGTATGTGACGGGATGGGAGGTTTAAGACGTGGAGAAATCGCAAGCAGGTATATCATTGAGCTGCTAAAGCAGTGGTTTGATGAAATTCTCTCGGAACGAATGAGACAAAAGAACATTGACAGGATTCAAAAAGATCTGATTGCTCTGATAAAAAAATCAAATGACAATCTGCTGCTCATGAGTGAAGATACAGACGAAACAATGGGGAGCACGCTGACCCTTTTATTTGTTCTGGGAGAACAGTTTTTTGTGCTGAATGTAGGAGATTCCAGGGCGTACTGGTTTGAGAAGGGACGGAAATATGTCACTACAGATCATACTCTGGCTCAGCTTGAAGTAAAAGCAGGACACATGACAAGAGAACAGGCAAAGAAAGATCCAAGACGGCATATTTTAATCCAATGTGTTGGAGTCACCAAAGACATTAAGATTGATTGCTACAGGGGAAGGATAGAACCAGGTATGGAATTTCTGCTTTGCACTGACGGATTTTACGGGCGTCTGGAGGAAGAGGAAATTTATCATGTAGATTCTGATCAAAATGAAATGAGAACATGGGTCGAAGAATGTTTTCAAAAAGTGAAGGAAAGGGGGGAGCTTGATAATCTTTCATGTATTCTGATCAAAGTACCGTAGAAACAGAAATTTTTTTTGGAAAGTACCGAAGGATTAAAGGCTTCAAATCTGGAGGCATGGGAAAGGTGTTCCTGGTGGAAGACTGCAGGAAAAGGAAACAGTATGTAATGAAAATTGTTCTGGCTAACAAGCAGGGGCTGCGGGAGGTAAAATACTTGAAAAAGTCAGAAGGTCTTTCGGGAATTCCAAAGATCATAGAGTGGAAAAGGAATGATCATGAAATTTTTATGATCATGGAATATGTTCGTGGAAATTCACTAAAAGAGCTGGTGAAAAGAAAAAAGAAAATCAGAAGAGGCCAGATAATCCGGTGGAGTCTGTCGCTGTGTGAAATATTACAGGGGCTTCATCAAATGAAGCCTTCAATTATCTGTCTGGATTTAAAGCCGGAACATATCAGGCTGACACCGGCAGGAAAAGTATACCTGATTGATTTTGGAATCAGTGCCTATAAGGGGGAAGAGCTGGAAGGATATGGAACCAGGGGCTTTGCCGCCCCGGAACAGATGAAAAAAGGAAGCAGGGCAGATGTCCGCATGGATATTTTCAGTTTTGGTAGGATTTTGGATTTTTGCCTGGGAAAGATGCGGTGGAAAGGTTTGGAAGCAGTCATAAAAAAATGTACAGAGAATCAGCCGGAAGATCGTTACCCGTCGATGGATGTGCTGCAGCAATCCTTAAAAAGAGAAAGAAGAAGAAACGTTAGGAAAAAGGCAGTGATTTTTGCAGCGGCTTTAAGTTTGGCAGCCTGTATCGGCAATTTTTCTTTTCCTGGAAGTGCCGCTGCTCAGACACCTAAAAGTACAAAAAAAGAAATTCAAATATATTTATTTGGAGATGAAAAAAAGCGGCCGGATTATATTATGGCAAGACAGTGCCTGGAGGAATGGCAGGGAAAGGATTCAGAAATCCGAAGATATGAGAGACTTTTGGATGCCTTGGAGGATCCGAAAAAAATAAAATCATGGGAAGTGATATGGCAGGATCTTAGAAAAAATTCAACTCCGGGATTGTATGAAACATGCTTTCTTTCTCAAATTTATATTTCCCGGCAAAAACAGCTTTCTCCTTTTGGGAAACCAGTTTGGCAAGCCTGGAGATTATTGGAGCGGTGTAGAGAATGGAAAGTTTCTGGGACTTACTGGGAAAAACGCGTGGAAGAGGAACGGCTGCAGGCAGCAGGCAATCTTGCCATGCAGGGAGAAGAATTTTATCTGCAAAAGATTGCCAAAGAACGGCTGCGGCAGGTGCAGCCCCAGAAAGAAGTATGGAGTGAGTACCGCGGAGTGATAATTTTTCTGGAAAGAAAAGGGAAAGACGTGGATTCTTATTATGAAGACTTCCTTCAAAAGTTTCCTGGCTGTGAAGAAGCGTATGTAGAGTACGGCATTTATCTGTGCCGTTTTGAAAGATGGGAAGAAGCACAAGCCATATACAAACGAGGAGAAAAGAAAACCGGAATGACGAGTAAAAAGGCAGGAGAATTAAAGGAGAAACTTGGAATATGAATAAAAGATATCAAATGATTCCGGCGGCTGTGGGTATATGTTTGATCTTATGGATTTTATCTGCGGCTGCGGTACATATCCGCGGGGATTATCAACCGTGGGAGCTGACATGGGGGAGAAAAGAGGAAATGCCGTATTTTCGTTCTGCTACATATTTAAAGATACATTTAAATGAAGGTGTACAGCCGAATCAGATAAAAGTCTTTGTTAACAGTCGGCAGCAGGACCTTTTATGGGAGGAAGAGAAAGAAGCAGAAATATTTTTTCAAGAAGAGGGTAGTTATGAGGTGAAAATACGTCATGAAGATGGACAATTGTATCATCGCAGCATCTGGGTGGAACTTTCACAGCCTACTGTGCCTAAAATATCTTCGGGCAGTTATAAAGAAGGGACATGGACAAAAGAAGATGTGGTTTTAAAGCTGTTAGGGGCGAAATCTCTGTCCGGCATTAATTATTATGAATACAGAATAGACGGCGGAGATTGGAAGATGACTTCGGATGGAAAGGTTTTTCTAGATGAAACAATGGATGGACGAGTTCAGACAAGGGCAGTTTCGAAGGCAGGAAGACCGGGGAAAACTTCAGAAATTCAGGTGAAAATCTGGAAGAATAAGCCAAATAAAGTGAAACTTTACTGCAAAGAAAAGAGTTTAAATGGATGGTTTCAGAAAATACCGGTGATCTATTGGGAACATTGGGTGCAGGAAGGCGGACCAAAAACAAAGCTTTATTTTGAACTAATTTGTTTGGACAATGGAAAGAAAAAAGTAACAGAGGGGGAAATTCCAGAGATCAAGGAAGAAGGCCGGTATCAATTGTCAGCCTGGGCTGAGGATGGGGCGGGAAACCGCTCTGATACAACAGATCCAATGAAAATTTTTATCGATTCCCATTCTCCCGAAATTGAGGTTTGGGGTACGGATCCGATGAAAAATGGATTCTGCCCCAGGAAACAGACGGTATGTATTTGGATAAACGATAAAAACATTACGCCGGCTTTTTTAAAAATTAGAACTTCTGGAAACAGGATCCTTGGATGGAAACCAATGGGAAATGGATATTATACAATTGTCACTTTTAAGAAACAAGGGAAACATTATTTGAAGATTGAGGCACGGGATCAAAGAGGAAATAAGACGCAAAAAAATATGAACTTTGTGATAGATTCTCAAAAACCGTCAATTCTCATCCGGGGAGTGGAAAATCACAAAACTTATCGAAAGAATGTAAAACCGGATGTTTCCATTCAGGATATAAATCTGCTTCAATCTAATATAGAAATACTGCGCAATGGAAAAAAGATCACAGAGAAAACACTTTCGGAAGATGGACATTATACTATAACTGCAGAGGCTGAGGATAAAGCAGGAAACAAGACGAAAGTAAAAAGAGTGTTTACGATCAATAAGAAGGGAATTCATATTGTGTTTCAGAATCCTGAAATGAACGGCAAAATTGTGAATAAGAAAAAATTTCATCCTTCTTTTCTTGTGAAGAGCATGGATCCGGTTCAGGTCGTTGGATTTATGGTTAACGGGAGAAGTGAGGCATATCAAGCTAAGGGAGCGGTCATCAGGCTGAAAGATCCAATAGAAGAAAATGGACCGTATGAAATCAGGCTAATCCTTAGTGACGCATCAGGAAATTATGGAGTATCTTCAAATGTAAAATTTACATATGATACGAGACCTCCGGAAATCCAGACTCAGGGAATTAGTCAAGATGGAAAAATATCATATGGAAAAGCGGTTCTCATCAGTCTGCGTCAAAAAGAAGATATTCTGGTATCGGTATGTTTGGATGGCAAAAAATTAGAAATAGCAGAAGGGGAAGCGAAGGCTGTGGCAAAAGATTTAGGAAAGCATTATCTGTCTGTGACAGCAAGAGATTTGGCAGGCAACGAGACAATGAAAGAAATATGCTTTACTGTAGAGAAGGCTATGCCGCAGATTGTGAAGGAGACAGTAGGGAAAAAAGGTGTTGGAAAAGGTTTGCGCAGGGTATTTTATAGTGGAATTTTGCTTCTGGCATGCGGAATCGGTACTGTGCAAATCATAAAAAAGCGGGCAACAAGGTTATAATCTTTGAAATTCTATGCTATAATATTATTCATGTATGTATTTGAATCAATGGAGGAAAAGAATTATGGCAGAAGAATTAAAAGAAACAAGAGAAGAATTTGAAAAAGAATTAGAAGCCTCTTTAGAAAAAGCAGAGACCAGTGAAAGTGCCGTTTGGGCGCGTTTAGAGCAGATGAAAGAAGATGGAACAATTCTTTCACTTACAGTAGGCGGAGTTGTAAAAGGCGGAGTCATTGTATACGTAGAAGGAATTCGTGGATTTATCCCAGCATCTTTATTGTCCACAAGTTATGTAGAAGATTTGAATGTATGGCTTCAGAAAGATGTTGAGGCCAAGATTATTACAGTAGAAGAAGAAAATCAGAGATTGGTTTTATCTGCCAAAGCAGCTGCAAGGGAAAGAGAAAAACAGGAAAAAGAAAAGAAAATTGCTCAGCTCCAGGTAGGAACTGTTGTAGAAGGAACTGTAGAGAATCTGATGCCGTATGGTGCTTTTGTTGATATCGGAGACGGAATCAGCGGACTGATTCATATATCTCAGCTGAGCCAAAAGAGAGTAAAATCACCGGAAGAAGTTGTAAAAGAAGGTCAGAAAGTTAACGTTAAGATCATCAAAGTAGCAGACGGAAAAGTGAGTCTCAGCATGAAAGCAATCGAGGAAGATGCGGAGGCATCTGAAAGAGCAAAAGAAGTTGGAGTTGAGTACACCGAAGAGGCCGCAGGAACCAGCCTGGGAGATCTTTTAGCTCATATCAAATTATAGAGAGGTACATATGGCAGGATCAAGTTTTGGAACGGCTTTTCGTATTACGACGTGGGGAGAGACTCACGGCGCGGGAGTCGGAGTTGTGATTGATGGATGCCCTGCGGGCATGGAACTTTGTGAGGAAGATATCCAGAAATATCTGGATCGAAGAAAGCCGGGACAGTCACGGTATACAACCCAGAGAAAAGAAGGAGATCAGGTGGAAATTCTTTCTGGAGTGTTTGAAGGGAAGACAACTGGCACCCCGATTTCTCTTATGGTACGTAATCATGATCAAAGATCAAGAGATTACAGCAATATTAAGGATGTTTACCGCCCGGGACATGCAGATTATACTTATGATGTAAAATATGGATTCAGGGACTACAGAGGCGGCGGGCGTTCTTCCGGCAGGGAAACGATTGGAAGAGTTGCAGGCGGAGCAGTTGCAGCCAAAATCCTTCAGGAACTGGGAATTCATATTCTGACTTATGCCAAATCCATTGCAGGAATAGAGATTTCAGAAGAAACTTTTGATGAGAAAGAAATCAGACAGAATCCTTTTTATATGCCGGATCGCAATGCCGCTGACAAGGTGCGGGAATACGCAGACTGCATGATAAAAGAGCTGGATTCGGTCGGCGGTATCATCGAGTGTGTTATAGACGGTGTCCGGCCGGGAATCGGAGAACCGGTCTTTGATAAGCTGGACGCAGAACTTGCTAAAGCAGTCATGTCTATCGGGGCTGTAAAAGGATTTGAAATTGGTGATGGATTTCAGGCGGCGTCATCCAGAGGATCAAAAAATAATGATGAATTTATGATGAAAGATGGCAAAGTTATGAAAAGAACCAATCATTCCGGCGGCATTCTTGGAGGCATTAGTGATGGAAGCACAATTATTTTCCGGGCAGCCGTAAAACCGACGCCTTCGATTGCGAGAGGCCAAAAGACGGTCAGCAGAGACGGGGAAGATGTGGAAATTCATATCAAAGGCCGTCATGATCCAATGATCGTACCCAGAGCTGTAGTTGTTGTGGAATCAATGGCTGCCATAACTTTGCTGGACGGCATTTTGAAAAATCTGGGAGCAACGATGGATCAGATAAAAAAACTTTACAGGTAATGGTGGAAAAGCTATGTATGAATTGATAAAGAAGGATGGAAGAGCAAAAAGAGGACGATTAAAAACGGTTCATGGAACAATAGAGACACCGGTTTTTATGAATGTAGGAACAGCGGCAGCTATTAAAGGAGCTGTCAGCACCGATGATCTCAGACAGATTGGCACACAGGTGGAATTGTCCAATACATATCATCTGCATGTGCGTCCGGGAGATAAGTTGATCAAAGAATACGGAGGGCTTCACGAGTTTATGAACTGGGATCGTCCGATCCTTACAGATTCCGGCGGGTTTCAGGTATTTTCCCTGGCTAAATTAAGAAAAATAAAGGAAGAAGGCGTTTCTTTTTCCTCTCACATTGACGGCAGAAAAATATTTATGGGACCAGAGGAGAGTATGCAGATTCAGTCTAACCTTGGATCTACGATTGCGATGGCATTTGATGAATGTCCTCCGCATCCTGCAACAAGAGAATATATGCAGAATTCGGTGGATCGGACAAGCCGCTGGCTGGAGCGCTGCAAGAGGGAGATGAACCGCCTGAACTCTTTAGAGGATACGATCAATCCGCACCAGATGCTGTTTGGAATTAATCAGGGAGGAACATTTGAAGATATCCGTATTGAACATGCTAAGACAATTTCCGCTATGAATCTGGACGGATATGCCCTGGGCGGACTTGCGGTTGGAGAAAGCCACGAAGAAATGTACCATATTCTGGATGAGACAGTTCCGTATCTGCCGGAAGACAAACCGACTTACTTGATGGGAGTTGGGACTCCAGCGAATATTTTGGAATCGGTAGACCGGGGAGTTGATTTCTTTGACTGTGTATATCCAACAAGAAACGGACGTCACGGTCATGTATATACCAACCAGGGAAAACTAAATTTATTCAATAAAAAATATGAACTGGATCACCGGCCGATTGAAGAAGGATGTCAGTGCCCGACATGCAGAAGCTACAGCAGAGCGTATATCAGGCACCTTCTGAAAGCAAAAGAAATGCTGGGAATGCGTTTATGTGTCTTGCATAACTTATATTTTTATAATACAATGATGGTTGAGATTCGTGAGGCAATCGAAGCAGGAAACTATCAAGAATATAAAAAACACAAGCTCGAAGGCATGGCGAATTAATAAGAGAAAGATGGAGGAAGCCAAATGGGTACTACTACAGGATTGATTATCTGGGTCATTGTCATTATCGCCTTTATGTATTTTGTAACGATCAGACCTCAGAAGAAAAAGGATGAGCAGATGAAAGAACTGATCTCTTCTTTAGAGGTAGGAGACAGCATTTTGACATCCAGCGGTTTCTATGGGGTGATTGTAGATAATGTGGATGATTCAACGATCATCGTAGAATTTGGCAATGATAAACATTGCCGTATTCCGATGGAAAAATCTGCAGTTACTGCGGTAGAAAAAGCGGACGCAGAAAAGGAAGAAGAATAAGAAAAAGAATAAAAAAAGAGTTCCTCAGCAGGAACTCTTTTTTAGTTTTATTGACAGAATTTTTCCAGCTGATCTATCAAATGATCCGGAACATGCAGAGAGCCGCGTCCGGTTCCAAGTTCAATGTCCGGTTTGTTGGCTCCGTGGAAATCAGACCCCCCGGTTTCAAGGAGAGAATATTCTTTTGCCCATTCCCGAAGCTTTGTAATCTGTCCTATATGATGAGTGGAGTGATATACTTCCAAACCCATCAGACCGTTGTTTTTGAGATGTTCGATCAGACGGCGGATTTCATCATTGGAATAGTGATACTGGAAAGGATGAGCAAGAACCGGTATTCCCCCTGCCGCACGGATCAGAGATAAGGCTTCTTCCGGTGCTAAAAATGGTTTTGGAACAAAATATCTGCAGTTTTCTCCAAGATATTTACGAAAAGCCTGATCCTTCGTTTTGCAGATTCCTTCTTCCTGAAGAACACGGGCGAAATGTGCTCTTGTTATGACAGTGTCAGGATTCTTGCCCTGGAGTTTTTCTAATGTAACAGGATAGCCGTCTTTTTGAAATAATGAGATCATTTTTAAATTTCGTTCCAAACGCCCTTTTCGTATGGAAGCCAGACGATCATTCAGAGCTTTGCTGGTGCAGCTGACACCATAACCAAGAATGTGGATTTCGTGTCTGGATGTGTCGCATGAGATTTCAATTCCGGGAATAAAGTGGATGCGCGGATCCAGATCAGACGAAAGAATAGAAGGAATTCCTTCCATGGTATCGTGGTCTGTCAGAGAAAATCCATACAGACCGAGAGCTTCTGCCTGGGCTGCAATTTGTTTTGGACTAAGGGTTCCGTCTGAACAGGTAGAATGAATATGCAGATCAATCATAAAGCAGGTCCTCCTCGTAAAATAATGTAATTGTGTTTAGATTAAAGTTTATCATAAAATGGAATAGAAGACAAAACGACGGCATAGGCTATTAGCAGAGGAGGAGATGTGATGCAGATAGGAAAAAAGGGAATTTATGTGGTACAGAGCCTGATCGTTTCCTACATAATAACTGGTATTGTTTTATGTGTGCTTGCACTGATTATGTATCAGATCAAGTCTGGTACCAAGATCGCGGAGATTGGAGTAACGGTGACTTATATCCTTGCCTCAATGGCAGCTGGATGGACTGCGGGCAGAAGGATCGGAAAAAGAAAATTTCTGTGGGGTCTGGCGGCAGGAATTCTTTACTTTTTTATCCTCATATGCATTTCTGCCGTGATTCATCCTGAAGAAGCACTGATTTCAGGCGAGCGAGTTACAGTGCTCTTGCTGTGTGCTGCAGGAGGAATGCTGGGCGGCATGTTGGGATAAAGAGAAGATCATTGTTGTCAAAAATGCGCAGATATGATATAATATGTCAAGCTATATTGAGATAACAGGAGGAAAATAAGATGAAACATATTAAGACCCTGACCAATAAGACACTGCAGAACACAGTAAAAAAAGGCGGATGCGGAGAATGTCAGACATCCTGCCAGTCAGCTTGTAAGACATCCTGCACAGTAGGAAATCAGACTTGCGAACACAGCAAATAATAAAAAAGGATTTTATAAGCAGGTGAGGCGTTCCGGGCGGGCCGCCTCACTTTGTTGTGCAGAAGATAGAGACTGAACGTAATGGAGATAGATAAGGAGATTAGGAACGATGGTTCATCAGTATAAAAATAATGGATATAATATGGTGCTTGACGTAGCAAGTGGTTCCGTCCATGTGGTAGATGATTTAAGCTATGAAATCATTGCACGTTATGAGAATCATTCTTTGGAAGAGATTCAGGAGGAATTGTCCGATCAGGATCCGAAGGAGGTGCAGGAAGCCTACGAGGAGATTCAGAATCTGCAAAAAGAAGGCGTTTTATTTACAGAGGACTGTTATGAGGATTATATTTGTGAATTCAAAGAACGCCCAACGGTAGTAAAAGCTTTGTGTCTTCATATTGCTCATGACTGCAACCTTGCCTGCAGATATTGCTTTGCGGAAGAAGGAGAGTATAAAGGCCGCCGTGCTTTGATGAGTGCCGAAGTCGGAAAAGCAGCACTTGATTTTCTTGTTAAAAGTTCTGGAAACAGAAGAAATCTGGAAGTGGACTTCTTTGGGGGAGAGCCGCTGATGAATTTTGATGTGGTAAAAGAAATTGTGGCTTATGGACGTTCTCTGGAAGAAAAGAATCATAAAAAGTTTCGTTTTACTCTGACAACCAATGGAGTTTTGTTAAATGATGATATTATGGAATTTGCCAATCGTGAGATGGACAATGTTGTATTAAGCGTTGACGGCCGAAAAGAGATCCATGATTATATGCGTCCTTTCCGCAACGGAAAAGGAAGTTACGATTTTGTAATTGATAAATTCAAGAAATTTGCGGACAGCAGGAATCAGCAGAAATATTATGTAAGGGGTACTTTCACTCATCATAATCTGGATTTCTCAAAGGATGTTTTTCATTTGGCGGATGAGGGATTTGAGCAAATTTCTGTGGAACCTGTCGTTGCACCAGAGACGGAAGATTATGCTATTACCAAAGAAGATCTTCCGAAAATCATGGAAGAATATGATATTCTGGCAAAAGAGATGATAAAAAGGGAGAAAGAAGGCAGGGGATTTACGTTCTTCCATTTTATGATCGATCTGACCGGAGGACCTTGTGTGGCGAAACGGCTGTCAGGATGTGGTTCAGGAACAGAATATCTGGCGGTAACACCGTGGGGGGATTTATACCCATGTCATCAGTTTGTCGGACAGGAAGAATTCTGTATGGGAAATGTGTTTGACGGAATCAGAAGAGAAGATATTGTAAAAGAATTTAAGGCAAGCTGTGTCTACACAAAAGAAGAATGCAGAAATTGCTTCGCACGTTTTTACTGCAGCGGAGGATGCAGCGCCAATTCCTATAATTTCAACGGAACCATTGACGGAACGTATGAAATTGGATGTGAGCTGGAACGTAAGCGTGTAGAGTGTGCACTGATGGTAAAGGCGGCTCTTGCACTGGAAGAAGAAAAGGAACAGGAAGAAGCATAAACACCAGGAAAAAAAGATAGAAGATCGTGATGAAAAAGAGTATTGAGGCGGGCCCCGATACTCTTTTTGTCCATGAAGAAGGATGATGGAGACAAAGATGGAACAGTGGTATATTTACAAAAAGAAAGCGGATTTTTTAGGGATTGGGAAAAAATATCAGATCGATCCGGTTATTGCCAGAATCATCCGCAATCGGGATGTGATTGGCGATAAAGAAATCCAGTCCTATCTCTATGGAACAATGGAAGATGTGTCCGATCCGTTTCTTTTGAAAGGAGCAAAAGAGACTGTCGGGATTCTGGAGCAGAAAATTGGGGAAAAGAAGAGGATCCGTATTATTTCTGATTATGATGTGGATGGTGTGATGTCCAACTATATTCTGTGGAAAGCTTTAACAGATCTGGGCGGTATTGTGGATTTTACGATTCCCAACCGGATGAAGGATGGATATGGAATCAATCAGTCGCTTGTCAGACAGGCAGTGGAAGATGGAATCGATACAATTATTACCTGTGATAATGGAATTTCGGCAGGAGAAGCAATAAGGGCCGGACGGGACCAGGGACTTACAATGGTGGTCACAGATCATCATGAAGTACCATTTGAAGAGCTGACGGATGGAACCCGAAGGGAAATTCTTCCTGAAGCGCATGCGATAGTAGATCCAAAACAGAAAGAGTGTCATTATCCGTATCCCCTGTTGTGTGGAGCTGGGGTGGTTTTTCAGCTTATGAGGGCGCTGTATCAGGACATGGGGGAAGATGAAGCTAAACTTGAGGATCTTCTTCCGTTTCTTGCAGTTGCTACTATCTGTGATGTAGTGGATCTGACAGGAGAAAATCGTATTTTTGTAAAAGAAGGGCTTTCCAGAATTCATGAGACAGGAAATGTAGGATTTCAGGCACTTTTAAGAGTTCATGAACTGGACCAGAAAAAAATTCGTTCTTATGACTGCGGGTTTATTATCGGACCATGCATCAATGCCAGCGGAAGGCTGGATACGGCGGAGAAAGTCATGGGGCTTTTGCTGGAACAGGATATGGCAAAGGCGGAAGCTGCGGCTGAACAATTAAAAGAACTCAATGAACAGAGAAAACGAATGACAGAAGAAGGTGTGGTGCAGGGAATGGAACAGGCTCAGCACTATATGGACAGAGGTGATAAGGTGCTGGTTATTTATCTGCCGGATTGTCATGAAAGTGTTGCGGGAATTATTGCCGGAAGAATCAAAGACAGACTTCATCATCCAGTGTTTGTGCTGACGGATTCAGAAGAGGGGAAAAAAGGCTCCGGAAGATCCATAGAGACTTATTCGATGTTTGAAGAAATGATGAAGATCAAAGATGTATTTACGAAATTTGGAGGACATCCTATGGCGGCAGGCTGTTCCCTGGAAGATGGGCGTTTGGATGAATTTAGAGAAAGGATTAATCAGGAGTGTACTTTAACAGAGAAGGATTTTATAGATAAAGTGCATATTGATGCCGATATGCCGGTTGATTACATCACAATGGATTTGATTCATCAGATGGCAGTGCTGGAACCTTTGGGAAAAGGGAATAAAAAGCCGTTATTTGCCCACCGGAAGCTGAAGGTTGAACAGGTGCGTGTGTTTGGAAAAGGTAAAAATGTCATTAAATTAGCGTTAAAGAGTAGTCAGGGGACAAGAATTGATGGTATGATTTTTGAGGAGGAAGAAAGTTTTCGAAAAAAAATGGAGGAAATGCAGTATATCACATGCACCTATTACCCTGTGATTAATGAATACCAGGGGTATCGAAATCTTCAGATTCAGATTCAGAATTATTATTTTACGGAGGAATAAGAAATGGCAGATATTAAGCTGGTGGCGATGGATTTGGACAATACATTGCTGGATAGCAGCAAACAAATTTCAGAACACACAAAAGAAGTGCTTCAGGCAGCGGCAGATCAGGGAGTTGAGATCGTGCCGGCTACCGGGAGAATTTTTAAAGCGATTCCGGATTTCTTAAGGCAAATGGAGGGTGTTCACTATGCTCTGTGCTGCAATGGCGCAACAGTATATGACCGGATAAAAGATGAAATTATTTATACGAATCATTTAAAAGCGGAAACGGTGCTTCGCCTGCTGGATATTCTGGAGAAATATCACTGTACTCAGGATATTTATCAGAATGGACAAGGATACATGGAACCAAGATTTCTCTGTCATTTGGATCGGTATAAGATTGAAGGGCCGATTTTTGATCTGATTCTTCGAACCAGGGAAGAGGTTGCAGATTTAAGAAAATACATTCAGGAGAATCCTCTGGGAATTGAAAAAGTCTGCAGTTTTTTTGATGATATGAAAGTCAAAGAAACAGTAAAGGAAGAATTAAGGGAACTTAACATTGTCAATGTGGCCAGCTCTCTTCCAAACAATATTGAGATGAATCAATTTGGATGTGATAAAGGAGACGGACTGACGCATCTTGCAGAGTATCTGGGCCTGACGATGGATCAGGTCATGGCCTGTGGGGATGCCGAAAATGATACAAAGATGATCGAGGCAGCAGGATTAGGTGTTGTGATGGAAAATGGGACAGAAGAACTGAAAGAAATCGCAGATTTCATTACAAAGACAAACAACGAGGATGGGGTGGCGTACGCCATTGAAAAATATGTTTTGTAGATAGAAAATGAGGGAGGCAGATTCATGAATGGAAGAGGAATCTGCCTCCTTCAAATACCGATAAAAAACTTGTCAAAAAAAATTTAAAAAAAGTGTTGACATTTATTCTCAAACATTGTATATTATTATCTGTCGTCAGGAAAACGACAAACGAAAGAACGGGATCATAGCTCAGCTGGGAGAGCATCTGCCTTACAAGCAGAGGGTCACAGGTT
>JAHZHN010000023.1:0-10158 GCA_019420275.1 Clostridiales bacterium
GAAGACCTGCAGTCACGAAATGAGCGTATGTTCCTTGTAACAGCGCTCTTTTTAAATACAGCAAAGACAAAGCAGGCTCTGGAGAATGCAATCTTTCAGACAGCGGGTATTGCACAGAAATATAACTGTGTGCTGAAACGTCTGGATTATCAGCAGGAAGAAGGACTTATGAGCAGTGTTCCTTTGGGAGTTAATCATATTCCAATCAAGCGTGCACTCACTACAACCAGTACTGCTATTTTTGTTCCATTTACCACACAGGAGTTATTCATGGCAGGAGAATCCCTTTATTATGGATTGAATGCCCTCAGTAATAACATGATCATGGTGGACAGAAAGAAACTGAAAAACCCGAATGGACTGATTCTTGGTACCCCGGGATCTGGTAAGTCCTTTGCAGCAAAAAGAGAGATTACCAATGCGTTTTTTGTTACGAAGGATGACATTATCATTGGAGATCCGGAAGGAGAATATTATCCGCTGGTACATGCTCTGGGCGGTCAGGTGGTACATATCTCTCCAACCAGTAAGGACTATATCAACCCAATGGATATCAATATGGATTACTCAGATGATGACAATCCACTGGGCGTGAAATCAGACTTTGTACTGTCTCTGTGTGAGCTGATTATGGGAAGCAGGGATGGAATCGAGGCAGAAGAAAAATCAGTCATTGACCGCTGTCTTCCACTGGTGTATCAGAAATATTTTGCAGATCCAAAGCCGGAAAATATGCCGGTGCTTGGTGATCTGTATGACTGTCTCAGGGCTCAAAAAGAACCGCAGGCACAGAGAATCGCAACAGCACTGGAAATCTATGTCAATGGATCGCTGAAGGTATTCAATCATCGGACAAACGTGGAACTGAATAACCGGATTGTCTGCTTTGATATCAAAGAGCTTGGAAAACAGCTGAAAAAGATTGGGATGCTGATTGTACAGGATCAGGTGTGGAACAGAGTTACCATCAACCGTGGTATCAAGTCTACCAGGTATTATATCGATGAATTCCATCTTCTGCTCAAAGAAGAACAGACAGCAGCTTACTCCGTAGAAATCTGGAAAAGGTTCCGTAAATGGGGTGGTGTACCGACTGGTATCACGCAGAATATCAAGGATCTTCTTGCAAGTCGTGAGATTGAAAATATCTTTGAAAACAGTGATTTTATCCTGATGCTGAACCAGGCTGCAGGTGACCGACAGATCCTTGCCAAACAGCTGAATATTTCGCCGTATCAGTTATCATATGTGACGAATTCGGGCGAAGGAGAAGGACTTCTGTTCTATGGGACAACCATTATTCCGTTCAAAGATAAGTTCGATAAATCATTGAAACTATATAGCTTGATGACAACAAAACCGGAGGAAGTTGAAAAACGAGAAAAAGAAATGGAGGCGGAAAAACATGAAGGAAAGAGATAAAATCCAGATTCAATGTTTGAAGGGGAAAAATCCTTATATCCAGACCGCGCATCTGGAAAATGGAAAGATGATTTATCTGGTAAAGACAGTTGACGATGACCATCATCTTTATGAGCTGCCACCAGAAATCCAGAATATTGTTCTTGACTGGGTGTTCTGGAATTTTTATCCGGCACAGAAACTTTATCCACACAGTAGCAGCTATGGCTTGAAGCATGTGTTGCAGAGACGTACACAGATTCATCTGTATAATAATCAGTTCAAAGAAGCCATGCTGATGAATGGATTCTGGCCGAGAGATCCGAGTGAACTGAACTGGGTATTTTATATCCAGGCAAGCTCACCGGCAATCAAGGCACAGGCGGATGGATACTCAGGACTTCCCATTATTGGCAGGCAGGATTTGAACCGGTACGGAAAGAGAAAGTGGTGCTAGGGAGGTGATGACCTATAGCCGGAAAAGAATTTACAGGCAGAGATAAAAAAGTCACCAAGATGACCAGAGATGGTCTTACAGAAGAAAATCTTCGTGATGGAACAGTCAGAGATATCAGCCATAAAAGCAGAGGACGACCGGAAGATACAAGTGAGACATTTGTTCCAGAAAGAGAGCGAAAAAAGAAAGCCTCTGAGAAAGCAGATTCCGCAAAAGGAAAGCGACTGCAGAATGACAGAATCAGGAAATCATCCATCCGTCAGGAAACAATGGAGCAGACGACAGAGAATGCTGTGGAAGCAGAAACAGAGAAAAAAGTATCTGGATATCGTAAGAAACTCCATCAGCATGAAAAGATTCCTGATGATACGGATTTCACTAGCCAGAAGAAAAGCATCAGGAAGAAGCAGTTGCAAAAGCAGATGACCAGGGAACAGGCAAAAGCCGGTAGATTATCCTTTGATGATGAAGGAAATCAGATGGTGAAAGGTGCTGGTATGAAACCGGGAGGGACAGCCGGAAAGTATATAGCAGCACAAACAGCGATTTCTGGTATGAAAGCTATAACTTCTGATGAGGAAGAAACAGATGATAATGCTGGTGTAGAGAGTGCCAGATTCGCAGAACGGGAAGCGGAAGCAGCTATTCAGGGTCTGCGTCATGCACAATTCCGAAACAGGAGAACGGATGTAAAAACTCATCGTAGAGGATACCGTGCATCCACAGTGGAAAAGAAGCTGAAATTTGGCTCTCCCGAAAGTATGGAGGGTGTCAGATATGGATTTGAAAGTGCTGAGTCCATAAAGAAAGCGGAACAAAAGAAGCATTTCTATAACCGATTTTTCCAGAAAAAACGATATAAAGATGCTTGCCGGGCTGCCAGAGCAGGAAAATCTGCAGGCAGTTTCGGTGGAGCAACAACCATTGCCGGTGCTGAGAACATGACGGTAAAAGCTAAGATTGCGTTGAAAGAAATCATAAAGCGTAATCGAGCCGTGTTCGTAAGCATCGGCATTTTTTCGTTTTTGTTTCTGATCATATCGGTATCATTGGGAAGCTGCAGTGCATCCATTCAGGGGGCAGGTTCTGTGATCGGTATTACAACCTATCCAAGCAGTGATCAGGATATCTATGCAGCTGAGAATGCTTATACCGCCTTGGAGAATGCACTGAATCAGCAGATCAATGAGATGGAATCCAAACATCCGGGATATGACGAGTATAAATACAACATTGCTGAGATTGGTCATGATCCGTATCATCTGATTTCGTATCTTACCGCAAAATATGGAGATTGGACGTATGAAGATGTTGAAAATGAAGTGAAAGATCTATTTGAAGCGCAATACCATCTGAAAACAGAAGGGAAAACAGAGACAGTAACTGAAAGGAAAACGGTCAGGGTTGGTGAATCTCTGGGACAGGTAGTGACCAGTGGTTATTGCAGTTGTCCAATCTGTTGCGGTGTATGGTCAGGTGGACCGACAGCCAGTGGAGTCTATCCGACAGCAAATCACACGATTGCCGTTGATGCATCAAATCCATTTGTGCCGATCGGAACAAAGGTCGTGATGAATGGAGTGGAATACACCGTGGAAGATACCGGAGCATTTGCCCGATATGGTGTACAATTTGATGTTTATTATGCAAATCACAGCGAAGCACTGGCACATGGACATCAGACTTGGGAGGCATTTATCGCAGATGATAACGGAAGCCGGGAAGTGACAGTGACCAATACCAGTACCAAAAAGATTCTGTATGTGACGCTGACAAATGGAGGTTTTGATGCAGTAGCAAAAGCGAATCTAAATGCAGAACAGCTGATTATTTACAATGCCCTGAACACGACCTATGGAAATCGTAACTATCTGTGGGATGTGAATAACATTTCCAGTGGAGCAGGCAGTGATGGAATGAGCTATGAGATTCCACCGGAAGCACTGCAGGATGAAGAGTTTGCCAGAATGATTCATGAGGCAGAAAAGTATCTGGGTGTTCCGTATGTGTGGGGCGGTTATTCCCCATCTGGTTTTGACTGTTCAGGCTTTGTGTCATATGTCATCAATCACTGTGGAAATGGATGGAATTATGGAAGACTGACAGCAGATGGCTTAAGAGGTGTCTGTACGTATGTTTCTCCGGCAGAAGCAAAACCGGGAGATCTGATCTTCTTCCAGGGAACGTATAACACACCAGGAGCAAGTCACGTGGGTATTTATGTTGGAAATAACATGATGATTCATTGCGGAGATCCAATCCATTATTCCAGTATCAGTACTTCCTACTGGCAGGAGCATTTCCTGTGCTTTGGAAGACTGCCTTAGAAAGCCGGAAGAAAAGAAGGGAGGTGAGAGCTTGAATAAGAAAATCAAAAAATATCAGGATGAGATTAAGAAGACGGAGAAAAAGATAGCTGAATTACAGCAGTATCTGAAAGGTGTTCAGACAGCATTAAAGCAGGAAGAAGACAATGAGATGATCCGATGTATCCGTGGCATGAAGATGGAGAGCGGTCAGTTGTATGAACTGCTGGATGGTATTCAGAACGGAACAGTAAAATTTCAGGTAAATCAGGAGTCTGACTGTAAAGGAGCAGGCTCTTTTGTATTCACAGAAAATGTAAAGAAGGAGGAAAATCGGAATGGTGAAATGGAAGAAAATGAATAAGAAAATGGCAGGAATTATGCTGGGTGTGATGATGCTTTTTACTGCATCAACCACAGCATTTGCCTATGTGGATGAATCAGCAGAAGCATCCAAAACAGAAGTAACTCAGACAGAACAGACAGTGAGTCAAGAAGAAGCACAGACAGAAGAAGCTGCAGGTACGGATGAGGTACTGCCGGAAAATACAGATAGTACTTCTACCGGAACAGCTTTTTCTTCACCGGGAAATGGAGAAGTGAAAGATGATATTACAGACAGTTCCAGCAAGGAATTTCTGACAGTGACAACAAAAAATAATAATACATTTTATATCGTGATTGATCGGAGTGCCACATCACAGAATGTCTATATGTTATCTCAGATTGATGAGAAAGATTTGGCAGAGTTTCTGGATAAAGATAGTACAGCAACAGTTGTAACGCCACAGACAGATTCCTCGCAGGTAGTTCTTGACGAAAATAAAGATACAGATGATGTGACAAAGGATACAACAAAGGATGAAAAAGAAACAGCATCAAAATCCAATATGGGAGCGATGGCAGCAATTCTAATTCTGGCACTTGGAGGCGTGGCAGCATATTACTACTTCAAGATTTATAAGCCAAAGAAAGAGGCAGAAGAGGCTGACCAGCCGGAAGGATTAGAAACAGAAGGATTGGAAGAAGTGCCGGATGAGGAAGACGAAGATTTTGAAGAAACAGATGAATAATTAAAATTTTTTTAGCGGAGAGCCTGTAAAATGCAGTCTCTCCTTTTGTATATGTGAAGGAGGTAATACATCATGTATTTAGTTATTGCAGAAAAACCAAGTGTATCAAGAGCAATTGCGGAAGTAATTGGAGCACAGGAAAGAGAAGAAGGCTTTTTAAGAGGAGTAGATTGTATCGTCAGCTGGTGTTTCGGACATCTGGCGGAATATGTTTCGCCGGATGCTTATGACGAGAAGTATGG
This sequence comes from Clostridiales bacterium, assembly GCA_019420275.1. Classification (GTDB taxonomy): domain Bacteria; phylum Bacillota; class Clostridia; order Lachnospirales; family Lachnospiraceae; genus Anaerostipes. The sequence continues at coordinate 5,480 of JAHZHN010000023.1, forward strand.
CCAGTGGAGATACGATGATCTCCCAATCATTCCAAAAGACTGGAAAGTAGCTGTTTCAGATGACAAGAAAGACCAGTTTTATATCTTAAAAAGACTGCTCAACAGTCCGGAAATCGAATATGTTGTCAATGCCTGTGATGCCGGACGTGAAGGAGAATTAATCTTCAAACATGTCTATGACTTATCTGGAAGTAAAAAGCCAGTGAAACGATTATGGATCAGTTCTCTGGAAGATTCAGCAATCTTGGATGGAATGCAGCATTTGAGATCCGCAGAGGAATACAGCCATCTGGCTGAAGCTGCTGTATGTAGGTCCCAGGCTGACTGGCTGGTAGGAATGAATGCGACCAGAGCTTATACTACGAAATACTTTAAAAAGCTGACAGTTGGGAGAGTTCAGACACCAACACTTGCCATGCTGGTAGAGCGTGCCGGACAAATCAGTAATTTCCAGAAAGAAAAGTATTTCAATGTGGAACTGGATTGTGACGGAATCCCGGCAATCAGACAGAAAATTTTTGATTTAAATGAAGCTAAACAGTTAAGAAAACGATGCCAGGGTAGTGAAGCGGTTGTTACGGCAGTAAACGAGACAGAAAAGAAAGTAAAATCTCCAAAACTGTATGATCTGACAACATTGCAGAGAGAAGCCAACCGCATCTACGGAATGACAGCTAAACAGACATTGGATACCGCACAGAGCCTGTATGAACTGAAGCTGATTACTTACCCAAGAACGGACAGTCAGTATTTGACAGAGGATATGGAACAAACAGCGAGAAATGTGATCCATCAGATCCATGAAAAATATCAGCTGACCGGTCCTTTTGATCAGCCGGAGCAGCCAGATGTGAAGAAAGTCATGAATAACAGCAAAGTGACGGATCACCATGCAATTATTCCGACAGTGGAGCTGGCATCTAGCCATTTGGATGAGCTGAAATCCTGGGAAGAAAAGATTCTGTTTCTGATTGCAGTGCATACGGTCATGGCAATGAGTAAAGACCATATCTATTTGGAAACAGAGGTAGAAGTGGAATGCCAGGGAGAATGCTTTAAGGCAAAGGGAAAAAGCGTGTTGCAGGACGGTTGGAAAATCTATGAAAACTGTTTTAAAAATCCGGACAGACTAGCAATTCCAGATCCTGCACAGGAGATGAAAGAGCAGATGCCAAAAGTAGCAGAAGGACAGAAATTCTATGCAGTTACTGCTGAAAAGACAGAGCATTATACATCACCGCCCAAACCATATAGTGAAGACACGCTGCTGGCAGCGATGGAAACTGCTGGAAATAAGGAATTCGATGAAGATACAGAAAAGAAGGGTTTGGGTACTCCGGCAACCAGAGCCGGAATCATCGAAAAGCTGATCCATTCCCAGTATGCAATCCGTAAAGGAAAACAGATACTTCCAACCGATGATGGAAAAGTACTGATTGAGATCCTTCCAGACTTCCTGAAATCCGCAAGCATGACTGCCGAATGGGAAAATCAGCTGCTTTTGATGGAACATGGAAAAATTGCGCCGGAACAGTTCATGTCAGGCATTACTAAAATGCTGGCTATGATGCTCAACCGATGTGATGAGATTTCGGATGATGAAACTAGAAGATTCCAGACAAAAGAAAGCATCGGAACCTGTCCAGTCTGCGGAAGTCTGGTGTATGAAAGCAAAAAAAATTTCTATTGTAGCAACCACGACTGCCATTTTGCACTTTGGAAAGAAAACAGATACTTGCAGAGCATGGAAAAGAAACTGGATAAAAATATGGCGGCAGAACTTCTGAAAAATGGAAGTGTACACGTTAAAGATCTGTACTCCAAAAAGAAAGATCTGTATTTTGAGGCAGATCTTCATATGGAAGCAGATGAAAACGGAAGGGTGAATTTCTCTTTATCCTTCCCAAAGAAGAAACTAAAAAGCAAAAGAAAATAGAACAACAGATTAGAGGAGGACACGAATGATGAATTTTAAAGATTTTGTAAATGAAGTAAAAGGAAATATCAAACTCTTTTTGCCGAGAGATTATGAGAATGCAGAAGTATCAGTGATGGAGTATCTGAAACTGAACCGTGCCTATACGGGACTGGTGGTAAGAAAAGAAGGTGAGATGATTGCGCCAACAATCAATCTTAACCAGCTTTACGAGGCATATAACACACAGCCTGGCGTAACAATGGAAACTGTATGCAGAAAGATTGCAGACATGGTGAGTGTGGCACCGATACAGGTTGATCTGAAATCCATCTTGAATTATGAGGATGTGAAAGACAAGTTGTTTATCCGGGTATCTTCAGCAGAAGCAAATAAGGAAGTACTGGAGAATGCTCCATATCAATTGAGAGAAGACCTTGCAATCACGTATCATGTGGCAGTTGGTAAAGATCAAGATGGTTTAAGTTCCATGTTCATTAAAAATGATCTTCTGGAACAGTATGGAATCACTGCTGAACAGCTTCATGAAGATGCTATAAAAAGTTCACCGCATGTCATGCCCCCAGAGGTGTCAAGTATGGGTGCATTGATCGATGAAATGTACCAGAAAAATATTCTCATGCTGACACCGGATGAGCGTGAAATGCTGCAGGAAACATTGCAGGAATCCAGTGAGATGCCGACATTCTTTGTTGTTACAAATACAGAAAGAGTTGATGGTGCCTTTTATCCGGAATTCATGGATAACATGGGGGAACTTCTGGGAAATGATTTCTTCATTTTGCCATCATCCATCCATGAAATGCTGATCTTACCGGATGACGGGCAAGTGGATGCGGAAATGTTAAAAGAAATGGTAAAAGAAGTGAATGCCACGCAGGTAGCACCAGAAGAACGTCTTACGGATGAGGTCTATCACTACGATATGAAAGATCATGTATTTGAAAAAGCGGACAGATTTACAGAACGTCAGAAAGAAAAAGCAGCACAGGCTGTAAAAACAGAGAAAGATGGAAAAGAGCAGCCGGAGCAGAAACCAAAAGCAAAGAAACACGATATGGAACTTTAAAAGAGACAATAGAAATCCCCACTGTGACAAAGAGTTGCAGTGGGGATCCCAATATCAGAAGAAGGAGGATATTTATATATGAGTGAAGAAACCACAAGAACCAAACAGCTTCCCGTGCCAGGAAAAGATATGGACAGTATCATGGAAAATCTGGAAACAGGAGTTGCCGTTTTATTTACCAGTGACAGATATCAGGAATATCTGAGAACGATGGCGAAGTTCCACAATTATTCCTTTAATAATACGTTACTGATTGCTATGCAGCGCCCCGATGCAACACTTGTCACCAGTTACAAGAACTGGCAGTCTATGGGAAGACAGGTCATGAAAGGCGAAAAGGGAATTACGATCATTGCACCGGCACCTTATAAAAAAATCAGAGAAAGAGAAGTCTTGGATGAAAATCAGCGCCCGATTCTGGGAGCGGATGGTAAACCGAAAACAGAAAAAGTCGAAGTTACAGTTCCTCATTTTAAAGCGGTGAGCGTCTTTGATATCGCACAGACTAAAGGCGAGCCAATCCAGACATTGGCACCGGAAATGCTGACAGAAGCGGTAAAAGACTTTGATTCCTTTATGCAGGCAATCAGAGAGATCTCCCCAGTACCGATACGATTCGATGAGATTGATGGCAGTGCCAATGGATATTACCATACCGTAGACAAAGAAATTGTAATCCAGAAAGGTATGAGTGAAAGCCAGACATTAAAAACAGCGATTCATGAAACTGCTCATGCCAAACTGCATGACAAAGAAATCATGGAAAGTCTTGGTGTAAAAAAGGATCGTCAGACAAAAGAGGTAGAAGCAGAATCCGTTGCTTATTGTGTATGTTCTTCTTTTAATCTGGACACATCGGAATATAGTTTCCCTTATATCGCAGGATGGAGCAGTAATCGGGAAATGAAAGAGATGAAAGCCTCCATGGATACCATCCGACAGACCGCCAGAGAAATGATCGATCAACTGACAGAAAAACTGGAGATTGCTCTTGAAGAAAAGCAGAAAACAGAATTACATGAAAAATATGGCATTCTGGTAGATGCGGTGGAAGCAGCCGGATACCGCTATGATTATCAGGAAAGCAAACCGGGACATATTGTACTGGATCCGGATGGGACTCATGAAATTGCTGGGTATCTGCAGTTTGAATCATGGGGAGATATCAAAGACTGGCTGGAAGATACGATTGCCAAAGGAACAGATATTTCAGAAAGAGTCGATCGGGCTTTGTATCCATTCAAGTATGACTATACCTTAGAGGAAGAAATGTTCAGAGGGAATGGCGACCGCTATGCGATTTACCATGTAGATGAAGACACACCTGGAAAACAACATTTATTTATGAATATGGCAATGGTCAATGAAGACGGAATTACAATAGATGCAGCAAATTATAAGTGTGTCTATTCCGGCATGTTATATGAAGACGAAAGGCTGGACGATTTGTATGCCATATTCAATGACAATCCACCGGCAGATTATAAAGCACATTCAATGTCCGTCAGTGATGTAATCATTACAAACCGAGGTGGGGATATACAGGCATATTATGTGGACCGTTTTGGTTATGAAGAACTTCCAGAATTTGCAGCACAAAGAGAAAAAATACTCGATATCGTCCCGGAAATAGAAAATGTGGATTATGAAAATGATCTTACATGTATCAGCTTT
>JAHZHN010000023.1:10169-13457 GCA_019420275.1 Clostridiales bacterium
GCTGAATGTGCTGAATTTCCTGTAATGGGTGAAGTACATTATGACCTGACATTATCGGAAGCATTGGATATTTATGAGAAAATCCCATCAGAACGAATGCATGGACTGAAATGTGTAGGTTTTGACCTCAAGGACGGAAGTGATTATGAAGGATTGCATACGCTCATGATCGAAGGAAATGTACAGCGGGAATTTCTGAATTCGATTCCGGCATTTAAGGAAAATCCATTTGTGCAAAATGCAATAAGTCGTGTGGAAAAATACCTGGAAGAGAGGCATCCAAATGTGGAAAACTCTCTGGAATCAAAAGAGAAAGTGGATAACGGGAAAAATGTAAGCGAAGAAAAAAATGAGAAAGATCTGAATATACAGATGAAATCAATACCGAAAAAGAAAAGGGGGGAAATGTGCCTATGAGAAACGTAAATCTGGAAGAAAATGAATTAACTATTACCGCAATCTTCCAACAGCGGACAAAAGAAGAAACTATCCAGACACTGAAAGAAGCAATGGACGTACTGGAGCAGGAAGAAGATGGACCAGAGAATGAAGAACTGATTGAGATTATTAATTCCACTGTTGGAAAATTACAGCAGATTGAAGACAGATACTATTATTCGCTGGATCTGAATTATTATTTGAACAACCTGGAGGACGATGCCTATGAAACTTAATCAATTTGCAATCTATCGTGTAAATCAGCAGACAGAAGGAAAAGTCCTGTGGCACTTGCCATATCAGGAAGCAATCAGACAAAATGTTCCAATCCGTATCGAATCCTATCGTTTGATTTCCATTCAACCAATGCAGGAAGAAGAAAAAGTCAGTGATATCTGGAAACGGATTAAAAAGCAGTGCGAAGTCAGTGATGTACTGGTATTAAACCGTAATGGTGAAATCAACTGTTACTATGTAGATGAAAATTATCCCCAGTATCTGGCGGGCTTCATCCGCATCAATACATCTGGAACATTGATTACGATGGATACAGAGAATTATCAGATTGATGGAAAGAACGGAAACTGGATGGCTACAGACACGATCGTCATAGATGGTGAACAATTCTATCTGATGGAACATCAGAAGTATGGTAATCAGGCACAGGGAGTTATTCTGGATGCTTACGGGAAAATGATTATAGAAGAATGTGAGCGAGGATTTGATGAAGCTACAAAGCAGAAAATACATGAGTATATTCAGCAGCATATTCCGCAGAATCCGGTTTATCAGATAAGACGGCAAAATCATCAAAGGCTGGAACACTACCAAAAATATTATCTGAATGGGACTTATGAGCGGAGTAGAGAGTCAGGGACAGAAGCAAATTATGATATGGTGGATGGAATGGTGAACAATCAGAAGAATCCGGCGAAGGTATCTAATCCTCAAATGAATAAAAAACGTTCCCAAAATCAGCGTGACCATGTACCAAAGAAAAGAAGATCGGTGATTAAAAGATTACGTGAGAAGCAGATTGCTATTGCTGTAAAATCAGGAAAACCGATACCGAAAAATCTGGATCAGGAGATGGAACGACATAAATAAAAAATATCAGGCAAGCTGGGGTTTTTATAACACATCTGTTGCTATATAATTATTGTCATATAAAAATGATGGTGGGTGAGAAAATGTGTAAAGAAGATAAATATAGTAACAGAATGAGCTTGCCTAGGGATGGAGCATTACTAGCAGAAAATAACAATATTTTACTCAAAGCAGTATCCGAAGACCAAAAGGATTATATGCTCAGTGTATCATACGAATGCTCTTTTATTAAACATGAATTCGAAAATGAAACTTACCGAAAATATTTATGGGAAGAGTTTATAAGGGAAAATGTAGCTAATTATTGTATTTATACTAAGGATACAAATGATTTTGTTGGTTATTGTGGAATCAAGGATATTACCCGGGAGATACCAGAATTAGCAATTGAGTTACTGTCGAAGTATAGACAACATGGATATGGCTTTCAGGCATTATCCATGCTTATGGATGAATTTTCCAGGATTACGGGAGAACATGTTTTTCGTAGCAGAGTGGAAGTAGATAATTATGCGAGTCAGGCTCTACACAGAAAACTGGGCGCAGTACCAAACGGAATGAGTGAATTTCTCCTTCATGGTGAAGAAATAATCAAATATCAAAAGGAAAATCAACATCTTATAGATGATAATATCCGAAAACTTGCAGCTGATTTTGGTGTCGAACCTATAGAGATTCTGGGGCATGTCTTAGAATATAGGATTGAATGGAAGTAACAGAAATATCTTGACATTCCCCTTAAGGGTAATGCTAGTTTAAAGTAGAAGGTGATCTGATGTATACGATAAGTCAATTTGCAAAGCTTTGTAATACAAGTACAAAAACAATTAGATTCTATGATAATAAGGGAATTTTACCTGCGGATTATGTTTCGGAAGAAAATGGATATCGCTTTTATGAAAAAGATACAGTAGAGATTTTTCGACAGATATCAAAATTAAAAGAAGCAGGATTTACATTAGCTGAGATTGATCAACATTTAAAAGCTCAGGATGGAATATCAACTGAAAAATTTATTGATAAAAAGATTGAAGAGTTAAAAAGTCAGATTGCGCATTGCTATAAACTTAAGGAACAAGATAATATGAGAGAAATCAATATTGCGTTTCAAAAATTGGAAGCGGAAAGAACAACAACTGAGCAGGCAGCAATAATCAATTTATGGTACGGAAATCAAAAGACGCTACTTCCAGTAGCAACAGAAATTATTGATGAATGTGAGAAACTAATACAGAGAATTGCAACACCGGGAATATGCGCTATTAATTGTGAAGAGGATGAATTTATACGTTTTGTTCAGGGGAGAAAAGCTGTTGAATTTGTAAGTATGCACTTTGATTCGAATATTTCCAGAGAAGAAATTACAAGAAAAGTAAATCAGAGCAAATATGAAAAATACGATGCTGTATTTGTATACTGCAGTTGTTCATCAGCTATATCGAAAAATACACTTGTCATTTTGGATTTCGCAAAATGGTTTGATTATGAAACGGATGAGAAGGGGCAGAGAAGAGCAGAGGGTGCTTTTGAATTTAATGAAGAGTTGGACGGGATAGACGTTAAGCTGATTCTATTTGAACAAAATACCGATATATAATCTATAGGCTCAGAAGGGGATAATCTCTTCTGGGTCTTTTTTCTATTCCTCGAAAATTGAGAATTACATATGTTCAATTCTTTGTATTAGCTATATATTTTGAAAAGTTATCCGGTTATACTGACAATATCAAAAGGCAGAACTGT
>JAHZHN010000024.1 GCA_019420275.1 Clostridiales bacterium
ATTTTGTGGAAAACTGCAGTGAATGGGTGTATTCAGTCCGGAAATGGAGTAATCGTGGATTTACAGACCGAGAACTTGGCAAAGAAAAGATTATTCCAAGTGAAATAGGTTTGCCTGAAATATCAAATCAGGTCACGAAGAAAAAAATCGGGCGAAATGACCCGTGCCCATGTGGAAGCGGGAAGAAGTATAAGCATTGCTGTGGAAAATAAATATAATAGCAGGCAAGGAAAATATCAGTTGCCAGAACATTTCCTGATTCACATTGCAAAGGTTTTGACATATTGTATAGAAAAGGCAAAAAAAGGAATTGAAAATGCAGTCAAATACAATATGCAGCAGCCGAATTGATTATTCGAATCTGCCGCAGTTTTTTATTTGCAGATTTTGAAGTCAGCAGTATCCAATGGAAATGAAAAGCCGTCGATTTTACATTTCCGGCGTTTTTATATCGTGTTTTTTATGATATGATGGTATCATCAAAATCATAATAAAGGAATAGAAGGGACTTGGATAATCAATGGATATTAACAGCATGAGTTATCATGTACAAAAGGCAGTATCAAGAGAAGAAAATATCCAGACAGAACTACTTGTTATTTTTTTGCTGGAGGGGAGAATGACACTGAAATATCAGGATGAGAGTTATCAGATGAAAGCGGAAGATATTATTTTGATCAATCCAGGTGTCAGCTATGAAATCGAGGGAACAAGAGATGCGTTGTATGGAATCGCCGCATTTTCGATGCATTTGCTTACTGCGGTTCTGCAAAGCCGTTATATGATCTTCTATTGCAATTCTGTGGTAGACGACGGCCACTCCTATCAGGATCTGCGTGATATTTTTTTCCAGATGACGGCGGAATATACATTAAAGGCACATCAGACGAACTGCTATCTGGATAGTTTGATGTTTAAACTGCTGGACTGTCTGGTGGAAAATTATCAGCTCAGCCAGAAACGGATCGAGGCATATGAATCAGAGAATGACGCAAGAATGCGGGAAATTATGCAGTACGTTCTGGCGAATCTGGATCAGGAGATCAGTTTGAATGAACTTGCAGACAGAATGTTTGTATCAACCTCCACTCTTTCGCGCATTTTTAAGAAAAATACCGGGGTGTATTTTGCAGATTATGTCATGCAGCTTCGGGTAAAGACAGCGCTTGGACTTTTGAAATATTCGGAACAGAATATGACGCAGATCGCGATGACCGCCGGCTTTTCTAATTCTGCGTCATTTAACAGAGCGTTTCGGAAAATTATGGGGACAACTCCGACAGAATATCGAGATAAATATCGAAATCAGAACCTGGAGCATGAAGATGCGAAGGAAAAGCAGGCAATAGAAATCCGGGCAGAACTAAAGAAAAAAGGTTATGAACTTGGGAAGCAGGAGAAGGTCACACGGATCACGCTGGATATGAAAATGTGCAGGGGACATAAATATCATAAATCCTGGAATCAGATGATCAATATCGGACCGATCTGGGATCTGAATAAGGCGAATGTACAGTTCCATACTCTGCAGCTGAATGAACATCTTCATTTTAAATATTTCCGCATCTGGAATGTATTTTCGAAAAAAATGATGATCAATGACGGGAAAACGGCGGGTCAGTATAATTATGACAGTATCAATCAAGTCTTTGACTTTCTGGTACAGCATCGTCTGAAGCCGTTTCTGGATCTGGGGAGAAGACCGGATACGGCGCTTCGATCCGATGGAAAAGAAATCTTTTATGAGGAACAGTACATTCCGTTTGCATCCAGAGAAAACTGGGAAATGATGATGGATGATTTCTTCTGTCATATTGTAGAGCGCTATGGACAGGAAGAAGTATCTGGATGGATTTTCGAATTGAGCCGGGACTGTATTCATGGAGATGACATCCCCGAAAATCGATTATATCAGGACGAGCAGTACGATTTTTTCCATGCATGGAAGTTTCTGTATCAGACCGTTAAAAGCAGAATACCGGATGCAAGATTTGGCGGGGTCAGCAGTATTGTTACAAAAGACTGGAAGTTTCTGAACCAGTTCTTAGAGAGATGTGCGCTGGAACATGTGAATCCGGATTTTGTATCATTCATTTTGTTTCCATATGATTCTTATCCAACGGACAAGGTACAGGTAAGGAAGATCTCTCAGGATGAATATAATGAAGAAAATCAGATCCGGGAGATCAGACGATTGCTGGAGCAGGTCAAGATGGAAGAACTTCCGATCTACATTACAGAGATGAATCATACGATCTCCAACAGAAATTATCTCAATGACAGTTGTTTCCGGGCAGCCTATGTGGTGAAAAAAATGGAAGCTATTGCAGATCAGGTGGAAATGATCGGTATCATGAGTGGGACAGACTGGGTATCCAGTCATATGGATACGGTGGGGATCGTAAATGGCGGGATTGGTCTTCTGAGCAAGGATACAATCCGAAAACCGGCATATTTTGCAGTAGATTTTCTAAATCAACTGGGAGAATATCTTCTGGATAAAGGGGAGAATTATATTGTAACAAGAAAAGAAAGCGGAGATATCTATATTTTGTGTTTTTATTATTCCTGGTTTAAACGCAGTTATTTTTTACAGGAAGAAGACGTAGATTTGAGAAAATATAATTCCATGGTATTTAAAGATGAGAACCCGCTGCATTTGAACTTTCACTTTGAGAACCTGAAAAAGAGCGGAGACTATTATCTGAAGAAGAGAACCTTAAACAGGCAGAATGGCAGTATTTTGAATGAATGGGGAAAATTTCAGTACGATATACGCCTGACAAGACAGGATGTAAAATATCTGCAGGGCATAAGCTTTCCGACGCTTTCTCAAAGCAAAGCAAAAGTACTGCAGGGGGAGAATGTCCTGGATATGAAGGTGGTTCTGGAACCGCATGAAGTCAGTCTGATCCATATTTTTTGCAGACAATGATTCAAAAAATAAGAAAAATATCGTTTGATCCACTTACAAATGAGAATCTGTGCAACAAATGAGTTACAGTTGTTGCACAGATCTTTTTTTGAAGATGCGCATTGAAAATAATCGTTAGAAATACAGAAATTTTGAAGAGAAAACAAACAGGACATTCTGATAAGATAGGATTATCGAATAATTGACAGACCGGTTGTTGATACGATACGAGACTTAAAAAGAAAAAGAGAAAATATGAAAAAGAAAAGAGGTAAAAATAATGAACAAGAAGCTAACAGCGACAAAGGCAGCCACCATCTGTTACGGCTTTGGTGATCTGGCTTCTCAGTTTGTATGGACCTATGTGGGATCTTATCTGACAATTTATTATACAGATATTGTAGGGCTTGCACCTGTTGCAGTATCGGCGATCATGATGCTGGCGCGTATCTGGGATGCGATCAATGATCCGATGATGGGAGCAATTGCAGAGCGAACCCGTTCGAAGTTCGGAAGATTCCGTCCTTATATCGCATTCGGAGCTCCGTTGCTTGCGATTTTCAGTGTGCTGACTTTTACAAATCCATTTAGTGGAAACTCCGCAGCGGGTGTGATCTGGGCAGCAGTGATTTACATAATTGCCGGTATGCTGTACACACTGGTCAATATTCCATATGGAGCCATGGCAGCAGTAATGACAGAAGATGCGGATCAAAGAAATGTATTGAATACGTCCAGAAATATCGGAATGAATCTGGGAATGGTAATCGTAAATGGAGCATCCGCAGGCCTGGCTTTAAAATTTTCAGGTGCGGGCGCAGAAGTTGCAAACGGACACGGCTATATGATGGTAGCGCTGATCTATGCGATCATTGCTGTTCCGATGTTTTTGATCGTGTTCTTTACATCGAAAGAAGTAGTACAGCCGGTGGAAGAGCCAAAGCCGTTTTCATTTAAAGAAACGGTAAACAATCTGATCAAGAATAAATATCTCATGATCATCACGCTGGTGATGGCGCTGCAGATGACTGCTTTCATGGGAAGAATTGCGATTACATCATATTACGTGATTTATTGTCTCGGCTCTTTTACGATGATCGCGCTGATTATGACGATTCCGTCTCTTGGAGGAATCGTCGGCTCATTCTTTGTTCCGTTTTTTGCAAAGAAATTCGGAAAGAGAAATGTGCTCATGGGATCGATGATCATACAGGGAATCGGACTTGTGATCATGTATCTTGCACCATTTGATAATATGAACATGGTATTGGCAGGAGATATTATTTTTGGATTATTCAATGTTGGATTCCCGATGAGTCTTTCTATGGTGGCAGATTCTGTAGATTATATGGAATTAAAAACAGGAGTTCGTACAGACGGTACTGCCTATGCAACCTATGGTCTTGCAACAAAATTTGGAAATGCGGTAGGAGGAGCTTTTGGAATCCTGATCATGGGAGCGTTTGGATATGTGGCAAATGCCGAACAGACAGCACAGGCATTGAATGGGATCAACTTTACGGTGAACCTTCTTCCGGCGATTTTGTTCTTCCTGGCAGCAGCAACCTGTCTGCTTTGGAGAATGAGCGATAAAGATGCAGAGGAGATCCGGGCACAGTTGAGAGAAAAACAGAATGTGTAAATGGAAACAGGAGGTAGAAATATGTATCACTATGAAAAAAAAGGACCAAAACGCGGAGTCGCACTATACAGCTATTCAGCCGAATTTGGATTGACAAAGACATTGGAGGACTGTTTTGAAGATCTTCATGATATGGGAGCTCATGGAATTGAAATTCTTGCAAATACACATATTGAGAACTATCCGTATCCGACAGATGAGTGGGTGGAAAAATGGTGGCGTCTTTGTGATAAATATGAAATCGTTCCGGTAGAGTATGGAAACTGGATCGATTCTCATGTACTGGGAGACAGAGATCTGACGACAGAGGAATCCGTAGAAATGCTCAAAAGAGATATCCGTCTGGCGCACAGACTGGGATTTAAAGTAATGAGAACGAAAATGCCGGTGATCAACGATCTTCTGGAACCGGTTGAAAACTGGAGAGAGATCATCAAAGGTGCGCTTCCTCTGGCAGAAGAACTGGATATTCAGATGTGTCCGGAAATTCATACGCCGTCAAACCTGAAAGGAAAATTAGTGACAGATTTTGTAGAGTTTATCCGGGAAACAGGAACGAAACATTTTGGACTGAATATCGATTTTTCAGTCTTCCGAACAGAGTTTAAGGAAGGAGAATGGGTCGATCCAAACTTTACTCCAAATAAGCCGGAAGATATCATACCGCTGCTGCCATATGTGTATTGCTGCCATGCAAAATTCATCAATATGAATGATGCGTTTGAAGAAACCACGATCCCTTATCCGGAAATCATTCAAATCCTGCAGGAAAATGAATACGAGGGCTACTTGTTAAGTGAATATGAAGGCGCGGATAAATACGATGAAGGATATGAAGTGGGTCAGACTCTGAGAAAACAGCATATTATGCTGAAAAATTTGTTGGGAGATTAAGGAGGATATTGTATTATGGAAAAACAGGTCATTCAATCCGTTGGATTCAGAAATATAAAAGATGAAGAGGGAAATGTAACAGGCTTTCAGTTTAAAGTGCGTCTGCCTTATTACAGAGGAATTTTCCTTTCTCAGATTCGTCCGGGTACTCTTTATATCGATGGGGAAAAAATTGAAAAAGACCAGATCATCTGGAATATCAATGGCGAAGATTTCACGAATGAGGAAATGGCACAAGATTTTCAGAGACACTGGGCAGTTACAACTCCGGCAGTTTTAAAAGTAAGGAAAGAAGGCGGACTTGCGCAGGGATACCATGATCTGAAATATGGTTTTTGCTTTACCTCATCTTATATGCCTCCGATCATTCAGGCACACCTGGATCCGGATCAGGAGAGCATGGTATTTATGCCGGAATTTGGACATCATGTCAATGAAAGAAGACTTTTGATCGTATAAGTGTATAGAACGTAAAAAACATAAATCCTGTCTGGGTATTGTTCCGGGCAGGATTTTTTAAATGAACAGAATGCAACAAATGTACTGCGTCTGTTGCAAAGATGCTTTTCCAGAGGGGAGATCGTGCAAAAAAGAGAAAGAAAAGTGAAACCTGAGAAAATATTTTTTGAGTATAAAACGGTAAGATATAGTCAGAAAGAAACAAATGAGCCATGAAAAACAAAATTATAAAATCAGAGAAGAAAGAGAGGACAAAAAAATGGGTAAGAAACTTCCGGTTGGCATTCAGGTTTATGGATTACGGGATCTTCTGGAGAATACACCTGAGAATTTTAAAGCCGTGATGCAGAAAGTAAAAGATTTGGGGTATGACGGAGTAGAACTGGCCGGGCTGTATGGCCTGAAGCCGGAATATGTGAAACAGGTACTGGATGAGGTTGGACTGATCCCGATCAGCGCGCATGTAGCATTTGCAGAGATGATGGAAAATCTGGATCAGATTTTGAAGGACTATGCAGTGATCGGTGTGAAATATCTGGTCATGCCTTATATGGCAGAGGAATATCGACCGGTGAATCCGGAGGGATTTCAGAAATTCCTTCCCCTGTTAAATGAAGTGGGACAAAAAATCCATGATGCGGGTATGACGTTTTTGTATCACAACCATGATTTTGAGTTTGTGAAGCTGCCGGACGGACAGTGGGGGTACGATGCGATGTTTGATGCGATTCCTCACGATCATTTGATGTCAGAGCTGGATACCTGCTGGTGTGATGTGGCAACCGGGGAAGCGCCGGAATTTGTCCGTAAATATACAGACCGGATTCCGGTCGTACATTTGAAAGATTACATCAAAAAAGGTGAAGTCAAAAACATGTATAAACTCATTGGAATTGAGACCGAAGAGGAAGAAGGAGATACCGGTTATTTTGGATTCCGTCCGGTCGGTTTTGGACAGATGGTTTGGGAACCGGTTCTGGAAGCTGCGATCGATGCAAATGCAAAATGGGTGATCGTAGAGCAGGATGAGCACTATGACATGGAACCGCTGGAGTGTGCGAGAAGAAGCCGGGAATATTTGAAGATTCTTGGATGGTAACAGTAGAAATATTTAATAGATAAAAAAGGAGACAAAACGATTATGAAAGAAATCAGAATTGCGATTATTGGAACAGGAATGATCTCACACAGACATATGACAGTCATTGAGAATCTGAAAAAAAGAGGACAGGCGCTCAAAGTTGTGGCAGCAGCAGAAATTGACAAAGAAAAACTGGAAGCCTTCGGAAAACAATATGGGATTCCGGAAGAAAATCTCTACCAGGATTTTCGTGAGATGTTAAAAAGAGACGACATTGACGAAGTAGAAGTATGCGTACATAATAATCTTCATACTTCTGTAGCAACTGCAGTTATGGCAGCCGGTTTTGACTGCTATTCCGAGAAGCCAATGGCAGCAAGCTATGCAGATGCAAAAATTCTGTACGATGCACAGAAAAAATACGGGAAAAAACTGGCAGTGCAGATCAGTTCCATTTATAATCCTCAGACACGTATCGCAAAGAAAATGATCGAAGAAGGAAAACTTGGTAAGATTTATCATGCGAGAAGTGTAGGGCACAGACGTCAGGGACGTCCGGGATATGACATGCCGTTCTTCAGCCCGGATTTTATCAATCCCAAAGTCGGAGTACATGGACCGCTGTTTGATCTTGGGATCTATCATCTGGCACAAATGCTTTATGTACTTGGCATGCCGGAATTAGAAAGCGTATATGGTATCCAGTCCTGTGATTACTGGACAGATAAAAGAATTGACAAGATCACAAATCGGACGGCACCGGTAGAAGACCTTGGAGTAGGAATTGCAAGATTTAAAGGCGGACTTTCTATGGATATTTACGAAGACTGGGCAATGCACATGGATGACATCGGAACAAGCTTTATTGCAGGTTCCAATGGAGGATTGAAGTTCCTGGACGTAGATACGACAGGTGGTCCTCTGGCTGTTCCGGAAGGCGGTTCCATCGTAGGCGGAGGCGCTCTCCAGAATCCGAAACTGGAGTGGTTTGGAGTGGATGAAGATGGAAATCTCTTTGAAAATAAATTGAATTGCGCCATCGGTGATATTACAGGACAGCAGGAACTGATGCTGCATCCGGAAATGGAGAAATATAACGACAACCAGCTGCAGTGGTACTCTTACTTAAGAGGAGAGCTGGATGATACTACAAGAATTGATTCGCCATATATTGCAATGCAGACTGCTTTCCTTTCCGAAGGAGTGGTACTTTCCAGTGAACTTGGCCGCAGTGTGACAGCAGAGGAGATCAAAGCAATGTCAAAATCAATCGCGCTTCGTGAGCAGGAAACACCATTTGGTACGATCAAGTATGATTTTGATGAATACAAACCAGAATAAAAAAGTGGAGGCGTGAAAAATGGAAGAAGATATTCGTATTGCGATCATAGGTCATGGATTTATGGGACATGAGCATGAAAAAATGCTCAGTGATTTTCCGGGGATCGAACTGGTGGGGATTTCAGACAGAGATCCCGGACAGCTTGAGGACGTAAAGAAAGGCATTAAGAGGTATGCGGATAATGAAGAATTGTTTGCAGATCCGGAAGTGGATGTAGTTATCATTGCCGCAAACAACAATCAGCATCACGATCTGGTACTTCAGGCAGCAGCCGCCAAAAAAGATATTATCTGTGAAAAGCCGGTTGCCATGAGTCTGGAAGAACTGGATGACATGGAACGGGCAGTCAAAGAAAATGGAGTGAAATTTACCGTTCATCAGCAGCGCAGATATGATCCGGATTTCCGGATCGCAAAAGAAGTATATGATTCCGGTACACTGGGAGATGTATATTCGATTAAAAACCAGCTGTATGGATTCAATGGAAATATGCATGACTGGCATGTACTGATCAGTGAAGGAGGCGGTATGCTGTATGACTGGGGCGTACACCTTCTGGATCAGGTATGCTGGATGTTCCCGGGAGCAAAGCTGAAATCTGTATTTGCAGATATCCGCAATGTGATCAATACAGAGGTAGACGATTATTTCAACATTATGCTCCGGTTTGATAATGATGTGACGGCTACCGTAGAACTTGGCACATATTATCTGGCTGATAAGGTTCAGGATAAATGGTTTGAGCGGCACTGGTTCGTAGCCGGAAATAAAGGAACTGCCTATGTAGATGGATTTTTCCCGGAAGGCAAGATTGTCCGGACTACAAGCCTTCTGACGAATGTAGGCGGCAAACGAACGATGACGGCAGCCGGACCGACAAGGTCTTTCGGACCGGCTCCGGAAGGCAGGATCGTGACAGAACCGCTTCCACAAGTAAATACCGAACACAGAAATTATTTTGAAAATTATGTGAGAGCATATCACGGAGAAGAAGAATTTCTGGTGAAAATTTCAGAGGTACGGCGTATCTTGAAATTGATGGATGCAGTACGTGAATCCGGACGTACAGGAAAATCCATTGATTTTGAATAAACCGTCTGAATAAAAGGCTCAACAGGGTGTCGAAGCGGCGATGCCGCGGGACTGCCGTGGAGTCATACCATAAATTTCTTTGAACAGCCGGTTAAAGATAGTCTGGTTTGTAAATCCGCTTTTGAGCATAACGTCGGAAATAGAAAGATCTGTATTCAGCAGGAGGCGTCCGGCGTGAGAAATCCGAACCTCATTCAGGTAACGAAGAAAAGTAATCCCCATATGTTGTTTGAAAAAACGACAGAAATATTCCCGGCTGAATCCAACCTGTGCAGCTATGGTATCCAGGGAAAGTTTTTCCATATAATGTTCGTTTACATATGTGATGATTTCCCGTATCGTATCATTGGAGTGACTGACAGGCGCAGTGGTCTCCGGGAGAGAATGTACAGAAAAATATCGAATTAAATCAGAAAGCATCAGCAAAGCCGTGCCGTCCGAGCGCATGGCGCTGGTGCTTTCGTTTGTTACATTCGTACGAGTCATAGTATGAGCCAGCTGACACAGGCGGAGATAATGTGTAGACCTGGGGTCATCAAGCGGAAGGGGACGACACCGGATGCGGTACAATTCAAAGTCCGGGCAATAGACCGAAAGTTGCTTTTTATCTACATGGATACATAAGAACATATACAAATTGGAATCAGAATGGATGGAATGTACCTCTTTGGAGTCAAAAACAATCAGCTGATTGCGGGAAAGAGAGAGGGTTTCCTGTTCGATGTGAATGGTAACAGATCCATTCAGACAAAATAAAATTTCCATTGCTTCATGCCAGTGTGCCGGAATATGAGGATTTTCTAATGCTGCCATAGAGACCTGAATTCCAAGATTTCCGAGAGGATGAAGCGCTTCATGATATACCTTTGCCATAAAAACTCCTTTTATCGTTTCAAAGAAATGTCAATATCGTTGTAAAACAAGTCAATTATAACACTGGTTTGAACGTTGAAACAAGGATAAAATACAAGATGTAAGAAGAAAACAACAAAGTGAGAATAGAGAATAAAAGGAGAGGAAATCATGAATACAGCAGCTATTTCAAATAATCAGTCCGTAACAATGAATTCTGTAAATGCAAATAAAAAAGTAAACTGGATGGAGCGTTTCAGAGCGTACCTGTTAGACAACGCAGAGTATTTTGCGGCAGGTTCTGCAATGATGACAGGAAATGCTTCTGCAGCAGTGCAGATCATGAAAACAGCAAGACGATAAAACAGAGAGAAAAGAAACTGCGTTTCGCAGAATGCAAGAAAATAAAAAAAGCCGATGTTGGAGACGGAAGATCTGAGGAGAGAACATACAGAACAAAGCCGCATCCATCAGTCGGCTTTTTTGAATTTCAGCAGAAACATGAAAAAATCATAGCTGAATCGCTCATATCGTGGTAAACTAAACAGGAACCAGAAAA